>NZ_JHXQ01000001.1 GCF_000621665.1 Allorhizobium undicola ORS 992 = ATCC 700741
ACGCCTGCGGATCGAGATGCCTGAACACATTGGAAAACACATCATGGCTTGGGACGCCATAAGGCAGGGGTATGATCTCTTTTAAGAGCTTGCGCTTGGAAACGCCGAAATCAGCCATGTCCTGACACGTCTCTGCACCACACAGCACCGCCGCAAGCGCAATGAACAAAATACTGTTCAACGGATGGCGCACATTGGCAGCACGAGGATCAGGAACAGATCCAAACAAAGAGGCAAATCCTTTCATCAAACCCTCCAAATCAGTCGGAGGAAGATGAAGCGATTTGCCTCAATCATTCAATAGCTTGAAACCCATATGCGATTCCCCTGCCTTTGAGGGGGAGATGTCCGGCAGGACAGAGGGGGGTAAGCCACACGCAAAGCCTTAGCGTCGTGTACTGTGGAGGCTAACAAGCCGCAACGTGCTTCAGTGCATTTTCAATGACCATCCGGGTAAGGCGTCATGGTCAAGACCGCCCGGTGCCAGCCCGGCCTGTTTGCTGTTTGCCGGCGCTGCCGGTGTTTTCGTGCGCGACTTGTGGGCATGGTAGATCAAACCGTTGCTTTTTCCAATTATTTTCTGCGCAATCAAACAAATTTTCCTGTTAATCGTTGTTTATGTTCCTAAGTGCTTTGTGGTTGCATTGCGCAGCAACATTTAAAGCTGCTAATGGCAGATTTTCTAATTTTAGGTGTGGCGCTTTTATTTTCCCCTGAACATTAAGGGTGTTATATAGTGTTTTCTATGCACGTATTTTTAAGAATATGTGCAGATAATCGTCCCAATCGAGGATTGGGGGTATTCGCACATGCGAACCGTAACGACTATTGCGCTCACACTGGCACTGATGGCAGGCACTGCCGAGGCCAAGACCATTGGTGTTGCCATGGCCAACGCCAAGGACAACTTTCTCAGCAGCCTGCTGAAGGGCATTGAACAGGCGGCGTCCAAGGCGTCCGATGTCAAGCTACGGGTCGAGGATGCCGGTGGCGACCCTTCCAAGCAGCTTGAACTGATCAAGAAAATGGCTGCCGACAAGGTCGATGCGCTGGTGGTGGTGCTTTCGGACGGCGACCAGGGCGCGCCCGTCTCGAAGATCGGTGCGGATGCCGGCATTCCTGTGGTTTTCGTCAATAACGTGCCGGTCAATTCCGCCGAGCTGCCGCCGAAGCAGACGGTGGTGGCCTCCGACGAGGTGGAAAGCGGCACCATGGAAACCAAGGAGATTTGCCGCCTTCTGAACGGCAAGGGCAAGGCGGTCGTGCTGATCGGTGAATATTTCCACCCCGCCGCCCGCACCCGCACCAAGGACATCGATGACGTTCTGGCCACGGATGCCTGCAAGGGCATCACCACGATCGAGCGTCAATCGGCCAACTGGTCGCGCGATCAGGCCGATAGCCTGATGCAGGAATGGCTGGATGGCGGCGTGAAATTCGAGGCCGTGATTGCCAATAACGATGAAATGGCGCTGGGCGCCATTCGCGCCATGAAGCGCAACGGCATTGGCATGGACAAGGTGGTGGTGGGCGGCATCGACGCCACGGGTGATGCGCTGGCGTCGATGGTGGCGGGCGATCTTGACGTGACGGTGCTGCAAAACGCGCCCCAGCAGGGTGCCAAAGGTGTGGAGGCGGCCGTGAAGCTGATGAACGGCGAAAGCGTTCCGACCTTCATCAAGATCCCGTTCGAGCTGGTCACTCCGGCCAATGTTCAATCCTATCTGGCCAAGAGCCAGTGATCTGCGACTGAGAAAGTGGGAGCATAAGCATGTCATTCTGGAAAAAACTGGGCATCCGCACGCAGATCACCCTTGGTTTTCTTCCGCTCATCGTGCTGATGAGCGTGTTGACCCTGGTGGCCAATAACGGTCTTGAAAGCCTCTCCAGCATGTTCTCGACCTTCCGGTATACGGCGGGCCAGAGCCTTGCGATCTTCAATTACAATGTGCAGCTGCAAAATATCCGCATGGCGGCCGAAGCCTATCGCACCAACCCCTCCGACAAGGTGGTGGGGGATTTGCAGGCCGCGGTGAAAGCCTTTGCCGTGGACGATCCGCGCATGGCTTCCGAAACCGAACTGCAACAGGGCCTCAATGCCGTGCGTCAGGATGTGGCCACCTATGACAAGGCCTTTGCCCAGCTCGTTGCCTTGCAAAAGCGCCGCGAGGCCCTGCTTTCCAAGGTCACGGAATTCGGCCCCTGGACCATCACGGCGCTCAACGATATTCAGCGTTCGGCATGGCGCAAGGGCGATGTCGCCGCCTTGCACATGACGGGTGAGGTCATCGATTCCATGAGCCGCAGCCTTTATTACTCGGAACGTTTCGTGCATTCGGGCAATCTGGCCGCCTATGAAACGGCACAGGCCTCGCTGAACGACGCCCTGAAGCGCGCCGATGCCATTGTGCAGTCCGCTTCCGACAAGTCGCAGGCTGGCCGCGCCGATGCCGCCCAGCGCCTGATGCGCAACTATACCAACCGCCTGAACGATGTGCGCGATGTCTGGCTGAAGAGCAACGAGATCCGCACCACCCAGCTCGACGTGCTGGCGCCGAAGATCGCCTCTGCCTTCGATGCTCTCCAGGCCAAGGTAACGGGCAACCAGAACACGCTCAGCGAAAGCGCCAAGGCAACCGCAAGCGCTGCTTCCTCCACCACGCTCACCATTTCCGCCGTGCTGATCGTCATCGGCCTGATCCTTGCCTATGTCATCGGCCGCCTCATCTCCAGCGCCGTCAGCCGTATGGCCGGCACCATGGAGCAGCTGGCGCATGGCAATGACAATGTGAAGATCGAAGGCACCGAGCACCGGCACGAACTGGGCGCCATGGCGCGCTCGCTGCTGGTCTTCCAGGAAACCGGCCGGGGCAAGCTGGCCGCCGAACTGGCAGCCGAGAAGGCCCGCCTTGCCGCCGAAGACGAGCGCCTGCGCCAGGAACGCGAAAAGGCCGAGGAGGCCCAGCGCATGGCCCATGCCTTCGAGCAAATCTCCATCGGCCTCGATGCGCTGTCGCAGGGTGATCTCACCGTTCGCATCGGCGCGGTGGATAGCCGCTATGCCGAAATTCGCGACCACTTCAACAATTCGGTCAGCGCACTGGAAGAAGCCATGCGCTCTGTCGTCACCGCCGTCAGCACGATCCGTTCGGGCCTTGGCGAAATCTCCTCTGCCTCCAACGACCTTGCCCGCCGCACCGAGCAGCAGGCGGCGTCTCTGGAAGAAACCGTTGCAGCACTTGGCGATGTGTCGCGCGGGGTCAACGGCACGGCGGAAGGGGCAGGGCGTGCGCAGCACGCAGTGGCGGCGGCCCGCGACAATGCCGCCAAGGGTGGCGAGATCGTCTCGCGCGCCATCGAAGCCATGACGGCCATCCAGGGTTCGTCGGAAAAGATCGGCAACATCATCGGCGTGATCGACGAGATCGCCTTCCAGACCAACCTTCTGGCGCTGAATGCCGGTGTCGAAGCCGCACGCGCCGGTGAAGCCGGCAAGGGCTTTGCGGTGGTTGCGCAGGAAGTGCGCGAGCTTGCCCAGCGTTCGGCCCAGGCGGCCAAGGAAATCAAGGATCTGATTTCCACCTCCAGCAGCCAGGTGCAGACGGGTGTGAACCTTGTGAGCGCGTCGGGCACCTCGCTGAAGGAAATCGTCGATCAGGTCGTGGAAATGAGTTCGACGATCACGGAAATCGCCAATTCGGCCCGCGAACAGGCCTCCAGCCTGCGGGAAGTGACGGGCGCTGCCGACCAGATGGACAAGGTGACGCAGCAAAACGCCGCGATGGTGGAAGAAACCACCGCCGCCGCCCAAAGCCTGACGCATGAAACCGAACAGCTGGCCGAGATGATCCGCCGCTTCCGCACCAATGCCGCGGCAGGCCATTACGGCAACCGTTACGCCGCCTGAGCATTTCCAGCAAAGGTGTATTCGGTTCTGCGTCCGCAAATGCGTCGAAAAAGACAGCTGGAGCCTTTCGCCCTTTCCGTGAAAGGCTCCACGGCATGTCGCGCAGGAGTGGTCGTGAAACAATGAACCACCCTGATGGATCAGGTGTAAAACGACCGCATAAAGATAGACCGGCAGGTTTCCGCAGAACCTGCCGGTTTTTCATTCCCCGGCTGAGCAACGTCCTGGAAGAACGGCCCCTTGTCCCAATTTGGGGTGCGTTGCAATAAAATTGAGAAAACGCAAATCCGGCAAGTCAGACAACAATTGTCAAAACCCATGAATATTAGCGGGTTATTCAATTATGAGGCGAAATTGAAAGGGAACAACATTTAGACTTTAGTCAGAAACCCATGTCACTCTGGCGCAAAGTCAGGACATTGGGGATCACGACATGAAACTAGGGGTTGGTACCGTATCTGGAAAGCTGGTCTTGGCGGCGGGCGCTGCCATGACCGTTCTTATCGCCAGCTATTCCGCCTATACCGGCTGGCAATCCAGCAACCGGGTGCGTGACGAGGTCATGCAACTTGCCACGGAAAAGGCGGCGTCGGTCTCGGGCAAGGTCGCCGTCGAGGTGAGCACCGCCGTATCGGCAGGCTCCGGTCTGGCGGGGGCGCTTTCCACCTATATCGAGGGCGGCAGCCGGACGCGCGCCGACATCGTGAATTTCATCAAGGGCGTGCCGACCCAATATCCCACCATCTTTGGCGCCTGGATGTGCGAGGTCCCCGGTATTCCCGACGAGCTCAAGCTTAACGGCACGGAAGGGCTTAACAAGGAAGGCGTGTTCACGCCCTACTGGACGAAAGCCGATAGCGGCGCGCTGGATTTTTCCACCTGGATCATCAATCCCAAGGAGCAGTGGTACGCAGCCCCCTTGCAAAGCGGCAAGGGCCTGATCACCGAACCCTATGTCGCGACCACGGGCCGTCTGATCACCTCGGTGTCGCTGCCGGTGAAAATCAAGGGGCAGACCGTGGGTCTGGCGGGCGTCGATATCAAGCTTGACGATCTTTCCGCCACGCTGAACGCCATGCGCCCGTTCGACACCGGACGGGTGATGCTGGTGGCCGATAATGGCAAATGGCTCGTCCACAGCTCCAAGGATCAACTCCTCAAGGAATATTCCGAGGCGGGCAGCGCCGAGGTGAAGGCGGCGATCGCCGATGGCAAGCTGCGGGTCATCGAAGGTCTTCCCGACGGCGCAACGCGCATTGTCTATCCCTTCACCGTCAACGGCATGAACCGCACCTGGGCCGCCATTCTCGACGTTCCGGCGGAAACCTTCACGGCCCCCGTCGTATCGGAGGTCGTGTCGGCCAGCATCAGCGGCCTGATCGAAGTGGCCGCCGCGCTGCTGCTCATCTACCTTCTTTCCTCTGCCATCGTGCGCAAGCCACTGACCGATATGGTCGAATCCGTGCGCACCATGGCTGGCGGCCAGTATGGGCGCCCGGTTTCCGGCCTGGACAAGACCGATGAGTTCGGCACCCTTGCCGCCGCACTTGAGAAGTTCCGCCATCAACTGGCAAGTGCCGAGGCCTCCCGCGATGAACAGGAGCGGCTGCGCGCCACCGTGGAGAGCGAGCGCGAGCGCCAGAATGCGCTTGAAAATGCCAAGGCGGAAGATCTTCGCGTTTTCGTGACCCATGTCCAGAAGGGCTTCAATGCGCTGGCCGAAGGCGACCTTACCTTCCGGATGCAGGAAAAGGTTGCGCCGGAATTCGAACTGATCCGCGAAACCTTCAATACCTCGGTCGCCTCGCTCGAAGAAGCCATGCGCTCTGTCGTCACCGCCGTCAGCACGATCCGCTCGGGCCTTGGCGAAATCTCGTCTGCCTCCAACGACCTTGCCCGCCGCACCGAGCAGCAGGCGGCGTCTCTGGAAGAAACCGTTGCAGCGCTTGGCGATGTGTCGCGCGGCGTCAACGGCACGGCGGAAGGGGCAGGGCGTGCGCAGCACGCAGTGGCGGCGGCCCGCGACAATGCCGCCAAGGGTGGCGAGATCGTCTCGCGCGCCATCGAAGCCATGACGGCCATCCAGGGTTCGTCGGAAAAGATCGGCAACATCATCGGCGTGATCGACGAGATCGCCTTCCAGACCAACCTTCTGGCGCTGAATGCCGGTGTCGAAGCCGCACGCGCCGGTGAAGCCGGCAAGGGCTTTGCGGTGGTTGCGCAGGAAGTGCGCGAGCTTGCCCAGCGTTCGGCCCAGGCGGCCAAGGAAATCAAGGATCTGATTTCCACCTCCAGCAGCCAGGTGCAGACGGGTGTGAACCTTGTGAGCGCGTCGGGCACCTCGCTGAAGGAAATCGTCGATCAAGTCGTGGAAATGAGTTCGACGATCACGGAAATCGCCAATTCGGCCCGCGAACAGGCCTCCAGCCTGCGGGAAGTGACGGGCGCTGCCGACCAGATGGACAAGGTGACGCAGCAAAACGCCGCGATGGTGGAAGAAACCACCGCCGCCGCCCAAAGCCTGACGCATGAAACCGAACAGCTGGCCGAGATGATCCGCCGCTTCCGCACCAATGCCGCGGCAGGCCATTACGGCAACCGTTACGCCGCCTGAGCGGGCGTGATTTTCACATCCACCCTGAAATGAACGGGAGGAAGACAAGCTTGTCTTCCTCCTGCCATGTTCCACGGATCAAACCGCATGGAACAGGCAGCGTTTACGCCCTTGCCGCCTGCGGCAGGGGCGTTTTGCTGTCGCGAATTGCCATGCCGGGGCGCAAGCATTGGCCATGGCGAAGGGCAGCGGCCGGAAGCCGCCTTGCCAGCAGAGGGAAACATCATGGCAGATGCCGCATGTGTGGTGGGTTCGGCAACCGGCTTTGTCGATCTGGGTTACGGGCAAACGGTCTTTCTCGGCATCGTGCAGGGCATTACCGAACTGGTGCCGGTGTCTTCCAGCGCGCATATGCGCATCGTGCCGGCACTTCTGGGCTGGCCGGATCCGGGTGCGGCCTTTTCGGCAGCCATGCAGATGGCTGCGCTGGTTGGGGTTGTCACCTATTTCTGGAAGGATATTCGCGGGCTTGCCAGCGGCTCGCTGGCGGCGCTGAAAAACCGGGATTTCGAAAGCTTTCCCTTCCAGTTGACGCTGTGGATCGGCATCAGCACCCTTCCTCTCGTCGTCGCCGGGCTTGCGCTTGCACATAGCCTCAACAGTTGCGGCTCGCCCCTGCGCAGCATCTGGGCTGTGGGGCTTGCCTGTCTGGTTATGGGGCTTTTGCTGGCGGCCACGGAAATTCTGGCGCGTCACCGCCGCGCCTTGCCAAGCGTGCGCCCCCTCGACCTGCTGTTGATCGGGCTTGCGCAGGCCGGTGCGCTCATTCCCGGCGTTTCGCGCTCCGGCGCAACGCTGACGGCGGCCCTTTCTCTCGGTTTCAAGCGGGAGGAGGCAGCGCGCATCTCGTTTCTGCTCGGGCTCCCGGCCATTGCGCTGGCCGGGATCAAGGAGCTTTGGGAGCTGCACAAGCTGTCGCTCGATGGCCACGGCTGGTCGCTGCTGGCGGTCGGCCTTCTGGCGGGCGGCATTTCCTCCCTCATCGCCATCTGGGGCCTGATGCGCTTTCTGGAACGCTTTTCCACCTGGCCCTTCGTTATCTATCGCATCCTGCTGGGGCTGGCGCTGATCGGCGCGGCGGCAACCGGCTTGATTGCGTGACGCTGCGGAGCTGGAGCCTTGTGCCGGAAAAGGCGTTACAACGCGCCATCGACGATCACCTGCGGGCGGCCCTGGCTGCAAGGCTCGATGCGGGCGGCGACGCGATAGGTCTCGCTGAGCAGGGCAGGGGTGATCACCTCCCGCGTCGGGCCGCTGGCCACCAGACGGCCATTGGCCACCACCATGGTCTGGGCGCAATAGCGCAGGGCGTGGTTCAGGTCGTGCAGGGCAATCACCACCGCCATTCCCTGTTCCGCGGCGGTGCGGTGCATGAAATCCAGCACTTCGATCTGGCGGAAAAGATCCAGCGCCGAGGTGGGCTCGTCCATCAAAAGCACATCCGGCTTGCGCACCAGCGCCTGGGCAATGGCCACCAGCTGGCGCTGGCCGCCTGAAAGCGCGCCGAGATCGCGAAAGGCAAGATCGCCGATGCGCAGGGCCTCAAGCAGATGGTCGATCTCCTTCAGTTCGTCATCGGCCACGCGCCAGCCGCCACCCTGCTTGGCGGCCAGAAGCACGCTTTCATAGACGGTCAGCACGGCATTGGCGCCGGTGTCCTGCGGCATGTAGCATACGGGGCGGCGGCCTTCGCGCACCTCTTCCACAACCACCGTGCCGGGGCCGGACAAAAGCCCGGCAATGCGTTTGAAAAGCGTGGATTTTCCCGCCGCGTTCGGGCCGATCAGCGCTGTCAGCTCGCCGCCTTTCAGCCAGCCGGTGGAAATATCGTCGAAGACCGGCAGGCGGCCGTAACGCGCCCCAACCTTGTCGAGCTTCAGGCTTACCATGCGCGCCTCCGATTGGTGAAGATCAGCGAGAAGAAGAAGGGAACGCCAACCAGCGCCGTAATGACCCCGATGGGCAGGACGGCGCCGGGAATGAGCATTTTCGACACGACGGAGGTGGAGGATAGCAAAAGCGCCCCGCAAATTACCGATCCCGGCAGGAAAAACCGCTGGTCCTCGCCCACCACCATGCGGGCGATATGCGGGCCGACAAGACCGACAAAGCCGATGGTGCCGACAAAGGAAACCGGAATGGCCGCCAGCAGGCTGACCAGCATCATGGTTTCCAGCCGCAGGCCGCGCACATTCACGCCCATGCTGGCGGCCTTGTCATCGCCAAGGCGCAGCGCCGTCAGCGCCCAGGCGCGGCGGGCAAACAGCGGCACGCAAACCACGAGCACGCCGAGCGTTACCCCCACCTTGGGCCATGTGGCCTTGGTCAGGCTGCCCATGGTCCAGAACACCACCGCCGCCAGCGCCTGTTCGGAGGCCAGATATTCCAGCAGCGACAGCAGCGCATTGAAGGTGAAGACCAGCGCAATGCCTAATAGAACAATGGTTTCCACCGTCACGCCGCGCAAGGTAGAAACGCCATAGATGAACATCGAGGCCAGCATGGCCATGAGGAAGGCATTGATCGGCACCATATATTCGATGGCCGTGGGGAAAACGGCCACACCGGCCACCAGCGCCAGCGCCGCACCGAAACCGGCGGCGGCGGAAATGCCGAGCGTGAAGGGGCTGGCGAGGGGATTTGCCAGAATGGTCTGCATTTGCGCGCCCGCCAGCGAAAGACAGGCGCCGACGGTCACGGCCATCAGCGCCACCGGCATCCTTATATCCCAGATGACGACGCGCAACTGGTTGCCCACGGCATCGGGCGTGAAGATTGCGGCGATCACCTGTTCCAGCGAATAGCGCGCAGGCCCAAGCCCCATATCCAGCGCCACGCTGACCATAAGCGCAACGAAAAGCCCGCCCAGAACGAGCAGGCGGCGCGTGGTCAGCGCGCGGTATTGCGCGCGCCCTTCGGCGCGCGCCTGTCCATGTTGCTCTGCGCCCGGCAGGCTATCGGTTGTGGCGACCATCAATTGGGTTCCTTGTCGAGTGAAACGAAATAGCCGGGCTTGTAGCTGACGGGCAGGAAGCGGCTGTGGAAATCCCGGAAGGTCTGTTCGGGATCGAGATCGGCAAACAGCTCCGGATGGAACCACTTGGCAAATTGCTGGATGGGAATGAACTCGTAAGGTGCGCCGTAGAACTGGTGCCAGACGGCGTGAACCTGCCCGGTCTTGACCGCCTTGAGTTCGGGGAAGGGCGTGCGCGTCATCAGCTCGGCAAGCCGCTGGCGGGCCAGAACCTGATCGGCGCCGCGGCCAACCGGCACGAATTTGTGAATATCGGACTCAGCCGCCCAGTTGGAGCCGGTCACGATGACCTGATCAGGATCCGACACCACCAGCTGCTCGGGATTGAGATCGCCGAAGGTGGTCTTGATAATGCCCTCGGCAATGCTCTGGCCACCGGCAAGCGTTACCATACTGCCGAAATTATAGGGGCCAAAGGTGCGGCAGCACTGGTTTTCCCCGGAAATGCCCGGCGCACGCTCGATGAAGACCTTCGGGCGCTTCAGATCCTTCACGGTGGCGAGGCGGTCGGTCACACGGGCAATTTCGGCACGGCGATAGTCGATCAGCTCCTGCGCCTTGTCCTTTGCGCCGAAAATCTCGCCGAGAAGCCGGATGGATTTTTCGGTGTTGCGGTCCGGATCGAGCCGGAAATCGAGATAGACGATCTGGATATTGGCCGCCGCCGCCTTGGCCTCGAAGCCGCTTTCCTTGGCCACCTTGGCCGATTCCAGATTGAGCGTCAGCACGTCCGGCTGGAGGGTGATGGCGGTTTCAAGGTCGAAATCGCCCTGCGGCACATAGCCGAAGCGCGGCAGCTTGGCGATGTCGGGAAAGCGCTCGACATAGGCTGCATAGCTGTCGGGATCCTTGGTGAGGAAGTCGTCGCGCCAGCCCACCACCGTATCGAAGGTATGTTCGCCCTTGAGTGCTGCGATCACATGGATCTGGCGGGCTTCACCCACGATGACCCGCCTGGCGGGCAGATCGAGATGGACCGTGCGCCCCGCCACATCGACAAGATCGGCACTTGCTGCCGGTGTTGCAAAAAACAGAAAAAGAGCGCTCACCGCGCCCGCCATCCCACGAAAATTCATTGATAAAATCCCTCTTTGCCGCAGAGCTTGAGAATGAAAGCATAATTCGACCGGAAAGCGCTCCGGAAAGGGCCGGAACGCTTGTGCGTCCGGCCCCGGCTTTTTTACTTCTCTGCCTTCAGCGAAACGAAGTAGCCGCTGTGGTAATCCACCGGCAGGAAGCGGGTGTGCAGTTCCTTGAAGGTGGATTCCGGATCGAGGTCCGTGAACAGTTCGGGATGCAGCCATTTGGCAATCTGCTGGATGGCGACGAACTGGTAGGGATTGTTGTAGAACTGGTGCCAGATGGCGTGGACATTGCCATCTTTTACCGCCTTGATGCCGGTGAAGGCGGGGCGTTCGGTCAGCGCGGCCAGTTTTTTGGCTGCAACGGCCTTGTCTGCGCCGGGGCCAACGCCCACCCACTTGCCGCCGGGCACGTAAAGCTCCCAGTTGGCGCCGGTGACGATGACCTGATCGGGGTTGGAGGCAATGATCTGCTCCGGATTGACGGTGCCGAAGGTGCCGGGAATAATGCCCTTGGCCATGTTGATGCCGCCCGCGACCTCGACCATCTTGCCGAAATTCTCGTCGCCGAAGGACATGCAGCAATCGTCGCTATAGCCCCCGGCGCGTTCGATGAACACCACCGGCTTCTTGAGATCCTTAGCAGCGGCCAGACGGTCCGTGACCAGCTTGATCTGCTCGTCATGGAATTTCACGAATTCCTCGGCCTTTTCTTCCTTGCCGAACAGCTTGCCGATCAGGCGCATGGACGGATCGGTATTGGCCAGCGATTTCTCGCGGAAATCCACATAGACCAGCGGAATGCCAACCTTGGAAAGCTTCTCGATATAGCCGCTTTCTTCCGTGGCGGACTTGGCGTCGATGTTCATGATGATGACATCGGGCTTCAGCGTCACCGCCTGTTCGATGTCGAAAGTCCCGTCCTTCATACCGCCGAAGGTCGGAATTCTGGCCATTTCCGGATATTTTTTCAGGTAGATGTTATAGCCGTCGAGATCGGCCTTCTGGAAATCGTCGCGCCAGCCGACGACGCGCTTGAAGGGCGCATCCGTATCGAGGGCGGCGGTGAAGTAGATCTGGCGGCCTTCGCCCAGAATCACCCGTTCCACCGGCACGCTGACCTCGACCTCGCGGCCGGTGATGTCCTTGACCTTTACCTTCTCGCCTGCCAGCGCCACGCCGGAAAAAAGAACGAGCGACGCCATGGCGGCGGTGGCCACCCCACGAATGTTCAGCAAACTTGCCTCCAAATGTTAAGTTTTGTTGAGGCTTATGATTTTATGACTTGGATCGTCAAGATTTTTCTTTTAGAAGGATTCCAGTATTTCGCCGGAGGCTTCTTAGAAATGTCGAATATTGCAACGGGTTGCAACTATGATCTGCGAGAAGAGATCAAGGCATACTGGTCGTTGCGGGCCGAAACCTTCGACAGTCAGCCCGGCCATGAAATATTCTCCGAAGAGGAGCGTGCCGCCTGGCAGGCATTACTTCGCCGTCATCTTGGCGAGGGGCGTGGACGCCGTGCGCTCGATCTTGCCTGTGGTACGGCCGTGGTTTCGCATCTTCTCGATGATCTGGGCTTTGCCGTGACCGGCATGGACTGGGCCGAGCCCATGCTGGAGCGCGCCCGCGCCAAGGCGGACGCGCGCGGAAGGACGATCCGCTTTTTCATGGGCGATGCGGAAAACACGCTGGAAGCCGATGCCAGTTATGACGTGATTACCAATCGCCACCTCGTGTGGACCCTGGTCGATCCGCTGGCCGCCTTCCGCGAATGGCACCGGGTTCTCAAGCCCGGCGGCAAGGTGCTGATCGTCGATGGCGATTTTGTCAATCCGGGGCTGGTGGCCCGGCTCTCCAGGCGTGTTTCGGCGCTGTTGCAGAAGCTTGGCATGTCCGACACGCGCCCGCAAAACGGCCCCTCGGCCTCGCTGGCGCAAACGCATGAAAGCATTCTCTCCCGCGTGCATTTCTGCGATGGCGCAAGGGCAGAGGCCGTCGCTGCCCTGCTGATCGAGGCTGGCTTCAAGGCTGTGCGCATCGATACCGACCTTGCCGCCATCCACCGGAGCCAGCGCCGCAATTTCAGCTTTCTGAAAGGGCTTGAACGCGCCACGCAGCACCGCTACGCCATTTCTGCCGAGCGTTAAAGCATTTTCAGGAAAAGTGGAAACCGGTTTTCCGTCCGAAAATGCGTAAAAACAAAAGCTTCTAGAATGCGCATGGAAAGCCCGCACAGTACACGACGCTGAGGTATGTCGGGTTGGCCTACCCCCCTCTGCCTTGCCAGGCATCTCCCCCTCAAGGGGGGAGATTGCCATGTCGACAAAGCGCCATCCTTCAACGAGTATTTGCGATGACGGCCTTTTTCAGGAATGTAGGCAGGGCCTTGATCTTGCCGATCTCCCCCCTTGAGGGGGAGATGTCCGGCAGGACAGAGGGGGGGTAAGCCACACGCAAAACCGTAGCGTCGTATACTGTGGAAAGCCCGGAGCAACCGGGCATTTCCGGGGACTTGCCATCACGGGCTGACCTGTCCCAGGTAACGTTCGAGGCGGTCTGCCTTCATCACCAGTTTCGGCCGCAATTTTTCGGCCTTCTGGCGCACCTCGTCAAGATTGACCGGGGCGCCTGCCTGAATGACGCCGACCATGCCCATCATCAGATGCGGCGGGCAGTAGTAGAGGTAGACACCCGGCTTTTCCAGCGTGATCGTGGTTTTCTGGTCCATCGGCGTGTTCCATGCGGCCACCTCGGCGGGCAGCGCATAGGAGCGCACATTATGGCTGCTATTGGCGGGAATGAAGGTGACGGTATCGCCGACTTCGGCCTTCACGAAGGGCGGTTCGAAGACCATGCCGCCATCCTTGCCAAAATTCATCATGCGGATTTCGTGATCGGCCCCTATGGCAAGTGCGGGCAAGGCAATGAGGGCAAGGGCGGCAAGGGTGGATTTCAGCGCTTTCATTCTGTCTCTTTCCTCCAGGGCGTTTCCTGCAAAACGGTATTCGGTCTGGCGTCCTGTGGAGCGGGGTTTTCCGGGCGGGCGGCGCGTTTTGGCCGCACCACGGGCGCGCCCGCGCTGTCGTAAAGAATTTCCACCTCGACGCCATAGGTGCGGCTGATCAGTTGCGCATCCAGAACCTCGGCCGGGCTGCCTGCGGCCTTCAGCGCACCGTCGCCGATCAGGATCAATTGGTCGGCATATTGCGCGGCAAGGCTCAGATCGTGCAGAACCAGAATGCTGATACGGTTGCGGGCGCGGGTTTCCCGATGCACCATATCCAGCAGGGTCTGCTGGTGATGCATGTCCAGTGCGCTCACCGGCTCGTCCAGAAGCAGGATGTCGGGATCGCGCAACAGCACCTGGGCAAACAGCGTGAGCTGGCGCTGGCCGCCGCTGAGCGACAGAATGTCGTGGCTGGCCAGATGGCCGACGCCCACTGCCTGCATGGTTTGCGCCGCCAGGCGCAGCGTTTCGTCATCGATATGGAAAGACAACTCGTCCATGCGCCCCAGCAGCACCACTTCCAGCGCCGTCAGCGAGGCATCGAGCGCGGTATCCTGCGGCATATAGCCGATCTGGCTGCGCCATTGCCTGAGATGGGCTGGCGAAAGGCTTTGCCCCCCACGCGAGATGGTGCCGGACTGCACACGGAATTCGCCGAAAACCGCCCGGAGCAGCGAGGATTTTCCCGCCCCGTTCGGGCCGAGAATGACATGCACCTTGCCGGGTTCCAGCGAAAGCGACAGGTCGCGGACAACGCAATGGCTGCCGCGAAAGAGCGTGATCTTGTCGAGCGTAAGGGCGTTCATCGGCGTCGTGACAGCATGATCCAGAAGAAAAACGGCACGCCCACCATGGCGGTGACGATGCCGACGGGAAAGAGCGCGCCGGGAATGACGACCTTGGACATCACCGAGGCCATGGACAGGAAGGCCGCCCCCGCCACCATGGACATGGGCAGGAAGAAGCGCTGGTCCTCGCCCACCAGCAGGCGCGCCACATGCGGCGCGACAAGCCCGACAAAGCCGATGATGCCGACAAAGCTGATGGCGGTGGAGGTCATGAGCCCGGTCAGGATCAGCGTGGTGAGCCGAAGCCGCGTGAGGTTGACCCCAAGGCTCTGGGCGCGGGCCTCGCCAAGCCGCAGCGCGGTGAGCTTCCAGGCATCGCGAAACAACAGCACGATGCAGAAAACCGTGACGCCGAGCGTCACCCAAAGGCTGGTCCACGTGGTTTTGGTGAGGCTGCCGAACAGCCAGAACAGGATTTGCTGGCCCACTTCCGGCGAGGCGATGAATTGCAGCAGCGACAGCAGCGACTGGAAAAGAAACAGCAGCGCAATGCCTGCCAGCACCAGCATGGTGGAGGTGATATTGGCATAGGCGGCCAGAATGAACAGAAAGGCCGAGGCCAGCATGGAGAAGAAAAACGCCCCCAGCGGTACGGCTATGGCCGGATGCAGGCCAAAACCGCCGGTGAAAATGCTGAAGGCCGCGCCAAGGCCCGCGGCAGCGGCAAGGCCCAGCGTGTAGGGGCTGGCCATGGGATTGTTCAGCAGGGTCTGGATTTCGGCGCCGCCAGCCCCCAGCGCCGCCCCCACCACCAGCGCCATCAGCGCCATGGGCAGGCGCAGATCGTTGACGATGGCAAGCGTCATCGGATCGGCGCCGTCAAGCCGCAACAGGGCAGACAGCACCCGATCCGGCGAAAGCATGGAGGGGCCGGTGCCGATGTCGAAGATCAGCGTGACACAACAGAAGAGCGCGGTGGCAAACAGCAGACGCCAGCGCCGCCTTTCACGGCGGCGCTGGCTTGCAATTGCGGACGCGACGATGGAGGCGCCGGTCATCGGTTCAGCCGTCGGTCTTGTCCGACAGGGAAACGGTGAAGGTGCCTTCCGGCGTCACCGGCAGATACTTCTTGTAGAAGTCCTTATAGGCCTGTTCCGGGTTCAGGTCGGCAAACAGTTCCGGGTAAAGCACCTTGGCGAAGAATTGCATCATCGGATAGTCGGCCAGCGACCGCGAAGCGCCCTGATAGACGCCGTAGACGCGGCCATTCTGAACGGCGGGAAGCTGGCTCCAGCCCGCGCGGGTGGTGAAGCCCTTCAGTCGCTCCACGGCTTCCTTGCGGGCGATGCCTTCGCCCATCAACATGCTGGTGGGGTTCTTGCGGGATTCGGTGCCGGCGATGACCACGACATCGGGCCTGGAGGCCAGCACCTGTTCCGGGTTGATCGGTCCCCACCATTCCACGAAGGGCGCGGCGATGTTGTCGCCACCCGATGCGGTGGCCATGGCGCCCCACATGTTCTTGCCATAGGTGAAGCTGTATTCGGCCGGTCCCTTGTTGCCGAATTCGACATAGATCTTCGGCTGCGGCTTTTTTGCATCCGCGATGCGCTTTGCGATCTGGTCGGCTGCGGCCTTGTATTCGGCCGAAATCGTGGCCGCGCGGCCTTCCTGCCCGGTGATCAGGCCGAGAACGCGGGCGCTATCGAGGTGGCGCTCCAGCGTCTGGGCGTTGAAATCCACCACGGCAATGGCAATTCCGGCCTCTTCGATGCGCTCTGCATCAAGACCAAGGCCCTTGTATTGCCAGTCGGCCAGCACCACCATGTCGGGCTTGAGTTCCAGCACTTTTTCCACGGAGAAGGTCTGGGCTTCAACCTCGCCCACATCCGGCAGGCTGTTCAGCGACGGGCGATGGGCGACATATTTCGTCCAGCTGGTCGGACGCCAGCCCTCCCAGGCCTCGCGCGAAAGACCAACCACCTTGTCGAAGGATGCCTCGCCGCCAACGGCCATGTAGTCTTCGAAATAAAAGCCCAGCAGCACGCGCTTGGACGGCAGGTCGGCCTTGACCTCGCGACCGATAACATCCTTGAAGGTCTTTTGCTCGGCCATGGCGGACGAGGAAAAGGCCAGTGCGAAAACGGCCGCACCAGCGGCGATACGAAGGGTTTTTGAAAGGTGATAAAGCTGCATTCGAAAGTCCCCGACAATTGAATGCACACGCCATAGGTTTACATGAGTTGTTATGTCAAGTTCACGATTTTGGAAATTTTTCCATCAATTTTAATATCTTATCTTCGTTTTTTCGCAAAAATGAAAAGCCGGACAGAGCGTCTCTGGCCGGCTTTTCGCGTTCGTGTTGTTTTCCTGCAAATGCGCCGGATTTGCGCGGGGTCTTTGCGGCGATATGCCGTTTTGCGCGGTCTTGCGATTTTGCTGATGGGCCATGATGGTTATGAGGAACAGCGGTCTCGGCAGGTTCACGCCTTGCGGCGCAATGGATTTTTTTTGGGATTTGCATCCTGCCCGCTGTCAATTCGGTGCTTGACATTGCAGGTCATGGGGCTCATACCTCCAGCATGATCGACACGCGCACCATGATTTCCTGCTCGTATTTTTGGGCCTTCCTTTAACAGGCGGCCCGACAGATCACCATGTCAACAGGCCGCCGTCAGGCGGCCTTGTTGTTGAAAAAACCGAGTTCTCCCTGACAGCGGCAAAACAATAACCGGATGGCGAACAGCCCCGAATGAAAGCCCAAGGGACCTCGACAATGACCGAAGACAGCGATTTGACCCTTCCGCGCCCGATGGTGGTTTCCATCCGCCATGCGCGCCGTGAAGATCTGGCGGAATTGAACGACATGATCGGCCTTCTGGCCGCCCATCACGGCGACGCCGCAACGATGACGGTGGAAAAGCTGCGCCGCGATCTCTTCGGTCCAACGCCGTGGATCAGCGCGCTGGTGGCCGATGGCGGCGAGGGGCTTTTGGGCTATGCCATTCTCATGCCGCTCTACCGGGCCGATGAGGGGCGTCGCGGCATGGAATTGCATCAGCTTTTCGTGCGCGACGGCCAACGGGGCAATGGCATTGGCCAGCACCTGATTTCACGGGCCCGCGACGTGGCCCGTCAGGCCGGTTGTGATTACCTGTCCGTCAGCGCCGCCACGGGCAATTTCGCCGCACACCGCTTCTACGAGCAGCTGGAATTCATTCCCCGCCCGGTCACGGGAATGCGCTTCTTGCAGGCTCTTGCCTGAAATTATCCCCACAATCAGGGGCTTGTATCTGAAATGGCTGGCGCAAGCCACCGTTCATAGCCTGTTGAAAGCCCCTGTTTTCGACAAAATGATATTGCCCGGTTTGGCAATCCCGAAATTCCACGGTCAGGAGGACCGTCATGACGATGACAGAACAAAGGCGCATGGAAAGCACCATTCGCGCCCTGCTTGAAAACCACCCCGACCCGGCCTTGCATGGCTGGCTGCGGGAAACCATCCGCAGCTTCGAAAACCGCCTGAGCGGCATTATCGACCCGCGCGAACGCCAGCAGGCCCGCGATGCGGCGCTGGTGCTGATCAAGACCACCTTGCAAGAGTGGTCGCGCAATCCGCCGGTGCAGCATTAAAGCGTGTCGCGATCTTTCAGATTCGCTCCTGCCGCTTTAAGTCATTGTTTTGTGGCATGTCGTTATCGCAAAACCGCTGCACAGTTTTGCGCGACATGCTTTAATGTCCGGGGATGGCCTTGAGATAGGCGGCAATGGCGGCGCGGTCGCTGGCGGGCAGTTCGGCCATATTTTTCTGCACTTCGACCATGGAACCGCCAACGCTGTCGAATTCGGGCGTGAAGCCGGTTTCCAGATAGGAGGCGATCTCTTCCGCCGACCATTTGCCGATCTCCGGCGAGGCGGGGGTGATGTTGGGGATCTTGCCATCGCCTTCGGGCGCGGGGCCGCCTGCCAGCCATGCGGAGGACTTGAAGCCGCCCAGCAGGTTGCGGGGCGTGTGGCATTCGCCGCAATGGCCGGGGCCTTCCACCAGATATTGCCCCTGGAGCAGCTCGGGGCTGGCGGCGGCAAGCTGCACGCGGGGTTTTTCGGAGAAAAACAGGATTTTCCAGCCGGTCAAAAGCAGGCGCTGGTTGAAAGGAAAGCCGAGCTCATGCGGGAGCGTATCCTGCGCGCTTTCCGGCAGCGTCTTGATGAAGGCGAACAGATCAGCCACGTCTTGCGGCTTCATCCGTGCATAGGAGGTGTAGGGCAGGGAGGGGTATAGGTTTTCGCCCTGACGGCCAATGCCGCGGGTCAGCGCATCGCCGAACTCCGCCAGCGACCAGCCGCCAATTCCTTGCGGGCCGGGTGAGATATTGGGCGCGTGGAAGGTGCCGAAGCCGGTTTTCAGCGTCACGCCGCCGCCCAACAGCAGGCGGTCGTTGCCCGTTGCACCGGGAGCGGCATGGCAGCTTGAACAGCCGCCCGCAAAGAAAATCCGCTTGCCATTGGCAAGATCGGCCGGGCCGGTATTGTCCCAGACCGAAGCGGGCTGGCGTTGCGGCGCAAGCCAGAAGGCGCCAGCCGTTGCCGCCAGTCCCGCCGCGATAATGGCCAATGCTGCAAATCCTGCCGTCTTGCCCATGAAGCTTTCCTGGCATTTTTTCCGGACAATACTTTAACCGCTCACGCCCCTTGCGCAGCGGTCACGAATGTTTCGGGGCAAGACCCTCAATCTGCTGCATAATTTTTACCTTGGATCGATTCCGATTTAAGGAATTATGTAGTAGTGCCTGTCCCGAAACCATCACTCATGGCGTCTGACCGCTTCGGACTGGCCGAAGCGGTCATGCCTCTGGCACCTCTCCGCTCAGCGCTTCAGGCGATAGATCTGGTGGCATTCGCCACAGGTGCCGCCAATGGCCTTTACCGCCGCGCCAACGCCAGCCTGATCGGCGGGCAGGGTGGCAAGCTGCGTGGCGGCTGCGGTTTCCAGCTTCTTGGCATGGGCCTTGAAGTCATCCATGTTTTCCCAGATCTTCGGGCTGGCTTCGGTGTTGAAGCCGGTTTCCGAACCTTTGGGGAATTGTTCCGGGAAAGCCTTGGCAACATCCTGCAAGGTGGTGAGCGAGGTTTTCACCGTTGCCGCGTCATAGGGCTTTTCGCCCTTGGCGATGGCCGCCATTGCGCCCAGCGCGCCGCCTGCCTTCTTCATCAGCCCGGCCCGCACCACCTGCGGCTCGTCGGCAGCGCCAGCCATGCCAGCCATGCCGACGCCAAGACAGAGGCCCACAAGCGCGATGGCGCCCAGTTTCATCTTCATATCCGCTCTCCCTTTTCCTCGCCGGACCTTTCCGGCGAAATCCTGTCGTGGCAACACCGCAAGCCACAGGGTTTGTCCCGCCACCGGCCCGCTTACCTTTGCCGCATGATAGCAGCCTGATTGAAAAGCTCAGTGCCGCTTTGCGCATTTCCTCCCTTATGCCGGTCACATTATGGTGATGTAAAGGCGGCAAGTGCCTGATAAAGAAGAGTTATTCAGTCATGAAATTGGCAGGCGCGCCATTTTGCGGCAACTGGAGACTGGGCTGGCGGCCAAACCCTTCAATGGTGAGGGCCTGCGCCGTTACCGTGGCAATGGCAAAGGCTGTTTCGGCTTCGCCATCGACCATGCCGCAAAAGGTGATGAACGGCATGGTGCCGAGTTGTCCATATCCGCCGCGATGGTCATGGCCGGAAAAATGCGCGAGCGCCGCGGGATGGGCCGCCAGCATGGAGGCCACCTCTTTTCCGTTCCACAGGCAATGATCGGTGAAGGGGTGCAACGGATAGTGACCGAGAACCAGCGCCTTTTCACCGGCTCGTCCGGCCTCGTCCAGCTGGCGCTTCAGCCATTCAATCTGGCTTTCGCTCATGGCGGCGTTCCAGTCATGGGCGTTGAGGGCGCGCTCGGCCCGAAGCCGGACCAGCTGGCGGCGAGCCTCTTCCTGCTGCGCAGAGCCCGGTTGCGTGGCGAAGGTGGAAACCTCGCAGCCATCCGTCACCAGCAGTCGAATACCCTGAAGGCTGCGGCTATAATAGCGGGCGGGCATGGCAAAGCGGGCATAAACCCCCTGCCGCAACTGCGGAGCAATGGCAAAATCGTGGTTTCCCGGCAAAAGCAGGCATTCATGGCGGCAAGTGGCCAGCACGTCCAGCGCCGGCTGAAAATGCTGCTCGCCCCGGTCGATCAGGTCGCCCAGCAGGATGACGAGATCGAGGTTGCGGCTGTTGAACAGCTCAATCGCCTGACGCATCTTGTCCAGGCTCTTGTGGTAATAGCGGTTCATGCCAGCATCCGGCGGCAGGTCGGCATATTGCGGATCGGCAATGATACCGAGCCTGAGCCCCGGTGATTTTCCCGGAGAGGCTTGATGAGGCAGCGGATTTTCCATAGCTCTCCCTGAGTTCGGTGGGGCAGGGCATGTCGTTACGCGGATTTACCGCATAACAGCTTAGGCCGGAATCGATTTTATGTAAAGAATATACAGCAGAGTCAATGCGTTACAGAGCCATTGGTGCGGTGGCTGAAATGCACGGCGCTGTCATGACGTAAGGATGAAGGAAGACCATGACACGGGTAAGGATTTCTCCGGCCTGCCGCCGGGATGGGCCGGAACTGGTGGCGGCCAATATCGCAAGCCGCGACTGGCACGCGCCCTATGCCGAGCCCTTCACCACGCTGGATGGTTTTCATCTGTGGCTGGACCAGATCTTCACCGGCCCGCAGGCCGCCCTTGTGGCGCGCGAGGTGGAAAGCGATGGCGTGGTGGGGGTTTTCACCTTCTCGCAGATTTCCATGGGTCTGAATTTCCGCAGCGCCTATCTCGGCTATTACGGCATGGCCGCCTTTCAGGGGCGGGGATTGATGAGCGAGGCGCTGGAGCTTGTCACCCGCTACGGCTTCGAGGACATCCGCCTGCTGCGCATCGAGGCCAATATCCAGCCGGACAATCACCGCTCGCTTGCCATGGTGCGGCGGGCGGGTTTTGAAAAGGAAGGCTATTCAAGGCTTTACCTGCGCATCAATGGCGCATGGCAGGACCACGAGCGCTGGACGAAGCTTGCGCGGTAAGCGAATATGCCGCTTTGTCGCGGAATAAGAAAATGCGGCGAAAGCGCCGCATTTTCAAGCCTTTGCAAGGTGAAGCCGATCAGGCGGCCTTCAGGCCGTCAATAGTGGCCTTGGCGCCGTTGACGGCGGAAGCCTTGGCTTCATCGCCCATGCTGACACCTTCGGCGATGACGAATTCCAGATCCGTGATGCCGAGGAAGGTGAAAACGCCCTTCAGGTAGGTTTCGGCATGTTCCATGGCCGCTGCCGGACCTTGGGAGTAGACGCCGCCACGGGCCAGCGCCACGATGACACGCTTGCCGCCGCACAGGCCTTCCGGGCCGTTGGCGCCGTATTTGAAGGTCTTGCCAGCCACGCAGATGCGGTCGATCCAGGCCTTGAGCTGGCTCGGAATGCCGAAATTGTAGAAGCCCGCGCCGATGACAACGACGTCGGAGGCCAGGAACTCTTCGATGAGTTCGCCGCTCAGCGCCAGATCGGCCTTGGTGGCTTCATCGTTGGAGGCATCGTAATTGCCCATGGCGGCGGCCAGCGTCAGGCCGGACAGGTGCGGAATGGTGTTGGCGGCCAGATCGCGATAGCTCACGTCAGCGCCCGAAAGCTTCTTGACGATGGAGGCGCTGAGATCGCGGCTGACGGAATAGGGGCCGAGAACGCTGGAATCGAGATGCAGAAGTTTCATGGTGCTTGACCTTCCTTGAATGGTATAAAATAGATACCGGGACACTTATGAGAACCGTTTGAACCGCGCAAGGAGGCACATGAATGGAACCCGGTTACAGCAATGTGACTGAACCCGTTGAAAAAGCCGAGGTTTCCGGCCATTTTCACGGCCGTTGCCACACCGTCAACAGCGTGTTGACGCGCATTGGCGACAAGTGGAGCGTTTTGACCGTCATGCTTCTTGCGGAAGGCCCGTGCCGGTTCAACGAGCTGAAGCGGCGCATCGGCGATGTCTCGCAGCGTATGTTGACCCTGACGCTGCGCGGGCTTGAGCGTGACGGGCTGGTGAAACGCACCGTCTATCCGACCATTCCGCCGCGGGTGGATTACGAATTGACCGATCTTGGCCACTCGCTGCGCCAGCCGGTGGAGGCGCTGGGCAACTGGGCCTTCGAGCATCACGACCGCATTGCCAAGGCGCGCGCCGCCTATGATCGCTCTGCCGGGGAGATATGAAAAATCCGGCGCGAAGCCGGATTTTCCAGTCTTTGTTTTGCGCATTTCCGAACGGAAAAGCGTGGCTACACTTTTCCTGAAAATGCACCGGCTTACTTTGCGGCGGCTTCGTACATTTCCAGCACGTAATCCCAGTTGATCAGGCTGTCCACGAAGGCTTCCAGATATTTCGGGCGGGCGTTGCGGTAGTCGATATAGTAGGAATGTTCCCAGACATCGACGCCGAGGATCGGGCTTGCGCCGTGAACCAGCGGGTTTTCGCCGTTCGGGGTCTTGGAGATTTCCAGCTTGCCGTTCTTGACGGAAAGCCAGGCCCATCCGGAGCCGAACTGCGTGGTGCCAGCGGCGACGAAATCGGCCTTGAACTTGTCATAGCCGCCCAGATCGCTGTCGATGGCCGCCTGCAACTTGCCGGGCAGCTTGTTGCCGCCGCCGTCCTTCTTCATCCACTTCCAGAAGTGGATGTGGTTGTAATGCTGGCCGGCATTGTTGAACAGACCGGCATTCTTGCCATAGGACTGCTTGACGATCTCTTCCAGCGACAGGCCTTCCAGGCCGCTATCCTTCAGCAGGTTGTTGCCGTTGGTAACATAGGCCATGTGATGCTTGTCGTGGTGAAACTCCAGCGTTTCAGCCGACATGAAGGGCGCCAGCGAATCATAGGCATAGGGGAGTTCGGGAAGTTCGAAAGCCATATCAGGTATCTCCTCTTGGCGTGAAACATCTCCGGGGAAGGGTAAGCCGCTTTCCCTGCGGAAATGCGTTGAAACTGAAGGTCCGGGTCGGCGGGGTCCGGGTTGGCTGGAACATAGGAGGCCCGCGCCATGGAGGCAACGCCTTGGACGGGTAATTTTGTTCCCTGTCGAAAAGTTTTGTTTCGTCAAATGCGGTGGCGGGGATAAGCTTTTTCAATTCCACCAGATCTCCTCATCGGGAAGATCGTTGACCGGAAAGCCCAGAGCCTCGCGGGCAATCCGGCATTCCGGGTCGCCAGGCATACAGTCGCGGCACACCTGCGGGCGCACGGCATAGACACCGCAGCCCACATGCTTGCCGATCTCTCCCGTCAGCGCGGTGCAGCGGCCGTTTTCAAACTTCATGCCGCATTCGTTCGCCGCGACGAATTTTGCCGGAATGGCCGCGATCTGCTCGTCCGTTTCCAGCGAAAAGCGCGGCCAGTCTTCGCTATAGGCGCAACAGGCCCCGCAACTCTGACAATCGAAAATTTCAGGCGGCGATGTTTCCGGCATGAGGCTCCGTCAGGTCGTGGCGCGCGGGCGGCGGGCAAACTCCATGTAAAGCTCAAGCGCGCGTGCCGCAACCGTGGTTTGGGCGTATTCACGGCCATCGAGGCGGCTGACGGGCGCGATCTTGGAATAATTGCCGGTGGTGAACACCTCGTCGGCGCTCAGAAAATCCTCCGGAGAAAGTGTCACCTCGCGCACGTCGAAGCCTGCCTGCCGCAACAGGCCGATCACCCGCGCCCGCGTAATGCCCGCCAGAAAGGTGCGGTTGGCAATCGGGGTGAAAACCACGCCATCCCTGACCATGAAAACGTTGGAGGAGGCGGTTTCCACCACGTTGCCGGTGAGGTCGCGCACCAGGGCATTGTCGAAACCCCGCGCCCGCGCCTCCAGAATCATCCGGCCGGAATTGGGGTAGAGGCTGCCGGTCTTGGCCTCCGTCATGGCGCATTCCGGCGAGGGGCGGCGGAAGGGCGAAAGCGTCAGGCTATGCGGCTTTGCGGTGTGCATGGGAGATTCGAACAGGCACAGCGCAAAGCGGGTGCTGTCCGCACCGGCGGCGACCACCGAACCCGGCGCGCCATGTTCGGCCCAATACATCGGCTTGATGTAAAGCGCCGTCTTGCCATCGAAGCGGGAGACCCCCTCAAGCGCCAGCCTCTCGATTTCCTCCGGCGTCATGGTGGGCTTGAGCCCGATGGCCATGGCCGAGCGGTTGATGCGCTGGCAGTGAAGGTCGAGATCGGGCGTCAGCCCATCGAACCAGCGCGCGCCGTCGAACACCGTCGAGCCCAGCCACATGGCATGGGATACCGGCCCGATCAAAGGCGGATTGCCCTCCAGCCATTCTCCATCAACCCATGTCCAGGTGGGGGTGGGCGCGCGCGTATCGACTGCCATGTGTTTCTCCTTCAGGTGGTGCGTCGGCACGAAACACCCAAGGTTCGGCATGGTCAAGCAAAAAGCATGGACGATCCAAAAATAATTACGAAATTTCAAAGAGATAAATGGATCGATCAAAGCTATTGATCCTAAAGCGCTGTCGCGCAAAAGTGTGTAGCCGATTTGCGATAACGACATGCGACAAAACAATGACGCAAAGCGTCAGGAGTGAATCCGAAAGATCGCGGCACGCTTTAGAGTATTTCAGGTCGCCGTGTTATCCGTGGCCGGTGCCGGATCGGCCAGATTTGGTTGCAATTTCATGCAACCTTAATTTAAAATTGCACAATCCCCTTCATCTCCCATAGGTTGCGCCAGCGCATTGGGCGCAGCTTCATATTTCGGGAGATTTTTTCATGGCCCTCAAGAATATTCAGTCCGCAGCTTTCAAGAATGTCTTTCTTCGCCTGGAGGCGCAGGGCGCCAGCCATCCCGATGGCAAGGGCTTAGGCACTGTCAATTGCCAGTTCGGCGCAGGTCCATGGGAGGCTTTCCATATCGATGCCCGCGAAGACGGCAGCGTTACCATCCGCTCCAATGCGTTTCCCGATGTCTATCTGCGTCTCGACGGCAAAGGTGTCGCCTATGGACAGGATAATGGCGGCGGCGTCGTCAACGGCCAGTACAAGCCAGCGGGCAGCTACGAACATTTCATCCTGCGTCCGCAGGCCGATGGCACGGTGGCCTTTGAATCGCGCGCCTTTCCGGGCCTTTATCTCCGCATGGACGGGCGTGACGTCACCAAGTCCACCGATGGCGGCTCTGGCCATGTGAATGCACAGATCAATGTCGGCCCCTGGGAGAAATTCCACATCATCGACGCGGCCGCCTGAGCCGCGGGGCTGAAAAGGGGATCGCCGGAAATGATCCCGCCCTGCGGCCTGCCATGGCAGGCCGCAGTGTCCAAACCTTTACATAATGCCCGCCACCTTGATGGCGAAGGCATATTCGAAGGCCACTTCCTCCAGCCGCTGGAAGCGGCCGGATTTGCCGCCATGGCCGGCGGCCATGTTGGTTTTCAGCAGATAGGGGCCGGCATCCGGTGCCTTTTCGCGCAGCTTGGCCACCCATTTCGTCGGCTCCCAATAGGTCACGCGCGGATCGGTGAGGCCGGAGAGAACCAGCATGGGCGGGTAGGGCTTGTCGCCGACATTGTCATAGGGGCTATAGGCGGCAATCCAGCGATATTCCTCTTCCGACTCGATGGGATTGCCCCATTCGGGCCATTCCGGCGGGGTCAGCGGCAGGGTATCGTCCAGCATGGTGTTCAGCACGTCCACGAAGGGCACGGCGGCGATGATGCCGCCGAATTTTTCCGGCGCCATATTGGCCACGGCCCCCATCAACATGCCGCCCGCCGAGCCTCCCTCGGCAATGATATTGCGGTGAGAGGTGAAACCTTCGCGCACCAGATGGTCGGCTGCGGCGATGAAATCCTTGAAGGTATTGACCTTCTTTTCCATCTTGCCGTCTTCATACCAGTGGAAGCCCTTGTCCTTGCCGCCACGGATATGGGCAATGGCATAGACAAAGCCGCGATCGACCAGCGACAGGCAGGCGGTGTTGAAGCCCGCCGGAATGGTGATGCCATATGCGCCATAGCCGTAAAGCAGGCAGGGGGCGGAACCGTCCAGCGCCACATTCTTGCGGTAAAGCAATGTCACCGGCACATCCTCGCCGTCATGGGCTTTGGCGAAAACGCGGCGGGTGACGTAATCCTCCGGGTTATGGCCAGAGGGCACTTCCTGCGTCTTCAAAAGCACGCGCTCGCGCGTTGCCATGTTGTAATCGAAGAGCTGGCTGGGCGTGGTCATCGACGAATAGGAGAAGCGAATGACATCCGTGTCATATTCGCCTGCGCCCTGAAGCCCCAGCGAATAGGCCTCTTCCTTGAAGGAAATGGCGTGTTCCTCACCGCTTTGCCGGTCGCGGATCATGATGACCGGCAGGCCCTCGCGCCGCTCCAGCCACACCAGATGGCGGGCATAGGCCATGTGGGAGAGAATGAGGCGGCCCGGCTCATGCGGCACCACTTCCGTCCAGTTTTCCTTGCCCGGCGCGGCGAAGGGCGCCTGCATGATCTTGAAATCCTTGGCGTCGCCGTCATTGGTGAGGATATAGAAGACGTCGCCGCCCTCCGTCATGGAATATTCCACGCCCTCCTCGCGGGCGGCCACCACCACGGGCTCTGCCGTGACATCCTTCGTGGAAATCAGCCGGTATTCCGAGGTCTCGTGGTCGTGAATGTCGATATAGATCACGTCGTCCAGCAGCGAGCCGCCGACGCCCATGAAAAATCCGGGATCCTTTTCCTCGTAAACCAGCCGGTCGGCGGATTGCGGCTGGCCGATGATGTGATGGAAGACCTTGGAGGGGCGATGGTTCTCATCCTGAAGCGTATAGAAAAAGCTCTTGCCATCCGGCGCCCAGACGCCGCCGCCAGCGGTGTTTTCCAGCACGTCCGGCAGGTCCTGCTTGCTGGCGAGATCGCGGATGCGCAGCGTGAAATATTCCGAGCCCTTGTCGTCATAGCCCCAGATGCCCAGGCTGTGATCGCCGCAATTGTCGATGCCGGACAGGCGGAAATAGTCCTTGCCCGCCGCTTCCTTGTCGCCATCCAGCAAAATGTCGCGCAGACCTTCGTCCTTCACGTCGCCGTCGCGCGGAATGCGGAAATAGCGCGGCTGTTCGCCCCCCGTCACAAAGGCGCTGCCATAGGCAAAGGGGCCGTCCTTGACCGGTACGGAACTGTCGTCTTCCTTGATGCGGCCTTTCATTTCGGCAAAAAGCTGCTTCTGCACATCGCCGGTATCGGCCATGGCTGCTTCCATATAGGCGTTTTCCGCCTCCAGCAGCGCCCGGATTTCCGGGTCGAGAATGGAGGTATCCTTGAACATCTGCTGCCAGTTTGCGGCCCGCAGCCAGGCGTAATCGTCGGTGCGGGTCACGCCGTGGCGGGTATCGCTCACGGGGCTCTTCCGGGCCGTGGCGGGGGTGGGCAGGCCGGTGAAGGGAGATTTTGAAGACAAGGGAGCGCTCATGAAAACGGACATCGGATGGCCAAGAGATAGCCACAGGCCGCCCGCCATTCAAGCAAAAACCCCTGCCTATCACAAAAGCGGGAAGCTGGCCGTGGTGGGTGGATTCACAGTTGCTGAGAGAATATGGTTCCGCGAATCGAAGTTCGAAGGGAAAATTCTCAATGCGTTTGTTGATTTTAGCCGTTGGTTCGGGGCTTGTTTTTGCGTCTTCCGCCTTTGCGCTGGATGCGGCCACAACCCGCCAGCTCAAGGCGCTTTCGCCCTCCGAACGGCTGGAGCAACGCTGCGACATGGAAGCGATGAACCGCATCAACAAGGATCGCCACGGCATCGAGCCGGATAAGGTCATTGCCTATACCTTTGGCAAGACCATGGGCGATGGCGCGCATCTGCGCGCCCCCGGCGCGGTGGTGCGCTCGAAAGGGCAATGGTACCGGCTGAAATATGATTGCGTGACCAGCAATGGCAGTCTCGATGTAAAAAGCTTCAACTATCAGCTGGGCGATGTCGTGCCGAAGGAGAGCTGGAAGAAATATTACCTTTACGAATAGTCCCGCCCGTCAGGGTGCGGCCGGGGTCCACTGCGGCAGCGCCCGCCAACCCGCCACGATGTGATCGATGAACAGGCGGGTCTTGGGCAGAATGGTCTGCCGGTCCTGCACGCAGATGTGGAAATCCAGCGGTTCGGGATCGGCCTCGGTGCCGCCCTGGCCGGTAAAAAGCGCCACCAGCCTGCCGCTCGTCACCAGATCGCGCGCGGCAAAAGCGCCCAGCCGGGAAATGCCCGCACCGCCCACCGTCATGCGCGCCAGCGCATCGATGTCGTTGCAGATCACGCTGACATGCAGGTCCGGCTCGAAACGCAATCCGTTTCGCAAAAAGCCCCAGGGCAGAAGCCGCCCGTCGAAGGGGCTGCGAAACAGCAGGCAATCATGGTGTTTCAGGTCTTCCGGCTCCTGCGGAATGCCGCGCTTTTCCAGATAGTCGGGCGCAGCACAGATCAGGATGGGCACGGCCCCCAGCCGCCGGGTTATCAGTCCGCCGCCACTTGGCCGGAAAAGGCGGATGCTCACGTCGATCTCGTCGCGGATATGGTCGGGCTTTTCGTCGCTGAGAATGAGTTCAACCGACACATCCGGATAGGCCGCCGAAAAGCCGGGAATGAGCGGCGCAATCACATGCCTTCCCACGGCAGCCGACACCGCGACGCGAAGCCGCCCCTGTGGCCGTTCATTGAGCGCGTTGAGTGCTGCCTGCGCCATGTCCAGATCGGCCATGACCTGCCTGACCCGCTCGAAATAGATCTTGCCCGCTTCCGTCAGGGCCAGCCGCCGCGTGGTGCGCAGCAAAAGCCTGGCGCCCAGCTCTTCCTCCAGCCGCGCGATATTCTGGCTGGCGGCGGCGGGCGTCACGCCAAGCTGGCGGGCGGCGGCGGCAATGCTGCCGCCTTCCACGGCGCGGATGAAACTGTCTATGCCGCGCAAATTGCTCATGGCTAACGAAACACCCTGTTATTCGTAACTTTTCCTTTATACTGAAATTGGTGGTGCTCTTCTACCCAAATTGCGCCCCGGCAGGCAGCATATCAAAAGCGGCCGGATCGGAAGGACGGTTCCGATGCAGCCGTCCCCTTGTTTTCGTCAGTTTTCGAGACCCCAGGCAAAGAGGTATTCGACATGAACATTCAAGAGCGCGATGCGGCCCGCCGCCGCTACAAGCTGCATCACCGCACCGGCCCGCTGGTTTCGGCCTTTTTCACCGCCAATATCATGGCGCTCATCATGTGTGCGGGCATTGCCGCCGTTTCCGGCGGGCTGACCTATGATCTCATGCACCGCACCTGGAATTCATGGCAAACGGCCATGCCCATGGCGTTTCTGGCGGTGCTGATCGTGCGGCCCATCGTCACGCGGCTGACGGCGCTGTGCGTACATCCGCCAGCGTGAACAGCTTAGGGTGTGTGGTTATTCAACGTTGGGCGGGCTGCAAACGGCAATTTGCTGCGCTCCCGGTGCTCATGTACATTAAGTACACTCCGCTCCGGTTCTCGCAAATCACCGTTTTCGCCTCACCCAACGTCGAATCCCCACACACCCTGGAGCATCATATTTACCGCACGACGCTCTAAAGCCGCAGTTCCATGGCCGCGAGGTCCAGCCAGCGGCCGAATTTCATGCCAACCTGTTCGTGAATGCCCACGAGGCGAAAGCCCAGGCTTTCATGCAGCCGGATCGAGGCGGCATTGCCTGCCTCGATGGCGGCGATCATCACATGCATGTTGGCGCCGCGGGCTCTTTCGATCAGCGCGCGCATCAGCGCCTTGCCAATGCCTGCGCCGCGCTGGTTCTTTTCCACATAGACGGAATGTTCCACCGTGTGGCGATAGCCGTCAAAGGCCCGCCAGTCGCCATAGGAGGCATAGCCCGCCACGCGCCCCTCGCGCTCGGCCACCAGCACGGGAAAGCCGCGGGCGTGGCGAAGCTCCATCCAGGCGCGGCGATTGTCGAGATCGATCAGCACCTCGTTCCAGATGGCGGTCGTGTGTTCCACCGCATGGTTGTAAATGTCGCGAATGGCGGCAAGATCGGCTTCGGTCGCATCGCGAATGACAAGTGGCGCTGGTTCTTCCGGGGTCATGGGGCGTAAGGGTCCTGTCTGGGTCGAGACTACTGCATAATTCCTTAAACCGGAATCGGTTTAAGGTGAAAATTATGCAGCAGATTTAAAGTGTTACAGTGTCCTTCGTGCGTTTGATCACAGTACACGACGCTGAGGCATGGCCTACCCCCCTCTGCCTTGCCAGGCATCTCCCCCTCAAGGGGGGAGATTGCAATACGGACAAAGCGCCATTCTTCAAAGAATAGGTGTGATTACGACCTTTCTCAAGAACGTAGGCAGGGCCTTGATCTTGCCGATCTCCCCCCTTGAGGGGGAAATGTCCGGCAGGACAGAGGGGGGTAAACCACACGCAAAACCGCAGCGTCGTGTACTGTGGCGTTTGATAAAACGCACGGCGCTGTAGTCTTACACCATCTTGCCGGGCGCAGGAAACGCCCTGCCGTCACGCCCCCAGCGAAATCAGCACGGCGGAATAATGCACGGCGGCGGCCACCACCACGAAACCGTGCCAGATGGCATTTTGAAACCGCAGCCTTTGCCACACATGAAAAATGACGCCGGTGGAATAAAGCACACCGCCAATGACGATGAGCGCCATGGCCATTGGCGGCAACCGCTCTGAAATCGGCCCGGCGGCAATCATGCCGCTCCAGCCCATGGCCAGGTAAAGCAGAATGCACAGGCGGTCATAGCGGCCCGGAAAGCGCCATTTGATGAAGATGCCGCCTGCGGCAATCGCCCAGATGCCGAGGAGAAGCGCCAACAGGCCCCATTCATCGGCACCGCGTTGCAGAAAGGGTGTGTAGGTGGCGGCAATCAGCAGGAAAATCGCCGAATGGTCCAGACGGCGCAAATAGGCCTTGGTGCGCGAGCGCGGCCACATATTATAGGTAAAGGATGCGGCAAGGGCAGTGACGAGCCCGAGACCGTAAATCCAGGCGGCGGCAATTTCACCGTAGCTGGTAAAAACCGTGGCGTAGAAAATCAGCGCCGTCACGCCAATCAGTGCCAGCACCACGCCCACCCCGTGCACGATGCCATCGGCCACCAGTTCATGCACATCGTAATGCCGCCCGAAACGGAAATCTTCGCTCATGCCGCGCTCCGCCCTGCTGTCTTTCGCTCCACCATAGGCATCCAAGATTAGCATGACATGAACGGAAATTGCTCCCGGCGATTTCACCGGGGAGGATCTCGAGTCTTCAGATAAAGTTTACCCCGTTGCGGCAAGCTTCCTGCGGCACGGCGCGCGTGAAACTTTTGTGCCTGCAAGACCCTGCGGAGTTTCGTGATGCGCTTTACCGTGCTTGCCACTTTCATGGCACTGATCGCCTATAACTGGTTTTTCGTGAAGGTGGCGCGGGCGCGCCAGCAATTTGGCGTAAAGGCTCCGAAAACCACCGGCGACGAAAATTTCGAGCGCATTTTCCGCGTGCAGCAGAACACGGCCGAGCAGTTGATCTTCTTTTTACCGTCCTTGTGGTTGTTCGGCTTCTATCTGTCCGATCAACTGGCGGGCCTGCTGGGCCTGTGCTGGACGGGCGCGCGGGTGTTTCACGCCGCCGAATATTATGCCGATGCCAAAAAGCGTGGCGCAGGCGCCATGCTCTCGTGGATCATCGCCTTCATTCTGCTGATGGGCGGCACCATCGCGGCGCTGTTGAAATAAAGCATTTCCAGCAAAAGTGGCCTCCGGTTTTGCGTCCGGAAATGCGCAAGCAAAGCAGAAGCATTTCCAGCAAAAGTGGCCTCCGGTTTTGCGCACTTTTCCTGAGAATGCCCTACGCCTCTTCCCGGCTGACCAGAACAGAGCAGCGCGCATGGCGCACGACGCGGTCAGCGGTTGCGCCAATCAGATAGTTGGAAAAATCCGGCACATGCGAGGCGATGATGATGAGATCGGCGGCGTGATCGCGGGCGCATTCCAGAATTTCATGGGCGGCGGCACCAAAGCGCAGTTCTACTTTCGCCTCGATGCCGGTGCGGCTGGCAAGATGTGAAACGATCCGGCGTGCCTCGTCACCGGCCGTCGCGTTCAGTTCATAGGGCACATCGATGGTGAGGTAGGCGGGAATTTTCTCCACCACCGTCAGCAAGATGATTTCGCCATCCGGGTTCTTGAGGCTTGCCGCCTGCCGCAGGCTTTTTTCGCCCTTGCCCATTTGGCCGCAATCCACAGGCACGATGATCTTTTTAAACATGACGCTTCTCCTGGCTTTTGCCTTTGCGCCATTGTCGCCGCGCCATCACGCGGATGCGTTGATCCCGATCAATAGGAGACGGCCTTGGGATGCAGGGCGGAAACGGAGCCGGGGGCCTCAGGCGCTGGCGAACGGGGCAAAGGCGCCTCCTTCAGCAGCACGAAGCGAAGCCCGCGCGCCTTCAGCGCCTTCAATCCGGCAGCCACGCCTTCGCCTGCTGCGTGGGTGGGCTGGTTGATATGGGCAATCAGCACATCGCCGTCGCGGGCGTGCTCGAACTGCTTTTCGGCGGCATTCGCCCCCAGCAGCGAGCCGGAATCGCCATTGATGGAAAATCCGGCGATCTCGAAACCCATGGCCCGGATCTGGGCCATGGAGGAGGGGGTGTAAAGGGCGGTTGCGCCGCGAAACCAGCGCGGCGCGGGAAAGCCTGCCGCGATGATGGCCTCTGCCCCGCCGCTCACCTCCCGCGCCACGGCCTCGGGCGACCCGGCCGCAGCAATGCCATAGACCGAAAGCGGCCGATCGATTGGAGGAACATGGTTTTCGCCATGATTTTCCACCTCGAACAGGTCCGGCCGGCTTTTCAAAACCGAAACCGCCTGCGGATTGCTGCGGATCCAGCGGGCGGTGACGAAAATCGTCGCCTTGATATTTTCGGCAAGCAGCGTGTCGAGAATGCGCTGATCGGTCTGGCCCATGCAGGCATCCAGCGTCACTGCAACCTGCGGGGCCGCCTTGGCCCCGGGTGCCACATGCAGGGAAGGCTCCAGCAATCCGGCGGGGCGCGCCATTGCCGGGTTTGCACAAGGCGGCACGAGGGCGGCGAGTGCCAGCAAATGGCAGCGCAAAAAGCGGCGGAACAGGCGGGACCAGGGCATGGGCAATATCCAGGAATTTCTGCCCCGGTGAAACGCTGAAATCCGCGCGCCGTCAAGACCCGTCTCCATCGGAAAGGCAAATGAGCATTCAAGCCTCTGCTTATGGAACATGCTTCCTGCCTGCACGTTTTGAGGGCAGCGATGCCCTTGGCCTGGCCGGGCAACGGGTGACATCAGGGGGCGAATTCATCATGGACGACACGGTCGCGCGCCGCATTTTGCACAATGAGCGAAACCGCGAACCGGGGCAGGGCAGGCGACGGCGCAAAACGGCGCTGGAACTGGCGCAGGCCTGGTCCGTCATCGGCATTTTCACTATCCTTGCCATTGCGGGCCTGCATGAGGCGGGCGATATTCTCATGCCGGTGACGCTGGCTGTGGTGGTGGGCCTTATTCTGGGCCTTGCCGCAGACCGGCTGAATGCCATCGGCATTCCGCCGATGGTCAGCGCGCTTTTTCTCACCACGGCTTTTGGCGTGGTTATGTTTGCCACGGCCAGTGCATTGGCCACGCCGCTTTCGCAACTGGCCGGCGATCTTCCCGGCATTGCCGAAGGGCTTCTCGACCGCGCCACGCCGCTTTTGCAGCGTTTTCATCTGTTCCGCTTTTCATCCAATGGCGGCATGGACAAGATCATCGACAATGGCGGCAGCATACTTTCCGCCGTTGCGCTGCGCGTCACGCCAGCCATCATCCAGACGCTGATTTTCTTTGCGGCACTTGCGCTGTTTCTGGCCAGCCGCCAGACCATTCGCAAAACGCTGATCATTGCCTTTCGCGATCGCGCCAGACGCCTTTCCGCCATTCGCACCATCCATGCCATTGAAACGGCACTGGGCTTCTATTTCGCCACCGCCTCGCTGATCTATGCCGGTGTGGGGCTTGCCATGCTGCTGATTGCCTGGCTGGGCGGGCTGCAATTGCCGATTCTCTGGGCGTTTTTCGCCTTCCTGTCCAGTTTCGTTCCTTTTCTTGGCGTGACCGCCATGACGATCGCGCTGGCCATTGGCGGTTTGATGACCCATGGCAGCGTGGTGGGCCTGCTTCCAGCCGCCGCCTTTTTCACGGTGCATACGCTGGTGGAAAATCTGGTGACGCCTGCGGTGATGGGGCGAAGGCTGGAAATCAACGCCTTCGCCGTGTTCTTCGCCATCATTTTCTGGACCTGGGTCTGGGGCGCGGCAGGCGCCATGCTGGCCGTGCCACTGTCGCTGATCGGCATGGCGATTTTTCAGGAACTTACGCCGCAGGCCGCGCCCAAGCCGAAGCTGCCGGATTGACCGGGCAGGAGGTGCGGCCTATTCGATCCTTGCCCGCACCATGTCGCCCTTGATGGAGATGGCGGGCTTTGCGCCCGGCACATTGGGAAGGCGGCTGTCGATGAAGGAGGCGGTAGCTTCCACGGCGTAGCTGACAGGCGTGGGGGTGAGGAAGCGCAGCGTCGCATCCATCATTCTGCCGCTCAACCGAATGGTCTCGTCGTTGCGCACGCTGGAATAGACAGCCTTTGCCCGCATGGCTGCTCCCGAAAGCGCAAGCTCCCTCGCATGGCCGGTGAAGGATACGTCGCCCGCCGCCGCATCGATGTCGGCCTGGTCAAAATCACCCGCCATGTCGATCCTGGCTGCCTTCTGGCGCACCAGCACAGAGACCTCCGGCGGCAGGTTGGCCGTAAGCTCCAGCGTGCAATCCGACCAGTCCATCGCCGGGCGATGGCCCGTGTCCACGATCAGTTCATTGCCGTCACGCCGCAGGCTGGCCCCGCTGGCGCAGCTTCCTTGCGACCAGGCCGAGCGCCAGACGGCACCCCAGCCATCCCGCCTTTCGGAGAGACTGGCCGTGAAAGGCTGACCCGGCGCGGTGGCAAGGCTGATATGGCTTGCCTCGCCGGCAATGCTGATGCTCGTAATGCCGGCAAGGTCGTTTACCTCGGCAAGCGCTGTTGCGCTGGAGCGAAAGGCAACCGCCCGGTCCAATGTGGCAAGGACGATGAAACCGGTAAGGGCCGCCAGAAACAGGGTGCGCTTTTTCATGAAAATCTCCGTCATGGGCTGGAAAAGACTTGAAGACGATCTGCAAAACCTGCCTTTGCGGCGACCTTGAACCTGTTTCAGGTCGCCTTGGAACGGGTTTCAGGTCACAATGGGCCGTCATTGCACAAGCTTGCCGCGTGGCCTTTTTGAAGACAGAGGTTGGAAAAGCCCGATTTCACCATGATTTTTCTCCCCGTTCCTTTTTTCGTGTCCTTCCTGCTCATGACCTTCCTGCTGCGCATGGTGCGGCTGGAGGATGAGCGCCGTCCCGCCTTGCCATTTCTTGTTTTGCTTGGCCTTATGGTCGTGCAGGTGCTTTTGGTGGGCCTGCGCTGGGGCTATGGCATCAGCGCCGTCATGCCGCTCATGGCAAGCCTTGCATCTTTTGTGCCGCCCTTATCCTGGCTTGCCTTTTCCACGCTTTCACAAAAAGAGGCGCAGCCGGGAGGGCAGGCTGCCGCGGCGCCGTGGCGCGCTGGCCTGCCACATCTGGCGCTGCCGGTCTGTGTTGTCGTGATGATGGTTGCAGGCGGGCCGGTGGATGCGGCCCTGATCCTGGGCTTTGCCGGTTACGGTCTGGCGCTGTTGTGGAAGTCTCGCCTCGGGCCGGACGGGCTGACAGCCTCACGGCTGGATGGCGCGCTGCGCTCCTGGCGCTCCATGCAGATCAGCGCGCTGACGCTGATCGGCTCGGCTCTCAGCGATATTGCCATCAGCCTTGATCTTGCCTTCGGCACTGGCCGCATGGCGCCGGCAATCGTATCCGGTTTCTCGACGCTGGTGCTGTTTGCGCTCGGCTATGCGGCCTCGCGGATGGATGCCATTCCGCAGCCGGAAGCCTCCGTGCCACAGGGCCAGACGGAGGTGGAGGATAGTACGGCAAGGGCCGCAACCGGGGAAGATGCCGCCATCGCGGCCCGGCTGGAAGAGCTGATGGTGGAAAAACAGCTCTTTCGCGATCCCGACCTCAACCTTGCGCGACTTTCCCGGCGGCTTGGCCTGCCTGCGCGCGCCGTTTCCAATGCCGTCAACCGTGCCCATGGCATGAGCGTGTCGCAATATGTCAACAATCACCGCGTGCAAGAGGCCTGCCGCCTGTTGCAAACCACGCAACTGCCCATAACCCACATTGCCTTCGAAGCAGGCTTCATGACCAAGTCCAATTTCAACCGCGAATTTCTGCGCGTTACCGCCATGAGCCCCAGCCGCTGGCGCCTGCAACACACGACCTAGAGCGGTTCATTGTTTCACGGAAACATTGAGCCGCTCTAACTATTTGTTTTTACGCATTTTCAGACAGAAAACCGGCTTCCACTTTTCCTGAAAATGCTCTAGAGAATGAAGCTGTCTGCCGTGAGCGTGAAGCCCTTGTTGAGGTTGAAGGCTATGTCGATCTGCTTGTCGCCGTTCACGTCGGCGCTCACCGTTGTATAGGAAGAGCCGTAATCGACGCGAAGCTGCGAGGCAGTGCCGGTAAAGGCCGAGGTGGAAATCCAGCTGAAGGCCTGATTGCTGGAGACGAGTGTATTGGCATCGATGGCCGAGAGGTCGATCCGGTCGCTTTCGCTGACGGAGAAATCATAGATATAGTCGCGGGCGGAATTGGTGCTGTCGCTCACGGCGGTAAAGATGAAGCGATCCGCGCCGGTATAGCCGTATAGCTTGTCGGCACCGGCACCGCCGGTGATAAGATCGTTGCCCGCGCCGCCATTCAGCGTGTCGTTTCCAGCCATGCCTTTCAGCGTGTCATTGCCCGCCCCGCCGTTGAAAATATTGGCATTGGCATCGCCGGTCATGCTGTCTGCATAGCCGGTGCCGGTAAAGGTTTCGATGTTCACAAAGGTTTCCCCAACCGCATCATTGGCGTTGGCCGAGGGTGTGGTGAGGTTCAGGATGACACCGCGCTTGGCTGCCGCAAAAGACATGGTGTCGCTTCCGTCGCCGCCGTCATAGCTGTCCACCCCGCCTTCGACGACAAAGCTGTCATTGCCGGCATTGCCGTAAAGCTTGTCATTGCCTGCACCGCCAACCACCGTGTCGTTACCGGCCCCGCCGTTCAGCGTGTCATTGCCTTCGTCGCCATAAATCGTATCATTGCCCTCGTCGCCGGACACCGTGTCATTGCCCAGCCCGCCATGTAGCTTGTCATTGCCGGTCAGGCCGGAAATCCGGTCATTGCCCGCGCCGCCCCAAAGCTCGTTGCCGCCCTGATTGCCGATCACCCGGTCATTGCCGGATCCGGCGATGCCGTTTTCAATCAGCGAGCGGGTATCGTTGTTGTAAAGCATGGCATTGGCAAGGTTGCCACGCGCCAGATTGCTGCTGCGGCTGCCGTCGTCCAGATCGGCAAGCTGATCCTTGCTGAAGGTGGACCATTGCCCCGGCCGCAGGTCCAGCACCATGTCGGTGGTGTAATTGGAGACATTATAGGTATCGATGCCGTTGCCATCCCAGACAGTGCGGAAAATGCGGTTGCCGCCCGGCGTGCCGGTTCCCACGCCATTGATGAACATTTCCCCCGTGGTGGTGGAAAATGTATAGACGGTATTGCCGCTGAAAACCTCGCCGCTGCTGGCGTAATTGGCGCCATAGAGATATTGGAAGGCGGCAATATCATACATCATGTAGGACTGGGCATTGCCCCATTCCTCGTTCTCGCTGCCGTCGGTGGTGGAATCGCCCACATAATCGCGATAGGTCATCACCGTATATTCGTTGCTGTCATACTGGCTGGCCAGCGAAACGAAGCCCGAACGCACCTCATGCCCGTGGGCCAGCCCCAGCGCATGGCCGATTTCGTGGTAGAAGCCCTCATTATAGGCATAATTGCCCAGAACCGGCGTATCATAGGTGCCGTCATTGCGGAACCACACATCGCCTCCGGCCTCATAGGTGCCGGGATAATAGGCGTGCGCCGTGGAGGTGGCCAGCGTCTTGCCGAACTTGATGCTGGCAGAAGAGACCGAGGTGCCGGTGCTTTGCGAAAAATTCAGGGTGGTGAAGGAGGAGATCTCGTTCAGCACCGTCTGCACCACGGCTTTTTGCGTGGCGTTCAGGCTGCCATAGCCGGTGGTCGGCTCATAGCTGTCGCTGTAATTCGATCCATACTGGCTGGCCGAGGTGGTAAAAGCGAAGGAAATGGTGGCATCGGTCCATTTGTAACCGCTCACCAGCGCATCCCAAACCTGCCCGGATGAGGAAACTGTCGTAACACCCATGAAATACCCCTTTGGCCGCTGTGAGGGTCAGCCCCGTGCGGCCACAATTAATCGATCAATTGCCCTAAACCGCATAGGCTTTCGCCGGAAATGCCTTATCCCTTCACAAAGCGCCGAACGACCGCTCTGTAAACGGGCTTTACATGATAGCGGGCCGCAAACGATTATTTAATCGCCGCGGCCCGTATGAGTTGCAATTTCGTCACAGAATGAAGCTGTCTGCCGTCAGCGTGAAGCCCTTGTTGAGGTTGAAGGCGAAATCGATTTTCTTGTCGCCGTTCAGGTCGGCGCTGACGGAGGTGAAGCTTGAACCATAATCCACGCGCAGCTCGCCCGCCGTGCCGGAAAAGGCAGTGGTGGAAACCCAGCTGAAGGCCTGGTCCGACGTGATCTTGGTATTGGCGTCAATGGCCGAAAGGTCGATCAGGTCGCCTTCGCTGACCGAGAAATCATAGATGTAATCGCGCGCTGCACTGGTGCTTTCGCTGACAAGGGTGAAGACGAAGGTATCGGCATCCGTGCCGCCGTAAAGCTTGTCTGTTCCCAGGCCGCCATAGAGCGTGTCGGTGCCGGCGCCGCCCGAGAGCGTGTCATTGCCAATGCCGCCGTACATCGTATCGCTGCCGCCTGCGCCGGTGAGGATGTCGTTGCCCGCCGCACCGTTGAAAATATTGGCGTTGTCGTCGCCGGTCATGGTGTCGGCCAGCTTGGTGCCGATGAAGGTTTCGATATTGGTGTAGGTTTCGCCCGCCGCATCGTTCTTGTTGGCCGTGGCATCGGCAAGGTTGAGCGTCAGCGCCTTGGTGGACAGCGCAAAGGACATGGTGTCGTTGCCATCGCCGCCATCATAGGTGTCGGTGCCTGCTTCCACGGCAAAGCTGTCATCGCCCGCGCCACCATAAAGGGCGTCGTTGCCAAGCCCGCCGGAAAGCGTGTCATTGCCCGCATCGCCGTAAAGCGTGTCGTTTCCGGCCTCGCCATAGAGCAGGTCGTTGCCGTCGCCACCATGCAGAATGTCGTTGTCGAGGCCGCCATAGAGCTTGTCATTGCCCGCGCCCCCCCACAATTCATTGGCGCCCTGGTTGCCGGTGATCGTGTCATGGCCGGAGCCGCCCACGGCGTTTTCGATCAGCGAGCGGGTATCGTTGTTGTAAAGCATGGCATTGGCAAGGTTGCCACGCGCCAGATTGGTGCTGCGGCTGCCGCCATCCAGATCGGCCAGCTGGTCCTGGCTGAAGGTAGACCATTCGCCGGGGCGAAGATCGATCTTCATATCCGTGGTGTAATTGGAAAGATCGTAAGTGTCGGTGCCGTTGCCGTCCCAGATGGTGCGGAAAATCCGGTTGCCGCCCGGTGTGCCCGTGCCCTCGTCATTGATGAACATCTCGCCCGTGGTGGAGGAGAAAGTGTAGACCGTATCGCCGCTGAAAACCTCGCCGCTGGAGGAATAGTTGGCGCCATAGAGATATTGCAGCGCGGCAATATCGAACATCATGTAGGACTGGGCATTGCCCCAGGTTTCGTTCTCGCTGCCATCGGTGGTGGAATCGCCCACATAGTCGCGATAGGTCATCACCGAATATTCGTTGCTGTCATATTTGGATGCAAGCTTGGTAAAGCCGCTGCGCACCTCGTGGCCGTGCGCCAGCCCCAGCGCATGGCCGATTTCGTGATAGAAACCCTCATTATAGGCATAATTGCCCAGAACCGGATTGTCATAGGTGCCGTCATTGCGGAACCAGGCATCGCCCGCCGCCTCGTAGGAGCCGGGGTAATAGGCGTGCGCGGTGGAGGTGGCCATCGTCTTGCCGAATTTCATCGTCGCGGAAGATACGTCCGAGCCGGTGCTTTCCGAAAAACTCAGATTGGTGAAAGAGGAAACCTCGTTCAGCACCGTCTGCACCACGGCCTTTTGCGTGGCGTTCAGGCTTCCATAGCCGTTATTCTGCTCGTTCAGGCTGCTATAGCTCGAGCCGTAATCGCTTGCTGACGATGTGAAGGCAAAGGTCAGCGTCGAGTCGGTCCATTTGTAACCGCTGACGAGTGAATCCCAAACCTGCTTCGATGACGTAACCGTCGTAACACCCATGCCCCAGTCCCCGTGGTTGCCGCCAGACGATGTGCCGGTTGCAGAAAAGGCGTGCCACCTCTGCCGGACCCTGCACGGCCATCGCCGGGCTAGATAAGTTCGACTACACTAATAAACGTGAATATTTATTTTGCCGTGAAGAAGCGCGGTTAACTCACCTTTACACAAGGGGAGGTGTGTGTGCTGAAGTCATGCAGGTAAAAGTGGCAAGCGGCCCGCGAAGGGGCCGCTCAGGCCGACGCCGTTCGCGTTGCGTCCCGGAAAACCATCGATGTCGGGCTACCGACCCTGATGACGTCTGCTGCCGGCGTCAGGGATCCGTCGCCATGCCGCTGGAACGGCACGATCGTGTCGCTGTCTTCATTTGCCACATATAGGTGGCGCTGGTCAGGTGCGATGGCGAAAAAGCGCGGTGTTTCGCCTTGGGAAGGGGTAAAATGGCCTGGGGTCAATTGTCCATCGCCATCGATTGAGAAGGTCGTGATCGAGTTATGGCCACGGTTCGAGGTATAGAGGTGCCTGCCGTCCGCACTGATTTCGATTTCCGAGGCTCGGCTGTTGCCGCAAAAACACCTGGGAAGCGCTGATACCACGTCTATGCCTGTCAGTGTTCCGGCCTGATCGTCGAAGTCATAAGTGGTCACGGTGGAGTCGAGTTCGTTTATCACGTAGGCTTTCGGCAGCGTCGGGTGAAACGCGATATGCCGCGGCCCGGCATTTTCCCGGCAGCTTACGTGATGGACGATGCCGAGGCGGCCCGAAGCCGCATCAAGCCGCAAGACCGTAATCCGGTCATTGCCCTTTTCCGGCACGACCACCCATTTGCCTGAGGGCGAGAACGGCGCGTGATGCGGGCGGCCGTAATTCTGCTCCACTTTGTGCGGGCCAAGAGTGCCCTTCATTTCACACAGATCGGCAACCGCGCCAAGCGCTCCGCCATCGTCGGCAGGCAGGCTTACCACGCTGTCAGTCCGGTAATTGGCGACGACGAGCCAACGGCCGGTCGGGTCCAGCGCAAGATGGACCGGGTTTCTGCCGCGGGTCGATTGTCTTCCGGCTGGTGCGATCCGGCCATCGGGCAAGATGGAATAGGAGGTTACGAGATCAAGGTCGCCATGCACGGAATAGAGAATGTCCAGGGTGGGATGCAGGGCAAGAAAGGACGGATTTTCTTCCGTCCGCAACACCTGGATGAGGGACCAGCCTGCTGTTCGGGGATCGATTTTGTAAACGCTGATGCCTTCCCCGCGCGCGTTTCGCGCGCGGGTGGTTCTGCATCCGACATAGGCAAATTGGGTCATGCTGTTCTCGTCGTGGATGTTTCGGCTTTGAACGATGTCTTGAACCGGAAAAGGTTAAGGGCATGAATGAACGGGTAAAATTGAAGCTTTACAGCGTCCTTTGCACATTTTCCAAAGCGCATGGTGCGGTGATCGGACGGGGCGCGATGCTTACCTGTATCTCGCCCGAAAGCACGGCACGGGCCTGCTCGCGATCCAGTTTGCCTTCCCGGTGCGCGACAAAAACAGTTGCCACGGCATTGCCGATGAAAGAGGTGACGGCGCGCGCCTCGCCCATGAAGCGGTCTACGCCGATCAAAAGCCCGATTGCGGGAAGGGGAATGGTGCCGACGCTGGCAAGCGTTGCCGCCAGGGCAACGAAGCCGCCTCCCGGAACGCCGCTCATTCCCTTGGAGGTGAAGGAGCCAATCAGAAGGATCACGATTTGCTGGGTGAGCGTCAGCTCGATATTGAGCGCCTGCGACAGGAAGAGGATCGCCATGGTCAGGTAGATGCAGACCCCGTCGATATTGAAGGCATAGCCGGTGGGGGCAACCAGTCCCACGATGGTCTTGTCGCAGCCCATCTGTTCGAGCTTCAGCAAAAGACGTGGCAGCGCCGGTTCTGCACTGCCTGCTCCCAGCACGATCACGATCTCGTCCTTGAGAAAGACGATCAGCCGCCAGATGCTGACACCGGCATAGCGAGACACAGCCCCCAGAACCAGGAAGATGAACAGTCCGCAGGTTATGTAGAAGGCGATCATCAGCTTCAGGTAGGGCAGCAGGCTGGCGGCGCCGAATTTTCCAATGGTGAAGGCCATGGCGCCGAACGCCCCGAGGGGGGCCAGATACATCAGAAAGCCGACGATCTTGAAAAACAGATCGGACACTTCCTCGATCACGCGGGTAAGTTCCTCGCTGTTGCGGCCAGCACGCGCCAGCGCGCAGCCGGTCAACACGGCAATGAAGACGACCGGCAGAATTTCGCCGTTTACGAAGGCGGATATGAAAGTGTCAGGGATGATCTTCAGGAAAAAATCCACGAGACTCTGGGATTGCGCGGTTTTGGCAAAGCCCGCCACCGCATCGGCATGAAGCGTCGCGGGATCGATATTCATGCCCTGGCCGGGTTGAACGATGTGGGCGACAATCAGGCCGATGAACAGTGCAGCCGTGGTCAGCACTTCGAAATAGACCACGGTGGTGAGACCGACCCGCCCCAGCGCCTTCATGTCGGACATTCTGGCAATGCCAATCACGATGATCGTGAAGATCACCGGAGCAACCACCATTTTCAGCAGTTTGATGAAGCCATCGGCGAGCGGCTTGAGGTCCACGCCAAGCGCGGGAAAGAAGTGGCCGACCAGAATGCCCAGCACGGCACCGATGATAACCTGCACATAAAGATGTTTGAAATGACGGGCGAAAAACATGACGGGCCTCCCAACCTGTGTCATGAATTGGCTTTTAGCGTGAAAAAATGCAAATAAGAAGATGTTGGTGAGCTTTGAAATGAAATGTGATTGGTTTTTCATGCACTCGAATACAGGGGCGGCGGCCCAGCCGGGGTTTTGCGATCATGCCTTGCGTTGACGGATCCTGAAACGACAATGCCCGGAACCGTTTTAAACGGCTCCGGGCATTTGGTGCATGGCTGTTTCAAGCCGCTTATGCATGTGTGGTCTTCGTAGGAGAAAACCGGCGCGGTTGCGATGGTCAGTCCTGTCAGGCGGCCCGGTGCAGGGCGGGCTTTTCCCGGCCAAGCCGGAAGCGGGCTATGAGGGCAAACAGCTTGTCTGCCTCGCTGGCCAGGCTGTGGCTGGCGGCATTGGTTTCCTCCACCATGGAGGCGTTCTGCTGGGTGTCCTGATCCATCACATGCACCGCGTCGCTGATTTCCTTCAGGCCGTTTGCCTGCTCGTCGGCGGTGGTGACAATGGTCTGGACCTTTTCGTTGACGGCCATGACCTGGCGGGCGATTTCCTCCAGCGCCTGACCGGCTGCGCTTACCAGTTCCACGCCGGTGCGCACCTGCTGGCCGGAGGCCTGGATCAGCGTCTTGATTTCCTTGGCGGCATTGGCCGAGCGCTGCGCAAGTTCACGCACTTCCTGCGCCACCACCGCAAAGCCCTTGCCTGCTTCACCGGCACGGGCTGCCTCCACGCCGGCGTTGAGGGCCAGCAAGTTGGTCTGGAAGGCAATCTCGTCGATCACGCCGATAATGCTGGAAATCTGGCCGGAGGAGCGTTCAATGTCCTGCACGGAGGCAATGGCGCGTTCCACCACATTGGCCGAGCGCCCGGCGCTGTCGGTGACGGCGGCGGCAAGCTGGCTTGCGGCGCGGGCATTTTCCGTGGAACTGCGCACCGCCGTGGTAATCTCGTGCAGGGCGGAGGCGCTTTCCTCCAGCGAGGCCGCCTGCCGTTCGCTGCGGCGGGCCAGATCGTCGGCGCCGGATTTCATCTGCGAGGAACCGGCGGCGATGGCTGCGGCGTTGCGGTTCACCTCGCTCAGCGTTTCCTCCAGCCGCCCGACGGCGGCGTTGAAATCCAGCCGCAATTTGTCCAGATGCGGAGCAAAGTGCGTTTCGATGCGACAGGTCAGATTGCCCAGCGCCAGATTGTCCAGGCCGTCCGCCAGCGTATCTACCGCCTGGCGGATTTCGTCGGCCTGCTTTTGCGCCTCGCGTTCGCGGGCCTGGCGCTCACGCTCGGCCTCGGCGCGGCGGGCCGCAGCTTCGGCTTCCAGCCGCAGCTTTTCGCGGCCATTGTCGCGAAACACCGCAACGGAAGCGGCCATCTCGCCCATCTCATCCCTGCGGCCCTCGCCGAAAATGGCAATATCCAGCCTGCCTGCGGCAAGGTCGCGCATGGCGCCGCTCATCAGCCTGAGCGGCTTGACGACGCCGAACAGCACCACGAAGATCGATGCCGCCAGAATGGCAAGCGCCGCGGTGCCGATGATTGCCATCAGCGCCGAAAGAAATGTCTTTTCCTGCCCGGCCTTGGCATATTCCTCGCCCGCCACGCGCAATTGCAGCTCGATAAGCTTGGCAATGGTCTCGCCCAGCGGGTCGATGGCGGGATAGAGCTTCTGCTCGGCGAATTGCACCAGCCGGTCCTTGTCTTTGGCGGCAACGATGGATTGAAGCTCCTGTACGGAGGCATCGGCACGCAACCGGTCACGGGCAAAGGCCTCGGACAGCGATTTTTCCTCCGGTGTCAGATAGGTCGCCGTATAGGCTTTCCATTCCTTGTCGATCCTTGCCAGCGCTTCGGCGATATGGCGGGCGCCGTCCTCGTAGCTTACCGTGGCCGCGCGCATCTTGTGGGTGGTGTCCACGATGTTCACCGCGTAAAGATCACCCACCAGCTTGAGCTGGCTGAGCGGCACGACGCGATCGTCCACGATGGTGCGGGTGCTTTCCGACATCCTGCTCATGGCCGTGAAAGAAAAGGCGACCAATGCCGCAATGGCCAGCGTAATGGCGCAAAGGGCGGAAACGAGTTTGATCTTGATGGTCATCGATAGTCCCTGAAATATGGCGTCCCTCAAGATCGTCGCGCCGCTTGCGCATCCGTCCATGGACGCCTTTCAACGCGGCAGATGCGTATTACGGCGCCCTTGCGTTTTCCCAAACGTGCAAGAGCGCTGTAATAGATTGAATCTACTGCACTGTTTCTTGATCCGGTTCCGGTTCAAGACGTCATGCCGTAGCGCCTGCGCCAGTGCCCCGGAAGCTCACCGCCTCCAATGTCCGGCGCAATGCAACGATCCCATGCTGATGTCATGCCCGAAGGCGACGAATTCCAAACCCGGATGCAGCTCGCCATCCCTCATGAAGGAGCGTCTTCACAAGGTTGAACGAGCGGACTGCTCTTCCGGAATCAAAAAAATCACCCTCTTCCAAATACAACTTTGTGTGAAATTACTTAAATTTTCCTAAGTTTTGTAAGGTTGTTAGCAAATTTGCGCGTTGCAAAATAACATTGCAGCGCAAACGCGCAATGACGCCACGATATTGCAAATATCCACCCGTCATAATTGCGGGAATTCAATAGTATTAAAACGGTGAATACCAAGATTTATTTTTAATGATAGATAGGAAAGTTTGCAGCAATGGCCCGATGGGTTCACCAATTGAAAGCTGCGATTTGCCGGTGAGTGCAGCCTGGGGCAAGCTGGTGGTGGCAGGCTGACGCATCAACGGGCTTCAGCCATGGCGGCTGCGGTGGTTCCGGTGACAGGGTCGCAAACGGAGGTGCTTCATGCTCATTTCCGATAATGCGAGTGCGCGTATCCATGCGTCGATCAGGCCAACAGAAACGGTATCTGCCCCGCTGGCGGGCGATGGGGGGCGGGGCAATCAGCGCCAGCCGCGCAAGCGTGCGCGTGAGGCGGCCTTGCAAACCGCAGGACCGGAGATGGGCGGACCTTTGCCGGACGAGCCGGAAAGCGCGGATGCCGCCTGGCTGATGGCTTCGGCCATTTTCGAGCTTGCCGCTGGCCATCAGGAGGATGAGGGGCAGGCTGCGGCAGAGGAAAAGCCTGCCGATGCCAATGCGGATGCCGCTGCCGGGGAAGGCGGCGAGGAGGGGGATGTTGCAGACCTTCTGCATTTCCTCGATCCGCATGACGGCGATGCCGGATAGGGTGGCATGTCCGCCCCGGCATTTGCGCGGGTTTGCATCTTTCCTTCTGCCCGGACAAGGGATACGCCTTGAAGAACGCCCTTCCGGGTGAGTTTCAAGCCGGACCGGATCGTCCATGCCGCGCATTCACATCACCGGAGCATCCGGATCGGGAACAACCACGCTCGGGCGGCATCTTGCCCGGATGCTGGATGTTGCGCATCTGGATTCGGATGAGGTTTTCTGGCAGCCCACCGATCCGCCCTACCAGTATCAGCGTCCCGTATGCGAGCGTCGGGTGCTGCTGGAACAGCACCTGCCGCCGGAAGGGCGCTGGGTGTTTTCCGGCTCGGCCATTGGCTGGGGGCAGGTGGTGGAGCCGTTTTTCGATCTCATCGTGTTTCTCTGGGTCGATCCGGCCGCCCGCATGGCGCGCCTGCGCCGCCGGGAGGCGGAGCGCTTTGGCCCGCGCATTGCGCCGGGCGGCGATATGTTCACGATTTCGCAAGCCTTCATGCGCTGGGCGGAGGCTTACGACCACGCCGGAATGGAACAGAAAAGCCGCGCCCTGCATGAGGCATGGCTGTCACGCTGCGTCTGCCCCGTTCTCAGGCTCGATTCTGCCCAGCCGCTGCATGTGCTGGCGCGGCAGGTGCTGGCCGCCCTGCCGGAAGACGGGTTCCCCGAAGCGTGACCCTTACGAAAAAGCCGGGCTATTACGCCTCTTTCGCGGCCTGCGGCTCGAACACCATGGAATGACCGTTGATGCAGTAGCGAAGGCCGGTGGGGCGCGGTCCATCCGGGAAGACATGGCCCAGATGCCCGTCGCAATGGGCGCAGCGGATTTCGGTGCGGACCATTCCATGCGAAGCGTCGCGATATTCCTTCACGGCATCCGGCGAAACGGGCTCGAAATAGCTTGGCCAGCCGCAGCCTGCGTCAAACTTGGTATCGGAATAAAAAAGCGGCGAATCGCAGCCCGCGCAGCGGTAAAGGCCGGTCTCGAAACTGTTCCAGTAGGGGCCGGTAAAGGCGCGCTCGGTGGCGTGCTGGCGCAGGATGGCATATTGCTCCGGCGTCAGCCGTTCGCGCCATTCGGCGTCCGTCATGGTTTTGGTTTTCGTGTCATCTTCGCGCATGGCTGTGTTCCTTCCGATCCTTGCCTCCAAAGATAGGCCATGGCGCACACATCTCAAGATGGCGCCGGCTCAAAGGGCATGACCGTTCAAGACCTTGTCAGATCGCGCCACTTGAGGCCATGCCGTCTTTGCCGTAAGACCGGAACATTGCATGTTGGCGCCGTTGCGCAGAAGAAAATGCCGTCAACCGGGCCGGTGAGGATAAGGCCAGGCGTAACCGGCAGATGACAGGAGCCGAGATGACCGAAGACGTCACCGTCACGACCATGCTGGCCTTGTTCCTGCCCTTCATCGGGGCGGCGCTGGCCCCTTCTGTTGCGCGGCGAGGCGGCGGGCGCTTTGTGTTCATGCTGGCGCTGCTGCCCTTGCTGTCCTTCCTGCATTTTCTGCGCTTCCTGCCGGATGTGGCAAAGGGGGAGGTCGTGACCGGCGGCTATGCCTGGGTGCCGAGCTATAATCTCAGCTTTTCCTGGTTTTTCGACGGGCTGTCGCTGACCTTCGCGCTGCTTGTCACCGGCATTGGCACGCTCATCCTGCTTTATGCGGCAAGCTACATGCAGGGCCACGCCAAGATTGGCCGGTTCATGGCCTTTCTCCTGCTGTTCATGGGGGCCATGCTGGGGCTGGTCGCGGCCGACAGCTTCCTCATGCTGTTCATCTACTGGGAGCTGACGTCCATCGCCTCCTTCCTGCTGATCGGTTTCGATCACGAGCGCCGCGCGGCACGGCGCGCCGCCTTTCAGGCGCTGGTCATCACCGGCGGCGGCGGGCTTTTGCTGCTGGCGGGGCTGATCTTCCTGTGGAACATGAGCGGTGTCACGCAGCTTTCGCTGCTGGTGCTGGGCGGCCAGAACCTTGGCGGCCACGCCTTTTACCTGCCGGCGCTGTTTCTCGTTCTGGGCGGGGCCTTCACCAAATCGGCGCAGTTTCCCTTTCATGTCTGGCTGCCCAATGCCATGGAGGCGCCCACGCCCGTTTCGGCCTATCTGCACTCGGCCACCATGGTCAAGGCGGGTGTCTATCTGCTGATGCGGCTCAATCCGGTTCTGGGACAAACGCCCGCCTGGGAAATCCTGCTGCCGTTTTTCGGCGGCCTCACGCTCTTGGTGGGGGCGGTGATGGCGGCCCGCCAGACCGATCTCAAGCAGATGCTGGCCTATACGACCGTGGCATCGCTTGGGCTGCTGGTGCTGCTTACCGGTTTCGATACGCCCCATGCCATTGCCGCCGCCGTCACCTATCTCATTGCCCACAGCCTGTTCAAAGGCGCGCTGTTCATGGTGGCGGGCGGGGTGGACCACGCCACCGGCACGCGGGACGTGAGCCGCCTTTCCGGCCTTGGCCGCGCCATGCCGCTGACCTTTGCGGCGGCCTTGCTGGCGGGCCTTTCCATGGCGGGCCTGCCGCCCTTTTTCGGTTTTCTCGCCAAGGAGGAAATCTATGCGGCGCTGATCGGCGCGGATGCCCGCTCGGTTGCCTTCAGCGCCGTGGCGGTTATCGGCAATGCGCTGATGCTGGTCATCGGGCTTGCGGCGGGCCTCAGGATCTTCACAGGTCCGCAGACGCCTGCCGCCACTGCCGCGCATGAGGGCGGCTTCGGCCTGTGGTTCGGGCCGCTTCTGCTGGCGCTGTGCGGCCTTTTGGCTGCACTTGCCGCCCCCGGCTTTCATGGGCTTTTTTCATCCCCCATGGCCAGCGCGATTGCCGGGAAACCGGTCACGGTTTCCATCGGCCTTGCCCCGCATATCGGCGGCCCGCTCATGCTTTCGCTTGCAACGATTGCGCTTGGCCTGGTGCTGTTTGCCCTGCACGCCGCCTGCCGGGCCGCGCTCCAGCGGCTTCTTGCAGCGCTTGGCCCCGGACCGGACCGCGCCTTCGACGGCCTGATCGACGGGCTGGTGCTTTTGGCATGGCGCATCACGCGGGTGGTGCAGAACGGGCGGCTCGATGTCTATGTCACGCTGACGCTGATCGTGCTGGCGGCTGCCCTGCTGGTGCCGATGGTCGCCTATGACGAATTGCCCGCGCTGCCATCGCTGCCAACCGCCATGCCGTTGCACGAAGCCGCCTTCCTGCTGATTGCCGTTGCCGGGCTGATTGCCGTGCTGAAGGCCGAAAACCGGCTGGCGGCCATCGTCTCGCTCGGCATTCAGGGCTTTGCGGTTTCGGTGATCTTCCTGCTGTTCGGCGCGCCGGATCTGTCGTTCACGCAGTTCATGATCGAAACCCTCTCGGTCGTCATTCTGGCGCTGGTGATGACGCGGCTCAAACTGCACCCCGCCGATCACCGGCCATTGCCGCAAATCCTGCTGGATGCATCGGTGGCGGCGGCCTGCGGGCTGGGGCTGGCGCTGATGCTGATGAAGGTGACGCAGGGCGCCTTCGATCCGCAGCTCACCGAATTCTTCTCCGCCTATTCCAAGGTCATAGCGCACGGGGCCAATGTGGTGAATGTCATCATTGTCGATTTCCGGGGCGTGGATACCATGGGCGAGATTGCCGTGGTGATGATTACAGGTCTTGCCGTGCTGGCGCTCATTCGCATCCGTGCGCCGCGCCTGCGGGCAGGTGCCGCCGATACGCTGGCGCCCAGCCGAAAAACAGGGGCGACGAGCGGGGAGGGCCGCGCATGAACACGCTGATTTTCCGCACGCTTGCGCCGTTCATCACCGCGCTCATGCTGTTTTTCTCGCTGTTCGTGCTGCTGCGCGGCCATAACGAGCCGGGCGGCGGCTTTATCGGCGGGCTGATCGCCGCTTCCGCCTTCGCCATTTACGGCATGGCCTTCGGGGTGCAGGCCGTCAGCCGGGCCTTGCGCTTCCATCCGCTGTCCATTGCAGGGGCCGGGCTTCTCCTGTCGGTGCTGTCGGGCATGGTGTCGCTTGCCGCGGGCGTGCCCTTCATGACCGGGCTTTGGGCCACGCCGCATATTCTGGGTGTCGAGGTGCCGGTCGCCACCGTCATCAGCTTCGATGTGGGGGTCTATCTGGTGGTGGTCGGGGCCATCACCTCCATTGCCCTGTCGCTGGGGGAGAGCGAGGACTGATGGAAAGCATTTTTGCCGGTCTCGTGGGGCTCTTTGCCGCCACCGCCTTCTACCTCATCATGTCGCGCCACGTGGTGCGCATCCTGCTTGGCATGGTCATTCTGGGCAATGCGGTGAACCTTGCGCTGTTCACCGCCGGACGTCTGACGCGCGAAGCCCCGCCGATCATCATGGCCGGAGCCGACACCTTGCCCGCCACGGCGGCCAATCCGCTGCCGCAGGCGCTGATCCTCACGGCCATCGTCATCTCCTTCTCCTTCTTCGCCTTCCTGCTGGTGCTGGCCTACCGCGCCTATCAGGATCTGGAAACCGACGACACCGACGAAATGCGACTGGCCGAGCCGAAGCGCCCGCCGCATCCGCCGCTCGGTTATTGAGGACAGCATGGCCGCACCCGTTTCCGATGCCGCTTTTTCCCAACTCCTCGCGCAGGCCCATGTGGCGGGCGGGGCGGGGCTTGCCGCCTGGCTTCCCGTGCTGCCGGTGGCGCTTGGCCTTGGCGGCGGCGCGGTGCTGATGATGCAGCGCCGCCACCCGGCCCGCCACCCCGCCATTGCCCTGCCGCTCCTGGGGCTGATGGCCTTCCTGCATCTGGCGCTTCTCGTGCATGTTCAGGCGGGCGGCCCGATCACGGTGATGATGGGCAGCTGGAAGCCGCCCTTCGGCATTGCCTTCACCGCCGATCTCACCGGGGCAAGTTTCGCGCTGGCCGCCTCGCTGGTGGGGCTTGCCTGCGGTATTTACGGGCTGGACGACATCAACACATCCGGGCGGCGCTATGGCTTCTATCCCTTTCTGCTGGTGATGATGGGGGCAGCATCGGGCGCCTTCCTCACCGGCGATGTGTTCAACCTTTATGTCTGGTTCGAGGTGCTGCTCATCTCCTCTTTCGGAATGCTCATTCTGGGGTCGGAGCGCGAGCAGATCGATGGCGCGCTGAAATATGCGGTGCTGAACCTCATCGCCACCACGCTGTTTCTCATCACGGTGGGCTTTCTCTATGGCGTGTTCGGCACGCTCAACATGGCAGACCTTGCCATCAAGCTGAACGGCGCGGCCGAAACCGCGCCGGTGCTGACGCTGGCCACGCTGTTCACGCTGGCCTTCTGCATGAAGGCGGCGGCCTTTCCGGTGAATTTCTGGTTGCCTGCCTCCTATCACACGCCGCGCATCGTGGTATCGGCCCTGTTTGCCGCGCTCTTGACCAAGGTCGGGGCCTATAGCCTCATTCGCGTCGTCGTCATGCTCATGCCGCTGGAGCGGGAGGAGCTGAGCCTGCTTCTGGCCGCCATGGCCGCAGCCACCATGGTTCTGGGCGCGCTGGGGGCGCTTGCGCAAACCGATCTTCGCCGCCTTCTGGGCTTCATCGTCATTTCCGGCATTGGTTCTGTGCTGGCGGGCATTGCCATCGGGGCGGAACAGGGGCTGGGCGCTGCACTGTTTTATGCCCTCCACTCCATCCTGTTAATGGCAGCGCTCTATCTCGTCATCGGTCAGGCGGGGCGGCTTGGCGGCAGCTTCCAGCTCACCAGCCTTGCCGGGCTTTACAAGAAAGCGCCTGCTTTCGCGCTGGTCTCGCTCATTCTTTTTCTGGCCGCCAGCGGCCTGCCGCCCTTTTCCGGCTTCTGGCCCAAGGTCATGCTGCTGAAGGCGGCGCTCGATATTGGCGCATGGTGGCTGGCGGCGGCCATTCTCGCATCCGGCTTTGTCACCACCATCGCGCTTGCGCGGGTGTTTCTGCTGGCCTATTGGCGCGGCGAGGGTGAAATTTCATCCGCAGACGCGGGGGCAGATGCAGATGCCGGCCACGGTCCGCAGGGCGAGCGCATTTTCCGCCCCTCGCGCGGGGCCATGGTGCCGGTGCTGATGCTGACGCTGCCGGTTGTGTGGTTCGGGCTGTTCCCGGAAAGCCTGATCGGCCTCACCCAGACGGCGGCGGCGGGGCTGATCGATCCTGCCGCCTATATCGGCTCGGTTTTTCCGCAGGGGGAGCGCTGATGGGGCTGTTGCTGGTCAATCTGCTGCTGGCCTTTGTCTGGGTTGCCCTCAGCGGCAGCGCCACGGTGCATAACCTTCTGTTCGGCTTCCTGCTATCGCTGCTGGTGGTGGGGGTGCTGCGCGAACAGGTCGGCGGCGTCACCTATCTGACGCGGGCCAGACGGTTGTTTTCGCTGCTTGGCCTGTTTTTATGGGAATTGATGAAATCCGCCTTCCGGGTCACGGCGCTGGTCCTGTCGCCAAGGCTTGCCATCCGGCCCGGAATCCTGGCCTATCGGCTGACGGTGACGCGCGATTTCGAGATCGCGCTTCTGGCCAATCTCATCACGCTCACCCCCGGCACGCTGTCGGTCGATGTCTCGGACGACCGCAAGACCCTCTATATTCACGCACTGGATTGCTCCGACCCGGATGCCACACGGCGCGAGATTGCCGAAGGTTTCGAGCGCAAGATCAGGGAGACCTTTGCATGAGCCTGGAACAAAGCCTTGTGCAGGGCGCGGCCAATATCGGCCTTGTGCTTCTGGCGCTGGCCTTTCTGGCCACCGTCTACCGCGTCATGCGCGGGCCGACCCTGCCGGACCGGGTGCTGGCGCTGGACATGCTGGTGGGCATCGTGCTGGGCTTTATCGCGGTGTTCGTCATCCGCTCCGGCTATACGCTCTATATCGACATTGCCATATCGCTTGGGCTGGTGGGATTTCTGACGACCGTGGCTTTTGCCCGTTTCATTCTGATACGCGGGGTGATTGGCGAAAGTCCCGAAACAGAACCCGCGCTGGCCGCTTCACGGGCACAATTAGCTGTGGAAAAGATCAGGCAGGAAAAGCGGCAGAAGCGGCCCGGCAAATGGCGCGACTTGTCCCGAAAGGAGACGGAGTGATGCAATTGGCCATCGCAATCTTAACGTCTGTGCTGATTTTGGCCGGGTCTTTCTTCGCGCTGGTCGCCGCCATCGGCATCAACAGATTGCCGGATCTGTTTACGCGAATGCACGCCGCGTCCAAGGCTGGAACAGTAGGATCAGGGCTTTTACTGCTGGCTCTGGGCATAAATTCGGGTGAATTACCGGTTTTTGCCAAGGCATTGGCCGGGATTTTCTTCTTTTTCCTCACCGCTCCACTGTCTGCGCATCTGCTTGCACGCGCTGCCCATGCCGTTGGCTATCCTCTGGCGGCAGCCTCGGTTCTCGATGAAATGCAGGCATCCGCCGAGGGGCAAAAGAAGGATACAGTTAATAAACCGTGAATGAATGTCACGATGAAGTATCCGGGAGCAGAATCATATTCATATTTTGCCCGCCATGGCATTTTTCCTCGTGCGCATTGCAAATAAATTGTTGCTGGACATTTGTTGCTGCCTGAGTAATTCATGTAAAAAGTTGTTCCGAACGCATCGAAGCAGTATCCATGAGGCTGATCCAGGCCTGTGCAGCACCTTGAAAATGGCTCGGCGGTTGCGATTTAGCGCTCGCAAAAGTGCGCTTGGCGTGGCCTCTGGCAGTTTTGTTCCGGCGCGGCAAGTAAAACACCTGCCTGGACATGCATTCGGTCATATGGCGCGGGGGATTTCCAAGAGGCCTTTATCCGGCCTCCAATGTTGACGGTGGATGGCGATTGACCGGCAGCAGGCAGACAAACAGGAGAATGAAATGAACGAAACGACATTCGCAGCGGTTGAGCAGGATCTTCTCGTGGAACTCACGGCGGATATTGTCGCCGCCTATGTCAGCAATCATGTTGTGCCGATCGGGGACATTCCCCATCTCATTTCCGACGTCCATTCAGCGCTTGCCAATACGTCCGCGCCGATTGTTTCCGCCCCGGTCGCGGAAAAGCAGAAGCCGGCCGTGGCCGTGCGCAAATCCATTCAGGGCGAACAGATCATCTGCCTGGAATGCGGCGGATCCTTCAAGTCGCTGAAGCGCCACCTGATGACCCATCACAATCTCGGCCCGGAAGAATATCGCGAAAAGTGGGACCTGCCCGCCGATTATCCCATGGTTGCCCCGGCCTATGCCGAAGCCCGTTCGCGGCTGGCAAAGGAAATGGGTCTTGGCCAGCGCCGCCGTCGCGGTGGCAAGTGATACAATAAGCCGCAAGGCGCGTTTTCAGAAAGGCCGGGCGAATGCCCGGCTTTCTTGTTTCTGACGGCAGCTTTCCGGCAGGCCTGTCAAAACGGCACGGTTTGCCTGGCGAATGCAAGGGTTCGCCGGATTTTCTCAGGACGGATGATATTCCGGGGTATATTTTCCCGTCAGTGCCGGCGCGCCGATCAGCCGCGGCTCTTCGCGAATATAGCGAACGCCGGTGAAAAGCAGGATGCGGGCCTCGTCGCTTTTCTTTTGGCCTTCGAAACTGCTGGTTTTGCCGGAGCGTTGCCCCAGACGGTCCATGATCCTTACAATGTCAGCCATGCGCCTCTCCAGAATGTGTCCGAGACGGATGAAGCAAAGGATTTCACCCTACCCCTTGTGGGGGCTAACGCGATCCGCCGGGGTTTGTTGCGTGGCCGGCGGGCATTTGCGTCTTTCTCACGGTTGCTTCCATTGCAGCCAAAGGTTTGCTGCGTCGGGATTGCATCCAATGATAGTTTATTTCATCAGATTGTTCTTATTAAACACTATCCATGGTTAACAGCCTGCTAACGATTTTCGGTTATCTTGAAGAATATGTACCGCGTTGATGCATTCCGTGCCTGTACCAAAAGGTGCCCCATGCCCCAACGCCCTGTTTTTCAAGCGTGTTCGGCAAGGCCCCTTCCGGGATCGGGCAGAACATGGAGTGGGACGGAAATGTCGTGGACCATCAATTTCGAGCGCTGGAAAATCCAAGAGTCGGCCGGAAAAAGGATGTTGTCCTGATGGCGACCGTTTCAAGTTTCGAAAGCCTGGATCATCCGGCAAAAACCGATCTGAAGCAGTTTTCCCTGCTGTTCCAGCCGCTGTTTCAGGCCTCCACGCAGGAGGCCCGGCGAGAGGCGGTGGCAGCACTTTCGCAATCGCGCCATGTGCCGGTGCCGGTGGCGCTATTCATCGCCAGCCAGCCGCTGGCGGTTGCCGCGCCATTTCTGGTGTCCTCTCCCTGCCTTTCCGATGAGCTTTTGATTACCATTGCCCGCAGTCAGGGTCGGGATCATGCCCATGCCATCATGCAGCGGGAAAACCTTTCCGCTACGGTTATCGATGCGCTGGTGGGCTTGCGCTATGCCATGCCCGTTGGAGCTGAGTTCGCAAACCGGCAGCAGCCAGCCGATACGGCGCTGTCCGAGGGTGTGGCGCTGGACATGACCGATCTGCCGGATCGTCCGGCATTGCCGCGCCGCTCCGCCCAAGGGCAGGCAAAGTCGAGGCCGCAGCCGCAGACCGCCGCGGCGGCACCCGCGCCCGCGCCGGATGATGGCGCCCGGCTGAGCCGTGAGCGCGAGGAGCGGTTGCGCCAGACCATCAAGGCGCTGGACCGTCACCTCAACCGTCCCGATCACGATCGTCTGGGGGCCAGGGCGTTGAGCGAGACGCAGGCAGCGCTTCTTGTGCGGTTTGCCCGTGCCCGTGAGGCGGATCATTTCGCCACCACGCTTGCCGATGCGCTCACCTCCAGCCGTTGGCTGGTGGAGCGCATCATGCTGGATATGTCCGGGCGGCAACTGGCCACGGCCCTGATGGGCCTTGCCATGGATATTGCCGACATCATCTTTATTCTCACCGGCTTTTTCCCGGATCTGGCGCAGATGGAAAATGGCGAGCCCGGCATTGCCCGCCTGCTGGCGTCGATGAATGGCGGTGATTGCGAGGCCCGGCTGGAAGCCTGGCTGCGCGCCGATGCCTATACCTATGAAACCGGAAACAGCGAAGCCCTTACCTCCGCAAGAGGCAGCGCTGCGGAAAAAACCAGGTCTTCCGGCAAGCGCTAGAGCGGTTCATTGTTTCACGGAAACCACAGGACAGGACGCTACGGTTTAGCGTGTGGTTTACCCCCCTCTGTCCTGCCGGACATCTCCCCCTCAAGGGGGGAGATCGGCAAGATCAAGGCCCTGCCTACGTTCTTGAGAAAGGTCGTCATCACAAATAGTCTTTGAAGAATGGCGCTTTGTCCGTATTGCAATAGCCCTGCCCTTGAGGGGGAGATGCCTGGCAAGGCAGAGGGGGGTGGGCCACGCCAAACTCCTCAGCGTCGTATACTGTGCACGGAAACATTGAACCGCTCTAACTATTTGTTTTTACGCATTTTCAGGCGGAAAACCGGCTTCCACTTTTCCTGAAAATGCTCTAGATCAAACCAGCGTCAGCAGGTCGTCCAGCCGGTCGGTCTCGATTTCCACCAGCCAGAGATCCGGATCGAAACGGACTTCCCGCTCCATCAGGGCTTCCAAAGCCTGCGGCTCGGCACGGTCCAGCCGCAATTCAAAGCGGCGGCTTGCCGCGCCCTCGTCATCCACAAGGCTCTGCGGGGCGGGGCCATACAGCGTTTCCAGCCCGTCGCGAAAGCGCTGACGAATGAAGATCGCCCCGGCTTCTTCCATCCCGCGCCGCTCGATGGCCGCAAAGCCGCCTTCGCCAAAAACCCGGCGCATCAGGGCCGAGACAAACATATCGCTGCGAAGCCGCATCAAACCTCCGGTAAGGGGATTTTCCTGAAAATGTGGATGGTGTTTTGCATTCGCAACTTCGAAAAACAACGGCTCTTGTCCGCTGGACGGTGGGGTCAAAGTGCGCCGATGGATTTGAGCTTGGCCAGAACCGCGGCATCCGGCTCTCCGGTTTCGGCCATGCGGTAATGCCGCTGGAAATGGCGAATGGCGGCGCGGGTCTGGTCGCCTGCCACGCCATCGACGTTGACATTGGCATAGGCAATGTTCACCAGACCGCGCTGAATATCCATGACAAGGCCCGTCTGGCCCATGGCGCCGCTGGCGGCAATGGCGGCAGGCGGGGCCGGGGCGGCAGGAGAGGGTGAAGAGGCTTTGGTTTTCTGGGTGGAAAGCCTGGCCGGTTGCGGCGCGGTGACGAGATTGCGTTCGGCGCTGCGAATGGCGGCTGCCACCGGGTCAATGGGTTTTTCATCGGCCGTGGCGGGCAGGGGCCGTTCCGCCGGGGTGACAGCCGCCGGTGTTATATGGGCGGTCTGCTGGCCGGGGGCTTGCGTCTTCGGGACGGTTGCTGCGGCAAGGGATGCGGCATCCGGCACTGGCGCAGAGGCGTGCACTGGCTGTGGCGTGGCTGTGCTATTGCCTGCTGCAATGGCGGCGGCCACCTCATCTTCCGGCGCGCTGGCGGCGGTTTCGCGCTGGATGCGGAAGGTGGTCACGTCGTTCGGGTCGGGCCGAGTCATATGGGCGCGGTTCAGGCCGAGGAGAGCGGTGAAATTATGCGGATCGCGGGTGCGCAGAAAGGGCGAGGGGTGTTGGCCCGGCTGATACCAGAAGGCATTGGCGGAGACGAAACCGAAGACGATCAGAAAAGCAGAAGCGCCACCCACGGTCAGCGGGTAGCGCCGAACAATTCCGCCAAGCGCGGAACCGGCCAGAACAAGAAGTCCCGGCGCCTTGCGGGCGGGCTTCCTTTCAGGCGATTTTCGCTTTCGCGTCGTCATTCAACCCTTCCAGTTCCACCTGCGCCTCAGGCAGATTGACCTGCAAGCGTGGCGGAAATTCGATGCGGCGGTGATCTTCCAGATTTTCCACACGATTTGCGCCGGAACCGTCCAGCGGCAGAATAATGGTTGCAACAGTGCCTTCGCCCTGCCGGCTTTCAAGCGTGAAGCGGCCGCCATGCAGCGCCACCAGCCCCTTGACCAGCGACAGGCCAAGACCGACACCCTCATGCCGGCGGGAATGGCCGCCATCTGCCTGCGTAAAGGGTTGGCCAAGCTGGCCAATCTTGTCGGCGGCAATACCAATGCCGGTATCGCTGACAGAAATCGTCACGTCACGGCCCGATCGTGCCGCATCTATGGTGACAACGCCACCCGCTTCGGTGAATTTAATGGCGTTGCCAACAAGATTGATGAGGATCTGGCTGAGCGCGCGCGGATCGGCGGTAATCTCGCCCAGCTCCCGCGGCAGGCGGTTGGTCAGCGCCACGCCTTTTTCACGCGCCTGAAGGCTCAGCATCTTTTCGCAATCCAGCACGGTTTGCGCCAGCGGAAAGGCCTCGACGATCAGCTCGTAGCGGCCTGCCTCGATGCGGCACATGTCCAGCATGGTGTTGACCACAGAGAGAAGATGCCCGCCGGACTGGCGGATCAGGCGCACATATTCGCGGTGGCGTTCATTTTCCATCCGGCCAAAGAGATCGCTGCCGAGAATGTCGGAAAAGCCGAGAATGGCATTGAGCGGCGTGCGCAATTCATGGCTGACCGCCGCCAGAAAACGGGATTTCGCCTCATGCGCGTCCTGCACCTGCACTTCAAGCCGGGCCAGCGTTTCGGCCAGTTCCTGCTCGCGGCTGCGGTCCAGCATCTGTGCGAAAAAGCCGGTCAAAGCGCCATCGCCATCCCGCTCCGCGCTGATGTCCAGCTCCACATGCAACAGGGTGCGATCGGCGGCATCGGCCTGCGGCCGGCCAAGGCGCAGCGCCAGCCGGGTGTGCTGATGGCCCTGACGCAGTTCATCCAGCGCGCGTCCGAAGTCGATCCGGTCGGTAACATGCACCTGCTCGATGAAGGGGCGGCCTGCCGGTTCGCGCAGGAAAGGCATGAACAGCCCGCTATCGCGCCCGCCCAGCGAAACCACGCGGCCATGCGTATCGAGCTGCACGACAAGGCCGGGAAGAAGCCAGCTCCGGTCTATAGCCGCCGGCATCTCCACCGTTGCGGGCTCCAGCAGACGCATGAGCGAAAGGCCCGCCATCATGGCCAGCAAGGCCAGCCCACCCACCAGCGCCACGCCCAGCGGCAGGGCAAGGGCAGGGCTCATGAAGGCGGTCATTGCAATTGGGAGTAGCAGCAAGGCGGGAAGGGCTGCCGAAAGCGTCGCCTTCACGACGCGCAGCTCACCTTCGGCAGGATGCGCGGACGCGCCCAGCACCGTCAGCATCAGACGGGCGGCGGGGGCCAGCAGGGCATCTGCCCGATCAGCGATTTTGCTCAATACCTTCACGCCATGTCTTCCGCGAAGCGGTCCTCTTTGCATGGCCAACCATAGGGGGGTGCGCCTTAAGGAAAGGATAAAGCAAAAGCCCGCAAAGCCCCCGAAAATGGTTGTGATGCGCCAATTCGAGACAAGGCAAGTCAACTTTCAAAAACATGGTTAACGGCGCGTAAGCGACGGATTTTGCGTGATATTCTTCCAGACGTTAACCATTGTGACGGCGCTTGGGGTCTCAAAGCCTTGAACTGCGGGGTGGCTGCCGCAATTATCCTTAACCGGGTCGCTCGAATTCGACTATAATATGATGGGTCAGCCGTAATTCCTTAGAATTTGATTTAATTTCGACGAAAATGCCGCCTAACATTTCAAATCGATATTTGACCGGCACGGCTAGAGTGCCACTTCGGATCGGCTGCTTGGCCGGCGGCAACGGGCAGGGGCCTGTTGCGAATCGAGACGGATGACACCGCATGTGGTTTCTGATCAAGGGCACGTTCTGGTTTACGCTGGTGCTGGTGGTCCTGTCCTATATGGGCAGCCCCGAGGGCGAAAATTCCGCCGCAACGCCCTCTTTCGACATGGCAAATGCGATCGTTGCCGTCACCGGCGCCTATGATTACGCCCGCGGCCTGTGCGAGGAAAAGCCCGATGTCTGCGAAAAGGGCAGCCAGACCCTCCACGCCATCGGTGTGCGGGCGCGGGAAGGTGCGCTGGTCGCTTATCAGTTTCTTAACCGTCAGTTCGGCGAGGGCGAGGCACCCGCCCCCATCGCCACGCCTCCCGCCGCCGCCCGCCATCCCCGTGAAGACGCCGCAGCCCCGCACGGCATTGCGCAACAGGGCCTGACGCAGCAGGAAACCTCCGATGCGCTGCTGACCGGCTCCACCGCCTCCGGCCCCATGGTCATCTCCATCCCCAAGCCCAAGCCAAAGCCCGCGGGCTGAGCCGAAAACCGCTTCACACTTTTCGGGATGCGAGGCTTTTGGCCGCGCATCTTGTCCGAAAACCGCTTCACACTTTTCGGGATGCGAGGCTTTTAGCCGCGCATCTTGTCCGAAAACCGCTTCACACTTTTCGGGATGCGCTCTATATCCACACCATCATCAAAACCCACGGAGCCTCAGACCCGCATGACCTCCATTGACCGGATCATGGAAGATTTTGCCTTTCTCGACGATTGGGAAGATCGCTACCGCTATGTGATCGAGCTTGGCAAGGCGCTGCCGGAACTGGCCGAGGATAAGCGCAGCGCCGAAAACAAGGTGCGCGGCTGCGCAAGCCAGGTGTGGCTTGTGACCCATGCGGGCGAGGGGCAGGACCCGGTGCTGACCTTCGAGGGTGATTCCGATGCGCATATCGTGCGCGGTCTCGTGGCGATCGTGCTGGCGGCCTATTCCGGCAAGCCCGCCTCCGAGGTGGCCGCTCTCGATGCGCTGGAACTGTTCGGCAAGCTTGGCCTGATGGAGCATCTCTCCTCGCAGCGCGCCAACGGTCTTCGCTCCATGGTGGAGCGCATTCGCGCAGAGGCGAAGGCCCACGGGGCATAAGCATTTCAGGAAAAGTGGGCACCGGTTTTCCGCCCGGAAATGCGAAGAAAAAAGCATTTCAGGAAAAGTGGGCACCGGTTTTCCGCCCGGAAATGCGGATAAAAAATCATTTCAGGAAAAGTGGCGCCGATGGCCGGTCATTGCCCAACCACCGGTTCCTGGTCAATCCTTGCTGAGCGCTGCGACCGGATCAAGCCTTGAGGCGTTGCGGGCGGGCATGAAGCCGAAGACGAGGCCGATGAGGCAGGAGCAGGTGAAAGCCGCCACCATCGACGTTGTGGAATAGATGAGCCGGAAATCCGACTGCGCCAGCGAAAACACATAGCCGAAACCAAGCGCCAGACCGATGCCGAGCGTACCGCCGAGCAGGCAGACGAGCACGGCTTCGATCAGAAATTGCTGGAGAATATCCTGCCGCCTTGCGCCCACGGCCATGCGCACGCCGATTTCACCGACCCGTTCGGAGACCGATACCAGCATGATATTCATGACGCCAATGCCGCCGACCACCAGCGAAATCACCGCGATGGCCGCCACCAGCAGGGTCAGCGTCTGGGTGGTGGCGAGAATGGTCTGGCGAATGTCGTCGGTGTTGAGAATGAAGAAGTCCTTTTCCCCGTGCCGCTTGGTGAGAAAGGCCGTGACGGCCTCCTGGGCCACGCTGGTATCGACGCTGTCGGCCACGCGCACGGTGATGGAGCGTAGCGACATGCTGCCCAGAAAGCGTGATTGCACGCTGGTATAGGGCAGATAGGCCGAAAGGTTGGAGCTTGCGCCAAATCCGCCCTGCTGGGTGGAAATCACCCCCACGACCCGCACGGGCACGGAAACGAGAAACACCGTCTTGCCCAAGGCATCCTGTGGCTTTTCGCCAAACAGCGTCTTGGCGGTATTCTGGTCGATCACGGCATCCTGGCTGAGCGTATCGACGCTTGCGCGATCGAACAGCCGCCCGGCCAGCAGTTTGGAGCCCTTGGCGGCGAAATATTGCTCGCCCACGCCGTTCACCAGCACATTGGCCACCGTTGCGCCATAGCGCACCGTGCCGGAGGTGGAAACGGTGGGCGTGACCGCCGCAACATAGGAAAGCCTGCTCATGGCTTCCGCATCGGCCACTTTCAGCGTGGTGATGCGGCCGGAGCGCACATCGCCGAAGCTCTTGCCGGGGAAGATTTCCAGCGTATTGGTGCCGAGATTATTGATGTTGGACAGCACCTTTTCTTGCGTGCCCTGCCCAAGCGCCACCACGCAGACCACCGACGCTATGCCGATGACGATGCCCAGCATGGTCAGAAAAGTCCGGAGCCGGTGCGAGGCCAGCGATTTCATGGCCATGACCGCCGCTTCGCGCAGCCGGTCGGCCCAGGGAAAACGGTGGCGACCGGCGGGCATGGCGGCTGCCGGAGATGCGGCGGGTTTGGTCCTTGCGCTGTCGTGCGGATTGACGCGGTCGGCGACAATCTCGCCATCGGCAATTTCGATGATGCGTCCGGCGCGGGCGGCGACATTCAGATCATGCGTGACGATGATGATCGTGCGGCCTTCGGCATTCAGCTCGTCGAGAATGCGCAGCACTTCCTCGCCGCTGCTCTTGTCCAGCGCGCCGGTCGGCTCGTCGGCGAGAATGACGTCTCCGCCATTGATGAGGGCGCGTGCAATGGAAACACGCTGCTGCTGGCCGCCGGAAAGCTGGCCGGGGCGGTTGCGCAACCGCTCGCCCATGCCGAGCCTTTGCAAAAGCGCCCTGGCGCGTTCGCGCCGGGCATCTGCCGAAAGTCCGGCATAGATGGCCGGGATCTCCACATTGCCCACCGACGATAGATCGGACAAAAGATGGTAGCGCTGGAAGATAAAGCCGAAATGCTCGCGCCGCAGCGCTGAAAGCGCATCGGAATCCAGCTGGTCGGTGCGCTTGCCGCCGATCTCGTAGGTGCCGTGGCTTGGCCGGTCGAGAAGGCCCAGAATATTCATCAGCGTCGATTTTCCGGAACCGGAAGGCCCGACGATGGACACCATCTCGCCCTTCTCGATCGACAGATCGACATTCTTCAGCACGGCCACATCGTCTTCACCGGCGCGGTAGATGCGGGTAACGCCCTTCAGGTTTATGAGTGCCATGGCCTAGAGCCCCATGGGCGGCGGTCCGCCTGCCTGTCCGCTGCCGCTGGCGCGGGCCGAACCCTGGCCGATGACCACCTTGTCGCCTTCGGCAAGGCCGGAGCGGATTTCCACGCGCACGCCGTCGCTCAGGCCCACCTCCACCTCTTTCTCAGTCAGCTTGCCTTCTGCGTCCAGCACCCTCAGCGTGGCCTTGCCGTTCTTTTCGGCGCCGGAAAGGGCAGAGGCCGGGATGGTCAGCACATTCTGCACGCTGGCCAGCACGATATGGACTTCCGCCGTCATATAGGTGCGGAAACGCCGGTCGGCATTGTCCACCTCCAGCACGCCATTATAATAAATGGCCGAAGAGCTGGAGGAACTGGACGAACTGGAGGAGCTGGAGGAACTGGACGAGGTGGTCACGGCCGAATCGCTGGTGATGGATTCCGGCGCGGGCTCGATGGATTGCAGCGTCGTATCGTGCCGCTTGCCCGGATCGCCGACAATGGAGAAATAGACCGCCTGACCCGGCTTGACGCGCACCACATCGGCTTCCGAAATTTCCGCCCTGACGATCATCCGGTCGAGATCGCCGAGAATGACGATGGTCGGCGCGGACTGCGTGGCGTTGACCGTCTGGCCCTGCTGGTTCACCACGGCCAGAACCGTGCCATCCATGGGGGCGGTGATGCTGGTATAGCCCAGATTGGCTTCCGCCGTTTCCACCGCCACTTCCGCCTCGATAATCTGCGCGTCCAGCGCGTCGATGGCGGCGCGCGCCTTGTCGCGGGTGGCCTGGGCCGATTCCAGATCGGCTTGCGTGCCTGAATTGCCGGCCCGGAGATTTGCCTGCCGCGTCAGCGCCAGCTCGGCATTGACCAGCGTTGCCTGTGCTTCCACGCGCTGGGCCTTCACATCCGCCAGCGAGGCGCGGGCGGTGCGCAGACTGTTTCTCTGCGTCACGCTGTCGATTTCGGCAACCAGCGCGCCCTGGCGAATGGTGTCGCCCACCTTGACATGCACGGCCGTAATGCGCCCGGAAACCTGCGCCCCGACGGCCACCAGCCGCGAGGGCTTGAATATGCCGGTGGCCAGCACCGTTTCCTCCACATCGCCGCGAGAAACCGTTGCGGTCAAAAGATCGGCGGTATCGGCGCCGCCGGAGCGATGGGAAAGCATGTAAAGGGCCGCGCAAGCGCCAAGCACCAGAACAAACACCAGAATCAACACAGGCCGTTTCACGTCAGGTCCTTCAATTGGTCTTTCGGGCCACTTGTCTTTCGGGCCGCCCATCTTTTCTGGCGATAAGGGATTTCAAAGCGGCAAAGTCAATCATGCCAAGCATTAAATCTCGGAAAGGTTGCGGCTAGAAAACCGGGGCGTTTTATCGAAAACCCATTCAGATCGTGGGGATTGTTCTGAAAAATACTTCTGTTTCAATAAGATGGCTTTCGAGAGTGTAGGTGCGACGAAAAAGGACGGTCAGCTTCGCACAAGGTAAATTATTATAAACAATAATTATTCGGACAGGCCGCCATGTTTTGAGTCTTGCGTTACCGAGGTGAGGGCCGCCGTGCGCGGGTGGGCGAGAATGCCGCTCCAGATCAAACCGGGCCACAATGGAGACAGGCCGATGCAGGTTAGCAGCACCAGTTCAAGCACCTATTCCTACAGCACCACCAAGTCGAAAACGTCCAGCGACGCCAGCTCGCAGTTTCTGTCATTGATGGAAGACGACAGTTCTTCAAGCTCCAGCTCGACATCGGAAGACTCGGTGCTGGAAGCCCTGACCAGCGACGACAGCGAGGACGATTCCAGCAGTTCCGACAGCACCAGCACGACTTCGGACCTGGCGGCCAGCTTTGAAGCCTGGCTTGCGCAGTTCCGTGCCGGTGACACGACGGATACCGATAGCGACAGTGACAGCAGCGAGGATGAAACCTCCAGCGTCAGCGCCTCCGAGCCCCCCTCCGGTCCGCCGCCCGGCCCGCCGCCGTCCGAAGATAGCGAAGAGACCGAGACTTCCTCCACCTCGACCACGACGACGACCAGCTCTTCGACCACCAGCTCGACGGATGACAGCAGCGACGAGAGCGCGGAATCGCTGTTTTCCAGTTCCGACGACTCCTCCAGTTTCTCCTTCCTCAACAGCATGAACAACATGCTGTCGCAGCTTGAGGAAGGTATGCTGGACGGAAACTCCGTCTTTGGCGAAGAGCAGCAGCTCTAAAGCCTGATCCGACCGGAGCGAAGCGAGGATCGATAAGATCATGCTTCAAAAAGAAAGCTTTAGGGCGCCGATCTGATGAAGTCAGATCGACCGGCGTTCTAAAGCCTGATCCGACCGGAGCGAAGCGGGGATCGATAAGATCATGCTTCAAAAAGAAAGCTTCAGGGTGCTGATCTGATTCAATCAGCACAGGACACGACGCTACGGTTTTGCGTGTGGTTTACCCCCCCTCTGTCCTGCCGGACATCTCCCCCTCAAGTGGGGAGATCGGCAAGATCAAGGCCCTGCCTAAATTCCTGAAAAAGACCGTAACCACAACTATTCATCGAAGAATGGCGCTTTGTCCGTATTGCAATCTCCACCCTTGAGGGGGAGATGCCTGGCAAGGCAGAGGGGGGTAGGCCACGCCGCATTCTTCAGCGTCGTGTACTGTGATGGAGTCAGATCGACAGGCGGCATGAAAGCCGGGCTGGTCAGGTTCCTTTGGAACTGGTCGGCCTTCAGCGCATATTCGGTCGCGAAGCCTCGCCTTGGCCTCAGGCTTTCTCACCCATGAGGGGCGGGCATGGCGGGGCGGTAATCCTCCGCGCCCCAGTGGAGCGGCACGGCGGCCTTGCGGGCCTGCGGCCAGTAATGGCGGTGCAGCGACAAAAGGGCCGTGCGCAGCATGAGCTTTGCCGAGCGTGCCGGCCATTGCCGTTCCCGCTCGATGATTTCAAGCCCCTTGCCAAAGCAGCATACATCCAGCGCCACCCCGGCCAGTTCCGGGCCAAGCGCCATCAGAGCCTGGCTCACGCGCTTGCGGGCTGCAAGGGCGCTGTCATTGAGGTCGGGTCCGGCGGGGCGCTGGCCCTTGACCTTCTGCGCCAGACGCGGTTCCCAGCTGGCGGTGATGCGCGGCTGCATGTGGCCGCGTTCGAAATCCTCGGCCAGCCGTTCGCCTGCCGCCAGCGCATCGGCTGAGAAATACGCGCTGCCCGTGGCATCGCGCAGGCGCGAAAAACTTGCCAGTGGCGAATGGTCGAGATTGCGGCGCACACTCTGCGGTTCGGCTCCGGTCCGTACGATTTCCTCGGCGCGCTCGCCATGCTGCGCGGCAAATGCGTCTTCGCGGCGGGCTGCGGCGCGGCGGGCAAAGGCGTCGGCCTGCGGCGTGGCCAACAGCTCGCCGTTCATACGGGTCAAAAGCCCGTCACGCTCGGCCTTTCCAATCAGCCTTGCGTCGAATTTCCCAAGCAACCTGTCCTCTTTTGCGTCGATCACGTCAGCCATGCCATCTTCCTCTCTGATCTGCCTCGGCTTGCGACAAAGCCCAAGCAGCCTCAGCAACGCCTTCTCCGCCCCTGCGGTTCCCGTGCAATGATCAGCCATCGGCCTTCTCCGCACACAATCCCTTGAGGGTTGCCACCACGCGCTCCACACGCTGGAGAAACTGGTCCATCGCCCGGTCCTCCCGGCGATCCTCCACCACGTGGCAGGCATAGCTTACGGTGCTGCGATCATAGCCAAGGGCGCGGGCCACATCACTCTGGGGGATTCCCAGAGCCACATGGCACAGATACATGCCCATCTGCCGCGCATGGCAGCGACGCCGGCGGCTGCCGCGCCCCTCGGCCTGGGCCTCGGTCATGCCCAGCATTTCCTCGATGATTGCCAGAACGCATTGGCACAAGGCCTCCAGCTTGCCCGTGTGCCGGGGGTGCAGCACGCCATCGCCGGCGGCAATTGCGCGCCTGTCCGCCAGGCCCGGCACAATTTCAGGAATAGGCTTTTCCGTTTCACACATGTCGATTTCTCCCGATATAGGATTATATTCATAATCCCCAGCAAAGGGAAAGAGGAAAACGGAAAGGGGCGAAAATCGCCATCAATCTGAAATAATTACATATTAATGGAAAAACGGATGCCAAGGAAGGATTATTTTCCACGCCACGTTGCACCGCCGCTCTTTTTTGTGGCTCATGGCCGCTCAATTGGCAATGGGCGAGCATCCGGCCTCAGCCAGAAAGGCCTGAACGGCGGGCAGTTGGCTTTGCTGCGGGGCAAGTGCGCGCAGCACCGCATAGCCACGGGCCTGCGGCATTTCCATGAGCACGGTCTGCCCTGCCAGTTCCGGCTGGCTGGCGCGCAGCCCGGCGATCTGGGCGGCGGTGCCGAGAATGACATCGAGACGGCCTTCCACGGCGGTTGCGTCATTCATGCTGTAGACTTCGTTGGCGGCTGCGTCGAACACGCCAACCGACCAGAAGGTCACATCCCCCTGGGCTGTCAGTTGCACCGGATTGAGCGAGACATCGAAGGCGCAGACGGCGGTGTGCAGAAAGGGGTCGTTCTGCGCCAGCCCTGCGGCGTCCGCCGTGAGGCCGAGCGTGTGGAAACGGTGCGCGCTGCCTTCGCGGGTAATGCGGGCATAGGCATCCTTGCCGGTAAAATGCGGCAGCGCCAGAATGATGACGATGTGGAGAACCGCCGCCCCCACAAGTCCCAGAAGCAGGGCAAGGGCAAGGTTGAAGAACGGCTTTTCCCGCGGCACGGGCGGGCGAAGGGATGCGGATTTTTTCCCGGATTTTCGGGCTCTAATCATCGCCGCACCCGATTTTTGCCAGTTTGGGCATGGATACATCCACCAACCCGGAATTGCCTGCCGCAGGCGTATCCAGAAGCGTCAGCGTCAGCATGAAAGCACGGGGCGAAGCGGGCAGGGCCAGCCAGTTGCCCGGTTCGGCGCGGGCGGAAATAGTCACGGTCAGGCCGCCGGATTGGTGTTTTTGCGCAATCACCGAATTCAGCGCGCCGGGAAGGCCTTCTGCCACGGCAAGCGCGGCGGCATCGCTATCGGCGGCATAAAGCGTCCAGAACCGCGCCGGCGGCAGGCTTCCCTCCATGCGGTAGCGGCAGGCTGTGGTCAGCTCTTCGCCGCGATCGTCGGTGGTGGCAATGAAGGTCAGGCCTTCGGCAGAGCCCATCAGCAGGCGTCCGGCGCGCGCCCGGTGCGAGCGCGCATAAGGATCGGCCTCAGCCGTCTGCGCCTGCGGAAACGCCCGCCAGCTTCCAATGCTGATTTCGCCAAATCCCACCGTGGCATTCAGCGCCACCAGCGTGGACTGGATGCCGAGCCCGAAGGCGACCAGAAGCGCCACGGCGACAAGAATGGGAACCCGGAACACGCGCTGATTCGACCCTGTTGCGTATGCTTCCTGCCTAACAGCAAAAGCATGGCATGGAAATGGCGGGAGCCGGAAGGGGGCAGCACTGAATGCGCACGCACGACCTAAAGCGATGCCGCCTTTTTCGTTTCGGTAAGGGGTGGGGCGTTGCGCAGCATGGCGGCGAGGGAGCGCATGAGTTGCGTGGTGGAGGCTGAAAGGCTGCGCGGGCGGATAAAGACGGGATCGGCTGGCGTTTGTTGAGCCTGTGGCGTGGCGGTTCTGGGGGCAGGCTTTGCCTGCACGGTCATGACGGCAGGCTCCAGCACGCCGGGAATGGGGCGCACCGCCATGCCCTGATGGGCATAATCCATGATGAGCTTGAAGGTCATGGCGGGCAGGGAGCCGCCGGTCATTTCATTGCTTGAGGTATCATCGTCATTGCCGAACCAGACCGCCGTGGTGAAATTGCCGGTGAAGCCCACGAACCAGGCATCGCGATAGGCCTGGGTGGTGCCGCTCTTGCCGGCGGTGAGAATGCCCTCCAGCGCCGCCTTGCGGCCCGTGCCGATATAGGGAACCTTGGTCAGCATCTGGTTCATGTAGCCTGCGGCCTGTTCGCTCAGCACCCGCTTTGGCGCGGGCTCGTCCCGGCTGAAACTGTAAAGCACATGGCCGCGATAATCGAGAATGTCCTCGATGCCATGGCGGCGCGATTGCACGCCACCGGCCGGAAGCACGGCATAGGCCGTGGCCTGATCCATCACGGTGACTTCCGAGGTGCCGAGCGGAATGGTGACATCCTTGCGGATCGGGCTTTCCACGCCCATGGCCTTGGCCATGCGGATGACGGAATCGATGCCAAGCCTTTCCTTCACCAGCCGCACCGGAATGGTATTGATGGACTTGGCCAGCGCCGTTGTCAGCGTGATGCGCCCGGCATAGCTGTTGCCGTAGTTTTTCGGGCTCCAGTTGCCCCAGCTGATCGGCGCGTCCACCACCATGGTGTCGGGCTTCAACCCCGCTTCCATGGCCACCGAATAGGTGTAGATCTTGAAGGAGGAGCCCGGCTGGCGCAGCCCGCGCGTGGCGCGGTTGAACTGGCTTTCGCCATAATCGCGGCCGCCGACCATGGCGCGCACCGCCCCGCCGTTTTCAATGGTGACGGTGGCGGCCTGCTTGACGCGATATTGCTCGCCATTGTCGCGCAGCATGGTGGCAACCGCGTGTTCCGAAACCTTCTGGATGCTGGGATCGAGCGTGGTGCGCACGATCAGCGAATGTTCGGGAAAGCGTGCGGCAATGCGCTGCACTTCGTCAAAGGCCCAGTCCAGGAAGAAATCCGGTGCTTCCTGCTCTGCCCGGTCAACGACGGTGGCCGGATTGCGCCGTGCCGCAATGACCTGCCCCTCGCTCATCAGCCCGCTTTGCACCAGATTGCTCAGCACCTCATTGGCACGGCCGCGTGCGGCGGGCAGGTTGACATGCGGGGCATATTTGGCGGGCGCCTTGAAAAGCCCCGCCAGCATCGCCGCTTCCGCCAGGTTTACATCGCGCACACTCTTGCCGAAATAAAATTGCGAGGCCGCCGCCACCCCGAAAGTGCCGCCGCCCATATAGGCACGGTCGAGATAAAGCGAGAGGATTTCCTTTTTCGACAGATTGGCTTCCAGCCAGACCGAAAGAAAAGCCTCCTTGATCTTGCGCTCGATGGACCGCTCATTGGTGAGAAACAGGTTCTTGGCCAATTGCTGTGTCAGCGTGGAGCCGCCCTGCACCACGCCGCCGGCGCGGGCGTTTTCCGAGAGGGCGCGCGCAAGGCCAATGAAATCAATGCCGTAATGGTCGAAAAATCGCCGGTCTTCGGTCGCCAGAACCGCCTTGACCAGATTGTCCGGCAGATCCTCGAAGGGAACGGAATTTTCGTGGATGATGCCGCGATGGCCGATGACATTGCCGTAACGATCGAGAAAGGTCACGGCGAAATCGCCCCGATTGCGCCAGTCCTTCTCCGTTTCCTGAAAGGCGGGCTTTGCCAGCGCCAGAAGCACCACGGCCCCCGCCGTGCCAAGCGTCATGGCCTCGCCAGCGGCCTCGAATACCAGCTTTTTCCAGCCGCGCATCCGAAAGCGCCGGAAGAAGATCGTCAGCTCTTCCCAGATTTCACCGGCGCGAAAGCCCGCATTCCAGACGGTGGAGTCCAGCCAGGCATCGATCTTCAGAAAAATATGCCGCTTTCGCCGCGGTTTCTTGTCATTCATCGCCGGTTCTCACGACCGTTTCCGCCACAAAACGCCAAACATGCGTGTTCAAGCTTGACAGAGGGCGAAACCCTCCGCATCTGTCAGCCTTCGCATAAACGCCTCCACCCGGTTTGTCCGGTGCTGCGCGGGAGCATCATGCTCTATAATGAAAAACATCATATGCGAGTCAAATTTTAACGAACAGATAATGTCGTCAAGGAGCCTGCCGTGAGCAGCAATGCCGAAACCGTTCCCTTCTGGAAAGCCCGCACCCTGGCCGAAATGAGCGCGCGCGAGTGGGAAAGCCTGTGTGACGGTTGCGGCCTGTGCTGTCTCAACAAGCTGGAGGATTGGGATACGGGCGAGGTGGTGTTCACCTCCGTGGCCTGCCGGCTTCTGGATGGGCAGAGCTGTCGGTGCAAGGATTACGAAAACCGCGCCGCCACGGTGCCGGATTGCATTCAGCTGACGGTGGAGCAGGTTTCGGAAATCGGCTGGCTGCCGCCCACCTGCGCCTATCGGCTGGTGTCTGAAGGGCGTGACCTTTACTGGTGGCATCCGCTGGTGTCGGGCGATAGTGAAACTGTTCATACCGCAGGCATTTCCGCGCGCGGGCGCACCATCAGCGAGGAAGAGGTCGATCTCGACGATTTCGAGGATTACATCTGCGACTGGCCGCTGACGGTGGGAGAGCGGTGATGCCAGGGGCAATGAAATTAACCCTTGGCATTCCCTCAAGGTAAAGAAACGTTAGTATTTTCGAATTTTGACACAATTAGCCAGTCTCGCGCAAGGCTCGGCCACTATCCTCAATGAAATTTTGGATAGCGAGGGCGCGTCGATGAATGTTATTGCGCAGGTAGGCAAGTTATCGGTGGATGAGGCGATCCTGTCGATGATGGATCGGCTTTCCTCCGTCCAAGATATGCCGCAAGTTCTGCCGGTTCTTATGGATTTTCTTTCCGGCCTGCCCGCCAATCGCCGCTTGCAGGCGGCGGCCTCGCTTGCCCATGCCAACCCCTTCTTCCTGCCGGCCATGGGTGAAGACAGTGTACGCCAGCTCTCGGTGTCGCTGGATCAGTTTGCCGAGCTTGTCTTTCGTGCCAAGTTGACGGCCCATCATGCGAAGCAGCCCAATGTGCTGGTTGCCTGTGCGCCGAAATCCGCCTCCACCTTTATTTCCGCCGCGCTTTGCCAGGCGATGCAGGTTCCGACAGCCAGTCTTGCCCTTCCTGCCCTGACGCCGCTGGCAAGCTCCAATCTCGGCGGCAATCTTCGCTCGCAGGAGACGGACGAATTGGCGCTTTTGCGGGTCGGGCTGAATGGTCGTGGCTATGTGGGGCAGCATCACATTCGCTGCACGCCGTTTCTGGCGTCGCAATTGCAGGTTTATAATATTCGCACCATCGTCACCATTCGCAATTTCTTCGATACTCTGGTCAGTCTCGATGATATGCTTGTGTCCTGGCGGGCAAGTGGCGGCAGTGGTTTTTACGATGATGGCCTGCCTGCCGATTATGCCAGCTACAGTCTGGAGGAGCGGCTCGATCTTCTCGTGGCGGAGCAGGCGGTGTGGTATGCGCAATTCCTGCTGAGCTGGACGCGCTGCGAACGCGAGGGGAGGGTAAAGCCTCTTTGGGTGCGTTACGAAACGGATTTTCTGGGCGACAAAAAGGTCCTCAGTGCGCGCATCGCCGAGTTCATCGGCAATGGCTATTGCGATGCCGACAAGCTGCTGGCAGCCTTTGGCGATACCTCCGATGCCGACAGGAAGCGGATCAACAAAGGGGTCAGCGGGCGCGGGGCGGCGGTGCCGGTGGCCGTGCGTGACAGGGCCATGCGCATTTTCGAACGCTACGCGGCCGACTGCGACATGACGCCGCTGACCGGCTGAGCTTCTGGCGATTGTTGCGGCGGGCGCTGTAAAATCCTTCCTGCATTTATTTGGAATTACTGGTCAAACAGCGATCCCCGTCGTTTCGGCGGGGATTTCTTGTGCCGCCCTGCTGCAAAACGGCATGAAAATTCACAATTCCGTATGGATGTGGAACGGTTGTTTTATTCCGGTGCTTGTGTTCCTGCCTGCCTGGCCAGTGTTGGCACAGGCCCCGAAGCCGTTGACGTTTTTGCCTTTTTGCATTTTCAATAAAGGTGTTGTGAATAGTCCTCAACTTTTTTTGGTTGTTAAGATTTCCTGTATTGCTAGGTATTAAGACTGGTGCGATAGGGAAGGAAAGGCCTTCACCGGTTGTGCTTCGGTTGGTGCTTGAGTTGGAAGGAATTTGGCGATGAATATCGGAGAAGCCGCCGCCGCTTCCGGCGTTTCCGCTAAGATGATCAGGTATTACGAGGAAATCGGCCTGGTCATGCCGGCCCGCCGTACAGCGAGCAATTATCGCGTTTACAGCGACAACGAGGTGCACCGTCTTCGTTTCGTAAGAAGAGCGCGTATGCTGGGTTTCTCCCTCGAAGAGACCGAGCGACTGCTGGCTTTGTGGAGCGCGCCGGCCCGCAAGCGTGGCGATGTGCGGGAAATGGCGATGAGCCATGTACGCGAGCTGGAAGAAAAGATGGATGCCATGCGCGCCATGGTGGATACCTTGAAGCATCTGGTCGATAATTGCGAGGATGAGACCGGCCCCAATTGCCCTATTCTCGATGAGTTGTCGGGGGATCAATGCGGCGCTGAGGAAAGTTCTGCCTTTGAAGACGCATGAGGCTTGACCTTCCCCTCTGGGAAGGGATCAGGCTGGTGCGGTTCGAAAGGAGTTTTCCATGACTGGAAATGTTGAATTTGTCGTAGACGACATGACCTGCGGTCATTGTGAGGCCACGGTGCGGAAAGCGCTGGCGGAAGGCCTTCCGGGTGCGGCAGTGTCCATCGACATCAACGCGCGGACCGTAACGGTGGAAGGCGATGCCATGGCCGCGGAAGCGGTCATCAGAGATGCGGGCTATACGCCTGTTCAGAAACGCACCTGAACCCTGGGGGCGGGGGGATGGGGCGGACGGCCGGCAGTCTTCGGACTCCGGCCGTCACTCGTTACAAGGCCTTTCGGCTTTGTGCGGCGTATCCGGGACTGCGGTTTTCAGGCGGGGCCTGCCCGTCTTCTTTTTCCTTTGCGAATATCCCAAGCCGCTGATGCTGGTGAGATCGTGGAAATCCTTCCGGGCAAGAATGCGTTACAGCGTAATTTGCACGGTTGATAAAACGCACGGGGCTGCGGTGTTTTATGAGAATAAAATCCTAAAATTCTGGCGGTAATTTTGGCGTGTCGGCGACGGAAGGCGCTTTACAGGCGGATTTGTCGCATGATTTTTTCCGATCACGGGAAAATCTCGAAAAACTAGGAATAAAGTCCTTGACGGCGTCACGGTGATTTGCTAGGGTTTATGTATGGTCGGGAAATTGCGGGTCGCGGTGCTGCGCGCCGCACAGCTCCCACCGGCTTTTTCACTTTTTGGATGTTGCTGTCGCTGGATGGAGGTCTGCCATGCGGGATGCGTTGCGGCGTGACATAGCCGAAGCTCTTGTGCTGGAAATGAAGGCGGCGGATCTGGCGGCGCTCAATGAGCAATATGCCCGGCTGCTGGCGGATCTCATGCTGGAGATGCGCGCCCAGTTCGATCTCTTCAGGGCACTCAGGGCCAATGCGGAGGCCTTGATTGACGGTGCGGACGAGGCGCTGGCAAAGCTGGCCCGGGCGGATATGAAGGCGGCGAGCGATGCCATATCGCTGATCGTGCGGACGCTGGAAAAGATCGATCAGTTGCAACGGCAATTGGCGCGGGATCGCGACCTTGAAGAGGAGCGCGCTCTGGACAACAGACCCGTGGAAGAGGCGCAGGCTGCCCTTCTGGCGCTGGTGGAGACCCAGGCGGAAACGCGGGCAAGGATGCTGCTGGCTGAGTGGCAGGCAGGGCAGGTGCCGGATGGATGACGGACCTGGAGCATTTCCGGTGAAAACGGGATCCACAGTACAGGTCGCTGAGGCATGTGGCGTGGCCTACCCCCCTCTGCCTTGCCAGGCATCTCCCCCTCAAGGGTGGAGATTGCAATACGGACAAAGCGCCATTCTTCAATGAATAGGTGTGATGACGGCGTTTTTCAGGAATTCAGGCAGTGCCTTGATCTTGCCGATCTCCCCCCTTGAGGGGGAGATGTCCGGCAGGACAGAGGGGGGTAAACCATACGCAAAACCGTAGCGTCGTGTACTGTGATCAAACGCACGAAGGACGCTGTAACACTTTAAAGCTGCTACATAATTTTCACCTTAAATCGATTCCGATTTAAGGAATTATGCAGTAGCGCCGGGGACTGCGGAAACCGGCATGAGGGCGTGATCGGATCGGAGTGAAACCAGATTTGCTGTTTTGGCGGGGATTGGGGCAGGCCCGGCGTGAGAGGCGGAGGTGGCGATGGATTTTCCGGTAAGCTTCGCGCAGGGGCGGGGCGTGGCGCGCAAGGCGGCTGAAGGAAAGCGGCAGCCGTTTTCCGGAAAGCTCCGGGGCGAAAACCAGCATGGCGAACATCGTAACGGCGCCAATGGCCTGCACGATGGGCCGGGTGCGGTGATGGCCGGGGCTGGCGGCAGGGGTGATCTTCTGGCCGGGGTGGCGGGCGGGGCCTTGCTGGCGGAAATGGTGCGGCATGGCACTCAGGCGCATCAGGCGCTGGATGAGGTTGCCGGGCTTTACAGCACGCTTTGCGGGCGTATTCGCGATACGGGGCGGGCGATGACAGAGAAAAGCACGGCAGGACGGCCAGCACCTGAAAGCATGGCGGCGCTGTTTGCAACGCTCGATCCGCTGGTTTTGCGGCGGCTCACGCGAAGCTGGGCGCTTTTGCGCCATCCCGCCCAGGCGCCGCCGGAAGGGGCGTGGCGCAACTGGCTGCTGATGGGCGGGCGTGGTTCCGGCAAGACGCGGGCTGGCGCGGAATGGGTGCATGAACTGGCCTCGCGCGGCGAAAAATCGGGCCTGCGTATTGCGCTGGTGGCCGAAACGCTGGGCGATGCGCGGGAGGTGATGATCGACGGGCTTTCCGGCATTTTGCGCATTGCCCGCTTTCGCCGTCCCGAGCTGGAGATTTCCCGCCGCAGGCTGGTGTGGCCGAATGGCGCGGTGGCGCAGATCTTTTCCTCCGAAGACCCGGAAAGCTTGCGCGGCCCGCAATTTCATTATGCCTGGTGCGATGAGATCGCCAAATGGAAACATGCCGAGGAAACCTTCGACATGCTGCAATTTGCCCTGCGGCTGGGCGAGGATCCACGGCAGGTGATTACCACGACGCCGCGCCCGGTGCCGATCCTCAGGCGTTTGCTGGCCGACCCCGGCACGCGGCTGGCGCGGCTTTCAACACTGGGCAATGCGGCCAATCTGGCGCCCGGCTTTATCGATGCGCTGCAAAGCCGCTATGGCGGCACGTGGCTGGGGCGTCAGGAGCTGGATGGCGAACTGATAGAAGACAGGGAGGATGCGCTGTGGCGGCGCGAGCGGCTGGAAGAGCTGACCGTGCGGCTGGTGGAACCGCTTTCCCGCATTGTCGTGGCTGTCGATCCGCCCGCCGGTTCCGGCGCGGGCTCCTGCTGTGGCATTGTGGTTGCCGGGCTGGATGGCCGGGGGCGGGCGGTGGTGCTGGCCGATTGCTCGGTGGAAAGCGCGACGCCTGCCGCCTGGGCGGGGGCTGTGGTCAAGGCCTTCCGCCGTTTCGAGGCCGATCGGGTCGTGGCCGAAATCAATCAGGGGGGTGAAATGGTCTCGGCGCTGTTGAAAAGCGTAGAGGCCAGCCTGCCGCTGAAACTGGTGCGGGCCACGCGGGGCAAGTTCCTGCGCGCCGAGCCGGTGGCCGCCCTCTACGAACAGGGCCGTGTGCTGCACGCCGGACGGTTTCAGGCGCTGGAAGACCAGATGTGTGATTTCGGGCCGGACGGACTTTCAAGCGGACGCTCTCCCGACCGGCTGGACGCGCTGGTATGGGCGCTGACGGCCCTGCTGCTGGAGGGCGTGGGCGAGCCGAGGGTGAGAGGGCTTTGAGAAGGGGCGAGAAAAACCGGGCCAGAATGGCGGCGACCCGTCGAATGGCGGGCCGCGGAAAATAACTTGGCGGAAGATAACTTACTTGTCGTTGGCGGGCTGCGGTGCGGCCATGCGCATCTGGCGCCATTCCGCTTCCAGCCGCTCGACGATGTGGCTGGGAATGGTCTGGCTGGGAACAGTCTGGCTTGCCTGGGCGGGCGTCTTCACTTGTGCAGAGCTCTTGGCGTCCATCTCATCTTTCCTTCTGGTCCCCGGTGCCGTCATGGCACTGGTTTGGCAGTGATTGCGCAGGCTTCAGCCGCGCTTGCTGATCGCCGCCCTTAACCTGCGGCGAGGACAAAAGTTCCATAGGCTTAAGCAATTGTAAAGTTAACGGCGCAGGCCATTAAACGATTTAAAATAGTTTAAACGATTAGATTTCCACATTTTGTTCGGCGCGAAGCCGCAAGTTTGACGTTAACCCTAAGGATTGGGGGGGTGTCCATGAATGACATGGTGTCGAGGCGATTGTTTAACCATCTTCGGGCTGCCCTGTTTGGCGGCAGGCTCACGCAGGGGCAGGTGGACGGGGTGAATGCGATTCTGCGCGGCTGGCGCCAGCATGGGCAAGGCGGCAATCCCGACCAGCTTGCCTATGTGCTGGCCACGGCCGTTCATGAGACGGCAGGCAGGCTTGCCCCGGTGCGCGAAACCCTGGCCGAAAGCGATGCCGAGGCCGTGGCGCGGCTGGAGGCGGCCTATGGCGCGGGACGCCTGCCGCAGGTGTCGCAACCCTATTGGCGCCCTGACGAAGAGGGGAAAAGCTGGTTTGGCCGGGGCTTCGTGCAACTGACCTTTCGCTGCAATTACGAGCGCATGGGCGAGGCGCTTGGTCTCGATCTGGTGGCCGATCCCGATCTGGCGCTGAAGCCTGAGGTGGCGGCGGACGCCCTGGTGGCGGGAATGCGGCAGGGGCTTTTTACCGGCCGCAGGCTGGATGAGTTTCTACAGGGCGAGCGGCAGGACTGGGTGGGGGCAAGGCGCATCGTCAACGGGCTCGACCGGGCCGAAAAGCTTGGCCTGCTGGCGCAGACCATTCGGGAAGGACTTTCGTGATGGGAAAAATGATGGATGTGATGCGGTATTTCCGGCGTGGTTCCGCTCCGGAGCACGCCAAGTCCGCTTCCCGCCGTGGTGGCGGATTGGCGCTGTTGATGGATGCGGTGGCGGGCCGTGATGCGGGCCGAAACTATGCCGGGCTGGCGCGGGCAGGGTTCATGGGCAATCCCGTGGCGCACCGGGCCGTGCGGCTGGTGGCGGAGGCCGCCGCCGCCGTGCCCTGGCTGCTTTATGCCAATGACCGCGAGGTGGAAGATCATGCCGCGCTGACGCTTCTGGCAAGGCCCAATCAGCGGGCGACGGGGGCGGATTTTCTGGAGGCGCTTTATGGCCATCTGGCGCTTTCTGGCAATGCCTATGTCGAGCCGCTGCGGCTTGGCGGGCGGCTGCGGGAGCTGCATCTTTTGCGGCCGGACCGGGTTGGCATTGTCGAGGGGCCGGATGGCTGGCCGGTGGCCTATGATTACCGGGCGGGCGGCGTTTCACGGCGCATCCCCGCCGAGGCCGAACCCCCGGCCATTCTGCATTTGCGGCTTTTTCACCCGCTTTCCGATCATGACGGTTTTGCGCCGCTGGCGGCGGCGGCAGGCGCGCTCGACCTGCACAATGCCGCCCTGCGCTGGAACAAGGGGCTGCTGGACAATTCGGCCCGGCCCTCCGGTGCGCTGGTCTATCAGCCCAAGGAGGGTGGCAATCTCTCGCCCGATCAATATGAGCGGCTGAAGGACGAGCTGGAACAGGGCTATGCCGGGCCCATGCGGGCGGGCCGTCCGTTGTTGCTGGAAGGCGGGCTGGACTGGAAGGCCATGAGCCTTTCGCCGCGTGATCTCGATTTCATCGAGGCGCGCAACGGTGCGGCCCGCGACATTGCCCTTTCGCTGGGCGTGCCGCCCATGCTGCTGGGCATTCCCGGCGACAATACCTATGCCAATTATCAGGAGGCCAACCGCGCGCTCTACCGGCTCACCGTGCTGCCGCTGGTGCGCCGCACCGCCCAAAGCCTCTCGCTTTTCCTCTCGCAGGACTATGGCGAGAGCCTGCGCCTTGCGCCCGATCTCGACCAGGTGGAAGGCCTTTCGCTGGAACGCGACGCGCTCTGGGCAAGGGTAGGGGCGGCTGATTTCCTGAGCGACGAAGAGAAGCGGCAGGCGGTGGGCTATGACGGATAAGGCTTTTTTCTCAGAGAGATGGGCGGATGTGCGGACTCAATCTGTGACGGTGTGAAAGCCATGGGTGAAGAGAACCCGCCAAGGGATTCTCCAAAATCAGCAATCTTGATTTCCAAAGGGCGCCGCAGGCGTCCTTTTTGTTTGTGGGGGCAGTTATGAGCGATTTTGGCAGCGATCCGCATCTGTGGTCGGCGCGGATGACGGGGGCGATGGCGGGGGCGGCAATCTCGCTGGTCTACCTCCTGCCGCAAAGCCGGCGTGAGGCGGCCAGCCGCTTTGTGACCGGCGTGGTCTTCGGGCTGATTTTCGGCGGGCCGACCGGGCAGTGGCTGGGCATGAGGCTGGGCATTGCCGATCAACTTTCCAGCCAGGAAACAATGCTGGCGGGCGCCACCACCGCAAGCCTCATGGCGTGGTGGGCGCTGGGCGCGCTGACGCGCCTGGCCGCCCGCTTCGGGCGGGACAGATAATTCCAGCTTTCAAACAGAGGGAGAAAGCCATGCACGCTTTTCGCGGGCCGATGACGCTCGTGCAGAAATTTTCCGGCCTGACGCTGAAGGGCGTGGCCGAGGACGGCTCCTTTTCCGGCTATGCCAGCGTGTTCGGCGAGGTGGATCTGGGGCTGGACGTGATCGAGCGCGGGGCCTTTGCCAATTCGCTCAGGCTGCGGGGCGCATCCGGCATCAGGATGCTCTACCAGCACGATCCCGCCGAACCGATCGGCCGGTGGACGGCGCTGCGCGAGGACCAGCGCGGGCTTTATGTCGAAGGGCGCCTTTCGCCGGAGGTGGGCCGCGCCCGCGAAGTGCTGGCCCTGATGCGCGAAGGCGCGCTGGACGGGCTTTCCATCGGCTTCCAGACGGTCAAGGCGCGCAGCGAGGCCAAAAGCGGCGTGCGGCGCATTCTGGAGGCCGATCTTTGGGAAATCTCGGTCGTCACCTTTCCCATGGCGCCCTCGGCGCGGGTGTCCAATGTCAAGCATCAGCGGTTTTTCCGCGACCGGGAAACCGAGCTGGCCCGCGCCATGCGCCGCGCCGCCAAAGCCATGGCGGCGCGTTCCTTCAGAGCATAATCCGACCGGAGCGAAACGAGGATCGAAAAGATTATGCTTTAAAAACAGATAGTTAGAGAGATTGTCTCATTCAATCGGATCGAAAAGCGCTCTGACACTTCCACTCACCGCAAAGGAGTTATTCATGACTGAAACCAACGTGACAGCACCCGAAATCAAGGCCGTGCCGGAAACCATGACGGCGGCTTTCGACGACTTCATGGGCGCCTTCGAGGCCTTTCGCGAGGCCAATGACCGGCGGCTGGAGGAAATCGAGCAGAAGCTGACCGCCGATGTGGTCACGCGCGACAAGGTGGAGCGCATCAACCGGGCGCTGGACGACCAGTCCCGTGTCATCGACCAGCTGGCGCTGAAGAAGCTTCGCCCGCAACTGGGCGGGCGAAGCAGCATTGCCGATGCCGAGCGCAAGGCGGCCTTCGATGCCTATATTCGCCGGGGCGATGAAAGCGGCCTGCGCGATTTGCAGGCGAAATCCATGAGCAACAGCGCCGATGGCGAAGGCGGCTATCTGGTGCCGGACGAAACCGATGGCGAGATTGGCCGCAGGCTCTCGGCGGTTTCGCCCATTCGGGGGCTGGCAACGGTGCGGCAGGTTTCGGGCGCGGTGCTGAAAAAGCCCTTCGCACCCACCGGCATGGCTTCCGGCTGGGTGGCCGAAACGGCGGCGCGCCCGGAAACGGCAACCCCGGACCTGACCGAGCTTTCCTTTCCCACCATGGAGCTTTACGCCATGCCGGCGGCCACCCAGAGCCTGCTGGACGATGCCGCCGTGGATGTGGAGGCCTGGATTGCCGCCGAGGTGGACATTGCCTTTGCCGAGCAGGAGGGCGCGGCCTTCGTTTCCGGCGATGGCGTGAACAAGCCCAAGGGCTTTCTGGCCTATGACCGGGTGGCGGACAGCAATTGGGCCTGGGGCCGGATCGGCTATCGGGCCACGGGGGCGGCAGGCGCCTTTGCCGCAAGCGGCCCTTCCGACGTGCTGATCGATACGATTTATGCGCTGAAGGCCGGACACCGCCAGAACGGCACCTTCGTGATGAACCGCAAGACGCAAGGGGAGATCCGCAAGTTCAAGGATGGCGATGGCAACTATTTGTGGCTGCCGCCGCAGCGGGCGGGCGAAGCGGCCTCGCTCATGGGCTTTCCCGTGGCCGAAGCCGAGGACATGCCCGATATTGCCGCCGATGCGGCGGCCATCGCCTTCGGGGATTTCCGCGCCGGTTATCTGGTGGTGGACCGCATGGGCGTGCGGGTGCTGCGTGACCCCTATTCGGCCAAGCCTTACGTGCTGTTTTACACCACGCGCCGGGTTGGCGGCGGGGTGCAGAATTTCGAGGCGATCAAACTGGTGAAATTCGCCGCCTCCTGAGGCCGCATGGCCCGCCATTGCTGCATGATGTTACAGCGCCGTGCGTTTTATCAAACGCACGAAGGACGCTGTAACACTTTAAATCTGCTGCATGATGTTCACCCTGAGCCGGAAACGGCTCAGGGAATGACGCAAGGAGCGGCTGGCTGGCTGGCTGTGCTTCTTTCCAGAGACATTTCCCGGAGACGATCATGACCTGTGTTGAACTCGCCGCGCCCGCGTCCGAGCCGGTTTCGCTTGCCGATGTCAAGGCGCATCTGAAGATCGACCATACCGATGAAGACGATCTGCTGAGCGGGCTGATCAGCGTTGCCCGCCGCCATGTGGAGGCCGAAACCGGGCTGACGACCATCAGCCGCCCCATGCGGCTCTACCTTGACGACTGGCCGCGCGACGAGGTGATTCAGATTGCCAGCGGCCCCGTGCAAACCCTTGATGCGGTGACGGTTTATGACGAGACGGGCGTGCCCGTTCAAGTGTCGCTTGAAGATCACCTGCTGGATGGCGTGGCCCGTCCCGCCCGTCTGTGGCTGCGCGAACGGCCGCTGCCGGGGCGGGTGCTGAACGGCATCGAGATTGATTTCACCGCCGGGTTCGGCGAGGCCGCCGCCGACGTGCCCGATGGGTTGAAGCGGGCCATGCTGTTGCATGTGGCGGCCATGTTTGCCTGCCGGGGCGCGGTGACGCTGGCCGACCAGCCGGCGCTGGTGCCGCCCGGTTACGACCGGCTGATCGCCCCCTTTTGCCGGAGGCGGCTGTGAACGGTTTTACCATTCCCGATCCCGGCGAGATGCAGGCGCGGCTTACCCTACAGGCGCTGCTGGAGGAGCCGGATGGACAGGGCGGGCTTCTGGGCAATTTTGCCGATGTGGCGCGGCTGTGGGGGCGCGTCGAGCTGAAGGCCGTGGCGCTTTCGGAACTGGCGGGGGCAGAGCGTGCCGTGACCACCTGTCACGTCACTGTCTATTACCGCGACGACCTTGCCGCCGGGCAAAGACTTTTATGGCGCGACAGGCAGCTTGCGATCCGCGCCGTGCTGGAGCCGGATGCAGCCCGCCGCTTTCTGCTGCTGGTCTGCGAGGAGGAAAGCCGATGAGCGAGGCGGTGAACGCCACCATGCAGCAATTGAGCGATGCCCTGCGGCGCATGGTGAAGGACAAGGCAAGGCAGCAGGCGGCAAAGCGCATGGCCGAACGCGAGGAGGACAAGGATGAGCGCAGCGGTGAATGAATTGCTGGCCGCTGTTACCGCAAGGCTGGAGGCAGATGTTGCCCTTGTGGGCCTGATCGGCACGGGCCGGATTTGCGACCGCCGCCTGCCGCGCGGGCGCGAACCCTATGTGATGCTGGGCGAGGTGGAATGCGAGGACATGTCCAGCGACGATGACGGGCTGATTGTCTGCCACCTGACGCTGACGGCCTGGGCGGCGGAAGGCAGGCGGCAGGTGGAAGCCATTGCCGCCCGGATAAGGGCGGTGCTGGACGATGCAGCGCTCGTTCTGCCGACGGCGGTGGCGGTTTCGCTGCTGCATGAAAAAACCGCCAGCCGGCGCGAGGAGAAGAGCGCGCTTTACCGCGCCGACATTCAGTTTCGCAGCCTTCTTGCCTGAGGCAATCGCGCTCAAATCGATTGAGATATGAATAAATCAACTTTAAGTTGAATATTTTTCGAATTTATACACGTAAAGAGAGAATCAAGTTGAAACCTTCTCGCGTCAATAACAGACTGCGGTTTCCGGGGGCAGGGGACAGCGGCTGACCATCGCTCAGGTGGCGGTGATCAGCCGCAAGCTGCCGGAGCCATTATCAAGCAAGATATTCGAGATAGGAGTTTTCCATGGTTGTGCAGAAGGGCAAGGACCTGCTGCTGAAGATTGCAGATGGCGGCGTCTATGTGACGGTTGCGGGTTTGCGGTCGAAAAAGCTTTCTTTCAATGCCGAGACCGTCGATGTGACGGATGCCGACAGCGCCGGGCGCTGGCGCGAGCTGCTGGCGGGGGCGGGCGCGCAACGCGCATCCGTTTCCGGGGCGGGGCTTTTCAAGGACCAGTCGTCCGATGCGCTGGTGCGGGCGGCGTTTTTTTCCGGGGCCATTTTGTCGTGGCAGGTAATCATTCCGGCCTTTGGTACGGTCAGCGGGCCGTTCCAGGTGACGGCGCTGGATTATTCCGGCGACCATTCCGGCGAGCTGAAATTCGAAATCGCGCTGGAATCGGCTGGCGAACTCAGCTTCGGAGCGGCAGCATGACCATGACCCTTGCAGGACGTGCAAACCGGCGGCGCGGCGAAGTGGAGGCGGTGATCGACGGCGAAAGGCGCATTCTGTGCCTGACGCTGGGGGCGCTGGCCGAACTGGAAACCGCGTTTGCCGCGGAAAGCCTGGCGGCGCTTGCCACGCGCTTTTCTTCTGGGCGGCTGGGCAGCCGCGATCTCATCCGCATTCTGGCGGCGGGCTTGCGCGGGGGCGGCAACCGCTTTTCCGATGAAGATGTGGAGGACATGGTGGTGGAAGGCGGCGTCAGCGCCTGTGCGGCCATCGTGCGTGATCTTCTGATGCTGACCTTTGGCGTGGGCGACACGCCGGAGGCGGGGCCAAACCCTTGCGAGCCGCAACAGGCCAGGACGTGACATCGCCGCCGCCCCCCTTTCCCTGGGGGGCGGCAATGCATGTTGGCCTGTGCCTGTTGCGGCTTCCACCGGAGCTGTTCTGGCGGCTGAGCCCGCTGGAATTTGCCGCCATGAGCGGCACCTTGCAGCCCGCACCCGCTGCCTTCAGCCGCGCCGGATTGGACGCGCTGATGGCCGCCTTTCCCGACTGACCGGCATGGCGGCGGCGGCCCGATTTTTCCGACAACCGAATATGAAAGAGGCAATTCATGGCGGATGACGAAACCCTTTCGCTGGCGCTGAACCTCGACACCTCGGCGGCGGCCAGCGCGCTCGCCGATCTCGAGGGGCGCTCGAAAAGCTTTGGCACGGCGCTGACCTCGGCGCTGAAAAGCGCCACGGTGGGCGGCAGTGATCTTGAAACCGTGCTGAAATCGCTTGCCTCCAATCTGGCGGGCATTGCGCTTAATTCCGGCTTGCAGCCGCTGCAATCGGCGCTGTCTTCGCTGGCGGGCAGCGCCACCTCCAGCCTGTCTTCCGGGCTTTCCTCGCTGTTTGCCTTTGAAAAGGGTGGCGTGCCGGGCTCCATCACGCCCTTTGCCAATGGCGGGGTGGTGTCCAGCCCCACCTATTTCGGCATGAATGGCGGCAATCTCGGGCTGATGGGCGAGGCGGGCTCGGAGGCGATCATGCCGCTGAAGCGCGGCGCCGACGGTTCGCTGGGCGTTGCCATGCATGGCGGCGGCGGTGGCTCGCAAGTCACCTTCAACGTGCAGGCGCAGGATGCGGCAAGCTTTCGCAAAAGCGAGGGACAGATTTCCGCCATGCTGGCCAGAAGCGTGCGGCGCGGCCAGCGCGGGCTGTGAGGTTTCAGGGTGAAGCATTCTGCCGAGAACACTTCATGGAACCGTCGTGCGACGGAAATACCAAAAAGCACTTACTCATTGAACGGACAGGCCGATGACGGATGCGTTTCACGAGGTGCGCTTTCCGCTGCGGGTATCGCTGACCACCAGCGGCGGCCCGGTGCGGCGCACCGATATTGTCAATCTTTCCAACGGGCGGGAAAGCCGCAACCAGCGCTGGGCCGGTTCACGCCGCAGCTATGATGCCGGTTCGGGCGTGAAATCCCTGGCCGATCTCTACACCGTGCTGGAATTTTTCGAGGCGCGGCGGGGGCGGCTGACCGGCTTTCGCTTTCGCGATCCGCTGGATCATGCGTCAGCGCGGCCCGGACAGGCGGTGACGGCTTTCGATCAGCTTATCGGCAATGGCGACGGCGCCAACCGGCGCTTCCAGCTTTTGAAAACCTATGGCGATGCGGCGGGCGGCTTTACCCGCAGCATCGCCAAGCCGGTGAGCGGCACGGTGAAGCTTGCCGTGGGCGGGGTGGCGCTTGCCTCCGGCGATTTCACGCTGGATGCGGCAAGCGGAACGGTGACACTTGCAACAGCGCCAGCTACGGGCGTGGCCGTACAGGCGGGATTTGAATTCGACGTGCCGGTACGCTTCGACACCGACACGATGGAGGTCAATCTGGAAGCCTTCAATGCGGGGAGCATTCCGTCGATCCCGCTGGTGGAGATATTGGCCTAGCATCGGACCGAAAAGTGGGAACCGGTCTTCGGGCCATCCGATGCGTGAAAAAAGCATCGGACCGAAAAGTGGGAACCGGTTTTCGGACCATCCGATGCGTGAAAAAAAGCCATCGGACCGAAAAGTGGGAACCGGTTTTCGGGCCATCCGATGCGTGAAAAAAGCCATCGGACCGAAAAGTGGGAACCGGTTTTCGGGTCATCCGATGCGCACAGTACACGACGCTTAGGCATGTGGCGTGGCCTACCCCCCTCTGCCTTGCCAGGCATCTCCCCCTCACGGGTGGAGATCGACAAGGAGTGAACTTGCTATCCAATCTCGTGGCGAGTGGGGAAGATGCCTGGCACGGCGGGAGTGCGCTCTCGTCGGGGACGCTGGACAGTCTTTGGGCCGTCTACCGGGCGGCGATATGAGGAAAGGAGTGACGGATGCGCGGATTTTCCGAGGCTTTCGCGGCGCATATCGCGGGTGAGGCGACGACGCTTGCCACGGCCTGGCGCGTGACGCGCAGCGACGGCGTGGTGCTGGGCTTTACCGATCATGATCGCGACCTGAGCTTCGATGGCACGGTGTTTTTGGCCGCAAGCGGATTTTCCATGAGTGATGGCGAGGCGGTGGCGGATCTTTCCGCCGCCGCGGCAGAGGTGGTTGGGGCCTTTTCCAGTGTCGCGATTACCGAGGCCGATTTGCTGGCTGGCCGTTATGACGGGGCGAAGGTCGAGCTTTTTCGGGTGAACTGGCAGGAGCCGGAGCAATATGCGCTGCTGAAGGTGCAGTTGATTGGCGAGGTGAAGCGGCAGGCGGGGCAATTTTCCGCCGAGCTGCGCAGCTTTACCGCCGTGCTGGAGCGCCAGCAGGGCAGGCTGTACAGCCGCCGTTGCGATGCCCGGCTGGGTGATGAGCGCTGCGGCATCGACATGGGGCAGGCGGGGCGACGGGCGACGGGAACGCTTCTTTCCATGCCCGCCGCCGACCGGCTGCTGATTGGCGGGGTGGAGGGCTTTGCCGATGGGGCCTTTCGCCATGGCAGGCTGAGCGTGACCAGCGGGGCGGAAAAGGGCCTGGAAGTGGATGTCGAAGACAGCAATAGCACCGATGACGGCCTGATGCTGAGCCTGTGGCTGCCGCTGGAGGTGACGCTTTCGCCGGGCGATGGCCTGCGGCTGGATATTGGCTGCGACAAACGCTTTGCCACCTGCCGCGACAGCTTTGCCAATGCCGCCAATTTTCGCGGCTTTCCGCATATGCCGGGCTCGGATTTCGCCTATTCCTATGTCAGCGGCAAGACCACGCATGATGGATCGGTGCTGTTTGAGTAAAAGCATTCCCAGTCAAAAGTGGAAACCGGTTTTGCGTCCGGGAATGCGTTGAAAGAAGCATTCCCAGTCAAAAGTGGAAACCGGTTTTGCGTCCGGGAATGCGTTGAAAGAAGCATTCCCAGTCAAAAGTGGATGCCGGTTTTGCGTCCGGGAATGCGTGGCGAAGGCGGGTTTCAACACAGTACACGACGCTGAGGTATGTGGCGTGGCCTACCCCCCTCTGCCTTGCCAGGCATCTCCCCCTCAAGGGGGGAGATTGCAATACGGACAAAGCGCCATTCTTCAAAGAATAGGTGTGATGACGGCGTTTTTCAGGAATTTAGGCAGGGCCTTGATCTTGCCCGATCTCCCCCCTTGAGGGGGAGATGTCCGGCAGGACAGAGGGGGGTAAACCACACGCAAAACCGTAGCGTCGTGTACTGTGGGCTTTCAATAAAATCGCGAAAACTTGATCCTGGAGGGGTGCGGCCATGCAGACGGGGCAGCGTGTATTGCGGCTGGCCGAAGGGTGGATCGGCACGCCCTATCGGCATCAGGCAAGCGAAAAGGGCGTGGGGGCCGATTGCCTGGGGCTGGTGCGTGGCCTGTGGCGCGAGCTTTACGGCTGCGAACCGGAGGCGGTGCCTGCCTATGGCCCGGACTGGGCCGAGCGCTCCGGCGAGGAGCGGCTGCTTGATGCGGCAGGGCGGCATTTCTTGCCGGTTCCGGGCTTTGGCAGCGTGGAGCCGGGGGATGTGCTGGTTTTTCGCTTTCGCGCCCACCATGCCGCCAAGCATCTGGGGATATGGGCGGGGGATGGTGTGTTCATCCACGCTTACGAACAGGCGGCGGTGACGCGCTCGGCGCTGGTGCCGTCGTGGAAGCGGCGGATTGCCGGAATTTTTCGTTTTCCTGAGGTGGAATGATGGCGACTCTGGTTCTGCAATCGGCGGGGGCAGCGCTTGGCAGCCTGTTTGGTCCGGTGGGGACGATCCTTGGCCGTGCGGCGGGCGCGCTGGCGGGCTATGCGGTGGACAGCGCCCTGATCGGCGGCACGACGGTGACGGGATCGCGTCTTTCCACGGCGCGGATCGGCGGGGCAAGCGACGGTGCGGTGGTGCCGCGCCTTTACGGCACCTCGCGCCTTGGCGGCACGCTGATCTGGGCCACGCGCTTTGAAGAGGAGGTAACGAAGGAGCGCAGCGGCAGCAAGGCTTCCAGCACCACCACCAAGACCTACAGCTATTATGCCAATATTGCGCTGGCGCTGTGCGAAGGCCCGGTTTCGGCCCTGCGGCGGGTATGGGCCGATGGCGAGGAGCTGGACCTGACGGACGTGGAGATGCGCTTCTATACAGGCACCGAAGACCAGCCGCTGGACCCGCTGATTGCCGCAAAACAGGGCGAGGACAATTGCCCGGCCTATCGCGGCCTTGCCTATGTGGTGTTCGAACGCCTGCCGCTCGACGATTACGGCAACCGTATACCCGTGCTGCAATTCGAGGTGATGCGGGCGGTGGGCGGGCTGGAAGACGCCGTTCGCGCCATCACCATCATTCCCGGCGCAACCGAGCATGGCTATGCCACCACGCAAGTGACGGAAAAGACCGGCAGCGGCTCTTCGCGCGTCATCAACCGCAATACGCTGGTGGCGGCAAGCGACTGGGCGGCCTCGCTGGACGAATTGCAGGCGCTTTGCCCCAATCTGGAAAGCGTGGCGCTGGTGGTCAGCTGGTTCGGCACGGATCTGAGGGCCGACCACTGCGCCATTTTACCCGGCGTGGAACAGGCCAGCCGCAAGGAAAGCCGCGCCTGGACCGTGGGCGGGCTGACACGCGAGCGCGCCTATCTGGTAAGCCAGCCGGAGGGCAGCCCCGCCTATGGCGGCACCCCTTGCGACACGAGCGTGCGGGAAGCCATTGCCGATCTGAAGGCACGCGGGCTGAAGGTGTTTCTCTACCCCTTCGTGATGATGGATATTCAAAGCGGCAACGGCCTGCCCGACCCCTATGGCGGCACCGAACAGGCGGCCTATCCCTGGCGGGGGCGCATTACCTGCCATCCCGCCCCCGGCAGGGCGGGAACGCCGGATTGCACGGCTGCGACCGATGCAATCGTTACGGCCTTTCTGGGCTCGGCCAAGGCATCGGACTTCGCCGCCATCGGCAATATCCTGATCTATGGCGGCAGCGATAGCGGCTATCGCCGGATGGTTCTGCATTATGCCCGGCTGGCAGCGCTGGCGGGCGGGGTGGATGGCTTCATCATCGGCTCTGAACTGCGCGGGCTGACCACACTGCGCAACGACGCCAACCGCTTTCCCTTCGTGGACGGTCTCATGACACTGGCCGAAGACGTGCGTGCCGTGCTGGGGCAGGCAAGCCGCATCACCTATGGCGCGGACTGGAGCGAGTATTTCGGCTATCACCCCGCCGACGGTTCGGGCGATGTGTTCTTTCATCTCGATCCGCTCTGGGCATCGGCGGCCATCGATGCGGTGGGGATCGACAATTACATGCCGCTGGCCGACTGGCAGGATGGCGATTTTACCGCCGCCCATCCCGATGGTTTCGTGCTGGCCGATGACAGGGCGGGTTTGCAGGGCCAGATTGTCGCCGGGGAGGGCTATGACTGGTATTATGCAAGCGAGGCCGACCGGCAGGTGCGCCGCCGCAGCGCCATTTCCGACGGGTTGAAGGGCCGCCACTGGCTCTATCGCTACAAGGATCTGGAGGGCTGGTGGAGCAATCTTCATTATAACCGCTTCAACGGCGTGGAAGTGGCAAGCCCGACGGCCTGGCAGCCGAAGATGAAGCCGCTGTGGTTTACCGAACTCGGCTGCGCGGCGGTGGAGCGGGCGGCAAACCAGCCCAATGTGTTTCCCGATCAGAAATCCTCGGAAAACGCGCTGCCCTATTTTTCCTCGGGTGCGCGCTCCGATGCCATGCAGCGGCGGTTTCTGGAGGCGCATCTCGACTGGTGGACGGGGGGAAATGCGCCCGCGGGCATGGTGGATCCGGCGCATATCTTTCTGTGGACCTGGGATGCGCGGCCCTTTCCCGCCTTTCCCTACGATACCAGCCTCTGGACCGATGGCGATAACTGGCGCACCGGCCACTGGCTGAATGGCAGGCTTGGCGCTGGCACGCTGGCTGAGGTGATTGCCGCCATTCTCACCGATCACGGCTTTGCCGATTTCGACGTTTCCGCCGTCACCGGCGATTTGCCGGGCTATGTGCAGGGAGATGTGGCTTCCGCCCGCAGCCTGATCGAGCCTCTGTTGCAGGCCTTTCTTCTGGATGTGATGGAGGTGGAGGGCAAGCTTGCCTTTCGCTCCCGCCAGGCGGTGAGCCTGCCGGCAATCGGGGTGGAGGCCTTTGTCGATCAGGAGGATCAGCCGCTCTGGCAGGAAAGCCGTGGCGATCTGGCCGATTATGCCGGGCAGGCCGTGCTGGGCTTTGCCGATCCGGCGCAGGATTACGAAGATGCCAGCGCCCGCTCGCGGCAACTGGCGGGCAGTGCGGCAAGCCTGATCTCGCTTAGCCTGCCGGCCGTGCTGGATGAGGGGCTGGCGCTTGCGGCGGCTGAGGCGCAATTGCGCGATCACCGTCTGTCGCGGCGCGGGCTGACGCTTTCGCTTGCGCCGTCGCATTTGGCCTTGCAGCCGGGCGATGTGCTGACGCTGAACGAGGGACCGGCGGGCCGCTTCATGATTTCCCGGCTGGAAGAGAGCGACGGGCTTTCGCTGGAACTGCGCGAAGTGGCGCCGCCTGTTCCCCTCGCACTTTCGGTGGCGGCCACCGGGCGGGCAAGCGCAAACCGCGCGGCACAGGGCTTTTCGCCGCTCATTGCCTATATGGATCTGCCGCGTTTCGAAAGTGGCGATACGGGCAGCTTTGCCCGCGTGGCGGGCTTTGCCAAGCCCTGGCGGAAAATGGTGATTTCCTCTTCCGCCACCACGGAAAATTATGAGAGCCGCGCCGTGCTGTCGCGGCCCGCCAGCATGGGCACGCTGGCGGGCGCCCTTGCCGCAGGCGTCAGCGGGCGCTTTGACCGGGCCAACCGCATGGTGGTGGAGCTTGCCTTTGGCAGTTTTGCCGCAGCCTCGCAGCTTTCGGTGCTGAACGGCGCAAATCTTCTGGCGGTGCTGGCCGATAACGGCGTGTGGGAGCTTCTGTCCTTCACCGATGCCAGCGAGATTGCCAGCGGCCAATGGCAGCTTTCGGGCCTTTTGCGCGGACTTTACGGCACGGAAGACGCCATGGCGGCAGGCGCATCCAGCGGCGCAACCGTGGTGGCGCTGGATGGGGCGGCGCAGTCGCTTTCGCTGTCCACCAGTGAAATAGGCCTGACGATGAACCTGATTGCCGAGGCGGCCGGTACCACGCTTGCCAGCATCGGCCCGGAAAGTTTCACCGGCGGGATCAGGGCCGAAACGCCGCTTTCGCCAGCGCATCTCAGGGCAAGGCGGCTTTCCGGCGGTGATATTGCCATAAGCTTCGTGCGGCGCGGGCGGGTGGATGCCGACAACTGGACGGCAAGCGATATTCCGCTGGAGGAGGAAAGCGAGAGCTACCGGCTGGAGATTGCCGATCAGGCCGGTGGCCTGCGGCGCAGCGTGACGCTGACATCGCCAGCCTACACCTATGGCCTGCTGGCGCAGATTGCCGATTTCGGTCAGGCGCCTGCCGGGCTGACGCTGAGCGTGCGCCAGCTTGGCCGCTATGCGGCGGGCATTGCGGCCAGCCGGACATTTTCATGGTGACGGGTTTTTCAACGAGGAAAGGACAGGACATGAACGAGACGAAACCGTGGTATGTATCGCGCACCGTCTGGGGCGCATTGGTGGCGATTGCCGCAGCCGGGCTGCATATGTCCGGCATCGATCTTGCGGTGGCCGATCAGGCCGCACTCAGCGACCAGCTGGTAGCGCTGGCCGGGGCGGCAGGCGGCCTGCTTGCCCTTTACGGGCGCCTGCGGGCGAAAAAGGAGATTGCTCCCGCCAAGTAAAGAGGCCTTGCCGGGGCGACGGAACACCGTGCAGGTCGCTGAATTTGCGTGGTTTTTTCCATCTCTCCGGCAAGATTGCGAAGCATTCATTTGCCATTCAGCCGCAAGCGCGTAAAAATCATGTCAGGATTTGAAATGCGGCGAGTGGCGGTAAATGCGATCAAAGTCGATCATGGCCAGTATTACGGCGGCGTTGATTGCCTGGGTGATGTTGCCCGGCGCAACGACGAGCGTGCCCGACATTTCCGGGCTGGTCGTGCCGGTGGACAACCAGCGCAGCGACGCCGACAATGCCGATGGCAACGACCGCGTCGATTGCCGCAGCGCCGCCTCCCGCGCCGTGGAGGAAACCGGCGGCCAGCTTCTTTCCGTTCGTCTTTCCGGCGGCCAATGCGTTATCACCATGCTGGTGCCGGGCTCTGGCGACAATGCGCGCCCGCGCAAGATGACGGTTCAGGTTTCCAAATAGCGTCCGTGTGCGTGCATGGCTGGTTATCGGGAAAAGTGGATGCCGGTTTTCCGTCCGGAAATGCGTAAATTAAAAACTTAAGGCGGTTCAGCGCTTCCGTGAAACCCTGAACCGCTGTAAACCCTTTGCCAGCCGCTGGCGGACGCGCCGGTGGTTCTTCCACGGAGACAGCACCCCCATGCGCATACTGGTCGTCGAGGACGATGCCAATCTGAACCGCCAGCTGGTCGAGGCCCTTCAGGAGGCCGGCTATGTGACCGATCAGGCCACCGATGGCGAGGAAGGTCATTTTCTGGGCGATACCGAGCCTTACGATGCCGTCATTCTCGACATCGGCCTGCCATCCATGGATGGCATCACGGTGCTGGAAAAATGGCGTGCGGGAGGGCGCACCATGCCGGTGCTGATCCTGACGGCCCGCGACCGCTGGTCCGACAAGGTGGCGGGCATCGATGCGGGCGCCGATGATTATGTGACCAAGCCCTTCCATGTGGAGGAGGTGCTGGCGCGCATTCGCGCCCTCATTCGCCGGGCTGCCGGTCACGCCTCGTCCGAAATTGCCTGCGGCCCCGTGCGGCTCGATACCAAGAGTTCCAAGGTCACGCTGTCGGGCAAGGCGCTGAAGCTGACCTCGCACGAGTTCCGGCTTCTGTCCTATCTCATGCATCACATGGATGAGGTCGTCTCGCGCACGGAACTGGTCGAACATATGTACGACCAGGATTTCGACCGCGATTCCAACACGATCGAGGTGTTTGTCGGGCGTCTGCGCAAGAAGATCGGGCTGGATATGATCGAAACCGTTCGCGGGCTTGGCTATCGCATCAAAGCGCCGGACAATGCTGCGGGTTAAATCGCTCACCCTTCGCGTTCTGCTGTTTGCGACCCTGTGGTATTCCATTGCGCTTGTGACCATTGCCGTGGTCATTTCGGCGCTTTACCGGCAGGGGGCGGAGCGCTCCTTCAACGATCTCTTGCGCGCCCAGCTCTATAATGTCGTCAATTCCGTTTCGGTGGGCGACAATGAGAGCCTGACCGGCAGTCCGGCGCTTGGCGATCTGCGCTTTTCGCAGCCGGGAACCGGCTGGTACTGGCTGGTGGAGCCATTGGGCTCCTTTAATGCCGCGCCGCTGGCCTCCACCTCGCTGGGGCTGACCAACCTGCCGGTGCCGAGCTTCGAACAGGCCCCCTTCGACCAGAATTACGAGCGCTTCTATGGCATGACCGACACGTTCGGCAACCGTCTGCGCATTGCCGAAACCGAGGTTATTCTGGATGAAAGCGGGCGGGCGGCGCGCTTTCGCGTTTCGGGCAATCTCAAGGTGGTGGAAGAGGATATTCAGGGCTTTTCGCGCAGGCTCTACGCCGCCCTTGCGCTTTTCGGTTTTGGCGGCCTGTTCGTCAACGCCATCACCATCGTGTTCGGGCTGAAGCCGCTGGACAGGGCGCGGCGCGCCCTGGAGCGCATTCGCGGCGGCGAGGCGGAGCGCATCGAGGGCGATTTTCCCCGTGAAATCGAGCCGCTGGCCAACGAGATCAATGCGCTGATCGACAGCAACCGGCGCATCGTGGAGCGGGCGCGAATGCAGGTGGGCAATCTGGCCCATTCGCTGAAAACGCCGCTTGCCGTGCTGGTCAACGAGGCGCGGGCGATCAGCGCCCCGCATGACGAGGTGGTGAAGGCGCAGGCCGACGCCATGCAGGCGCAGGTCAGCTCCTATCTCAACCGTGCCCGCATTGCCGCCCAGCGCGAATCCGTGCTATCGCGCGCCGAGGTGGAGCCGGTCGTGGAGCGGCTGGTGCGGGTGATGCGCAAGCTGAACCCCGACAAGACGTTCGACATGCAGATCGAGGCTTCGCCGCCAGCACTCGCCATGGAAAGCCAGGATCTTGAGGAAACCATCGGCAACCTGCTGGAAAACGCCGCCCGTCATGCCGAAACCACGGTGACGATCACCATAAGTCAGCTTCCGCCCGGAGAGGCGGGGCTCGATCCGGCCCGCAAGAGCTGGGTGGAGGTGGTGGTGGAGGATGATGGCCCCGGCCTTGAGCCCGGACAGATCGTCGAGGCGATGAAACGTGGCCGAAGGCTCGATGAAAGCAAGCCCGGAACCGGTCTTGGCCTGTCCATCGTCAAGGAAATCACCTCGGAATATCAGGGCACGCTTGACCTGATGCGGTCGCAGGCCGGGGGGCTGAAGGCCCGTCTGGTGCTGCCGGCAATCGGCCGCGACGGTCTGGCCTGAGCGGCGATCTCGCATCGCCATTCATATGGCAAAAGACTGACGCTTTGAGTTATCCTTTAAAACAAAGGGTTAGAGTGTTTTTTATTTCCTGTTCCGGCGAAAAATGCTCTACTGGCCGGTAATTGGTGCCGGAATCGGGCGGGCGCTGGAGCATTTTCAGGAAAAGTGGAAGCCGGTTTTCCGTCTGAAAATGCGTAAAAGCAAATAGTCAGAGCGGTTCAATGTTTCCGTGAAACAATGAACCGCTCTAAAAATAATGTTGGATTTCAATGCATAAGAGCCAATTTCGTGCGTTTGGAAAAAGCTGTGGTTCTGAATGCCGGGTTTGGGACGGGGCAAAGCGAGTTGCGGCATGACACAGGCAGGAATGATGAACAGATGCGGCCGGACCGGATTGATGATGTCGCTGATGGCGGTGGTTTTCGGCCTTTCTTCCTGTGTTACGACAAAAAATGCCGGTGGCGGCCTGTTCGGTCCGCGCAAGGAAAACCGCTCCGCCGTCTATCTTGCGGCCTTGCAGGGCGGCATCGTTTCCCGCTCGGGCGCAAGTCTTTCCAAGGGCGAGACGCAGCGGGCGCTGGAAGCCGAATATCGCGCGCTGGAAACCTCTCCAAGCGGTCAGGCCGTGACCTGGGAAGATGACGACGTGTCCGGCAAGGTCGTTGCGGCAGCACCCTATCAGGTGGGCAACCAGAACTGCCGGCAATATACCCATGGCGTATCCGTCAAGGCGCGGACCTTCGAAGCCAAGGGGGCCGCCTGCCGCAATGAGGACGGCACCTGGACACCCCTGAACTGAGGCGGGCAATTTGCCGAAGTTTATTTGACTTGCGTCAAGGTTCGCGGCACCACTCCCGTCTATAGCGGTTTGCGGACGGCTTCGCTCCATGCCTGGCATGGACGGCTGGTCTGTTGGACCTGATATGGGCGCGGGCCCATTTTACATGATATGGGCGCGAGCCCATTTTACATGATATGGGCGCGAGCCCATGTGACATTATGGGCGCGAGCCCATGGGCGGAAATGACGGGATCATGCTGTTCTGGATTGCAATTGCCGTTTTGACCTTTGGCGTGGCGGCGGCCTTTCTCCTGCCCCTGACGCGCACGGCGGCGCGAGGGATCGACGATGCCCGTGCGGCGAATATCGCCATTTATCGCGATCAATTGCGTGAGCTGGAACGGGACAAGGCCGCAGGTCTGATTCCGGCCGGAGATGCGGACAATGCCCGCGCCGAGATTGCCAGGCGGCTTCTGGCCGCCGATGCGCGGGGGGAAGCCGGGGCGGTTTCCACTTTTTCTGGAAATGGTCTGGCGCAGGCTTTCGTGGTGGTGGTGATCCCTGCCGTTTCGCTTTGTCTTTATTTGCTGATCGGTACGCCCGGTATGCCGTCGCAGCCGCTGGAGGCGCGGCTGGAAAATCCCGGCAATGATATGAACCTGCTGGTTGCCAAGGCCGAGCGGCATTTGATGCAGAACCCCGATGACGGGGCTGGCTGGGATGTGCTGGCGCCGATTTATGCGCGCATGAACCGCATGGGCGATGCCGAGCTTGCCTATCGCAACAGTGTGCGGCTGAACGGTCCCAGTGCCGACAGGCTGAACGGGCTGGGCGAGGTGCTGCTGGCCGGTCGCGACGGTGTGGTGAGCGACGAGGCGCAGGCGCTTTTCCGGCAGGCTCTGGCGCTGGAGCCCGGCAATCCGCGCGCAGCCTATTATCTTGCGCTGGCGCTGGAACAGTCCGGCGAGCGGCAGAAGGCCTTGCAGGCTTTCCGGGCGATTGCCGAAAGCTCGCCGCCAAACGCACCCTGGCAGGAGATCGTGGCCCGGCATATTGCCAGGAATGGCGGTGGGCCGCTGGCCGGCGGGCCGGTGCAGGCGCCGTCTTCGGCGCCCGGCAACCCGACGCCGGACGATGTGAAGGCCGCCAGCGCCCTTTCGGGCGCCGATCGCCAGCAGATGATCCGCGCCATGGTGGATGGCCTCGATGCGAAGCTGAAGGCCGAACCTGACAATTTCGACGGCTGGATGCGGCTTCTGCGCTCTTATGCGGTGCTGAAGGAAGAGGACAAGGCCATGGCCACCCTGAAGGAAAGCCTCAAGGCCTTTCCGGCGGCGGGTGCACAGGGGCAGCAATTGCTGGCCATGGCCGAAGAACTGGGCCTGCCGGTGAAGGAGGCATTGAAGTGACGCGCAAACAGAAACGTCTGGCGGTGATTGCCGGTGGCATGAGCTTCATCATGGCCGCGGTCATTCTCATCCTCTTCGCCTTCGGCCAATCGGTTTCCTATTTCTACATGCCCTCCGATCTTGCCAAGACCCCCGTTGGCCCCGGCACGCGCATTCGGCTGGGCGGGCTGGTCGAGGCCGGTTCCGTAGAGCGCGGGGGCGGTTCCACCGTTCGTTTTGCCGTGACGGATGGCAGCGCCCGCGTGCCCGTGACCTATACCGGCATTTTGCCGGATCTGTTTCGCGAGGGGCAGGGCGTGGTGACGGAAGGCGTGTTCGATGCAGGCGGTTCACTGTTTGCGGCCGATACCGTGCTGGCCAAGCATGACGAGAAATATATGCCCAAGGAAGTGGCCGACCGGATGAAGAAGGACGGCGTCTGGAAGGGAGAGGGGCAATGATAATCGAGCTTGGCCATTATGCCCTCGTGCTGGCGCTGGCGGCGGCCATCGTCACCTCCATTCTGCCGGTGATCGGCGCAAGGCGTGGCGATCAGGCCCTGATGCGAACCGCCGTTACCGGCACCTTCGCGCAGTTCTTGCTGGTGGTGCTGGCCTTTGCCGTGCTGGCCCATGCCTATCTGGTGTCGGATTTTTCGCTGCTCAACGTCTATCAGAACTCGCATTCGCTGATGCCTGCCATCTATCGTTTCTCCGGTGTCTGGGGCAATCACGAGGGCTCCATGATGCTGTGGCTGCTGATCTTGTGCCTGTTCAGCGCCATGGTGGCGGGGTTCGGCGTCAACCTGCCGGTGCGGCTCAAGGCCAATGTGCTGGCGGTGCAGGCCTGGATTACGGTGGCCTTTCTGCTGTTCATTCTTCTGACGTCCAATCCCTTTCTGCGGCTCAACCCCGCCCCCGCAGAGGGGCAGGATCTCAACCCCGTGCTTCAGGATCCGGGGCTGGCGGTGCATCCGCCGCTGCTTTATCTGGGTTATGTCGGCTTTTCCGTCTGTTTCTCCTTCGCCATTGCAGCACTTCTCGAAGGACGCATCGATGCCGCATGGGCGCGCTGGGTGCGGCCCTGGACGCTTGCCGCCTGGACTTTTTTGACCGCTGGCATCGCCATGGGCTCCTATTGGGCCTATTACGAACTGGGCTGGGGCGGCTGGTGGTTCTGGGATCCGGTGGAAAATGCCTCCTTCATGCCGTGGCTTGCCGGAACGGCGCTGCTGCATTCGGCGCTGGTGATGGAAAAGCGCGATGCGCTGAAAATCTGGACCGTGCTGCTGGCGATCCTGACCTTTTCGCTCTCGCTGCTCGGCACCTTTCTGGTGCGCTCCGGCGTCTTGACCTCGGTTCATGCCTTTGCCAGCGATCCGAGCCGGGGCATTTTCATCCTGTGCATTCTGATGCTGTTCATTGGCGGTGCGCTGTTTCTGTTCATGCTGCGCGCGCCGGGGCTGAAGGCGGGCGGGCTGTTTGCCCCGATTTCCCGCGAGGGAGCGCTGGTTCTCAACAATCTCATCCTGACGGTCTCAACGGCGACCGTGCTGATCGGCACGCTCTATCCGCTGGTTCTCGATACGCTGACGGGGGAAAAGATCTCGGTCGGCGCGCCCTTCTTCAACCTCACCTTCGGCCTGTTGATGATCCCGCTGATCCTTGCCGTGCCTTTCGGGCCGATGCTGGCATGGAAGCGGGGTGATCTTGCCGGGGCGCTGCAACGGTTATACATGGCCGCCTGTCTTTCGCTGCTGGTGGGGCTTGGGCTTTACTATGCCGAAAATGGCGGGCCGGTTCTGGCAATTGCGGGCCTTGCGGCGGGCTTTTTCCTGCTGTTCGGCGCAGGTGCCGATCTCTGGTTTCGTGCCGGTTTCGGCAAGCAGACCTTTGCCCTTGCCCTGCGCCGTCTGGCGGGTCTGCCGCGCTCGGCCTTTGGCACGGCCCTTGCCCATGCCGGGCTTGGCGTGACGGTTCTGGGCATTGTCGCGGTCACGACCTTCCAGACCGAAACCGTGGTGGAAATGGTGCCCGGCCAGACGGTGGAAGCCGGTGGCTATGCCATTACCTATGACGGGCTGCGCTCCAGCAAGGGTCCGAATTTCACGGAAGACAGGGGCCACTTCACCTTGCGCCGTGGCGGGGTTTCCAAGGGGGATGTATGGTCTTCCAAGCGCCTTTACACCGCGCGACGGATGCCTACAACCGAAGCCGGGATCCGCACCTTCGGCTTCAGCCAGCTTTACGTCTCTCTCGGCGATGCCATGGACAATGGCGGCATGGTGGTGCGCATCTGGTGGAAGCCGTGGATCACCTGTATCTGGGGCGGGGCGCTGGTGATGATGCTGGGCGGGCTGGTGTCGCTCAGCGACCGGCGGCTGCGGGTCGGCGCGCCGCGCCGCAGGGCAGCGCTTGCGACAAAGGGGCTGGAGGCGGCGGAGTGAAACGTCTTGGCGCCGCCATCCTCCTGTTTCTCCTGAGCCTTGCGCCGCAGGCGCTGGCCGTCAACCCGGATGAGGTTCTGGCCGATCCGGCGCTGGAAGCCCGCGCCCGCCACCTTTCCACGCAATTGCGCTGCATGGTGTGCCAGAACCAGTCCATCGACGATTCCAACGCGGAACTGGCCAAGGATTTGCGCCTGCTGGTGCGCGAGCGCATTTCCAAGGGCGACAGCGACGAACAGGTGATCGATTATCTCGTATCCCGATATGGCCAGTTTGTGCTGCTGAAGCCGCGCCTTTCGCCCGAAACTCTGGGGCTGTGGGGCGCGCCAGTCCTGTTTCTGGCCTTTGGTGGGGCGGCGGCCCTGCTTTACCTGCGCCGCCGGGGTGATCGCGGGTCAATAGCGGCGCTGACCCCACAGGAAGAGGCGCGGCTGAAGCGGCTGATGGAAGAGGAGCCGGGAACCTGACCGGAAGATTGCCTTTCGCATTACGAAATTTTCATCTGCCGGACAGTTCGCTGTAACATGTGCTGACCTATATGTGGATCATCCACCGAGGAAAAGCGGTTTGCGATTTCTCAGATAACAGATGAAGGTGATCCCATGTCGAAGACGAACACCCCGCGCAGTTTCAAGTCGGTCATGAAAGCCGGAACGGCAGCGGGCCTGGCGGCTGTGATGCTGGCAGGTGCAGCGCCGCTGACCATGCCCGCCTATGCCGCGCCGGTGAATGTGCAGGCGCCGCAGATGCCGAGCTTCTCCGGCGTTGTCGAGGCCGTTCTGCCTGCTGTCGTGTCCATCCGCGTGCAGTCCAATGCGCGACAGGAGGCCGATGACAACAGCTTCTCCTTCAATGGCCGCGATTTCGATCAATTGCCCGACCCGCTGAAGCGCTTCTTCCGGGAATGGGGAATGCCCGGCCCCGACGGTCACGGCGGTCCCCGCGCCGAGCGCGGCCCGCATGGCGACCAGCGCGCCGAGCGGCCGCGCCGCCTGCGCCCGACCGCCCAGGGCTCCGGCTTCTTCATTTCCGAAGATGGCTATATCGTCACAAACAACCACGTCGTCTCCGATGGCGAGGCCTATACGGTGGTGATGAACGACGGCACGGAACTCGACGCCAAGCTGGTGGGCAAGGACCCGCGCACCGATCTTGCCGTGCTGAAGGTCAACGAGCCGAACAAGAAATTCACCTATGTGCAATGGGCCGATGACGACAAGGTCAAGGTCGGCGACTGGGTGGTGGCCGTGGGCAATCCCTTCGGCCTTGGCGGCACCGTCACGGGCGGTATCGTTTCGGCCTTCGGTCGTGACATCGGCTCCGGCCCCTATGACGATTACATTCAGATCGATGCGGCCGTGAACCGGGGGAACTCCGGCGGTCCGGCCTTCAATCTGAGCGGCCAGGTGGTGGGCATCAACACCGCGATCTTCTCGCCGTCCGGCGGCAGCGTCGGCATCGGCTTTGCCATTCCCGCCTCCACCGCCAAGGATGTCGTGGCCTCGCTGATGAAGAATGGTTCGGTCCAGCGCGGCTGGCTGGGCGTGCAGATCCAGCCCGTCACCAAGGATATTGCCGACTCGCTTGGCCTATCGGAAGCGCGCGGCGCATTGGTTGCCGAACCGCAGACAGATTCTCCCGGTGCAAAGGCTGGCATCAAGCAGGGCGACGTCATCACCGCCGTCAATGGCGAGCCGGTGAAGGACCCGCGTGATCTTGCACGCCGCATCGCCTCCTTCGCGCCCGGCACCAAGGTGGACGTTTCCGTCTGGCGCGGTGGCAAGGCAACCTCGCTGAAGGTCGATCTCGGCAAGCTGCCGACAGACGACAAGGCGGCAACCGGCCCCGAAGACGATCAGAGCCAGGAAGATCGTGGCGCTCCGGCAACCGAACAGGCGCTGGCAGGTCTCGGCGTTACCGTACAGCCCGCCGAAGGCGGCAAGGGCCTGACGATTACCGATGTCGATCCCGACTCCGACGCCGCCGACAAGGGCATCAAGGCTGGCGAGACGATCACCTCCGTCAACAATCAGGAGGTCTTCAAGCCCGCCGACGTCACGAAGATCATCGAGCAGGCCAGGAAGGACGGCCGCAGCAAGGCGCTGTTCCAGATCCAGACCGACAAGGGCAGCCGCTTCGTGGCATTGCCGGTCAACCAGGGCTGATCCTTTCTGCTTCACCATGGAAGGGGCGGCCGGATGCGTTCGGCGGCCCCTTTTCAGTTTCGGGAAAAGTGCGTGGCGCTATTGCTCGGGAAATGCGCCAGAACCTCAGCGCCGGGAAAGATGACAATGGGACAAATGGCTGAAACGGAAAGAACAGGCTGGGCAGAAAAGAGCGAGGCCGATAATGTCCAGCGCATGAAGATACTTGTCATTGAAGACGATCTGGAAGCCGCAGCCTATATGGTGAAGGCTTTCCGCGAGGCCAGCATTACCGCCGACCACGCCAGCGATGGCGAGGCGGGTTTGTTCATGGGCAGCGAAAACAGCTATGACGTGCTGATTATCGACCGGATGCTTCCGCGCCGCGATGGACTTTCGGTGATTTCGGAACTGCGCAAGCGCGGCGTCAACACCCCGGTTCTCATTCTCTCGGCTCTCGGCCAGGTGGATGACCGCGTTACGGGTCTGCGGGCAGGCGGTGACGATTATCTGCCCAAGCCCTATGCCTTCTCCGAGCTTCTGGCCCGTGTCGAGGTTCTGGGGCGGCGCAAGGGCGCGCCGGAACAGGACATGGTCTATCGCGTCGGCGATCTCGAGCTTGACCGGCTTTCCCACGAAGTGCGGCGCGGCGGCAAGGAAATCCTGCTGCAACCGCGTGAGTTTCGCCTGCTGGAATATCTCATGAAAAATGCCGGTCAGGTGGTGACGCGCACCATGCTGCTCGAACATGTCTGGGACTATCATTTCGACCCGCAGACCAATGTCATCGATGTGCATGTGTCGCGGCTGCGCTCCAAGATCGAGCGGGATTTCGACAAGCCGCTTTTGAAAACCGTGCGCGGCGCGGGCTATATGATCAAGGATGAAGGCTGAGCATGGGCCGGATGGGGGTTATGTTCCGCTCCACGGCGGTGCGGTTTTCAGCGCTCTACATTCTGCTTTTTGCGCTGTGTGCTGCATTTCTCGTGTTTTACGTCACGGCTCTGTCTGAGCGGTTGCTGAACCAGCAGACGCGGGAAGGCTTGCAGCAGGAAGTCAACGTCATCCAGAATGTCTATGAGCGGGCGGGCGTAAACGGGCTTCTCAAGCTGATGGAACGGCGGATGCGCCAGCCCGGTGCCAATCTCTACGTGATTGCCGGGCCCAATGGCGAGATGATGGCCGGTAACGTCGCCTCGCTGCAACCCGGCGTGCTGGATCATGCAGGCTGGACGGATTTTCCCTTCGTTTACGACCGCTACGAGGAAAGCGGCAACGCGCCGCATCATCTGGCGATTGCCCATGTCATCATTCTCGATAACGGCTTGCGCATTCTGGTGGGCCGTGATCTCGGCGAACCCACCCGTTTCCGTTATCTGGTGCGCCGGGCATTGATGGTGGCGCTGGCGATCATGGGCGGCGGGGCGGTGGTGATCTGGTTCGGCATTGGCCGCAATGCGCTGAAGCGTATCGACAGGGTTTCGGCGGCAAGCAAGAAGATCATGGCCGGTGATCTTGCCCAGCGGCTGCCGGTCACGGGCTCCGGCGATGAATTCGACCGGCTTTCGGTGTCGCTCAATGAAATGCTGGAACGTATCGGCAAGCTGAACGAGGGGCTGCGGCAGGTATCCGACAATATTGCCCATGATCTCAAGACGCCGCTGACAAGGCTGCGCAACCGCGCCGTCGATGCGCTGGATCATGATGACGGCGAGGTGCGGCGCCAAGCGCTGGAAGGCATTATCGGTGAATCCGACCAGTTGATCCGCACCTTCAATGCCCTGCTGATGATTTCCCGCGTGGAGGCAGGGTCGATTGCTGCCGAACTCAGCGATCTCGATCTTTCCACCATCGCCGCAGAAACCGTGGAGTTGTACGAGCCGGTGGCGGAGGAGGCAAATTATCTGCTGCGATCCGACATCGCGGAAAACTGCCAGGTGCGCGGCAATCGTGAATTGATCGGTCAGGCCATTTTCAATCTTCTCGACAATGCGATAAAATATGCCGGAGACGGCGGCAGCGAAATTCGCCTGGGCCTTGTCTGCGATGGCGTGAATGTGCGGCTTTGGGTGGCGGATCAGGGGCCGGGCATTCCGGCAGATCGGCGGGAGGATGCCGTCAAGCGCTTCGTGCGGCTGGATGAAAGCCGCAGCAAGCCGGGCACCGGGCTTGGACTTTCGCTGGTGGAGGCGGTGATGGCCCTGCATGGCGGCAGGCTGGAACTGTCTGCCACCAGAGAGGATGCCCCGTCCTCTCCGGGCCTGACGGCGACCATGCTTTTCCCTGTCTTCAAGGGATAGGCCATAATCCGGCCGCAGCGAAACGGAGATCGGGAAGACGGGCTGCAAGGCCAAGGCTGGGAGGCAAGGCATGATGAGGGATGAGGCAACGGGTGGCGGGGAGGGCGCGAGCCTTCTTTCACGGGTGAGGCCGGGGGTTCTTCAGCCTTTGAACAAGACGGAATTGAAGACGGTGAACGCCATTTTCAAGGATCTCGCCCGTGCCGAGCCTGATCTTGCCGATCTGCTGGCAGCTGATACCGGATCGGAAAACGAGGCGCGCGCCTTTTTGGCGGCGGCGTTGACGCTTTCACCTTTTCTGCGTGAGACGCTGGAGTTTCGGCCTGCCTTGCTGCTATCGGCTGCCAAGGAGCCGTTGGAAGGCCGGTTGGAGGCTCTTGTTCAGGCAGCCCGAACGGCCTGGATGCCAGAGGGAGAGGGGCCAGCCCCCGCCGAAGCGGAGGTGATGGCGCGGCTGCGCCGTGCCAAGCGGGAGCTGGCCTTTTTGCTGGCGCTGGCCGATCTTGGCCGCGTGCATGATGCCCGCAGCACCACAGCCTGGCTCAGCCGCATGGCCGATGCGGCGATTGCCTCGGCCATCGACCATCTGCTGCTTCAGGCCCATGACGGCGGCAAGCTTCGCCTGCCGGACCGGGCGGCGCCATCTACCGGCAGCGGATTGGTGGTGCTGGGCATGGGCAAGCTCGGCGCCATGGAGCTGAACTACTCGTCCGACATCGACCTCGTGGTGTTTTTCGAGCCGCTGAGCGCAATCCTGATCGATCCTGACGATGCCAGCGAAACCTATGGGCGGATGATGCGCCGCCTGATCCGCATTCTCCAGGAACGCACGGCAGACGGCTATGTGTTTCGCACCGATCTGCGCCTGCGGCCCGATCCGGGGTCTACGCCGCTGGCCATTCCGGTGGAGGCCGCGCTGATCTATTACGAGGGGCGCGGGCAGAACTGGGAGCGCGCCGCCTTCATCAAGGCGCGGCCCGTGGCCGGGGATCTGGCCGCCGGACGCGGCTTTATCAAGGAAATGCAGCCCTTCATCTATCGGCGCTATCTCGATTATGCGGCGATTGCCGATATTCATTCGATCAAGCGGCAGATCCATGTTCACAAGGGGCATGGGGCCATTGCGGTCAAGGGCCATAACGTCAAGCTAGGTCGCGGCGGCATCCGCGAGATCGAGTTTTTTGCCCAGACCCAGCAATTGATCGCAGGCGGACGAATGCCCGATTTGCGGCTGCGCAGCACCGAGGCTGCACTGGAGGGCTTGCGGGTGGCAGGCTGGATCGATGCCGCGACCGCCGGTGAACTGACGGAAGCCTACTGGTTTTTGCGCGATGTCGAACACCGCATCCAGATGGTGCGGGATGAGCAGAGCCACGTGCTGCCCACGACGGAAGCCGAATTGAAGCGCATTGCCCTGATGATGGGCTTTGATGGCGCGGCCGCATTTTCCGCCGCGCTGGAAAGGCGGCTGCGGGTGGTGGAACGGCGCTATGCGCAGCTTTTCGAGCATGAGGAGGGGCTGTCGGTTGACGGCAATCTCGTCTTTACCGGCCAGAAGGACGATCCGGATACGCTGCGCACGCTTGAAAAGCTGGGCTTCGAGCGAGCCGGGGATATTTCGAGGGTCATCCGCACCTGGCATTATGGCCGCTACCGCGCCACGCAATCGGTGGAAGCGCGCGAAAGGCTGACGGAACTGACGCCGCTTCTCCTGCAAAGCTTCGGCAAGAGCCGGCGGGCCGATGAGGCCTTGCTGCGTTTCGATCAGTTTCTCTCCGGCCTTCCGGCAGGTATCCAACTGTTTTCGCTGCTGGCCAGCAATCCGCCGCTTCTGGAACTCATGGTGGATGTGATGGCTGCGGCGCCGAGGCTTGCGGAACTGATTGCAGCGCGCCCGCATGTCTTCGACGGAATGCTCGACCCGCGCCTCATGAGCGATCTTCCGACGCGGGATTATCTTTCCGTTCGGCTGTCGGCCTTTCTGAGTGGAGCGCGGATCTATGAGGATATTCTCGACCGGTTGCGCATTTTTGCGGCGGAGCAGCGCTTTTTGATTGGTATTCGGCTGCTGACGGGTGCCATTTCCGGCGATGCCGCAGGCCTTGCCTTCACCGATCTTGCCGATCTGGTGATCGCGGAGGCTTATCGCGCCGTGCGCAGCGAAATGGAACTGGCGCATGGCCGCATTGCCGGGGGGCGCGTGGCGCTGGTGGGCATGGGCAAGCTTGGCTCACGGGAGCTTACTGCCGGTTCGGATGTCGATCTCATCCTGCTGTATGAACATGACGATGAGTCAGGCGAAAGCGACGGGGCAAAGTCGTTGGATCCCGTGCGCTATTACACGCGGTTCACGCAGCGGCTGATTGCCGCCTTGTCCGCGCCCACGGCGGAAGGGGTGCTCTATGAAGTGGATATGCGGCTGCGCCCTTCCGGCAACAAGGGGCCGGTCGCCACAAGGCTTAAATCCTTTGCGCGCTATCAGCGGGAAGAGGCCTGGACCTGGGAGCATATGGCGCTGACGCGGGCACGGCTGATTGCCGGCGACGACATGCTGATTGACGAAGCGGGCCTGATCATTCGCGAAATGGTGGGCCTTGCGCGTGACCGGCAAAAGGTGGCGGCGGATGTGCGTGAAATGCGCGACCTGATCGACAAGGAAAAGCCGCCGCAGGGGGTGTGGGATTTCAAGCTGATGGCCGGAGGCCTGATCGATCTGGAGTTCATGGCGCAATATCTGCGGCTGACGGATGACCGGCCGATGAAACTGGGCCTGACGACCATGGAGGCCCTGCAAGAGCTTGCGCCAGAAACGCTCAGCCCTTCGGATGCAGAGACCATCTTGCAAGCCTTGATGCTTTACACCGAACTGTCCCAGTTGATCCGTGCCTCGATCGAAGGCGGGATGGATAGCGCCAATGCTCCGGCTGGGCTGACGGACCGGCTGCTGCGCCTTGGCGATTGCCCGGACATCAAGACGCTTGAAGCGCATGTGCGACAAACCGCAAAGGCGGTGCGCAAGATATTTCTGGCGCTGGTGGCGGGGTAGAAAAAGGTCCGGGAGATCAGTTTTTCCGCGTCCCGCGATAGCGCTCCAGCGGCATGGCGGGCGGGCAATCGGGCATGGCAATGCAAACGGCGGTGCCGCGGCCTTCCAGTGAGCGGATTTTCAGCCGCCCGCCATGCATCATGGTGAGCGAGCGTGAAATGGCCAGCCCAAGGCCGGAGCCGCCCTTGCTCTTGGCATATTGACTTTGCACCTGTTCGAACGGCTGGCCGATCTTGCCGATGGCCTGCCGCGGAATGCCAATTCCCGTATCCGCGATAATCAGCGACACGCCGCCCGCCACCTTGCGGGCGCGCACCGCGATCCTGCCGCCTTCATCCGTAAACTTCACAGCATTGGAGAGAATATTGAGCAATATCTGCTTTATGGCGCGGCGATCTGCCGTGAGCGTCAGACCGCTGTCGATTTTCGGCTCGATGGAGATGTTTTTCCCCGTGGCGGAAATTGTCGTCAGCCTCAGTGTCTCATCGATCAGCGGCGCGAAGTCTATCGTTTCACATTTCAGCACCATGTGCCCGGCCTCGATCTTCGACATATCCAGTATGTCGTTGATGACATTGAGCAGATGCTTGCCGCTATCGTGAATATCGCGGGCATATTCGCAATATTTCGGCGAGCCCAACGGGCCGAACATGCCGGTGGAGAGGATTTCCGAAAAGCCGAGAATGGCGTTCAGCGGCGTGCGCAGCTCATGCGACATATTGGCGAGGAATTCGGATTTCGCCTTATTGGCGGCTTCGGCGCGCTGTTTTTCGGCAAGGTATTTTTCATTGGCTTCCGAAAGCTCGGATTTTTGCCGCTCAAGTTTTTTCTGCGAGGCGGAAAGGTCGCCGATCGTCGCCATCAATCGCCGCTCCTGCTCGCGCAGGCGCTCCTGGTGGCGCTTCAGCTGGGTAATATCCGTGCCAACGGATACCATGCCGCCGTCGCGGGTGCGCCGTTCGTTGATTTGCAGCCAGCGCTCATCGGCAAGCTGCAATTCCATGGTGCGGGCGCTGCCGAAACCGGACGGGTCGCTGACGCGGCGCTGGATGATGGGCCGGGCGGCTGCCGCATTGACGACGGCGCGTTCCGTGCCGGGCACCAGAACCCCATCGGGCAGGCCGTAGACCTGCTGGAAATGCGCATTGCACATGACGAGCCGGTCATGCTTGTCCCACAGCACGAAGGCCTCCGACGTGCATTCGATGGCATCGGCCAGGCGCTGATCGGCCTCCGCATAGCGCTGCGCCAGCCGATGCTGCTCGGTGACGTCCATGGCAATGCCGATGACATGCGGTGCGCCGCTGCTGGTGCGAATGACCTGTGCGCGGGCGCGAAGCCACACATAATGGCCATTGGCATGGCGCATACGGAAGACCTGATCGATCTGGCGGCTTTCGCCACGCCCCACCGCCTTCGCCAGCGCATAAAGATTGCCGTCGTCGGGATGCATCAGCCTTGCGGCGTCGGCAAAGGCCAAAGCCTCGCCCGCACGAGGCGAGAGCCCGAGAATGTCATACATGGATTGTGACCAGACGAGCTTGCGGCTGGCGAGATCGAAATCCCACAAACCGCAACGCCCGCGCGACAGCGCCGTCTCGATACGCCGATTGGATTCCAGGAAAATATCGGTGGTTTCACGCGCCCGGCGCGCCTGGGTGAAATAGGCATAGAGAATGCCCATGAGAATGAGCGAGATCGCCGAAAACAGCGTGACATTCAACGCAATCTCGGCTCGCCAGTAGTCAGCCGCCGATTTCAGCGAATGAGCCGCCATGACCAGCGCGCCCTCCGTGCCGGTCGGCGTCAGAACGGCGATATGGCTCAGACCGTTAATGTCCGTTTCAATGGCGCCGGTCTGGTCGGCATAGGTCCGGAAGGTGGCAACCTCCGGGAAAAGATCCATGACATGAGAGCCGATAAAGCCTGCGCCTGCATCGGAGGCGGCCATCACCTTGCCCTCCGGATTGAGCAGCAGCACGAAGCTTTCGTTATCGAGCCGTGACTGCGGCAGGAAACGGGAAATCAACGCCTCCGCCTCCTGGCGCGACAGCGCGGCGGGAGGCGTTTGCGTGCTGGAAAGGGCGGTTGCCGCCACGCTTGCCATCATTGCCGTGGAATGGCGAATGGCGCTTTCCATGCGGGAATATTCCGACAAAAGCCCAAGCCCGCGCGCCAGCGCGATGACAATGAGAAAGGCGACAACGAGAACGGGAATGATGTGGCGCAAGGCCGCATCCGTATGGGTAACGGACAGGCTTTCGGCCGCCTGCATCTTCCGAACAACCGATAGAATCCATTCCATCAGCCGGGGAAATCTGAGACGCAACCGCTCATCGGCTGCGGTTGCCCGCTGCACGTCCACCATTCTTCCTGCCTTGATCCTCGCTGATTCGACGCGCCGCTCGCCCGAATCTAAGCTAATGAATCATTTGTGATTCTGCCTGTCCAGAGGAAAAAATAACCCTTTGTTAACCCCTTGCGAAGAATCGCATTTTTTCGCCCGCAGCGGTCACGGGAATCAATAAGGGTCGGGCCTCGCTCGAGACTTGCGGGCATTGGCACAAAGCAGCCAAGGCAGGGCCGGTCTCGCCCGGCCCTTTCCCGATGTCAGTCTTTCAAGATGCGATCGACGATGTCGCGCACATCGTTAGAGAGACCGTCGGAGGCGGCAATGGTCTCCAGGGCCTTTCTTGCTTCACCGGCGCGGCGCGTTTCCAGCGATCGCCAGCTTCGCATGGAGGTCAGCAGCCGCGCGGCAAGCTGCGGATTGCGTTTGTCGATTTCCAGAATTTCTGCCGCCAGAAAACGGTAGCTCTCACCATCTGCCCGGTGAAAGCCGGTGGGGTTTGCCGCCGCAAAACTACCGATCAGCGCACGCACCCGGTTCGGGTTGCCGCTGTTGAAATGCGGGCTTGTCATCAGGGAACGAACGCGCTCAAGGGCCGTGCCACCCGGCACGGTCGCCTGAATGGCAAACCATTTGTCCATGACCAGCGGGTTATCGCCGAACCGCTTTTCGAAGTCTGCCAGAGCCGCATTCGTCTCGTTGGTCCCGGCAAACTGATGCGCCAGCACGGTGAGCGCCTGCGATCTGTCCGTCATGTTGTTGGCATTTGCATAGGCCTCAGCCGCAAGCTGCGGGGTTTTGATGGCGTGGCCGAGATAGGAGAGGGCGGCATTCTTCAGGGCGCGCCGTCCGGCGCTGGGCGCATCGGGACTGTAGGCGCCCGCCTCCGCCATAGCCTTGTGGACCGCGAGGAAGATTTCGGAGCCATCCTGCGCGATCTGGCTGATGATAGCCTGCCGCGCGGCGTGGATTGCGTCCGGGTCGATGTCCGAGCCAAGTTCGCGGGCAATATCCATTTCGGAGGGCAATGAGAGTGCCTGGGCGCGGAAGGCGGGCTCCAGAGTGTCATCGGCCAGAATTGCCAGCAGGCTTTGCTTCAGCACGGGATCGACCTGCACGGCTTCCCCTGCGGCAAGCTTGCGGGCCGCCGCGGCAAGTGCGGGAAGCGCCATATCGGTCAGCGCCTGCCAGCGGGCAAAGAGGTCGCTTTCATGCCGGGCGATCAGCGCCAGCGCATCGCCGCTCTGGGCAAACCTGATGATGACGGGTGCGGAAAAACCACGGTTCAGGGACAGGACCGGAGGCTTTGCCACGCCCTCGAAGACGAAGCTCTGCCGCTCTCGGGTCAGGTGCAGCACGTCGCCTTCGATCGCAGAACCGGCTGAGGCCGATGCGGCAACCAATTTTCCCTTCGCGTCGATCAGGGCAAAGCGCAGCGGAATGTGCATGGGCTGCTTTTCCGGCTGGCCGGGTGTTGCCGGAATGGTCTGGGTCAATGTGACGGTAAATTGCTTCTTCTTCGCGTCATGGGCGGTTTCCACCGCAACGGCTGGCGTGCCGGACTGGTTATACCAGAGCGAGAATTGCGCAAGGTCCCTGGCCGATACCTCGGCAAAGCATTGCACGAAATCCTCCACGGTCACGGCTTGCCCATCATGGCGCTCGAAATAGAGGTCGAGGCCTTTTCTGAACGCCTGCGGGCCGAGAATGGTCGCAATCATCCGCGTGACTTCGGAGCCCTTCTCATAGACGGTCGTGGTGTAGAAGTTGTTGATCTCGCGATAGGCGGCAGGGCGCACGGGATGGGCAAGCGGGCCTGCATCCTCGGCAAACTGCTCCGAGCGAAGAGTGCGCACTTCCGCAATCCGCTTGACGGCGCGAGAGCGCTGGTCTGCCGAGAATTCGTGATCGCGATAAACGGTCAGGCCTTCCTTCAGGCAAAGCTGGAACCAGTCGCGGCAGGTGATGCGGTTGCCGGTCCAGTTGTGAAAGTATTCGTGCGCAACAATGGCTTCGATATTGGCGTAATCCTGATCGGTGGCCGTTTCCGGATCGGCAAGGATGTATTTGTCGTTGAAGATGTTGAGGCCCTTGTTCTCCATGGCGCCGAAATTGAAGTCCGAAACGGCAACGATCATGAAAATATCGAGATCGTATTCGCGGCCGAAAACCTCTTCATCCCATTTCATCGAGCGCTTCAGTGCATCCATGGCATAGGCGGCATTGCCCTGTTTGCCATGCTCAACATAGATTTTCAGTGCCACCTCGCGGCCGGACATGGTGGTGAAACTGTCTTCGACCAGGGCAAGATCGCCGGCAACCAGCGCAAACAGATAGCTCGGCTTGGGGTGAGGGTCGAACCAGGCGGCAAAATGCTTGCCCTCGCCATAGCCTGCGCCGCCAAGGAAGTTGCCATTGGACAGAAGCAGCGGATTGGCGGCCTTGTCGGCAATGATATTGACCGTGTAGACGGCCAGAACGTCCGGACGGTCAGGGAAATAGGTGATGCGCCGGAAGCCTTCCGCTTCGCATTGCGTGCAATAAATGCCGTTGGAGCGGTATAGCCCCATCAGCTGCGTATTGGCTTGCGGATTGAGCAGGGTGGTGATGGTGATCTCGAAGGGCTCGGCTTCCGGCAGATCCCGGATGGTCAGATGGGTGGCAGCGGCCTGATAGCGCTCCGGTTCCATTTCCATCTGGTCGAACAACAGGCTGACCAGCACCAGATCTTCACCATCCAGCACCAGCGGCGCCTTGGTATCGGCACCTTCGCGGCGGTGAAAGATGAGACGGGCTTCGACTTTGGTTTCGGTCGGATCCAGTTCGAAAGTAAGATCGACTCTTTCCAGGACGAAATCAGTCGGGCGATAATCCGCCAGATTAACCACCTGGCCCGCTTCTGTACGCATCAAATAATCCTGATCGTCTATTGCAAGGTGTTGCGCAGACCTCCCCGCGCAATTTCCGGAAATATGGCAGGAATTCCTGAACGATTGCTAAAATCTGATCTTGTTCCGTCATTTGGCGGAATTTTCACTTTTTTAGATGCTTCCGCCGGGCGCTACGGTGGCCCCGATTCGATCTTGCATTGCTTTGTTCGCGCTCCAAAGCGGGGAAAAGGCGGTCGTTTTGGACAAGTCCACCGCCATTTGAAGCTGTCCTGCCCCTGACGGCGCGCCCGTAGATCTTCCATGACTTTTTTCGGACGTTTCTTTTTGGGACGCTTGGCGGTGGCATGACCCATGGTCGAGTTGTAAACGAAGAGGCGGCTTTGCAGGTTGCAAGGGCTTGCGCCGGGCGATGGATTTGGGCAAACCCGACCTTAGATCGGTTCATTGTTTCACGGCAACATTGAACCGATCTAACTATTTGGTTTTACGCATTTTTAGACGGAAAACCGGCTTCCACTTTTCCTGAAAATGCTCTGGAGCACCAATCCGATTGAATCAGATCGGCGCTCCAAGATTTTCTTTTCGAAGCATAATCTTGTCGATCCTCGTTTCACTCCGGTCGGATTATGCTCTAAGGTCAAAACTCAACCCCAACAGTCGTTTTGACTCTGTCAATCCTCCCACCGGTCATGTCATGTCATTTCAACTTCCGGCAGGTCCGCTTCGCGGCATAGTGTGCAAGATCTGTTCGGTCACGCTTTTCGTGGCCATGCAGGCCGCAATCAAGATGGCAGGGGCGGGTGTTGCGGCGGGACAGATCACTTTTTATCGTTCGGCTTTCGCGCTTTTTCCGATTTTTCTCTATCTCGCCTGGCTGGGAGAGTTGCGAACAGGTTTCGTTACCACCCATGTGTTCGGCCATGTGAAGCGCGGCATGATTGGCATAGCGTCCATGGGCTGCGGCTTTTACGGGCTCGTCCACCTGCCCATGCCCGATGCGATCGCGATGGGCTATGCCATGCCGTTGATTGCCGTCATTCTGGCGGCCGTGTTTTTAAAGGAAGAGGTGCGGCTTTACCGTTGGTCGGCGGTCGGTCTCGGGCTGTTTGGCGTCATTATCATTTCCTGGCCCAAGCTCACCATGTTCAGTCATGACGGTTTTGGCTCGCAGGCAGCCGTCGGAACGGTTGCCGTGCTGGTTTCGGCATGCCTTGCCGCCGGGGCCATGTTGCAGGTGCGGCAATTGGTTCAAACGGAGAAAACCGCCACCATCGTGCTGTATTTCTCCATCATCGCAGCGCTCATGTCGCTGCTGACTTTGCCTTTCGGCTGGGAGGCACTCATCTCCAGCCAGTTTTTCTACCTTGCGCTGGCAGGATTTTTCGGTGGGTTCGGCCAGATTCTCCTGACGGAGAGCTATCGTCACGCCGATATTTCAACGGTCGCGCCGTTCGAATACAGCTCCATCCTGTTCGGCTCCCTGCTGGGCTATGCGTTTTTCGGCGATGTTCCGAGCCTCCATACCCTGGCGGGAACCCTGATTGTTGCGGGATCGGGCATTTTCATCATTCTGCGCGAGCGCCAGCTGGGGCTTGAACGTCAGGCAGAAAAGAAGGCCGCCTCACCGAATGGATAAGGAGGTGTGCCAGTGGCCACCTTTCACGCCGCCGGTCTGCCATCGCCTGCGGGAGGCTGGTCGTTCATGAGCGCAGAGACTCCTTCCGTGCCCTGCATGGGAAGCGAGGAGGCCTGGAAGGCGCCCTTGTCAGGTGTGTCGCCGCTGCGGCGGCGCATCCGCCAGCCCGCATAGGCAGCGTAAAGGGCAAAGGAAAGCGCCAGACTATAAAGCAGGCCGTCCGGTCCGGCATTTTCCATGATCGATCCTGAAATCAGCGGCCCCGTTACCGTTCCCAGGCCATAGAGAATCATGATGGCGCTGGAAAGCGTCACATATTCCGTTGGCTCGGCGAGATCGTTGGCATGGGCCACGTTGAGCGAATAGACGGGATAGAGAACCGTTCCGACAAAGAAGCCGCAAATGTAAAGCGCAAGCGCCGAAAGCCCGCCCATGACAATCATCATGCCGCAGCACAGGACGCCGAAAACGCCTGCCGCGACCATGACCTTGCGCCTGTCCATGCGGTCGGAGATCTTGCCGATCGGCATTTGCGCCAGCGCGCCCCCGGCCAGCACGGCCGCCAGAAGCGTGGCGCCTTCCATGGTCGAAAGGCCGATATTCTGGGTGTAGACGGCACCGAGACTGCTCCAGGTTCCCGAAAGCGCGCCTGATAGCAAAGAGCCGATAAAGGCAATGGGCGAACGGCGGTAAAGCTTGAGAAGATCGAAGCGCGCCTGCCCCAGCGGTGAGGGTGACTGGGCCGAGGAAAGCGCGGTGGGAAAGATCGCGCTCGAAAAAATCAACGCGCAGACCATGAACAGGGTCAGGCTTGTGACATCGCCGAAGGGCACGATATACTGGCCGCCAATGGAGCCCACGAGACAGGCGATCATGTAAACGGAAAAGACCGCGCCGCGATGTTCGTTTTGCACGCGCTCGTTCAGCCAGCTCTCGATGATGAGATAGCTTCCTGCCATGGCAAAGCCCGACAACGCGCGAAACACCGTCCAGGCGCGCCAGTCCACCATCAGCGCGCACAGAAGGATAGACACGGTGAGCAGGGTTATAAGGGCCGAGAAAACCCGCACATGCCCCACCCGCTGCACAAGGTAAGGCGTGATGATGCAGGAACTGGTGAAGCCGAATGTGTAGCCGGTGGCGATCATGGAAATGGTCAGCGTGGACCAGCCCTCTGCCACGGCGCGAATGGGCAGCATGTAATTCATCATGCCATAGCCGGTCATCATCAGCAGCGTGGAAAGCATCAGGGTCGCAATGGACGTCAGGCTGGCAAGCATGGGCGTTTCATTCCCGCGTGGTATCGGTTCCGGGCGTCGTGAAGGCGGCCGGGAGCCCGTTTGGCCTCCAGGCCAGAAGGCTTTGCCTGCGATAGGGCAAAAACACAAGAGACGGATGAACTGCCAAGGCCCATCCCTTTCCTGCGTTCTGTTGGCAAGCATTGAGCGCCTGCATGAAAGGCGCAGAAGGCTAAACTTCATTCTAAACGATTGAACTCATGCCTCATCCGGCCCCTGCGCGAGAAAATAATCAGCGCAGCGTCCGCGCATAGCTGCCATGCACGCCGGTCAAACGGATTTGCGACGAGAGCCTGTCTGCCCCGAAACCGGCAGATACGCATCTCCACGCAATATCGACGCACCTATAGGTTGCGTAAGTCTCCGCATTCAGTAGTGAAGATTAATATAGGCGGAATTTCCGGTTGTTTATTAACTATAACGAACGCCACGCCTGCGCCAGGTGCTGCAACATGCGGTCAAAGGCGGTTATTTCAAGAGGAAAATACAACCCATGAATGCTATTGATGCGTTTTTTGTAAAAGGATACAGCCTCAAAATTTTTGGAAAATCCATATATAAAAAGAGCAATACCGCAAGATATATTTCAACTATTTCATATTCAATTTGCTTAAATAGTGTATAGGAGGCTTCAAAGCTGCAAGACAACCGTGCTATAGAATTTGGCAGGCGCGAATGGAAAAACAAAAAAGCTTGAAGACAGGATATTTTGCCAAATATCTGCGAAATGTCATAGGGAATGCAAAAACAGAATGGCGGTTTCATTAGAGAGACTTGTTTCGTCTCCGGATTTTACAAAAGCCATGGTGGAGATGGCGCGGCGGCTGCAGCGGGATTGTCACAGTCATCCTCGCCTGACACGTGTGGTTGGTTCTCATCGCCGCTGGCTGCTCGCGCAGGTCATTTTCCTTCTGCAATCCCAGCCCGAAAGCGTCGGCGGCAAGGGAGGCCTTACAGCCGGACGTTTCAAGCAGATGGTGGTGGAGGCCGGGATCGCCAGCCGCAACACCGCGCTGAGTTTTCTCCAGCATCTGGTTTTCTATCGGCTGCTCGTGGTGGAGACGGCCGAAAATGTTCGTCCGAGGCGCTATGTTCTGGCCGAGAAAAGTCTGGCGGCCTGGAAATGCTGGTTTCTGGTGACGATCGATGTGCTGGATGCCGTGGACGATGGCAATCGGCGAAAACTTTTCCGGGAAAGACCTGAGCTTTTTACGCTGACCCAAGTGGAAATGTCGCGGCGCTGCATCGAAGACAAGAGGTGGCGGGAGCCTTCAGAGCGTATTGGCCTGTTTCATTGGACGGAAGCAGGCATCCTCGTCATTCGCGATCTGCTGAGCCGCATCTCCGGTCTCGAACCTGTCGATGGCTGGTATGATATAGGCGATGCCGATCTGCCGGAACTGGCGGCGGCGCTGCTCATGTCCCGCACCCATTTACAGCGGCTCTATCGAAAAGCCGTGGATCAGGGTTGCCTTGCACCGAAGCCGGGCCTCAAAGGGCAGTTTCTGCTGTCAGAGGGATTTGTGCAGGAATATTGCCAATGGCAGGCAATACGCTTTGCGCATCTGGATGCGGCAATCGATGAAGCCGTGGCTTTCACCAGCAAGGCGTGAAAGTCTGGTTCAGAGCGGAATTGCAGAGGATGTCCGTGCGTCCGCATGATCGCGGGCGGCGCGGCGACATTCCGAGGAAAAGCTGACCGCCATGCTGATGATGCTGAGAGTTTGGCGAAAGCTTTCGAGCGGGCGTGCGCGCATGTTTTTTGGACCTTGATGATGAAAGCACGGTGGATTTTGCCAAAGCCAACCGGGCTTGTTTGAAACTTTTCCAGGAAATGCTTTTGTTTTTCCGCATTTCCGGTCGTAAAACTGAACGGAGTTTTGCGATACCAGCTCTACCGTGCGGTTCGTACCGCCTGACCGAAAATCAATGAGCCGCGGATTTGTTCCAGACGCATCCACGCGATTGCCGTCAATTGTTCTGCCGGGGAAATAGCTTTTACCTGACTGCGGTCATTGCCGCGGAAAGCGGATGCAAGCCGGAGCGTCTCGAAATTGCTGTGCAGGGCATTACGGTTTCGGGTCATCTGTCCTGGTCCTTTACCTTTTCCTCCCAAGACAGCTCTAATATTGCATTGCAGCATGAAATTTACAATTGCCGCCCGCGAATGACTGTTATGCATTCGCGGCAGTTCCTGGTTAACGCAATTTAACAATTGCCGGTCGCTGATTCGCCGGCCCGGAAGGTGAGGAGGTCCTGCCAGGCCAGGGCCTTGGTGGCGGGGGCCAGCAGCAATTCCTGCGGATGAAAGGTGGCAAGCGCCGGTACGACGTGGGATCCTGCCGCCACGTCGCGCCATTGGCCGCGCAAGGCATGGATGGTCGCATTCGCACCAAAGAAAAACCGCGCCGTGAAGTTTCCAAGCAAAAGCAGGGATTTGGGCTCTGTCAGGACAATTTGCCGCTCGATGAAAGGCCGGCAGATGGCCGCTTCCGCCGGAGAGGGAGGGCGGTCCCCCGGTGGCCGCCAGGCGATTGCAGTGGTGAGCAGCGCGTCCTGCCGCGTCAGGCCCGCAGCCGCCAGCATACGATCGAGCAGGGCGCCAGCCCGGCCGGAAAACGGCACGCCTTCGCGGTCGTCATCGGATGAGGGCATGGGGCCGACAATCATCAGGCCTGAGGCGGGATTGCCTTGCGCAAAAATCGTCGAGCGGGCGCTGACCTTGAGATTGCAACTGGTAAAGCCTTCAAGCGCCAGTTTCAGTTCGTCCAGCGTGCGGGCGCTTTCTGCGGCAAACCGGGCATCGGCAATGGCCTTGTCGTCGGGAATGGCAACAGGCGTTGACGGCAAAGGCCGGGAGACGGCTTTTTCCGCAGCTGCCGGGCCGGGCGAAGCTTGCGCCGGTGACGTCTCGCGACGGGAGGGCTGGCGCTGTCCGCGCGCCTGTTTTTCCGCAGCAAATTCCGCCACGCGATCCACGGACACATCTTCAAGCAGCCATTCCACGCCCGCATCGGCGTGGAAGGAGAGAAGTGCCGCCAATTCGGCTGCGGACATGTCACCGGCCTGGATCATGCGCTCACCTTACAGGACGTCGCGTCCGCTTGGAACCGGTTTGACGGCCTGTGTCATGCCGCCGTCCACATGGCAATGTCATCGCGTTGGCCGATAAGCGCCAGTCCATGGGCAATGGAAACCAGTTCGCCACCCGTTTCGATCCGGCTGGCGTCGAAGCGGCGGGTGAAGATCTGGCGCACGGCAGGCACGAAGGATGTGCCGCCGGTCAGGAAAACCTTGTCGATTGCGCCTGTGTCCGTGCCGGTCTTTGCCAGCACGTCATCCAGCGCCTCTTCGATGCGCGCCACATCGCTGGCGATCCAGCTTTCGAAATCGGCGCGCTTCACGCTCCTGCGCCCGGCCTTGCCAAGCGGGCTGAAGTTGAATTCTGCCTCGTCGTCGCGTGAAAGCGCCATCTTGGTGGCGGAAACGGCCTGATAGAGCGGATAGCCCTCGTCATGCTCGACGAGATCGATAAAGAGTTCGAGCTTTTCCGGCTCCAGCGATTGGCGCACCAACTGCTTGAGATCCTGAAATTCCCGCGATGTCTTGAAGACGGAAAGCTGGTTCCACCGGGAAAAGCTGGTGTAATAATTGCTCGGCACATCCAGAAGCTTGTCGAAACTCTTGAACTGGCTGTCCTTGCCGATTTCCGGCGCCACCAGATGCTCGATGATGCGCGCATCGAACTGGTCGCCCGCAAGGCCCACGCCCGAATGGCCGACTGGAACGGCGGAAAGCTGCCCGCCCCGCCGCTCGAAGCGGATCAGGGAATAGTCGGTGGTGCCGCCGCCGAAATCGGCCACCAGCACCGTGGCATCCTGGGTGAGATGCTGGGCAAAATAAAAGGCCGCCGCAACCGGCTCATAGACATAATGGATTTCGGGAAAGCCAAGCCGCGTCAGGGCCTCGTTATAGCGCCGCAATGCAAGCTCCGGATCAGGCGATGAGCCGGCGAAATGCACCGGCCTTCCCGCCACGATGCGCTTTGCCTGCCCCGGCCAGCCATCGCCCGCATAGGCTTCGAGCCGCTTGAGAAAGACTTCCATCAGATCTTCGAACTCGAAGCGGCGGGCGTGAACCAGTGTGGCCTGAAACAGCGGCGAGGCGGCAAAAGTCTTGATCGACTGCAAAAAGCGGCATTCGCCCGGATTGTCGATAAACTGGCGGATCGCCGCCTGACCGGCTTCCACCTTCAGCGCCCTTGCGCCCAGCTGCGCATCTTTCATGAAGGAAAGGGCGGTGCGCATACTGTCCGTCTCTCCGGCGGCAGAGGAGAAGCGCACCGAATGGGTGGTGGCGGCATCGTCTGCCAGGGCAAGCACGGTATTGGTCGTGCCGAAATCCAGTCCGAGGGCGTTGGTCATGCTGTCTATCCTGCAAAACGTCAAAAAAGCAGAGCGCCGATGAAGCGGTGGCTCGCTTCATCGGCTCTAACTGTTTGTCTTTACGCATTTCCGGACGGAAAACCGGTTTCCACTTTTCCTGAAAATGCTCTAACGAAAGTGGGCGGTGATCAGACGCCGGAAATGGGCTTTACCCACGCATGGGCGTCGTTGCTCTGGCCGCGCTGAATGCTGACGAGGGCTTCGCGCAGCGTCTGCGTTACCGGGCCGGTTTCGCCGCCATTGATCGTGAAGGCGCCGCCGGGGAATTTCACCGTGCCGATCCCGGCAACCACGGCTGCCGTGCCGCAGGCAAAGGCTTCCTTCAGCTTGCCGCTGGCCGCATCCGCCTTCCAGTCCTCGAAGGAATAGGGGCGTTCATGCACCGTCATCCCCTTGTCGCGGGCAAGGGTAATCAGCGATTTGCGGGTAATGCCCGGCAGAATCGTGCCACCGAGGGGCGGCGTGACCAGCGAGCCGTCATCCATGACGAAGAAGACGTTCATGCCGCCCAGTTCTTCCACCCACTTATGCTCGGCGGCATCGAGAAACACCACCTGATCGCAACCCTGCGCCTGCGCTTCGGCCTGGGCAATCAGGCTGGCGGCATAATTGCCGCCGCACTTGGCAGCCCCCGTGCCGCCCGGCGCGGCGCGGGTGAATTTTTCCGTGGACCAGATGGTGATGGGCTTTGCGCCGCCTTTGAAATAGGGTCCGACCGGCGAGGCGATGACGCAGAAAATATAATCCTTTGCAGGGCGCACGCCCAGAAACGCCTCCGAGGCGAACATGAAAGGACGCAGATAGAGGCTGCCTTCCCCCTCGGGGATCCATTTGGCGTCGATCTGCACCAGCTTCTCGATGGCTTCCAGGAAGGTTTCCTCGGCAATTTCCGGCATGGCCATGCGGCGGGCCGACTCGTTGAAGCGCCGCGCATTTTCTTCCGGGCGAAACAGCACAGCCCGGCCGTCGGCGGTGCGATAGGCCTTCATGCCCTCGAATATTTCCTGCGCGTAATGCAAAACAGAGGCCGCCGGATCAATGGCAAAGGGTGCACGCGCCGTGATCTCGCCATCGTGCCAGCCGCGATCCGCATTCCAGCGAATGACCGCCATATGATCGGAAAACAGGGTGCCGAAACCCAGATTTTCAAAGGCCTTGAGGCGATCGGCCTCCGGCATGGGATTGGCATTGGGGTTGAGGGCGAATTCTACGGATGCGGTGTTGACGGCCATGGCACTCAATTTCCGAAGCTTGATCTGTGCTGAGATTGTCCCGCTCTACTACCTGCTTTTAAAGGGATTACAAAGGAGAAATTCCAGCCGCGCCGCTGCTCGACACGCCCTTGGCAACATGCAAAGGCTCCCGTTTTTCCGGTGAGATGGACCTTCGCCTGCTTTTTGAGAGGCGCAGGTCCGTGCGGTCCCCTTCATCCCAGCATTACATGTTGGGATAAAGTGGACCTTCGCCAGCTTTTTGAATGACGGAGGTCCGCGCGATCCACTTTATCCCAACATTACATGTTGGGATAAACTGGACCTTCGCCAGCTTTTTGAATGACGGAGGTCCGCGCGATCCACTTTATCCCAACATCACATGTTGGGATAAACTGGACCTTCGCCTCCTTGTGGCGGCACCCAGGTGATGTTCTGGTTCGGATCCTTGATGTCGCAGGTCTTGCAGTGGACGCAGTTCTGCGCGTTGATGACGAAGGTGTCGTTGCCGTCCTTCTCGACCCACTCATAGACCCCGGCGGGACAGTAGCGCGTGGAAGGCCCCGCAAAGACATCGTGTTCGGAACGCTTTTGCAGTTCCATGTCCTTGACCTTGAGATGAACCGGCTGGTCTTCCTCGTGATTGGTGTTGGAAAGGAAGACGGAGGAGAGGCGGTCGAAGGTCAGCACGCCATCCGGCCTGGGATAGTCGATCTTCTTGTGCTTGCTGGCCGGTTCGAGACATTCGGCGTCGATTTTTCCATGCGTCAGCGTGCCGAAGAGCGAAAGGCCGAAAAGCTGGTTGGTCCACATGTCGATGCCGCCCAGCGCCACGCCGATGGCCGTGCCGAAGCGCGACCAGAGCGGTTTGACATTGCGCACCCGCTTGAGGTCCGTGCCGATCGGGCTGTTGCGCCACTGGTTTTCAATCTCCACCGGCTCGTCATTGGCGCGGCCTGCGGCTATCGCCTCGGCAATGCTGTTTGCGGCCATGATGCCGGACAGCACCGCATTGTGCGAGCCCTTGATGCGCGGCACGTTGACGAAGCCCGCCGAACAGCCGATCAGCGCCCCGCCGGGGAAGGAAAGCTTCGGCACCGACTGGAAACCGCCCTCCGTAATGGCGCGCGCACCGTAGGAAAGCCGCTTTGCCCCCTCGAACGTGCCGCGAATGGCCGGATGCGTCTTGAAACGCTGGAATTCCTCGAAAGGATAGAGATAGGGGTTCTTGTAGTTCAGATGCACCACGAAGCCCACCGCCACCATATTGTCTTCGAGGTGGTAGAGGAAGGAGCCGCCGCCCGTCTTCATGTCCAGCGGCCAGCCGAAGGAATGCTGCACCAGCCCCGGCCTGTGATGTTCGGGCCGGACCTGCCACAGCTCCTTGATGCCGATGCCGAATTTCTGGACATCGCTATCGCTCGAAAGATTGAAGCGCGCGATCAGCTGCTTGGCAAGCGAGCCGCGCACGCCTTCGCCGATCAGCACATATTTGCCCAGAAGCGCCATGCCGCGCGTATAGTTCGGGCCGGGCTCGCCATTCTTCTCGATGCCCATGTCGCCAGTGGCAACGCCGATGACGGCGCCCGCGTCATTATAAAGAATTTCGCTGGCGGCAAAGCCCGGATAGATTTCAACGCCAAGCGCCTCCGCATGGGCGCCCAGCCAGCGACAGACATTGCCGAGCGAGACAATGTAATTGCCGTGATTGTTCATGAGAGGCGGCATGAAGGCATTGGGCAGGCGCACCGAACCGGCCGGTCCCAGAAACAGGAAATGATCGTCCGTCACCGGCGTCTTGAAGGGGTGATCGGCCTCTTCGCGCCAGCCGGGAATCAGCATGTCCACGCCAACCGGATCCACCACCGCGCCTGAAAGAATATGCGCGCCAACCTCCGCGCCCTTTTCCAGCACCACCACGGAAAGATCGGGATTGACCTGCTTCAACCGGATGGCGGCCGAAAGGCCTGCCGGTCCCGCACCGACGATCACCACGTCGAATTCCATGCTCTCGCGTTCGGGCAGCTCCATCTCGCTCATTTTCGTCTCCGTTCGGAAAGTCCGGCTTGTCTTTACTTCCTTGTCAAATGCCCGCGGGTTTGTCGAGCCGGACAGCGACATTCGCTTGCCCGAAATTTCGGCAGGCACTCATGAAGAGGCAGGATATATTCCGTTTACGTTCACGTCAATTTTTCTGTCGCATCATCTTCAGGCATGATCGTGGATGACTTCCAGAAACGCCTCGCCGAAGCGTTCGAGTTTCGTCTGGCCAACGCCGGACACGTCCAGCAACTCATCCGGCGTCAGCGGCCTTGCCTTTGTCATGGCGATCAGCGTGGTATCGGGAAAGATGACGTAGGGCGGAACGCCCTGGTCCTGCGCCAGCTCCCGCCGCAGTTTTCGGAGTGCTTCGAACAGCGCGGTTTCGGCCTCGTCCAGTTCGGCGCGCTGTCTGGTGCCGGAACCGGCAAGGCCCTGTTTTGCCGCCTTGCCGCGACTGGGACGATCCTTGCGAAAGCGGATCTCCCTCTCGCGCCTGAAAACGGCGCGCGCGCTTTCATCCAGTTTGAGGGCGCCGAAGGCGGTGTGGTCCACGAAGATCAATCCGGCGGCCAGCAATTGCCGGTAGACGGAAGACCATGTCTTGGCGGGCAGGTCCTTGCCCGCTCCGAAAACCGGCATGTCCACATGGCCGAAACGGGTGGTTTTTTCGTTGATTTCGCCCGTCAGCACATCCACCAGATGCCCGGTTCCGAAGCGCTCGCCGGTGCGATAGATGGCGGCCAGCGCCTTTATGGCGGCGTCCGTGCCGTCCCAGGTTTCCACCGGCTTGAGGCAGGTGTCGCAATTGCCGCAACTGCCGCCATGCGCCTCGCCGAAATGCGCCAGAATGGCCTGACGGCGGCAGCCCGGCGTTTCGCAAATGGCCAGCAGCGCGTTCAGCTTGGCGCGCTCCACGCGCTTCACGTCCTCGCTTGCGCCACCTTCATCGATCATGCGGCCGCGCTGGATCACATCGGCCATGCCATAGGCCATCCAGACTTCGGAGGGCAGGCCATCGCGTCCGGCGCGCCCGGTTTCCTGGTAATAGGCCTCCACCGAACCTGGCAGATCGAGATGAGCCACATAGCGCACATTCGGCTTGTCGATGCCCATGCCGAAGGCGACGGTTGCCACAAGGCACAATTCCTCCTGCTTCAGAAAGGCATCCTGATTGGCATCCCTGATCTGCCGGTCCATGCCGGCATGATAGGGCAGGGCGTCAATGCCCTGCTCGTTCAGCCATTCGGCCGTCTCCTCGACCTTGGCCCGCGACAGGCAGTAAACGATGCCGCTCGATCCCTTGTGGCGCGACAGGAAGCGCAAAAGTTGCTGGCGCGGTTGGTCCCGCTCGACGATCTCGTAGGAAATGTTCGGCCGGTCGAAGGAGGTGGTGAAAACCTCCGCGTCATGCAGTTCCAGCCGGTCGATGATGTCTTGGCGGGTATGGGGATCGGCGGTGGCGGTCAGCGCCATGCGCGGCACGCCGGGATAAAGCGTCTTCAGCCCGCCCAGCGCCCGATATTCCGGGCGGAAATCATGCCCCCATTGGGAAACGCAATGGGCCTCGTCTATCGCAAAAAGAGCAATCTCCACGCCGCTCATCAGCTCGTGAAAACCGGGCGTTACCATACGCTCCGGCGTGACATAAAGAAGATCGAGCGTGCCGTCGGAAAGGCTGCGGCGCACCTCGAGATAATCCTCGCGGGTGAGGGAGGAGTTCAGCGCGGCGGCGCGAATGCCAAGCTGGGCAAGGGCCGTTACCTGATCGCGCATCAGGGCGATCAGCGGGGAAACCACGACGCCCACTCCCTTGCGGCAAAGGGCGGGAATTTGAAAACACAGGGATTTTCCCGCCCCCGTGGGAAACAGCACCACCGCATCGCCCCCGGCCACGACCCGCTGGATGACCGGCGCCTGCTTGCCGCGAAAGCCGCTATACCCGTAAACCCGCTGCAAAACCTCCAGCGGATGCGGCGTGACATGTTGGTGCTGCATGTGGCGTTCCTTTCTGCGGCGGGGATAAAGCATTTCCAGGAAAAGTGGAATCCGGTTTTCCGTCCGGAAATGCGCGACAGGAAGCATTGTCCTGAGAAAAGTGGAATCCGGTTTTCCCTTGGCAAATGCGTATCGGGATGAAGCCGGGGTTGTGCGCGGGCGGCGAAAAGCAATTCACAGCTTTGCGGGAACGCTGTAGCCTTTGCGCCATTGACAGTGAAAGAAGGATTTCAAACCATGGATCTCGGCATTTCCGGCAAGCGCGCTCTTGTTCTGGCGGCGTCTCGGGGGCTTGGCGCGGGCATTGCCAGCGCGCTGGCGGCAGAAGGGGCGCATGTGCTGATTTGCGGGCGCACGGAAGAGAAGCTGAAGGCCAATTGCGACGCAATCGCCGCCGCAGGCGGCAAGGCCGATTATGTGGTGGCAGATCTTGCCGATGCGCATTTTGTCGATGCGATGCTTCATGCCGTGCGCGAAAAACTGGGTGGCATCGATATTCTGGTCAACAATACCGGCGGTCCCACGCCGGGAACGGCTGAGGAGATGGATGCAGACAAGCTTTATACCTTCTTCCAGACCATGGTGGTGCGGGTCATCACGCTGACCAATGCGCTTTCGCCTTTGATGAAGGCGCAAGGCTTCGGGCGCATCCTCACGGTTGCGTCGTCGGGCGTGGTGGAGCCGATCGCCAATCTTGCCCTGTCCAATACGCTGCGTGGGGCGCTTGTCGGGTGGAACAAGACATTGTCTTCGGAGCTTGCCTCTTATGGCGTGACCGCAAACCTGATCCTGCCCGGCCGCATCCATACCGACCGGATCGACGAGCTGGACGGTGCAAATGCCAAACGGTCGGGCAAGACGCTGGACGAGGTGCGTGCAGCCTCTCTTTCCGGCATCCCGGCAGGACGGCTGGGACGGGTCGAGGAATTTGCGGCAACGGCTGCTTTTCTCTGCTCGGTGCCTGCTTCCTATGTGACCGGCACCATGGTGCGCGTGGATGGCGGGGCGGCGAAATCGCTCTGACAATGCAAGCATAGGGCGATTATTACGAGAAATTAAGGCGAACTCACCTGTTGTTGATCAATTTGCGCGATCGCGAATGTTTGCGTGTAACATGATTTACGTGATGATGGTGAAAAGGTGTTCGGCCCGCTGACCGGCGGGCTGAAGCCGGTCATCCGGTGGCGGTCGCCATCGCGATGGACCAGTCGTGACCCTCAATTTTCCGCCAGGGGCAGCCCTCTGCCGGATGCTCCAAGCTCGTTAGGCCCGTTATGAATAAATTCTGGATCACCTCAGGCGTGCTGGTGGCAATTGCCATTGGCGGATGGACGTATCGAGACCAAATTCCCTATCTCAATGCGCTTGCGGGCAAGCAGCAGGCAGGCTCGCCGGATCAGTCCGCTCACGCGGGGGGCGGCGCAACGGCAGCGCAGGGCCAGAATGGCGGCGGCGCTGGCGGTGGCAACCGTGGCGGCAACCGCCGCAATGGCGGCCCGGCGGTGGTGAAAACCGTGGCGGCCAGCACCGCAAACCTGCCGATGGATGCGGGGGCCACAGGATGGGCCGAGGCCGATGACAGCACCACCATTGCCGCGCTTCAGGCCGGGCAGGTCATTTCCATTGCCGCCAGGGACGGGCAGGAAATCAAGGCTGGCGAATTGATTGCCAGCATGGACGACCGGTCCGCGCGGGCAACGGTGGACAAGGACCGGGCCAATATCGCCGCCGCCGAGGCAACGCTTGCCGAGGCGGAGGCTGCGCTGCAACGCGCCTCAAGCCTCGTCAAGCAGAACGCCCAGTCGCAGCAGACCTATGAGCAGGCCAGGGCCACGCGCGATGCGGCGGTTGCCTCGCGCGATGCGCTGAAGGCAACGCTGGAGGCCGATCAGGTCGCGCTTGATCACATGCAGATCCGTGCCCCCTATGATGGCAGGCTGGGCAGCGTGCAGGTCAGCCCCGGCGCCTATGTCAGTGCTGGTTCCACCATTGTCACCATCACCCGCTACAACCCGATTTTCGTGAAATTTCCGATGTCGGAACGCTATCTGCCGCAGTTGCGGGCAGCGGCGGGCGCTCATCCCGTAACGGTGGATGTCGATCCGCTCTCCACCGGCGGCGAGGCCGATAGCGGCACGCTGAGCTTCTTCGACAATGCGGTGGATACCTCCTCCGGTACCGTGTCGGTCAAGGCGCGTTTCGAAAACAGCAAGGGCACGCTCTGGCCGGGCCAGAGTGTGAACGTGACGGTGCGCTTTGCCAGCAGCGACAGCAATATCGTGGTGCCGACGGTTGCCGTCAGGCCCGGCGCCGATGGCGATTTTGTCTATACCGTCGATGGTGATCGCAAGGTGCGCGTCACCCCCGTCAAGGTTCTGCGCGCCAATGGCGACATGACGGCCATCGCCTCCGGCCTCAAGGAAGGCCAGCAGGTGGTGGTGGAAGGTCTGGCGCAGCTTGCAGACGGCCAGACCGTCACGGTGGAAACCGCCGCATCGAGCAAGCCCGGCCAGAAACTTGCTGAAAACAAGAGCCAGGGAGGACAGGAATGATCCCGGCATTCTGTATCAACCGGCCTGTCGCCACCACGCTTCTGGCCATCGGGCTGGTGCTGGCAGGGCTTGCGGGTTATCGGCTGCTGCCTGTGGCAGCGCTGCCAAAGGTGGATTTTCCCACCATTAACGTTTCGGCCTCGCTGTCCGGCGCATCGCCGGAAACCATGGCCACCTCGGTGACGACGCCGCTGGTCAAGCAGTTTCAGACCATTCCCGGCATTACGGAAATCAGCGCCACCAACACGCTGGGCAACACCTCCATCGTGTTGCAGTTCGACCTCAACCGCAATATCGATGCGGCGGCGGCGGATGTGCAATCGGCCATTTCGCGCACCACGCGGCAATTGCCATCCAACATGACCAGCACGCCAAGCTACCGCAAGACCAACCCGGCCGATGCGCCGGTGCTGATTCTCGCCGTGCGCAGCGACGAAATGCCCCGCAGCAAGGTGGATGAGATTGCCAACAATATCATCTCGCCGCTTCTGTCCACGCTGCCCGGCGTGGCGCAGGTCAGCGTCTATGGCTCGCAGACCTATGCGGTGCGCATCGGCGTGGATCCCGCCAAATTGCAGGCAAGGGGGCTTGGCGTCGATACGCTGACGACGGCGGTGGCCAATGCCAACAGCCAGTTGCCGATCGGCACGCTTTCCAGCGCCAACCAGCAATTGACCATCGAGGCCAATACCCAGCGCACCAATGCAGACCAGTTCAAGTCGCTGGTGATTGCCAACAGCAATGGTGCGCCCATTCATCTGGGCGATGTCGCCAATGTGCAGGATAGCGTGGAAAACCTGCAAGGCGGAAGCTGGTATGACGGCAAGCGCGCCATCGTGCTGGCCGTGCAGCGCCAGCCCGATGCCAATACCGTGCAGGTGGTGGATGAGATCATGGCCAAGCTGCCGGCGTTGCGCCAGCAATTGCCGCCGTCGGTCATCATCAATGTCATGAACGATTCCTCCGCTTCCATTCGCGAAGCGGTGCATGACGTGGAATTCACGCTGATGCTGACCATCGCGCTGGTCATTCTGGTGATCTACCTGTTTACCGGCCACCTCACCGCCACCGTCATTCCGGGGCTTGCAGTGCCGCTGTCGCTCATCGCCACCTGCGGCGGCATGTATATGCTGGGTTACAGTATCGACAACATTTCGCTTCTGGCGCTTACGCTATCCGTGGGGCTGGTGGTGGATGACGCCATCGTCATGCTGGAAAACATCCTGCGGCTGGTGGAAGAGGGGATGCCCGTGCGGGAGGCTGCGCTGAAGGGTGCAGCCGAGGTGAGCTATACGATCATCTCCATGTCCATCTCGCTGGTTGCCGTCTTTATTCCCATCCTGCTGATGGGCGGTGTGATCGGCCGCATCTTCAACGAGTTCGGCATGGTCGTCACCATGGCCATCCTGTCGTCGGCGGTGGTATCGCTGACCGTCACGCCCATGCTGGGCGCGCGCATTTCGGCCCATTCCAGCAATCCGCCCTGGCTTATCCGCCAGTTCGACAAGGGCTTTGCCTGGACGCTGCGCGGTTACGACCGCTCGGTGGTGTGGTGCATCCGCCATCGCTTCACGGTGATGTTGGTGTTCTTCGCCTCGGTCGCGGCGTCGGGATGGCTGTTTTACACCCTGCCGCAGAGCTTCTTTCCGCAGGAGGATGTTGGCCGTCTTTCCGTGTCCACCCGCGCGCGGGAGGATATTTCCTACGAGGCCATGCAGGAATTGCAGGGACAGGTTGCGGCGGTTCTTCAGGCCAATCCGGCTGTCAAACACGTCAATTCCATCGTGGGCGGCAACAGCCGCAGTCCGCTGAACAACGGCTCGCTGAACGTGGAACTGAAGCCCAAGAATGAGCGTCCGCCCTTGCAGCAGACGCTGAACGACCTGCGGCGTGATCTCGCCAGGATTGCCGGGATCCGGGCCTATATCAATCCGCAGCAAAGCCTCAGGCTTGGCGGCAGAAGCACGGCCAGCCTTTACCAGCTCGTGGTGCAGGGCCTGAACTCGACGGAAACCAACCAGTGGTCGGACACGATCCTCAAGGTCATGCGCCGCGACCACCTGTTTACCGACGTGACGTCGGATGCGCAGAACGATGCGATTTCCGCCACCATCAATCTGGACATGGAAAAGGCGGCGGCCTTCGGCATTACCAGCGACCAGTTGCGCAAGACGCTGGAAATGGCCTTCAGCGGCTATACGGCGGCACAAATCCAGTCCACCGGCGACAGCTATGACGTGATCGTGGAATTCGACAAGAGCCGCCAGTGGACGGATGAGTTCCTGAAGGATATTCGCATCCGCTCAGCCTCCACCGGCACGCTGGTGCCGCTGTCCAACTTCGCCAATGTCGTGCGCAAATCGGCACCCGTCGCCATCAACCAGAACGGCCAGCTTGTTGCGACCACCATTTCCTTCAACCTGCCGGAAGGGGTTTCTCTCAGCCAGGCGACGGACCGGATCGATGAGATCAAGAAGGAAGTAGGCCTGCCGGCCGATGTTTTCACCACCTATGGCGGCACGGCGCAGATTTTCAAGGATTCGCAAGGCAGCACCGGCCTGCTGATCCTTGCGGCGGTGCTGACGATCTATGTGGTGCTGGGCGTGTTGTATGAAAGCTTCATCCACCCGCTCACCATCCTGTCCGGCCTGCCGGCGGCCGCCTTCGGGGCGCTGCTTTCGCTGAAGCTTCTCGGCTTCGACATGTCGATCATTGCCCTGATCGGCCTTTTGATGCTGATCGGCATCGTCAAGAAAAACGCCATCATGATGATCGACGTGGCCATAGAGTTGATCCGCGATCACGCCGAAACGCCCGCCAAAGCCATTCACGAGGCCTGCGTGCGCCGTTTCCGTCCAATCATGATGACGACGTTCTGTGCCCTTCTCGGTGCGCTACCGATCGCCATGGGCGAGGGCGCAAGCTCCGAGCTTCGCCAGCCGCTGGGCGTGGCGGTGGTGGGCGGTCTGGTGGTGTCGCAGCTTCTCACGCTGTTCATCACGCCGGTGATCTTCCTTGAAATGGACCGTTTCGAAAAGTTTCTCGGCAGGCTGCTCCGCCGCAAACACCACGACAATGCCGCCAACCGCGACGCCGAGCCGCCGCGCTCCGCCATGGCGGCGGAATAAGCACCGCAGGGCGGAAATGAAAAAGGCCCGCAGCGATGCGGGCCTTTGCTTGCCTTACAGCGCCGTGCGTTTTATCAAACGCACAAAGGACGCTGTAACACTTTAAAGCTGCTGCATAATTTTCACTTTAAATCGATTCCGATTTAAGGAATTATGCAGTAGCCGATCCACGCCTTTACAGCAGCGTTCCGCTCAAAATCAGCAGCGCGACGCTGAAATAAATGACCAGACCGCTCACATCCACCAGCGTGGCGACGAAGGGGGCGGAGGCGCTGGCCGGATCGAGCCGCAGCTTTTGCAGGATGAAGGGCAGCATGGAGCCCGCCATCGAGCCGAAGGTGACAATACCGATCAGGGCCGAGAAGACGGTAAAGCCGATCAGCACCCAGTGCTCGCCGTAATCGTAAAAGCCCAGCTTCTGCCAGATCATGATGCGGATGAAGCCGACGGCGCCGAGAATGGCGCCCAAGGTCACGCCCGTGGGCAATTCGCGCAGGCCAACCCGCCACCAGTCTGACAATTTCAGCTCGCCAAGCGCCAGCGCCCGGATGATGAGCGACGTGGCCTGCGAACCGGAATTGCCGCCGGAACTCATGATGAGCGGCATGAAGAGGGTGAGCACAATGGCCTTTTCCAGCTCGTTTTCGAAATATTGCATGGCGCTGGCCGTCAGCATTTCTCCCACGAACAGGGCGCATAGCCAGCCCGCACGCTTCTGGATCATGCCGGCAAAGCTGATCTGGTTATAAGGCTTGCCGAGCGCTTCCATGCCGCCGAATTTCTGGGCGTCTTCCGTGGTGTCGGCAATCATCGTGTCGATCACGTCGTCCACGGTGACGATGCCCAGCATCCGGTCTTCGTCATTGACGATCGGCAGGGCCAGAAGATTGTTGCGGCGGATCAGCCGGGCCACATCCTCCTGTGCCATCAGCGGTCCGGCGGTTTCGATACCGTCGCGGCGGGCAACGGAGAGAATATCGGCCTCTCCCGGCACCGTCACCAGGCGGCGCAGCGTAACCACGCCGGTCAGCGCGCCGCTTTCCCGGTCGAGAACATAGATGGCATAGACTGTTTCGCTGTGGCTTTCGACGCGGCGGATATGGGCCAGCGTTTCGGCAACGGTGTAGTCATCCGGCACGGCCACATATTCCGTGGTCATGATGGAGCCTGCCGTGCGTTGCGGATAGGCCATCAGATGTTCCACGGCGTGCGCCGTGGCCGGATCGAGCCGCGAAAAGATGATGGCGCGGGGACGGTCCTCCATCTCCTGAAAAATATCGGCCACGCGGTCGTGGGCGGTTGCTTTCAGCAGACGCACGGCCTGATCCACCGGCATGGCGGCAAGGATTTTTCCGGCATTGTGCAGCTCTGGCCGGGCAATGACGCGAAGCGCCTTTGGCTGCGGCAAATGTGCAACGGCATCGGCTGCCTCTTCGATGTCGAGCTGGTTTAGCTGCTCGATCCGTTCGGCAATGGTGACAACATTGAGGCTGTCATTGAGAAGGGCGCGGGCGGCATGGCCAGCCCGGCCTTGAAGGCGCTGGATGTTCATTAGCTTGCCTTTCCGTCGATCCGCCGTAGCGACCGATCGGGCAGGCTGACGGAGACGTCAGAGCGCGATGGCCGCGTACGGCAAAGACAATCGACTGCTACTGTCGCTTGGCATCGAAACGATGACTCCGTTGAAATCCGCCCCCCGAAAATGTGTGGGCGTGATGATTAGCTGCGACTCTTTCCGGCAATTGTCAAGTGCTTTGCGGTCGATCACGTTTTTCTGCCGCATTGCACAATCAAAGGCTGGACCGGGATCGTGACATCTCTCGTAAGCTGTTGATTTCAGGCTTTGTTAACCGTGATGGATCTGCGTTCGGCCAAAAGCGAAATCATGAAGACGCAGAAGCCGAGCACCGAAAGTGCGGCGCCCACATACCCTGTGGAGCCATAGCCGTAATGGGCAACAGCCAGTCCTCCAAGCCATGCGCCAAGCGCATTGGCAATGTTGAAGGCGGAGTGGTTGGAGGCGGCGGCCAGGGTCTGCGCGTCGGCTGCCACATCCATCAGCCTTGTCTGGACCGCCGGGCAGGCGGCAAAGCCGCAGCCGGTGAGAAACACGCAGATAAACAGCATGACGGGATTGGCCGCTGTCAGCGAAAACGTGGTCATCACCACCATGTTGAACACCTGCATTCCGCCGATCGTGCCTTTCAGCGAGTAATCGGCCAGCCGCGATCCCAGGATATTGCCGACATTCATGCCAATGCCGAAGACCACCAGAACCAGCGCCACCGTAGAGGCGGGCAGGCCCGCCGTATCGGTGGTGGTGCGGGCGATATAGCTGAAAATGGCAAAGAGCCCGCCAAAGCCGGTGGCGGCAATGGCCAGGTTGAACCAGACCTGCGGCCGCGTGAAAGCGCCAAGCTCCCGGCGGATGCTGGCGCTTTCCTCCACCTTGTCCCGCGCAAGGTTCAGACCGATGAGCAGGGCGGTCAAGGCGGCAATCGTCCCCACCAGCACAAAGGCGGATCGCCAGCTCAGCATCTGGCCGAAAAAGGTGGCGAGCGGCGTGCCGAGCAATGTCGCGACCGTCAGCCCCAGCATGACGCGGCCAACGGCGCTTGCCCGCCGGTTGGGCGCGGCCATGGAGGCCGCCACCAGCGAGGCCACCCCGAAATAGGCGCCATGCGGCAGGCCGGTGATGAAACGCAGCAGCGTGAAACTCAAAAAGCCGGGCGCAAACGCACTGGCAAGATTGCCCAGCGCAAACAGGCTCATCAGCCCGATCAGCAGCGTCTTGCGCGGCAGCCGCGCGGAAAGCACGGCGATGATCGGCGCGCCCACCACCACACCCAGCGCATAGGCGCTGATGACATGACCCGCCTCCGGCACGCTGACCCCGTAGCTTGCGGCCACATCCGGCAAAAGCCCCATGATGGCGAATTCACCCGTGCCGATGCCAAAGCCGCCCACCGCCAGTGCAAGCTCGATCAGGGCCGCGGTTTTCCCGCTCACTGGCGCGGCATCGGCGTTTTCGGCCGCATCGGGCAAAGCCGCCTTCTCCTGCCGGAAGCTTTCATTCATTCGGTGGTCCTTTGCATGGGGCTGGCCCTCCCTCTGTTTCGCCAGGCATCCGCAGGCGCCGGGAAAGGCGAATCATATCTGTGAGGGTTGCATCTGTTTTTGCCTTTTATCATGCTTATATGCAGCGCAGTAACCCCGCCCCTGGCGCTGCATGGCAGGTTTGCAACTTTTGCAGCCAAGCGGCGTTTTGCCCTTGATGCACCGGAGGCGAAAGATGATTGGTGCAATGTGTACCGCAAGGTTCCGAAACGCGAGGACAGATGAAGATCAAGGCCGTTCTCAATCGTGATGGTGGTACGTTTCGCACCACGGATATGCAGGCTTATTGTGAGCGGGCGCACGCCGTGTTCAGTCAGGCCGGGCATGAGCTGGACTGCGCCGTCGTGGCTGGCAAGGACATAACGGGTGCCTTGAAAGAGGCCACCCATGGTGGCTACGATGCGCTGATTGCAGGCGGCGGCGACGGGACGATTTCAGGCGCGGCAGCCATTTGCTGGAAGGCGGGCATTCCGCTGGGCATCGTGCCTGCCGGAACGATGAACCTTTTTGCCCGCACGCTGAAATTGCCGCTCGACATCTGGCAGGTGCTGGAGACGCTTTCGAGCGCCGAGATCAAATCCGTGGACATCGCCTCCGCCAATGGCCATCCCTTCGTCCACCAGTTTTCCGCCGGTATGCACGCGCGCATGGTGCGCCTCAGAAACCGCATGGATTTCGCCTCCCGCCTTGGCAAGATGCGCGCCAGCGCCAGCGCGGCATTGAGCGTCATGCTCAACCCGCCGCGCTTCGACGTGGCTTTCGACATCAATGCCGATGGCAAGGTGGATCAGCGCGAGGTTTCGGCCATCTCTGTTTCCAATAATCCGATTGGCAGCAATCCGCTGTTTTATGCCGATGATGTCACCACCGGCCAGCTCGGCATCTATCTGGCCGCGCCGCTGGACACGGTGGGCGTGGTGGGGCTGGCGGTGGATATTTTACGCGGTCGCCTGCATGAGAACGAGGCCGTGACGGCGGCTGCCGCGCCGCTTCTCAAGCTGCATTTTCCACGGCTCAGAAAAGGCGCGGTCTGCGTGATCGATGGCGAATTGCTGCGGATGCCCCGCAACATCGAAATCAGGAGCCATCCGGGCGAGCTGAAAGTGCTGGTTCCAGCCGGTAGTTGAGCGGGACGCCATGGTTCACGGCGCCCCGCACCTTCACAGGGTGTCCGAATCTCAGTGGGTAAAGGCGGCGGCGATCAGCGCTTTGGTATAGTCCTGGGCCGGGCTTTCGAAAATCTCCCGCGTCGGGCCTTCCTCAACGATTTTGCCATTCTTCATCACGATCACATGGTCTGAAATCGCCTTGATGACCGAAAGGTCGTGGCTGATGAACACATAGGAAAGATCGTGTTTCTGTTGCAGGTCGCGCAACAGCTCGATCACCTGCCGCTGGACGGAACGGTCCAGCGCCGAGGTGGGCTCGTCGAGAATGACCACCTTCGGCTTGAGAATCATCGAGCGGGCAATGGCGATGCGCTGACGCTGGCCGCCGGAAAACTCGTGCGGATAGCGGTTGCGCGCGGCCGGGTCCAGCCCCACCTCCACCAGTGCGGCGATGGCGCGCTGGTCGCGTTCGGCCTTGGAAAGCTGCGGTTCGTGAACGTAAAGCCCTTCGGTGATGATCTCGCCCACCGTCTGGCGGGGCGAAAGCGACCCATAGGGATCCTGAAACACAAGCTGCATCCGCTTGCGGTAGGGCCGCATTCCCGCACGGTCGAGGCCGGAAATATCCGTGGTCTCGAAGCTGAAACGGCCCTGTGCGTGCAGAAGCTTGAGCAGCGCCCGGCCAAGCGTGGATTTTCCCGATCCCGATTCACCGACAATGCCAATGGTCTGGCCCTGCCGCAGCGTCAGGTTGACGTGATCCACTGCCCGGAACTGTCTGGCCGTCTTGAACAGCAGCCCTGAGCTGATGTCGAAATCCACCACGACATTCCTGCCTTCCAGCACCACGGGTGCGGTGGGGGCAGGGGGCTGTTTTTCACCGCTCGGTTCGGCTGCCAGCAGCATTTTCGTGTAGTCGGCCTGCGGTCGCTCGAAAATATCGTCGCGGCTGCCCTGTTCCACCACCTCGCCGCGCCGCATGACGATCACCCGGTCGGCGACGTGTTTCACCACGCCGAGATCGTGGGTGATCAACACGATGGCCATGCCGAAACGCTTTTGCAGATCGGCAAGAAGGTCGAGGATCTGCGCCTGAATGGTAACATCCAGCGCGGTGGTCGGCTCGTCGGCAATCAGCAGGTCCGGCTCGTTGGCGAGCGCCATGGCAATCATTACGCGCTGGCGCTGGCCGCCGGAAAGCTCGTGCGGATAGCTGTCGATGCGCCGTTCCGGTTCGGGAATGCCCACGAGCGTCAGAAGTTCGAGAACCCTTTTGCGGGCCTCAGCCTTCTTCATGCCGCGATGGTGGATCAAGGGCTCGGCAATCTGCTTGCCGACCGTGTAAAGCGGGTCCAGCGAGGTCATCGGCTCCTGGAAGATCATGGTGATCCTTGCGCCGCGCACGCTGTTCAGGGTCTGGAGGCTGGCGCCCACCATTTCCGTTTCGCCATAGCGGGCAGAGCCGGAAACCTGCCCGTTGGCGGCCAGAAGGCCCATGATCGCCATCATGGTCTGGCTCTTGCCGGAGCCGGATTCGCCGACGATGGCAAGCGTTTCGCCCTTTCTCACCTCGTAGCTCACGCCTTTCACCGCCTGCACCTCGCCATCCGGCGTGGTGAAGCTGACCTTGAGATCCTTGACGGCAAGGACGGTGTCGTTCTGTGTCTTGTCCATGCTTATCGGTCCTTCGGGTCGAGCGCGTCACGCAGGCCATCGCCAACGAAATTCAGCGAAAACAGCGTGAGAACGAAGAAGATCGCCGGGAAGATCAGCAGCCATGGCGCATTTTGCATGTTGCGCGCGCCTTCCGAGATCAGCGTGCCCCAGCTTGCCAGCGGCGCCTGAACGCCAAGGCCAAGGAAGGAAAGAAAGCTTTCCGTCAGGATCACATGCGGCACCACCACGGTGACGAACACGATGACCGGCCCCACCGTGTTGGGAATGATGTGGCGGCGGATGATCTGCCAATCGGTCAATCCCAGCGCCTGGGCGGCGCCCACGAATTCGCGGCGTTTGAGGGAGAGCGTCTGGCCGCGCACGATGCGGGCCATTTCCAGCCATTGCACCGCGCCGATGACAATGAAGATCAGCCAGATCGACCGGCCGAAAAACACCACCATGACCACGACGAGAAAAACGAAGGGCAGGGAATAGAGAATTTCGACAATGCGCATCATCACATTGTCCACCCGACCGCCGAGATAGCCGGAGGTGGCGCCATAGACCACGCCGATGCCAAGCGAAACGAGGCTGGCTGCAAGGCCGACGGCAATGGAAATCTGCCCGCCCAGCATGACGCGCACCAGAAGGTCACGGCCATTGCTGTCGGTGCCGAAGGGGAAATATTCCTGCGACACATGGCCCGTCAGCACCATGGAGAGCTGATCGGGCGCGGTCTCGGCGATTTTCGTATCCTTGAACTCGTTCACCCGGTCGAAATAGCGCACGCTGCGCTCGTCGATCGGGCGGTTGGAGGACACTTTGGCGGTGAAGATTCCCGCCTTGACCTCGAAGCTTTCCAGCAGCAGGCGTGCCCTTTTGGCGGCGCTATCGGCCACGTCATGCAGGGTTTCCGGGTTGGGAAAGGGCTTGAGGCTCGGCGCGACCGATACATAGGACGGAAACACCTGGTCATAGGCGTGCGAGGAAAACAGCGGCCCGACAAAGGAGAACAGCGCGATCAGCAGCAGCATGACGCTGCCGCCCATGGCGGCCTTGTTGCGGCGGAAGCGCAGCAGGGCAAGCTGGCCCAGGCTGCGGCCTTCAATTTGCGGCGCAGCGGCAGGCGCGGAGGTGGAAATATCAGTCATGGCGGACCCTCGGATCGAGAAGGCCATAGGCAATATCGACCAACAGGTTGAAGACGATGACGAACACGGCAACCAGAACCACGGTGGCCATGACCAGCGGATAGTCGCGGTTCAGCGCGCCGATCACGAAAAAGCGGCCAACGCCGGGAATGGTGAAAATGCTTTCCACCACGGCGGAACCGGTGAGAAGGGCGGCCGCCGCCGGCGCCAGATAGGAAACGACCGGCAGCATGGCGCCGCGCAGCGCGTGGGTGATGACGACGACCCGCGATGGCAGGCCGTAAGCCTTGGCGGTGCGGATATGGTCGGTGTGCAGCGCCTCGATCATCGAGCCGCGTGTCAGCCGCGCAATCACCGCCACCTGCGGCAGGGCGAGCACGGTGATGGGCAGGGCGAGGAAGTAGAGCGAGCCGTCCCCCCAGCCGCCCGCGGGCAGCCAGGCCAGCATCAGCGCGAAGATCAGCGTCAGCACCGGCCCCATCACGAAATTGGGCACAGTTACGCCAATGGTGGCAAAGGTCATCAGCACGAAATCGATAATGCCGTTTTGCCGAAGCGCGGCAATCGTGCCAAGGATCACGCCGCCCACCAGCGCCAGAAGCAGTGCCGTGCCGCCAAGCTGCACGGAATAGGGCAGCGCCTGGCCGATCAACTGGGAAACCGTATTGTCCTTATAGATGAAGCTTGGCCCGAAATCGCCCTGCACGGCATTGGAAACATAGGTGATATACTGTTTCCACAGCGGCTGATCGAGCTGATAGGTCTTCATCAGGTTCGCCATGATGTCTGGCGGCAGCGGACGTTCGAGATCGAACGGACCGCCCGGCGCCATGCGCATCAGGAAAAACGAGATGGTAATGACGAGAAACAGCGTTGGCACCGCGCTCGCCAGTCTTCGCAGAACGAAATTGATCATGGATAATAGCAGACGCGCGACAGGTCTATCTGACCTATCGCGCGTCATCTCCCGTTCGCTGTTACCTGGAAACGCTCAGATACTTGGAATAATGCTCGTTGACGGGGTTGTTGCCCCAGCCGGAAACCTTGCTGGAAACCAGCCACAGATTTGCGCTGTTCATCAACGGCGCCACCGGCTGCTCGTCCACCAGGATCTGCTCGGCCTTGTGCATCAGCTCCATGCGCGCCTTCACGTCCTTTTCGTCATAGGACTTCTTCATCAGCGCGTCGAATTCCGCATTGTTCCAGTGCGCGTAGTTGAAGCTGGTATTGGTGCTGAGCGTCAGCGCCAGGAAGTTTTCCGGATCGGCATAGTCGGCACTCCAGCCGGCGCGGGCCACGGAGAACTTGCCGCCTTCCTTCAGGTAGGAATAGTGCGAGGCCACGTCGAGGTTTACCAGCGACACCTTGGCGCCGAAAGTGGTCTTCCACATATCGGCAATGGCGGTGGCCACACGCTCATGATTGGTGTTGGTGTTGTAGCGGATTTCCAGGTTGAGCGGCTTGCCGCCCTTGCCGTAACCGGCCTCCTTCATCAGCTCCACGGCCTTGTCTTCGCGGTCGATCTGCGAAAGTCCGGCGAAATCGGGCTGCGGCGGCTTTTCATAACCTTCCATGCCCGGAGGCACCATGGAATAGAGCGGTAGCTGCGCGCCGGAATAGATTTCGTTCGACAGGAAGTCACGGTCGATCGCCATGGACAGCGCCTTGCGCACGCGCACGTCGCTCATCGGCTCCTGGCGGGTGTCGAAGGCATAGTAATAGGTCGCAAGACCCGGATCGACATGGACCTGATCCTTGTAGAGATCCCGCAGGCGCTTCAACTGGTCGGCGGAGAAGTTGTAGGTCACGTCCAGTTCGCCGGCTTCGAAGCGGCGCACGGCGGCGGCATCGTCTTCGATCGGGTAGAAGATCACCTTGTCCAGCTTGACGTTCTTGGCGTCCCAGTACTGGTCGTTCTTCACGACGGTCAGGTTGTCGTTCGGCACATGCGATTGCAGCTTGAAGGCGCCGTTATTGACCATATTGCCCGGCTTGACCCACTGGTCGCCGAATTTTTCCACATTGGCCTTGTTGACCGGCAGGGCGGTGTAATGCGCCATCAGTTGCAGGAAATAGGGCGTGGCGCGCTCCAGCGTGATTTCCAGCGTCTTGGCGTCGATCACCTTCACGCCAAGCTGATCCAGCGGCATCTTGCCGGTGTTGACGGCCTCGGCATTCTTGATGGGGTAAAGCAGGTTTGCATATTCGGCGGCGTTTTTCGGATCTTCCAGACGGCGCATGGCAAACTGGAAGTCTTCAGCCGTGACCGGCGAGCCATCCGACCACTTGGCGCTGTCACGAATCTTGAAGGTATAGACGGTGCCGTCATCGGAAAGCTTCCAGCTTTCGGCGGCCCCTGCAATGATGTTGCCGTTCGCATCGTGGACGGTCAGGCCTTCGAACAGGTCGTAAATGACGAAGCCTTCGATATCGATTGAAATATGGGCGGGGTCCAGCGATTTGGGCTCTCCCCCATTGCCGCGATGCAATACAGCTTCTGCGAGTGCCTGACTTGCGCCGAACAATAGCGCACCGGCGAGGAGGGTTGTAGCCAATCGGGATTTAAAGTGATTCATTTTTGTTCTCCTTCCCCTTCTGGATAGGGTTCGGGAGCCGAACAAATTTGAATTCTGCCCAAAAAACAACCCCTGCCTCAAATAAACTTCGTCAAAAAGCGGCGCGTTTTTGGCTATCATGCGGCATTCAAACGATTTTTTTCGCGGCTTAACCGCATGATCGCGAAATTTTACCGGTTGGAAAACATGTTTTCCACACAAGTGTATACAGTTTGTGGGGCTTACGTAAGCATGAGTGCGACGCGACGACGCAAGCACGCCCGACGCAGGCCCGTGCGCGCTGCGGACAGGACGATGCATCGCTGCGTCTTCACGGTGCAACTTCGGCGATAGGGCGGGGTGAAGGTCAGATGCGCGGCAGATAGCTGCGATAATCGAAGTCAGATACGGTGCGCAGGTAGGCCAGCGCCTCCTTGTGCTTCGTTTCGCCATAGAGCCGCTGGTAATCGGCGCCGAAAATATCGGCAATGAAAGCGGAGTTGTTGAAACGGCGCACGGCGGTCAGGAAGTCATGGGTCAGAAGCGGGCAATCCGGCTCCTGTCCGGGGGCGGTTTGCGGGCCGGGATCGAGATTTTCGTCCAGCCCCCGCAATATGCCGCCGAGAATGGCGGCCAGCATCAGATGCGGATTGGCATCCGCCCCCGCCACGCGGTGTTCCACCCGCGCAGCCGGACCATCGCGCTCGGGTATGCGAATGGCGGTGCCGCGATGGCCAAAGCCCCAGTTGATCTTGTCCGGCGCAAAGGAGCCCGGCTGGAAGCGGCGATAGGAATTGGCAAAGGGCGCGAAGATCAGCTGGGTTTCCGCCATGGTCTGCAACAATCCGGCTGTCACGGATTTCAGCATCACCGGATCGCCCCCGGCGGCATCGAGAATATTGCGGCCTTGGCTGTCGATCAGGCTGACATGCACATGCAGGCCGGAACCGGCCTCGCCCGTATAGGGCTTGGCCATGCAGGTGGATTTCAGGCCATGCCGCAGCGCCGCGAATTCGGCCACCCGCTTGAGGTAGATGCAGTCATCGGCTGCCGCCATGGCATCGGGCCGGTGCAGCAGGTTTACCTCGAACTGGCCGGGGCCGAATTCCGCCGTGGTGGCATCCGCAGGCAGGCCCATGGCGTTGCAATAGTCGCGCACCGTGTCCAGATAGGCCTCCATGGCGGCGGTGGCGCGCATGTCGTAAAGCTGGAAGCCATTGGCCTCACCGCGATAGGTCAGCGGTTTGGGCGGCATGGGGCGGCCAAGCTCGCGCCAGTTTCCGTCCAGCACGTAGAATTCAAGCTCGGTTGCCACCACCGGCGTCAGGCCCCGTTGCCGGAAGCGGTCCAGCACCCGCGCCAGAATGGCGCGCGGACAGACGAAATAAGGCGCGCCTGAAAGATCGTGCATCGTGGCCAGCACCTGTTTCGAGCCCTTCGGGCCCCAGGGCAGGGCGGCAAGCGAGCGGCGGTCCGGCACGCAAATGCCATCGGGATCGCCCAGCGTCAGCGAAATGCCGGTAATGTCGTCATTGTCATCGCCCCAGATGTCCAGCGACTGGGTGGAGGAGGGCAGGCGCACGCTGTTTTTCCAGACCTTTTCCTCCGCCGAAAGCGGGATCATCTTGCCGCGCAGATCACCGTTCATGCCAACCAGCAGCACCTCGATGCGGGCATTCGGGTCGGTGTCGCAGGAAGGGTCGCTATGGCCGGTCTGTGTCATGGAAAGGTCCGCTGGATGGTGAAGCCGGGCGCTTGCCAAAGCGTGGCGCGCCCTTCATGCTCGTAAAGGATAAAACACGCCGTTTCAATTCTCCTGCCGCAAGGCGGAGGATTGCGCTCAAGGAATGCCCGCATGGATAAGCCCGCTGCTAACCTCTCCAACCTCGCGGCCATCGATGCCGCCCATCATATCCATCCCTTTTCCAACATGCACAAGCTGAATGCCGAGGGCACGCGCATCATTGAACGCGGCGAGGGCGTTTACATCTGGGACAGTACCGGCAAGCAATATCTCGACGCCTTTGCCGGGCTCTGGTGTGTCAATGTGGGCTATGGCCGCCGCTCCATTGCCGAGGCCGCCTATCGCCAGATGCAGGAACTGCCTTATTACAATTGCTTTTTCGGCACGACCACGCCCCCCACCACGCTGCTTGCAGAGAAGATTGCCGCCAAGGCCGGAGCCAAGCTCAACCACGTCTTTTTCACCAATTCCGGTTCGGAGGCCTCCGATACCTGGTTCCGCATCGCCCGCGTCTACTGGAAGGCGCTGGGTTACGAGACGAAAACCAAAGTGATTGCCCGCAAGAATGGCTATCACGGCTCGACGGTGGCGGGCGCCTCGCTTGGCGGCATGACGTGGATGCACGAGCAGGGCAATCTGCCCATCGATGGTATCGTCCACATCAACCAGCCATACTGGTACGCCGAAGGCGGAACGCTTGCGCCTGCCGAGTTCGGGTTGAAGGTGGCGCGGGAACTGGAAGACAAGATCATCGAACTTGGCGAGGACAATGTTGCAGCCTTCGTGGCCGAGCCGATCCAGGGGGCGGGCGGGGTCATCATTCCGCCCGAGACCTATTGGCCGGAAATCCGGCGCATCTGCGCGAAATACAGGATATTGCTGGTTGCCGATGAGGTGATTTGCGGCTTCGGCCGGCTCGGCACCTGGTTCGGTCATCAATATTACGATTTCGAGCCCGATTTAGCCCCTATCGCCAAGGGCCTCTCCTCCGGCTATCTGCCGATTGGCGGCGTGCTGGTGGCCGACCGCGTGGCCGAGGTGCTGCGCGACGAGGTGGGTGATTTCTATCACGGCTATACCTATTCCGGCCATCCGGCAGCGGCGGCCGCAGCGCTTGAAAACCTGCGCATCATCGAGGAAGAGGGGCTGGTGGAGCGGGTGCGCGACGACATCGGCCCCTATTTCGGCGCGGCCCTTTCCTCCCTTGCCGATCACCCGGCCGTGGGGGAAGTGCAAAGCGTTGGCCTGATGGGTGCGGTACAGATCACCGCCGACAAGGCAAGCCGCCGCCGTTATGAAAAACCCGACGATATTGGCACGGCGGTGCGCAATCACTGCGTTGCAAATGGCGTCATCGTGCGGGCCACCGGCGACCGGATGCTGTTTTCGCCGCCGCTGGTCATTGCACGTTCGGAAGTGGATCAGGCCGTGGCGGCGCTGCGCGCCGCGCTGGACTGGCTGCTGCAAAATCAGGGCGTATAGAAGGCATAATGGAAGTGGTAGAAATCCCCCGCCTTGCCGTGGATATAGGGCAGAGCCAGCGAGCCCACCGTCTGCTGTTTCATGTCAGGCTGTGTTGCCAGCCAGTCTTGCAGGTTTTGCGGCAATTCCGGCTGTGGGCGACCCTTGTCGCGCCACAGGAGCAAGACGGCCTGTGGATGCTGAAAGGTGGCTGATGTCGTGGCGCGGTTTCCCGGCACGGCAACTGCAAGATCGGGGGCGTGCAGGCGCACATTGCCCGCCAGTTGCTGGTCCACGGTCAGGACCAGGGCGGGCCTTTGCGGCAGGGCGGCAAGCGCTCCGTCTATGGCCTTCTCATAGGGCACGTTCTGCTTTTGATATTCCACATAGCTGCCAGCCAGAAAAACCCGCAGCGTCAGCGTCAGCGGCACCAGCACCATGATGACCAGCGCCACCGGCAGGAAGCGCTTGAGCGCGGTATCCGGTGCCGAATTCGCCGCCTCCACCTTGAGGCAGAGATAGAGCGGCAGCATCAGGAAGCAGGGCGCAAGCCACCGGTCCTTGATGAAGCTGACGCCGCCGAACAGCACCATCAGCGCCAGGAAGACCACGACGAACATCATGATCCGGCCCAGCAGGCGGCTCCATTCATTGCCGCTTCGAAGCGTTGCCTTGAGGTTTGCGCCAAAGGGAATGAGCAGCAGAAGCGTGGTGAGTGCGGCGCTGGCAAGAGCTGCCGCAGTGAGCGAGCGAAGGCCAACGGCGATCTGGCCCGTCAAGGTCTTCAGCTTCGTATCGGTCATCTTGCCGATGGTGTTGCGGGTGGCCTCTTCCATATGGTCGAGAAACCACAGCCCATGCGGCAGCACCACCAGCGCGGCAATGGCCAGCGTGACGAGAATGCGCCAATCGAAAAGGCGGCGGCGCCATTGCGGCTCGCACAACAGCGCCAGCACGGCAGCCAGCGGGATGAGCGCGAAATTATATTTGGAAATCGTGCCGCAGCCGATGGCAAGCCCGGTCAGCGCATAGCCTGCAAGGCTTGGCGATTTCAGCGTGCCCAGAAGGGCAAACACAAACAGGGCCGTGCAAAAAATCAGTGCGACGGTATGGGTGAGATCGCGCTGCGCCTCGAAGCTCACCTGCGGCATGGTCAGAATGGCAAGCGCGGCAATCACCGCAAGATCGCGGCGTTTGAGCAGCATGAAACCCGTGGCTGCCATCAGCGCGTAGCTGGCAAACAGCATCAGGTTTTTCAGCAGGGTCAGCGACAGAACGGTGGGGCCGAGAAGCTGCACCACGCCATACTGGATCCAGTTATAGAAGGGCGGCTGGCTGTCATAGCCCAGTGAAAGCCACTGCGCATAATAGAGCTGCTGGCCCTCATCCAGTTCCAGCGAGGCAGGCAGCATCAGCCGCACCGCCATATTCGCCAGAAAATAGGCCGCCAGCAGCAGGTAAAGTGCCGATGGCCGCTCCTTCAGCGCCGTCAGCATCCTCAGCCGTCCTTGCCGTAGGTTTTGCGCACGATATAGGCGCGCGGCTCGTCATAGGAGCGCGTCAGCATTTCCGCCACGATGCCGGTGGTAATCATCTGGATGGCGGCAAGAAACAGCATGACGCCGACCAGAAGCAGCGGGCGCGTGCCGATGTCTTCACCCATCAGCTTGACGATGAACAGATAGAAAAGGATCAGCGCGCTGATGGCGCCGATGAAAAAGCCGATCATGCCGAAAAAGTGCCCCGGCCTCTGGCGAAACCGCATGAAGAACAGCACGGCCAGAAGATCGAGAATGACGCGGGCCGTGCGGGAAATGCCATATTTCGATTCCCCGAACTGGCGGGCATGGTGGTTGACCACGGTTTCGCCAATGCGCGAGGAGGGGATGACGCTGGCCACCCAGGCCGGAATGAAGCGGTGCATACCGCCCATGATGCGCACCTGCTTGATGATGCTGGCGCGGTAAAGCTTCAGCCCGCAGCCATAGTCATGGATGCGCACGCCTGTTACCTTGCCGATCAGGCGGTTGGCACACCAGGAAGGGATTTTTCGCAGCACCAGCGCATCCTGCCGCGCCTTGCGCCAGCCGCAGAGCAGGTCGAGATCGCGGCTTTCCATTTCGGCAATCATCGAGGGAATGTCATGCGGATCGTTTTGCAGGTCGCCGTCCAGCGAGGCGATCAGGCGGCCGCGCGCGGCATCGAACCCGGCCTGAAGACCGGCGGCCTGGCCGAAATTGCGCTGGAACTCGATGATCGTCAGGTTGAGGCCCGGCTGGTCGAGATAGGCCCTTGCCCGCGTCAGCGTGCGGTCGGTGGAGCCGTCATCGATGAGGATCAGTTCCCACGGCTTGCCGAAATCCTTCAAGGCTTCGGCAATGCGCTCGATCATGCGGCCGACATTGTCTTCCTCGTTCATGAAGGGCACCACCACCGACAATTCGATGGCAGTGTGAGCGGCGGTCTCTGGGGCATTCGAAGGATCGGTCGGCACGCGGGCACTCCGGAAAATACTGGTCTTTGCTGGAAGGGGTGTTATAGGAAGCGGCGCCTGCGCGCAATTCGCAACTCGTGGACGCCATGACGGTCATCGACAAAGACACGCAAAAATCCTTCATCCGCCGCCATGGCGTGTCGCTGATCGCGTTTTTTGCCATTCTGGCCTATATCGCCTTCGTGCAATGGATCTGGGGCTGGGCCTCCGTGCTGGCCGAGTGGCGGCATGTGGGGCTTGGCACGGTGGCGCTGGCGTTGACGCTGCTTGTGTCCACGGCGCTTGTGCGGGCATGGCGCATTTACGATTATTTTCCGGCTGAAACCAGAGGCCGCTATATTGCGCTGTTTCATCTGGCGCAGGTGCATAACCTGCTGAATATCATGCTGCCCTTTCGCAGCGGCGAAACCAGCTTTCCGCTCTTGATGCGCTCGGAATTTGCCGTGCCGCTGCTGCGGGCCACATCGGCGCTTCTGGTCATGCGGCTTCTCGATCTTCATGCCCTGTTGAGTGCCGCAGGCCTTGGCATGGTGCTGCAACGGGCCGATACCGCTTTCGCACTGCTGCTATGGCTTGCCTTCCTGCTGCTGCCGGTTCTGGCCTATCTGCTCAAGGGCCGGATGCTTGCTTTTCTGCGGCCACGGCTTTCCGGCAAGGCGCTGAAACTGATCGAGGAAGTGGAGGCGGGGCTTCCCGCCCGGCTTGGCGATTTTCTCAGCGCCTGGGCAATGACGGTGGTGAACTGGGCCACCAAGGTGGTGGTCTTTGCCTGGGTACTGAGCCTCATGGGCGTTTACCCCTTGATGGCGGCCTTTGGCGGCGCCTCCGGCGGTGAGCTTTCCTCGGTCCTGCCCTTTCATGCGCCGGCAGGGGTCGGAACCTATCCGGCGGGCATCGTCGCAGGCGCGGTCGCCTTCGGCGCCTCCGCCGGTGGCGAACTGGCGCGCGCCGCCGTCAACCTGCATATCATCGTGATTATTTCCGCCCTGACCAGCACGGTTCTGTCGCTGGTGCTGAGCCATATCCGTCCATCAAGGCGCCGCTAGAGCGGTTCATTGTTTCACGGAAACATTGAACCGTTCTAACTATTTGTTTTTACGCATTTTAAGACGGAAAACCGGCTTCCACTTTTCCTGAAAATGCTCTAAAGTGTAGTCACGTTTTTCCGTCTGGAAATGCGGGGCCACGGCCTTACTGGAAGGCGGTCTCGAAGAAGCTTCTGAGCTTGCGCGAATGCAGCTTTTCCTGCGGCATGTCGGCCAGTTTCTGCAAGGCGCGAATGCCGATCTGCAAATGCTGGCTGACCTGGGTGCGGTAAAAAGCGCTGGCCATGCCCGGAAGCTTCAGCTCCCCGTGCAGGGGCCGGTCCGATACGCAAAGCAGCGTGCCGTAAGGTACACGGAAGCGGAAACCGTTGGCGGCAATCGTCGCCGATTCCATATCGAGCGCAATGGCGCGTGATTGCGACAGCCGCTTGACCGGCCCGCGCTGGTCGCGCAGTTCCCAGTTGCGGTTATCGATGGTGGCAACCGTGCCGGTGCGCATGATGCGCTTCAGCTCGAAACCTTCATAGCCGGTGACTTCTTCCACTGCCGCCTCAAGCGCGACCTGCACCTCGGCCAGGGCAGGGATCGGCACCCAGACGGGCAAGTCGTCATCCAGCACGTGATCTTCGCGCACATAGGCGTGCGCCAGCACGTAATCGCCAAGCCGTTGGCTGTTGCGCAGCCCGGCGCAGTGGCCCAGCATCAGCCAGGCATGGGGGCGCAGCACGGCAATGTGGTCGGTAATGGTCTTGGCGTTGGAGGGACCGACGCCGATATTGACCATGGTAATGCCGGCATGACCCTTTTTCTTCAGGTGATAGGCGGGCATTTGCGGCAGCCTTGCCAACGGCGCGCCGGAAGAAGGAGCGCTTTCGCCACTCTTGGTGATGATATTGCCGGGCTCGACAAAGGCATAATATTCATCGCCGCCATTGGCCATCAGCGAGCGGGCATAGGCGCAGAATTCATCGATATAGAACTGGTAGTTCGTGAACAGCACGAAGTTCTGGAAATGCTCCGCCCCGGTTGCCGTGTAATGGGAAAGGCGCGCCAGCGAATAATCGATGCGCTGGGCGGTGAAAGGCGCAAGCGGCAGGGGCTGGTCGGGCGCGGGCTCATAATCGCCATTGGCAATCTCGTCATCCGTGGTCGAAAGATCCGGCGTGTCGAAAATATCGCGCAAGGTGATGTCGGCAAGGCCGGTGCCTTCGGCTTCCACATGCGCGCCCTCGCCAAAGGCAAAGTGCAGGGGAATGGGCGTGGCCGATTCCGACACCCTGACCGGCACCTGATGGTTTTTCATCAAAAGGCCCAGTTGCTCCTCCAGGTAATGGCGGAAAAGCTGCGGGCGGGTCAGCGTGGTGGTATAAACACCCGGCGAGGTGACATGGCCATAGGAGAGGCGTGTGTCCAGATGGCCGAAGCTGTTCGTTTCAATGCTGACCTGCGGATAGAAGGCGCGGTAGCGGCCTGAAACGGGCGCGCCCTTGGCAAGGCCCGTGAAGGCGCCGATCAGAAAGCGGGTGTTGCGCTCGTAAATTTCCGTTACGGCATCCACCGCAGCGGCGGCATCGGTGAAATAGCGGGCCTCGTAAGGCGTGGGGCTGACGAAATTCAGCGGTGTGGTGGGTGCGATTCGTGTGTTCATGAGACTTTATATAACGGTCTCTCTGACAAGCAAACGACAGCTTCAACCGGGGCTGGCAGGGGCGATCAGCGGCGCGGTCTGATAATTGACCGCTTGCAGCCTGCGGTGCCCGTGGCTGCCGTTGACAACGGCTGAAAACATCAGGGCAAACATCATCATCAACAGCGTGAAGGCTGTCAGTCGCAGTGCAATGGACCCCATCGGCGTCTCCCCGGTTCGATAAGAAGACTTAAGCCGTTCAGGCTGAAGCCAGCCTGAACGCATGGTCGAATTCACATAACTTTACATAAAATCCGAACGGAATCTATAGCTTCGTCCAGGTCTGGCTCTTGCAAAGCACCGCCAGCACGCAGCCCTTGAGTCGCAGTGACGATCCGGCAACGTCTGCGGACCCGGTATAGGTCTTGTCATTGGCCGGATCGGTGATTTCTCCCTTGTAGCTTGCGCCCGCGCCCGAAAGCTTGCCAATCGTCTTGCCTGCATGTTTGCCGGTCTTGAGCGTTATGCAAAAGGCGGTGCCGCAGGGTGCGATGGCAGCCGTTTCGCCGCTTTCGGTTTTCCAGCTTCCTTCAATCGGTTCGGCCGCCATCGCGGCTGTGGCCAAGGAGGCCAAGACTGCGGCCAGTAGTGTCAATGTCTTCATGCGTTTCTCCTCTTCCTCCCGTTTTTGCGCGCGCCCTTACAGCGCCGTGCGTTTTATCAAACGCACAAAGGACGCTGTAACACTCTAAATCTGCTGCATAATTTTCACCTTAAATCGATTCCGATTTAAGGAATTATGCAGTAGCATGGCTGGCTTCGGCGTGTGCCAAAGCCAAAGCCGCTGAAAAGCGTGCGGCCGCATCTTGTGACAGGAGCGGGCAAAAGTAAATGACGCGCACGTAAGCGTAAGAATTTTCGGCAATCCTGTGCCGTAATCGCGCAGGGGCAAAGCTTTTCAGGGTAAACAAAGGCTTTCCGCCATCTCGTTTACATCCGGTAAAATTAATCTTCAGGCCCGGCAAAGCAGGGCTTCCGCCAGGACTGGAAACACAGGTTTACAAAAGGTTTTCGCCGCGTTTTCAGGGTGTTAATCATGCGTTTTAAACGGTTTTTGACGGGCGGGTGGCATTATGGAGGTCAAGAAGCAAGGGCTTTCCTCCAGTCGCCCGCTTCGAAAGAGAGCAGGAAAACCTGCCATTTCAAAACAGAGAGAAAAATGTCTGTGCGGGGAAGCCGCCGCAAGAGCGGCTCCCCGGCAGGACTTTGAAACAGGATAGATCGATGGCACAGCTGGACATGATGACCGAGAGCCTTATCGCCGGGAAGGGCGAGCGCCAGACCGATGTTTTCCGTATGCTTGGCCTTATGTATGCCACCGGCAAGGGCTGCGACCGCGATCTGGTGGCCGCGCACAAGTGGCTGAATATTGCCGCCATCAAGGGCTGCGAAAAATCCGCGAAATTGCGGGCCGACCTTGCCGGCGCCATGCGCAAGGACCAGCTTGCCGAGGCGCTGCGCGAGGCCCGTGAATGGATGACCATTCATTGACACGGTTCGGCTGCGCCCCAGCCTTCAAAGGCGAAGATCCTTAGCCTTCACAGCATCTGCAACACCTTTGGCAGCGCTTCCGCCAACCGGTCGAGATCCGGCTCCAGGCCGGCACTGATCCGGATGCAGCGATTGAGCGGCGCCACGCCCGGCATTCGGATGAAGACGCCCCGTTGCATCAGCCCATCGACAATGGCCCGTGCATGGGTCTGATCGCGCCCGCAGTCGATCGTTACGAAATTACTGGCGGATGGCAGGGGCAAAAGCCCGTTCTGCGTGGCGATGTTGCCAATTCTTTCGCGGGCCGCGGCAATCCTGCCAATGACCTCGCGAAGATAGGCCTGATCGCCAAGAGCTGCGAGCGCTGCCGCCGTCGAGGTTCTTACCATGCCGAAATGGTTGCGGATCTTGTCGAAGGCGGCCACCGTGCCGGGCGTGCCGATGGCATAGCCAATGCGGGCGCCAGCCAGTCCATAGGCCTTGGAGAAGGTCCGCATTCGCAGCACATTCGGCAGATCCGTCAGCGCGTCCATGGCGGGAATGGCAGAGGCTGGCGCCGTTTCTCCATAGGCTTCGTCCAGCACCAGCATGCAGGTTGATGGCAGCGCACGCGCAAAAGCGATAACGTCCGGCGCATCCCACCAGCTTCCCATGGGATTGTCCGGATTGGCGAAATAGACCAGCGGTGCATTTTCCCGCCGCACCGCTTCCAGCAAACCTTGCAGGTTTTCGCGATCATTGTCGTAAGCGACCGTCACCAGCCGCCCGCCAAAACCGTTCACATGAAAATTGAAGGTGGGATAACCGCCAAGCGAGGTGACAACCGGCAAGCCGGGCTCTACCACCAGCCGCACGGTCAGGCCGAGAAGGTCGTCGATACCCTCGCCAATGGCGAAATTTTCAGCCGCAAGGCCATGATGAGCCGCAAGAGCGGCCTTGAGATCGTGGTTTTCCGGATCGCTGTATTTCCAGATGCCGGAGGCAGCCTCCTTGAGGGCCTGCAAGGCAAGCGGCGATGGACCGAAGCCGCTTTCATTGGCGCCGATGCGCGCCAGGACGGCATTTCCCGTCTGCCGCTCGATGGCTTCCGGCCCCACGAAAGGCACAGTGGCGGGCAGGGCGGCAACAAGCGGGGTGAACCGCGAAAAACAAGACATGGAAACCTGCGTCGATTCTCTCAATCAATGCGCCAAGCATAAACGATGCGCAGAGCCGCTCAAGACAGGGTTTTACCGCGCCCGATCTCCGCCAATAGAATTGTGATTCAAGCAATCACGGGCAAAACCCGCGAGGACCTGCCGGTTTCAGCGGTGCAGCTTGCCCGTGCCGGGCAGAATCGTCTTCGCAGCCGTTTCGGCCGGGTTTCCCATGACAAAATCGGTGCGAATGATTTTTTGCAGTAATTGCTCGGAAATCGGCATGATGAATTTCACCCCGGCACGGTTGCCGTTGCGATAAGCCTCCGCGCAGCCGATGCGCGTGGCAAGTCCGAGGATCTCCAGATAATAATGTTCCGCAAGGCCAACGCCTGTATCCATTTCCAGACCCGCACCGCCGCGCGAAATGTCCAGAACGGTGGCGCTGCGCATGGTAATCCCGCTCAAGCCCGGCCGAACCGCCATGATGCGCGCGGGACGCCGCACCTGGTAACGTTCCCATCGCCGCTCATACATCTCCGAGGTAACTGTGCCTAAATGCGTGCCGGGCTGCATGGCCTCTCCATCAAAAGGAACGGTATAAAATGCAGTTTGCTAAGGAAATCTGAAGTTTGAGCAAAGTAGAATGTTCGAATTTTAGGTGATCGTGCGAATTTTGAACGCCATACAGCCTCGGGTTGGGGCTCAGACTTCGAAGGAAAGCTTCACGACGTGATGCAGGAATTCGGGATCGATCAGCATGTTGAAGCCGATCACCGCCTTTTCCTGTTCCCGGCGCATCAGGGTGCAGCCGATCTCGTCGCGAATGCCCAGAATTTCCAGAAAGAAATTCTTGGGAACCGGCAGAAAACGGCTCACCTCCAGCTCCGCCCCATGCAGGGAAATGGTGCGGACAAGGCAGCGCACGGTGGTGCGCGTACTCAGATGGTGTCCAACGAAGACAATACGTCCCGGCCGGTCCACGGTGAATTTCCGAAAGACCTGATCGCGCGGAATATCCTTTTTTACGTCGGGAATGCGCTGCATAGACATGACATCCCTCCTTTTCTTCGTGTCATACCCTTAATTTATCGCAGTTTTCCTAATGCTTTATCTTCATCGGCGCGTAAAATTGCAATTTCAGGCGGCAAGGCCCCGTCAGCTTGACGCTGTCGCGCCGACTGATTACCGCTGCGCTGGAAAAGAGTGCATGTCCAGCAAACCCGGAAGACGGATTTCTTCCGGCAATATGTTGAAGCAAAAAATGCAGGTCGGGTGGAGGCTTCATGGCAGATCCAGTCATTATCGTCGGTGCCGGTCAGGCGGGCTTTTCGCTGGCCAGCAAGCTGCGTTCCTTGCAGGCCGACCGGCCCATCGTGATGATCGGGCTTGAGGATGAGGCGCCTTACCAGCGGCCGCCACTGTCGAAGAAATATCTCATGGGCGAAATGAGCTTCGACAGATTGCTGCTTCGCCCTCACTCCTGGTATGAAGAGCAGAAGGTGCAATTGCTGCTTTCGAGCTGGGTGGAGGAAATCGACCGGCAGGGCCGCTTTGTCACGCTTCAGGATGGCAGGCGGCTTGCTTATGACAAGCTGGTGCTGGCCACTGGCGCCAGCCCGCGCACATTGCCTGCCGCCATGGGTGGCGATCTTGGCGGAATTTATAGCCTGCGCAGCAAGCTCGATGCAGACCGGCTTGCGCCTGCGCTTAAGCCCAGCCAGCGCCTTCTGATCGTCGGCGGTGGCTATATTGGCCTCGAGGCCGCCGCCGTTGCCCGAAATATGGGCCTTGAGGTGACATTGATTGAAATGGCAGAGCGGATTCTGGCACGTGTTGCCGCGCCCGCCACGGCGCAGTTCCTGCGCGAAATTCATCTTGCCCATGGCGTATCGATCCGCGAAGCAACCGGTCTGCGCCGCTTGATCGGCAGGGACGGACAGGTTGTCGGCGCGGAACTTTCCGATGGCAGTCTGATTGATGTCGATCTCGTCATCGTCGGTATCGGCGTGACGGCAAATGACCGTCTGGCGCGCGATTGCGGCCTGGCCGTGGGCAATGGTGTGATTGTGGATGACAGCACCCGCACATCCGATCCGGACATATTGGCAGTGGGCGATTGTACGCTTCTGCCCTTTCAGGGCGGGCTCATCCGGCTGGAATCCGTGCAGAATGCCGTGGATCAGGCAGAGGCCGCAGCCGCCACGCTGGCCGGGCAGCCGGCCGCCTATGTGCCGAAGCCCTGGTTCTGGTCGGATCAGTATGATGTGAAGCTGCAAATCGCCGGCCTCAACCTCGGCTATGACGAAACCGTGGTGCGACCGGGCGCGCGACCGGGTAGCCTTTCAATATGGTATTACCGGGCAGACAGGCTCATTGCCGTCGATGCCATCAACGACGCCAAGGCTTATGTGACCGGCAAAAAGCTGATCGATGGCGGCTTGACCGTCGATAAGGCGGTGATCCACGACCCCGCTGTTGAATTGAAGAGCCTGTTGAGCTGAGACTTCTTCGGCTTCGGATAAGCCCAGATTAGGTTGATTAAAAGCTGCCTTTTCTGCTTCCAGATATTTCATGAAATTGTTAGTTCGCCTTATTTGAGGTTGCGGATGTAAAGGATTTTCCTTTGCTTGGGTTGTGGTGGGGGCGTCTTCAGACGGCGTGGCGACTGCGGCGGCCAGACGTGATGAATTTAAGGATTTTCGCATATCTCTGTTTCGCAGAGTGTGGGGGGCGGTTTGACATTTTGTAATGACGTTGAGCGTGTGGCGTACGCTAACGATGCCGGCGGGAGGCCGCAGGGGCATGATGGGCTAATCCTGTCGGATCGACGCTCTCTCGGGGGAAAAAAGGCAATTTTCGTGCTGGGTATGCATCGCTCCGGCACCAGTGCTTTAACCCGCTTCCTGAGCCTGCTGGGTTGTGCGACGCCCGGAACGCTGATGCCTGAAAGTGAATTCAACGTTACGGGCTACTGGGAATCGCCGCTTATCGCGCGATTAAATGATCGTGTTCTGAAACTCGCCACGGCAAACTGGCAGGAGTGGCGCCGATTGGATTCGGCCTCTTTCGATACATCGCTCATAGCGGGCCTCATGTGCGAAGCCGCAGAACTACTGGTGCAGGAGTTCGACGACGCGAGCCTGATTTTGTTGAAGGATCCCCGTCTCTGTATCGTTCTGCCCTTCTGGCGACAGACATTCGAAGTCAATTCAATTGCACCCCATTGCGTGCTGACGCTCCGCAATCCGCTGGAGGTTGCGGCCTCGCTTGCCCGGCGAAATGGCTTCGGAGCCCTCAAAAGCCTTTTGCTGTGGCTACGTTACACGCTGGATGCGGAACGGTTCAGTCGCGGGCTCCCGCGCGTTTTCACGTCCTATGACGAGGTTCTGCAAAATTACGAACGTCTTCCTGACTATTTCGGCCAAGCGCTGGGGTTGGCGTGGCCGCGAAGCCCTGAACAAGCATTGAAGGACGCTGCCGCGTTTTTGTCGCGTGATCATCGGCATCATGATATGACTGACGCGAAATCTGTCCCGCCATATCTGGCTCCCTGGATTACAGAGGTTTATGATACGTTAAGCCGATGGGCCAGGGACGGAGAGGACGAGCAGGGCAGGCTTGCGCTTGATCGCGTCTATGGTTCATTTGCTGAAATCGAGCAGCCAATTGGCCCCGTTTTTCAGGAGTTGGATGCCAAATCGAGGGAGATGAGTGGGGCTCTTCGCAAGATAGGTGAATTGAAAGAGCGTGAGCGGGAAAAGGCAGACGCTTTGACGGCATTGGAAACAGAAATCGCCGATCTCAAAATGCAGTTGCAGCACGAGAAGGAGTTGCACGCACAAACCCGTGCGCTTGTCGCCGAAAGTGAAAGATCGGCCGAGGCATTGACGCAAGCCCTGAAGCAATCCGAAACCGACATGACGGATCGCTTCAAGGAACTGGCGCGCCTGACAAGCGAGTTGATCCGCGTGTCCAGAAGCAATCAACATTTTCGTGACCAGTTTACAATAATGTATTCGGCGATGGAAAATGCCGTGCAAGGGACGCTTGCTTTTATCGATGGCCTGCCTCTGCCATCGCCCCTTCGCGATCGGATAGGTATTCGTCTGGCCCGCATGGCTGGACTGGTGGATGTGTCCTGGTATTTGGAGAACAATCAGGACGTGCGAGCTGCGGGGGGCGATCCCGTCGAGCATTTCATTCGCTTCGGTCGCCGTGAAGGACGAGCCGGCAGGGCGGATTTTAACTCTTTGCTTGGTTGAATGATTTTGCGGTTTTCTGCCCCTCTTTTCACGGGTAAGGGATGATCGATGGTCGCTTGGGCTTGCCGGGTTGCTTCGAGGCGATCAACATCCCAAGCATAGGATTTCATCCGGGAGCCTCATGAACCCGATTATTTCAGTAGATGAAACGCATATTCAGCTCATCCGTCGTTCCGGGCTTTTCGATGAGCGCTGGTATTTGCGCACCTACCGGGACGTTGCGATGCTGGAGATGGATCCTGTCGAGCATTATCTCCGCCTGGGCGCTTTCCTGGAAAGAGATCCAAGTCCGAAATTTTCGACGAGGGACTATCTTTTTATCAATGACGATGTGGCATTCGCGGGCATCAATCCACTGCTGCATTATGTGACAGTCGGGCAGCGAGAAGGACGATTCATCAGTCTTGAAGAAGATATTGTGACGGCGGAAAGAATTGCCGGCCGCATACCTTTGAAGCCGGGCGCGCCCAACGTGCTGCTGTGCGCCCATGATGCCCAGCAACAGCTCTTCGGCGGCGAGCGCAGCTTTCTCGACATGGCCGCAGCCCTTTATGCAATCGGCGTAAATGTCATTGTCACGCTGCCGCAGAAGAACAATGTGGCTTATATCGATCATCTCGCAAGCCTGTGTTCTGAAATCCGTATATTGAAATATCCCATGTGGCGCGGTCAGGTTCCCTGCATGGAAAAGGTTGTTGCAGCCTTCGAGCTTTTGATCCGTGAGCTCGGAATCGACATTGTCTATGTCAACACGATCATGCTGGTGGAGCCTCAGGTGGCTGCGCGTCGAGCTGGGGTGGCAAGCTTCTGCCATGTGCGGGAACTGATTGAGGACGATGAACACCTTATGGCGCGAATCCGCATGAGCGCCCAGGAAATCGCCGCCGCCGTGCGCGCCCGCTCAACTCATATCATTGCCAATTCTCGTCTTACGGCCTCCATGTTCGCTGGTAATGATGTGATTTATGCGCCGAATGTCGTCGATTCCAGCATCTTCGATATTCCGAACACAATCGGCGAGCGAATCGTCTTTGGAATGATCAGCAGTAATCTACCGAAAAAGGGCATCCATGACCTCATCGAGATCGCGAGGCTCTGCGAGGTTTGCGTGCCGCAGGCCTGCTTTGTGGCCGTAGGTCCGCTGAACGACTATGTAGAAGCCTTCATCGAGGCTGGCCTTCCTCAAAATCTGCGTTTCACAGGCTATGCGGCCACGCCGAGGGAAGCTGTTGCACAGATGAATGTCGTGCTTTCGCTTTCGCATTTTTCGGAATCATTCGGCAGAACGGTTGCCGAAGGCCTCGCGGCACGGCGTCCTGTCATCGCCTATGCACGAGGGGCTGTGCCGGAACTGCTGCAAAACGGAGAGAGCGGCTACCTGATAGAGCCCGGCGCGGTGGAGGATGTGGTGCGCAAGATTGAATATCTTGTCGCCAATCCCGAGCGCATTAATGCCATGGGGCAGGCTGGCCGCGATTTCGTAACCGCGAATTTTGCCCCTTCAGCCTTGGAAAATGCTTTGGAAACCGCTGTGCGGAGCGTCATCACCAAAACATTGGAATGATCCGGCTGCATTATAGGGAAAGCACCCAGACCGGTCGCGTCTGAGCAGAAAATTCGGCACACCGACGCGCAATGCCTAATGTAGACGTGAACAGACGAAATCTGAGGAAATCAGAAGGAAAATGGCGGAGAGGAAGGGATTCGAACCCTCGATACGCTTTTGACGTATACTCCCTTAGCAGGGGAGCGCCTTCGACCACTCGGCCACCTCTCCGGTGCGGTCTGATTATGTCCAAGCCGCATCGATTGCAAGCGGTTTTCTGATTTTTCCCAATAGAAAGATGAAAGCGTAATGCCGGTGGCGGCTCGCTGCGAAAAAGGCTGGAGAGAATCGACTCGCCCACAGCGCAGAATCACAGCTCGCGAGTGTGATTCTTGAGAATGTTTTTACCTTCTCCCGTTAACGAAAAGCCGCTCGCCATCCGCCCTGAGGCGCCATGAGTCAGCCCGCTTAACGGAAGAATCGCACATGTTGCGGGGAATTTGGCCGTAAAAAGGTTTCGGCGTGGGCCGCGGTGCCATGGCTTATCTATTGTTTTTGAAAGCCTTTCTTAATGAAAGGTAAAAATTTAACGACCTGCGACCCCGGTTTTGTGTCCTTTAAGCAACATTGCGACGGGAAGGGGTGCTGGAAAAGCGCCAAGCGAGCGTTTGCCAATTGCATGGGCCGCAGCCTTTTGTATTTTCAGCATCAGAAGTCGATCAGAGGCTGTTTGACTTCATAAAAATGGGATGGGGCAGGGGACGCTGCCTTCAGCCGATAAAGCAGACCAAAGAAACTTGACTGGAGGTCATTATGAACATCAAGAGCCTTCTTCTCGGCTCCGCTGCTGCCCTCGCAGCAGTATCCGGCGCTCAGGCTGCCGACGCTATCGTTGCAGCTGCTCCCGAACCGGCAGAATATGTTCGCGTTTGCGACGCTTTCGGCACGGGCTACTTCTATATCCCCGGCACCGAAACCTGCCTTCGCGTTAAGGGCTATGTCCGTTTCGAAGTTCAGTATAACGACCAGGACGGCGCTCTGGCTTCCGGCCAGGATCGCAACTGGAACGCCCGTACGCGTGGCCTCGTAACCTTCGACACGAAGAGCGATTCCGAACTCGGCACGATCGGTTCCACGATCACCATCCGTTCTTGGGCTGACGAAAGCTCCAACACGGTTGATCTCGATGAAGCCTTCATCAAGGTTGGTGGCTTCCAGATCGGTCAGTTCTACAACTACTTCGATACCGGTCTTTCCGGCGAAACCGACGACCTCGGTTCGAACCGTCTGAACGCTATCGCTTATAACTACAAGTCCGACGCCTTCTTCGCTGGCGTTGCAGTTGACGAGCTGACCGGCTTCCAGAGCCGTACGGGCGCTCTCGCAACCAACCCCTACACCGACAACAACCGCGTTGGTATCGAAGGTCAGGTTGGCGGCACGTTCGGTGCGATCACCGCTACCTTGCTGGCTGGTTATGACTTCCAGGCTGACGACGCTGCCGCTCGCCTGATCGTATCGGCTGACGTTGGTCCGGGCACGCTGAGCGTTGCTGGCCTGTACTCCACCGGCGCTTCCGCTTACTACGACGCCGCTGAATGGGCTGTTGCTGCTGAATACGCTGCAAAGATCACCGACAAGCTGAGCCTGACGCCTGGCTTCCAGTACTGGAAGAACACCAATGTCGATCTGGCTGGTGAATACACCAACGGCGAAAAGTGGCGCGCTGGTCTGACGGTTGACTACAAGCTCGTAGAAAACCTGACCTCCAAGCTGTCCGTTCAGTACACCGACACGAAGAACGGCTCGGAAGTCTGGTCTGGCTTCGTTCGCTTGCAGCGTTCGTTCTAATATTTAACAGATCGGGTCCCGTCGTTCCGGCGGGACCTGGTATTTGGTAAGGGACGTCACAGGAAGTTTAGAAGCTTTGGTGTGAGCCCTGGATAACTAAGGAGATCCAAATGAACATCAAGAGCCTTCTTCTCGGCTCCGCTGCTGCCCTCGCAGCAGTATCTGGCGCACAGGCTGCCGACGCTATCGTTGCAGCTGCTCCCGAACCGGCAGAATATGTTCGCGTTTGCGACGCTTTCGGCACGGGCTACTTCTACATCCCCGGCACCGAAACCTGCCTCCGCGTGAAGGGCTATGTTCGTTTTGAAGTCCAGGCCAGCGGCCAGGACGGCGCTTTCAACGGCGACGACCGCGCCTGGAATGCTCGTACGCGTGGTCTCGTAACCTTCGACACGAAGAGCGATTCCGAACTCGGTACGATTGGTTCTACCATCACCGTTCGCTCTTGGGCTGACGAAAGCTCGAACTCTGTTGAGCTCGACGAAGCTTTCATCACCGTCGGCGGCTTCAAGGCCGGTCAGATGTACAACTACTGGGATACGGATCTGTCGGGTGAGACCGATGACCTGGGTTCCAACCGTCTGAACGCTATCGGTTACGATTACAAGTCTGACGCCTTCTTCGCTGGCGTTATGGTTGACGAGCTGACCGGCTTCTACAGCCGCACCGCAGCTAACGGCGGCAACCCCTACGGCGACAACAACCGCGTTGGTATTGAAGCTCAGGTTGGCGGCTCCTTTGGTCCGGTAACGGCTACCTTGCTCGGCGCTTACGACTTCGCTGCTGACGATGCTGCCGTTCGTCTGATCGCTTCCGCTGACGTTGGTCCGGGCACGCTGAGCGTTGCTGGCATCTACTCCACCGGCGCATCCGCTTACTACGACCTCTCTGAGTGGACTGTTGCTGCTGAATACGCGGCAAAGATCACCGACAAGGTTAGCCTGACGCCTGGCGTTCAGTACTGGAAGAACACCAATGTTGACGCCAACGGTGACTACACCGACGGCGACGCCCTGCGCGCTGGTCTGACGGTTGACTACAAGCTCGTAGAAAACCTGACCACGAAGCTTTCGGTTCAGTACAACAAGACCGACGCTGAAAACTACTGGGCTGGCTTCGTCCGCCTCCAGCGCTCGTTCTAATTTAGGCTTGCGTCTAAAGGAAAAGCCCGGCTTTGCCGGGCTTTTTTGCGTTTGGTGCTTTGCCAGCGGACATGATTTCGCGCCTCCCCATAGCAAGGATTACTGAAAATGGCTCTTGGTATCACTTGGATGGCGCTTTCTTTCCTCAGGAAGGGCTTAGCGACAAAAAGGGACGTAGGATTCCCCTAAAAATGGTTCAGCCTTGCACCGGAAAATAGCGTGGGGAAGTTATACGTTAAGGAATGCGACGGTGGCTTCGAACACGCCATCGATATGCAGCAGCGGTGTGTGGCCCTGATTTTCTGCAATCAGCGAGGTGCATTGCGGGTGCTGCTCCCGCAAGAGGCTAACCGTCTCATCGGAAAGTAGGCTGGAGTTCTCGCCCCGGATAACAAGGAGGGGAAACTGCGTTACGGCCTGGAATTGCGGCCAGAGATCGGGAACTGGCTGGTCGAAGTCGATCGCCGTGATCTGTTTGGCGATCGCGACATCATAATCGGGTGTGAAGATCCCGGCGTCGTGCCTATAGATGGCATGGGCCATTTCCCGCCAATCATTGTCCTCAAGGGCGGGGAAGGCGGCGCCATGCACTGTTTTCAACCATTTTGCGCAATCGTCAAAACTGTGAAGCGCTGGTTTCGCTTCCAGATAGGCCTTGATCTGTTGCAGGCCCGCTGTCTCGATCCTCGGTCCAATGTCGTTGAAGATCAGTTTGCCGATCACATCGGGCCGATGCTGCGCCAGAAAGTGTAAAATGAGGCCGCCGCGAGATGAACCGATAAAGTCGGCCCTGGCGATCTGCATCTGATCGAGCATGTGCACAACGTCGAGCATTTCTCGCCAGACATTGTAATTGGCAATATTCCCGTCTCGATCGGAGTTACCACGGCCCCGGCTATCGAGGCAGATAATCTGACGCTTTGGCTCCATGCTGGCGAGCCGAATGGCGAAGGCTTCAAAGTCGCGATGATTTCGCGTCAAGCCCGCAAGGCAGATAACAGGCGGCAATTCTGTCGGGCGCCCATGGCTGCGTAGATAAAGCCGCAGGCCATCATCGGTTTCGATCCACTGCTCCAGAATCTTCGTGTCCGGCATGTCGGCACTCCTTGCTCGCAGGATCACAACGGGCCAATGGCGCTGGAGGCTGCGGCTTCCCTGCGGTCAATCACCGTCCATAACGCAAGTCATGTTCTATATCAGCCTGCTGGCCAAGGCGCGTTTTGTAGATTTCGTAATTTTCCATGACGCGCTGAACATAGCCCCGTGTTTCCGGGAAGGGAATGCGTTCGATCCAATCCACCACATCGTCCAACGGCATTCCGCGCGGATCGCCATAGCGGCCTATCCATTCCGGCACACGCTTCGGTCCGGCGTTATAGGCAATGAAGGTGAGGATATAGGAGCCGCCGAAAGCATCGATTTGCTCGCCAAGATAATGGGCGCCGAGGGTGGCGTTGTAAGCAGCGTCCTGGGTAAGACGGTCCGGTGCGAAGGCCAGTCCATGGCGTTGTGCCACGGCCTTGGCGGTTGCGGGCATCAGCTGGAGCAGGCCCTTCGCATTGGCTGCCGATACAGCAGCCGGATTGAAGGCGCTTTCCTGACGTGCAATTGCATAAGCGAGTGCCTTGCCGGAGCCCGCAATATTTGCGCTGGCCGGAATGACGCCAACTGGAAATGCCAATGCAGGTACATTGATGCCGCGACCATAGGCGGTCTTGCCGATTTGCAGGGAAAGCTGGTGGTTGCCGGTTCGCTCGGCCTTTGCCGCCAGCATTGCCAGTTCCGCGGGGCTGTCAAGTTGCTCGGCCAGAGCGCGGTAAAGGCTGGCTGCCCGCCAGCCATGGCCAGCGGCCTCGTAACGGTCGATGGCCTCAACGGCTTCACGATTGGCAAAATGGTTGCGCTCCTCCTGCGTGGGGGAGGGGTAGCGAATGTCCAGCTTGCTGCGTTTCATGCGCGCGCCAGCAATCTGGCCGTAAAACGTGCCGGGATAATCGGCAGCCTTTGCAAAATTTTCGCGCGCCGCCGCGACATTGCCCATGGCCTCGTCGCTGCGGCCCAGCCAATAATAGGCGCGGGAGGCGGAAAGGGGCCGGGTTGACGCTGAAAGAATGCGGCGGAAATGCTGGCTGGCGGTGCGCGGATCGTTGAGGCCACGCAAGGCGTACCAACCTGCATGGAATTCCGCATCGACAACATCGACGGGATCGGTCGCCACGTGCCGCGCCGCGACCTGATAGGCGGATTTGAATTTGCCGGCATCGGCCAGTCCGCGAGCGATGATGCGGCGTTCGTTCCACCACTCCGCAGTATTGACCAATTGTGTGGCATCCTTCGGCGCCTGCGCAAGCAGGGCGGCGGCGGCCTCGTAATTTTCCAGGCGGCGCTGCTGTTCGATCTTCATGAACAGGAGGGCAGGGTCCGATGCCCAGCGTGCATCGACAGTCTTGACGAGTTGTGCGGCTTTGGGGGACTTGCTGAGCACGGCAGCCCAGGCGGCATAAAGAGATTGCGCCTGCCCGAGAGGGGCAAACCGCTTTGCCTGCGCCACCCGTCCACGATACATCAGCATGTCCATCCGGGCCTTGTGATCGGCCGGTGAAAGGAGTGTGCCGAATTCGTTGAGGATGCGGTCTTCAACCGGCACTTCCAAGGCATCCTTGCGCCACAGCGGTCGCAGAAGCTGGAGCGCCTTGCCGCTTTCACCGCGAGCCATGAAAGCGCGCGCGAGAATGATCGAGCCTTCGGTCGTTTCGGGTCTGCTGCCGCCAAACGCGGCAATTACCGTTGCGGCATCGGGGTTTTCGCGTAACAACGCCCTTTCCGAGTTTGCCCGGAAGGCGGTGAGGCCCGGCCAGCCAACCAGCTCGCGCTGGGCGCGAGCAATTTCCGAGGAGGGGATGCCCGGCAATCCGGACATGGCAATGGACCAGGTCAGCATATGCCGGTCCAGGCCATTGGCCATCGCGTCCCGAATGGCAAGCGCTTTCAGGCCGTCCTTGTCTGAAAGCGCGTCCAGCCCCGCCTTGAGCGCCGAGCTTTGCGCCGGACGAGCCGATGTGCGGGGTATTGCGCCGGTGATCTCATAGGAAGGGGTTGCAGAAGCCTGCGCCAGCGCCGGAGGGCGTTCACTTGGCAAGGGTGGCTCGGCCATTGCTTGCGGGGCATGGGCGTTCGTCAGCGCCAGAACACCAAAGGATATGGCGGTGCGCAGCAACAGGGACCGTCTCATCGGGCTTCTCGGATCAGAAAACGTCATATCCTCCATTAGGGGCTATCGTTGCTTAATGAAACCTTACGATAATGTTGACAATCGCGTGTTTCAACACAGGCCGGTTGAAAGATGGCCTCTGCCGGGGGGGCACCGGGCGAAAAGGCGCGCAACTGCGCTTGTATGGCCCAAGGCGGCGAAGTATTGTGCAAGCCCCGTAGAGCGGCGGGCGCCACTGGAATCACAGCCGTCCCGCTCCGGGTGTTGGAGTCTGTTGCGCCTGCTGACAAGCCGCGTCAGGACTTTCGGCAGAAGCCATGGTGGAAGATACGGACACGACATCAAGGTCGGCCGTCAGGAGTCGATAATGTTCAAGGGATCCATTCCCGCACTTGTTACCCCTTTTACGGATAACGGAATTGTAGACGAAGTCGCTTTTGCCGCCCATGTGGACTGGCAGATCACGGAAGGCAGCTCGGGGCTGGTGCCCGTTGGCACGACGGGTGAATCGCCCACCCTTTCCCATGCCGAGCACAAGCGTGTCGTGGAATTGTGCATCGAGGTGGCCAAAAAGCGCGTACCCGTTATCGCAGGAGCCGGCTCCAACAATACGCTCGAGGCTATCGATCTTGCCCAGCACGCCGAAAAGGCCGGTGCGGACGCCATTCTCGTCGTGACCCCCTATTACAACAAGCCGACGCAAAAGGGGCTTTTTGCCCATTTCGCGGCCGTGGCCGAGGCCGTCTCGCTTCCCATCATCATTTACAATATCCCGCCGCGCTCGGTGATCGACATGAGCCCCGAAACCATGGGCGCGCTTGCGAAGGCGCATAAGAACATCGTCGGCGTCAAGGATGCTACCGGCAAGATAGAGCGCGTTTCCGAGCAGCGCATGAGCTGCGGCAAGGAATTCGTGCAGCTTTCCGGCGAGGATGCCACCGCCCTTGGCTTCAACGCGCATGGTGGTGTCGGCTGTATTTCCGTGACGGCCAATGTCGCGCCGCGCCTCTGTGCGCAGTTCCAGGCCGCAACGCTGGCCGGGGATTTCAAGACGGCGCTGGAATTTCAGGACAGATTGATGCCCCTGCACAAGGCAATCTTCATGGAGCCGGGCCTCTGTGGCGCCAAATATGCGTTGCATCGCCTGGGGCGCATGGGCCGCACCAGCCGCCTGCCGCTGCTTTCCACGCTGGAACCGGCAACGGAAGCGGCCGTCGATGCCGCCTTGAAACATGCCGGTCTGCTGAACTGAAGATTGGCCCCTTTCTTCGGGCCGCGCAGATCTTATATTGAGCCGAAGGAAGTTTTCGGCTCCTTTTCACATTACAGCGCCATGCGTTTTATCAAATGCACAAAGGGCGCTGTAACACATTAAATCTGCTGCGTAATTTCTATAAATCGGTCCCGATTCAAGGAGTTATGCGGTCACTGCCAAGCAGGTCGCGGCCTGCCTTGCGGCAAAAAAACGGAATGAGATCATGGCCCCCAAAGGCAGCCAACGTGTCGTAAAGAAGATTGTCGCGGAAAACCGCAAGGCACGCTTCAATTACGAGATCGTCGATACCTATGAGGCGGGTCTGGTTTTGACAGGCACGGAGGTCAAATCGTTGCGCGAGGGCAAGGCCAATATTGCCGAATCCTACGCCTCCGACGAGCATGATGAACTTTGGCTCATCAATTCGCATCTTCCGGAATATCTTCAGGCCAATCGCTTCAACCATGAGCCCCGCCGCCGCAGGAAACTGCTGCTGAGCAAAAGGGAGATCAACCGGCTTCGCGCTGCGATCAACCGCGATGGCATGACGCTGGTGCCGTTGAAGATCTATTTCAACGACAAGGGCCGTGCCAAGCTGGAGCTGGCGCTGGCCAAGGGCAAAAAGCTGCACGACAAGCGGGAAACGGAAAAAGAACGGGACTGGAACCGCCAGAAAAGCCGCCTGCTGAAGACGGGATGAGTCTCTTTCCTGTTTCCAGGTTGGCCTCCAGTCCCTGGCAAGGGACATTGAAAATGACCCTTGGTATTACTTGCCATTCAGGCCGGTGAGCAAAAGGCTGGCCTTGAGTTTTGCCTGCATCAGATGCTCATCCTGATCAAAAGGGGGAGCGTGGGCTTGCAGGCCAAGGTCACGCAGTTGGTGTACGTTCATCTCCTCAAGCCGGTTACGCCGGGGCCGCCAGCGCGGCCAGTATGGTGCGCTGATTAGCTTTGCTGATAAAAGAAGAAGCCTGTGCAAAACTCCACGGGATTTTTCGCCTTCTATGTTCATTCTATCTGGTCTCCTTGTGATCAGGACAAGCGTTTGCGATCCCTGATTGCCACTTCGCAAACGGGTCATTGTCAACATGTTGAATTACCTGCGTAAATTTTCGTAAACGGAACGTATCCGTCGTGGTGCGCAGGCGGTTTGGGGGTTGAAAGGCAGGCGGATGCCCGGATGACTGCTTTCTGACAAGCCGAAATCTGCCCATGCGGCAGGGGCCGAAGCGAGGTCCAGACGGGAGCTTTAACCGCGTTGGCGGACGATGAGCTCCTGACTGGCTTGCCTTGAAGCTGCTTCAGAATGCCGCAGGCGCCAGCGCGCGTCTAACGAATATGTGAAATGAGTGCCATCAGAGATTGTTATGGCCGTTTTTCCGGCTCACCCGAAGGCCATAAAGACGAAAAGAGCAGACCCGTTCGGGTCATGCTCTCTCATGAGGTAAGGATGGGAAGTAAACCTGCGGCTTACAGCGCAGGGTCTGTGGCAAGGGCCGGCTCTGCGGGGCGCATTGGCCGCTCGCTCGGATCCCGGCCGATTTCGGCCTTCAGAGACAGAAGATCGATGAAGTGATCTGCTTGCCGGCGCAGGTCGTCGGCGATCATAGGAGGTTGCGTTGACATTGTTGATACAACCGACACCTTGCGGCCTTTTCGCTGCAATGCTTCAACCAGGGTTGTAAAATCACCATCTCCGGAGAAGAGGACGAGGTGATCCACAGTTTCTGATTGCTCCATGGCATCGATTGCCAGCTCGATATCCATGTTTCCCTTTACTTTTCGCCGCCCCATGGAATCAGTAAATTCCTTGGCTGGTTTGGTGATGACCTTGTAGCCGTTATAGTCCAGCCAGTCGATCAGCGGGCGGATGGACGAATATTCCTGATCTTCGATGAGAGCGGTATAATAATAGGCCCGAAGCAGGTAGCCTCTCTTCTGGAAGGCCTTGAGAAGCTTACGATAATCAATGTCGAAGCCGAGACTTTTCGATGCTGCGTAGAGATTTGCGCCATCAATGAAAAGCGCGATCTTTTCCCTTGGATCAAACATTTTCCAACTATCCTTACTCAGTGTTCCGGACGCTTTTAAAACCGCATCCGCAGTACATCAGACTCGATAATCAAATCGATGTATTATGAGTTAATCATATACGATTCATTTAAAGCAGGATAGTGCTTATTCCAACCGCCCGTCAGTTGAGAAGGGCTTTCGGGTTGACCTTTTTTGGGATTTGGGGGCATCTCCCTCTTTTGAGGGTGTCAAGGAAAAGCTTGAATTTACGGTCCATTCCTAGTATCGCCGTAGCTCAAAGAGATTGAAGAATGAGAAGGACAGGCTATGGCCCGCGTCACCGTTGAAGATTGCATCGACAAGGTAAACAACCGCTTCGAGCTGGTTCTCCTGGCAAGCCACCGCGCCCGGCAGATTTCGCAGGGCTCGCAGATCACCGTGGATCGCGACAACGACAAGAACCCGGTTGTTGCGCTGCGCGAAATCGCCGACGAGACGCTTTCGCCGGACGATCTCAAGGAAGACCTGATCCATTCGCTGCAAAAGCATGTCGAGGTGGACGAGCCTGAGCAGGAAGCTGCGCCCGCAGCAAGTGCCGCCCTTGGCCGCGACGACGAGGACGACGATATGCCGGAGACCCTGACTTTCGACCAGATGTCGGAAGAAGAGCTTCTGGCCGGTATCGAGGGCCTCGTTCCGCCGGAAAAGAGCGACGACTACTGATTTCGAGCGGCATCGCCGCTCTTGATCGATCGACTTTTGTGCGTCAATCATACCGTGGATTGGCGCGCTTTTTCTTTTATGGAGTAGCCTTGGAATGATGCGGCAATATGAACTCGTGGAGCGGGTGCAAAAATACAAACCCGACGCAAACGAGGCGCTGCTCAACAAGGCCTATGTCTACGCCATGCAGAAGCATGGTCAGCAAAAGCGGGCCAGCGGCGATCCCTACATTTCGCATCCGCTTGAAGTCGCAGCCATCCTGACCGACATGCATCTCGATGAATCGACCATTGCGGTGGCGCTGCTGCATGATACGATCGAGGATACCACGGCCACCCGCCAGGAAATCGATGAGCTTTTCGGCGAAGACATCGGCAGGCTCGTCGAAGGGCTGACCAAGCTCAAGAAGCTTGACCTCGTGTCCAAGAAGGCCAAGCAGGCGGAAAATCTCCGCAAGCTGCTGCTGGCCATTTCCGACGATGTTCGCGTGTTGCTGGTGAAGCTTGCCGACCGGCTGCACAATATGCGCACGCTGGAACATATGCGTGATGACAAGCGCGCCCGCATTTCCGAAGAAACCATGGAAATCTATGCGCCGCTGGCCGGGCGCATGGGTATGCAGGATATGCGCGACGAGCTGGAGGACCTTTCCTTCCGCTATATCAATCCCGAGGCCTACGAGACCGTTACAGGGCGGCTTGAAGAGCTTTCCCGCCGCAATGAAGGCCTGATTACCAAGATCGAGGATGAACTGCGCGAGCTGCTCGTGGCAAATGGCCTGCTGAACGCCAAGGTCAAAGGCCGGCAGAAGAAGCCTTATTCGGTTTTCCGCAAGATGCAGTCGAAGTCGCTGTCTTTCGAGCAGCTGTCGGATGTCTATGGTTTCCGCATTCTGGTCGATGACGTCGCCTCCTGCTACCGGGCTTTGGGGATTGTCCACACGCGCTGGCGGGTCGTGCCGGGCCGTTTCAAGGACTACATCTCCACCCCCAAGCAGAACGATTACCGTTCGCTGCATACCACCATTGTCGGTCCGTCGCGCCAGCGTATCGAGCTGCAAATTCGCACGCGCCGTATGCATGAAATTGCCGAATACGGTATTGCCGCGCATTCGCTGTACAAGGATGGCGAAACGCCGACGAGCGCCGAGGGCGAGCTGCTGCCACGGGAAAGCAACGCCTATTCCTGGCTGCGCCACACCATCGAGGCCCTGGCGGAGGCCAACAACCCGGAAGAGTTTCTGGAGCATACCAAGCTCGAGCTTTTTCAGGATCAGGTCTTCTGCTTCACGCCCAAGGGCAAGCTCATTGCCCTGCCGCGGGGTGCGACGCCGATCGATTTTGCCTATGCCGTTCACACCAATATTGGCGATACCTGCGTGGGCGCGAAGATCAACGGCCGGATCATGCCGCTGGTCACGCGCCTGAATAACGGCGACGAGGTGGAGATCATCCGCTCCGGCGTGCAGGTGCCGCCAGCGGCTTGGGAAGAGATCGTGGTGACGGGCAAGGCCCGCGCTGCCATTCGCCGTGCGACGCGCATGGCAATCCGCAAGCAATATTCCGGCCTGGGCTACCGTATTCTCGAGCGCACCTTCGAACGGGCCGGCAAGGTCTTCTCGCGCGAGGCCTTGAAGCCGGTTCTGCACCGGCTTGCGCATCGCGATGTCGAGGATGCGATTGCCGCGGTGGGACGCGGCGAAATGTCTTCGCTGGATGTGTTGCGCGCCGTGTTTCCGGATTATCAGGATGAGCGCGTCACCGTGAAGCCGGCCATGGATCAGGGCTGGTTCAACATGCGCTCGGCCAATGGCATGATGTTCAAGCTGCCGAATGCAACGAAAAAGACACCTGCCGAAGACGGCGGCGATGACAAGGGCGCCGATCCTTTGCCGATCCGTGGTCTGGCAGACAATATCTCCGTGCATTTTGCCCCGGCGGGCGCTGTTCCGGGCGACCGGATCGTCGGCATCATGGAGGAGGGGAAGGGGATTATCATCTACCCCATCCAGGCCTCCGCCCTGCAAAAATTCGACGACGAGCCGGAGCGCTGGATCGATGTGCGCTGGGACCTCGACGAGGCCAACAAGTCGCGTTTCTCGGCGCGCGTGCTGGTCAATGCCATAAACGAGCCGGGCACGCTTGCGCGGGTCGCCCAGCTCGTGGCCGGACTGGATATCAATATCCGCCTGCTGACGATGATGCGCATTGCCGCCGACTTCACCGAAATGGCCTTCGATCTGGAGGTCTGGGATTTGCGCCAGCTCAACCAGATGATGACCCAGATGAAAGAGCTGGATTGCATTGCCACCGTCAAGCGCGTCTACGACTGACGTGGTTCTGATTGGTGAACTTGCATTTGGTCAAAAAACAGGCGGATGAGCCGTTGATTTTCGTCTGTTTTTCTAGTGGTATGCGTTTTGCGCATGGCTGACGCGGTGTGTTTGAACTGGTGCATTTTGCGGTGCAGTATTATCTTTTCCTTGCAAACGAAGGAAAGGAAACACCGTCATGTTCGGTCAGATTCGTAATTTTGCCCGCGCTCTTCGCGTTCCCAGTGCCCAGGACCGGGAAATGGCTTATCTCAACGCAGCGCAGGATCGGTTCGATCTTGAGTTCCGTCAGCGTCAGATCGATAACGGCGCTTTCCGCCGCGGCCGTTGATCCCATTAGATTTTGCATGGCTGATCCGCGCCGAAATGGATGGATCCGCTTGTGTCTGCCATTCTGTCCGGGCAATGGTTTCGGGCGGAGATGAATGAAAGAAGTTAACCCGCTTTGCGGGTCAGATGCATGATTGCCTGGATCGAAACCAGTCCAAGGCAAAAATTATGCAGCAGATTTCAGAATGATACAGCGTCCCTTGTGCGTTTAATGATACGCACGGCGCTGTCGTGTGCGGCGCCGCCGGTTGCTTTGCTCAGTCATTCACGCAACTCCACTGATTTTTCGTTGCCGACGCCCTGTTTAGGGACTAGAGAAGCGTGGGCTGATGAAGAAAGAAAGAGACTGGCGTGAAAGACAAGACTGAGAAGACGCAGAGCGTTCTGTGGGAAAACATCAAGGTCATCATTCAGGCTTTGCTGCTGGCCGCGGTCATCCGCACGCTGTTGTTTCAGCCCTTCACGATTCCGTCAGGCTCGATGATGCCGACGCTTCTGGTCGGCGATTATATCTTCGTAAACAAGTTTGCTTACGGTTATTCCAAATATTCGCTGCCGGGCTCGCTTGATCTGTTTTCGGGCCGCGTGCTTGCGTCGGAACCAAAGCGGGGCGATGTTGTAGTGTTCCGCTTTCCGCCCAATCCGGATGTGGATTACATCAAGCGTCTCGTCGGCCTGCCGGGTGATCGTATTCAGGTTATCAATGGCGTGCTGCATGTAAACGGCCAGCCGGTGCCCAAGGTGCCGGACGGAAGCTTCACCTCCGACTACCGTCTGGACCCCGGCGTGAACGTGCCCGTGTTTCGCGAAACGCTGGATAATGGCGTGAATTACGACACACTCGACCTCACGCAGTTCTCGAATGGTGACAATACGCGCGAATTCCTCGTTCCGGCCGGTCATTATTTCATGATGGGTGACAACCGCGACAATTCGCTCGACAGCCGCTTCGATGTTGGTTTCGTGCCGGCGGAAAATCTTGTGGGCCGCGCCTCGGTCATCTTCTTCTCGCTCGGCAACGACACCTCTTTCCGCGAAATCTGGAAGTGGCCGACGAATATGCGCTGGGACCGTATTTTCCGGGTGGTTCGATGAAGGTGCCGAAGGTTCTTCTGCCAGAAGATCGGTTGAAGATCGAAGAGGCGATTGGTCATCATTTTAAAGTCAAGGAGCGGCTGGACCGCGCCTTGACCCATGCAAGCGCCCGCCCTTCCAAGGGCAGCGATTATGAGCGGCTGGAGTTTCTGGGCGATCGCGTGCTGGGCCTGTGCATTGCCGAGCATTTGTTCGGCCAGTTCAAGACCGCTACCGAAGGTGAGCTTTCCGTGCGCCTGAACCAGCTTGTCAGCGCCGAAACCTGTGCGGCGGTGGCCGACGAGCTTGAGCTGCACCGCTATATCCGCACGGGCGCCGATGTGAAAAAGCTGACCGGCAAGAACATGTTGAATGTGCGCGCCGACGTGGTGGAAAGCCTGATCGCAGCCCTTTATCTGGATGCCGGGCTTGAGGTGGCGCGCAGCTTCGTGCTGCGTTACTGGGCCAAGCGTGCCGTGGGCGCGAATGCCGGACGGCGTGATGCCAAGACCGAATTGCAGGAATGGGCCCATGCGAAATTTGCGGTCACGCCGGTTTATCGCATTGCCGATCGAACCGGACCGGATCATGATCCCTGTTTCACGGTGACAGTCGATATTGCCGGGCTTGCCCCGGAAGTGGGAATGGATCGCTCGAAGCGGGCGGCAGAACAGGCGGCAGCCCAGAGGCTGCTGGAACGAGAGGGTGTCTGGGAAGCCGCAGGCTCCTGACCCGCAAACCGAACGGATTTTTATGACGGACCTTGAAAACACCACCGCTGCCGATGAGAATGCGGCTTTGCCGACCCATTCGGGCTTCGTCGCGCTGATCGGGCCGACCAATGCGGGCAAGTCCACCCTGGTCAACCGTTTTGTCGGGGCCAAGGTTTCGATTGTCAGCCACAAGGTGCAGACGACGCGGGCGGTCATGCGTGGTATTGCCATCCACCAGCAGGCACAGATCGTCTTCATGGATACGCCCGGCATTTTCAAGCCGCGCCGCCGGCTGGATCGCGCCATGGTCACGTCCGCCTGGGGCGGCGCGAAGGATGCCGATCTCATCCTGCTGCTGATCGACAGCGAGCGCGGTCTGCGCGGTGACGCGGAGGCTATTCTGGAAGGTTTGAAGGATGTCCCGCAGCCGAAAATCCTCGTTCTCAACAAAATCGACCGCGTGCAGCCGGAACAGTTGCTGAAGCTTGCCTCTGCCGCCAACGAGCAGGTGAAATTCGAGCGAACTTTCATGATTTCCGCCTCCACCGGCTCCGGTTGCGAGGACGTGATGGACTATCTGGCGCAAACCTTGCCGGAAGGGCCGTGGTATTACCCGGAAGACCAGATTTCCGATCTGCCCATGCGCCAGCTCGCCGCCGAAATCACCCGCGAAAAACTGTTCCTGCGGCTCCATCAGGAGCTGCCCTATTCCTCGCATGTCGAGACGGAAAAGTGGGAAGAGCGCAAGGATGGCTCCGTGCGGATCGAGCAGGTCATTTATGTCGAGCGCGACAGCCAGAAGAAGATTGTTCTGGGCAAGGGTGGCGATGCCATCAAGGCTATTTCTACGGCCTCCCGCAAGGAGTTGTCGGAAATCCTTGAGCAGCCGGTGCATCTCTTCCTGTTCGTCAAGGTTCGCGAAAACTGGGGCGACGACCCGGAACGCTTCCGCGAAATGGGCCTGGAATTTCCCAAGCAGTAAGATCGCTGTGCAACAGGCCGTGCGTGCAATGATGCGGCCTGTTACGTCTTTATGCGGTTGGCGATGAAGCGGGAAATGCTGGGGCCAAGCGCCAGTATCAGCAGGAAGCGCACTGTTTGCAGCGCCATCACGAAGGACATGTCCACCTTTGTGCTGGCGGCAATGATGGCAACGGAATCCAGTCCGCCGGGGCTGGTGGCAAGATAGGCCGTCAACGGGTCGATGCCGAGAAAATGCGTGAGCAGCGCGGCAAGGATGCCGCCAAACCCGATCAGTATGACGATGGAAAGAAAGACCCGCGGCAATGCCTTGGCAGCATGGCGCAGCAGCCGCCCGGTGAAGGCAAGGCCGATGCGCCAGCCTACCATCGTATAGGCAAGGGCCAGCAACCATTCCGGCAGTTCGATCGTCAAAAGACCCGTACCGTTCAAAAGCGCCATGCCGACCATCGGGCCGATCATGGTGCCGGCATTGATCCGCAGCCGGTTGCCGATCATGGCGAAAATTGCCACGGCAAGGATCGTGAGGGCGAGATCCGGCCAATCCACCGGCGGAAACAGGACAAAGGCGGGCGGATGGCCACCGGGCACCTGAAAGACAAAGGCAGCCATGATCGCCGCCGTCGAGGCAACGCAGACCACCCGCAAATACTGCATGAAGGCGACCAGGCGTGCATCGGCGCCGTAAGCGTCCGCCATCACCACCATGGCGGATGCCGCGCCCGCTGACGTTCCCCAGACAGCCGTGGTTCCGGGCAGAACCTGACGCCGTGCCATGATATAGCCTATCAGCGAACTCAGCAGGATGACCGAGAGCACCGAGCCGAGAAAGATCGGCCATTCCTGCATGAACCGCTGAAGAATGGCCTTGTCGAGCGATTGGGCAATGAGGCAGCCGATCAGGGCCTGCGCCGCCATATAGGGCATTTTGGGCAGGGCAAGGCGCGCGCCATTGGTGCCCATCAGGATGGCGGCAATCATCGGGCCAAGCAGCAGCGCGGCAGGCAATCCGGCATATTCGAGCGCTGCACCCAATGCCAATGAAAGGCAAGCCAGCAGCAGCCATTTCACGGTGACGGGAAGAGCCGTCAAGCGGCCGTCAGGAAGGGAGTGTTCTTTTGCGGGCGGAGATGGGGGTAGGCTGTGCGGATCTGTCATCAAGGGCTTCCGGTCTGCGCAAATGGCTCACCGATAAGGGGTATGCTCCTCTCGGGATATGCGCAGACGTGTAATTGCTCTCCGACACATAGCGGATAGAGCCCGAAACCGGAATTTGTTTTTCAACAAAAAACACAAGCCCCTACATGATGAGGATGCACGCGGCATCACCGGGGTCGGCGATGTTTGCGGCGGGGCAGAATTGTTTTATAAGCCGGGCATGGAATGGACGGATCAGGCAATCATTTTGGGGGTGCGCCGCCACGGCGAAAACAGTGTTATCGCCGAACTGATGACGCGCGACCGGGGACGCCATCTCGGCATGGTGCGGGCGGGACGTTCACGCGCCATGCAGCCGGTGCTACAACCGGGAAATGTCGTCGAGGCCGTCTGGCGCGCCCGGCTGGAAGAGCATCTGGGCGAGCTTCGCCTTGAGCCTTTGCGGTTGCGGGCCGGTCATTTGATGGAAAGCGCCACCGCCGTTTACGGCGTTCAGGCACTCGGCGCCTTGCTGCGGCTTTTGCCGGAGCGGGAGCCGCACGGGCATCTCTACGAAGCGCTGGACATCATTCTCGACAATTTGCATGAACCGTCCACGGCGGGCGAGCTGTTCATCCGTTTCGAACTGGCGGTGCTGAACGATCTCGGATTCGGACTGGATTTGAGTAAATGCGCGGCGACCGGCACGACGGAGGCTTTGGCTTTCGTCTCCCCCAGAACGGGCAGGGCGGTCAGTCTTCCTTCCGGCCAGCCCTATGCTGACCGGCTTTTGCCATTGCCGCAGTTTCTTGCGCCCGCCTCACGGCTTGCGGCAAGCCAGGCAGACCTGACGCTAGCCTTTCGGTTGACCGGCTATTTTCTGGATCGCCATGTCTATGAACCGCGCGGGCTGCAAAGCGGCGCGGCCCGCCAGGGCTTTCTTCAGGCGACGCTCAAGGCTTTGGAACGGGTGGCGCCGGATGAAACGCCTCCCAGCGAATAGGCATCCTCGCCGCCGGTCATTTTCAAATGCTGGCCAATTGCCCGGCGCAATTCGGTAATGTTGCCGTAAAGGCCGCCATCGAGGTCGATCACCGGAAACTTCACGGCGATAAACTTGATGCGATTGCCTTCCGGAACACCAATTCCAACGGGCACGCCAGCATATTCGATAACTTGCTTTTCCATAATATATATCCCGCCCGCAGCGAATGCAGGTCAACAGATTTGCGTTTGTGATGATCGTTAAAAGTTTAACGCTTCACATTCGACAGATGTCGAAAGCGGTCCGTTTGGACACGCCCAGCGGGCAACGATGCCAGGAGCGCGCGGCAGGGTGCGATGAAAAACGCATATGCTTTACCTCCTTGAGTGGCGAGTCAGACTGGCTGACCCATGAAACAATCCGTCTTTTAGACAAGCACGAAGGTAGGTGCTGTGGCGGATTCCGTCAATGGGGGTAATGTCGAAAATAAAATAAAATTTTGTTGCACCGCATCTTTGCTTGATCGAAGGCAAAAAAAATCCCTGAGAATGCCATTCTTAAAACAGAATTCGCCCAAGGCTCACAATTGCACAGTTGTCCCAGGTTGCGGCGCAGCCTCTTCGCGAATGGGCAGGTGAACCAATGCGGCAAACAGCCCCAGTCCCACGCCGAACCACCACACATCGTCATAGGTTCCCATGCGGTCATAGAGAAAGCCGCCCATCCACACGCCCAGAAAAGAGCCGAGTTGATGGGACAGGAAGACCAGTCCACCCAGCAGGCCGAGATGGCGGGTGCCAAACATCACCGCGACAAGCGCATTGGTGGGCGGCACTGTCGAGAGCCAGAACAGCCCCATGATGATCGCGAAGATCACCACGGAAACGGGCGATTGCGGCAAGAGCAGGAAGGCGGTGACGGCAATGGAACGCCCCAGATAGATGGCTGCGAGAATGAGACGTTTTGGAAGCCGCTGCCCAAGAGCGCCAGCCGCCAGCGACCCGACCACGTTGAAAATGCCGATCAGCGCCATGGCGATCACCGCATAGCGGGGCTCAATGCCGATGTCGCCCAGATAGGCGGGAAAATGCGCGGTGATGAAGGCAATCTGGAAACCGCACACGAAAAATCCGCTGGCCAGCAACAGGTAGCTGCGGTGGCCAAAGGCCTCGTGCAGGGCCTCGCGCATGGTTTGCTCGCGTTCGCTGGCGGAGCGTTTGCCGGATGCGGCATTGCCGCGCAGGGGATAGGACAGGAGCGGCACCAGCAGCATGAGGATGCCGAGCCAGGTCAGCCCATCCGACCAGCCCACATGCGCGATCAGCGCCTGCGAGAGCGGGGCGAAGAGAAACATGCCCGCCGAACCGGCCGCCGTGCCGATGCCGAAGGCCAGAGAACGCTGCTGTGGTGTAACGTGGCGGGCAAAAGCCGAAAGAATAATACCGAAGGAGCCTGCCGCTACGCCAAGCCCCACCAGCAGGCCTCCGCCAATATGCAGCCACAGGGGTGCGGTGGCATGGGCCATGACCATCAGGCCCGCCATGTATAAAAGGGCCGATAGTATCAAAACCCTGGCTGTGCCGTATTTATCGGCCAGGGCGCCGAAAAACGGTTGCCCCAGACCCCAGGCAAGATTTTGCAGCGCCATGGCCAGTCCGAAGGTCGAACGGTCCCAGCCGGTATCCTGCAACATGGGCAATTGAAAAAAGCCCATGGAAGAGCGCGGCCCAAAGGTCAGCATGGCAATCAGCGAGCCGCAGATAATCAGTGGCAGCGGCAGTGAGGTGGCTTCGGTCTTGCGCATGGTGGTACTCCCTGGCGCCACCATGGCGGCAAGCGGCGATCGCGGCAAATGCAATTTTTTCAACGGTCCATCAATGGCGCTTATATCCCCGGAATGGAGGGAGAAAGTGCGCAGGGCGCTTTTCCATGGCCGGTGCATACGGCGAGAGGCCATGCGGTTTTGATGGTAAATCGTTCGTTCGTTTACAAATTATTATCCATAACAATTGGTTTTTGACGCAGGGCACAAATCAGTTTAGCCAGAGAATTGCGTCTCGCCTGTGCCGTGTATCGGACGCACAAACAATAACCAGGTCAGACAGGGGTTTTCCATGACGAGCGTGTCTTCTACCGCAGCGTCCATTCTCTCTTCCTATACGTCCTCCTCATCTTCCTCCAGCCTCGATACGGATGGCGACGGCGTCGTCTCCGCAACCGAGCTTGCAGCGGCAGGTGTCAGCCGCACGCAGGATCCGACCGTCCTGACGGAAAATGCGGCCACCAGCGCCGGTTCGCAGCTTTCCGGCGGCCTCGCCTTGCTGCTGGCCGAAGATTCGTCTTCCACCAGCGCCTCGCAATCGTCCATGCCAGCCATGCCGTCTGCTGAAGATCGCTTCAACGAGATGGATGCCGATGGCGACGGCAAGGTTACTGAAAGCGAATTCACCGCCGCAGCGCCCGAAGGCGTTTCGGAAGAGGATTCGGCCAAGCTGTTTGCTGAGCTGGACACCAGCGACGCCGGCTATCTGACGCAGGACCAGCTTTCCGCCGACCAGCCGCAGGGCCCTCCCGGCCCGCCGATGATGCAGGGCATGTCGCTTGCCGAAACGCTGTCTTCCAGCGATAGCGACGATGATAGCGATACCATTTCCATGGATGACGTGTTCGAGCATATGCGCGCTGTCATCGATGCTTACCGCGCCAATGAAAGCACGAGCAGCACGGCTGCAAGCACGGCGACGTCCGAGCAGGCGGCCTGATCAGGGTTTGTTACCGACGGTTCGGCAATCACGGATGTGTTGCGCCGGATCCCGCCATTCCTGTTCGATGCGCCACGCGATGAACTCGTGGGGCATCCATTTCCTGATTTTCATAGGTTTTCTTGCAGGGCGAACACAAAGGGCGCATTGCCGTCTGCATCCTGCCCGCGGCCCAGAGCCCGAATGGCCGCAACAAGCCGCCCCTGCCGTCCCAGCATCGCGTCGGCAAATTCGATCAGGCGGATATTGGGCGTGGCAAAGGGCGATGACCGGCGCAAACGCTGCGCGATCTCTTCATCATCCTGCTTTGGATAAAGGCAAAGACTGGCAATGACGGCAGCCGCCGGAGAACGCGAAACCCCCATCCAGCAATGAATGAGCAGCGGCGTGGCCTGATTCCAGCTTTCGGCGAAGGCGATGATCTGCCGCACATGGTCCTGCTGCGGGGCGATCAGCTTTCCTGTTCCCGCAAAGCTTATGTCGTTCATGTGAAGTTTGAGATGGCGCGCGGCATCGATGACGGCGGGTCGGTGAAAATCATGGTTTTCCGCCATGAGGCTCAGCATGTCGCGTGCGCCGTGGCGTACGGCCATTTCGGCAATTCTCGCCAGCGGGCTGACAATGATGAAACTCATGCGGTGCCGGCTTTCTGCTGTTGCCGCATGGCTTCGAGCATGGCAAAGCGGCTGGCAAACAGCGCTTGCGCCTCCACTGCGGGAAGCGGGGTAATCGAAAGCATGGAGCCGTTGATATTGCGCGGTTGCCCGAAAAACCTCCGCGCTTCTTCCGGCGTGAAGCCGGCAAGCTCCGTTGCCTCGAAGAAGGCTGCGATGCAATCGGCTTTCTTGATAAGCGATTTCAGCGTTGCAGACGGATGGGATGGCAGGCCGAAGCGCAGGTGGATGGCGGCTTCCAGCCGTTTCTCCACCGTTTTGTAACCACCGCCGACAACCGCCTTGAAGGGCGAAATCATATCACCGATCACATATTCCGGCGCGTCATGCAGCAATGTCATCATCCGCTCTTCAGCACCTGCGCGGGGATTGGTGGCGGTAAAAATCTCCTCCACCACCACACAGTGCTGGGCTACGGAAAAGGCATGGTCGCCATGGGTCTGGCCATTCCAGCGCGCCACGCGGGCAAGGCCGTGGGCAATGTCGGAAAGCTCCACATCGAGCGGCGAGGGATCCAGAAGGTCAAGCCTGCGCCCGGACAACATCCGCTGCCAGGCGCGTGGCGGCACGGAACCGGCCACTTATTCCTCCTCCGCCGCCAGCGGAAACGACAATCCGCTCCAGTCGGGCAGGGCAAGCGTCACAGCCACATCGCCAGCCAGCACGGCCTGGCCGGATGCCATTGCTTCTCCCGCCCTGTCAATGCGCAGGATCGCAAGGCCCTGTTTGCCCGCCACACTGCCGAGCGCGCCGAGCGGTCGGTTCTTGGCGGTCAGGACCGTGCCGGTTTCAGGCAGGTCGGTCTCGCCGGTGACAACCACTACGCGACGACGCGCCGTCTTGCGGTGATGCATCCGGGAAACCACTTCCTGCCCGACATAGCAGCCCTTGCGGAACGACACGCCGCCATTGAGATCAAGAAGGGCATCATGGGGAAAGGCATCCTGAAGCGGATAATCACGCCCCGCTTCGGCAATACCATGCGCAATTCTCAGGGCAGTGTAGGGGCTGGTATCCTCATCCCCATGCGCCCCGGCCAGACGGTAAAGCGTCATGCCGGCGGCAGCAAAACGGGCATCCTGCACCGCTCCTTCCGCCGCTTTCTCATTCCATACCACGGTGATGCCATCTGACTGTTCCGGGGTAATGGTCACATCGGCGCGGAGCTTGTACAGCGTCAACCGGCGAACAAGCGCCTCGACCTCGCCAGCCGTTACCTCGATCAGGAAATCCTCGCCGTTACGCCAGACAAGGAAATCGAACAGGATCTTGCCCTGGGGTGTCAGCAGGGCAGCGGGCCGGGCCTCACCGGGCACAAGACCGGCAAGATCGGCGGTGACAAGATTGTTGAGAAAATGCGCTGCGTCCCGCCCGGAAAGGCGAATCAGCGCTCTGTCACGCAAGACGATGGCTGGCATGGCATGTCGCTCCTGAAGGGATCTGTGCTGCCTCAATCTCCGGCGGAAAAGAATTTCCACTGGCCGTTCGGAGCAATGCCGATGCGGAAGAAATTGTAATTGCCATATTCGAGCATGTTTTCGAAATCGCCAGCCGTCACAAGGCGCATAAGCTCCACCTTTTCCGGTGCGCTCAGCGTGTTCAGCGGCTTTTCGGCAAAATAGGGCCAGACATAGGCTTCATCCGGCGTACCGGGATTGACATGGGCAAAGCCGGTGGACAGGACGTCCAGAATGATGGCAAGCACTTCAAGCCCATCCGGATCGCCGGAAACGCTCTTGATGTTTTGAATGGGGTCGTTGCCGCCATCTTCGCCAAGCGCCAGTTCCGTGCCACCGCTGCCGGGGGTGATCAGCGCGCGCAATTGCTCCAGATCACCGGATGCAGCGGCTTCCACCAGCTTTTCGCGCATCTTGCGCACCGGCTCGGGCGCCTTGCTGATGTCGTAGATCACTTCGACCGGCGGATTGGCCTTGGCGTCGGCAGCCGGTTTGCTTCCGGATTGGCTGTTCTGCACCGGCTCAGGCGCGGGCAGGGTGGTGGCGCCGGTGGCAGGCTTTTCGGCAGGGGCTTCCGGCGGCTTGTTCTGTCCCTGAAGCTCGGAAAGCGCCATGGAGGGCGTGGCGCAAAACAGCGGAAGGGCGGATACCAGCCCGGCGGACAAAAGCATGGAACCGGACCTTGCAAGGCCCTTCAATCGTGAACGGAGCATGGAACTGCCTCTTACTGGATGATGCGCGGCGGCGAGAACTCACCGGCCAGCATACGCGCGCGCAACGATTCGAGCATGGCTTCCGCGCCATCTTCGCCATGGATGCGAATGGTTTCACGCATGGCAAGCGCAATGGCCGCATCCGCGATGATCTCCGGCTCGATACCGTCGGCCATGCCGTCGGCCCAGGCCTCATTCTGATATTCGAGGGCAGCCTGCATCTTTTCATGAACGATCATGTCGTCAATCTCGTTGCGGCGTGGTTCCATTACTGCATTCCTCGAAGCGTCTCGAATTACTCAACCGTTAAAGACTTTATCAGTCTTTTACCAAAACGACATGGCCCGAAGCTGGAACAGGTGAATTATTGGTTAATTCCCAAAGCGCGCGGTCATTTCATCAACAAGTGTTGCGCCTTCGGCACGATACTGGCTTTCTGCCATCCGCGCTGCCGATGTGCAAGTGGTGTGCACCGCCGCAAAAGCCCTGTATCCCCGGTTGAAGGAGGCGGTCAGCGCTTCCTTTCGCAGGGGTTCGTTTTCGGCGTCTTCCTCGATCAGTTTTTCCATGGATGCGCGCCATTGCGGCTCGGAATCCGCGCCGCAGAGATTGCGCAGATAGGTGACGGTTCCGAGCACTTCCGCCAGCCGGTTGAGCTGCGAATCATAGGGTGTCGCGGTCGGACTTTCCGTAGGCGCCGAATCGGGAACGGGCGATTGCACAGCCGTGGGCGGTATCGTCGCAGACATCAGGCCTGTAGCGGCAAACAGCATGACAATAAGTTTCTTCACGATCTATCCATCGAGTGACAGGTGGGCCATCCGCGCCTGCATCATGACTTGCGCCTTGCCAGAACCTCGCAACATTCCAGGACGCTGGCGGGCATGGGCAATTGCCTCACCTCTTCCAGCGTGAACCAGCCGAGCGCACCGGCATCGCTTGCCGCCATGGCTTGCGTGCCGTCATCTGCAACGGAAACCAGAAAGACGGACAAAAGAAAATGGTGATTCACATTTTCGGCTGTGTCAGGTTTCAACTCATATGTGGCAAACAGTTCAGGATTATGGCCGATCAGCCCGGTTTCTTCCTGTAATTCCCGCAGGGCCGTTTCAGCGGGCGTTTCGCCTGCTTCCCCCTTGCCGCCGGGGAAGGCGTAGAGATCGGCAGAGGGGGGTGCTGATCGTTTGACCAGCAGAAAACGGCCATCGCGAACCACAATGGCGGAAGAGGCCGGTCGGGGAAGTGTCATGTCCATGCTGTGAAATTCCTTGACCCATGCCGGGGTGGCTGCCACACAAGGCTTATGTGCGGACGTTTTGCCCTGATAGCGCCAGTCGATCAAGTGCGCGAAGCCTTCAACCTGATGGACGGGCCAATCGGCATGTCTGCCCACGGCGTGGGCGATATTTTCAAGGGCTATGCTGCCCGCTACAATATCGCGCCCACCCAGCCCATTCTGGCCGTCGCGCAAGCGCCCTCACGCCTGCCCGGCAGCAATTTGCCGGACCGGCAGGCCTGCCTGTTGCGATGGGGTTTTCTGCCGGCCTGGGTCAAGGACCCCCGCGATTTTCCGCTCATCATCAATGCGCGCGCGGAAACGGCGCAGGAAAAAGCCTCTTTCCGCGCCGCCATGCGGCATCGGCGCATCCTCATTCCCGCCAGCGGTTTTTATGAATGGCGGCGGCCGCCGAAGGAAAGCGGGAACAAGCCGCAGGCCTATTGGATACGCCCGCGAAGCGGCGGGCTTGTTGCCTTTGCAGGCTTGATGGAAAGCTTTGCATCCGCCGACGGCTCGCAACTGGATACCGGCGCCATCATCACCACGGCGGCCAACGAGGCATTCCGGCCGATCCATGACCGTATGCCGGTGGTGATCGAGCCGGAGGATTTCAGCCGCTGGCTTGATTGCCGCACTCTTGAGCCGCGCGATGTGCAGGCTTTGATGCGCCCGCCGCCGGATGATGTTTTCGAGGCCATTCCGGTTTCCGATCGCATCAACAAGGTCGCGAATATGGGCCCGGACGTTCAGGCGCCCGTCACGGCGGTTGATGCGCCACCCGCCGTCGGGACATCAGGCAAGAGCGATGACCAGCTTTCCCTGTTTTGAGCATTTTCAGGAAAAGTGGAAACCGGTTTTCGTCCGAAAATGCGTAAAAACAAACAGTTCAAGCGGTCATGCCGCCTTTTTCGCGGGCTTGCGCTTCAGCATCAAGGCTGCGGCGATCACGGCCTTGAGGCCGATCGGGTGGTATTGGCTGTCCAGTTCGGGCTTTGCCGGTGCGGTGTCTTGCTGGCTCGGGTTTGTCATTGTCGGGCTCCTCAAGGTTTCCTCGTTCCTTTCCTGCCGGTCACAAGGGGAGGAAAGGCTCATATCGCTTTTCTTTTTGCCATTGCCGGAAGCGGGTGAATCGCTGCGCATCTCCGGTAACGGTTCTGTGACATGCGGGAAGAGTGATGCCTGAAATCGGGCCGAGGCAACTTAATTTAAATCAAAGCCATACATCTTTTGTGATAGGGCGCCTGCCTGTGCAACCTCTGAGGCGCCAGACCATAATCCGACCGGAGTGAGCCGAGGATCGACAGGATCCGTTTTTCCTGAAAATGCTCTAAAGTCCGCGGTCCATCGCTGCGCCGTTGCTGTCATGCGGCTCTTCCACGGTCAGCGTGCCGTATTTGCGCTTCCAGGCGCGCGCTCCCAGGGGCAGGGAGAGGAGATAGAGGATGGCGGTGGCGGAGAGGACTTCCCATGTGTAGCTCATCAGCAGTGCCACATAGAGAACCACGCAAAGGGTGAGCGGCAGCACGAGGTCGCGGCGCACCTTCTTTTCGGATTTGCCGGACCATACCGGTAGACGGCTGACCAGCAAAGCGGCGATCAGCACGGTATAAACAGCACAGGCAACGCCAACGGCTGGCGTAATCGGCAGGCCAAGAAAGCCCAGATAGACCGGCAGCATGACAAGAAGGGCACCGGCCGGTGCCGGTACGCCGACAAAATAGGCTGATTGCCAGGGCGCCTTGATGCCGCGCTCTTCCATGACATTGAACCGGGCGAGGCGCAGGCCTGCTGCAATGGCAAAGATCAGCGCGGCAATCCAGCCGAAGGAGCGGGCCTGATCGAGAATGAAAATATAAAGAACAAGGCCGGGGGCAACGCCGAAATTGACGATGTCGGCCAGCGAATCCATCTGCGCGCCGAATTTCGAGGTTGCCTTCATCAGCCTTGCGATGCGCCCGTCAATGCCGTCGAGAAAGGCGGCCACCAGAACCATGCCGACGGCCAGTTCGAAGCGTCCCTCAAAGGCCAGCCGAACGCCCGTCAACCCGGCACAAATGGCCAGAACCGTAATGAGGTTCGGCACCATGAGGCGCAGGGGTATTTCCCTCAGGCGCGGCCCACGGGAGGCATCGCTTGCAGCGCTTGCGGCGGTATCGGGCGTATCCGGCGTCATGAAACTTCCTCAGCTACGGCGGCTGATGATCGGCCCCTTCGACGAGCCATATTCGGCAATCACCGTTTCACCGCCCACCGAACGCTGACCGATGGACACGCGCGGTTCCGCACCAGCCGGAAGGTATATGTCGAGCCGGGAACCGAAGCGGATGAGGCCAAAACGTTCACCGGCGTCCAGCAACTGGCCGCTTTCGCTCCAGCAGACGATGCGGCGGGCCACCAGTCCGGCAATCTGCACCACGCCGAGTTCCCCGCGCGGACCGTCGATGACGAGGCTGTTGCGCTCGTTATCGGCGCTTGCCTTGTCCAGTTCGGCATTGACGAATTGTCCTTCGCGGTAAACGCTGCGCAAGATGCGGCCGCGCACGGGGGCACGGTTGATATGGGCGTCGAAGACATTCATGAAAATGGAAACGCGCAGCATCGGCTCTGCGCCAAGCTGCAATTCTTCCGGCGGCGTGACCATCTGGATCGAGGATACCCGGCCGTCGGCAGGGCTGATCACCAGATCGTCGTCCTGCGGGGTTGCCCGCTCCGGATCACGGAAGAAATATGCGCACCACAGCGTCAGGATCAGCCCGATCCAGAACAGCGGCTTGAAAAGCCACCCCAGCACGACCGCCGCAAGGAAGAAGGCGATGACAAAGGGATAGCCTTCCTTGTGGACGGGAACGATGGTGTTTCTGATGGTGTCGAACAAGGACATCAGTCCGATTTCTCCTGATAGCGCCGCAAGGCTTCACGGTCGGTGAGGCTGCGGTAATGACGTCTCCGGCAGGCCAGCCCGTTCAGGGCAGATACCGGCAGGAATGATTGCGGGCACAAGGCCCGCCTCAGGGTGAGTAACCCGAAAAAGTCCGGCGGGCAATGGCGCAGCCTTCGCGATTCCCTGAATTTGCCTCGGGTCGATAGAGCTGACTGCGTGCTTCACATGGCTGGCGGTTGGCGAACGACGATGCCGAGATCGTCGCTCTCACGCACCTGCCGCAAATGCTCCTCTGCCTCTGTTGCCTCGCGCTGCCGGTTCCACATGGAGGCGTAAAGGCCGTTTTGCGCCAGAAGTTCCGAATGTGTGCCCCGTTCGGCGATTTCTCCCGCCCTCAGCACGATGATTTGATCGGCATTGACGACGGTGGACAGACGGTGGGCGATCACCAGCGTCGTGCGGTTTTTCGAAACGACATCGAGTGCCGCCTGAATCTCCTGCTCGGTCGTGGTGTCGAGCGCGGACGTGGCTTCATCCAGAATGAGAATGGGCGGGGCTTTCAGCACGGTGCGGGCAATGGCAACACGCTGCTTTTCGCCGCCGGAAAGCTTCAGGCCCCTTTCCCCCACGAGTGTCGCAAAGCCCTGCGGCAATTCGCGAATGGTGCGGCCGACCTGGGCTATGTCGGCGGCGGCTTCAACGTCCGTGTCGCTGGCATCCGGGCGGCCATAGCGGATATTATAGGCAATTGTATCGTTGAACAGCACCGTATCCTGCGGCACCATGCCGATGGCGGCGCGAAGCGAGGCCTGGGTTACGGTGCGAAGGTCCTGTCCGTCGATGGTGATCATGCCTTGCTGTACGTCGTAGAAGCGGTAAAGCAGCCGGGAAATGGTGGATTTTCCAGCCCCCGACGGCCCGACGACCGCCACTGTCCTTCCCGCCGGGACGGTGAAGGAAATCCCTTTCAGGATCGGGCGGGCCGGATCATAGGCGAAACGCACGTCGGTGAAGACGATCTCGCCCTGGGCAACAGCGAGAGGTGCGGCGTCTGACCTGTCCTGCACCTCCGGAGCCACGTTCAAAAGATCGAACATCTGCTCAATATCGGTAAGGCCCTGGCGGATTTCGCGATAGAGCATACCGATGAAGTTCAGCGGAACGGAAAGCTGCAACAGCAGCGCGTTGACGAAGACGAAATCGCCGACCGTCTGCTGGCCCTGCTGCACCGCGAGCCCGGACATGACGAGCATCACCGTCATGCCGACGCCAAAGATCAGCCCCTGGCCGAAGTTCAGCCAGCCAAGCGAGGTCCATACCTGGGTTGCCGCCTTCTCATATCGCGCCATCGAGGCATCGAAGCGGCTGGCTTCCATGGTCTCGTTGCCGAAATATTTGACGGTTTCGAAATTCAGCAGGGAATCGATGGCCTTGACGTTGGCATCGGTATCGCTGTCATTCATCGAGCGGCGAATGGCAATGCGCCAGTCGGATGCCTTTACGGTGTACCAGCAATAGAAAATGACAGTCAGCGCGGTGACGAGCAGATAGGAAAGCCCGTAGGCCCACCAGAAAATCGCAGCCGTCAGCGCAAATTCCAGCACGGTGGGAATGGAATTGAGGATCGTGTAACGCACGATGGTTTCAATGCCCTTGGTGCCGCGCTCGATAATGCGTGACAGGCCGCCGGTCTTGCGTTCCAGATGAAAGCGCAGCGAAAGCGCGTGCATATGCACGAAGGTTTTATAGGCAAGCCGCCGCACGGCATATTGCCCGACACTGGCAAACAGCGAATCGCGAAGCTGGTTCAGACCCCATTGCACGAGGCGCGCCAGGTTATAGGCAATGACCAGCATGGTTGCCGAAAGCATGAAGCCCGGCAGAAGATCCTTTGCATCCATTCGCCCGTTCAGCGCATCGGTTGCCCATTTGAAGAAATAGGGCACCAGCATCAGCACCAGCTTGGCAATGACCAGAAAGAGGCTGGCCCAGATGACGCGGTTTTTGAGATCTTGCCGTTCAGAGGGCCACATATAGGGCCAGAGATTGACGATGGTGCGCCATGGATTGCTGGAATCGGCCGAAACCGTCTTGCCTTGCCGTTGCATGATCTGTCCATTGAATGCGCCGCGCGCCAACCCTGCACGGCAAAAAAAGAAGCGGCCCGACCGAGCCGCTTTTGACTATCTAATCAACAAACCGCGTTTGTTTCAATCTCTGGAATGGTTCCAAAGTTAAAGCCTGTCGCGATCTTTCAGGTTCGCTCCTGACGCTTTACGTCTTTGTTTTGTCGCATGTCGTTATCGCAAAACCGCTGCACAGTTTTGCGCGGCATACTTTAGCGTTTGTGTTCGCGCATCCATTTCCGGTGAATGGCTTCCGCTTCGCTATCGGGCAGGCTCTGATCGGGAACGGCGAAGGTCTGGCCGGGTTCGATCAGGTCGGGATTGTCGATCTGCTCGGAATTGGCCATGTAGATCGTGGTATAGCGCACGCCCTGACCGTAAACCCTTCGCGAGATCTGCCACAGGGTATCGCCGCGACGGATGATGACCGTATTGGGTGAAGCCGTCAGCGGAGCCTGCGAAATGGTCGGCGGCTCATTGGATGGAGCGGTGCCGGATGCGATTGCCGGCATTTCCGCAGCAGGCGGGGCGGACGGGGAAGCGGGACGCGGCGCAAGCGCTGCTTCCACAAGCGGCCTTATCTTCGGCAGGGCTTCGGCCATGGCGGAAGCCGAGCCTGAAGGCACGGCTTTCAGCGCCTCCATTGCCTTTGCGGCATTGGCGGCCATCTGCTTCATGAAGGCTGCATCCTCCGGATTGCCATCGGCGGCGGGGCGGAAATCGGCAACGCCCTTCAGCGCAAATTGCGTGGCCGAGCGGGCCGCTGCCAGCGCATCGAGAGCGGGCTTGCGGCCCTCGGCAAACAGATTGGTCAGAAGCGCGAAGGACTTGGCCAGCGTCTCCCGCTGCCTGTCGAAGAAGGCGCGATCCTGCCCGACCGCGGCACCGCTGGCCGCAGCCGGTGCTGCTGGCGGGGCAACCACGGTCATCTGGTTGCCTTCCGGACGGTTGAACGGCACGGAGAGGCGCAGGGTGATCTTGCCATTGGCGTCCTTCAGATCGACGCTGATGATATGTTGGCCCACGGAAAGTTCCAGCGTGCCGTCCACGACGAATTTGCCATTATCGTCGGCCACGGCTTCGCCGATCTTGCGGTTGTCGGCATAGGCGGCAACCGAGCGGCCCTTCGGAGCATTGCCCGCCACGAAAATCTTGTCGTTCTCCACCTCGACCGCCGTAATCTGCAATTGCGGGTTCGCTGCGGGGGCCTGTGGCTGTGCCTGTGTCTGGGGTTGTGCCTGTGCCGGGGCGGGAGCCGCCGTGCTTGCCGCGTCCGGGCTTGCCTGTGCCGGAATCCGTGCAGCGGGCGCGGAGCCGTCAGCGCTGGCGGCGGCGGCCGGTGCCGGCGCTTGGGCGGCAGGCTGGGCAGAGCCGGGGGCTGTCTCGGGTGCGGCGGGAACACGGGCCTGTTTTGCCGCATCATTGATCTGGTCCGGCACGGTCAGAAGTCTGCTGGCTTCGCCCGGTTTGCTGACCATGGCCAGAACGTCGCCCTGGCTGTTTTGCGGCACGGAAACGGTTGCCTGTTCTTCCGAACCCGTTACCGCGCCATCGGCTGTGGTGGCGCGCAGGCTGAGCGCATGATCGCCCGCGGGAAGGGGGTGGTCGAGAACGATGGCAAAGTCGCCGTTTTGCGACGCGGTGGTGCTGGCGATCACGGCATCGCCTTCCATCACCTCGATGCGGGCCCCTGCCGCCGCATGGCCTGCAATGACGGTGGAACCGTCCTTTTCGACGCGAAGCACATCGAAGCGCGGCTTGACGGGTTCGGGCTTTGCCGGAGCTTCACCGCGAAGCACGCGGCCGATATTTGCAATCATGCTGACGGCATCTGCGGGAGATGCGGGCAGATTTGCCATGAGCGCCAGCGCACGGGCCGCCTGGCTGCGGGCCTTGGTGGCGCTTTCGGCGAGAGCAGCTTCAAGGCCTGCGGGAACATCCTGGTCAGCCAGCGCCTTCAGCGCGGACATTGCGGCAAGTTTTGCGGCGGCGAAGGTTTCCGAGCTTGGCGTCTTGCCATCGGCAAACAGCGACTGGAGCGTATCCATCTGCTTTTCGGCATCGGCCTTGAGGCGCGCCATTTTGGCGCCTGCCGATTCCGGCGCGGCGGGTGCAGGCGGCGTTTGCGCCGGTTCTGCCTGCCGGGCGGCATCATCCTGCCTGCTCTGCTGCTTGTCGCCGATCTGCGGCAGCACAAAGAAAACCATCAGGATTGTCGCAATGGCCAGCACGCCAAGCGCCAGCCAACCGGCACGATTTTTCATCACTTGCGTCTCCGGGCGGGTCATTCCGCCATATCCCCTGGCAGTGCCTTTCGTCTTACCTGTTTCCGGACGGAAACCCGCGATGACACCTTCCCCGCAACTGCTCTACTGCAAAATTCCCTGAATCGGAACCGATGGAGGGCAAAAATCATGCAGCAGATAGAGAGTATTGCAGCGTCCTTTGTGCGTTTGACAAAATGCACGGCGCTGGAGCGCCACGGCGCGCGTGTTTCATGCCGCAAGGCAGCATGGCGACGGTCCGGAATTGCTTGATTATCGCCAGCTTTGCCGTCTTCGCGCCAGCACGGCTTGACCTTGGCTTTCAGTCGCTGCCATCATGGAAAACATGAAAGCTCAAGACAGTTCGATTCGATCCGTTTGCGTCTATTGCGGCTCAAGGCCGGGGCGTGATCCCGCTTATATTGCCGCAGGCCGCGCACTCGGGCGCGCCATTGCAGCCCATGGGCTGCGGCTGGTTTATGGCGGCGGCACCAAGGGCATCATGGGGGCGGTCGCCAGCGGCGTTCTCTCCGCAGGTGGTCAGGTAACGGGCATCATTCCCGAATTTCTCGTGGATATGGAAGCAACCCGCCATTCTCTGGGTCAGCTCAATGAGCTGATCATTACTCGCGACATGCATGAGCGCAAGCACAAGATGTTCGAGCGCGCCGATGCCTTCGTTACGCTTCCCGGCGGGATCGGAACCCTGGAAGAGATCGTCGAGATCATGACCTGGGCGCAGCTCGGCCGGCATGAAAAGCCCATGGTCTTTGCCAATGTGAACGGTTTCTGGAAGCCTATGCTAGACCTTCTCGGGCATATGGGCGAGGAAGGTTTCGTCCACACGGCGCACAAGGTTCAGCCACTGGTGATCGACGAGATCGACGCTATCATCCCCGCCATCATGGATCGCTGGGCCGAATTGCCGCCTGCCGAGGGGGATGGAGAGGTTATCGCTCGGTTATAATGCATCGGACCGAAAAGTGGATGCCGGTTTTCGGATAATCCGATGCATGAAAAAAGCATCGGACCGAAAAGTGGATGCCGGTTTTCGGATAATCCGATGCATGAAAAAAGCATCGGACCGAAAAGTGGATGCCGGTTTTCGGATAATCCGATGCATGAAAAAAGCATCGGACCGAAAAGTGGGCACCGGTTTTCGGGCAATCCGATGCTTGGAAAAAACCATCGGACCGAAAAGTGGGCACCGGTTTTCGGATAATCCGATGCTTGGGTAAACACGTTGAAGCGAAGGCTTTGTCCTTTGCCACAGTACACGACGCTACGGTTTTGCGTGTGGCTTACCCCCCTCTGTCCTGCCGGACATCTCCCCCTCCAGGGGGGAGATCGGCAAGATCAAGGCCCTGCCTACATTCCTGAAAAAGGCCGTAACCACACCTATTCATTGAAGAATGGCGCTTTGTTCGTATTGCAATCTCCCCCCTTGAGGGGGAGATGCCTGGCAAGGCAGAGGGGGGTAGGCCACGCCACATGCCTAAGCGTCGTGTACTGTGGTCCTTTGCCTCAGGCCTTGCGTCTGCGCAGCATGGGCAGGGTGTAGATCACCAGTGCCAGCCAGATCAGCGGAAAGGCAATGGCCTTTGCGGTGCTGAAATCCTCATGGAACAGGAAGACGGCGATGAGGAAAATCATTGTCGGCGCGATATATTGCATGATGCCGATGGTGGAAAGCCGCAGCAATTTTGCGCCATTGGCGTAGAGAATGAGCGGAACGGCTGTCACCAGCCCGCTTGAGGCGAGAAGCAGGTTGTCCATGGTGCTGCCTCCAAGAAAATGCGCCTGACCGGTCATGCCGAGATAGACCAGATAGGCAAGCGCAAAGGGCGCAAGCAGCAGCACTTCCAGCAGAAAGCCCTGATTGGGGCCGATGGGCAGTGTTTTGCGGAAAAAGGCGTAAAGTCCCCAGGAAAGCGTGAGGCTGAGGGCCACGAAAGGCAGGCGCCCGGCATCGACGGTGAGAATGACCACGGCGACCATGACCAGCGACAATGCAGCCATTTGTGCGGGCTTGAGCTTTTCAGCCAGCAAAACCGCTCCTAAAAATACCGAGAACAACGGATTGATGAAATAGCCAAGCGCTGTGTCAAGCGCATGGCCCGATCCGATAGCCCAGACATAAATGCCCCAGTTCACACTGATCAGCGCCGCCGTCACCGTGGCCATGCCCAGCATTTTCGGCGTGCGAAAGGCAAGCTTCAGGTCGTCAACCCGCCGGAGAGCGACAAGAACGAGCCCCGCGATGGGGATGGACCATAGCACGCGATGCGCAATGACTTCCGTGGGTGGAATATGCGCCACGGCCTTCATGTAGAGCGGCAGGAAGCCCCACAGAAAATAGGCGGAAAGCGCGAAGAGAAAGCCTTTCAGGCTATCGCGATTTTCCGTCGCTGCCGTCATGTCCGCCATGGAGGGCCTCCACCCGTTTTGTTCCTGTCGCACCGGGGTTAGGCCCAAAGTCCGTGATACACAAATTCATTCCGTTGAAGCATGGTTCAAGGGATGGATGTCACTCCGCCGCGATCCGCCCGGCCAAGGCCCGGTTTTTCATCAGCTTGTAGATGAGCGCATCCATCAATGCCTGAAAGGAGGCGTCGATGATGTTTTCCGAAACGCCGACCGTCCACCAGCGCGCGCCGCTGGCATCGCCGGATTCGATCAGCACGCGGGTGATGGCCTCGGTGCCGCCGTTGAGAATGCGCACCTTGTAGTCCTTGAGTTCCAGATCGGAAATCTCGGCCTGGAACTTGCCCAGATCCTTGCGCAGCGCAATGTCGAGCGCGTTGACGGGGCCATCGCCCTCGGCCACCGACATCACCGTCTCGCCGTCGATGAGGATCTTCACCACCGCTTCCGACACCGTCTTCAGCTTGCCGTGGCTGTCGAAGCGCCGCTCCACCATGACGCGGAAGCTTTCCACCGCAAAGAAATCCGGCACGATGCCCAGTATGCGCCTCGCCAGAAGCTCGAAACTGCCATCGGCCCCCTCATAGGCATAGCCGGAGGCTTCGCGTTCCTTGACCAATGCAATCAGCGTGTCGAGGCGCGGATCATCCTTGGCAACCTCGATGCCGCGCCGCTTGAGTTCGTTGATGAAATTGGCCTTGCCGCCCTGATCCGACACCATGACCTTGCGGAAATTGCCCACCGAACCGGGCTCGACATGCTCATAGGTCTTCGGATCCTTGAGAAGGGCCGAGGCATGAATGCCAGCCTTGGTGGCAAAGGCCGAAGCCCCGACATAGGGTGCCTGATGGTTGGGAGAACGGTTCAACAACTCGTCGAAGGCGTGGGAAAGGCCGGTCAGTTCCACCAGCTTTTCCCGGTCGATACCCGTTTCGAAGCGGCTGGAATAGGTGTCCTTCAGGATCAGGGTCGGGATCAGCGTGGTCAGGTCGGCATTTCCGCAGCGTTCGCCAATGCCGTTCAGCGTGCCCTGGATCTGGCGCACGCCCGCCTCCACCGCCGCCAGCGAATTGGCAACCGCCTGGCCGGTATCGTTATGGGCATGAATGCCAAGACAGTGGCCGGGAATGCCGGAGGCAATCAGCGTCTCGACAATGTCGCGCACTTCCGGCGGCTGCGTGCCGCCATTGGTGTCGCACAGCACCACCCAGCGGGCGCCCGCTTCATAGGCTGTCTTCGCGCAGGCCAGCGCATAGTCGGGATTGGCCTTGTAGCCGTCGAAGAAATGCTCGCAATCGACCATGGCCTCCTTGCCCGCAGCCACCACGGCGCGAACACTGTCGGCAATCGCCTCCAGATTTTCGGCATTGGTGCAGCCAAGGGCCACTTTCACATGATAATCCCAGCTCTTGGCCACGAGACAGACGGCATCGCTTTTTGCCTGCAAAAGCGCGGTGAGGCCGGGATCGTTGGAGGCGGAAATACCGGCACGCTTGGTCATGCCGAAGGCGACGAAACCGGCGCGGCCCGTGCGCTTTTTCGAGAAAAACGCCGTATCCGTGGGGTTGGCGCCGGGATAGCCGCCCTCCACGTAATCGATGCCGAAATTGTCGAGCATGGCCGAAATGGCAATCTTGTCCTCGACGGAAAAATCAATGCCCGGCGTCTGCTGGCCATCCCGCAGCGTGGTGTCGAAGAGGTAGATTTTTTCAAGGGTCATGCTTGCCTCCTTAAAGGCAGGATAGAAGATGAGAGTATTGCGTGGAGAAAACCGGATCATGATTTTCGCCACAGAATGCGTGACAACGAAAGTCAGACCGGCTTTCCGGCAAAACGGTCGGTGGCGCGGATCAGTCTATCGAGAATGCCGGGCTCGCTCATGGCATGGCCCGCAGCCTCGACGATGTGAAATTCGGCATCCGTCCACGCCTGCGACAGCTCATAGGCATAGCGCAACGGGCAGGGCATGTCATAACGTCCATGCACGATCACGCCCGCAATGCCGTTGAGGCGGTGGGCATTGTTCAGCAATTGCCGCTCTTCCAGCCAGCCGCCATGCATGAAAAAATGATTTTCGATGCGGGCAAAGGCCAGCGCGTATCTATCCTCGCCGAAATCCTCGATCTGCTGGAGATTGGGCATCAGAGAAATCGTCGCGCCTTCCCACTGGCTCCAGGCGCGGGCGCATTGCATCTGCACGGCCTTGTCGTCTCCGGTCAGGCGGCGGTGATAGGCGGCCATCATCTCATGGCGCTCTTCGGCTGGAATGGGCGCGATGAAGTGTTGCCAGCGGTCGGGAAACATTTCCGAAACGCCGAACTGATAATACCAGTCCAGCTCGCCTTTGGTCAGCGTGTAGATGCCGCGCACCACCAGTTCGCTGACGTGTTCGATATGGGTCTGCGCATAGGCCAGCGCCAGCGTGGAGCCCCAGGAGCCGCCAAAGACCAGCCATTTCTCCACCCCGATCATCTGGCGCAACCGCTCGATGTCGGCCACAAGATGCCAGGTGGTGTTGGCTTCCAGATGCGCATGGGGCGTGGAGCGGCCGCAGCCGCGCTGGTCGAAAAGGATCACGTCGTAAAGCGCCGGATCGAACACGCGCCGCTGATTGGCATTGATGCCGCCGCCGGGGCCGCCATGCAGGAAAACGGCGGGCTTTGCGCCCTTCGTGCCCACTCTTTCCCAATAGATGCGGTGGCCATCGCCCACATCGAGAAAACCCGTCTCGAAGGGTTCGATTTCCGGATAGAAGCCGCGCAGGGTCTCGCTCATGCCTCATCCTCCGGCGGCCAGCGATCGGTGTCGTGATCGGGATGCTGCCAGCTTTCGATGCTGGCCCATCTTTCCTGCTGCACCTCCGTCGAGAGCGAAGGCTTGTCAAACAACCGGTCCACATAGGGCAGGCGCTTGTCGTGATAGACCTGAATTTCCGGCTCTATGCGCTCCGGATGGTCGAAGGCGCCAATGGCCAGTTCCACGCCGCCATCCGACTGGAAGGTAAGCGGCGTGCCGCATTTGTTGCAGAAACCGCGCTTGACCTTGGGGGAAGAGCGGTAAAGCGTCGGCTGGCCGCGCGTCCAGGTCAGATGCGCCTGATCGGCGCTGACCAGCGGAGCGAAAAAGCTGCCGAATTGTTTCTGGCACATGCGGCAATGGCAGATGGATGGGCGGCCAAGCTTTTCGGCGCGAAACCGCACCGCACCGCATTGGCATCCGCCGGTAAAGGCCTCACTCATGCTCAGCTCCTATTCATCGCCGGGTTGGGAAAGCGAACCGCGCCAGAAGGGCATTTCCTCATCCGGATGCTGGTTCGAAACAATGTCCGCCAGAAAAGGTGCGCTTTCAATGTCGAAATCGGTGTGGTGGCCCGGAAGCCGCGACAGATGATCGGTGAAGGGCAGCTTGCCCTCCGTGCCATATTGCAGGGTGGGCGGCAGCGTGGCGGGATCGTCGAAGGCGCCGGCTGCCAGCGAAAGCCCGTCGGGCGCCTCATAGGTCAGCGGCGTGCCGCAATCGCCGCAAAAGCCGCGCGTGACGAAATTGGAAGAGGCAAACTGTTTCGGCGCTCCGCGCGTCCATTCCACATCCGCCGGATGGCAGGCGACAAAGGGTGCGAAATAATTGCCAAAAGCCTTCTGGCACATGCGGCAATGACAGATGGAGACATCCCTGGGCTTGCCGTGCAGGCGAAAGCGCACGGCACCGCACTGGCATCCGCCGGTATAGAATTGCATGGCCATGTCAGCTTCCCTCTCTTGCCGCGTGGCAGCGGCGCTGCACATTCAGCGCTTCAACTCCCACGCCGTCACCCGTTCGCCGGTTTCCTTGTCCTTGCCATCCTTCAGCTGTATGCCCTTGGCGGCAAGATCGTCGCGGATCTTGTCGGCCTCGGCGAAATTCTTCGCTTTCAGCATTTCCAGCCGCATGGCAACCAGCGCTTCGACGGCGGCGGCGAGATCGTCGCTCACCTCGGCCTTCTGCGGCAAAACGCCAAGCAAAGCGGCGCTGACGGCAAAGACGGCGCGTTTTTCAGCATTGGCCTGCGCTTCGCCCGCAAGCCCGTGCAGGGCCTGAATGGCGGCCACCGTGTTGAGGTCGTCATGCAACGCCTCCAGCACGCAAGGGTCAGGCCGCGTCTGCGGGTCGAAATCGGCAATGTTCATGGCAGGCCATTTGGCCAGCAGCCGTTCGGCCTCCTCCAGCCGCTTCACCGAAAAATCGATCGGCTCGCGATAATGCGTCATCAGCATGGCAAGGCGCAGAACCTCGCCCGGCCATTTGCGCCCGCCGAAGGTTTCTGCCTCCAGCAGCTCGTTGATGGTGAAGAAGTTGCCGTCCGATTTCGACATCTTGCGGCCTTCCACCTGCACGAAGCCGTTATGCATCCAGACATTCGCCATCACATCCGTGCCGTTGGCGCAGCAGGATTGGGCAATCTCGTTTTCATGATGCGGGAAGATCAGGTCCAGCCCGCCGCCGTGAATGTCGAAAATTTCGCCCAGATAGCGCCGCGACATGGCCGAGCATTCGATATGCCAGCCCGGACGGCCGCGCCCCCATGGGCTTTCCCAGCCGGGCTCGTTGTCGCTCGACAATTTCCACAGCACGAAATCGCCGGGATGTTTCTTGTGCGTCTCCACGGCAATGCGGGCTCCTGCCTGCTGCTCATCCAGATTGCGCTTCGACAATTGCCCGTAACTGGCCATGGAGCGGGTGTCGAACAGCACTTCGCCCGCCGCCACATAGGCGTGGCCTTTGGCGATCAGCGTTTCGATGATCGAAATCATCTGGGCGATATTGTCGGTGGCGCGGGGCTCCACCGTCGGCTCAAGGCAGCCAAGGCGTGCTACATCGGCATGGAACTGGTCGGCCGTCTTGCGCGTCACATGCGCAATCGCCTCGTTCAGCGGCAGGTCAGGGTAATCGCGCAGCGCGCGGGCGTTGATCTTGTCGTCCACGTCGGTGATGTTGCGGGCATAGGTGACGTGGTCTTCACCATAGATATGCCGCAGCAGCCTGAACAGCACGTCGAAGACGATGACGGGCCGGGCATTGCCGATATGGGCGAAATCATAAACGGTCGGTCCGCAGACATACATGCGCACATTGTCTTTATCGATGGGCTCGAACGCCATCTTCTCGCGCGTCAATGTATTGTAAAGCTTGAGGCCTGCGGCCATGGTCTACTCCCGAAATGAACATTCCCGGCTGGACCGGGTCGTTTGTCATCTGGAGCTTTCAGGAGACGAAAACGGCCGGGCCAGCGAAGCGCTAGCGAATAATGGTGCCGCAAATAATGCAGAGGCTCGTTTTCATGGTTGCGAGTTATGGCGCGCTCTCCGGCGGCGGTCAAGGGGATGGATGAACCCGAAGACGCCGTTTTTATGGGAAAAATTTGCTTTTCAGGCTTTGTCGTATCAAAGCTCTTTCCTTCATGCGGCTTCTTTGCGATAGGCCGGAGGTGGAAGGCACTGGCCGAAAAATGCGAGGGGACGTGGAAGGCGCAAGCCCGGAATTCGAGATTGCGGTTGGTGAGGCGGCCCGGCTTTTGTCGGATCGGCCGATTGCGATGACCGTTTCCGACCCCGATGGGGTGCTGGGACCATCGCCCGTTCTGGAATTCCTGCGCCATGGCCGCGTGCCACAAAGCCTGTGCCGCAGGCTGGTGGTTCGGGGCAGGGGGCGGTTTTTCGGGTGGACGCCGGATGATCTGGCCACCATCCGCATTGTGGCCTGCGCTGCCGCAAGGCCGGGCGGGCGCAGGCCTGTGATCAGACTGCGCCGGTTGAGCCTCGTGGAAATCGGCGTGCGGATTGGCTGGGCAAGCCCCAGGGCGCTCAGCCGCCTGCTCCGGCTTTTTCTGGCAGGCAACAGCAAGGGCGCGGTCTTCCGCTTCCTCCGTTTTTTCGAGGGCCTCAGCGAACCCTCCTACCGCGACTGGATATGGGCCGAGGCTGCTCGGCGCGGCGTGGAGCCGGTGACGGCATTGACCGAAACGCCGCCGGTGACGGTGACGATTGCCGGGAATGGCGCGCTTGCTGCGCTGAGCCGCCAAAGCCTTGCAGGGCAGACCTATCCGGCCATCCGCGAAAGCAAGGGCCCGCCTGAGGACGGGCGGGGGTTCTGGCTGCGCCTGCCCGCCGGAACGCGGCTTGCCGCCAGCGCTATTGCCGACATGGTGCAAAGCCTGAGCGACTGTCCCGCCGCCGCTGCCGTCTATGCCGATGAGGATGTGATGGAAAAGAACGGGCGGCGGCACAGTCCCTTTTTCAAACCCGCCTGGGACGCGCTTCTGGCAGAGGCCGGATGGCTGCGGCCCGATGCCGCCCTGATGCGCGCCAGCGCCCTGCCTGAGGCGCAAGATGTCATCGGCCTTGAGAGTGCCGCGCTGCTTGCCCGGCTTGCCGAACGGGGGACGATCCTGCATCTGCCGCGTGTGCTGGTGCATCGCCAGGCGCTGCCAAGCCCTTCATTGACGATAAAGCGCCCTTTGCCGGTGCTGAAGCCGGTCAGCGTCATCATTCCCACCCGTGACCGGGCCGATCTTCTCGCGGCCTGTCTGGAGGGGCTTCTGGAAAAAACCCGTCATGCGGGGCTCGATATTCTCGTTATCGATAATGACAGCCGTGAGCAGGCGACGCTGGAGCTGATGGCCCGACACGAGGCGGCGGGGCAGATCCGGCGCGTGGCCATGCCGGGGGCGTTCAATTTTTCACGTGCCTGCAACCTTGGCATAAGCGCGGCGCGGCATGAGGCGGTGCTGCTGCTGAACAATGACGTGGAGCCGCTTGAAGACGGCTGGCTGGCGGAGATGCTGGGCGAGATGGAAGACCCGCATGTCGGGGCGGTGGGGTCGCTGCTGCTGTTTCCCGATGGATATGTCCAGCATGGCGGGGTCATTCTCGGCCATGGCTCCATTGCCCGGCACGGCTTTCATTTCTACCACCCCGATGGCGGGGAGGATCGCGGGCTTTTATCGCTGCGGCGCAACCTTTCTGCGGTTACGGCGGCTTGTCTTTTGACGCGCCGCAGTCTTTGGCAGGCCGTGGGCGGCATGAATGAAGAAATGTTGCCCGTGGCCTTCAACGATGTGGATTATTGCCTCAAATTGCGCAGACAAGGAGCCCTGATCCGCTGGACCCCTCATGCGCAGCTGTTGCATCGGGAATCCGTTTCACGCGGGCGCGACAATACCGAGGCCAAGCGCCAGCGCTTTGCGGCTGAAGAAAAATATATGTTCGAAACCTGGGGCAATCTGCTGCTGAACGATCCCTTCCATAATCCGAATCTTTCGCTTTCGGCAGGAGAATTCGTGCTGGCAGGTGCGCCGCGCCAAACCACGGCCCGGAGCGGCGAATGTTGAAGCAGAGCTCGATCCTGTCCCGCCTGATCGACAGATGTCTCACGCGGCCCCGGCTTCTGGGGCCGGGCCGGGGTAGTCCGCGCCGTGCGGTCAGGCGCATCCTTGTTTTTGGCCGCATTCCCAATCCCACTGTCGATTATTATCTCGTGGCCCGGCTTGAAGCTGCCGGTATGCCGCCTTTCGAGCTTTGCGATATTCGCAATTTCCGCGCCGCGGAGCTGGAGGCGGAGGGCAGTTTCGTGTTGATCTGCCGCTACGCATCCCCCGCGCTGGTAAGCTGGATCGAACGCCACAGCGAGGTTCTCGCCGGTGTGGGCCTGTTTCTCGATGACGACATACCGGCGGTGATTACCGGCGAGGATGCGGATCTGCCTTATCGGCTGTTTCTGTGGTACCGGGCGGTTTTTCCGCTGCGGCGGCTGAACCGGCAGCTCGATTGCCTGTGGCTGTCCACGCCGAGGCTGGCTGCCGCCATAGGCGAAACGGGAGCGCGCCTGCTGCCGCCCGCGCCACCTGCAAAGCTCTGGCAAAGGCCGCAGGCGGCAGACTGCGGCGATGAGGTGGTGATTGCCTATCACGCCACCGGCGTTCACGTGGCCGAACATCGCTTTTTGCGGCCAATCATCGAGAAAGTGCTTGCGGCCCGGCCGCAGGCCCGCTTCGAAGTGGTGGCCGGGCCCGGCGCTTCCGGCATCTGGAAAGGTCTGGAGCGCTGCGACGTCAGGCTGCCGACCTCGTGGAACAGCTATCTCGAAAGCATGACCTCGGCGCGTGTGGATATTTTCCTCGTGCCGCTGACGCCTTCCGCCGTCAATGATTGCCGCTCGCCAACCAAACGCATCGATGTGGCGCGGCTCGATGCGGCGGGGCTTTATTCGGCATCGCTCAGTTATGGCTTCGGTCATGATCGCGGCGAAATCCATCTTTCCCACGATGCGAAAGAATGGGTGCGCGCCATTCTGGCGTTGATCGATAATCCGGCCGAGCGTCAGGCTGTTGCGGCAGCAACGCGGGCGGAAGTGGCGGCCATGACGGCACTTGCCAGCGTGGGGCTGCCGGAGATTGCAAAGCATTTCCAGGAAAAGTGCGATAGCGGTTTTCCGTCCGGAAATGCGTGAGAAGACTCATTTCCAGGAAAAGTGCGATAGCGGTTTTCCGTCCGGAAATGCGTAACAGCAACCGGTTGGAGAGGGGCAGCTTGCGGCCAGTGAAAAAAGGCGCAGAGGCTCTGCGCCCGACGTCACGCGGGCATATGGTAATCCACAATGCGGTTTTCGCGCACGAGAAAGAGCTTGCCGGTTTCGGTCTGGTCCGGGCCGACCAGCGGCAACAGGGCCTTTGCCACTTCGGAAGGATGCGGCAGCGTATCGGGGTCTTCGCCCGGCATGGCCTGAGCGCGCATGGCGGTGCGGGTCGCGCCCGGATCGACCGACAGAACCCTCAGCGGCAGGCGCTGGCTTTCGGCGGCCCAGGTGCGGGCAAGCGCTTCCACCGCAGCCTTGGAGGCAGAATAGGGGCCCCAGAAGGGCTTGCACTTGTGAGCCGCGCCGGAAGACAGGATCAGCGCGCGGCCCTGATCGGACTTGGTGATGAGCGGATCGATGGAGCGGATCAGCCGCCAGGTGGCGGTGACATTGATTGCCATGACCTTGTCGAACACCTTGGCTTCCACATGGCCAACCGGGGAGATAACCCCCAGCACGCCGGCATTGGCCACCAGAATGTCCAGCTTGCCCCAGCGCTCGAAAATCGAGCCGCCCAGCGCATCGATTGCGCCCATATCGGCAAGGTCGAAGGGCACCAGCGTTGCCGAGCCGCCAGCCGCCTGGATGGCATCGTCCAGTTCTTCAAGGCCGCCAACGGTGCGGGCGCAGGCAATGACATGGGCACCCGCACGGGCCAGTTCCAGCGCCGTGAAATAGCCGATGCCGCGTGAGGCGCCGGTAACGAGCGCAATCCGGCCCTTCAAATCCACAGTCATGCTCTGCCTGCCTCTCAGCCGTTGCTGGCGAGAACGGAGACCTTGCGGCCCACCTTTTCGCCTTCCTTGTCCAGCAGCCGCACCGGATAGTCGCCGGTGAAGTAATGATCGGTGAATTGCGGATTTTCCGGATTTCGCGGCTCGCCGCCCACGGCCTTGTAAAGCCCGTCGATGGACAGGAATGCCAGCGAATCCGCGCCGATATATTTCGCCATGGCCTCTTCATTGGCATATTGATTGGCCAGCAGCTTGTCGGCGTCCGGCGTATCGATGCCGTAAAAGTCCGGGTGATAGATCATCGGGCTTGCAACGCGGATATGCACCTCGCTTGCGCCCGCATCGCGGATCATCTGCACGATCTTCAGCGAGGTCGTGCCACGCACGATGGAATCATCCACCAGAATGACGCGCTTGCCTTCGATCATCGCGCGGTTGGCGGAATGCTTGAGCTTGACGCCGAAGGCGCGGATCTGCTGCGTGGGTTCGATGAAGGTGCGCCCGACATAGTGATTGCGGATAATCCCGTATTCGAAGGGAATGCCGCTTTGCTGCGCATAGCCCAGAGCCGCAGGCGTGCCGCCATCGGGCACCGGCACCACGACATCGCCGTCGCAAGGGGCTTCCAGTGCCAGGTTCATGCCCATATTCTTGCGCGTCTGATAGACATTGCGGCCACTGACGACCGAATCCGGCCGGGCGAAATAGACATATTCGAACAGGCAGGGGCGCTCCGGCTGCGGGCGGGCGGGCGGGCGGCTGTCGATGCTGATCGAGCCATCCGGCTGGATTTCGCAGATGATGACTTCGCCATTCATCACGTCGCGCACATATTTTGCGCCGATAATGTCCAGCGCGCAGGTTTCCGAGCAGAAAATCGGCTTGCCGTCCAGCTCGCCCATGACCAGCGGGCGGATGCCGACGGGGTCGCGCGCGGCGATCAGCTTGGTGCGCGTCATGGCAATCATCGCATAGCCGCCTTCCATCTGGCGCATGGCGTCGATGAAGCGGTCGGCGGTGGAGCTATGGCGGGAGCGGGCGATGAGATGCAGCACCACTTCCGAATCCGAAGTGGACTGACAGATGGCGCCGGTTGCGATGATCTGGCGGCGTAGCGTCATGCCATTGGTGAAGTTGCCGTTATGGGCAATGGCGATCCCGCCTTCCTCCAGCTCGGCAAACAGCGGCTGCACATTGCGCAGCGCCACTTCCCCCGTGGTGGAGTAGCGGGTGTGGCCAATGGCGGCAGCACCCGGCAGCTTGGCCAGCGTGACCGGGTTGGTGTAGTGATCCCCCACCAGCCCCATATGCTTTTCGGTATAGAATTGCTTACCGTCGAAGGAGACGATGCCCGCCGCCTCCTGACCGCGATGCTGGAGGGCATGGAGGCCAAGCGCCGTCAGCGTTGCGGCATCCTGATGGCCGAGAATACCGAAAACGCCGCATTCTTCATGCAGCGTATCGCCGTCAATTTCATCGAGGAATGTCGAGGAGGAGGACTGAATCATCACAGCAGGCCTTTGCTCACTTGGCTCACGAGGCGCCCGGGTTTGAAATGGGATGTGCGGGCCGCGAGACCGTTCAGGGAGAATATGTCCCGCCGCCGATTTTCATGACTTGCCGCTGTGGCAAGGTAAGCTTTCAATTGCCGGTGGCTGGCGCATCTTCGGCAGGCGCCTGTCCTTCCTGGGACTGGGGCTGTTCCTTGCCGAGAATACGGGCACGCAGTTGCGGCTCCAGGTCTTCCGGCAGCAGGGCCTCCATTTTCAGGACCATGGCGTCGAGGAAGGGCTTGGACTTGGCATTGTTGACCCAGGCCGGGCGCCCCTTCACGTCGATCAGCCAGTTCCAGAAGGCGACCGCCACGACCAGCAGCAAAAGGCCGCGCGCCGCGCCAAACAGGAAGCCGAGCGTCCGGTCGAGCGCGCCGATGCGGCTGTCGATGATGAAATCGGCAATGCGCGAGGTAATCAGCGAGATCACGATCAGTGCCAGAATGAAGATGGCGCCGGCGGAGCCTGCCATGGCGATGCGGTGATCGGCGGTGTATTTTTCCGCATAGGGCAGGACGAGCGGGTAGAAATAATAGGCGGCGGCGATTGCGCCAACCCAGCTTGCAATCGACAGGATCTCGCGGGAAAAACCGCGGATCATCGCCAGCACCGCCGAAAACAGCACGACACCGATGACTATACCGTCGAAAATCGTAATGGGCATCCAGTTCTACTCCGGGACTACAGCGCCGTGCGTATTATCAAATGCACACAGGACACTGTAACACTTTAAATGTGCTGCATAATTTTTTACCTTGAACCGGGCCAGGTTTAAGGAATTATGCAGTCGCCGCTCATGCGGCGTCCAGTTTTCCGTCATGTGCGGCTCCCTTGCGGAAGCGGCTTCTCCTTACACCACGATTGGGCCGAGCGGAAGGCGCAAAGGACAGGCAATTCTATCAAAATTATGAAGGCGCCTGTTCTTTGTTGAAGCAGCCGGAGATTCCGCAGAATGGACTGGCGAGGCGCGGTCGGGTTATTCCGTCACTCTTCCGGCGCTTTAAGCTTGCGGCCAGCAATCTGCACCACCAGATCGGCCAGGCTTTCCAGCTTGCTGACCTTGCCGACAGCCTTGGGCAGGTCAGCCGAGGCGCCCGGCAGGACGGCACCGGAAAAGCCCAGTTTTTCGGCTTCCTTCAGCCGTTGCGCCGTTTGCGAAACGGGCCGCACCGCCCCCGAAAGGCTGACCTCGCCGAAATAGACGCGATCTGCCGGAAGCGCCACGCCTGCCAGCGAGGAGACCAGCGCCGCGGCTATGGCAATATCGGCCGCCGGTTCGGTAATCCGGTAGCCGCCTGCAATGTTGAGATAGACATCGTGCTGACCAAGGCGCACGCCGCAATGGGCCTCCAGCACGGCAAGCACCATGGCAAGACGGCTGGGCTCCCATCCGACCACGGCGCGGCGCGGTGTGCCGAGCGAGGTGGGCGCCACCAGCGCCTGCACCTCCACAAGCACGGGCCGGGTGCCTTCCATGCCGGCAAACACCGCCGCCCCCGGCGCTTTTTCATTGCGCTCGCCGAGAAAAAGCTCAGATGGATTGGCCACTTCGCGCAAGCCCCGGTCCGACATTTCGAAAACGCCGATTTCGTCCGTGGGACCAAAGCGGTTCTTGACCGTGCGCAGAATGCGGTAATGATGGCCGCGATCACCTTCAAAATAAAGAACGGCATCCACCATGTGTTCCACCAGACGCGGACCGGCAATCTGCCCCTCCTTGGTGACATGCCCGACCAGAACCATGGTGGCGCCCGTCTGCTTGGCAAAGCGGATCATGGCCTGCACGCCGGTGCGCAATTGCGTGACCGTGCCGGGAGCGGAATCGGCACTGTCGCTCCACAGCGTCTGGATGGAATCGATGATGACCAGATCGGGCCGCTTGCCCTCCGAGAGCGTGGCCAGAATATCCTCGACATTGGTTTCCGCCGCCAGAAGCACGTCGGTATCGGCCGCGCCCAGCCGCTGCGCCCGCAGCCGCACCTGCGCCACCGCTTCTTCACCGGATACATAAATGACCCGCTGCTTCTTGCGCGAAAGCGCGGCGGCGGCCTGCATCAGCAGGGTGGATTTGCCAATGCCCGGATCACCGCCGATCAGCACCGCCGAGCCGCGCACGAAACCGCCGCCCGTGGCGCGGTCCAGCTCTCCCATGCCGGTGGCGATGCGCGGCGCTTCCTCGATCTCGCCCGAAAGCGTGGTCAAGGTGACAGGCCGCCCCTTCTTGGGCGCCATTTTGCCCGGACCGCCGCCGACGCCGCCCAGCAGGTCTTCCTCGACAATGGTATTCCACTGGCCGCAGCCGTCGCATTTGCCGGCCCAGCGGCTGTGAACCGTGCCGCAATTCTGGCAGACGAACTGGGTTTTGGCGCGTGCCATGCTCTTCCTTCCGCAGCGAGGTGACGAGTTTCGCCCCCAGGCCTTCAATTATACAATCGTCCGCGCCCCGCATTTAAGCACGTTGCAGCTTATCAGGCTCAAGCAACGTGCTTTAATTTCTTGTATTAACGCATGTCGTCATCGCAAAACCGTTTCACACTTTTGCGCGACATGCTCTTGCTCTTGCTCTTGCCTGTTTGCCTTATTCCGCTTCGATATAGCGACGCTGATAGCGCAGGCCAAGGCCTGTCAGCATTTCATAGCCTATCGTGCCCGCGGCATGGGCCACCTCATCGATGGGTATATTGGCGCCGAAAAGCTCGATATAATCACCGGCCTGAACGGTGCCGCGTGGCAGATCGGTTATGTCGAAGATCGTCATGTCCATGGTGATGCGCCCGACGACCGGCACGTTCCGGCCCGCGATGAAGCCGTTTGCGCCGGGCAGACCCGTCTGCCGCAGGCTCACGCCATGACCGGAGAGATTGCGAAGATAGCCATCGGCATAGCCAACGGCGGCAATGGCCAGAAGGCTGTCGCGCGAAAGACTGTGGGTTGCGCCATAGCTGATGGACTGGCCAGCTTGCGCCTCGCGGATTTGCAGCACGCGCGCTTGCGCGGTGACAACCGGCCTTGTGGCCATTGGCTGGCTTCGTGATGCCAGTGCGCCATAAAGCGCAATGCCGGGACGGGTGAGGTCAAAGTGGTAATCCGGCCCCAGGAAAATGCCTGCCGAAGCCGAGAGGCTGGCTTCAACGCCCTCGAAAGCGGCGCTGAGCTGGCGAAAGGTTTCCATCTGCCGCCGGTTCATCGGCGAGGCCGGATCATCGGCGCAGGCGAGGTGGCTGAGGATGAGTTGCGGCGAAAAACTCGCCGGACGCGAGACGTCCGATGCAAGCTCAAGCGCCTCCTCCAGCGGCAGACCCAGCCGGTTGAAGCCTGTATCCACTTGCAGTGCGCAGGGGTGATCGCCGTAATCGGCCACCGTGGACATCCAGAAGGCCAGTTGCTCTTCCGAGGCAATCACCGGCACCAGATCGTGCTGGAATATGGCGCTCTCCATGCCCGGCCAGACGCCGGACAGAACGAAGATCCGCGCATCCGGCGCATAGTGGCGCAAGGTCGCGCCTTCTTCCGGCTGGGCCACGAAGAAATCACGGGCTCCGGCGCGGTAAAGCACTTCCCCGGCATCCTCTATGCCAAGGCCGTAGGCATCGGCCTTGACCACGGCACCCGTGCGCGCCTTGCCGGAGCGGCGCGCCATGTCGCGCCAGTTGTCGGCAAGCGCCTGTAGATCGATGGTCAGGCGCAGCGATGCGGCATCGAACATGTCGTCAGGATCTGTCAATGCGGGGGAATCAGTCATTCAGGCGCCCAATCACGTTGTCACGGCATTCTACTGTATAATTCCTTAAATCGGAATCGATTTAAGGTGAAAATTATGCAGCAGATTTAAAGTGTTACAGCGTCCTTCGTGCGTTTGATAAAACGCACGAAGGACGCTGTATCATCGCTTGCCGCCCGCTGTTGAGGTCAAGAGGGTGCAAAAGACGGTTCTTGCCCAGTTTTATGCAAGGACGCTGGTAGCTTCACGACATTTTGCACGGAATTTTCCTGATCTTTCGTTTTTTGGGACGTTTTTCAGCAAGAATCTGTAAATTGAGGGAGACGGGGCATCCCGATTGCCTTAGAATTCTCCCCGTGCCTCACGGATGCACGGGACGAGTCTAACTCTTTGTTTCTACGCATTTTCGGATAGAAGGCCGGATTCCGCTTTTCTCAGAAAATGCTTCAGGATCACGCCATGTCAAATGCGCTCATACAGCCGATCGAAACGATAGCCGTGGCACCCGGTAACGAGACCGTGCGGTTCTGGCGCGATACCCGCCTGGGCGGCATGGAGTGCATGAGCGCCAGCTTCGTGACCCACCGCTTTTCTCCGCACTCGCATGAAAGCTTCGGGATTGGCGCCATGGAGACGGGCCGAAAGGTGGCCACCATTCGCGGCGTGAAGGAATATTCCAGGCCCGGCGATCTCTATCTCATCAATCCGGAAGCCATTCACGACGGCGGCCCCTATGACGGATGCTTCCGTTACCGCATGATCTATCCGGATACGAGCTTCCTGATGCGGCTGATGGAGGAAGTATCCGACAGGCCGCTGCGCGGCACGCCTTTTTTCCCGCAGCAGAAGCTGACCGATCCGGCGCTGGCGGAAGCCTTCCTTGAAATGCACCGGCGACTGGAGGCAGGCGCGGGCACGCTGGAGGCGGAGGAGGCGATGATCTGCATCATGGCCTCGCTGATGGCGCGCCATTCCAACGTGCTGGTCAACCGGCCGGTCGCGGTGTCGTCGCGGGCGGCAGAACTGGCGCGCGAATATATCGATGCGCATTTCTGCGAGGACATCGCGCTTGAGGATCTGGCTGCCATGGCCGAGGTCAGCAGGGCTCATCTCATTCGCAGTTTCCGCAAGGCCTTCCACATCACCCCTCATGCCTATCAGACGCATTTGCGCATACGCCGCGCCAAGGCCCTGCTGCGCCGGGGCGAGGCACCGGCGGAAACCGCTTTTCAGTGCGGCTTCGCCGATCAGGCGCATTTTACCCGCACCTTCAAGGCTGTGAACGGCATAACGCCCGGACTTTACCGCAGCCGGGCGTTATGATCGCAATCCGCGCTGCGAGGGAGGCGTTGCCGTGCTTCCGCACGGTTGCGTCGCCCTCTTACCCCACCGGGGCCGCAGCCATGCGCCGTTCCAGATATTTGGCCGTGCGCGACAGCGGATAGCAGATCACGAAATAGAGCAGCGCCACAAGTCCATAGACCGTAAAGGGCTGATAGGTGGCATTGGTGACGATGGTGCCAGCCTTGGACAATTCGACAAAGCCGATGATCGAGGTGAGGGCGGTGCCCTTGATCACCTGCACCGAAAATCCGGCGGTCGGGGGAATGGCGATCTTCAACGCCTGCGGCAGAATAATGAGGCGCATTTGCTGGGCATAGGTCAGCGCCAGGCTTTTACCTGCTTCCCATTGGCCTTTCGGAACGGCCTCCACGCAGCCACGCCAGATTTCGGCGAGAAATGCCGCCGTCCACAGGATCAGTGCCACGCCTGCGGCAAGCCAGGCCGGAACATCGATGCCGAACAGGCCAAGGCCGAAAAAGGCGATGAACAATTGCATGAGCAGCGGCGTGCCCTGGAAAAACTCGATAATGGCGCGCGCCATCAGCCGGGCTGCCTTGAGGGCGGAGATGCGCAGCATCAACAGCGCCAGTCCCACGACGCCGCCGCCAAGAAAGGAAACCAGCGACAAAAGCAGCGTCCAGCGCGTGGCAAGAAGCAGGTTGCGGGCTATGTCCCAGAGCGTGAACTGCATCATCGTGATGTCACCTGCGGAAAGAGTCGTCTGCCGATCATGGCCAGAAGCTGGCGCAACAGAATGGACAGGAAAAGATAGGTGAGGGTGGAAACCAGATAGGCCTCGAAGGCGCGAAAGGTGCGGGACTGGATGAAGTTGGCCGCATAGCTGAGGTCTTCGGCGGCAATCTGCGAAACGACCGCGGAGCCGAGCATGACAATGACCAACTGCGAGGAGAGTGCAGGCCAGATCCTTTGCAGCGAGGGCACCAGGATGACCAGCCGGAAAACCTGCATGGGCCGCAATGCCAGCGCAGCCCCCGCCTCGAACTGGCCCTTGGGTGTGGCTTCTATGCCTGCGCGAATGATTTCGCAGCTATAGGCGCCGAGATTGATGATCATGGCGAGGTTGGCCGCCTCCATTTCGCTCATCTTGAAACCAATGGATGGCAGGCCGAAAAAGATGAAGAAGAGCTGGATCATGAAAGGCGTGTTGCGGATCAATTCCACATAAAGCGCCACCGGCGGACGCACCCATTTCGGCCCGAGCGCCCGGCACCAGGCGCAGACCACGCCAAGTGCGATGCCGACAATGCCGCCCACGGCGATCAGCTCGATCGTAACGCCGACGCCCTTGAGGATGATGGGATAATAATCAAGAAGCCAGCCAAATTGAAAAACATAATGCATGGGCAATCCCCGCAATCCCTTCCGCCGTGGGGACGGCGGAAGGGATTTGAATGATGATCAGAGTTTTTCCGGCAGCGGCATGGCCAGCCACTTTTCCGAAATCCTGTTCAGCGAACCATCGGCCATGGCGCCCTTGATGATGTCGTTGACCTTGCCCTTGAGCGCGGCCTCATTCTGGTTGAGGCCGATATAGCAGGGAGAATTCTTGATGAGGAATTTCGGCTCCGGCTTTTTGGGCGGGTTCTTGGCGACGATGGCGGCCGCCACGACATTGCCGGTGGCGATGACTTCGACCTGTCCGGAGAGGAAGGCGGAGATGGTGCCGTTATTGTCCTCGTAGCGCTTGATGGTGGCATCCGCCGGAGCGATCTTCGTCAGTTCCAGATCCTCGATGGCGCCGCGCGTTACGCCAACCGTCTTGCCGGCAAGACCGGCAGCATCCTTGATGGCCACATCGGCAGGTGCAAACACACCGTTATAAAAGGGCGCATAGGGCTCGGTGAAATCGATGACCTTTTCGCGTTCGGCATTCTTGCCAAGGCTGGAAATCACCAGATCGACCTTGTTGGTCTGGAGGTAGGGAATGCGGTTGGCGCTGCTGACGGGAACCAGTTCCACCTTCACCTTCAGCTTTTCGCCGATGAGGTTGGCCATGTCGATATCATAGCCCGTAGGTTGCATATCCGGGCCAACGCTGCCGAAGGGCGGAAAATCCTGCGGCACGGCAACGCGGATCGTACCGCGGGCGGTGATGTCGGTGAGAGCATCGGCCCTGGCGGCGTGGCTTGCGCCAAGGGCCGCCGAAAACAACGTTGCGGCAAGCAGAAGGCGGCGTGAAAACATCATGGCATGGTCCTTTTCTGACTGTTCGAAAGCGGTGGACGGGGGATGGAGGAAAGGGAAAGCGATTGCCTGAGATCGGCAAGGGGATCGGGGCGGCGCGTCAGGTCGAGGCCGGTTTCAACCTCGTCGAGATGGCGAAGGGACATGGCGGCAGCGGCGGCAAAGTCGTCCCGCTCGATTGCCTCGGCTATCCGGCAATGACCTTTATGCGATTCCAGTGCGTGGAACTCCGACTGGTAGAGCATGGAAATCAGAATGGTGCGGGCCGTCAGATTTTGCAGTATCCCGGTGACAATCGGATTGCCCGCCAGTTCAGCAATGCGGATATGGAAATCGCCCATCAGATAGGTGAGGGTCTGCCGGTCGCCTGCGGCAATGGCGGCCTTTTCCTCAGCCAGATGGTCGCGCAGCACCTGCTTTTGCACGGCCGTCAAAGGCGTCATGGTCTTCAGCAGGCCAAATTCCACGATGCGGCGGGCGGCATAAACCTGCATGGCCTCTTTTGTCGAGGGTTCATGCACATACCAGCCGCGCTTGGGGCTGACATGCACGATGCCGCGCGCCTCAAGCCGCATCATCGCCTCGCGAACACGGGTCCGCGACACCGAAAACAGTTCTGCCAGCTGGCTTTCGCCAAGGCGCGCACCCGGCTTGATGCGCGCCGACAGAATACTGTTCAAGATCGCGCTATCGATACTGTCTGACGTCTGGCGGTTCGGGATCGGTTCATCTTGCATACAAGATTGGTAAGCAACAGGCGTGCCAGATCGAAGGAAATATGCACGGAGTGCAAAAATATGATCCATCCCGCCGCAGGCCTGCTGGTTTTACCGCTTGTTTATCAAGCTTTTGCCGCAGTCGAGATCTTCGAAATTCCGGCAAGGTGAGGATGCGGTCCTATCTTTGCTGCCGTGGTATAAGGCCGAATGCCGGTCAAATCCTTGAGGATGGTATCCCGCCGCAGAGGCCCGTCGCCAAAATGATGCTTCTTTAAGCAGTCACTGCCTGACGGTTATGCAATCAGAAAATGAAAAAACCGCGCATCGGGAAATGCGCGGCTGCAATGGCATGACAGGAGGACGAGCCTTCACGGTTCTTCATATTGAATGAAGGTGGGATCGGCCAGATCGGCAAATCGGGTGAATTCGGCCTGGAAGGCCAGCTTGACGGTGCCGGTCGGTCCGTGACGCTGCTTGGCGATGATGACATCGGCCGTGCCGCGCACTTTTTCCATCTGCGCTTCCCACTCGGTATATTTGGGATCGGCCGGATCGCGGGGTTCGGCGTTTTTCACATAATATTCTTCGCGGAACACGAAAAGCACCACGTCGGCGTCCTGCTCGATAGAGCCCGATTCGCGAAGGTCGGAAAGCTGCGGGCGCTTGTCGTCGCGGCTTTCCACCTGACGGGAGAGCTGGGAGAGAGCGATGATCGGAACATTCAGCTCCTTGCCCAATGCCTTCAGGCCGGTGGTGATCTCGGTGATTTCCTGCACGCGGTTTTCGCCGGATTTTTTCGAGCCGGTCATGAGCTGCACATAGTCCACCACCAGGCAATCCAGGCCGCGCTGACGCTTCAGGCGGCGGGCGCGGGCGGCAAGCTGGGCAATGGAAATACCGCCGGTCTGGTCGATGAACAGCGGCACTTTCTGCATGGTCTGGGAAAAGCCCACCAGCTTCTCGAATTCATGCTCGGTAATATCGCCGCGCCGGATTTTCGACGATGACACTTCCGTCTGCTCGGACATGATACGGGTGGCGAGCTGTTCGGAGGACATTTCCAGCGAGTAGAAGCCCACCACGCCGCCATTCTTCGCCTTGAAAGAGCCGTCCGGCATGACTTCGGGGTCGTAGGAGGCGGCAATGTTCCAGGCAATATTGGTGGCAAGCGAGGTTTTACCCATGCCCGGACGTCCGGCGAGGATAATCAAGTCGGAGCGTTGCAAGCCGCCCATCTTGCCATCCAGCGAGACAATGCCGGTGGAAATGCCGGAGAGATTGCCATCTCGCTCGAAGGCCGCGCCCGCCATGTCCACGGCCAGCGCCACGGCATCGTTGAAGGACTGGAAGCCGCCGTCATAGCGGCCGTTTTCGGCCAGGTCGAACAAACGGCGTTCGGTATCTTCGATCTGCGCCTGCGGCGGCATGTCCAGCGGCGCGTCATAGGCGATGTTGACCATGTCCTCGCCAATCTGGATCAACGCGCGGCGAAGCGCCAGGTCATAGATGGCGCGGCCATAATCCTCGGCATTGATGATTGAGACGGCTTCGGCCGCAAGCCGCGCCAGATATTGCGCAACCGTCAGCTCGCCCACCTTCTCATCGGAAGGCAGGAAGGTCTTGATGGTGACGGGATTTGCCGTCTTGCCCATGCGGATGATGTCGCCCGCCACCTCGAAGATCTTGCGGTGCAGGGCCTCGTGAAAATGCGGGGGCTTGAGAAAGTCCGAGACGCGGTAATAAGCGTCGTTGTTCACCAGAATAGCGCCAAGCAGGGCCTGTTCGGCCTCGATATTGTTCGGCGCTTCCCGGTAATGCGGCTCGGCCGATGGTGCAGGCGAAAGCCTGCGCGCAGCGTCATTCATGGTCGTCTTTCCATTTCGTCAGATGAGGGGCCATCTTACCCCAGGCGGCAGGCGGATAAATGCCGCGCTGCGATTCACACAGTGATTCACAGGCAGGTTCACAAAGAGTGCCGTGACACGCCGATTTCGGTTGACTGTTACATCCCCCGAATCAGTGGGTATTTTACAGCAACACGCACAAAAAAACGCCCGGATAAACCGGGCGTTCTCATCCTGCCTTTCGGCTGGAGCTTATTCCTCGTCGCCGTCGCGGTCTGCTTCCGGATCGAAGAAGTCTTCCGGACGCAGGGCGTCTTCGTCAACGCCGTAGATGGCGTCGGCAGAGGTGAGGCTTTCGCCCTTGGCCTGACGCTCGGCTTCTTCGGCGGAACGGGCAACGTTGACCTGAACCGAGATTTCAACTTCGGAATGCAGGTGCATGGTCACGCTGTGCAGGCCGATGGCCTTGATCGGCGTGTTCAGCTCAACCTGGTTGCGGGCGATGTTGAAGCCTTCGGCGGCCAGTGCCTCCACGATGTCGCGGGCGGCAACGGAACCGTAAAGCTGGCCGGTTTCGCCAGCGGCGCGAACGATCACGAAGGTCTTGCCGTCGAGAACGCCGGCAACCTGCTGGGCTTCGGACTTGCGCTCGAGGTTACGGGCTTCCAGCGTGGCGCGTTCGGCTTCGAAGCGCTTCTTGTTGCCTTCGTTGGCGCGCAGCGCCTTGCCGAGCGGCAGCAGGTAGTTACGGGCAAAGCCATCGCGAACCTTGACGGTTTCGCCCATCTGGCCAAGCTTGGAGATGCGTTCGAGAAGAATGACTTCCATTGTGGTTTCCTTTCAGTTCAAGTTCGATATTTCGGATGCGCCGTTCTTGAGAAGCGCGGTATCAGGGGTTCTGGCCATCGCCCTGGCGGGGCGGTGTAAGCGCCACCGTGCGCCGCGTGTCGATGAGACCCAGAATGACGATGAAAATGGCCGGCAGCGTCATGGCGGCGGCCATATAGGCCAGGATCAGCGCCGGAACGCGCCATTCGCGGCCTCGTGTACGCTGGTGCAGCGAGGCAAAGCCGGAGAGCAGAAAGCCCGCGCCAAAAGTGCCGCAAACCGTTGCCCCCACCAGCGCCGGAATGCCGCCGATGAAGCAGGCAATCAGGCCGATCAGAAAAATGAAGGGCGTGTTGCGGTTCATGCGCAGCGCGGAGGGAATGTCCTCACGCGGGCGAAGGCCATGGCCGGAGGCGCTGACAATGCGGGTTGCGATGTAATAGGCGGTAAACAGCAGCAGAACCCACATGGCCCCCTGCACGATAGGCAGGGTCAGCAACAGGCTGGATTTCAGGCTGGCCGTCTGCTGCATAGCAAAACCGGGTTGTTCGTTTTGCAGCGCCTGCATCATGGCATCGACCATGGTGCCGACCAGTTCGGCATCGTAACCGATCATCGCGCCCAGAAAGACGCAGCCCAGCGTGACCAGCGCACACAGATGCATGAGAATGTCGGAAAGCGGATACCATGCCAGCAGATGGTCCGGACCGCCGATTTCGCCTGCCGGACGTGCAAGGCTGGCAAGATGGGCAATCCAGCCCGCCGGAAGCAGGGTGAAGATGGCCATAGCCACGGAAAAGAGCGGTGAAACCGCAACAGCGCCGATCACGGCAGCGGTGACAATGGCGGTTATGGTGGCCACATTGCCCCAGCGCAGGCCAACGATGAGGACGGGCAGGGCAGAAGCCGCATAGAAAAGGGCTGACAGCGACGGCTGTCCACTGGCTGCCATCACGAGAAAGACGGCAGTCACACCGGCAAGAAAGCCGATCAGCAGCAATTTTCCATCCAGTTTCTTCACGTTCGCTGTCCTGCTGGCAAGCAGTTAGAAAAGTCCGCGTCGGGGCGGCGCTTCTCAACATGGGGTTTGTCTGGGTCTTTTGCGACCCGGTTCCGATTCGTGCCCATCACGAAAGGGAGAACCCTCCGGCGGGGCCGGAGGGTCGAAATCATGTGATCAGGCGACCACGTAGGGCAGCAGGCCCAGGAAGCGGGCGCGCTTGATGGCCTTTGCCAGCTCGCGCTGCTTCTTCTGCGAAACGGCGGTGATGCGCGAAGGCACGATCTTACCGCGTTCGGAGATGTAGCGCTGCAACAGACGCACGTCCTTGTAATCGATCTTCGGAGCGTTGGCGCCGGAGAAGGGGCAGGTCTTGCGACGGCGATGGAACGGGCGGCGAACCGGGGAAGAAGATACTTCAGCCATGGTCAAATCTCCTTATGCACGGTCTTCGCGCGGACGGCGCGGACGGTCGCCAAAGCCTTCGCGGGCCGGACGGTCGCCATCGCGGCGCGGGCGGTCATCACGGTCGCGCTTCTGCATCATGGCAGACGGGCCTTCCTCGTGAGCTTCCACGGCGATGGTCATGTAACGAAGAACGTCTTCGTTGATGCGCATCTGGCGCTCGATTTCATGGATGGCGGCTGCCGGAGCATCGATGTCCATGAGAGCGTAGTGAGCCTTGCGGTTCTTCTTGATGCGGTAGGTGAGGGACTTGAGGCCCCAGTTTTCTACGCGCCCGACCTTGCCGCCGAAGGATTCGATAACGCCCTTGTACTGTTCTACGAGGGCATCGACCTGCTGTGCGGACATATCCTGCCGGGCAAGGAATACATGTTCATAAAGAGCCATGGTGATCTTGCCTTTCTTGCGATTGTCTCACCCGGACTTGGCGCTAAGCCTCAACGACTGCTCCTGATCGGCAAGACCGAGGCAAGAAAAGCGTTTGTACGAGACGGTCGAGAGCGGAGACACGGGAGGCCGGAACCCTTGTGGTTCCTGCGGTTCCCTATCGGAACCGGCCCTCCGTTCAGCCACCAGCCAGTTGACCGGGTGTTGCGAACAGCGCGGCTTATACGCGCTTTCTCGCCAAAGGCAAGAGTGGCAGGCAATTTTTACAGGATCCGCAGCAGGGTTTGCCCTTCATCATCGCCGAACTGATAGGCGGGGGCCGTGCCGGATGCCGCCGCACCTTCGAGATTGATGGTGATCCGGTCATCGGATCCCTTGAAGGTCAGCGTCAGCCTGTTCTTTGCGGTCGTCACCGTGATGTCGGCGGCGCTATAGCCGCTGAAACGGATCGCAAGGCCGGTATCGGTGGTGATGCTGTCCTTGCCGTCACCGGCGGCAAAGGCCAGTTCCACGCTGGTGCGCGCGTCGGTGGCGTGAATGTCCAGCGTGTCATCGCCTTCACCGCCGCTGGCGAAAATGCGCGAACCCTCCAGATAGAGGCTATCCTTGCCGCTGCCGCCGTCAATGCCGATAAGGGCAGCACCGGAGAGTTTCATCGTGTCATCACCTTCGCCGCCGCCGATATTCATCAACAACCTGCCAAGCAGCTCCACGCTGTCATTGCCTTCGCCCGCATCGACGTCTGTCACGGCGCTCGCCTCGGCTTGCAGCCTGTCATTGCCGTCGCCGGTCGAAACGGCCGCCAGCGCCCCGGTCTTGACCATCAGACTGTCATTACCGCGGCCCGTTTCCACATTATAAAGAGCCCGGCCCGTCAGGGTCAGGCTATCGTCGCCCTCCGTTCCGGAAACGCCGGTGACATAGCCCATTGTTTCGGTGACATCGGCCGCTTCACTGCCCTCGCCATCGGCAAGGCTGAGGATTTCGACGATACGGGCAAGCGCCCTCTGGCCTGCGGAAAAGCCGCCCGTAATCTCGGCATTCTGGTCCGGCACGCTGGAGGAGGTCGCGGCGCGTGTGGCCGTTTTCCCGGAAAACAGGGTTGCGGCATAGCTTGCCGCATTCGGATCACGATAAAAACCGCTGATGCTGGTCATGGCCGCGCACTTGCCCCGCTCCTGGATCATTCCTCAAATCGAAATCGACTTAAGGAATTATCCAGCAGATTTAGAGTGTTACAGCGTCCTTTGTGCATTTTGGTAAAACGCAGGGCGCTGTACCCGAACGCTCACGCCATCCCACACGCCATGAGGTTCCAGAAGGCCAATCTATGAGCAAGGTCTGAAAAGGGCCAGCACTGCCCGCAAATGCGGTAAGCCAATGGTTAAGATCGACCTGCTGCCAGCCCTTTTGCGGCAAATCTTCAGATCGCCATGGGATATTGGCGATGGATTGCGGCGATTGCCTGCATGATGTCCTCGCTCAATTTCAGATCGGCTGCGCCGATATTGGTCCTGAGCTGATCCATGGAGGTGGCGCCAATGATGACGGAGCCCATGAAAGGGCGCGTCAGGCAGAAGGCCAGCGCCATCTGCGCGGGGTCCAGCCCATGGGCGCGGGCAAGCTCCACATAGGCGCGGGTGGCCGGTTCCTGGTGCGGGGTGAGCCTGCCGCCAAGATCGCCGTTGATGGAGCCGCGCGAGCCTTCGGGCTTTTCACCATTCAGATATTTGCCGCTCAGCAGGCCGGCCGCCAGCGGCGAATAGGCCAGAAGCGAAACCTGTTCATGATGGGCAAGCTCGGCCAGATCGAGATCGAAGCTGCGATAAAGCAGGTTATATTCGTTCTGGATTGTGGCGATGCGGGGCAGGCCGTGTTTTTCGGCCAGCGCCAGAAATTGCTGCGTGCCCCAGCAGGTTTCGTTGGAAAGGCCGATGGCGCGGATTTTGCCAGCCTTCACGCAATCCTGAAGCGCTTCCAGCTTTTCCAGGATCTCTGCCATGACCGTGGCCGTATCCTGGCGTGAGGGATCGTAGCTCCATGCGGCGCGGAAGTGGTAATGGCCGCGATTGGGCCAGTGGATCTGGAAAAGATCGATATAATCGGTTTTCAGCCGTGCAAGGCTGGCATCCACGGCTGCGCGGATGGTTGCCGCCGTGATGGGTGCACCGCCGCGGATATAGGGGCGGCCCGCGCCCGCCACCTTGCTGGCAAGGATCACGTCCTTGCGGCGTCCGGTCTTTGCAAACCAGTTGCCGATCAGCTTTTCCGTATCGGTATAGGTTTCTGCCGAAAGCGGCGTCGTGGGGTAAAGCTCGGCGGTATCGAAGAAGTTCACGCCCTGCGAAAGGGCGTAATCCATCTGTTCGAAGGCTTCCGCCTCACTGTTCTGGCTGCCCCAGGTCATGGTGCCGAGGCAGATTTCAGACACCGAAAGACCGGTGCGACCAAGCGTTCTGTATTTCATCTTGTCTTCTCTGTGCAGGGGGAAGTCGCGGCGAAAGGCGCGCAGATGTGGCGCGCCAATGTAGCCTGAATATGACACAGGGCAAGAGGCCGGAAACCGTATAAACCCCGGATAGTGCGCATTTCCTGCTGTGCTAAGGGAGGAGACATGGGTTGACTCTCACGGACAGTTTGTGAATTGGAGTGAGAAAAATTCAACGGAGTTCCCGATGAGCGTGGCATTTACATTTCCCGGCCAGGGCAGCCAGGTCGTTGGCATGGGCAAGGATCTTGCCGAAGCTTTTCCCGAAGCACGTGCCGTTTTCGAAGAGGTTGACGAGGCGCTCGGCGAAAAGCTTTCCGCCGTGATGTTCGAAGGCCCGGCCGAAACGCTGACATTGACGGCCAATGCGCAGCCCGCGCTGATGGCCGTGTCCATCGCCGTTCTGCGCGTCATGGAAGCGCGCGGCTTTCAGTTGAAGGACAAGGTGTCCTATGTGGCGGGCCATTCGCTGGGCGAATATTCCGCCCTTTGCGCGGCAGGCACGTTCAGCCTTGCCGATACGGCGCGGCTGTTGCGCATTCGCGGCAATGCCATGCAGGCCGCCGTGCCCGTGGGCGCGGGCGCCATGGCCGCCATTCTCGGGCTTGAACATGCTGACGTGGCCGCTGTCTGCGCCGAGGCGGCGGCGTCCGGCGCGGTGCAGATCGCCAACGACAATGGCGGCGGCCAGCTCGTGATTTCCGGCGAAAAGGCGGCGGTGGAAAAGGCCGCTGCACTTGCCAGCGAAAAGGGCGCCAAGCGGGCGATCATGCTGCCCGTCTCCGCCCCCTTCCATTCCACGCTGATGGGACCTGCGGCTGAGGCCATGCGCGAGGCGATTGCCGCCGTGGAGATGAAGGCGCCGATCGTGCCGCTCATCGCCAATGTGCGCGCCGCCCCCGTCAGCGATCCGTCCGAGATCGCCAGCCTTCTGGTGGAGCAGGTCACGGGCCAGGTCCGCTGGCGCGAAACCGTCGAATGGTTTGGCAATAACGGCGTTTCCGTGCTCTATGAAATCGGCGCGGGCAAGGTTCTGACCGGGCTTGTCCGGCGCATTGACAAGAACCTGACCGGCACGGCAGTCAATGCCCCGGCAGATATCGAGGCGGCGCTGACGGCGCTGCTGGCCTGACATAAAGACGATCGAGAGGATCCGACATGTTTGATTTGACCGGCCGCAAGGCCCTCGTGACCGGCGCAACCGGCGGCATTGGCGAAGAAATTGCCCGCGTTCTTCACGCGCAGGGCGCCATTGTCGGCCTGCACGGCACGCGCGTTGAAAAGCTGGAAGCGCTGGCGGGCGAACTTGGCGATCGCGTCAAGATCTTCCCGGCCAACCTCTCCAGCCGCGACGAGGTGAAGGCGCTCGGCCAGAAGGCCGAAGCCGAGCTGGAAGGCGTGGACATTCTGGTCAACAATGCCGGCATCACCAAGGACGGTCTTTTCGTGCGCATGTCGGATGCCGACTGGGATGCCGTTCTGGAAGTCAACCTGTCTTCGGTCTTCCTGCTGACGCGGGAACTGACCCATCCCATGATGCGCCGCCGCTATGGCCGCATCATCAACATCACCTCCATCGTCGGCGTGACGGGCAATCCGGGTCAGGCCAATTACTGCGCCTCCAAGGCCGGGATGATCGGCTTTTCCAAGTCGCTGGCGCAGGAAATCGCGCCTCGCAATGTCACGGTCAATTGCGTGGCGCCGGGCTTCATCGAAAGCGCCATGACCGGCAAGCTGAACGACAAGCAAAAAGAAGGCATTATGGGGGCTATCCCCATGAAGCGCATGGGAACCGGTGCGGAAATCGCATCCGCCGTTCTCTATCTCGCCTCCAACGAAGCCGCTTATGTCACGGGCCAGACGCTGCACGTGAATGGCGGCATGGCCATGATCTGAGCCATCGAGGAGCGGGAGAACCTGGTCCGCCGGTTGTGGGTGGGCCGCAAACCCGGCAATTTTCTGGCTTTGCGGCGAACTTAAACCATGTTAAGCGGGCGTTGACTGTGAGCAGTCGTCCCGGAAGCGGCAGGCCTCGCCTGCCCGTTAGCACGGAACGAACGTGCGAAGAGCGGGTTCAACGGGAAATGCCAGTCCGGTTGTATGCCTGGCTGGTGAAAAACAGGGTGGGGATGCCATTATGGCTCCCTCATGAAGAAGAGGTCGAGGATACCGACATGAGCGATATCGCAGAACGCGTAAAGAAAATTGTTGTTGATCACTTGGGCGTTGAAGCCGACAAGGTTGTTGAAGGTGCAAGCTTCATCGACGATCTGGGCGCGGACTCGCTGGATACCGTTGAGCTCGTCATGGCTTTCGAAGAAGAATTCGGCGTTGAAATCCCCGATGACGCTGCCGACTCGATCCTGACCGTCGGCGATGCCGTCAAGTTCATCGAGAAGGCGCAGGCCTGATCGGGAAGGCCTGATTGTCAGGCCGTTCATTTTGACGGGGTGATTGTTTTCACGCCTGGGAAAGCCCGCTCACGCGGGCTTTTTCGTATGATCCCATCCTCGCTTTCATGGTTTTCCTGCCAGCAGGCGGGATTTTTACGGGGGCGGAGGTCATTTTTCCGGGATTGTTCAAAGGCGGGGAAAGCTGTAGATGAACTCGCCCCGGCTGGCTGGCGCAAAAAGGCGTTTGGTCCGGGGCAGTGCAGGGCATCGGGTGCCGCAATTCACTTGACGTCGTCAATATCGTTGTTTTTAAGCATTGACAGGAAACGAGCCGGGGACCGGTTCTTTCGCAAATGCTCTAGCTAGTGGGGTGAAAAGACGCATGAGACGTGTCGTTATCACGGGTACCGGCATGGTATCTCCTCTTGGCTGCGGAACCGAAGTCACCTGGCAGAGACTCCTTGCCGGTGAAAGTGCAGCGAAGAAAGTGACCGATTTCGAGGTCGAGGATCTTCCTGCCAAGATCGCCTGCCGTATTCCCTTTGGCGACGGCACGAACGGCACGTTCAACGCCGACGACTGGATGGAGCCCAAGGAACAGCGCAAGGTCGATCCTTTCATCGTCTATGCCGTGGCTGCTGCCGAAATGGCGCTGGCGGATGCCGGCTGGAAGCCTGAAACCGACGAAGACCAGTGTGCGACCGGCGTGCTGATCGGTTCGGGCATTGGCGGTATCGAAGGCATTGTCGAGGCGGGCTATACGCTTCGCGACAAGGGCCCGCGCCGTATTTCTCCCTTCTTCATTCCCGGCCGCCTGATCAATCTGGCGTCGGGCCATGTGTCCATTCGCCACAAGCTGCGCGGCCCCAACCATTCCGTGGTGACGGCCTGCTCCACCGGCGCCCATGCCATTGGCGATGCCTCGCGTCTTATTGCCCTTGGCGATGCGGATGTGATGGTGGCTGGCGGGGCGGAATCGCCGATCAGCCGTATTTCGCTTGCCGGTTTTGCCGCCTGCAAGGCGCTCTCGACGGAGCGCAACGACGAGCCTGAAAAGGCCTCACGCCCCTATGACCGCGATCGCGACGGTTTCGTGATGGGCGAAGGTGCGGGCATCGTGGTTCTGGAAGAGCTGGAACATGCCAGGGCGCGCGGGGCAAAGATCCTTGCGGAAGTGGTCGGTTACGGTCTGTCGGGAGATGCCTTCCACATTACCGCGCCTTCCGAAGACGGCGATGGCGCCTTCCGTTGCATGACCATGGCGCTGAAGCGCGCCGGAATTACCCCGGACCAGATCGACTATATCAACGCCCATGGCACATCGACCATGGCCGATACCATCGAGCTTGGCGCGGTGGAGCGGCTTGTTGGCGAGGCGGCAGACAGGATTTCGATGTCCTCGACCAAATCGGCCATCGGACACCTTCTCGGTGCAGCAGGTGCCGTCGAGGCGATTTTCTCGGCCCTTGCCATTCGCGATGGCATGTTGCCGCCGACGCTCAACCTCGACAATCCCGATGTGGAAACCCGCATTGACCTCGTGCCGCACAAGGCGAAAAAGAAGGATGTGCGCATCGCGCTCTCCAATTCCTTCGGCTTCGGCGGCACGAATGCATCGCTGGTGCTGCGCCGATACGAAGGCTGAATAATCCGTGCAAGCCGGGCGCGGTTGGCGCGCCCGGCTTGCACCACTGAAAAACCCTTGGAAAGCTCCAGGTTTTCACGGCTTTGCGAAGCCGTAAGGGCAATACGTCTTACCCGCTACCCCCATTTTGCCGTAAAGCTCTTTCAAAAGCGGCGGTTCGATTCGAAGGGGAGTGGCGGTGAAGGACAGTATGGATCACGAAGCGTTGAAGCGTGACGAGGCCACCGGCGCCTCCGGCAAGGGGCCGTTCCTGCCGAAATCGCCGTCCGAGGCGCTGCGTCCCGAACGGGTGCCAGCCCCGCCGAGACGTTCGCGCCGCGCCCGCAGCCAAATCGTGATTTTCCTGAATTTCCTGATGACGCTTGCCGTTTTCGGCTGCGGATTGGCCGTTGCCGCTTTCTATTACGTCGTCTCCGCCTTTCAGGCGCCCGGTCCCTTGCAGACCAATGCCAATTTCGTTGTGCGCAACGGCTCCGGCCTGTCGGAGATTTCCGCCAATCTCGAACGCAACGACATGATCTCCGATGGCCGCATCTTTCGCTATATGAGCGCGACCTATCTCAAGGATGGCGACACGCTCAAGGCTGGCGAGTATGAAATCAAGGCCGGAGCCTCGATGAAGGACATTCTGGACCTGCTGCGTTCCGGCAAGTCCATCCTCTATTCGGTGACGCTGCCTGAAGGGCTGACGGTCAAGCAGATCTTCGACCGGTTGAACGAAGACCCGGTGCTGGAGGGCGAACTGCCGCAGCAATTGCCCTCGGAAGGCAGTCTGAGGCCGGATACCTATAAATTCTCACGCGGCACCAAGCGCACGGAAATCCTCGCGCAAATGCGCGAAGGCCAGCAAAAGCTTGTAGACCAGCTGTGGGAACGGCGGGCGCCTGATCTCCAGCTCAAGAGCAAGCAGGAATTTCTGACGCTGGCCTCCATTGTGGAAAAGGAAACCGGCAAGGACGACGAGCGGGCGCATGTGGCCTCCGTCTTCCTCAACCGCTTGCAGAAGAACATGCGGCTGCAATCCGATCCGACGATTATCTATGGATTGTTCGGTGGCGAGGGCAAGCCGGCTGACCGTCCCATCTACCAATCGGACCTGCAAAAGCAGACGCCCTACAACACCTATGTCATTCGCGGCCTGCCGCCGGGGCCGATTTCCAATCCCGGTCGCGCGGCGCTGGAAGCGGTGGCCAATCCATGGCGCACGAGCGATCTCTATTTCGTTGCCGATGGTACGGGCGGGCATGTTTTTGCCGCAACGCTTGAAGACCACAATGCCAATGTGCGGCGCTGGCGCAAGATCGAGGCGGAGCGCGGACAGGATCCGAGCGTGGCCGTGGATGGCCAGCCCGAAGCCGATCCGGCGAGCCAGCCGCAAACGCAAAAGCGGAACTGAGGGCGGCATCCCTCTGGCAAGTCCGTGGAAAACATCAAAAGCGGGCCTTGATTTCATGGCCCCTTGCGGATTTCCCGCGTGATTTCTCTTCACGCCAATTCCTGTGTAGGCAATTATACGTTAGAGAAATTCAGGAGGGCTTGCTGACGGTTGTCAAATCCTGCGCTGGGGCTGGAGCATTTTCAGGAAAGACGGATACCGGCTTTCCGTCCGAAAATGCGTAAAGCCGGACAGTCAGAGGGTTTCATTGTTTCCTTGAAGCAATGAAACGCTCCACGGAGGGAGACTGCGACCGCGGCAGCGACAGGAAAAGACATGACATGCAGGCCCGCCACGCGCCGCTGGCCGCATGAGCAAAAACGGAAAGCCGCATGACACTTCAATCCATGACCGGGTTTGCGCGCAGCGAAGGCACGACTGGCCGTTATCGCTGGGCATGGGAGCTGCGCTCCGTGAATGGCAAAGGGCTTGATCTGCGTTTGCGCCTTCCCTCCGGCATGGATTCGCTTGAGGCGGAAATTCGCGCCATTGTCGGCGAGGCGATCATCCGTGGAAATCTGCAAATCAGCTTGAACATGACCGCCGCCGAGAGCCGCATGGATGCGGTGGTGAACGAGGACGCGCTGGCCGCCGTGCTGGCCTTGCGGGAAAAGCTTGGCCCTTCCATCGTGTCGCAAGCGCCCTTGTCGCTCGATGCGCTGATGTCTGTGCGCGGCCTCGTGGAATTCCGGGAAGCTGAAGACGACGCCGAAAGTCTGGCGGCCCGCCATTTCGCCATTCTGGAGGGGTTGCGCACGGCAGTGCAGGCATTGGCCGATATGCGCAGGCGAGAGGGTGAGGCGCTGGGCGCGGTTTTGCTGGCACAGGTAGCGCGCATCGCGGAACTGGCGCATGTCGTGGAAGTGGACCCCTCGCGCAGCCCGGAGGAGATCATTCGCCGGCTTGAGGCGCAGATCGCCCTCACCATGGCGGCGGCGCCATCGCTTGACCGTGACCGGCTTCATGCGGAAGCCGCGCTGCTCGCCACCAAGGCGGATCTGCGCGAGGAAATCGACCGGCTCAAGACGCATGTGGCAGCAGCCCGCACGCTGCTGATGGAGGGTGGGCCGGTGGGGCGCAAGCTCGACTTTCTTGCACAGGAATTTAATCGGGAATCCAATACCATCTGTTCCAAATCCAATGCAGCTGCTGTTACTGCTGCCGGTATCGAACTGAAGGTCGTGATCGACCAGTTCCGGGAACAGGTTCAGAATCTGGAGTAGAGCATGAACACGGCCGTAACATTGCCCGTTACCATCGCCCGTAGGGGCCTGATGCTGGTCATTTCCTCGCCTTCAGGGGCGGGAAAATCGACCATTGCCCGGACACTGATGGAAAAGGACAAGCAGATTGGCATGTCGGTCAGCGTCACGACGCGGCAACGCCGTCCCAGCGAGATCGAGGGCGTCCACTACCATTTCATCTCCCAGCGGGAATTCGAGCGCCTGCGTGATTCCGAATCCCTGCTGGAATGGGCGCAGGTGCATGGCAATTTTTACGGCACCCCGCGCGAGCCCGTGGAGCAGGCCATGGCCGAAGGGCGCGACATGCTGTTCGACATCGATTGGCAGGGCGCCCAGCAATTGCAGGAAAAAATGCCTGCCGACGTGGTTTCGATCTTCATTCTGCCGCCGACCATGCGCGAGCTGCAATCACGCCTGCACCGCCGCGCCGAGGATACCGAAGAGGTCATCCAGACGCGGCTGAAGAATTCCCGCGCCGAAATCGAGCATTGGCGTGAATATGACTATGTGATCGTCAATGACGACCTCGATACGGCCTTCAATGCCGTTCAGGCCATTGTCCGGGCCGAGCGCCTGCGCCGGGATCGCCGCCACGGCCTGTTCGATTTCGTCACCACGCTCGTCACGGAAGATCCCTTCCGTTAAAGCATTTTCAGAAAAAGGGGAAACCGGTGTTCACCGGAGGCGTTCCACAGCAAATCCGGTTCTCTGAATTAAAGCCGCGCGCCTTTTATAAAAGGCTGGAAAAACAAACCGGCCGTCACAACAGATTGGCGAGCTGGCAGAATTCCGCAACGGAGAGGGTTTCGGCCCGCCGGGCCGGATCGATCCCGGCCTTGTTCAGCAAGGTTTCACCGCCAAGGGGCTTCAGACTGGCGCGCAGCATTTTGCGCCGCTGACCGAATGCCGCCTGGGTTACTTTTTCAAGCCGGGCGAGATCGCAGGGCAGGGGCTCGGCCTTGGGCGTGAGATGCACGACCGTGGATGTCACCTTTGGCGGCGGCGTAAAGGCCTGCGGCGAAAGATCGAAGGCCATATGCGCATTGGCACGCCAGCCGCACAAAACGCCCAGCCGTCCGTAATGGTCGTCATCGGCCTGGGCGACGATGCGCTGCCCCACTTCCTTCTGGAACATCAGCGTGAGGGATTGCCAGAATGGCGGCCAGCGGCGCGGCATCAACCAGTTTATCAGCAATTGCGTGCCGACATTATAGGGCAGGTTGGCAACGATCTTCACCGGCCCTTCCGGCGCCAGGGCCTCGAAATCCGTCTTCAGTGCATCGCCTTCGATAACCTCGAGACGGCCCGGATAATGCTGTGCAATCTCCGCAAGGGCAGGAAGGCATCGGCTGTCCCGCTCCACGGCAATCACCTTTTTGGCGCCAAGCGCCAGCAGGGCCCGTGTCAAGCCGCCCGGTCCCGGACCGACCTCGAACACGGTTGCTTCGCTCAGGTCGCCTGCCGTGCGCGCCACCTTCTGGGTGATGTTGAGATCGAGCAGGAAATTCTGGCCCAGAGCCTTTTTGGCATCCAGTCCATGCGTCTGGATGACCTCGCGCAGCGGAGGCAAGCCGTCGAGCGCCGCCATCAGGCCGCACCGGCTTTGGAACGCAACCGGCCGGCAAGCTTCAATGCCGCCACCAGACTGTCTTCCCGCGCCACGCCCTGGCCGGCAATGCCGAAGGCGGTGCCATGATCCGGTGAGGTCCGCACGAAAGGCAGGCCCAGCGTGACATTCACCGCGCCATCGAAATCCAGCGCCTTGACAGGGATAAGCGCCTGATCGTGATACATGCAGACAGCCACGTCATAGCGCTTGCGGGCATCGTCGTGGAACATCGTATCGGCGGGCAGGGGGCCAAAGGCATCGATGCCCTCGGCGCGCAATGCGGTAAGGGCGGGCGCAATGACATCGCCATCCTCGTGGCCCAACGCGCCGCCCTCGCCAGCATGGGGATTGAGGCCGGAGACCGCCAGACGCGGCGCCTCAAGGCCGAAACGATCCTTGAGGTCGTTCTGGATGATGCGGCAGGTCTCCATGATAAGCTCGTGCGTAATGGCTGCGGGCACATCCTTCAGCGGGATATGGATGGTGAGCGGCACGGCCTTCAGTTTTTCGCCTGCCAGCATCATCACGGGGCGCACGGGCTTTCCGGTCGCTTTCGCTGCGAGATCAGCCAGAAACTCCGTATGTCCGGGAAAGCCGAAACCGGCTTCATACAGCACGGATTTGGCAATCGGGTTGGTGACGACTGCACCGACATCGCCAGCCATGCAGAGGGAAACGGCAGTCTCGATCGCCTTGATCGTCGCAGGAGCGCTTGCCTTGTGCGGTTGGCCCGCAACGACATCAAGGCCTGCGGGGATGGCCAGAACAGGCAGGGCATCGGCAAAATCGGCGCGAGCCCGGTCGGGATTGGAGGGCCGGATCTCTACCTTCATGTCCAGCTGGCGCGCGCGGGCGGCCAGAACCTGTGGGTCGCCAATAAACAGGAAGGGCGGCAGGTCAAGCTCCCTGCGCCGCAGAAAGGCGGCCAGCGTGACATCCGGCCCGATCCCTGCGGGATCGCCCTGCGTAAGCGCCAGGAGCGGCGCCATGCCTTCGGTTTCAGCCATACGCCTGCCCGTCAATGTTCGATGATCTGTGCCTTGGCCTTCAATTCAGCCAGATACTTGTCTGAATTGGGATCGCCGTCCTGCTTCACCTTGCCAATGTCCTCGGCCTTGAACACGGCTTCGGCGGCAAGATCGTCATTGACCTGACGCTTGTTGCAGATGGCGAGATATTCGACACCGCGATCGGTCACGCGGCTGGCGGTCGTATTGCCCTGGGCGGCATCCACCAGCGGCGCCCATTCCGGCGGCATTTCCGGCTTCATGACGCGGCCCAGATCGCGAATGGAAACATCGAGATAATTGCGGGCGAAATCCATGGCCTGATCGCAGCCGGGGAATTTTGCGCGGGAGGCATCGGCCTCGGCCTTGCGCTTGGCGCCGATTGCGGCCCGCTTGGCAGGCGGCACCACGAAAATCACCTGCTTGAGGTAATACTCGGTCGTAACCGGCTTTTCCTTGCTTTGCAGCATCTTGGTGACGACTTCCTGATTGCTCATCTTGTTGCGGCCGTAACGGGCATTGACCAGACGTGGCCAGCTCATCTGCACGGCCATGTAGTTCTTGAAATGCTCGACGCCCACACCCGATTTTTCGAGGATCTCGGTCATCTGTTGCACGGAAAGCTTGTTGGAAGCGGCGAAGCGGCCGAAGGCTGCATCGACATCGTCGGTGCTGACGGACATGCCGACGCGGGCGATTTCCTGACGTTTCAACTGCTCGTCAATCAGTTCCTGCTTGGCCTTCGGCGCCAGATTGCCCGTTTCGCGGCGCAATTTCATGAAAGCCATGCGGCGGGCAACGTCGCCACTGGTGATAGCCACCTTGTTGACCACGGCAGCCACTTCCGTCGCGGCCATGGCCGGAACCAGCGATGCCGGCGCGAAACCGTTGACGCCAGCAAAGGCAACCGTCCCCAGTACAACTGCGCGCAAGATCTTATTGGCGAACGTCATCGTCAGTCCCTTTTCCCGCAGCGCAGGCACCCGGCCCGCGCGCATCTCAAGCATTCATGTTTCGGATCGTTTGCACAAAGCCTAAGGCGAAACAATGACTTTTTTCAGCGGCAAGCAAATGCGCCTTGCCGCAAACCGCAGTTTCAATGCCTGAGGGGCCTGTAACAGAACACCCGGACTCATCATCATGATCCCGGGTGTCAGATTTTTCAGTCAGCCTTGTCGCGTCTGTCCGCGATCAGTCGAAGTTCGAGACGTCCGTATCGCCTACCTTCACGTCACCAAGGGTGCGGAAGGAGATGCGCGCCCCGATGGACCAGTCATTGGCGCTCTCGTCGTCGGTATCGCGCTTCTGCTTGTAGACGATGGAGAAGACCGTGCAGTCATCGGCATAGGATACGCCGATGCCGTAACGGTTCACATCGCTCTTCTTCACATCCCATGTGACCGAACTGAAGATGGACCAGAAATCGCCGATCTTCACGGAGCTGTTGTTCTGCACTTCTTCGCGATCGTAATCGTAACCGTAATCGGGCTGTGCCGCGACCTGGGTATAGATGAAGTTCGTCTGGAACCGGTCCCCATTATAGCCGAGAGCCGAATCGGTGCGCTGCACTTCGAAGGTTTTCTCGTCGAAGCGGCCATTCAGCGAAGCGGTAATGCCATAGGGCGTATCGATGCCGACCATGCCGACATAATCGGAAACGGCGGTTTCAAGCCCCGATTCATTGCCTGCATAGACCAGGTCCCGCGTGGCGAAGGAATTCTGGCCGGCCAACTGATAGGACTGGCCGAAAATGCTCTTCAGCGAATAGCCATTGTCGAAGGAGCCGGTATAGCGGAAACCGACATTGGCGCGCGTGCCGCCTTCAACCCGGTCATAGCCGGAGAACTTGTCGCGTTCGAACAGGTTGTTGGCGTCGAAAACGAAGCTCTGCGCATCCTCATTCGGCAGGCGGCCTGCCTGTTGCTCGTCAGGCCGAACGAAAATCTGCGCGATCGGCTCGATCACGTGATTGCTGTTTGGCGTACTGAGAAGCCACGGGTAGCGGACCTCAAGCCCGGCCGTCACCATGGAGCGGGTCACGGCGGCGGTGTCGTTGTAATTGCCGCCATAGCCGGTGGGCGAGCGCATGTCGATGCCAAAGGCATCGCCGCGTGCGGCCAGGGTGGGGGTGAGCAAAACACCCTGCGGGGTGTCATAGGTGCGCTTCCACTCCACCTCTGCGGAAAGCCTGCTATCGGTGCCTTTCAGCCCCTGATAGCGTGTATTGCCGTTGGAGAGCGAGGTGAAGTCGTTATTATAGCGCGTCAACGTCGTGAAATTGACCTTTGCGGACAATTCCCCGCCATAAACGGGTTCCGGCGCATAATAGCTGTAATCCAGCACCGGCCAGACGATCGGCTGCTGCTTCTCGGCCTCGCTCTTCAGATCGGCATCCTGCACGTCGAAGTAATAGGCGCGCATGTCGAAATAGTTGCGGTCGCCAAGGCCGGTCAGATAGAGCTGATTGGTGTGGGTCTTCTGGCTGAAGCCTTCGAGATCATAGGTCCGCGAGAAGTTATTGTCGGTCTGCGCCATGACATCCCAGCCGAAGGTCCAGCGGGGATTAATCTCGAACTTGCCGGTGGAGCCGACCATGCCGCGGAAGGTTTTTTCGGCATCCGTGGTGCCTTCGTCGAACTTGCCCGGATTGAGCTGGTTGATCGCGGCAAAGCGGAGGGTGGCAAGCCCGTCCTCGAACTGGTGACGCACCTCCGTATCCAGCAGAACACCCTGACTGGTATAGCCGCCGAGCTTGATGGTGGCGTCCGTCTGCGGGGAAATCGCCCAGTAATAGGGTACGACCAGCCCGAAACCGAGATTTTGCGTCGTACTCATTTCCGGGAAGAGGAAGCCGGATTTCCGCTTCACCGTGTTGTCGGGAACCTCGATGGAGGGAATGGAGGCAATGGTCTGGCCAAAGAGCTGGAACTTCGCCTTTTCAAGGCGGATCGTATGCGTCTTGCCGTTTTGAACCACCCGCTCGGCCTTGATCTGCCACAATGGCGGCCGGTTCTGCTCCGCGCAAGGCAGGCATGCGGTGTAGACGCCCTTGTAGAGGATCATCTGCTCGCCATTGATGCGCTCGCCCTTCTGGGCGGCCATGCGGGTATTGTCCGTGGTTTCGATCCGCAGCGCGTCCACGAAGCCGTTGGCGAAATCGTCGGTGACGTCCAGCTTGTCCGCATAGATGCGGTTGCCGTCCGGCTGCACCAGTTCGATATTGCCAAAGGCCATCATGCGCCCGGATTTCTGGTCGTATTCGACCTTCCGGGCCACCATCTGATAGCCGCCGTAATTCATCTGGACGCCGCCGGTCGCCACGACCTTTTCGGCATCCTTGTTGTACACAAGCTCGTTTGCAGCGAGCATGAGCTTCGCATTATCGGGAAGCCTGGGGTTCAACACGCCCTGTCCGGAGGCCTGTTGCGCAAAAACGCGCGCAGCAGGAAGAATCGATGCGCTCAGCGCAACGCCGGTCATGAGAGCCGTGAACAGCCTCTTTACACTCTTGCGGTCACTTGCCGCCACTAACCATCCTCCTGATGAAGCAGGATTGTCGCTCCAAGCGCCATTGCCACGATGACAGGCACCCAGGTTGCGACAAACGGAGGCACTACGCCACTGCTTCCGAAAGCCTTCACGAGCACCGTTGCCACATAAAGCACGAAGCCCGAAATGATTCCACCCAGAATCACTGAGCGGGATTGATTGAACCGGCTGAATTTGAGGGAAACGGTTGCCGCGATCAGCGTCATTGCAACGAGAAGAAAGGGCAGGGACAGCAGCGAATGAAACTGCGTTTCCAGCATCTTCGTCGATACGCCGAAGGATCGGGCGACCGAGATTTTCTGAGAAAGATCATAAAATGCAACGGTTTCCGGCTGTGCCAAGCGCTCCTGTACGAATTCCTTTTTCAGATTGGTACGAACCTGTGCCGAAGGCTTGCGCGCCGGCACCTCTCCATCCCTTGTCTCTATGACGTCGTTAAGCAACCAGTAACCATTTTGCAACTTCGCCGTCCGGGCATCCTGTCGCAAAATGATACGGCCCTGTGTATCGAAGTGGATAAATACCGCCTGCATCAGCAGGGTGCCGTTTTCCAAGACGGAATTCGCGCCGATAATGGCATCGTCGCTGCCGGTGATCTGGCGCATCCACGGCACGGATGTATTGGAGGCGGGCTTGCTGGAATCACGCCAGGCCGCCTCCATCTCGGAGGCACGCTTCTGGCCCAGTGCCGCCAGCGGGTTGAGAATCACCACGCAGGCAATGCCCAGCAGAAAGGCGCCGGTCAGAAAGGGCATCATGAATTGCCAGACGGAAATTCCCGCCGCGCGCGCCACCACGAGTTCCGAACGGCGGTTGAGGGCGATCAGCGTGGTGATTCCCGCAAAAAGGCTGATGAAGGGAATGGTCTGCTGCAAAAGCGCGGGAAGCCGCGACAAGGTGAGCAGGAAAACCCCGGCAAGCGAGGAGCCTTCATTATCCGAAAAACGTCCGCTGACTTCGCTGAAATCGATCAGGAAGATAATCGCGGCCACGCCGATGACGAACCAGAAAACCGTCAATGCGTAGCGTTTCAGAAAATAGCGGCTCAGCGTTCCCAAAATCATGACTGGCCCCCTTTCCGCTCGTCGGCCTTTCGCAGCACAAGGCGGCGCAGCCTGGGCCAGACCTCGTCGAGCCCCCGTCGCAGCGGGGCAGGCAGGCGTGACTTCTTCTGCCTCACCATGGCGGAAACGGCGATGGCGCCGCTCAAAAGCGGGGTGGCATACATGAGGATGATGAAGGCGCCGTTAGACTCGGCCTTGTTGGCCGCGTAAAAGGCCAGCCACCGTAGCAAAAGCGCGATGGTGAGCGCCGAGACCATGGGGTGCAGCCGTGCCTCGCGGTGGGAGCGGGCATCACCGGCAATGGCAAGCGAGATCAGCGCGAAGGAAAGCGGCAGCAGCCATTCCGTCAGGCGCTTGTGCAGTTCGGCGCGGTATTCTCCGGGGTGGTCCTGATAGTCCTCGTCATCGGGATCGGGATCGAGCAGGAAGAAAAGATCGCGGTCGCTCGGGCGCATTTTCGCCTTGCCCCGGCTTTCCGTCAGGTCGGACAGGTCGAAGGCGTAGGAATCGAAACGCACCACCGAAACGCTGCCGCCGGGCGCCTTCCGGTGGACCTCGCCATCATGCATGATGAGCGCGGTGCCCGTTTCGTCCACAGCGCCCTCGCGGGCATAATAGATCAGCGAATAGCCGGGATCGCGGTAATCGGCGACGAAAAGCCCCTTCAGCACGCGGCCAGCCAGTCGCTGGGAGATCTGGACGTAAAGGCCGTCTTCCACCTTGCGGAAGGTTTTTTCCTCGATGACGGTGGACAGGAGATCGGCATAGGCATTGGCAATCATCTGCCGGGCCGCGACCTTCACCTTGGGCTGAATGACATTGGTGATGACCAGCGTGATCAGGCTGATGGCGATGGCGAACACCAGAATGGGCCGGATGATGACCGAACGGCGCGCGCCAGCGGCATCGATGACCGCCAGTTCGCTGTCGTTGTTCATGGCCGTCAGGCTCTGGGTAATGCCGATCACCACCGCAAAGGGCATGACGATGGGAATGATCGTCGGCAGAATCAGCGTTGCCAGCGTGGCGAAGGAGCCGATGGACTGGCCCGTATCGGTGACGAGATTGATGCGCGCCAGCACCTGGGTGGTCCAGATGATCGCCAGAACCGGCAGCAGCGCCGTCATGAACATCTGCATCACACGTCGGGAGATATAAAGTTCGAGAAGCTTCATGCCTGCGTCCTGATTCCTGCGATCATCGCCATGCGGCGATGCCGGCCACTGGTCGCGGGCGTGATGCGCGGCCACAGGCGCGCGCGCCCGCATCCGGCTGCGACGAATCATGAAAGCTGTGCCAGTCACGGGGGCTGTGCCAGTCACAGGGTTTCGGCATGAGCAATCCTCGGCTCCGGGCCGCTCGGGCAGGGGCAGTTGCTCCAGCCGGTCGGCAAAATGACATCGAGCGCACCGGTCGTCCCCTTTCGGCCAGCGGCTTGTGGCGCTTTTCCGCGATCAAGCGGGTTCGGCGCCCGAACCTATTTGCCCACAGGCGCGGCAAAACACAAGAGCGGCAGGCTCATTCGCCTGTTGAGGACTGTCGTTGACGTTGAACTGTGCGTTTTCTGCGACGCTCCAGCTCTTCGGTGAAAAAAATAACCAGGGCAAAGACGACCGGCGATGACAGCCAGCCGAGCACGGCATCCGACAGATAATGCGCACCGAAAGCGACGCGCAGAACCGGCGTTGCCAGACAGGCCAGAATGACCGGCAGGCCCAGATAGCGCCGGATGGCCGGCGGCATGAGCGGCAGAAGACAGATCAGCCAGCCCGCGCCCGCCGCTTCTCCCGATATGAAGGAACAGTTCTGGTCGCAATGGCCGAAGGGACTTCCTGCCGGAACGAAGGAGAGATCGCCACCGAAGACATCGGTCTGGTTGGGCCGCGGGCGGCCCCAATATTCCTTCAGGCCCGCATTGACGATAAGCCACGGCCCGATGGCCAGCACGGCAAGGGCAATGACCTTGGGACGAACCGGCTCACGCCGCGCGGGCCCTCGGCCTTTGCCGGAAAGCCCCGCTGCCAGCGACAGGAAAACCGCCAGCGCGGCAATGTGCGGCAGGTAGAACAGCATCTTGCGCAGTCCGCGCAATGCCTCGCTCTGGCCAAGGGGGAAATGGCCGCAGACGTCCACGACAGCGCCGGCCGCGCAGGCCGATGGCTCGAAGAAATAAGCGGCCACGGAGAGGTCGATTTGCGGAAAGCTGTAGAAAATGGCCAGCAGCACCACCCACAGCGCGCAAAGCGCCAGTGCCCACAGGCCGGAATTTTGTCCCATCGGTCCCAGGCCATTGCCTTCGGTCTCATCTTGCAAAACGGTGCCCCTCCGTCAGTCGGCTCGGCGTGATGGCTGGCACACGCCTGTCCGGAGGCTGCTTATAATGAGCTTGCAGGCGAATGTGCAGGGGGGAGGCGAGGCTTATCAGCATGAGTTTGACGGTTGCAGGTACAGAAAAGCGCGCGAAATCTTCGCGGGGAGTTGAAATCCTGCGCGAAAGGGTCAACATCCCGCTCTTGGAGCAATGATTTTCCGGAGTGCCAAATGCCTGCAAGTCTTGATATTTCCTTCGTCTCGTCCGCCCCGCTTTCAGGCGGGCTCGCACTGGCGCTGAAGGAAAAGGATGGGGAAGGTTTTGCGGGGGCGGCAAGCCTCGATCCGCAATCGGTTTTCGCAAAGGCGGCCGCAACGGCGAAATTCACGGGCAAATCGCTTTCCACGCTCGATCTCATCGCCCCGCAGGGCGCGCCGGTGGACCGGCTGGTGATACTGGGCGCGGGCAAGGGTGGGGATCTTGCCGCGCATGACTGGTTGCGCCTGGGCGGCACGGCTCTGGCAAACCTCAAGGGGGCAGCAGAAGCAACGCTGTTTCTCGATGCGGACGGCCTTGCCGTGGATGGCCGGAAGGCCGCGGATCTTGCGCTTGGCATGATGCTGCGCAATTACGCCTTTGACGGGTTCAAGACACGCAGGAAGGATGAGGATGACAAGCCCGCCAGCCTGCGGATCGTCATTGTTACGGCGGCGGCGCAGGAGGCGGAGGAGATTTTCAGGACGGATGCGCTGCCTGTTGCCGAAGGGGTTCTTCTGGCGCGGGAACTGGTCAACCTGCCGCCCAATATCCTTGGTCCCGTGGAATTTGCCGAAAAGGCCAGCGATCTGGCTCGGCTTGGCGTCGAGGTGGAAATTCTGACAGAGGTGGAGATGAAGGCGCTGGGCATGGGCGCGCTGCTTGGCGTGGCGCAGGGCTCGGCGCGTCCGCCACGGCTTGCGGTGATGCAGTGGAAGGGCGGGCAGGAAGAGACGCCGCCTCTTGCCTTCATCGGCAAGGGGGTGGTCTTCGATACCGGCGGCATTTCCATCAAGCCCGCTGCGGGAATGGAAGACATGAAGGGCGACATGGGCGGCGCTGCCGCCGTATTGGGGCTGATGCATGTGCTGGCGGCGCGCAAGGCGCGGGTAAACGCCATCGGCATTCTCGGCCTTGTGGAAAACATGCCGGATGGAAATGCCCAGCGTCCCGGCGACATCGTCACCTCCATGTCCGGCCAGACGATCGAGATCGTCAACACCGATGCCGAAGGCCGTCTCGTGCTGTGCGATGCATTGTGGTATTGCAAGGAACGCTTCAAGCCATCCATGATGATCAATCTTGCCACGCTGACGGGCGCTGTGCTGGTGGCGCTTGGCAACTTCCATGCCGGACTGTTTTCCAATGACGATGCGCTGGCGGAAAAGCTGTTGCTTGCCGGTCAGGACAGTCAGGAGCGGCTGTGGCGCCTGCCGCTTGGCAAGGATTATGACAAGCTCATCGATTCGCGCTTTGCCGATATGAAGAATTCCGGTGGCCGCCATGCAGGCTCCATAACGGCTGCCCAGTTCCTCAAGCGTTTCGTTGGCGAAACGCCCTGGGCGCATCTGGATATTGCCGGAACGGCGATGAGTTCGCCTGCCGACGAAATCAACCAGTCCTGGGCATCCGGTTTCGGGGTGCGGCTTCTGGACCGGCTGGTGCGCAACAGCTTCGAGGCGTGAGGCGGCGTGACCCAGATCCTGTTTTATCACCTGACGGAAACCCGCCTTGAAGATGCGCTTCCGGCCCTGCTGGAAAAGAGCCTGGAGCGCGGCTGGCGGGTGGCGGTGGAAATGCGCGATCCCGCCCGGCGCGACCGGCTGGACCAGCATTTGTGGACCTATCGTGACGAGAGCTTCCTGCCGCATGGAACAGACATTGCCTCGTATCCCGAGCGCCAGCCGGTCCTTCTGACGCTGCGTGCCGATAATGACAATCAGGCCAATGTCCGCTTTTACGTCGATGGTGCAAAGCCTTCCGGCGCGCTGGATTACGAGCGGGTCGTCTTCGTGTTCGACGGGCATGATCAGGAAGAGCTTGATCTTGCCCGCGCGGAGTGGAAACGGCTGAAGGCCGAAGGCAACGACCTGACCTATTGGCAGCAGTCACCACAGGGACGGTGGGAAAAGAAAGCCTGAGGCCAAGGTTTTCCGCCTCAGCTGTGGCCGGCAATTTCCTGTGGGGCTGCGGGTTTCTGATAATGCAGCGCCACCACGCTGTAGCCTTCGGCAGCCAGCCGGTCGAGCAGCATGGGCAGCATGACCACGGTGCGGGCATGGATGTCATGCATGAGGATGATGCCGCCCTGTTTCTTGCGCAGTTCCGCCATGGCGCGGTCCAGCACCTGGGCTGGCGTATTCTTGAAGTAATCCTTGGTATCGACATCCACCCCGACGGAAACGATGGATCGGGCGGCAAGGCCCTGGCGCAATTGCGGCGTTTCCGAAAGATAGGGGAAGCGGAAAAGCCCGACATCGGCGCCGCCGCTGGCGGCCTGCACGGCGGAGCGGCCTTCCTCCACCTCCTGCATGGCCTGATTGAAGGCAATGGCCTTGAGATCGTGATGGTGGAATGTATGGCTGCCAGCCTCATGCCCGGCGGCAACCACCTGACGCACCAGTTCGGGATGCGCCTTTGCCATTTCTCCCAGCATCATGAAGGTGGCCTTCACGTGATATTGTTCGAGAATTTCGAGAATGCGGTCGGTCTTCTTCGGTGCCGGGCCGTCATCGAAGGTCAGGGCGACCTCCTTGGGATTGAGAACCAGATCCTTGACGCTGGAAACCATGATCGTTCGCCCGCCCAGATCGGGCTTCGGGCTGTTGGCCGTCCATTTGCGCGGCTCCATTGGCAGCGGGTCGTCGGCCTTGAGGGGCGCGTGCGGTTCGGCAACCGGGGCAAAGGAGGTTTGCAGGGCTTTTACCGGCTTGGCCTGCTGGCCCGCACAGGCGGTCAGGGCAAGAGACAGGGAAAGCGTCGCGAGCAGGCGGATCATCATGGCGGGAGGCTTGCGCAGTTAGCGCATAATCCGACCGGAGCGAAACGAGGATCGGCAAGATTATGCTTCGAATATAATATCTTGGAGCGCCAATCTCATTCAGTCAGATCGAAAGGCGCTCTAAGGGTGGGAAGATGCGCGGTGCCTGATTTTGGACGGGCGTGATAAGGAATCCGCCGCCTTGCCTCAGAATATCGGCGCGACTTTCGCCGCGACAATCCGCTACATGGTGCAATGCATTCTTAGGCGGCTTGTGGTTAATGTCTGGTTACGGGCCGCTGCCTGTTCACCGGATCTTGATCGTCTCCGGCCGGTAAGGGGGGCGGCCGTTATACCAAGGGTCATTGAAAATGACCCTTGGTATTATTGCGCAATTCCTTAAAAGTGATGAGGAGCGCCTTGCGGGTTCTGCCCGCAAGGCGCCCTGAAGAGATGGGCAATTCTTCTGTGGCTCAGGCCGCATGGGCCCGCAATGGTTGATATTGACGGGACTGGTTTTCCGAAGATGCGCCCGATTGCCGGGCAAGCTTGAAATGCGAGATCAGACGCGCCAGCGTTGCCGTATCGTCTGCCAGCCGGTTGGTGCTGGCCGTCGTTTCCTCGACCATGGCGGCATTGCGCTGCGTGACCTGATCCATCTGGCCGACGGCCGCATTGATTTCCTGCAACTTGCCGGACTGTTCCTGCGTGGCATTGGCCATGTCGTGCATCTGGCTGTTGATTTCCAGCACATGGTCGCGAATGCGGTTCAAGGCAGCGCCGGTTGCCGTTACCAGGGTGACGCCGGAATTCACCTCGCTGGCCGAACGGCCAACAAGGCTCTTGATGTCCTTTGCCGCGCCCGCCGATCTTTGGGCGAGTTCCCGCACTTCCTGCGCCACGACAGCAAAGCCCTTGCCCGCCTCACCGGCGCGCGCGGCCTCGACACCTGCATTCAGGGCAAGAAGATTGGTCTGAAAAGCGATTTCATCGATGACATTGATGATCTTGCCGATTTCCCCGGATGCCTCCTCGATACGGCCCATGGCTTCCACTGTATTGCTCAAAACGGAAGCGGATTCCTCCGTGCTCTGGCGCGCAGCATCCACCATCCGGCTCGTCTCATGGGCGCGGCGGGTGGAGAGATGGATTGCAGATGTGATTTCCTCAAGCGCGGAGGAGGTTTCCTCAAGCGAAGCCGCCTGTTGTTCCGTGCGCCGGGCCAGATCGTCGGAGGCGGTACGCAACTCTCCGGAGCCGGAATTGATGAGGTCGATTGCGGCGCGCACTTCGCTGATAATGGCGTGCAGCCTTGCCATGCTGGCGTTCACATTGGCTTGCAGCTCAGCAAAGGCGCCCTGAAACTCGCCCTGCATACTGTCTGTGAGGTCGCCTTCGGCCAGAGAGGCCACGACGCGCCGCGTTTCGCCAAGCCCCGTATCGATGGATTCCACCAGAGCATTCATCGAAGCGGCAAAGGCGTTAAGGTCGGCAAACTCCAGATCGGCATGAATGCGGCGCGAGAAATCACCTGTCACGGCGGCTGTCACCACCTCGGCCAAGCGGTCGCGCAGTTCGTCGCACTTCGTGCGCATGTGAATTTCCTGCGCGTTCATCGCCACCACGCGGGCAGCGTTATCGCGAAACACCTCCATGGCGCGGGCCATGTCGCCCAGTTCATTGCTTTGGGCAAGAAAGGGAATATTGAGATTGAAATCGCCGCCCGCCAGGCGGCGCATCAGCGCCGTCAGCCGGATGATGGGCGTGGAAACCCGGCGCGAGACGAAGAAAATAGCAGTAAAACCGGCCACGACCCCGGCGAGAAGAATGACGGCGTTCTGCACGAAAGAGAGCATATAGGCGCGGGCCGATTGCTCATACATCGCCTTGGCCGCATCCACATTGGCATCGCGGAAAATATCGGCCTGATCGTCCATCTGGCTGTAGAGCTTTGCCATGTCGCCGGTCATCATGGCCGCAGCCTGCTCTTTCTGGCCAGCCTGGGAAAGCGCCACCATTTGCCGGTCGAGCTTGAGATAGGCTTCGAGCTGGTGTTTAAATTCTTCGTAAGCCTGTTTTTCGACGGGAAGCGAAATCAGCTGTTCATAAGCAGCCATACGTTGACGAAGTTTGCTCACCTCCTTGTCGAGCAGGCTGTTTGCTTCGCTCAATGCCTGCGGCGTCGTGCTCAGCACGTGCCGGGCCTCCAGACCGCGCAGATTGGCAATGGAAATATTGATGCGGTTGGTGACATCGACGCTTGGGACCGAATCCCGCGCCAGATTCGAGACATTGTCAAAAACACGCCCCATGGAGAGAAGACCGGACGCGCCCTGGGCGACCAGGAGCAGCATCAAAATGGCGAAGGCGCTGAAGAGAATGGCTTTGATCGAACGATTGACGAGCATGACGCCTCCTTTGGGCGCAAAGCCAGACCGGTGCAGGGTCCGCTTGCGCGACGTGATGAAGGTGCAGGCAAAGCCCGCAGCCGGGATGAACTGGGCGCGCACGGTCCCATCCTTGCCGCGGGGGCGAGCGAAAAGGTGGGCGGGTGTGGCGAGGAAAACTTTCCCGCATAATCTGTAATTAAAATATTTAAAATAAATTAATATAAGGATGTACTGTTTTAGTTACGAATGTCGAAATCGCCCGTGTTGGCGCTAACATTTCGTCCAAAACTGGGGTGAATTTCGGATTGGCATTGATATGTGAGGAAAGCGCGCGGCATTGCCTGCTTTGGAGCAGGGGGAGCGGAGTGACGCATGAACCTCCAAAAGCCTTGGTCGATGGCGCCTGCCTTGAGCAGAAGAGGATGACAGCCGTCACGACTGACGGCCGGGGCTTGAACGTTCAGCCCGCCATGGCCTCTTCATATTCCGCCGAAAGCTCCAGCCATTGTTCTTCCGCCGCGGCCAGTTTTGCCGCGGCTTCACCGCGTTGCTTTGCCTTTTCTGCCGCCTTGGCCGGGTGTTTTTCATAGAGAAGCGGATCTGCAAGCTCTACATCAAGAGCTTGAATCAAAGTCTCCAGCTTCTTTGTCAGGGACTCGATTTCGTTGATCTTTTTCTTCAGCGGCGCAAGGCTGGCGCGCTTGTCGGCGGCGGCCTTGCGCTGGTCGGCCTTGTTGACCTGTGCGCCCGGATTGTCCGGCTTGTCGTCACTGCTTTTCTTGCCGGAGGCGAGGATGAGGCTGCGATATTCCTCCATATCGCCATCGAAACTGGAGACGGTGCCGTCATTGACCAGCCACAGCCGGTCCACGGTGGCCTCTATGAGATGCCGGTCGTGGGAAATCAGGATGACCGCGCCCTCGTAATCATTCAGCGCTTCGATCAGCGCCTTGCGGCTGTCGATGTCCAGATGGTTGGTCGGTTCGTCGAGGATCAGCAGGTTCGGCGCGTGGAAGGCGGCAAGGCCCATCAGCAGGCGGGCCTTTTCGCCACCGGACAAGTCCTTGGCGGCGGTATCCATCTTTTCGGTCGCAAGCCCCATCTGCGCCACGCGGGCGCGAAGCTGGGCTTCGCCCGCCTGCGGCATCAGGCGGCGAATGTGATCCACCGGCGTTTCATTGGGCACGAGATCGTCCAGCTGGTGTTGGGCAAAAAAGCCGATGCTGAGATGCGGCGCCAGCTTGATCTCGCCCTTTTCCGCCTGCAATCGGCCGGAAATGAACTTGGCGAAGGTGGATTTGCCATTACCGTTCGAGCCGAGCAGCGCGATGCGGTCATCATTGTCTATGCGCAGGCTGAGGTTTTTCAGAATGGGTTTGCCGGGCGCATAACCCACCGCACCGCCGGTGATGGCGACGATGGGCGAGGCGGGCAGCTTTTCCGGCTTGGGAAAGGTGATGGGGTGGACGTGATCTTCCACCACCGCCGCCACCGTGCCCATGCGCTCCAGCGCCTTGATGCGGCTTTGCGCTTGCTTGGCCTTGGTGGCCTTGGCGCGGAAGCGGTCGATGAAGCTTTGCAGATGCTTGCGGGCGGCGTCGTTCTTCGCCTTGGCCTTCATCTGCAACTCGTCGTTCTCGGCCTTTTGCCGTTCGAACTGGTCATAGCCGCCGCGATAGAAGGTCAGCTTTTTCTGGTCGAGGTGGATGATGGAGTTGACGGCGGTGTTCAGCAGGTCGCGATCATGGCTGATGACGATGACCGTGTGCGGATAGCGCCGGATATAATCCTCCAGCCACAGCGTGCCTTCCAGATCGAGATAGTTGGTCGGCTCGTCGAGCAGCAGCAGGTCGGGCTCGGCAAACAGCACTGCCGCCAGCGCCACGCGCATACGCCAGCCACCGGAAAAGGAGGAGGCCGGTCGCAATTGCGCCTCATGATCGAAGCCGAGGCCGGAGAGAATGGTGGCCGCCCGCGCCTCCGCCGAATGCGCGCCAATATCGGCAAGCCGCGTCTGGATCTCGGCGATGCGGTTGGGGTCGGTGGCGGTTTCGGCTTCCGCCAGAAGGGCGGCGCGTTCCTTGTCCGCTGCCATGACGATGGAGATCAGTGCGTCTTCCGTGCCCGGCGCTTCCTGCGCCACCTGGCCGATGCGGGCCTGTTTGGGAATGCCGATCGAGCCGGTCTCTGCGGCAAGATCGCCGGTGATGATGCGAAACAGCGTGGATTTTCCCGCGCCATTGCGCCCCACCAGACCGGCCTTGGTGCCGGCGGGCAGGGACAGGCTGGCATGGTCGATCAACAGGCGGCCGGCGATACGGGCGGAAACATCGGAAATCGTAATCATGGCCGGTGTTTTGGCGGATCACCCCGCCAAAGGCAAGAGGGGCCATGCCTGCTTTGAAAGCCGCTGGAAATAGACCAGATCAAGCACCAGTGACGGTTTGCCCAGAACGGTCAGGATCATATGCGCCTGTCCGCGGTGATGAGTCTGGTGATTGAAGAGATGAGCGAGGATTTGCCCCAGAGGTTGGCGAACCGGTTCCGGGGATGTCACGGGGCGGTATTCGATTTCACCGGCAAGTTTCTCTTCCGTCAACGCCTCGCAGAACTGACGCAGGCGGGCATCGGTTTCCACACGCGCCTGATGCAGGCTGTGGAAATCGGCGCAGGGCTTTGCGTTCAGTTGGGTGTGCGTGGGACCCTCGCCGGAAAGGCGGCGCAGCCAGATCTGGTCTGCGACCACAAGGTGGCTGAGCGTGCCGAAGAGCGATCCGAAGAAGGCGCCGGTTTCCCGGTGGAGTTCCTCTTCGCTCAGCGTGGCGGCGGCCTCGTAAAGCGTCTGGTTCGCCCATTCGTTATAGGCGGCAAACATGGTCCAGTGGTCGAGCATTTCGTCCTCCGATGGTCCTCAAACCTATATCACCGATGAAGTACAATGGGGCTGATGGCACGCATGAAAATTCTTGATTTGATTTTCATCGCATTCTCCTCTGCAAACCGCCGGGAACAGGAGAGCTTTCATGACCATCACCCTTTACTCGCTGGCCGGTGCCGATGTCTCGCGCCCTTTTTCGCCGCATTGCTGGAAAATCGTGATGGCCCTGCATCACAAGGGGTTGGCTTTTCAGGAAAAACCGCTGCCCTTTACCGGCATCGCCGCGGCGGAGGAGGGGTTTTCCAACACCGTCCCCCTGCTCAAGGATGGCGACCATCTGGTGGCGGACAGTTTCAAGATCGCGCTTTATCTTGAAGAGGCCTATCCCGAACGTCCGAGCCTTTTTGGCGGTGAGGGTGGTATTGCCACGGCGCGCTTCGTGGAAGGATTTTCGCAGACGGTGCTGCACCCGGTCATCACCCGCATCGCGGTGGGCGATATTCATGCCATGCTGGCGCCTGCCGATCAGGCCTATTTCCGCGAGAGCCGGGAAAAGCGGCTGGGCCAGACACTGGAGCAACTGGCCTCCAGCCGCGAGGCGCATGTGCGGGATCTTCCCGGTCTTTTGACGCCGCTGCGGCATATGCTGGCCAGTCAGAACTTTATCGGCGGCAAGCACCCGATTTTTGCCGATTACATCGTGTTTGGCGCGTTGCAATGGCTGCGAATCACCACCGGCCTTCTGCCCCTTCCGGAAAGCGATCCGGTCCGGGTCTGGTTCGAGAGCCTTCTCGATCTTCACGACGGGGCCGGACGTGCCGTTGCCTGAACGGTCCTGCTTTGTGACGCTGGCGTGAAATTCCGTCTTCCCTCTTGTTTTCGTGATTCGGGGCAGGTAGAAACCGCCCACTTTTCCATGCATTGCTGGCATTTTCGGAAAAAGCGGCAATCTGCTTTTTCCGGGGGTCGCAAGGCACAACCCTAGAGGACGAAACGATGGCGATTGAACGCACCTTTTCGATGATCAAGCCGGACGCAACCAAGCGCAACCTGACGGGCGCCATCACCAAGGTTTTTGAAGACAACGGCCTGCGTGTCGTTGCTTCCAAGCGCGTATGGATGAGCAAGCGCGAAGCCGAAGGCTTCTACGCCGTTCACAAGGATCGCCCCTTCTTCGGCGAACTGGTTGAAGGCATGACCTCCGGCCCGACCGTCGTTCAGGTTCTCGAAGGCGAAAACGCCATTCTCAAGAACCGCGAGCTGATGGGCGCCACCAACCCGGCCCAGGCTGCCGAAGGCACGATCCGCAAGCAGTTTGCCCTTTCCATCGGCGAAAACTCCGTTCACGGCTCCGACGCCCCGGAAACCGCCGCTGAAGAAATCGCATACTGGTTCTCTTCGACCGAGATCGTCGGCTGATTTTCTGCCGGATTTCGAGTGATATGCAAAACCCGGCCCGAGCGCCGGGTTTTGTGTTTATCGCCACTTCGTCAGCGCCGTATCGTCGGCATCGCGGGCGGCCACCCAGTCGCCGCTACGGCCATCGGCGCCGTGTTCCTTTTTCCAGAAGGGGGCGGCGGTTTTCAGGAAATCCATCATGAAATTCGCGCCGTCGAAGGCGGCTTGCCGATGGGATGCCCCGGCAATCACCAGCACGATCTGGCCGCCGGGCTCGATCCGCCCGTGGCGATGGATGGCGGTGAGGCCGAGAAGGCTGAATTTTTCGATGGCGAGGGTGGCGATGCGGCGCATTTCCGCCTCCGCCATGCCGGGATAATGCTCCAGCTCCAGCGCGGCCAGCCGGTTGCCCTCGCTGCGGCAAAGCCCGGTGAAGGCGACGACGGCGCCAATATCGCTGCGCCCTGCGGTCAATGCCTTGGTTTCGATAGCGGCATCGAAATCCTCGCGCTGGACGCGGATGGTGGGGGCCACCATCTCAGCCTCCGGTCATCGGCGGGAAAAGGCCGATTTCGCGCGCGCCGGCAATCGCTTCGTGGTGGTCCACATGTTCCTGATTGATTGCGATGCGGATGGCTTTGGGAAACTGCAAGGCTTCGGCATAATTTTCGCCAAGGCCGCTCAGATAGGCAATCAGCTCGCTGCCGGTCTTGACGCTGTCGGGCAGGTCAAGCTCTTCCTCGTCCTTGCCGATCCGCTCGCGCACCCAGGCGAAATAGACGAGTTTCACCATCTCACTCGTCCACCATGTGTTTGAGCCCGGCCTTGAAGTAATCATAGCCGGTATACATCGTCAAAAGAGCGGCGATCCACAGAAGGGCTATGCCGATATGAGTGGTGTGCGGCAACACCTTGTCGCCTGCCGGGCCTGCCAGCAGGAAGGCAAGCGCCAGCATCTGCACCGTGGTCTTCCATTTTGCTATGCGCGTCACCGGCACGCTGACCTTGAGTTCGGCCAGATATTCGCGCAGGCCGGACACCAGGATTTCGCGGCACAGAATGATGATGGCGGCCCAGAGCGACCAGCCCGCAATGGTCTTTTCGGTGTCGGCGGCCATAAGGATGAGGCAGGTTGCCACCAGTAGCTTGTCGGCAATCGGATCCAGCATACGCCCGATATTCGATGTCTGGTTCCAGATGCGGGCCAGATAGCCATCGAAGAAATCGGTGATCGATGCGACGACGAAAATGCCCAATGCCGCCCAGCGGGCAAAATCGGTGCTCTGCAACTGGCCTTCCAGAAAGAAGCAGACGACGATCAGCGGAACCGCGACGATGCGGCCATAGGTAAGCAGGTTGGGAATGCTGTAGGTGCGCGAGGCCATGATGCTCTATCTTTTTCCGGTGCGGCGGAAGATGGCGGGGAAGGGGGGCAATCGTCAAGCCGGGAAAGTCATAATCTACGCTTCGGGCAGGCTGTTTTATGACGATGCAGCACCTAATCCCCACCACTCTCGTGGAAGTGATTGTATATCTGCCGGGCAACGGCTTCCGAAATGCCTTCCACGGCCATCAGATCGCTGATGGCGGCGCGGGAAACCGCCTTTGCCGTGCCGAAATGCTGAAGCAAGGCGCGTTTGCGCGACGGCCCGATTCCACCGATCTCGTCCAGCGGATTGCGCACCATTTCCTTTTTGCGCCGCGCCCGATGCGAGCCGATGGCAAAACGATGCGCCTCGTCGCGCAGGCGCTGGATGAAGTACAGCACCGGGTCACGCGGGGGCAGCGAAAAATCCGGCTTGCCCGCCATGAAAAAACGTTCGCGGCCCGCCTCGCGGTCCATGCCCTTGGCCACGCCAATCGCCGTCACGCAGTCCTCTATGTCCAGTTCTTTCAAAATGGCGCGCACGGCTGTCATCTGGCCCTGACCGCCATCGATGAGGATCACGTCCGGCCAGGCCGGAAAACCCGCATCTGCCGCATCCTCCGGCTGGGTCGCGGTGCGGTCCGGCTTGCCTTCCTCCTTCAGCAATCGGGAAAAGCGCCGGGTCATCACTTCGCGCATCATGCCGAAATCGTCGCCGGGGGTGATGTCGGTCGATTTGATATTGAACTTGCGGTATTGGCTTTTCACGAAACCGTCCAGTCCCGCCACCACCATGCCGCCCACGGCATTGGTGCCCATGATGTGGGAGTTGTCGTAGATTTCGATGCGGCGCGGCGCGTAGGCAAGGTTGAAGGTTTCGGCAAGGCCCTTCAGGAGGCGTGCCTGCGAGGAGGTTTCGGCGAGCTTGCGCCCATGCGCTTCGCGGGCATTGGCCACGACATGATCGACGAGGTCTTTCTTTTCGCCCCGCTGCGGCACGAGGATCGACACCTTGTTCCCCGCCTTTTCCGAAAGGGCAAGCGCCAGAAGCTCCTGCTCCTCCACGCCTTCTGACAGTAAGATCTGCTTTGGAACAGGCTTGTCATCGTAAAACTGCGCCAGAAAGGCGCTCAGCACCTCGGCGCTGGTGAATTGCGGATCGGCTTTTGGAAAATAAGCGCGGTTGCCCCAGTTCTGCCCCGTGCGGAAAAAGAAGACCTGAATGCAGGTGAGGCCACCTTCGTGATGCACGGCGAAAATATCGGCCTCTTCCACCCCGGCGGGATTGATGCCCTGATGGCTCTGCACATGCGAAAGCCCCGCCAGGCGATCCCGGAAAACGGCGGCGCGCTCGAAATCCAGCTCTTCCGCCGCCTCGTTCATGGCTTTCGCCATGGCTTCCTTGACGTTCTGGCTCTTGCCGGAGAGAAAATCCTGCGCCTGACGCACCAGAAGGCGGTAATCCTCATCGCTGATTTCGTGGGTGCAGGGGCCGGAACAGCGCTTGATCTGGTAGAGCAGGCAGGGTCGCGTGCGGCTTTCGAAAACGCTGTCGGTACAGGTGCGCAGCAGAAAGGCCCGTTGCAGCGAATTGATGGTGCGGCCGACCGCGCTGGCGGAAGCAAAGGGGCCGAAATAATCGCCCTTGCGGGCGCGCGCGCCGCGATGCTTGTAAATCGCAGGCGAGCGGCTGTCGCCGGTAATCAGGATATAGGGAAAGCTTTTGTCATCGCGCAGCAGCACGTTGAAGCGCGGGCGCAACCGCTTGATCAGATTGGCTTCCAGCAGCAGCGCTTCCACCTCGGTACGGGTGGTGACGAATTCCATATGCACGGTTTCGCGCACCATGCGTGAAAGGCGATTGGAATGCACGCGCCCCTGGGCATAATTGCTCACACGCTTCTTGAGGCTGCGGGCCTTGCCGACGTAGAGAACCTCGGATTGGGCGTTGAGCATCCGGTAAACGCCGGGACTGTTGGGCAGCTTCTTGACGAATTCGGCGATGAGTTCGGCGCCGGTCAGGCCCGATCCGTGCAGATTGTCTTCCGACCAGTCGATACCCGGCAGGGCAGAGGCAACCTCGCCCTCCAGGGTGAGATCGTCTTCGTCCTCTTCTGTGCCGTCATAGAGAATGCCGCCTTCCGGCTGCCGTCCTCCGTTCATGCTCCACACTCCTCACTCGGCGATTTCCGCGCCATTTGCACCGGGCCAAATCAGGTGCTGGCCACCGTCGAGCGCAATCATTTGGCCTGTGACGGAGGGAGTGTCAAAAAGAAAGCGGACGGTGCGGCCGAATTCCTCGATGGCGGGGCCACGTTTCAGCGGAAGCGTTTCGATCTGCGCCTGAAAATCCTCCAGCCGCTGGCGGTCGCTCGGCAGGCTGGGGCCGGGGCCGATGGCATTGACGCGGATTCGCGGAGAAAGCGCCTGCGCCAGCGTCCGCGTCGCCGTCCACAGCGCCGATTTCGAGAGCGTGTAGGAAAAGAAAGTCGGTTTCAGCGCCCAGACACGCTGATCGATGATGTTGACGATCAGACCTTGCTGCATTTCCGGCAATTGATGATTGAACCTGTCTGCGAGGATCGCCGGTGCGCGCAGGTGCAGATCGAAATGCTGCGCGAATCGCCCGGCATCGAAGCGGTCCGCATCGTCTTCCAGAAAGACCGAGGCATTGTTGACCAGAAGCCCGACCGTGCCGAGCGAGCCATTGACCTTTTCCAGAAGGGAGGATGTCTGTGCAATATCGCAGAGATCGGCCTGCACCGCGATGGCCCGGCCTCCCTTGTCCGTGATGGCCCTGGCAACCTCTTTTGCCTCGTCTATCGAATGATTGGCATGAATGGCCACCGCAAAACCGTGTTCGGCAAGATCCTCGGCAATGGCGCGGCCAAGCCGCTTGGCCGAGCCGGTGATCAGGGCTGTTTTGGTGATGGCGGAAGACAAGCTGCACCTCTCGACTCATTTTCCTTCGATATAAGGCGTCTTGCGCGCGGGGAAAGGGCAAGGGCGGCGGCGGGGCATGAATTTGTTCCATCCCGCGATGGGGATCGACATCGCCTGCCGATGGCTGTTTTTATTTGAGACATTACAAGTAAATAGCGCCTTCTTGTGCAGTATTGATAAATTAACGGAAAATTATGGTTAATAAATACCCTGTTGCATCGAAGCAACGTCGCATTTTTGCCTGCTCGATGCCACAAAGAATTCACATTTCGGCTCTTTCAATTCCGTATTTGCCCTCCATTTTCAACGTCAAGCGAGCAGGCAGTGCCCTGCAAGTGTCCGGGCCGCAAGAGACGATATTTCGCCAACGGCGCGGGTAAAGCGGGAACGAAAAGGGCGGTTGTGCCATTTCGGGCCTGCGTTTGGCAAATAGGAGCCTCCATCGTTCCCGGATGAAGGTTTCAGAAGGAGATTTGGTATGCGTACTCTTGTTATGATCCTGCTGGCTTCGTCTGCTGGCCTTTCCATTGTCACCGGCGCTCAGGCTGCCGATGCCGTCATGCAGGTTCCGGAAGCTCCGGCAGCCGTTGATACGGTTCAGCCGAGCGGCTGGGCAGGCGCTTATGTCGGTGGCGCCGGCACCTACAACATGGGCCGTTCGCACGGCAGCAACTTCAGCGCCCGTTCGTTCGGCGGCCAGCTTTACGGCGGCTACAACATGCAGAACGACAAGATCGTTTACGGCGGTGAAGCTGACGTTGGTTACAGCGGCGCTGACTCGGTTTCCGGTGCAGGCCTCCAGGGCAAGCAGGGCTGGAACGGCTCCGTACGCGGCCGCGTCGGTTACGACCTGAGCCCCTTCATGGTTTATGGCACCGCCGGTGTGGCCGCTGCCGACACCAAGGTTTCCGGTGCTGCCGGTTCCGACAGCAAGGCCGCTCTTGGTTACACGGTTGGCGCCGGTGTCGAAGCGCAAGTGACCAACAACGTCACCGCCCGCGTCGAATATCGCTACACCGATTACCAGGACAAGACCTACAACGTCGGCGGTACCCGCGTATCGCGCGGCTTCGACGATCAGAGCGTTCGCGTCGGTATGGGCGTGAAGTTCTAATTTTGCCCCTTGTCGGCAAAAATGAAGGCCGGGCATTGCCCGGCCTTTTTTCGTTATGTGCGACCGGCAAGATCACCGGCAGCGCGAGCGCTCGCTCTCAGGCCTGCGAACGCAGCAGCGGATAGGCTTCGAATTTTTCCGCAAAACGGCTTGGCCATGCCGTCAGCTCTACATGGCCGTTTTCCCACTGACCGGCAAAGCGCAACATCAGATAACCCATCATACCCGCCATGGCGAAATGCCCGCCATGCAGCTTCTTGCCGAGCTTGGGCATGTTGGCTTCCAGATGCGCAAGACCGCGCACGGCCTTTTCCCACTGGCGGTCCATCCAGGGCTGATACTGGAATTCCGGCGGGCGGAAGCGCTTTTCATAGACGATAAGCAGAAGCGAATCGCAGATGCCGTCGCACAGGGCTTCGAGCACCAGCGCGTCGGCGCGCTTTTCATCCTTCTTCGGGTAAAGCTTCCCGCCGGAAAGCTGGTCGAGATACTGCATGATGGCGCGGCTGTCATAGATCGCCTTGCCATCGTCCGTCACCAAGGTCGGGATCTTGCCGAGCGGATTGTTGTCCAGCAGTTCCGCCGGGTTGGCATTGGTGTCCACCTTGATTTCCTCAAGCGCAATTCCAAGATGATGCGCGGCCATGCGCACCTTGGCCGAATAGGGGGAGGCGGGGGAAAAAAGCAGCTTCATGGCGTGTTCCTGAATGGTTGCGGCACAGGCAGGTCATGGCTGACATTGGCAGCCGGAGGGTCTGCAAGGCCGGAAGAGAGATAGCCTATTCCTCGCCCCGCAGCCAGAAGCAACGTTGGGACGCATAACGATCCTTTGCCAGCACCTGCTTCAGTTCCGGCAGAAGAACATGCAACTCATCCTTCAGCGTGAAGGGTGGATTGACGATGATAAGGCCGGTGCCGGAAAGGCCGGTCGTATCCCGGTCGCTTTTCACGGAAAGTTCGGCGCATAGCATCTTGGCAATGCCGGCCTCCTTCAAGGCCTCGTGAAAGGCGGCAATCGGCGCGCCGCGCTTGATGGGATACCACAGGCAATAGACGCCATTGGCAAAGCGGCGGCAGGCCTTGGCGAGCCCCTCCACCAGCCGCTCATATTCCCCCTCCAGCTCGAAGGGCGGATCGACCAGCACAATGCCGCGTTTTTCCTTGGGCGGTAAATGCGCGCCCAGGGCCAGCCAGCCATCCAGCTCGGTAATGCGCGCCTGATAATCGCCTTCGAACAGGCGATAGAGCCGGCGATAGTCTTCGGGGTGCAGTTCCATGGCTGAGAGCCGGTCCTGCGGGCGCATCAACATGCGGGCAAGCTTGGGCGATCCGGGATAGAAGGTGACGCCGCCCTTGGGGTTCAGCGCCTCGACGCTTTCGAGATAGGGCCTGAGGATCTCGCGGGCGGCAGGCGAAAGCTCGGCCTTCAGCACCGCGCCAATGCCCTCTTGCCATTCCCCGGTCTTTTGCGCTTCCTCGCCCGAAAGGTCGTAAAGGCCGATGCCCGCATGGGTATCGAGCAGCCGGAATGCCTTGTCCTTCTGCTGCATGTAAACGATCAGCCGCGCCAGAACGGCGTGTTTCAGCACATCGGCAAAATTGCCTGCATGATAGATATGGCGATAATTCATGACTGTTTCCGATGGCTCGTATGAAATCTGGAGATGGGGCTTTTGGCGCAGGATGCCTTGGCTTATAAATCGGACATGAACATTTTAAAGCCGATCCGCAAATCCACCACCGGTCATACGGCCTGTCCGCACGACTGTCCATCCACCTGCGCGCTTGAAGTCGATCTGACGGAAGATGGCCGTATCGGCCGGGTGCGCGGGGCGGGAGACAACAGCTACACGGCGGGCGTAATCTGCGCCAAGGTGGCCCGCTATGCCGAGCGGCTCTACCATCCCGACCGCTTGCTGAGACCTTTGCGGCGCAAGGGCGAAAAGGGCGCGGGCTCCTGGCAGGAGATTTCCTGGGAAAGCGCGCTGGATGAAATTGCCGAGCGTTTCGTGCAGGCGCAAGCCACCCATGGCAGCGAAGCCATCTGGCCCTATTTCTATGCCGGAACCATGGGGCTGGTACAGCGCGATTCCATCGAGAGGCTCAGGCACGCCAAGCGTTATTCCGGTTTCTTTGGCTCGATCTGCACCAATCCCGCCTGGACCGGCTATGTCATGGGCACGGGAACGCTGCGCGGCCCGGACCCGCGCGAAATGGCGCTTTCGGATTGCGTCGTCATCTGGGGCACCAATGCGGTGGCCACGCAGGTCAATGTCATGACCCATGCGGTCAAGGCCCGCAAGGAACGCGGCGCGAAGATCGTCGTCATCGACATCTACGATAATCCGACGATGAAACAGGCCGACATGGCCTTGATCCTGCGGCCCGGCACCGATGCGGCGCTGGCCTGCGCGGCCATGCACATCGCCTTCCGCGATGGTTATGCCGATCGCGCCTATATGGCAAAATATGCCGACGATCCGGCTGGCCTCGAAGCGCACTTGAAAAGCAGAACGCCTGAATGGGCCTCTGCCATCACCGGGCTTGCGGTAGACGAGATCGAGGCCTTTGCAAGGCTGGTCGGCACCACGAAAAAAAGCTTTTTTCGCCTCGGCTACGGCTTTACCCGCAGCCGGAACGGGGCCGTTGCCATGCATTCGGCGCTGTCGCTGGCAACGGTGCTGGGCAGCTGGCAATATGAGGGGGGCGGGGCCTTTCATTCCAACAGTGCCATTTTCAAGCTGAACAAGGCCGAGCTGGAAGGCACGGCCCTTGCCGATCCCGCTATCCGTATGCTCGACCAGTCACAGATTGGCCGGGTGCTGACGGGAGATGCCGAGGCGTTGCGCCATGGCGGCCCGGTGACGGCCATGCTGATCCAGAACACCAATCCGGTGAATGTCGCGCCCGAGCAAAGGCTGGTAAAGCAGGGCTTTCTGCGCGATGACCTGTTCGTGGCCGTGCATGAGCAGTTCATGACGGAGACGGCGGAGCTTGCCGACATCGTGCTGCCCGCCACCATGTTCGTGGAGCATGACGATATTTATCGTGGCGGCGGCCAAAGCCACATTCTGATCGGCCCGAAGCTGGTGGAGCCGCCGGAAACGGTGCGCACCAATCTCTTCGTGATCGATGAACTGGCAAAGCGGCTGGGTGTGGGCGATCTTCCCGGTTTCGGCCTCAGCGAGCGCCAGCATATCGACAGGATGTTGTCCGCCAGCGGCAAGCCGGATTTCGACTTTTTCCTTCAGGAGAAATGGCTGGATTGCCAGCCTTCCTTCGAAGAGGCGCATTATCTCGATGGATTTGCCCATCCCGATGGCCGGTTCCGCTTCCGGCCTGACTGGCTGGCAACGCCTGCGCCCAACAAGCCGCCCGCCAATCTGGGTTCTTTCGGCCCGGTGGAGCGGCTGCCGGAATTTCCCGATCAGGTGGATGTCATTGAAGTTGCGGATGCGGCCCACCCCTTCCGGCTCGCGACGTCACCGGCGCGCAATTTTCTTAATTCCAGCTTTGCCGAAACCCGCACCTCTCGCGAAAAGGAGGGCAGGCCGGAAGTGATGATCTGTCCGGCGGATGCCGCCACCCATGGTATCGCCCAGGGCGATATTGTGCGGATTGGCAATGCACGGGGCGCGCTGCGTATCCATGCCCGCATTACCGAGGCGGTCAAGCCGGGCGTGCTGGTGGCGGAGGGGTTGTGGCCCAACAAGGCGCATCTGGACGGGGAGGGTATCAACGTGCTGACGGGGGCCGATCCGCTGGCGCCCCATGGCGGCGCAGCCTTTCACGATAACAAGGTCTGGCTCGAAAGAGCAGGCGAATGATGACGGACCCTGAAAACCGCATCGACATCATCGAAGACCGCACGCTGTGGAAAGGCTGGAGCCATCTGCGCAAGCTGGTGTTCGATTACCGCAAACAGAACGGCGAAACGGCCCGGTTGAGCTGGGAGGTCTTCGATCGGGGCCATGCGGTGGCCGTTCTGCTTTACCACGCCGAACGGGGCACCACCTTGCTGGTGCGGCAATTCCGGATGCCAGCGCACCTCATGGGCGACACGCCCTTTCTGCTGGAAGTCCCCGCCGGAATGACCGATGGCGAGGACAGCGAAACGGCGGCCCGCCGCGAGGTGCTGGAAGAGACCGGCTACCGGCTACGCGACCTGACCTTCCTGTTTTCCTCCTATATGTCGCCGGGGGCGGTAACGGAAAAGCTGCATTTCTATGCCGCCACCGTTACCGATGCCGACCGGATCGCAGCGGGCGGCGGTCTGGCAGAGGAAAACGAGGATCTGGAACTGGTGGAAATTCCGCTGCCACAGGCGATTGCCATGATCGGCACCGGCGAGATCGTCGATGCCAAGACCATCATGCTGCTGCAATGGGCAGCGCTGAACCTTGCGGAGTGAGTGAGGGCGCAAAGCGCTGCAACTGTCTGTTTTAACACATTTCCGGACACAAGACCGAATAGACTTTTCCTGGAAATGCGCTACAGCGCCGTGCGTTTTAACAAACGCACAAAGAACGCTGTAACACTTTAAATGAGCTGCATAATTCCTTAAATCGATTCCGATTTAAGGAATTATGCATTAGAGCATTTTCAGGAAAAGTGGAAACCGGTTTTCCGTCTGAAAATGCGTGAAAACAAATAGTTAGAGCGGTTCAATGTTTCCGTGAAACAATGAACCGCTCTAGCCGCTGATCACGAAATCCGCGTCATCGGCAATATAGCCGCTGCGCTCCACGCGGCCATCGGCCAGCATTCGTACGCGGCCTTCCACCACCAGCCGCAGGGCCAGCGGATAGCTGCGATGTTCCACGGTCAGCACCCGTGCGGCAAGGCTTTCGGCCGTGTCCACCGGCAGCACAGGCACGGCGGCCTGGGTAATGATGGGGCCTTCATCCATGCCTTCGGTTACGAAATGCACGGTGCAGCCCGCAAGCTTCATGCCCGCATCCAGCGCCCGCTGATGGGTGTGCAGGCCCGGAAACAGGGGCAGCAGCGACGGGTGAATGTTGAGGATGCGGCCCTGATAGTGGCGGATGAAATCCGCCGATAAAAGCCGCATGTACCCGGCAAGGCAAATGAAATCCGGATTGACCGCATCGAGGGCTGCCAGAATGGCGGCCTCATGCGCGGCCTTGTCGGCGTGGTCCTTGCGGGGAAAGGCTGCCGTGGCAATACCAAGGGCGCGGGCCTTTTCAAGCCCGCCCGCTTCGGCCTTGTCGGAAAAGACCGCGACGATTTCAGCCGGAAAATCCGGCTGCTCGCAGGCCTTGGCCAAGGCAAGCATGTTGGAGCCGCCACCGGAAACCAGCACGGCAATGCGTTTGCGTTTCTCGCTCATAGGGCAAGCGTGCCCTTGTAGATGGTGCCATGCGCGCCGTCTTCCCGCGCCACCATGCGGCCAAGACGCATGACGGTTTCGCCTTCGCCTGCAAGCACGGTGGAAACTGCCTCTGCCTGATCGGCGGAAACGACGACAATCATGCCGACGCCGCAGTTGAAGGTGCGCAGCATTTCATTCTGGGCAACGCCGCCGGTCTTGGCCAGCCATGAGAAGACCGGCGGAACCGGGATGGCCGATAGATCGATTTCCGCTGCCAGATGTCTGGGCAGGACGCGCGGAATGTTTTCCGGAAAGCCGCCGCCGGTAATGTGGGCCAGGGCCTTCAGCGCACGGGTCTCGCGGATCGCCTTCAGAAGCGGCTTCACATAGATGCGGGTTGGCGTGAGAAGGGCTGTGCCGAGCGAAATGCCTTCCTCGGCAAAGGGGGCGTGCGCATCCCAGGAAAGGCCCGAAAGCCCAACGATCTTGCGCACCAGCGAGTAGCCGTTGGAATGAACGCCGGAGGAGGCCAGCCCCAGAATGACGTCGCCTTCGGCGATGTCGCCGGCGGGCAGAAGTTCGCCGCGTTCGGCGGCCCCTACGGCAAAGCCGGCGAGGTCGTAATCGCCGCCTGCATACATGCCGGGCATTTCCGCCGTTTCACCGCCGATCAGCGCACAACCCGCCTCGCGGCAGCCAGCGGCAATGCCGCCGACGATGGCCGCGCCCTGTTCCGGGTCCAGCTTGCCGGTGGCGAAATAATCGAGAAACAGCAGCGGTTCGGCGCCCTGTACCACGAGATCGTTGACGCACATGGCCACGAGATCGATCCCGACCGTATCGTGAAGATTGGCGTCGATGGCGATTTTCAGCTTGGTGCCCACGCCGTCATTGGCCGCCACGAGAATGGGATCCTTGAAGCCTGCGGCCTTGAGGTCGAACAGGCCGCCGAAGCCGCCAATCTCGCCATCGGCGCCGGGACGGCGGGTTGAGCGCACGGCAGGCTTGATTTTCTCCACCAGCAGGTTTCCAGCGTCGATGTCCACCCCGGCATCGCTGTAGGTCAAACCGTTCTTGCCATGCTCGCTCATCATGCGTCTCCAGGGTTCAAGGCCTGTGGCGGCGAACGCTCAGGGTTCGTTGCGGCAGGCATCAAAACAAAACAGGAGGCGGGAGCGCCTTTGACGCAAGGTCGCGACACGCCTCAAGATATGGCGGAGCCATTGACATGAAGGGCCGCAGGTTTCAAGGTCCAGCGCCGGTCAATCGCGATGATTTCCCGCCATTACCGTGCTGGCGGGCGCTTTTTCCGCCACGGATGCGGTCGCGATCGCCGCTCGGCAAACAACCCCTCTAATGCCATTGGCCCGATGCTGCTTCTTGACCCCGGCAAGCGCAAGCGCATATCTCTGCATGGCAACGGTGCAAAGAGGATTGAACATGGTCAAGCGCGTCAGCGGTACGGTTTTGTGGCGGCAGCTCCTCTTTTCGCTGGGAACGCTGGCGGTCATCGTCGCCTTTCTGTTTTTGTTCAGCTCGGTACTCTTGCCCTTCGTGGCGGGCATGGCGCTGGCCTATTTTCTCGATCCCGTGGCAGACCGCCTGCAACGTCTGGGCCTTTCGCGCATGATGGCAACAATCGTCATTCTGGCGTCTTTCGTCGTGGTCTTTGCCCTTTCGCTCATCATCATCATTCCGCTGCTCGTGACCCAGCTCAATGATTTCATCGGCAAGCTGCCCACCTATGTCAGCGAGTTGCAGTCGCTCGTCGCCAGATCCAATACCTGGGCGCCGAAATGGCTGAACAGCCAGATTACCGGGCAAATGGCGTCGATCAAGGCCAATTTCTCCCGTTATCTTGCGGAGGGCGCGGGCTTTCTGGGCACGCTTCTTTCGCAAATCTGGAATTCCGGCAAGGCGCTTCTCGATATTCTGTCGCTGCTGGTGGTCACGCCGGTCGTCGCCTTTTACCTGCTTCTGGACTGGGACCGGATGATGGCCAAGCTGGACAGCCTCATTCCCCGCAACCAGGTGGGGGCGGTCAGGGAAATCGCCCGCGAGATGAACCGCACCATTGCCGGTTTCGTGCGCGGGCAAGGGTCGCTTTGCCTTATTCTCGGCATTTACTATGCTTTGGGCCTGTCGATCATCGGGGTCAATTTCGGTCTCTTGATCGGCTTTTTCTCCGGCATGATCAGCTTTATTCCCTATGTGGGCTCCACCGTGGGCCTGCTTCTGGCCGTAGGCGTGGCGACCGTCCAGTACTGGCCGGATTATATTTATGTGGTGATTACGCTGCTGTTCTTTTTCTCCGGCCAATTCATCGAGGGCAATATTCTTCAGCCCAAGCTTGTTGGCTCCAGCGTCGGGCTGCATCCGGTCTGGCTGATGTTTGCGCTGTTTGCCTTCGGCGCGCTCTTCGGTTTTCTGGGGGTACTTGTGGCTGTTCCCTGCTCGGCAGCCATCGGCGTGCTTGTCCGTTTCGCGGTGAAACGGTATCTTGACAGTGATTTGTATTATGGAGAGCCGGCAACGGTGATCGAAGAGGTCCGCCCTCCGGTGATTTCAGAGACGTAAATGCGTGATAACGACAAGTTGGCGGAGCGCCGAAAGACGGGCGAACAACTGCCGCTGGCCTTTGGCCATCAAGCCGCCTCCGGGCGGGAGGATCTTCTTGTGTCCGAGCGGCTGGCTGCTGCCGTCGCCATCATCGACAGCTGGCCGCACTGGGCCTCGCCCGTCGTCATTCTCACCGGCCCGCAAGGCTCGGGAAAATCGCATCTGGCCGAGGTCTGGCGCAACGAAAGTTCAGCGCGCGATATTTCTCCCGTGACGGGCTCGCAGGCGGCAGCCATTGCCCGTGACCATGCTGTTCTGTTCGAAGATGCCGACCGGGCGGGCTTTGACGAGGTTGAGCTGTTCCACGTCATCAACAGCGTGCGCCAGCATGGCACCAGTCTGCTGATGACCTCCCGAAGCTGGCCTTTGTCGTGGAATGTGAAGCTGCCGGATCTGCGCTCGCGCCTGAAGGCTGCGACATTGGTGGAAATCGGCGAGCCGGACGAGGAACTGCTCGGTCAGGTTATCTTCAAGCTGTTTGCCGACCGGCAGCTGGCGGTGGATGAAAGGATTGTCGCAACCATCCTCAATCGCATGGAGCGCTCGCTGGCATCGGCACAGGAACTGGTGGAGCGGATCGACCGGCTGGCGCTTGCCCGCCGCTCGAAAATCACCCGCGCGCTCGCATTGGAGGTTCTGGACGAAATGCGCGGCAGGGAGCCTTCCACGGCTGAATAGGCGGCCACGGCGAAGGCCGGATCGTGATGGTCAGCGGCTGTCTTCTGTTGCGGCACGGTTCGATCGTCACAGGATCGTCGTGAAATTGTTATATTGGGCGCAGGCGTCGAATTTTGGCGTTTTCTGGAACTGACGGGGAGTGATCGATGGACAGCATTTCAACCGAAGCGCAGGCAGCCCTGACCGAAGCTGAAGCCGCGCGCGAGGAGCTGCTGACCAGTCCAGGCCGCTTCATCAATCGCGAATTTTCCTGGCTTCAGTTCAATCGCCGCGTTCTGGAAGAAACGCTGAATACAGCCCATCCGCTCCTGGAGCGCGTGCGCTTCCTGTCGATTTCGGCGGCCAATCTCGATGAATTCTTCATGGTGCGGGTGGCAGGTCTGGAAGGCCAGGTGCGCCAGAATATCGGCGTGAAGAGCCCGGATGGCCGCACCCCCGCCGAACAGCTTGAGGATATTCTCAAGGAAATCGACAATCTTCAGATGGAGCAGCAGGCATCGCTTGCCGTCTTGCAGCAATATCTGGCCAAGGAAGACATTCTGATCGTGCGCCCGGCGGCGCTGTCGGAGGAGGATCGCGGCTGGCTCGAATCGGAATTCGAACAGTCGATCTTTCCGGTGCTGACGCCCTTGTCCATCGATCCGGCCCATCCTTTCCCCTTCATTCCCAATCTCGGCTTTTCCATGGGGCTTGAGCTGGTGAGTCTGCGCGGCAAGGAGCCGATGACGGCGCTTTTGCGTCTGCCCACCACGCTTGACCGGTTTATCCGTCTGCCCGATGACAAGACGACCATTCGCTACATCACGCTGGAAGACGTGGTGGGCATGTTCATCCACAGGCTTTATCCGGGCTATGATGTGAAGGGTTACGGCACCTTTCGTATCATTCGCGACAGCGACATCGAAGTGGAGGAAGAGGCCGAAGATCTGGTTCGCTTCTTCGAAACGGCGCTGAAGCGCCGCCGCCGGGGTTCGGTGATCCGCATCGAGACGGATTCGGAGATGCCGGTGGCGCTGCGCCAGTTCGTGATCGAGGAGCTGGGCGTGCCGGACAATCGCGTGGCCGTGCTTCCCGGCCTGCTTGCCCTCAATACCATTTCCGAAATCACCAAGGCCCCGCGCGAGGATCTGCGCTTCGAGCCCTATAATGCCCGTTTCCCGGAGCGCGTGCGCGACCATATGGGCGATTGCCTGGCCGCCATTCGCGAAAAGGACATGGTGGTGCATCACCCCTATGAAAGCTTCGACGTGGTGGTGCAATTCCTGATCCAGGCGGCCCGAGACCCGGACGTGCTGGCGATCAAGCAGACGCTCTACCGCACGTCCAACGACAGCCCCATCGTGCGCGCGCTGATCGATGCGGCGGAAGCGGGCAAGTCGGTGACGGCGCTTGTGGAACTGAAGGCCCGCTTCGACGAGGAGGCCAATATCCGCTGGGCGCGCGATCTGGAGCGGGCGGGCGTGCAGGTGGTGTTTGGCTTCATCGAGCTGAAAACCCATGCCAAGATGTCGATGGTCGTGCGCCGCGAAGATGGCAAGCTGCGCACCTATTGCCACCTCGGCACCGGCAATTATCACCCGGTGACGGCCAAGATCTATACGGACCTGTCCTTCTTCACCTGCAATCCGAAGATTGCCCATGACATGGCCAATGTGTTCAACTTCATCACCGGCTATGGCGAGCCGGAAGAAAACATGAAGCTGGCCGTTTCACCCTATACAATGCGATCGCGCATTCTTCGCCATATCGATGAGGAAATCCGTAACGCCCAGGAGGGCAAGCCCTCCGGCATCTGGATGAAGATGAATTCGCTGGTCGATCCCGAAATCATCGATGCGCTTTACACCGCCAGCCGCGCCGGCGTGGAGGTGGATCTCGTGGTGCGGGGCATTTGCTGCCTGCGGCCGCAGGTGCCGGGCCTTTCGGATAATATTCGCGTCAAATCGATTGTCGGACGCTTCCTGGAGCATAGCCGGATTTTCTGCTTCGCCAATGGCCATCGTCTGCCCTCCGACAAGGCGCTGGTCTATATCGGCTCCGCCGACATGATGCCGCGCAATCTCGACCGGCGCGTGGAAACGCTGGTGCCGCTGATCAATCCCACTGTGCATGAGCAGGTTCTCTCGCAGATCATGCTTGGCAATCTCATTGACAACCAGCAGAGCTACGAGATATTGCCCGATGGAACATCGCGGCGGATGGAAGTGCGCCAGGGAGAGGAACCTTTTAACGCGCAGCACTATTTCATGACCAATCCCAGCCTGTCAGGCCGGGGAGAGGCCCTGAAATCCAGCGCGCCAAAGCTGATTGCCGGGGTCGTTTCCGGCCGTAAATAGCAATACGGATATTCATGACCCAATCTGAAGCCCGGGGGCGCCTTCCCGGAATTGCCCCTGTTTCCGTTGTCGATATCGGTTCGAATTCCATTCGACTGGTGATTTACGAAGGGCTTTCGCGCGCCCCTGCCATCCTGTTCAATGAAAAGGTGCTGTGCGGCCTTGGCAAGGGTCTTGCCACAACCGGCCGTATGGATGACGAGGGCGTCACCCGTGCGCTTGCCGCGCTCAAGCGGTTTCACGCGCTTTCGCGGCAGGCAAGGGCGGTTTCTATGCATGTGCTGGCCACGGCTGCGGCGCGTGAATCCGAAAACGGCCCCGCCTTCATTGCCGAGGCAAGCCGCATTCTGGATCACGACATCCGGGTGTTGACCGGCGAGGAAGAGGCGCTTTACTCCGCCTATGGCATCATCAGCGGCTTCCATGATGTCGATGGCATTGCGGGCGACCTCGGCGGCGGCTCGCTGGAACTGGTCGATATTGTCGGCAAGCGGATCGGCAAGGGCATTACCCTGCCGCTTGGAGGCTTGCGCCTTTCCGAACAATCGGGCGGTGTGCTCGACAAGGCCCGCGCCATCGTGCGCAAGCACGTGAAGGATGCCGACCTGCTCCGGCAAGGCAAGGGCCGCATTTTCTATGCGGTGGGCGGCACCTGGCGCAATATTGCCAAGCTGCACATGGAAATTCGCAACTATCCGCTGCACATGATGCAGGGCTATCAGTTGCCGCTGGGCGAAATGCTGCTGTTTCTGGATGAAATCATCTCGGGCGTTGCGGCAAGAACGGCGGCCTGGCAGAGGATTTCCAAAAATCGCCGCGCGCTCATTCCCTTTGGCGCCATTGCCATGCGCGAGGTGCTGGAAGCCATGCAGCCGGAAAGCATCTGCTTTTCGGCGCAGGGCGTGCGCGAAGGCTATCTCTATTCGCTGTTGAGCGAAGAGGACCGCGCTCTGGACCCGCTGCTGGAAGCGGCGGACGGCATGGCCATATTGCGTGCCCGCTCGCCCGAACATGCCCGCGAGCTTGCCCGCTGGACCGGCGAGATGATGCCCTTTTTCGACGTGGCCGAGACGGAAGAGGAAGCCCGCTACCGTCAGGCCGCCTGCCTTCTTGCCGATATAAGCTGGCGCGCCCATCCGGATTATCGCGGGCTTCAGGCGCTCAACCTCATTGCGCATTCCTCGGTGGTGGGCATTACCCATCCGGGCCGTGCCTATATTGCGCTGGCCAATTACTATCGTTTCGAGGGCCTGCATGACGACGGACAAACCGGGCCTTTGGCCGCGATTGCCACGGAACGGCTGCTGAACGGCGCAAAGCTTCTGGGTGGATTGTTGCGCGTGGTCTACCTTTTCTCGGCCTCCATGCCGGGCGTGGTCGATCATCTGACCTTCGAGCGCAGCAGCAGAAGCGACGCCGATCTGGATTTCGTGGTGCCCGAAGCCTATGCCGATTTTGCCGGCGAGCGGCTCGATGGCCGTTTGCAACAACTGGCCAAGCTGACCGGCAAGCGGCTGGCCTTCCGCTTCTCCTGAGGTGTAATACCAAGGGTCATTGACAATGACCCTTGGTATTACCCTTTCGAATATCTCAAGCTTTTGCCGCATTTGAGATATTCGAAATCTCTTCAAGGCGAGGATGCGTTCGCATCTTCGAGCCTTGGTATAAGGCGCCCGGCAATCAGCCCTTTCCCGGAATCCCCTTGATCAAGGCGCGGCGAAAGGCTTCCAGCGTTTCGGCGCTGACGTAATGCTCGATGCCTTCCGCGTCGATACGCGCGGTGCGCTCGTCAATGCCCAGCATTTTCAGGAAATCCTCCACGACCTCATGGCGCTCGCGGCTTTCCCGCGCCAGTTTCTCGCCCGCCTCGGTCAGAAAAACGCCACGATAGGGCTTGCGGGAAATCAGCCCGCTTTCGGCAAGTCGCGCCAGCATCTTGGCAACGGTCGGCTGCGCCACGCCCAGGCGTTCGGCTATATCCACCTGCCGGGCTTCCTGCCCTTCGGCAATCAGGTCGGCGATCAATTCCACATAATCCTCCACCAGCGCCAGCCGCTGGGCTTCGCGGGTCTGGCGAAACCCCTCGCAATGGGCCTCTGCTTCGGGCAGGGCGCCACGGCGGGAATGAGGGAGGGATGAGCGCGTCAATATTGCCTTCCTGTCTGTAAGGGTGCTGCCTCGCCTATAGCAACCCTTGCCGCAAATGAACAGGAGGGCTGCCGCCTTTCGGCAGCAATGCGGATTTTCGCGATTACAGCACAGGCAATAAAATATAGCCTCTTGCATAATGTTGGGAATGGCGGCACATTGTTGCAAGTCATTTGCAATAAGGTTTCATCATGAGCATGTCGCAGCCGGGCAGTGTTTCCGGGCAGGGGTGGAAATTCACCGAGACGGAACCGGGGCGCGAAAGCCTCTCGGAGGTTCACGCCAGCGTCAGGGTGCCGCAGGGCGGCTCCTGGGTGCGCAAACTGCTGGCCTTTGCCGGGCCGGGCTATATGGTGTCGGTCGGCTACATGGATCCCGGCAACTGGGCAACCGACATCGCCGGTGGCTCGGCCTTCGGCTATACGCTGCTGTCGGTCATCATGATCTCCAACCTCATGGCCATCCTGCTGCAAGCGCTTTCGGCGCGGCTCGGCATCGTCACGGGGCGCGATCTGGCACAGGCCTGCCGCGATCACTATTCCGCGCCGGTACGGATCTGTCTGTGGATCGCCTGCGAACTGGCCATCATCGCCTGCGATCTGGCGGAAGTTATCGGCACGGCCATCGCGCTTCAGCTTCTTTTCGGCATTCCGCTGGTGCTGGGCGCGGTGATCACGGCGCTGGACGTGTTTTTATTGCTGATGCTGATGAACCGGGGTTTCCGTTTTCTGGAAGCTTTCGTCGTCTCGCTGCTGTCGATCATCGCCATCTGCTTTCTCGTGCAGATTGCCATGGCGCAGCCACCCGTGGCCGAGGTGCTGAACGGCTTCATTCCCAAGAGCGAAATCCTTACCAACGGCGATATGCTCTATGTGGCGATCGGCATTATCGGCGCCACCGTCATGCCGCATAACCTCTATCTCCACTCCTCCATCGTGCAGACAAGAGCCTATAAGCGCGACGAACCCGGCAGGCGGGAAGCAATCCGCTGGGCAACGGTGGACAGCACCGTGGCGTTGATGCTGGCGCTTTTCGTCAACGCGGCCATTCTCATCGTTGCGGCAGGCGTGTTTCATGCCAATGGCCATACGGATGTGGCCGAGATCGAGCAGGCGCATCAAATGCTTTCGCCGCTCCTGGGCTTTACCATCGCCTCCACCTTGTTTGCGGTGGCCTTGCTGGCCTCCGGCATCAATTCGACCGTCACGGCAACGCTGGCAGGCCAAATCGTCATGGAAGGCTTCCTGCGCCTTCGCATTCCCAACTGGGCGCGGCGGCTGATCACCCGCGGCCTTGCCATCATCCCCGTCGTGGTGGTCACGTGGATTTATGGCGACAAGGGCACGGCGGAACTTCTGGTGCTGAGCCAGGTGGTGCTGTCCATGCAGCTGCCCTTCGCGGTGGTTCCGCTCATCAGCTTCGTCACCGATCGCAGCAAGATGGGCAATTTCACCATACCGCGTCCCGTTGCCATTCTTGCATGGGCAGTGGCCGGTATCATCATTGCGCTCAATATCAAGCTGCTGTGGGATACGTTTTTCGGCGCCTGACAGCGGGACATTTCCCGGCGCTGAACCAGCACCGGGAAATGGCATCATGCTTATTTCGCCGTGAGGAAATCCGCGACATCCAGAATGACGAATTCGTTGTCGTCATTGGCATCGACCCGGCGGCCGACCGAGAAGGGCAGGTTGTTGTCATTGCCGACGATGATGTGGGTGGCATCCACGACATCGACATTCTCGATGGTCACGAAAGGCATGGTGTAAACGCCATTGACGCTGCCCTGCTTGGCCTTGCCGTCGGGATCGGCAATATTCATCAGGTCGATATAGCCGATCTTGCGCACCGGCTTGCCGACATTGGCGTCGGAAAATTCGATCTTGTAGATGCGCTTGTGGCGGGCAGGCTTTTCGAAGCAATCGGCTTGCGGCCTGGCCGGATCGGCGCAGGCTTTATCGGCAGTGCCTTCGCCGCCATCGCGCTCGATCACCATGGCGGTGGTATCGTCGATCATGTTGAAATCGCCGATATTCGTGCCGCCTGCCGAAAGCGGATAGAACCAGCTTCTGCCCGTCCAGGCCTTGGCGGCAGTATCGAATTCGATGACCCGCAGCGCATTCTGCCCGTCCACCTGTTCGAACTTGCCATCCCCCAGATAGAGCGGACCCTCCAGCAGGGCATAAAGCCGGCTGCCGTCCTTCGACATCGCCAGTCCTTCAAAGCCGTTGGAACGGCGCAGATTATAAGGCGGCAGCGGCTTTGAGGGGTCGGACGGCAGGGTCAGCATGGCATTGTCCGGCGACATTACCGGCTTGCCATCCACCATGGTTGGATAGGCGGCCATCAGTTCGCCCTTGCGATTGACCTTGAGGAGATAAGGCCCGAATTCCTCGCCCAGCCAGAAGCCGTCATCGGTGGGCTGGATCGATTCGAGATCGAAATCCGAACCCGTCAGATAACGCTTTTCAGCCCCTTCCATGGCAATGGGAAAGGGAGCAATGCGGTTGGGATCGGAAAGGAAGATCGTCTCCTGCCGCTCGACCTTGCCACCTGTCCAGTCGAAGGTCAGATGATGCAGCATCAGCATGGCATCCACCGAGTTCAGCTTGGTGCCAAAGCCGTTGTCGGACAGGCTCCAGAAGCTCCCGTCCTTCATGGTCTTGATGCCGGAAAAGCCCTGCACGGCCTGCCCCTTGAACGGCATGGAAAGGCCGGTGGGGTGAATGCCATCCATGCCGGGAACGGCGCCTGTGGCGCGCTTGCGGTCCGGGGTCGTAAACTTCGCCGCCGATTTAAGGGCGTCCGGCGCATCGGCAGGGGCATCAATGACGGTATTGGCAGGCAGCACGGCCTGAGCGGAAAGTTTCGCGGGAAAGGCCTTCTCCTCGGCCATGGCAAAGCTGGTGAGAAGGGTAAGCGAAACGGTCGCGAGCAAAAGCTTTTTCATGAAATCCCCCATGATACCAAGGCATTGAAGATGCAAACGCATCGCGGCCTTGAAGACATTTGACCGATCTCAATTGCGTCAGAACCTTGAGACCGTCGAAAAAGGAATACCGGGCGTCTTATTCGAAGATGCCCGGTGCGAGACGCCTTTGTGCAAAGCGCCCAGCTCCTTTAGGGGCCGCTCATGTCGGCTGGATTGCGAAGGGGTGAAGCTTTTGTGACGATGGGGTTTGGCTGTGCGTGGTGTTGCTCGGGTTACTCAGCTGGAAAGCTGTCGCCCCAGTTGGCCCGGCGGGCCAGCTTGAAGGCCTCGCCATCGCGGCGGCTCAGGAGCTTTTCCTCCAATGCGCCGTCGCTGCGACAGAGTTTCAGCCGCGCCACGCCGCCGGAAATGCGCGGGGGCGAGAGAATGCGCCGGGCGCTTGCCGTTGCCGGCTGGCGGGAGGCGGCGATGAAGATGAACTTCTCGTCCTCCCACGGCACTTCCCCCTGCTTGACCTGACGGTGCAGACGGGAACGGGCCACCCGGCGGGAGAAATGGCACCAGTCCGGCGCCTGAACGGGGCAGGGCGCATGGTGCGGACAGGGCGCAAGCAGATGGGCGCCCGCATCGATCAGCGTCTGACGCGCCACCAGAATGCGGTTCCAGCCTGCTGGCGTGCCGGGTTCGATGATGACAATGACGTCGGCGGTCACAGCCCAGAGCTTTTTCGTGACCGCGGCAACCGCATCCACTGGCAGCTCGTCCAGCACATAGGCGAGCGTCACGAGATCGGCGGGCGCAAGTGCTGGAAAATCCTTGATGACATCGCCAGCCTGCCAGTGACAGGAAAAGGGCAGGGCGGCGGAAAGCGTTTCGCCCACTTTGCGAATGGCAGGGCTGGCTTCCACCAGATCGGCCTGCGAAAAACCCGGCCAGCAATCATGGGCCGCCCAAAGGGCGGTACCGGGGCCGGAACCCACATCGATCAGGCTCTGAGGTGAAAACGCACCGCGCACCTCTGCCACGATTTCGAAGGCGGCGCGCACGGCGGCAAAGGTGGCGGGCAGGCGGGCGGCCAGATAGGCCTTGGCGGCAAGCTCGTCGTTGATATGCAGCCCGCCATCGCGCACTTCCCGGCGATAACGGCTTGAAAGGCGCTCCGACGCTTTCATCAGCGCATCGAGCGGCTGGTTTTGCAGAAGGCGCTCGACGGCGCTTTTCAAAAGGGCGGGCAATTCCAAGAGGGCGATCCGTAGAGGTTGAGGTGGCGGGCTGGTCTTATCGCAAATGGTCGCTATTGGGAAAGGCTTCCCATTCGGGCCGCAGCAGCGACATCTGCACAAGATCGGTAAAGCGTCCGTCCGGCCAGCCATAGGCCCCGCGCTGAATGCCTTCCTGCCGGTATCCGAGCTTTTCATAGACGTGCCGGGCGCGATGGTTATGCTCATGCGCCGAAAGCCACAGTCGATAAGCGTTCAACTCCTGAAAGGCGAAGGCATTGAGGCTGGCCATCATGGCCGTTCCCGTGCCCTTACCCGCCTCGGCCACCACCACCCGCTTGATGTAGATATTGCGAAAATGGTGGTGAATATTTTGCAGGATCACGAGACCCACGGGGCGGTTTGCCTGCTCGCCGATCAGTACGGCGGAATCGGCCTTTGCCATTTCCGCCAGATAGTCCTCTTCGCTGAAACGTCCGACAAGTTCTGCATAGCCGGGTTGCCTTTCGGCCGACATCATGAAGGCGATGTCGGCCTCAAGCGCCCGGCGTATGCGGATTGCCGCCATCAGGAAAGCTCCACGGCCTCGATTTTCTTGCCGACGAAGCGCAGCGCCACGCCGCCATTGATGAGCTTCAGCGCATAATCGCCGAACAGATCGCGCCGCCAGCCGCTCATGGCGGCAACCTCGGCGGCTTCACCTTCAAGCGCGATCTTTTCGAGATCTTCGGTATTGGCGATCATCTTGGCGGCCACGCCATGCTTTTCGGAGGTCAGCCGCAGCAGAACCTTCAGAAGCTCCACGGCAGAGGCGGTTCCCTCCGGCACATGCGCCTGCCGCTGCACCTGCGGCCAGTCGGCCTTGGGAATGGACAGGGCGGCATTCACGGCATCAATGATGGCCGCGCCGGAAGAGGAGCGCTCCCAGCCTTTCGGAACGGTGCGAAGACGGCCCAGCGCCTCGGCATCCTTGGGCTGCTGCTGGGCGATTTCGAAAATCGCATCGTCCTTCAGCACGCGCGAGCGCGGCACGTTGCGGGCGCGCGCCTCGCGCTCGCGCCAGGCGGCCACGCCCTTCAGCACCATCAGTTCCTGCGGTTTTTTCAACCGCATCTTCAGGCGCTGCCAGGCATCGTCAGGATGCAGGTCATAGGTTTGGCGGGCTTCGAGAACGGCCATTTCCTCGTTCAGCCAGCTGGCGCGGCCTTCCTTCTCCAGCTCCGCCTTGAGTTTGATATAGACGTCGCGCAGATGGGTGACATCGGCCAGCGCATATTCAAGCTGCTTGTCGGAAAGCGGGCGGCGGCTCCAGTCGGTAAAGCGGGAGCTTTTGTCGATGTGGACATTCTTGACCCGCTGGACGAGCTGGTCGTAGGAAATACTGTCGCCGAAGCCGCACACCATGGCGGCAACCTGCGTGTCGAAGATCGGATGGGGGATAAGGTTCCCCAGATGAAAGATGATTTCAATATCCTGACGCGCGGCGTGAAAAACCTTGGTAACGGCGCCATTGCCCATGAGATCGAAAAAGGGCTTGAGGTCCATGCCCGGCGCCAGGGGATCGACGATCACCTCCAGCTCGGGGCTTGCCATCTGGATCAGACATAATTCCGGCCAGAAGGTCGTTTCGCGCAGAAATTCAGTATCGATGGTAATGAAATCGGATTGTGCCAACGCAAGGCAGGCTTCTTCCAATTTTTCGGTTGTGACAATCATTTTGCCCCAGCTTTTTTATAGTAATCCCCCTTAGTTCTCCCTCAGACCCCCGTTGTCAATACGGATCGGCGGCAAGCAGGGTGCTTTCACGGGCCTGAAGAGGGATTTGCACGCTCAATATTGCGCGAGCGCCCTAACTTACCCGGATATAGGAGGTCATGCCGGTTTTCTGATGCTCGATGATGTGGCAGTGGAGAACCCAGTCGCCCGGATTGTCAGCCACAAATGCAAGTTGAACCTTTTCATCGGGAAGCACGAGATAGGTGTCTGAAATCACTGGGTCTACCGCCCCGCGTGAAGAGGAAATCACCTTGAAATTCATGCCGTGCAGGTGAATGGGATGGGCGTGCGGCGTGGTGTTGGCAAGGTCGAAGACATAGCTTCTGCCAAGCTTGAGTTCGGCCAGCGGGGCCATGGGATCTGGCGTGTCGCCCGGCCAGACCACCTTGTTGATCGCCCAGAAACTGTAACCAAGCGTGCCGCAGACCGAATCGCGGGCGGCGTTTTCCGCCGTGGCGCTCAACACCAGCGGAATATGTTCGGCGCCTGCGACATCCGGCTCATGGAAGGGATTGGGCTGAAGCGGCGTAACATCGCCCGCCGCCCGATTGAGAGAGGCGCCAAGTGCGCGCAAGCGGGCCACCACCTTTGGCGTGCTGGGGCGCAGGTCCATGAGGGCAGCCTCCAGCCCTTCCGATGCCGGCATGACGATGGCAAGATCGAGCCGCTGGCCCGGCGCCACCACCACCATGTCCAGCGGGCGCGGGGCGGCAAGCGGCTGGCCGTCCAGCGCCAGAACCACGGCTTGCGCGCCCTCGAGCCGGAGATTGTAGAGGCGCGTCACATCGGTATTGGCAAGCCTGAGGCGCACCAGCCCTCCGGCTGGCGCATCCAGCCTTGGTTCCGGCGACCAGTTTGCGCCGCGCACCGTGCCAAAGGTTCCGGCCCGCGCCGTATCACGCGGCTTGAACATGTCGATGAACTGGCCATCGGCCCCCAGCCGCCAATCGCGCAGGTTCAGCGTCACTTCCGCATCGAAAACGGGGTCTTTCGGATCCTCCACGATCAGAAGGCCGGTCATGCCGTGGCCCATTTGCTCCAGCGTGCTGCAATGGGGGTGATACCAGAAGGTTCCGGCATCGGGCGGGGTGAAGGTGTAATCGAAACGGTCGCCCTTGTAGACATAGGGCTGGGTCAGAAACGGCACGCCATCCATGGCATTGGGAATGCGCAGACCGTGCCAGTGAAGCGTGGTGGCGTCGTCAAGGCTGTTGTGGAGGCGCGCGGCAAAGGGTTCGCCCCGGCGCAGCCGCAGCACCGGCGGCATCGGCCCCTCATGGCCTTCCAGGCCGTAGGTGAAGACGTTTTTCGTCAGGTTCTTTCCATCCAGCACGGCAGCGGTGGTTCTGGCCTCGATGTCCAGAGGGACAGGGGCGGCCTCGGCGCGATTGAAGCGGCTGGCTATGCCCAGTCCACCGCCATAGGCGGCAAGAAGAGCGGAGCCCTTGAGAAGCGTGCGGCGGGAAAGGCGGTGCATGGCAGGTTCCTGAATTGCTCCACTCTTTTAAAGTTGAGAGGTAAAATCAGCAATGGGTCCGGATGCCACAGGCGTGTTCAATTCTGTTTGAGCCCATCGCAGCCCGGCGCGAAACCATTGGACAGGGGCGCGCAGAATGCGTGCCGCCTTGACAAATCGGGCGTGTCATGCGCTTTTCCGCCCGAATTCATCATGCTGGCCGACACTGTGCGTTGGTCGGCATCAAGGCATTTCCGGGACAGGCGGAAAACGGTTTTCCATCCGGAAATGCATTCAACAATAACTTAAGGGCGGTTCCGCGTTTCCCGGAAACACTGAAACGTTCTTGCGATTCCAGGATACCGAAATGCATCGCTATCGCAGCCACACCTGTGCCGCTCTTCGCAAAGCCGATGTCGGCACGACCGTTCGCCTCTCCGGCTGGGTTCATCGCGTCCGCGACCATGGCGGCGTTCTCTTCATCGATCTGCGCGACCATTACGGCATGACGCAGGTGGTGGCCGATCCCGACAGCCCCGCCTTCAAGGTTGCCGAAACCGTGCGCGGCGAATGGGTCATCCGCATCGATGGCGTCGTCAAGGCCCGCACGGAGGATACGGTCAACAAGACAATGCCCACCGGCGAGATCGAGCTTTACGCCCACGAGATCGAAGTGCTGTCGGTGGCCAAGGAACTGCCGCTGCCGGTGTTCGGCGAGCCGGACTATCCGGAAGACGTTCGCCTGAAATATCGCTTCATCGATCTTCGCCGCGATACCCTGCACAAGAACATCGTCAAGCGCACCCAGATTATCTCCGCCATGCGCAATGGCATGGGCGAGCTTGGCTTTGCTGAATACACCACGCCAATTCTGACGGCGTCTTCGCCAGAAGGTGCGCGTGACTTTCTGGTGCCAAGCCGTATCCATGAAGGTCAGTTCTTTGCGCTGCCGCAGGCTCCACAGCAGTACAAGCAGCTGCTGATGGTGGCGGGTTTCGACCGCTATTTCCAGATTGCCCCTTGCTTCCGCGATGAAGACCCGCGTGCAGACCGCCTGCCGGGCGAGTTCTATCAGCTCGACGTGGAAATGAGCTTCGTGACCCAGGAAGATGTCTGGACCACAATGGAACCAATGATGACCAAGGTGTTCGAGCAGTTTGCCGACGGCAAGCCTGTGACGAAGCAATGGCCGCGCATTCCTTACGATGAGGCCATCCGCAAATACGGCTCCGACAAGCCAGACTTGCGTAACCCGATTGTCATGCAGGCTGTGACCGAGCATTTCCGCGGCTCCGGCTTCAAGATTTTCGCAAGCATGATCGAATCCAACCCCAAGGTTGAGGTTTGGGCTATTCCGGTCAAGCATACAGACGCCACTGGCCCGATTGGCCGCGCCGTGTGCGACCGTATGAACGCTTGGGCGCAGTCCACCGGCCAGCCGGGCCTGGGCTATATCTTCTGGAAGGAAGAAGAGGGCAAGGTGGCCGGTTCCGGTCCGCTCGCCAAGAATATTGGCGAGGAGCGCACCGCAGCCGTTGCCGCCCAGCTTGGCCTTGGTGCGGGCGATGCCTGCTTCTTCGTGGCCGGTGATCCAGCCAAGTTCTACAAATTCGCTGGCGAAGCCCGCACCCGTGCAGGCGAAGAGCTGAACCTGATCGACCGCGACCGGTTTGAAATGTGCTGGATTGTTGACTTCCCGTTCTACGAATGGAGCGAGGAAGAAAAGAAGATCGACTTTGCCCACAACCCGTTCTCCATGCCGCAGGGTGGAGAGGCTGCCTTCGATACCCAAGATCCGCTGACGCTGAAGGCTTACCAGTATGACGCGGTGTGCAACGGCTTTGAAATTGCCTCTGGCTCGATCCGTAACCAGTCGCCGGAACTGATGGTCAAGGCCTTCGAAAAGGTCGGCCTCAGCCAGACGGATGTTGAGGAACGCTTCGGCGGTCTCTACCGCGCCTTCCAGTATGGCGCCCCTCCGCATGGCGGCTGCGCTTTCGGCATTGACCGCGTCGTCATGCTGCTGGTGGGGGCGAAGAACCTGCGCGAAATCTCGCTCTTCCCGATGAACCAGCAGGCGCAGGACCTGTTGATGAATGCACCAAGCCCCGCCACGCCCACGCAGCTGCGTGAGCTTGCGCTGCGCGTCGTGCCGTCCAAGAAGGATTGACGGTAAGGCGGCCCGGCCGCCGGTTTGAATTTTGAAGCTTGGGAAGCGCTGTTCCGGTCACGCCGGAACGGCGCTTTTTCGTTTCAATGGTCTGAGGTTCATGGCCTCCAGGTTACGCCATTCCGATTAATTCAATCAAGGATTGCTATGATTTCATAAAAGCTTCATCTGCGTTTCAAGATCGGTTAAGGCTGATGCCCGACAAGGGATACGTGTCTTTTTGCCTGCTGGCTCCTGATAGGTTGCTCATGCGTATCCGCTTTGATCTTTCCATTTCCCAGCGCGTCGGGCTGCTGGCGGCTATTTCCATTGCGGGCCTGTTGCTGGTTGGCGGGCTGTCCTTGCTGCAAAGACAGGCCGATACGAGGGCGCAGCACGCAGCCGAAGACATCTCCCGTCGGGAAGGGCGCATGATGGAAGTGTCGGCAGCCTTGCGCGACAGCCTGTTGTGGCAGCGCAGTTTTGCCCTCGGCAGCGATCAGACGGCGGTGGAGCGTTTTGGTGCCGCGCTGGACAGGGCGCGCGCAGCCCTCGGCGGACTGGGCAGTGGTGACACGGCGCTGGCGGCGGATGTGGCGGGGCTCGATCGGGCGATTTCGGCCTTTGCCGAGCGCTTTCAGAAATTTCTGGCGTTGCGCCAGCAGCTTGGCATGACGGCAGAGAGTGGCCTGCGCGGCGCCATGCAGGAGGCGACATTGTCTGCGGAAGCGGAAATGCGCAAAGTGGAGAGCCCGGAACTGCAATTGAGCATGGCGCGGCTGCGCGGCTTCGAGAAGGATTTTCTTCTTCAGCGCGATCAGGCGACGCTGGAGCGCCATGCGGCGGAATTTCAGACCTTCACCCGTGCGTTGAAAGCGGCTATTCCGCCCGGTGCCCTGCGCATGAAGGTTTCGCAGGCGCTGGATGTTTATGCCAATGCCTTCCGCATCTATGGCGAAACCGGCCTTCTGGCCGAGGCGGCGGGGGCGGAACTCGACCCCGCCTACAAACAGCTCGAGCAGACGGCGGACCGGCTTTCGAAAAGCTTCAGCGACGAAAAGGCGCGTTTGCTGGCCGATAACGAGGCCGCGGCCACTGCCGCCATGCAGGGCATGATGGCAGCCTCGGCGGCGGGAGCCTTGATTTTGCTCATGGGCGTGTGGTTGACGGGGCGCTCGATCAGCCGCCCGGTTCGTTCGATCACAGGCGCGATGCGCGCGCTTGCCGATGGCGATACGGCCATTGCCATTCCCGGCCTTGGCCGTGGCCATGAACTTGGCGCCATGGCCGGGACGCTGGAGTTTTTCCGGCAGGCAGCCCTTGCCAAACAGAAGCTGGAGGCGGACGCGGCCAAGGCCCGCGCCCATGCTGAGGCTGAGCGCGCCGCTTTACAGATCCGGGCACAAGAGGAGGCCCGGCAAAGGCAGGTTGAAGCATCGCAAACCCTGATGAGCGGTCTCGAACGTCTGGCGGAAGGCGACCTTTCCTTCCGTCTGGATGAGCCCGTGGCGGAAGAGTTCGAGGCGCTGCGCCATCACCTTAACAGCACGGTGGCCGATCTGGCCCGGTTGATGACGGAAATCGGGGGCGCTGCCGATTCCATAGAAACCGGCAGCAGCGAAATCATGCAGAGCGTGCAGGAATTGTCGCGCCGCACGGAAGGGCAGGCGGCGTCGCTTGAGGAAACGGCGGCTGCCGTGCAAGGCATCTCCACCACTGTTGCCCAGACGTCGAACCTCAGCGGCAAGGCGCGGCACGATACCGCCAGCGCCCGCGCCGCCGTGGATAAAACCGGCAGCCTGACGCGGGAGGCGGTTTCAGCCATGCAGCGCATCGAACACTCCTCGGCGCGCATTTCCAGCATTATCGACGTCATCAACGACATTTCCTTCCAGACCAACCTTCTGGCGCTCAATGCGGGCGTGGAGGCAGCGCGGGCCGGGGAGGCCGGAAAGGGCTTTGCCGTCGTGGCGCAGGAAGTGCGCCAGCTTTCCCAGCGCTCTGCACAGGCGGCACGCGAAATTGCCGAACTGATCGATATTTCCGGGCAGGATGTGGCCGAAGGCGTGCGCTTCGTCGGAAAAGTGGGGGAGGCCTTGCAGGACATTGCCGCAAGGGTGGTGGCCATCGATACCGACATGTCTTCGCTGGCAAACGCCACCATGGATCAATCAGGCCGCCTCAACGAAATCACCGCCGCCGTGGGCGATATGGACCGGATGACACAGCAAAATGCCGCCATGGTGGAGGAAAACACCGCCGCCACCGCACTCCTGGCAGAGCAGGCAGCCCGGCTGCGCCAGCTTCTTTCCCGGTTTCACACAGAGCATCGGACCGAAAAGTGGGAACCGGTTTTCGCAGATTATCCGATGCGCCAGCAAAGAGGCTAGATCGGACCGAAAAATGAAAGCCGCTCATAACATTCAGGCGCGATAGGGTCGCGCCTGCGTTTGTTTTGTGCAGCAATGGCAGAGGCGTTTGAAATCCTGCCCGGCCATGCTGGAGACGGCTTATTCCGTCTCGTTGGCGGAGGCGGTCAGGCCGAGAACCTTGGGCAGGGTTTCCGGGGCGCCCATGGCAGCACCTGCAATCATCGGGAAGGGAACGGGGTTTTCCGGTTCGGCCGAAACGGCAAAGCTCTTCGGGTTGTCCAGATAGGCGTTGATCGCCTCCATCAGCGGCTTCTGGAAATCACCCAGCTTGGCCTGAGCCAGCATCATGGGGGCCATGGCCTTTATCATTTGCGCCATGTCCTTGCCGGAAACGCCCTGCTGGCTGCCGCTATAGTCCAAGGCGCGCCGGGTAATGCCGTCATCGTCGAAACGAATATCGGCGCTGACCAGCGAAAGCTGCTGGATGAGGCCGAGCATGGCAAGACCGGCGGCCTGCTGGGCCTGCTGCTGCGACTGGGCATCGCTGGCGGCGCGGCTGGCGATCTTGCTGGTTTCCTGAATCTGGCGAATGAGTTCCGGCGTGTAGCCGGACAGGCTGACGGCCATGCCGAGCTTGCCGATGCGGTCGAAATCGACGGTGTAATCGGTTATATCGATATTGCCGGATTTCAGCTCCCAGCTACCGGCCATGGAGATTTCGCCGGTCAGGGTCTTGAGGTCGAGCTTTTCGACTGTTTCCAAAGCCTTTGGATCGTTGAGCCCGGCCAGGTCGATGCGGATCCCCTTGATCGCCGCATCGAAGCTCAATGCGGCGCCGTCATCCTCGATGGCGGTATTGCCTTCGCCTTCATTGATGGAAAGCAGCTGTTTGCCTTCGTTGGTGATGGTGATCGGCCCGGCATGAGCCTTTTCGTAGATCAGTACGGATGACAGGTCGTTGCCGTTTGTCTTCGCCGGCACGCTCACGCCTGCAAGGTAAAGGTTATCGGCGCGAATGGTGGTTTTTTCATCGGCGAAATTGATCGGCTGGAAATCCACCTTTTCGATTTCATAGGAGCCGTCATCATTGGCGCTGACGCCGCTCATGCGGATGTCGCCGAGCGAAACGGGCTTTGAATCGGGGGCGTCGGCTGTCATGGTGGCGCCGCGCAGGGTTACGTTGTCGCCGCTTACATCCACCGCACCTGCCGCAAGCGTCATGTTGCCGCCGCCATAGGAGGCGTTGATCTTCTTGAGGAGATCCTGTCCGTCCAGCGCCCAGGCGAAGGATGGCGCCGCCAGAATGGCAGCCGTCGCCATCAGGTGGCGTGCGAAGTGGAATGTCATGATCTGTCCCCTTAAAATGCCGGAGCGGGTGTGTGGTCCGAACGCACACCCCGTATCATCCAGAAAGCCCGTGTCTTAATCGCCCTCGTTGGGCAGAGTGGTTTTTATAGGGCGGCGTCCGGATCCGCCAAAGCGTTTTTATGGAAATGGCTGAGATTTTTCGCGGCCGGATAAAAAATACAGCTTTGGGTTAATCCACAGGGCAGAAGGCCGGAATCCTTGCCGATCCGAGGCTTCTCGGCTAGAAAAAACCATGGGTAAAAATCTCTTACCGCCCGAAGACGGCGGCGATAACATCATTCCGGTCGATCTGAAATCGGCGCTGGAAGAGCGCTATCTTGCCTACGCGCTTTCCACGATCATGCATCGCGCCTTGCCGGATGTGCGTGACGGGTTGAAACCGGTGCACCGGCGAATCATTCACGCCATGAGCGAAATGGGCATCCGGCCCAATTCCGCCTTCAAGAAATGCGCCCGTATCGTCGGCGATGTCATCGGTAAGTTCCACCCGCATGGCGACCAGTCGGTCTATGATGCGCTGGTGCGTCTGGCGCAGGATTTTTCGCAGCGCTATCCGGTGGTGGATGGCCAGGGCAATTTCGGCAATATCGATGGCGATGCCGCCGCCGCCTATCGTTATACCGAGGCGCGCATGACGGAAGTGGCGGCGCTGCTTCTGGAAGGTATCGATCAGGATGCCGTGGATTATCGCCCCACCTATAACGAGGAAGATGACGAGCCCGTCGTGCTGCCGGGCGCCTTTCCCAACCTGCTGGCCAATGGCGCCTCCGGCATTGCCGTGGGCATGGCGACCTCCATTCCGCCGCATAACGCCCATGAAATCTGCGATGCGGCGCTTTACCTGATCAAGAATCCCGGCGCGCCGGTGGAAGAGTTGCTGGCCGATCCGGCCCATCCCGAGCGCGGCGGCATAGAAGGGCCGGACCTGCCCACCGGCGGCATCATCGTCGAAAGCCGCGCCAGCATGATTGAAACCTACCGCACGGGCCGCGGGGGTTTTCGCGTGCGGGCCAGATGGGAGCAGGAGGATCTCGGCCGGGGCGGTTATCAGATCGTCATCACCGAAATTCCCTTCCAGGTGCAGAAGTCGCGGTTGATCGAAAAGATCGCCGAACTGCTGATCGCCCGCAAGCTGCCGCTTCTGGAAGACGTTCGCGACGAGTCGGCGGAAGACGTGCGCATCGTGCTGGTGCCGAAAAGCCGAACGGTGGATGCTACCCTGCTGATGGAATCGCTGTTCAAGCTGACCGAGCTGGAAAGCCGCATTCCGCTGAACATGAACGTGCTGAGCCAGGGCAAGGTGCCGAAGGTCATGGCTCTCAACGAGGTGCTGACCGAGTGGCTCGACCATCGCAGGGAAGTGCTGGTTCGCCGTTCGCAATTCCGGCTGGCCGCCATCGACCGGCGGCTGGAAATTCTGGGCGGTCTTCTGGTCGCCTATCTCAACCTCGATGAAGTCATTCGCATCATCCGCGAGGAAGACGAGCCGAAACAGGTGCTTATTGCCACCTTCTCGCTGACGGACAATCAGGCGGAAGCGATCTTGAACATGCGGCTGCGCAATCTGCGCAAGCTGGAAGAATTCGAGATCCGCAAGGAGCATGAGACGCTGTCCGCCGAGAAGGCGGAGATCGAATCGCTGCTCGCCTCGGAAGAAAAGCTCTGGCAGACCGTGGCCTGGGAAATCGGCGAGGTGAAGAAGAAATACGCCAAGGCTACCGAGCTTGGCCGTCGCCGCACCAGCTTTGCCAATGCGCCGGAAGCCGATCTGGAAGCCATCCAGCAGGCGATGATCGAGAAAGAGCCGATCACCGTGGTCGTCTCTGAAAAGGGCTGGATCCGGGCGCTGAAGGGCCATATCTCCGATACCTCCGGCCTGACCTTCAAGGAAGGCGACGGGCTGAAGGTGGCTTTCCCGGCCCAGACTACCGACAAGATCCTGCTGGTGACGACCGGGGGCAAGGTTTATACGCTGGGTGGCGACAAGTTGCCCGGCGGGCGCGGTCATGGCGAGCCGATCCGCATCATGGTGGATATGGAAAACGATCAGGACGTGCTGACGGCCTTCGTGCACGATCCTGCCCGCAAGCTCATTCTGGCCTCGACGGCGGGCAATGGTTTCATCGTGCCGGAAAACGAAATCATCGCCAATACCCGCAAGGGCAAGCAGGTGATGAATGTCGGAATGCCGGATGAGGCAAAGCTTGTGATTCCCGTGACGGGCGATCATGTGGCCGTGGTGGGTGAAAACCGCAAGCTGGTGGTATTCCCGCTGGCGCAGATCCCGGAAATGACCCGCGGCAAGGGCGTGCGCCTGCAACGCTACAAGGATGGCGGCGTCAGTGACATCAAGTGCTTTTCCATTGCCGATGGCCTGACCTGGGAAGACAGCGCAGGCCGGATCTTCACCAGAAACAAGGACGAATTGCTGGAATGGCTTGGCGACCGCGCCGCCTCCGGCCGTCCTGTTCCGAAGGGTTTTCCGCGTAGCGGCAAATTCGCCGGGTGAGGGGCGGGGTGTCTTCCCCGCTTTCCAGACTCCGGTGATTACGCCTCGGGAGGCGTGATGCCTGCTTTCGGCCCGCATTTCCGGACGGAAAACCGGTTCCCACTTTTCCTGAAAATGCTCTAAAGCCTGCTGTGGCGGTCCACGAAAAGATCCGGTGGCATGGGCCTGCCGGTAAAATAGCCCTGGACGTCATCGATGCGAAACTCGCGCATCAGGGCCAGTTGCTCTTCGGTTTCGATACCCTCGACCAGAATGCGGTTTCCGCGATGGCGGATCAGGCTGATAATGTCCCGCAGCATGGTTTTGCCCTGCTCGCTGTCGCAATCCACCAGAAACGACCTGTCGATCTTGACGGTATGAAACTGGATGAGCCGTAGCCAGGACAAGCCGGCGAAGCCTGTGCCAAAATCGTCCAGCCAGATGCGAATCCCCAGTTTCTCCAATTGCTTGAGGCAGCGCAGAATGTCCGACTGGCCTTCCATGTCGATGCCTTCGGTGATCTCGAAGGCAAGACGGTGCCCCTCGATACCCGTTTCGGTCAGAATGTTGCGCACGCCCTCGGCAAAACCGCGCGCCTTCAATTGCAGCGGCGAAACGTTGACGCTGACGACTGGCGCCTTGCCGGAAACGAGCATGTCCTCGCAGGCCTTGCGAATACTCCACAGGCCAAGAGCAATGATGGAGCCTGTCCGCTCGGCCACGGGAATGAACAGGGCAGGGCTGACGGGCGAGCCATCCAGCATTTTCAGGCGCATCAGCGCTTCGGCGGCGGCCACCGTGCCGTTTTCCAGATTGTAGATTGGCTGATAGACCAGAGAAACGAGGTCGCGATTGACGGCGACCTTCAGCAGGGCGGCGATGTTTTCGCTTTCGTCCCCGGTGGAAGGATCTGTCGGATCGAAGAGGTGTACGCAGTTTCGGCCGTTTGCCTTGGCGCTGTAGAGCGAGCGATCGGCCTCGGTAATCATGCGTTCCAGCTTTGGCGGCATATGTTCGCGCGTATAGGTCGCGCCGACACTCACGGTAATGATCGCCAGCCCGTCGCGCCGCTGGTCGTGGACAAGGGCCAGTTTTTCCACCGTGGCGCGGATGAGTTCGCAGATTTGCAGCACCTGCGCTTCGCCGCCGACCCTGACAAGCACGATGAATTCCTCGCCGCCATATCGGCCGAGCGAGGCGTTGAAGGGAAGCAGGGCCTCGTTGAGCGCATTGGTCACGAGAATCAGGCAGCGGTCGCCAGCCTGATGGCCATAGCAGTCATTGTATTTCTTGAAAAAATCGACATCGACCAGAATGGCGGAAAAGGCGGTGCCGTCGGTTTGCCAGGCGTTCCAGTATTCCCGCAGCCGTTGATCGATGGCGCGGCGATTGTCGATACCGGTGAGGTAATCGGTATGGGACAGGCGGAAAAGCGCGCGTCCGCGCTCGGTTGCTTCCCGATGCTGGTGTTCGGCCTCCAGCGCATTGAGAAAAACCTGATAGCGCTCCTTGTTCAGCCTCAGATTGACGTAGGTCGTGAAGGTGAAACAGGCTACGTAAAAGGTGCCGAAGGCCACCGCGTAGAAATATTCTCCGACAAAAACCGTGAGCAAGGCCATGAAAAACAGGCCGAGCACCACGCAGGAGGTGAGAATGGACAGCCAGACCTCGAAGCTGAAAAACAGGTTTGCGCCCATCATGAAAATCGCGCCGAACACCATGTAATAGCGCATGTTTTCGACTTCGCTGGTGCCAAGGGCAGGGTATAGCCAGAAGGCATAGCCGCAAATCAGAGCCAGCGCGCAGGTCAGGTCCAGGTGATCGGCGCTTGCCTTGCGTGCAACCTGAAACTCGATCATCGACAGAGCGCCAATTCCCACGCAAAAGCGCGCAATCGTGGTGGCAACGGCCACGTCGCCAAGCAGAATGAAATCGGTGACGGCAAACATCAGATAGACGAGGACCGATACCCACAGGCCGCTGCGCGTGGCGCTGGCGCGCGCTCTCTCGTTGCGGGTGCGGTAGAGGCGCCATACTTCTGCGGGTGTTGGCAGCTCGCTCCCCTGCGCGGTCGCGGCCTCTATTTTCAGGGGCTGGGCCTGCTTCATGCCGTGATCCATATGTCTTCACCGACCACCGGAGTTTCGCGTCATACTTACTCATTCGACGTTACAAGAGGTGGACCTTGTTTGTCCATTTGCCGTCATAGGGCGATACACCCGAAAATGCCACTGTAGCAAAACGGCTCATTTTGGGTCGAAAGGAATAAAGGGTCTCATTTTAAAACGGCTTCGTTAATAAAAGTAAAGAAATCTCGGCTGCGTTAACCTTATCGACGTAAAGTTTCCAAAACCAGTCGCATTTCGAAAACAGGCTTTTATAGTAACCAAATTATTAACACCCCCATTAATTTACTGTAAAATACGAAAGGTCTAATATGAGTAGCGTCGAATTTTCCATGGACGGGCAGAGCCTCATCACCCCGGAATCCATGGCGGCCGAAGTTGCTTCTCCGGCCAATTCGCAGCTCAACGAAACCGAACTGGCGCTGGCCAGAACGGAGTTGGCTCTGGTTCTCAATATTGCGAATCAGCAATTCGAACAGAAGACCGATCCGGCGATGATCATCGCCCGTACGGCGTCCGCGCTCCACACCATCCGCATCAAGTCCTCGCCGTTGGTATGGCAGGCCTTGATTGCAATTGCCCAGGCGCATCCTGTTTCCCAATATTTCCGGCAGGATCCCTTTACCCGCTGGTCCTACGACAAGCCGCGCGGCTATTCCGGCGATGCGCAATTGCTGGATTTCATTTACGGTCACGAAAGCGTTGCCGATGAAATCGCCCGTTCCACGCCGCTTGGTCTTGCGCTTTACGATTACACCAAGGATGCCTCTTCCTCGGTTGCCGTGCGTGAGCGCCGTGACATCCTGACCCAATATGTCGATGAAATTGCCGGTTCTCGCGGGCCGCAGGCCGAAATCCTGACCATTGCCGCCGGTCATCTGCGGGAAGCCAACCGCTCCAAGGCTCTGGCGGAGGGTCGCCTCAAGCGCTGGGTTGCGCTCGATCAGGATCCGATCAGCATCGGCTCCATCGCGCGGGATTTCGCCGGCACCTGCATCGAGCCGGTTGAGGGTTCCGTGCGTGACGTGTTCACCGACAGGCACAACCTTGGAAAGTTCGATTTCGTTTACGCCTCCGGCCTCTACGATTACCTGAACGACAAGGTGTCCATCAAGCTGACGCGCAAGTGCATGGACATGCTCAAGCCCAATGGCGTGTTCCTGTTCGCCAACTTCGCAGAAGACATCATCGTTGACGGCTACATGGAAACCTTCATGAACTGGGCGCTGCTGCTGCGGACGGAAGAAGATATGTGGCGCATCATCCGTGGCAGCACGGAAGAGGGGCAGGTGGAAGCGCAGGTAAGGTTCGGCGCAAACCGCAATATCGTCTACGGTCTCATCCGCAAGCTTTCCTGAGCGGGTCCGGTCCTTTCTGCGCGTGGCACGCAGAGGCCGCGGCTTTTCAGAGAATACCGAATGCGTTGAAACAGTTTGCAGTTTTGCGGCGGCTCCCGCTTTCCTCCCGGCGAGAGGGGCTGCCGTCATCCACCACCGCTGGCACTCAAGCATGTCGCGCAACACCGTGCCACGGTTTTGCGATAACGACATGCGAAAAAAACAATGACTTACTGCATAACTCCTTAAATCGGAATCGATTTAAGGTGAAAATTATGCAGCAGATTTAAAGTGTTACAGCGTCCTTTGTGCGTTTGATAAAGCGCACGGCGCTGTAAAGCGTCGGGAGCGAATCTGGAAGATCGCGACACGCTTTCGTCGCTCAATCGCTTTCAAACATGCAAAACCCGGCACATGGCCGGGTTTTTCGCGTCTGGCAGTTTCGCATCCTGAGCCTTCTGCTCATCCTTCCACGTCTTCGGTGGCGTCATGCCGGGTCCAGCCCGGACCCAGCAGATGCTCCTGCGGCTGGAACCTGATCTTATAGCCCATTTTGCGCGAGCCGCGCACCCAATAGCCGAGATAGACATGCGGCAGCCCCATCTCATTGGCGCGGCGAATATGGTCCAGCACCATGAAAGTGCCAAGCGAGCGGCGTTCCAGTTCCGGATCGAAAAAGGAATAGACCATGGAAAGGCCGTCGCTCATCACGTCCGTCAGTGCAACGGCCATCAGGCGCCCTGGTCCGTCCTCGCCCTCCCTGGGTCTGCTGCGATATTCGATCACCTTGGTGCGGACGTGAGTGTCTTCCACCATGATCGCGAAGTCCAGCGCCGACATGTCCGACATGCCGCCATTTTGATGGCGGTGATCGAGATAGCGGCGGAAAAGCGAAAACTGCTCTGTTGAAGGTTGTGCCGGATAGGCCGTGCTGACCAGATCGGCATTCATCGCCTCCACCTTGCGCATGGTCCGGTTAGGCTTGAATTCACCGGCGATAATGCGAACCGAAAGGCAGGCCCGGCAGCTTTCGCAAGCGGGCCGGTATGCGATGTTCTGTGATCGGCGAAAACCGCCCTGGGTCAGGAGATCGTTCATTTCCGTGGCGCGGGGGCCAACAAGATGCGTAAAGACCTTGCGCTCCATTTCGCCGGGCAAATAGGGGCATGGCGCCGGTGCCGTGAGGTAAAACTGCGGTGAGGTCGTTGCCTGTGTATTCATGCCACGAAACTGTCCTTCAATCCGGCCGGCGTGACGCATCCCTTGGATCAGATGGCCGAACCGGCAGATGGTGAAGCGACGATTCGCTGCCTGCTATCATCCTCAAGTCTGCATAAGCATGGCGTAACTTTCGCAAAGGTCAACCGGCAAACGAAAGCCTGCCGGGTAATCGCGCCAAAACAGGGCAGCCGACCTGCAATTCAGAAACTGCGCACCGCGGCTGTGCCCAGCAGCAGATCGTGGACAAGGCGCGAGCGCTCGATAAACAGGCCCGCCAGCAGGATGAGCGGCGTCAAAATCGAGTTCAGGAACCAGAACAGCGCAAGATGCGCAATGGCGGTGACGAAATCGATGCGCCCGCCATCAAGGCGAATGAGCCTTATGCCCACGGCGCGCATTCCCGGCGTTGCCTGCGCGGGGCCTGCCATGGAGGTGCCGAAATAAAGTCCCGCCACGATGAAGAACAGGATGGGATAAAGCAGCCAGCCCAGCCCCAGCGTGATGATGCCGAGGAAAAATACGGCAATGATGGCCACCAGCATCAGCAGTCCCACCAGCACGTAATCGATGATGAAAGCCATGGCGCGCCGTGAAAGCACGCCGCTGAAGGCGCGCCAATCCGTGGGGGCGGCGGTCTGGACCGATGGTTCGAAGCTCATGATCGTCTCCTTGACAATGACAGGAGATATGGGAGTGGCGCGGCTGAATTGCAAATTTCCGCGCCATCAAACCTTCATGCCCTGGCCAGCAGCCTTGCGGCTTCCACCGCAAAATAGCTCAATATGCCATCGCAGCCGGCCCGCTTGAAGCACAGGAGCGATTCCATCATCACCCGCTGCTCGTCGATCCAGCCTTGCATTCCGGCAGCCTTGATCTGGGTATATTCGCCGGAAACCTGATAGGCGAAGACCGGCAGGCTGAAAGCCTCCTTGAGGCGCCAGCAAATATCGAGATAGGGCAGGCCGGGTTTTACCATCAGCATGTCGGCGCCTTCCTCCACGTCGAGGGCTGCGTCGCGCACGGCTTCGGTGCCGTTGGCGGGGCTGACATAATAGCTGTTCTTGTCGCCCTTCAGCAGGCCAGCGGTGGAAATCGCCTCGCGATAGGGACCGTAATAGCCGGAAGAGAATTTCGTGGCATAGGACATGATGCCGACCGATTGATGGCCTGCCGCATCCAGCCCCCGGCGGATCGCGCCAATGCGTCCATCCATCATCTCGGACGGGGCGATGATGTCTGAACCGGCATCCGCCTGGAGAATGGCGGCCCGCACCACCTGATCGACGGTTTCGTCATTGACGATCTCACCCTCACGCAAGATCCCGTCATGGCCGTGATCGGTGAAGGGGTCCAGCGCCACATCGGTGATGATGCCGATATTCGCCACAGCCTTCTTGATGGCCATGGTTGCCTGATTGAGCAGGTTATTGGCCTCCAGGATCTGCGAGCCGGTCTGGTCGCGCAGGTCAAGGGCGATGTTGGGAAAAGTGGCGATGGCGGGAATGCCGAGATCGGCGGCTTCCTTCACCGCTTCCACCGCCTTGTCCACGCTCATGCGGTTCACGCCGGGCATGGCCGGAATGGGATCGACAATGCCGCTGCCGGGAACCAGGAAGATCGGCCAGATCAGGTCGTCCACCGTCAGCCGGCTTTCCTGCACCAGCCTGCGCGTCCAGTCCGCCTTGCGGTTGCGGCGCATACGCCGGTGGCCGGTGATGTGATCGACGAGATGTGTCTTGTCCATGATAGTCTCCGCTCCCGAATGCTGGCGTTTTCGGGCTTTTGGAAAGGGCTTTCGCGTATGACGGTGTGTGAAACCGAAGGAGGAAGCCTGACGATGAGGCAGGCCTGCGGCTCCAATAGCATGGACGGCCGTCCTTGCCCACCACGCCCGGCCTTTTGTGAAATGCTGCTGCATACAGCGCCGCGCGTTTTATCAAACGCACAAAGGACGCTGTCACTTTAAATCTGCTGCATAATTTGGAATTATGCAGTAGAGCATGATCCGACCGGAGTGAAACGAGGATCGACAAGATTATCCTTCGAAAAGCGCTCTAATGTCTGGTTGGGTTTTGGAATAGGCGCCCTCCCGTGCCGCAAGTCATTTTCAGCCTCTGGCGCGGCCCCGCTCTTCGCATTATCCTTGCTCCATGCAAGACGAAAGCGTTCACACTCCAAAACCGAGCCTCACGGACCTTCTGTTCGTGCTCTTCCTCCGTATCGTGGCATTTTGCGGCCTTTGGGTCGGGCTGAAATATTGGGCCATGCTGGTCGGCTTTCCGGGGCAGGGGGCAATGCGCTTCGATCTCATGCCCATACCCTGGCGGGTGGCTGCCACGTCGCTTGCGGTGGTTTTTCCGGTGGCGGCCATCGGGCTGTGGATGACGGTATCCTGGGGCGTGGTCATCTGGATCATCGGGGCCGGAGCGCAAATTGCCATGCATGGCGTGTGGCCACGCATTTTCGGGCCGGACATGCCCGTCATCCTCTTCCATCTGGCGGTGGCGGGCGCCTATCTGGCCTTCCGTATCATGCTCTATATAGAGTGGCGACGGAAGGAAGAGGTAAGGCTTGATTTACCCTGAGACAAACAGGCCATTTGGTAAGCCTCTGTTAAGGCTGCGTTTTAAATAGAATTTTATCGGTATTCGATAGTCTCACTCACAAGGCGGGGAAAAACAACAAACCGCCACCCAAACAGTGAGGCAATCAATCATGACCAATACCAGGATCAAGCCGCAAGTGCCTGCCCTTGACGCCGAGGAGCAGACCGTCCGTTCTCTCTACCTCGATTCCCTGCATCTGGTGGAGCGTCTGCATCGCCGCTTGCTCGATGTCATCAAGGATGAATTCGACCGTCAGGGCCGCAACGACGTCAACGCCGTGCAGGCGCTGCTGCTGTTCAATATCGGCAATTCGGAGCTGACGGCTGGCGAGTTGCGCTCGCGCGGTTATTACCTCGGTTCGAATGTTTCCTATAACGTCAAGAAGCTCGTCGATCTCGGCTTTATCAACCATGCCCGCTCGCGTGTGGATCGCCGGTCGGTGCGAATCAGCCTGACGCCTGCCGGTCAGGAAATCGCCGAAACCGTCGCCCGGCTTTACGAACGCCATGTCGGCTCCATTCAGAAAGTCGGCGGCATCGGACCGGACGAGTTCAACCAGATGAACAAGCTGCTTCAGCGTCTGGACCGGTTCTGGAACGACAGCATCATGTACCGCCTGTAACCGGCGGCGCCTTGCGCCAGACGGCATATCGCCTTTTGCACGCAAAGGGCGCCTGACCGGCTTGTCCTTACCCCAGGATGAAACGGGATCGCAAAACGGCTTGCGGTCTGGATTTCTGCTTTCCCGGTGCGAAAAACCCGCGCTTCATCAAGCCATGCGCTGAAATCAACACAGTGTTGTGACCGAATGGCAACTGACAAGCTTTGGCCATATTGCTATGGGAGCGCCAAGGATTAGAAATGACTGGAAATCCATGGCCGAAGGCTTATGTGCCCCTGTCATGGAAACGACCTGCGCGCGTTTGCGGGCAAACGGTCTGTCGGGTGAGCTGAGGGAAGAAGAAACGATGGCGGAAAAAAACAATCAGGTTGCGGTTTCGCGCAGGGCCTTGTTGCGGGGTGCTGCCGGCCTTGGCATGGCATCGATCGCCGGTCAGGCTTTTGCGCAATCTGCCGTCGATGATCTGATCAATGCGCGCTCGCGCGGCAACTGGGACGACCAGTTCGATGCGCAGACCTCGCGCGCTTCCGCCCAGGTGCTTTCCACCACGCCCATTCTCAGCCCCAATAATCTGCCCTATGTGCAACAGGCGGTTGCCTCCTACCAGCAGATCGTGGCAGCCGGTGGCTGGCCGATGGTCCAGCCGGGGGCCGCACCGCTTCGTCTTGGCGTCGTCGATCCCGCCGTACAGGTTTTGCGCCAGCGCCTGATGATTTCGGGCGATCTTGCGCGCGAAGCGGGCATGTCGAATTCCTTCGACACCTATGTCGATGGCGCGGTCAAGCGCTTTCAGGCCCGCCATGGCCTGCCCACCGATGGCCAGCTTGGCGAATATACGCTGAAGGCCATCAATGTACCGGCCGATGTGCGCCTCAACCAGCTCAACACCAATGTCGTGCGCCTGCAATCCATGTCGGGCGATCTCGGTCAGCGCTATGTCATGGTCAATGTTCCGGCCATGTATATCGAGGCCGTCGAAAACGACCGCGTGGCGCTGCGCACCAATGCGGTGGTTGGCCGTATCGACCGTCCCACGCATGTCATCAATTCCAAGATCTACGAAGTGATCCTCAACCCCTACTGGACGGCGCCGCGCTCGATTGTCGAAAAGGACATCGTGCCGCTGATGCGCAAGGATCCGACCTATCTGAAGCGCAACAATATCCGCCTGTTCGATGGCCGTGGTCAGGAAGTGGCGCCGGAAACCGTGGACTGGAACGCCCCCAAGGCGCCCAATCTGATGTTCCGTCAGGATCCGGGCAAGATCAACGCCATGGCATCCACCAAGATCAACTTCCACAACCCCAACAACGAATATCTGCACGATACGCCGCAGCAGGGCCTGTTCAACAAGCTGATGCGCTTCGAATCCTCCGGCTGTATGCGCGTGCAGAATGTGCGCGACCTGACGACCTGGTTGCTGAAGGATACCGCTGGCTGGCCGCGCCAGGAAATCGAGCGCGTCATTTCCACCCGCCAGAACAACGTGATCAAGCTGGCGCAGGAAGTGCCGGTCTATATCGTTTACATCACCGCATGGTCCACGCGCGATGGCGTGGTGCAGTTCCGCGATGACATCTACAAGCGCGACGGCGATCAGCAACTGGCGCTGCAATCCAATATCGGCGTGGAGCCGGTGCAGGGCAGCATCGAGGATGACAACCTGCCGCGCTGACCCCTTGTCCATATGACCGTGACATTGGCCCGCCTGTGCGGGCCTTTTCATTTTCAAGACCGCCCCGGTGATCCACCGGGCCTTGCCTGCGTAGTTTGCATTGCAAATGTCGCGGCCCGTATTGCCCTTGACGGCGCGGGGCGCTACAGGATGCAGCGAAAACAGATGGCCCGCTGGGGGCTGTCTTTTGGTCCTGCATCGCGTCGGTCATGGAAACCGCTTCACAGGTTTCTGGATGCGCTGTAAGACACCACGGCATCAACGCCTTCAGGAGATTGCGATCATGTCCAACACCGAAGCTTTCTTTTCCCGCCCGCTGGCTGAGGCCGATCCCGAAATCTTTGGCGCGATCGAAAAGGAACTCGGTCGTCAACGCCATGAGATCGAGCTGATCGCCTCCGAAAACATCGTATCCCGCGCCGTTCTGGAAGCGCAGGGCTCGATCATGACCAACAAATATGCCGAAGGCTATCCGGGCAAGCGCTATTATGGCGGCTGTCAGTTTGTGGACATTGCCGAGGAACTGGCCATCGAACGCGCCAAAAAGCTGTTCGGGGTGAACTTTGCCAACGTCCAGCCGAATTCCGGCTCGCAGATGAACCAGGCCGTGTTTCTCGCGCTGCTCCAGCCGGGCGACACCTTCATGGGTCTCGACCTGAATTCCGGGGGGCACCTGACCCACGGTTCGCCGGTCAACATGTCCGGCAAGTGGTTCAACGTCGTTTCCTACGGCGTGCGTGAGGAAGACCACCAGCTCGACATGGACGATATTGCCCGCAAGGCAGAGCAGTTCAAGCCCAAGCTCATCATTGCCGGCGGCACCGCCTATTCCCGCATCTGGGACTGGAAGCGTTTCCGCGAAATCGCCGATTCCGTCGGCGCCTATCTCATGGTGGACATGGCCCACATTGCCGGTCTGGTTGCCGGTGGCCAGCATCCCTCGCCATTCCCGCACTGCCATGTGGCAACCACCACCACGCACAAGTCGCTGCGCGGCCCGCGTGGCGGCATGATCCTCACCAATGACGAGGATCTGGCCAAGAAGTTCAACTCCGCCGTCTTCCCCGGCTTGCAGGGTGGCCCGCTGATGCATGTCATCGCCGCCAAGGCCGTGGCCTTTGGCGAAGCGCTGAAGCCGGAATTCAAGGATTATGCCGCGCAGATCGTCAAAAACGCCAAGACGCTGGCTGAAACGCTGAAGGCCGGTGGCCTCGACATCGTTTCCGGCGGCACGGACAACCACCTGATGCTGGTGGATCTGCGCAAGAAGAACGCCACCGGCAAGCGCGCCGAAGCAGCCCTTGGCCGCGCCTATATCACCTGCAACAAAAACGGCATTCCCTTCGATCCGGAAAAGCCCTTCGTCACCTCCGGCATCCGCCTCGGCACGCCAGCCGGTACGACGCGCGGTTTCAAGGAAGCTGAGTTTACCGAAATCGGCAATCTGATCGTCGAAGTTCTCGATGGCCTGAAGGTTGCCAATTCCGACGAGGGCAATGCCGCCGTGGAAGAGGCCGTGCGTGGCAAGGTGGTGACGTTGACCGACCGCTTCACCATGTATCCTTATATGTGATTGGCTGACGGTTCCCGATGCGCTGCCCCTTTTGTGGTTCGGACGATACGCAGGTGAAGGATTCGCGCCCGGCGGAGGATAATACCTCCATCCGCCGGCGGCGGATTTGCCCGGATTGCGGCGGGCGTTTCACGACCTTCGAACGGGTGCAGCTTCGGGAACTGACGGTCCTTAAAAAGACCGGGCGGAAAGTGCCCTTCAATCGCGACAAGCTGGTGCGGTCATTCGAGATCGCGCTGCGCAAACGTCCCGTGGATCGCGACCGGATCGAGCGGGCCGTCTCCGGCATCGTGCGGCGGCTGGAAAGCTCCGGCGAAACGGAAATCTCTTCCGAACAGATCGGCCTTCAGGTGCTGGAAGCGCTGAAGAGCCTGGATGACGTGGCCTTCGTGCGCTACGCTTCCGTTTACCGCGACTTTTCCCATGCCGAGGATTTCGAACAGGTCATCAGCGAGATCACGGCGAAAATTTCCCGCGATAGCGACATGGAATAGACGATGCCGGACAAGGCCGACGATCGTTCTTTCATGGCCGCGGCCATTCGCGTCGCCCGCCGTCATCTTGGCCAGACCTCCACAAATCCATCCGTTGGCTGCGTCATCGTTCAGCAGGGCAGAATTGTTGCAGAGGCCGTGACGGCAATAGGCGGGCGTCCCCATGCCGAGCGGCAGGCGCTGGCGCTGGCGGGAGAAAAGGCGCGCGGCGCCACCGCCTATGTCACGCTGGAACCCTGTTCCCATCACGGCAAGACGCCGCCCTGCGCCGATGCGCTGATTGCGGCAGGCATTGCCCGCGTGGTGGTGGCGGTGGACGATCCCGATCCCCGCGTCAGTGGCCGTGGCTATGCCATGCTGCGGCAGGCCGGTATTGCGGTTGAAACGGGCCTGCTTGCCGGGCAGGCCAGACGCGACCTTGCGCCCTACCTCATGCGCCACATTCAAGGGCGCGCCCATGTTACCGTGAAACTTGCGGTTTCAGCCGATGGCATGATTGGAAAAATCGGGGCAGGGCAGGTTGCCATTACCGGTCCCATTTCCCGCAGTCAGGTGCAGATGCTGCGGGCCGAAACAGATGCGATCCTTGTCGGCATCGGCACGGCGCGGGTGGACGATCCGGCCCTTACCGTTCGCCTCAAGGGCGCGGAGCAGCGTTCGCCCCTGCGCATCGTGCTGGATCGCCGCTTCGAACTGCCGCTGACTTCACATCTTGCAAGAACGGCCGGGCAGGTTGCAACGCTCTGCGTTTCCTGCTGTCATGACACGTCGGAGAATGACGGCACAATGCGCCTGCGCCGGGAAGCCCTTTCGGCGCTGGGGGTCGAAACGCTGATCCTGCCGGATCTGTCTGCCCTTCTGGCGCATCTGGCCGGGCGCGGTCTGTCCTCGCTGCTGGTTGAGGGCGGGGCCGCGGTCGTCCGGTCATTTCTGGAGGCGGGATTGGTGGATCGCATCCAGCTTTATGAGGGGCAGACTGTGATCGGTGCGCAAGGGGTTGCGTCTGCCCTCACACGGGCCAATATACCTCAAACTTTCAAGCTTTTGCGACAGGCCCGCTTCGGCGCTGACCTGTTCTTCGAATATGAACGGGATTTCTGATGTTTACAGGCATAATCACCGATGTCGGCACGGTTGAGGCCGTTACCCCCTTGAAGGAAGGCGTGCGTTTGCGCATTGCCACGCATTACGATCCCGCCAGCATCGATCTTGGTGCCTCCATTGCCCATGCCGGTGTTTGCCTGACTGTGACTGCCAAGGGGCAGGAGGGCTCCAACAGCCGCTGGTACGAGGTGGAGGCGTGGGAAGAAGCGTTGCGCCTGACGACCATCGGCGGATGGGCGGCGGGACGTCGCGTCAATCTGGAGCGTTCGCTGAAAATCGGTGACGAATTGGGTGGTCACATCGTCTCGGGCCATGTGGATGGCATGGCGACGATCCTTTCGGTCAAGCCGGAGGGTGACGCTACCCGCTTCACGCTGCGGGTGCCGGAGCATCTGGCGCGTTTCGTGGCGCCCAAGGGCTCTGTGGCGCTGGATGGCACGTCTTTGACCGTCAACGCCGTCAATGGCTGTGATTTCGACATTCTGCTGATCCGCCATACGCTGGACGTGACCACCTGGGGCGAGCGGCAGGCTGGCGATGCTGTGAATTTCGAGGTGGATACCATGGCGCGCTATGCAGCGCGGCTTGCGGAATTTCCGCGCGTGGTTGCCGGGTGAAGGGAAATAGCTTCCGGCGCGCTTGCAAGGGCTCTCCCCGTGAAAGTCTTCGCGGGGAGCGATCCGTCAGATGTGGTAGAAGGTTATTGCCCCGTCTTCGCTGGCGCTGGCGGCAACGATGTTGGTGACATCCACATTCTGCGCCTCTATCTGCATCATCAGCCGCGGATTGGCGATGATGGAGGCTTGCAGATGGCGCGCTTCCGGCGCGTGCGGATCAAGCGTGGAAAAGCCCGCTGCCGCCGCACCTTCCGGGCCGCGCACCGGCACCATGTTGAAGCGCTTCAGGCTGAGGCTGCTGACCGGGGTGCCATTGTTTTCATCGATCTGGGCGTCGCTTGCAGCAAGGGCCTCGCCGCCAAAGGCTACGGCGGCAAGGGTGGAGGCGCTCAGGATATGTCCGAAACGGTTCATCGCATTTCTCCTGTTCAACGATGACGGCGGCATTTCGCCGCTGCCTGTTGAATGTGGCGCCAAACCTCAGTCTTTTCCAGTGGTCGAGGGTGGTGCTTGCGGTTACAAATTGTTCACGTTCATCATCATCAAAACGCCCATTTTCGCGCGCGCGAATATAAGCGGCGCCAATGCGTTTTCTGGTGATAAAAAACGATATATAACATATAGTTAAGTGGGGACGGCAGGGTTTTTCCTGGGTGGAAATGGCGTATCCGCAGTCTCTTGAAACGGCAAGCGGGAACGCAAACATGGCTTCACGATTTTGTGTCACGCTTGCGCTGCGCCCGTCGCATCCGGGGCTTTTGCGGGAAAAACACTTGCCATTCGCCGCAGGGCGTGGTTTGACCGCCCATCCAAATCATCGAAATCATCCTCATTCCGTTCCGGGGTAATCGCCTATGGCTGAACTGTCTTCCGCGCCACATCTTCTCATCGTCGAGGCGCGCTTCTATGACGACATGGCGGATGCTCTTCTGGAAGGTGCAACGGCTGCGCTGGATGAAGCGGGCGCAAGCTATGACGTCATCACCGTGCCGGGTGCGCTGGAAATTCCTGCCGCCATTGCCATGGCGCTGGACGGGGCGGATAATGGCGGCATTCTTTATGACGGCTTCGTGGCGCTTGGCATGGTCATTCGCGGTGAAACCTATCATTTCGATATTGTGGCGAATGAATCCTCGCGTGCCTTGATGGACTTGTCCGTGTCGGAATCGCTGCCGATCGGCAACGGTATCCTGACCGTCGAGAACGACGAGCAGGCCTGGGCGCGCGTCAAGCGTACGGACAAGGACAAGGGTGGTTTTGCGGCACGCGCCGCGCTGACGATGATTGCCCTCAAGCAGAAATTCGGTGGCTGACAGCATGACCTCTGAAACGAATACCCCGCAGATCAAGACCGCCAACCAGCGCGGCGCCGCCCGCCTTGCCGCCGTGCAGGCCCTTTACCAGATGGATATTGGCGGAAGCGGCGTGCTGGAGGTCGTGGCTGAATACGAGGCCCATCGCCTTGGCCAGGAAATGGATGGCGACACCTATCTCAAGGCGGATGCCTCGTGGTTCCGCTCTATCGTATCGGGCGTGGTGCGCGATCAGACCAGGATCGATCCGTTGATTCGCTCGGCGCTTCAGGATGACTGGTCGCTCTCGCGCATCGACAGCACGGTGCGCGCCATTCTGCGGGCCGGAACCTTTGAGATTCTGGAGCGCAAGGATGTTCCGGTGGCGGTTATCGTCACGGAATATGTCGAGATTGCCCAGGCATTCTTTTCGGAAGACGAACCGAAGCTGGTGAATGCCGTTCTCGACCGGATTGCCAAGCAGGTTCGCGCCGCGCCGAAGTCCTGACCGAAGCCCTGAAATCGGGAAAGACCGACCCATGGATGCGCCTGCCGGACTTGAAACACAATTGCGATCCGCAAAGCGCAACATCGCCCTTCTCACGGCGGCACAGGCCATTCTAGGTTCCGTTGGACCGCTATGCTTTTCGGTGGGCGGGCTTGCTGGCTATCAGTTGCTGGGAAGCGACAAGACATTGGCGACGGCACCGCTGACGGGTTTCAATCTCGGCGTGGCGCTGGGTGCCGTGGCAGTGGCGGTTTCGGCGCGTTTCCTTGGGCGCAAGGCGGGTTTCATTCTCGGCGCCTCCCTTGCCGCACTGGGTGGCCTTCTGGCGGCGCTGGCTCTTTTCCGTCAGGATTTTTGGATGTTTGCCATGGGGCTGCTGCTGATTGGCGTCTCCAGCGGTTTCACGCAGAAAATCCGTTTCGCCGCCGCCGATGCATCGCCAAGCTTTTACAAGCCGAAAGCCATTTCCTGGATCCTGGCGGGTGGCATTGTCTCGGCCATTGTCGGGCCGCAACTTGCCATCTGGCTGAAGACGAGCTTCGAGCCGGTGCTGTTTGCCGGTAGCTTCATCGGCCTTGTGCCGCTGGCGCTGGCGGCGGCCATCATTCTGGGCTTTCTCAAGCTGCCAAAACTCAATCAGACCAGCGAAACGGCAAAGAGCGCCCGGCCGCTTTCGCAAATCGTGCTGACCCGCAAATTCCTCACGGGCATGATTTGCGGCATTTCCACCTACGCCCTCATGACCTTCATGATGACGGGCGCGCCGCTGGCCATGGTGATCGGCTGTGGCTTTTCGTCCGAACTGGCAACGCTTGGCATCCAGTGGCATGTGATTGCCATGTTTGCCCCGAGTTTTTTCACGGGAATGCTCATTTCGCGTTTCGGCGCGGAAAAGGTTGTCGCCATTGGGCTGGTCATTCTCATGGCCTGCGCGGTGGTGGCCCATGCGGGTATTGAATTGTGGAATTTCTGGGCGGCGCTGGTGCTGCTTGGCTGCGGCTGGAATTTCGGCTTTATCGGCGCAACCTCCATTGTCGCCTCCAGCTATCAGCCAAGCGAGGCCGACAAGGTGCAGGGCTTTCACGATATTTTCCTGTTCGCCACCGTTGCCCTGTCGTCTTTTTCCTCCGGCCGGATTTTTACCGTCTATGGCTGGTCGGTCATGAACCTGCTGGTCTGGCCGGTCACGCTTGTTTGCCTGGTGCTGATTATCTTGCAGCTTCGCGCGCAAAAGCGGGCAGTTTAAACCCATTTTCCTCCCGGCCGGTTCCGCCTGGAATGTCGTCAGGGTAATAATTTCTCAACCTTTCCTCAATCGCTTGACGCCGCCCTTCAACAAGGCGCAGTCTGCCGCCATGCGCTTTGGAGGAGGCGCATGGCTTTGATCTGGCGCATGTCGCTTGCGGTCTTTGCGCGAGAAAATGGGCAAGGCCTATTTCAGAGGGAGAGAGGAATGGCAGTTTTGACAGGCGTAATTCTATGCGGTCTGGTGTCCGTGGCCTATGCCATCTGGGCCACACGGGCCGTTCTCGCGGCCGATCAGGGCACGCCGCGAATGCAGGAAATCGCAGGCTATATCCGTGAAGGCGCACAGGCCTATCTGGCCCGCCAGTATCTGACGATCGCCATCGTGGGTGCCGTGGTCTTCGTGGCAGCATGGTTTCTACTGTCGGGCGAGGCGGCCATTGGCTTCCTTATCGGTGCGGTTCTGTCTGGCGCGGCGGGCTTTATTGGAATGCATGTTTCCGTGCGTGCCAATGTGCGCACCGCGCAGGCGTCGGCGCAAAGCCTTTCGGCCGGGCTGGACATTGCCTTCAAATCCGGCGCGATCACCGGGATGCTGGTGGCCGGGCTCGCCCTGCTTGGCGTTTCTCTCTATTATCTGGTTCTCACGGCAGGCCTTGGCCATGCATCGGGTTCGCGCGAGGTTATCGATGCGCTGGTGGCCCTTGGCTTCGGGGCCTCGCTGATTTCCATTTTCGCCCGTCTCGGCGGCGGGATTTTCACAAAGGGTGCCGATGTCGGCGGCGATCTCGTGGGCAAGGTGGAAGCCGGAATCCCTGAGGACGATCCGCGCAATCCGGCCACCATTGCCGATAATGTCGGCGACAATGTTGGCGATTGCGCAGGCATGGCGGCCGATCTTTTCGAAACCTATGCTGTCTCCGTCGTCGCCACCATGGTGCTTGCCGCGATCTTTTTTGCGGGCTCGGCCATTCTGGAATCGGCCATGATCTATCCGCTGGCCATCTGCGGCGCCTGCGTGATCACATCGATCATCGGTACTTTCTTCGTCAAGTTGGGCGTCAACGGCTCCATCATGGGCGCGCTTTACAAAGGGCTGATCGTAACCGGCATTCTTTCGATTGCCGGGCTGGCGCTGGCCACGCAGGTCACGGTGGGCTGGGGCGCGATCGGCGAGGTCGCTGGCATGACGATCACCGGCCTCAACCTGTTTGCCTGCGGTATTCTCGGCCTTGTCGTCACGGCACTGATCGTGGTGATTACCGAATATTACACCGGCACCAACAAGCGGCCCGTCAATTCCATCGCACAGGCATCCGTCACCGGTCACGGGACCAATGTCATCCAGGGGCTGGCGGTTTCCCTTGAGTCAACGGCGCTGCCCGCGCTGGTCATCGTCGGTGGCATTATTTCCACCTATCAGCTTGCCGGCCTGTTCGGCACGGCAATCGCCGTCACCACCATGCTGGGGCTTGCGGGCATGATCGTGGCGCTCGATGCTTTCGGTCCCGTCACGGACAATGCCGGAGGCATCGCCGAAATGGCGCATCTGCCGCCGGAAGTGCGCAAATCCACCGATGCGCTGGATGCGGTGGGCAATACCACCAAGGCCGTCACCAAGGGCTATGCCATCGGATCGGCGGGTCTCGGTGCACTGGTGCTGTTTGCCGCCTATTCCAACGATCTGCAATATTTCGCCGCCAACGGCCAGACCTATCCCTATTTTGCCGATGTCGGGCAGATTTCCTTCAGCCTGTCCAATCCTTACGTGGTGGCGGGGCTGATTTTCGGCGGGCTCATTCCCTATCTCTTCGGGGGCATTGCCATGACGGCGGTGGGCCGTGCCGGTGGCGCGGTGGTGGAAGAGGTGCGCCGCCAGTTTCGTGAAAAGCCCGGCATCATGGAAGGCCGCGACAAGCCGGATTACGGCCGCGCCGTCGATATGCTGACGCGCGCTGCCATTCGTGAAATGATCCTGCCCTCGCTTTTGCCGGTGCTGGCGCCGGTGATCGTCTATTATGGCGTGCTGCTGGTTTCCGGCTCCAAGGCCTCGGCCTTTGCCGCGCTCGGCGCGTCGCTGCTGGGCGTCATCATCAACGGGCTGTTCGTGGCCATTTCCATGACTTCGGGAGGAGGCGCCTGGGACAATGCCAAGAAAAGTTTCGAGGACGGTTTTGTGGACAAGGACGGCAACCGCCATCTGAAGGGATCGGATGCGCACAAGGCTTCCGTCACGGGCGATACCGTTGGCGATCCCTATAAGGATACCGCAGGGCCTGCGGTCAATCCGGCCATCAAGATCACCAATATCGTGGCGCTTCTGCTTTTGGCCATTCTGGCCGGTTGAGCGGGCGGCCAAGGATATTGCCGTCTCTGACGGCATCTTTCCAAATGAAAAGGTCCGCAGCCTTGCTGCGGACCTTTTCATTTGTGTCTGGATCAGTTGATGCCCAGAATGTTCTTGACGTTGTTGGCCGTGCCGCCGCTGCCGGAAAGAACCTGTTGCAGGAAGGTCATATCCTTGCCGCCGGTTGGCGTGGTGCGCGAGATCATGTCGAAGACCTTGCCATCCTTCATGGTGTAGTTGGCGCGCTGGGCGACCGTGCCGTCCTTGCCGAAATAGATGGCCAGAACCTGCTGATCGACCAGTTGCGGCTTCATGAAGGCCACGGGGCGCTTGCGGGTCTGGGAGATGTAATAGAACACCTCGCCGTCGAAGGTTGCCGTGGTGGATGGCGTGCCGAGTGTCAGCAGCACCTGCTCGCGGCTGGAGCCGACGGGCACGAGGGCAAGCGCCTTCTCATCGACAATATAGCCGTTGTGATAGACTTCTGCCGTCGGCAGCACCTTGGCGGTGGTGCAGCCCGACAGTCCGGCCACTGCGATCAACATTGTCGTCGCGGCCATGCCGGCTGCTCGGGCGCCCGGCCGGAAATACCGTCTGTTCAAGGATGCGTCTCCCATCATGCTCTGTCGTTATGGCCGCCTGGCCTTGTCCTGTTCGCCCGTCTTGCCCATATCATTGTGGCCATTCCGGGGACGATCCAAGGCATTGGATTTTTCATTGCGCGATTTCGCGGCTGACGGGTGGTGCTGGCTGCGTCCGGCACCCGTGCTTGAAACCGTTTGCAATTCGTCTCTGCTTCGGTAAACCAGCTTTTCAATTCATGCAACATCGGCAAAGGGCCGCGAGCAAGTAAACCGGCAAGGTTTTTTGGGGATGATATTCCGCCTCTTCCGCAATCGTCAGAACAATCGCGCCATCATTGACCGGCAATATGCCGCCTTGACCGAGGCCGCCCGCCAGCCGGACTTCTACAGAAGCTTGCACGTGCCCGATACGGTGATGGGCCGGTTCGAGATGCTGTCGCTGGTCATGATTCTCTATTTCCGCCGCACGGCAAGCTGTGAAAGAAGCGGGCAGGAGGTGGCCCAATCGATTGTGGACGCATTTTTCCAGGACATCGATCATTCCTTGCGCGAACTTGGGATTGGCGACCAATCCGTGCCGAAGCGCATGAAGAAAATGGCCGGCATGTTCTACGGACGGCTGGAATCCTATGCAAAGGCGCTCGACGCGGCGAGCGCAGAAGAGATGGCGGCCGCGTTGCGCCGAAACATCCACCCGCAGCAGGACGACGCGCCCGCCATGCTGGAACTGGCGCATTGGGCGCTTGCAGCCGAAGGTGCTTTGCGGGATATGCCGGAAGAGGCGATCGTCACCGGCATGGTGACACTTATTGGCCCGCAGCAACAGGTTTGACATGACGAAGCGCGACACCGACACAGAGACAGCCTTTTCCTTTCCCGTAAAGGTTGGTCATATATCGGCCAATCCCGTACAGGTGCATCTGGAAGCCGACGAGGCCGAATGCGCGGGCCTTGCCCGTTTGTGGCGGGTGCTGGCCGTAAAGTCGCTGAAGGCAGACCTCAAGCTTTCGCGTTGGAAACGGGATGGCGTGCGAATCAAGGGCACGGTGGAAGCAGAGATCGAACAGGCCTGCGTGGTGACGCTTGAGCCTGTTGCCTCTTCCATTCGCGAGGAGGTGGAACAGGTTTTCCTGCCCGAGGGCTCCAAGCTCATCCGCCTGATGACCGACGGCCAGGGCGAAATGGTGCTGGACCCCGATGGTCCCGATATACCGGAGACCTTCGCGGGCGATACAATCGATGCGGGCCTGCTGGTCAGCGAGTTTGCCGCGCTTGCCATCGATCCCTATCCGCGCAAGCAGGGAGTTGAATTTTCCGGCCATTCGGAAGATACCGGCGCCGAGATCATACGCCCGTCGCCTTTTGCGGCTTTAAAGGATTGGAAAAAGGACTAGCCATTGCTGTTGGTCCAGTGAATGGACCGGCAATGGCACTTTGCAAGCGTAAGCTTGTTGCGCCGCCTTGGCGCCGCCATATAGAAGGGCACGGCAGGCGGAAGGGTTGCAGCACTCGTCAGGACTTTGGCAGCAGAGTGGGGGTGCTTTAAGAAAAACTCCGGGGGCTTGTGGGGCGCGGCACTATTGTCTCTCCCGCAAGATCCGTTAATTTGCGGGCATTTGCCCCCGATGAGGAAGAAGGAAAAACAGGCGCGTGGTCAAGATTTCTCTCGACGTGATGGGGGGCGATTTCGGTCCCGAAAGCGTGATTCCGGGTGCGGCAAAGGCGCTTGAGCGGCATCCTGACATCAGTTTCGTGCTGTTTGGCCAGAAGGAACGTTGTGAGCCGTTGCTGGCGCGCTATCCCAAACTGAAGGAACGCTCGGTCTTTCACGATTGCGAGGTGGCCGTGGGCATGGATGAAAAGCCAAGCCAGGCCCTGCGGCGCGGACGCTATGTCTCCAGCATGTGGCGCGCCATCGAAGCGGTGAAGACCGGTCAGGCGGATGTTGCCGTTTCGGCGGGCAATACCGGGGCCTTGATGGCCATGGCGAAATTCTGCCTGCGCACCATGGCCAATATCGAGCGCCCCGCCATTGCCGCCATCTGGCCGACGCTGCGCGGGGAAAGCATCGTGCTGGATGTGGGCGCCACGATCGGCGCCGATGCGCAGCAGCTTCTGGATTTTGCGGTCATGGGCGGAGCCATGGCGCGGGCGCTGTTTGAAATCGAGCGCCCCACCATCGGCCTGCTGAATGTCGGGGTGGAAGAGGTCAAAGGCCAGGAAGAGGTGCGCGAAGCCGGCCGGATGATCCGCGAGGCGGGGCTGGAGACCCTCAATTACGCCGGCTTCGTCGAGGGCGACGATCTCGGCAAGGGAACGGTGGATGTCGTTGTCACCGAGGGCTTTACCGGCAATATCGCGCTGAAGACCGCCGAGGGTACGGCGCGACAGATCGCAACCTATCTGCGCTCGGCCATGTCGCGCAGCCTGTTGTCGAAGATCGGCTATTTCTTCGCCAGGGGCGCCTTCGACCTTCTGCGGGAAAAGATGGACCCGCGCAAAGTCAATGGTGGGGTTTTTCTGGGGTTGAACGGCATCATCATCAAGAGCCATGGTGGCACGGATGGTGAGGGTTTTGCTGCGGCTATCGAAGTTGGCTATGACATGGCGCGAAATGGACTGACACAGAAGATCGAAAACGATCTTAAACTGTATCACGCCCGTTTCCCATCCAGTGTCGGCCCCGAAGCCGCCTGATTTAAGGAATTTCAGATATGATTCGTTCGGTCGTTCGGGGCTTTGGTTCTGCCTTGCCCAAGCAGGTCGTTACCAACAAGGAACTTGAATCCAGGGTCGAGACCTCGGATGAGTGGATCGTCCAGCGCACGGGCATCAAACAGCGCTATCTGGCGGGCGAGGGGGAAACTACGGCCTCGCTGGGCGCGGCTGCCGCGCAGGCCGCACTCGACAATGCAGGGCTGACCGTTGCCGATATCGATGTGATCATCTGCGCCACCTCCACGCCCGACAATACCTTTCCGGCCACGGCTGTGAACATTCAGGCCCGCCTTGGCATGACGCATGGTTTTGCCTTCGATGTGCAGGCCGTTTGCACTGGCTTTGTCTATGCTGTCACCACGGCGGATGCCTATATTCGTGGCGGGCTTGCCAAGCGGGCTCTGGTGATTGGCGCCGAAACCTTTTCGCGCATCCTGGACTGGACGGATCGCACAACCTGCGTGCTGTTTGGCGACGGCGCTGGCGCTCTCGTGCTGGAAGCCCAGGAAGGGCAGGGCCTGACCGCCGATCGCGGCGTGCTTTCGGCCAAGCTGCGCTCGGACGGCTCGCACAAGGACAAGCTCTATGTCGATGGCGGCCCTTCCACCACCGGCACCGTAGGGCATCTGCGCATGGAAGGCCGCGAGGTGTTCAAGCACGCGGTAGGAATGATTACCGACGTGATCGAGGAATCCTTCGCCTCGTCTGGCCTATCCTCCGAGCAGGTCAACTGGCTGGTGCCGCATCAGGCCAATCTGCGCATTATTGACGGCGCTGCCAAGAAGCTCAACATCCCGATGGAGAAGGTCGTGGTGACGGTGGATCAGCATGGCAATACCTCGGCGGCGTCGATCCCGCTGGCTCTGGCCACGGCCGCCGGTGATGGCCGCATCCGCAAGGGCGATCTGGTCCTGCTGGAAGCCATGGGCGGCGGCTTCACCTGGGGTGCGGTGCTGCTGCGGTGGTGATGGCGTTAAAATCATCTTGTTACAAGAGCTTGACCGGAAAGCGCTCTGCCAATACTCTCTGAAATCAAGGATCAGAAAGTCAGAATGGACGGGTTGAGATGACCGGCAAAACTGTAACACGCGCGGACCTGGCGGAATCGGTCTTTCGAAAGGTCGGCCTTTCACGCACCGAATCGGCGGAACTCGTGGAAACCGTGATCGACGAGATCTGCAACGCAATCGTGCGTGGCGAAACCGTCAAGCTTTCCTCCTTTGCAACCTTTCAGGTGCGCTCCAAGAACGAGCGCATCGGCCGTAACCCGAAGACCGGGGAAGAAGTGCCGATTTCGCCTCGCAAGGTCATGACCTTCAAGGCGTCGAACGTTCTCAAGCAGCGTATCCTGCGCTCGCATCTGGCGCGCAAGGCAAAGCAGAAGCCGCAAAATCCGGCTGTATGAAGCCTATTCTGGCAGGTCCAGCCGTCACGGCAGGGCCTGCTTTCGTCTCTATAGGACGGCGTGTGGCATTTCCTGATCTGTGCACACTGCGCAGGCGAGGGTGGGGAAGGCCATAAAAGACTTGAATTTTCTCCGCTAAGTCATTGAAATAGAGGTTGGGCGTGCGCGCGAGTCTCTTTGCTTTGCGGCGACGTTCAGGCAAGGATTCGCTTAACCTGTTCCGATCTTGAGGATCAAGCCTTGGATAAAAGCCCCGATGCATTCCGCACGATCAGCGAAGTAGCGGACGATCTCGATCTGCCGCAGCATGTGTTGCGTTTTTGGGAAACCCGCTTTCCCCAGATCAAGCCGATGAAGCGCGGCGGGGGCCGCCGGTATTACCGCCCGGAGGATATTGACCTTCTGAAGGGCATTCGGCATTTGCTGTATGATCACGGCTATACGATCAAGGGCGTGCAGAAGCTCTTGAAAACCAATGGCAACAAATTTGTCATGGCCGTTGCATCGGGCGATGTGGCCACCATGGAGGCCCTGGTTGCCGCCAATCAATCGCATGACGATGAACCACGGCTGGGTGACGAAGATCAGGTCGTTGGACAGGCCAAGGTTCGTCCAAGCCGCTTCTTTGGCTTTGGCGGCGGTGACGACGATATTCCGGAAATCTCGCTGGGGAAGGGGTCGATCAACAAGGAAGATCGGGCCTTGTTGCAGGAAACATTGTTTGATTTGCTGGAATGTAAACGCCTGCTCGATCAGGTGCGATAAGATATTCGTCAGCCATTCCAGTCCGTATTCTGGCTGGCTTGATCACCAATTCGTAAATATCCCATAAAATCATCTCTCCGCCTTAATTGCAGGGGGATGTTGTGCTATCTATTACAAGTGCTGGTTTTGGAGCAATGATGTCTCGAAGCCACCTTGCCTCAAAGTGACGGGCATATGCTGCTGCAAGAGCCCCGATTGGCGTAAGAGGCGCGCAGTCGTATCAGACAGAGTGAGCCGGTTCCCGCGTGATGTTCTGCGGGGTTCGTTCCGGTCATCAGCCATGACAATCATTGAATTCCTGAGTGCCATGTTGCTGGCTGGCGCTTTCCAGGATTGCGCTCCTTTGACTTTTTTTGGTATTTTCGATAAAGCCGAAAGAGAGGAGGGAACCTTTGAAGCCTTCTGCATCGCTGGCGGCCGGCTTCGATCTTTGCTGGCACAAGTCTCTTAGCATGTCGGGCAAAAGTGTGCAGTGGTTTTGCGATACCGACATGCGGCAAAACAATAGCATGTCGCGCAAAAGTGTGCAGCGGTTTTGCGATACCGACATGCGGCAAAACAATAACCTGAAGCGTCAGGAGCGAATCTGATAGATCGCGACACGCTTGACTTCACGTTCTGCCGGTCAAGCCTGCGGCACGTGTTCCACGCACCTTCATTGTAACGAATACCGACCATGGGGGGAGAAACATGGAAAAGGACTTTCTCGCTGCCGAGGCAGCCAGACGACTGAATAGCGAACACGACTTTGTCGATGCACCGGAGGCCTTGCAGAACGCTGTCGATCTTGTGCAGCGGCTGGCTGAGAGCGGGCTTGACGACGTTGATGAAATTCTGGACTTCACCCGGCAAATGGGTGGCAAGCGCTACAATCCCGACACCGGGATTATGGAGTGATAGCACTTTGTCGATGAGAGGGCGCGCTGACGCGCAGCTATCCTCTGCTGTGGGCATTGCTACAATAGTGTGTGATGACAATATTGTGTGATGAGGGAACAATTCCGCCCACCATGCATTCTCATTCGCGAATTGCGGCAAAGCCAATCTGGGGCAAACGTGAAGCCGCGCGAGCAGGAGATGCAGAATGAACCGTAACAACGGTCTTTATCTTATTATTGGCGCATTGGTGGTGGTGGTGATTGGCCTCGGCGTTTATGTTTATCGCGAAGAAACCAAGCCAAAGGGCGTGGAACTGAGCATCGGCCAGGACGGCGTGAAGGTTCAGGAGAAATAGGCTTCTTTCACGGAGCGTGCCTGCCAAAAAGGTTCAGGACAGGTCCCATTTCTTCACAAGCAAATGGGACAGCGACCATGGGAAAGCCAGCATGAAAGGCTGGCTTTTTTGATTCGGGCCAACAGGAAAACCGTGGCCAAAGCCATGAAGCGCGGCAAATTCCACGCGGCGTTTCCCGGCCTCATCCTTCCACACCAGCATTTCGCCTCCGGCCAGCGTTTCCCGCTGCGGGGAGGTGTCCTCCAGCCCGTTCAGGCCGAGCCATTGGCTGACCAAGGCCTTGCCATTGCCGGGATCGACCACATCGTCGGCATCGCCGTGCCATATCGAGATTTCCGGCCAGACTGCCGCATCCGGGCTTGCCTGACGCACCAGCCCGGCCCATTCCGTGGCCGATTTTTGCGGAGCCTGGCGCATCATTGAAAGGGCGGCCATGGCATCGCGGGCGCCACCGAAGGGCAAGCCGCCAACGATGGCGCCTGCCTTGAAGCGATGCGGGTAGACGGCCAGAAGAGCCGCCGCCATGGCCCCGCCAGCCGAAAGACCCACCACCTGGACGGCGTTGCCGTCCAGCCCGTGGTGTTCGATCATCCAGTCGATCATCTGGCGGATCGACCCCAGCTCGCCTCTATCTTCTGCCACGGCGCTGGGTCTGAACCAGTTGAAACAGAGATTTGGATTGTTGGAGGACCGCTGCTCTGGATAGAGAACGGCAAAGCCATGCTTTCTGGCCAGTTTTGTCCACTCGCTTGCCTGATCAAATTCCTCGGCCGTCTGCTTGCAGCCGTGCAGGACGACGACCAGAGGCGCGTTTGGCAGCAATTGCGACGGCGCATAGGCCAGCATCCGCAGATGGCCGGGATTATGACCGAAGCCCGTTACCTCCAGCAAACGAGGGGTGTTGCGAGAAGCAGGGCGGGGCTTTGGCTCATCGATAAGCCAGCCAGCATTCTCGGCGACACGGGTCATGGCGCGCTGAAGGCTGCGCTGCTGGCGCATGAGAGCGCTGACGGATTTTGGGAGTTTCAAATGCATGACCCGATCTGACCTTTGCCGCCGGAGATTTGGTAAAATCATCCTGCTTGAACTGCATCAAGAATTTGTTGCAGTGCATTCAATATAAGGCAGTATGGAGACAATGCGAGGAATTCCTTCGAAAATGCTGAACGTCAAGTTGTGACGTGCGGGCCAGCTCTTGCTCCATTCGGCGGCGGCAAGTTGCAGACTGCATAATTGCTTGGGTCGGAATCGATTTAGAGCACAATCCGACCGGAGTGAAATGAGGACCGACAAGATTATGGTTCAAAAATAAAAGCTTAAAGCGCATATCTGATTCAATCGGATCAAAAAGCGCTCCAAGGTCGGAATTATGCATCATATTTATAGCGCTACACCGCCATTTGTACGTTTGATAAAACGCAAGGCGCGTTAGTGTCAGGCCGAAGGTAGCGGATGTTGAGGCCGGAACCATGTCTGGCTGGCTCGATCTCGGCCTGCACATTGAAAATTCGGCGAAGAAGTCCTTCTGTCAGAATTTGGCCGGGGGGGCCGAGTGCCACGAGCTCTCCATGATCCATCACCGCCAGCCGGTCGCAGAACATGGCCGCATGGCTCAAATCATGCAGGGCAGCCACCACGGTCATGGGCTTGCGCTTCACAAGATCGAGCAAGGCCAGTTGATGGCCAATATCGAGATGGTTGGTTGGCTCATCCAGCAGCAGCAGGCGCGGCTGCTGCGCCAGGGCGCGGGCAATATGCAGCCTTTGCTTTTCGCCTCCGGATAAAGTGTGCCAGCGACGTTCGGCAAGCTCGTCCATCCCGACATCGCACAGGGCGTTTTGGACAACCTCGTGATGATGGCTGGACCAGGGCGCCAGCGCCGAGAGATAGGGTGTGCGGCCGAGCTCCACGGCCTGTCTGCCGCTTATCTGCTCGCTGGTGTCGGCCTGCTGTTCCACCAGCGCCAGCCTTTGTGCCAGGCTGCGGCGCGACAGCCGGTTCAGGGGAACGCCCTCCAGCATGATTTCGCCGGATGCGGGTGCGCGAAGACCGGCCAGCAAGGCCAGAAGGCTGCTTTTGCCGGAGCCGTTTGGTCCCACGATGCCAAGGAACTCGCCCGGCTGCACATCAAGGCTGACATTGCGCAGGATGGTTTTTTTACCGGAAACCCAGTGGAGATTACGGGCGGAAATCATCAGGGGCGCATCCTTGCCTGAATGAGAATGAGCGCAAAGGCCGGTGCGCCGATGAGAGCCGTTATCACGCCGATGGGCAGCACCTGCCCGGCAACGACCGTACGTGACAGAATATCGGCGAAAATCATGAATATCGCCCCGGCAAGCGCGGCAGAGGGTATGAGAACCTCATGGCGCACACCCACCAGCAAACGTGCGGCGTGCGGCACCACCAGCCCCACGAAGCCGATGGATCCTGTGATGGAAACCATGACCGCCGTCATCATCGCGGAAGCTGCCATGAGCAGGATATAGACGCGGCGCACGGGAATGCCGAGTGACGCGGCGGAATCGCGCCCGAAGGTAAAGGCATCCAGTGCTCGCGCCTGGCTCAGGCACAGGATAACACCCGCGCAGATCACGGGCACGGCAAGGCCTGCATGAGGCCAGCGCACGCCGGAAAGATTGCCCAGCAGCCAGAACATCACCCCGCGGGCCTGCTCTGCCGTGGCCGAGCGTGCAACAATAAAAGCAGTTATGGCATTGAAAAGCTGCGATCCCGCCACCCCTGCCAGAATGATGATGCCGGTGGCCCTGCCAGCCTTGAATGCCAGCAGGCTAACCAGCGAAAAGGCAAGCACGGCGCCAAGAAAAGCACCGGCGGAAAGGCCCAGAATACCGCCGCCAACACCCAGAATGACCACGGAAACCGCGCCGGTGGAGGCACCGGCGGATACGCCGAGAATATAGGGATCCGCCAGCGGATTGCGAAGCAGTGCCTGCAACACGACGCCTGAGACGGCAAGACCGGCTCCGCAGCAGGCCGCGACCACGGCGCGGCTGACACGGTAACTCCAGACAATGCCCTCATCCAGCGGTTCCACCGCATAGCCTGCATCCCAAAGCCGGTTGGCAACGGTCTTTGCCACCACGGGCAGGGGAATGGCGGTTTCCCCCACCGCCGCCCCCAGCCACAAGGCCAGGAGCAGCAGGAGAAGGGCCCCCGCCAGGGCAAAGAGCCGAGCGTGAGGGATAGGCAGTCGCGCCGTCACTTGCCAAGATCCGATGCTGAAATGGCATCGGCGAGCGCTTCGATGCCGTCGATGGTGCGAATCGTCGGGTTCATGGCCTGGGCATCCAGTTCGAACACATGGCCCTGCCGCACGGCGGGTATCAGGCTTGCCACGGCATCGCTTTGCAGAAAGCTGCGCTTGGCCTCGATACTGTCCAGCGGATAGCGGCGGCGATCCATCCTGGCGGCAACGATCAGCGAGGGATTGGCCTTGGCCAGGGTCTCCCAGCCGACCGTGGGCCATTCCTCATCGGTCTCCACCACATTTTTAAGGCCCAGCGCCTGCATGATGTAGCCCGGCGCGCCGTTGCGGCCCGCCACGTAAGGATCGGCATCCTTCTGGCTGGAAAACCAGAAGACCGCCGAAAGCCCGCTGCGCACCGAGGCAAGACGCGCGCGCGCGGTGGTTTCCCGGATTTTCAATTCCCGCACCAGAGCCTCGCCCCGGTCCGAAACGTCGTTGATCTTGGCCAGATCGAGGATTTCCCGGTAGATCAGCTCCATCGTGAAGCGGTCATGGCGCACGCCGTCGCTGCCTGCCACGGCGTCTTTTCCAAGGCAATCGGCGGGAGAAATATAAACGGGAATGCCAAGCTCGCCGAACTGCTCCGGCTTGGCCACCGCGCCTTGCGGGCCGATATGCCATTGAAACTGCGCCGTCACCAGATCGGGCTTTTCCGCCAGCACGCTTTCAAAGCTCGGATCGTTTTCGGCAAGCCGTTTCACGCGGGCGTCCTCGGCCTCATAGCCCTTCAGGACCGGACCGACCCACACCGCCGTGGCGGCCACACGTTCGCCAAGACCGAGGCGATAGAGAATTTCGGTGCTGCTTTGTCCGATGGAAACGATCCGGCGCGGCGGATGGTCTATGCGAATGCTGCGTCCGCAATTTTCAAGCGTCAGCGGATAGTGTGTCGCCTCGGCATTGGCGCTGGAAAAAGATGCAATCGCAGCCAGAAGCGCGCCGCCAATGGCGCGCAGGGAAATAAAGGTCATGAATGTCTCCTGAAAACAGAAATGGCAGATGATCAGCGCCGGGTAGAGGCGCAATCTGGCTTCAGGAAAGGTGCGGCACTTGTGTTTTTGCGCATCTGCGCAGGCAAAGCCGGAAACCGGCTTTCGCTGAAATGCGCGAAAGCATTTTTCGATCTGAACGAATCGGAGAGGCGCCGCAGGTGTGCGGCGGAGAGAAAAGTCATCATAGGCTCCTGTTCCGGGCATCCCCGCCCGTGACGTTGGAAAAATATGACGGCAGGTCTCCTGGCTCACGCATATCTGCCGCTCCTCTGCCTTCCCATGTTCGCCGCCTTTCGGCTGCGCACGCAGTGGCATGATCCTGCCGGATCACGAGGAAGAGCGACAATCCGCTTACAGTTGCGGGGGCAGCCACGGCCTTGGTCCCATTCGGGTAGCCCTCACCGTGTTCCCTTTTCATCCCCGACACTTCATGGCCGGGGAACCGTCCTGTCCAGTTAATGACCGCCGCCACAACCCGTCAAGTATGGATCGATATGCAAGGCGAATTTCTTTCATGTAATGTAATATCATTACAAATGATATTCAAGATAAAACCCGACGCAAGTGCGGCGACAAACAAAACCACAATGAAAGAAAAGTGGGGGAAAAATGGTCGGAGCGACTGGACTTGAACCAGCGACCCCTTGACCCCCAGTCAAGTGCGCTACCGGGCTGCGCTACGCTCCGACCCGCTCCGAAGAGCAAGGTTCACTTAGAGTCTTTGCGACACCGGCGCAAGGGCAAAATGTGTCTCCCGGCGCAAAAATCGCTCAACCCGCTGAAATCTATCGATGTGCGGGCCGAGGTCAGGCCGGCGGGGGGCAGGGGCACCCGGTCTTTTATCTCTGCCGCGCCTGCCCGGTTTGCGTTGGGTGATCTTATCCCGCCGCGATCCGGCGGGTGATGTCATGGACGCCAGGATCGATGCGGTTGTCTGCCTCGCGCGGAGCGGTGTAGGAGGGCAGGACTTCGGAATAGACCGCAAGCGTCTGGCGTACCATGCTGTCGAGCTGGTATCCGTGGCGCCGCGCAAGCGCGCCTGCCGTCAGCGCCGCCCTGATCAGCGGATCTCCCAGGCGCAACATGGCGCGGCTGAGCGGAGCCGGATCGTCGGTATTCGGCACGAGACAGCCGTTGACATCGTGATCCAGAACCGTGCTGGCACCGCCAACCTGAGTGAGAATGAGCGGCAGTCCAGCCGCGGCCGCTTCGAGCATGACATAAGACATGGCCTCGTAGCGGCTGGGCGCGACAAGCGCATCGAAGGCCTGAATGGCATCATGGCCGGCAATGTCGTTTTGCAGGAATACGCGGTGCGACAGACCTTTTTCGGCAATCATCGCCCGTAATTTCGGTTCCAGTTCACCGCGTCCGATCATCATCAGATGCGCCTGCGGCATGGCCTGGCTGACAAGGGAGAAAGCCTCGATCAGCCGTTCCGGGGCCTTTTGCGGCACAAGTCTGCCAACGAAGCCAAACAGAATATCGTCGGCCCTCAGGCCAAGTCCGGCGCGAAGGGCCGTCCGATTGTCCATGGGCGGGCAGGCCACACCGTTGACGACAATTCGCAGCTTTTCCGGCGATATGCCAAGGCTGAGCGCATGGTCGTATTCATCACCGGAAACGCAGATGATCCGGTCGCTGGCAAAACGGCCAAGTCCCTGCTCGACGGTGCCGAACAAGAGGCGGCCTCTCTGGCCAAGCGTGGGGTCCATGGTACGAAAGGCGTGGGGGGTGTAGATCACCGGCGTTTTGGTGAACGGCCGGTTGAGCCGTGTCAGCGCGCCTGCCTTGGAACTGTGGCCATGCACGAGATCGAACGGACCCTCCCGCCGGATGACCTGACGCAGACGGTGAAATCCGGCCAGATCCCACGGGCCGACGGCACGGCGCATTGCCAGCGGCACCACGCGCTTGAGGCCAAGCCCGTAAAGCTCATCAATGAAGCGCGCCTCCGCTCTCAGGGGAGAGAAGACGGCCGTCACCTCATGACCCGACCGGCCAAGACCCGCGCACAGGTCGATGAAATGGCGTCCCGAGCCGCCGCCGCTTGGCTCCAGCACCTGCAACAGTCTGAGTGTTTGTTTTTGGCCATCGGCGCTGTTCATGTCAGTCATGCCCGTCCCCCCGGCGAATAGTTTGTTTTTGCCAGCCATGCTCCAGCGCGCGGCAGCCCCAGAGAATGCCGAAGAGAAGATAGACATGCCGCCAGTGATCGATGTCGATGACATTGCCGATGCCGGCATGGCCCAGAAGCACGATCCAGGCAATCATCAGATAGGGCTGCCAGGGCCGGTGCCGAAGCAGGTATCTGAAGCCGAAGCAGATGGTCCAGACGAGCATGGACACGAAACAGGTGAAGCCAAGCCATCCGTAGCTCGTCAGGCATTTCAGCCAGATATTGTGCTCGTCCTCCGGAAAGATGCGGCTGAATACCATGGGGCCGATGCCGAGCGGTTTTTCCATGGACATGAGGAAGCCGATCTTGTGGCGTTCGAATCGTCCGAGATGGCCTCCGTCGTAATCCTGCACAAGCTGGGTCCGGTTGGCGAAAAGCGCGCTCACCTTGTCGAATTGCAGCGCAATCCCAAGGGCCACCACCATCAACATGGCTGCCGCCAGCGCCAGCATGGTGATCTTCATGCGAAAGGCGGTGCTTCTTTCCTTCAGCAGCAGAACAAGCACCATGGCGACGGCCGAAAACAGGAATAGCGCCCACGCCGCCCGCGAAAACGAAAGGAATATGCCAAAGGCGATGATCAGCAGCCCGCCAATGCGCGAGGGGGCGTCAATGAGGCGGCCAGTCAACAGGCCATGCATGAGGAAAAGGGCAGGCGCGATGAGAAACGGACCGAATACGTTCGGATCCTGAAAAGCGCCCATGGCGCGATCGTAGCGGGTGAAAATCTCGCCGCCGGGAATGGCATGGAAATATCCAAGAATGCCGAGCAGCGCGGTCAGCACGGCTGCCGCAGCCCAGGCCTTGAAGATCAGCTCCAGCCTTTTTCCCTTTTCGGCAATGATGGCGGCGAAGAAAATGGCGGTCAGCGCCAGAAACAACGAAATGGCCATATACATCGGCCCGTCGTCCAGATCGTCCATCACCAGAAGCGACAGGAGGCCACCGACATTGAACAACAGCATCAATGCCATCAAGGGGGCCACCGGTCTCGAAATTCTCAGGCCCAGCAGGAACCAGAGTGGTATGAGCGCCGCCATGAACAATTCGTAAGGGGAGGGCTCGTGAATCACGAAGCCCTGTAAAAACACGGCCAGCATGATCGCAAGCGATGCCATCCACCCAACCAGCGCATAACCGGGGCGAGCGACGGCAAAGCCGTTATGGTCGATAGCGCTCAATAGGCATTTTCCGTGTTGAGAAGGCGGATGGGGGTAAGGAACAGGATCTTGAGATCGAAAAGCAGCGACCAGTTCTCGATGTAATGCAGGTCGCAGGCGGTGCGCGCCTTGATCTTTTCATCGGTATCCACCTCGCCGCGCCAGCCATTGATCTGCGCCCAGCCGGTTACGCCGGGCTTCACGCGGTGGCGGGCAAAATAGCCCTCGACGATGTCGCCATAGAGCTTGTCCCGCGTCTGCGCCAGCACCGCATGGGGGCGAGGGCCGACCAGCGAAAGATCGCCGCGCAGCACGTTGAACAGTTGCGGCAGCTCATCGATCGAGGTCTTGCGGATGAAGCGGCCGACAGGCGTCACGCGCGGATCATTTTTCGTAACCGCCAGCCGCGCCGTCGGGTCGCTCATCTCGGTATACATCGAGCGGAACTTCAACACATCGATGATCTCGTTGTTGAAGCCGTGACGGCGCTGCACGAACAGCACCGGCCCGCGCGAGGTGAACTTGATGGCCAGCGCGGTTGCCACCATGACCGGCCACAGGCACAAAATGGCGAGGCTGGCGAAGAACAGGTCGAAGATGCGCTTTGCAACCGAATCCCAGTCGCGGATCGGCTTGTCCATCAGGTCGAGCATCGCCACATCGCCGACATGGGAATAGGTGCGGGGGCGAAAACGCAGGTTATTGGCGTGGGCTGCAAGGCGAATGTCCAGCGGCAGAACCCACAGCTTCCTGAGAAGCTGGAGAATACGATCCTCCGCGCTGAGCGGCAGGGCGATAATCAACATGTCGAGCGGGGTGGCGCGGGCAAATTCCACCAGTTCGGCCACGGTGCCGAGCTTGGGATAGCCTGCCACCATATTGGGGGAACGGTCGCCGCCGCGATCGTCGAAAATGCCGCAGATGCGAATATCGTTATCGGGCTGGCTTTCCAGCGAGCGGATCAACTCCTTGGCAGGATTGCCGCCGCCGACGATGACGGCGCGACGCTCGATCAGGCCGTTGCGCGTCCAGCGCCGCAAGAGGTGTGACAGCACCAATCGTTCCAGGCCGATCACGGCAAGCGCCGAGAGGCTGAAACCGGCAAGCCATGCCTTGGGGTGGGCTTGGGGCAGCAGTGCCATGGTGGCCAGCCAGCCAATTGCCAGTGCGACCAAAAGCGCTGTCATGCTGCGCCTGACAGACGGGCGCATCCGCCGCAGGATGGTGATCTGGTAGCTATCCGCCAATTGCCCGATCAGGCTGTAGATCAGAACGGTGCAAAGGCAAATGCCGATTTGTCCGGCCACAGGCGCTTGTCCCTGCCGGGCACTGAAGAATAGCCAGCCCCCGGCGAGGACCAGAAGAAACAGGAATTCCAGGATCGCCAATTGTCCCACCAGCATGACGGGCGATGTGTGGTTGCTGCGGAATTGCCCGGCCATGCGGCTTGCCGCTGCAGAAAGGCTGGTTTGCGATCCTGCCTGCCCGCCAGCATCGACGGCACTGTCTTGCAGCTTGCGGCGCAGTCTTTCAACATCGAGCGAATGAAGGTTGGTCATGGCCCTGAACCTGTCTCTTGCATGGTCTTGCCGGCGCGGGAGCATGAGGCCAGGCAAGAATTCCGGCGGGCGGAACCTTCCCGCATCGGAAACACGATGCGCGCCTCATGCGCACGAACCCGCAAGTTCACGTCAGACATAGCGAAAAGACACTAAGAAAACTCTAGGGGATATGGTGGCTTTTTCGTTAGCTGTGCCGCAGCGCTACAGATTGTCGGGCAGGCCTGCCCTCACCGGATCACATGAGCCTGATAAAGCGCAAGCATGTCCGCGCCCATGGTGACGGTGGAAAATGTCCGGCGGAACGCTTCCGGCTCCGGCATGTTGGCGTCTTTCCAGCCGGGAACGGTCAGTGCTTCCACCATGCGGTTTGCAAGCTCCTCCGGTTTTTCGGGTGGCACGAGGGCCGGGCTATCCTTGCCCAGCGCTTCCGGAATGCCGCCGACGCGGCTGGCAACGACTGCCTTTCCAGCAGCCACCGCCTCCAGCACGATATAGGGAAAGGATTCCGCCCGGCTGGGAACCACGACGATGTCGCTGAGCTGAAAGGCATTCATGACCGGCATGGCAGGCAAGACGTGAATGCGCCGTCCAAGACCACGCTTTTCGATCATATCGACATAGGCGTCGCGATCCGGTCCGTCGCCGATGATGACCGCAGAAAGAGGGCGCGCCAGAAGCCGCTCGGCCCGCTGCACGGCTTCGATGAAGATGTCAGGGCCCTTGAGGTCACGCAACATGCCGATAAAGGCAAGGTCGGCAGCATTCGCGCGTGGCTCCAGCCGGCGGAATTCGCTTTCGCCAATGCCGTTGTAAACGAGCTTGAAGGGCTTGGCTGGCTGGCCAACCTTGCGCATATATTCGCGCTGCTCGTAGCCGCAGACGAAGGCCAGCGCTTCCGTATGCCGCTCGAGCATTCGCTCCAGCGTGAAGATGGCCCGTCCCGCCAGCGTGTTGGCGCGATAATGCAGGCTGCCCCCGTGGGGAGAATAAAAGCGGGCAACGCGAGACCCTTGCACCCGCAGCACTGAACCGATGATCCGGGCAAGGGCGCCACCTTTGGCGCCGTGTCCGTGGAGAACATCCGGTTGCAAACTCCGGATCTGCCGATAGCAGGCGCGAACCGCGCCAATATCGCCAAATCCCACCGCCCGCCGGATCGGCAGGCGCGTAAGGCCAAGCTTGAGGCTTGGCATCAGCGCTTCGAAAAGCGCGGTTTCATGGGCGCCGCCCGTCAGGCTGTCACAGATGATGCCGACGTGATGGCCCAAGGCATCGTGCTGCTCCACGAGGTCGCGCACATGCCGGAATATGCCGCCCACCGGCGAGCGAAAACAATGGATGATCCTGAGCGGGGCGGCATCCTGCATCAGAACAGCCGTTCACGCACATAGACCGTATCTCCTGCCAGAATGGGATCGGTGATCGGCACGCGGCCGGTGGCAATGGTTCCATTCACCTTGCGGGTCACATCCACATCGCGCTGGTTGGCGCGGCTGGAGAAGCCGCCTGCCACGGCGATGGCGTTTTGCACCGTCATACCCGGCACATAGCTGTATTGTCCGGGCTGGCCGACCTCTCCCATGACGAAGATGGACCGATAGCGGTCTACCTCGATACTGACATCGGGGTTTCGGAGATAGCCCTGCCGCAATTTCTGGGCAATTGCCCCTTCGAGCTGCGGAAGTGTCATGCCACGCGCCGTCACCTGACCAACCAGCGGGAAGGCGATATAGCCAGCCTGATCCACCGTGTAGGTATTGGTCAGGCTCGGTTGCTCGAAAACGGTAATGCGCAGCCGGTCGCCGCTATCCAGACGGTAGGGCTGGATCGTTGCTTCGTGAAACACCTTCGAGGCGGGCTGATAGGTGGAGCAGCCGGCAACGCAGAGGCAAAGCAGGGTGGCAATGGCCAGCAGCAGACGTTTCGCCATGATTTTCGCAGAGACGCTCCCATACCAAGAATGATCGTTTTATCGGCCATTATGGTTAATGGAGTGTAAAGCGCGGATCGGGGCGCAGCGGGAATATGCTTTCGGGCTGAAATTAACATTTGAGTTACCATGTTGATTTACGGTTTGCCGGTAAAAGAAGGAGAGCCGGAATGCCGGTTGGACCCAGCCACGCGGATCAGGATGTCGATATTGATCTCGCCCAGTTGCTTGCCGCCGTCTGGCGGCGAAAGGGACGGGTGCTTGCCCTGACATGCCTGATGGCCGGTGTTGCCTTTGCCGGTGCAAGCCTGATCAAGCCCACTTATCGCGCCGAGACCACGGTTCTCATCGAGCCGCGCGCGCCAAATTACGATGCCGAAAATGCAAAATCGGCTGATTCGCAGCCTGTACTGGATGAGCTGAACATCGCCAGTCAGGTGCAGCTCTTCCGCTCCGTCGATCTCATCCGTCAGGTGGTGCGCGATCTCAAGCTTTATGAGCTGAAGGAGTTCGACCCGGATCTACACCCTTCCGCACTGACGGATCTTCTGGTGATGCTGCATCTGAAGAAGAATCCGCTGGAGCTGAGCCCGGAAGACCGTGTCATCAAGACGTTCAGCGAGAAATTACAGGTCTATCAGGTTGAAAAATCACGGGTGATCGGGGTGGAGTTTTCCTCCAGGGATCCCAAACTTGCCGCGGCTATCCCCAATGCCATGGTCAATGTCTATCTTGCCGTGCAGAGCGGCGCGAAGCTGGACAGCAACGAGGATGCCGCCCGCTGGCTGGAGCCGGAAATTGCCAACCTGCGGCAGAAGGTGGCCGAGGCAGAGCAGAAAGTGGCCGATTATCGCAAGTCGTCCGATCTTATTCCTGCGGGCGATTCTTCATCCTTCGCCTCCAAGCAGCTCAACGACATTTCCGCCGAACTTTTGCGCGTGCGCACCGATCGCAGCAATGCCGAAGCGCGGTTGCAAAATCTGAAATCCGCACTGAAAAGCGGCCAGACCGCCGATAATCTGGATGTCGTAATGGGCTCCCCCGCCATCCAGAGCCTGAAGCAGAGCGAAGCAACGCTGAAGGCGCAGATTTCAGACCTCTCCATTTCGCTGCTGGATAACCATCCCCGGCTCAAGGCGCTGAAGGCGCAACTTGCCAGCATTCAGACCCAGCTACAGACCGAGACGAGGAAGCTTGCCTCCAGCCTGGAAAACGACGCGAATATTGCCCGCATTCGCGAAGAACAGCTCATGCAGCAACTGGCCGCCATCAAGGCCGATACCGCTACGGCCGGTGAAAAGGAAGTGGGGCTGAAGGCGCTGGAGCGCGAGGCCGCCGCGCAACGGCAATTGCTGGAAACCTATCTGGCCCGCTATCGCGAGGCATCCAGCCGTATCGATCCCAATGCCACCCCAGCGGATGCGCGCATCATTTCCCGCGCCATGCAGCCGGGCGAACCGAATTTTCCCAAAGTCCTGCCAATCACCTTGGTGGCCGGGGTGGCAACCTTCGTCGTCAGCACGATTGTCATCATGCTGCTGGAGCTGTTCAGCGGCCGGGCCTTGCGCCCGGTGGGGCCAGCCCCGCAGCCGCAACGGCCACGCAGCCGGCGCGACGAACAGGACGAGTGGGATGATGTGCCCACGCAAAGACGGCAGACTCACCACGACGAGCAGAAGGATTCTCCCGTTCGGCCCATCATTGCCGCCTCCGAACCGCAACCTGCCGCCATTCGGTTCGTTGAGCCGCAGCATGAGGCCGCCAGCGAATATTCCATTGCTGCCGTGGCGCAATATCTCTCGAAGCGCGGCGTTGCGAAGGTCATTGTCTTGTCGCCGGATGGCGATGCGGGCTCTGCCGCCACCGTCACGCTGGCGCGGTATGTGGCCGATGCCGGCCGCAGCGTCATTCTTGTCGATATGACAGGCTCCGGCGCCCCGACGCTTGCCATGGCCCAGCATCACGACCTGCCGGGCGTGACCGATCTTTTGTGTGGTGATGCGGCATTCGGCGAAACCATCCATGCCGACCGTTCGTCCTCGGCCCATATTCTGCCGCAGGGCGCCGCCGACATCCGTCAGGCCCTGCGCGGGCTCGACAGGCTGACGATGATTACCGACGCGCTCACCGATGCCTATGATCTGGTGGTGGTGGAATGCGGCCCGACGACAGTGGATAATATACTTCGCCTTTGCCGTGACGGCGGGCAGGAGATCATTCTTTCCGTTCCGCAGCCGGATACAGCGGAACTTTCTCTCCTCATGGAGCAATTCGAGGCTCACGGAGTTGGCGATCTGCTGCTGATGAGCGAGGCGGCGGATTTTCTACCGGAAGAGGACGTCATCGCCCCTGCGCCTCGGGCGGCATCGGCCTGATGACACCCGCTGAAATACCCTGAAAATGTGAAAGCAAGGCGTTGGACCGTTTCAACATGTCTGCGAAGACGTGAAGCGTCATGGTCTCAATCATCGTCGGAAGCCATTTTCGTCTCGCTTTTCGAGCGCAGGCGCTGGATAAGCCGGTAGAGGCCCGGATGGCTTTTGATGAAGCTCTTGCTGCGCGTTACGCCGCGATAGGCAAGGGCGGCGAGCCTTCCTGCGGCGGTGATGGGCAGCACCACATCGTGCTGCACCGTTTCCACGCTGCACCAGCGGCGCTTGTAGGGCTGGTCGCCAAGGCCGAAATCGAACAGGGCCACGCCGTCGTCAAGCGCCTGCTCTATCACCAGCCAGAACAGCAATTCGCCGGGGCTGGCCTCTGGAACGAGGCTTTCATCGATAGACCCGAACTGGCAGATCACATGGTCGCCCTTGCGCGACAATCCGGCAATGGCCGCAATATTCCCATGCTCTTTGCCAGCCAGGCGAATGGCGTGTAACTCCAGCGGCACGTCATAGCCGCTGGAAGAGCCTTGCAGGAGAAGATGAAAAAAGGCCTGCGTTTCCGGTGGCTGGAAGACATCCGGCAGGCCTTGTGCCTGAAAACGGAGGGCTTTCTGCCGGAAAAAACATTCGAGGAGGGCCGCTTTCTCCTGCTCCTGCCGGGCCACAATATGCTCGAAGCCGCCTGCGGTCTCGATTTTTCGCAACTGGTTGCGATATTTCTTGCGACGCCGTTTGGCATTGAGTGGGGCGATCGTTTCCGCCATGGTGGCGCCAAGCGGAAGCTGAAAACTGCGATTTTGATGTTCAATCGCCGGGAGCCCGCAAAAGGGGTGGCGAATGCCGCGCCAGTCGAAGGGTATATTGGCAAGTGCCAGAAGGTCGGCCTCATCCTTCAGCGCTGTGGTGAGCAGTTCTGAGAGATTGCCGACACGCCCGCCGCTTTCCCGGAAGCGGGCGGAAAGAAGGCCCGTATTGATATTGCTGAACCGCGCGCCGATGAACTGCGCCTGCCTTATGCCGTGAAGCCGATGAACCTCCAGAGGCAGGATGAAGGCGGTTTCATCGCCATATTTGCCATGGAGAATGGCAAGCTTGCTGCCATGGGTCTTTACCCAGGCGCGACACCAGTCATAGCCCTGATGCAGCGAGTTCAGCGGGTCGCGCTGCAAACGCCGCCATTCCCGTTCCAGCGGCTCCATGCTGCTTACCGCCCGCACGCAAAGAATGTGCGGATCGCCCGATCTGACCGGTTTTTCCATGACAATCCCGGAGATGCCCGCCACGCCGCGATCCTGTTTGTGGTTGCTCATGGCGCAACTTTGCCATGGCAGCGCTTAACCTTCTCCTCAGCGCCGGTTCACGGTGCGAGGGAAGTGAAAACAGCATTAAGATATTCCTACGTAGCGGCAGGGGAAACATCGGCTCAGGATTTGCGCACTGGCCCTGCCATCCACTTGATGATGAGCATGGCCGGAACGATCCAGCAAACGCCCGATAGCAGGAAATAGAGAAGATGCACCCACCAGGGCTGGGCCGCCAGCGTCAGCGTGGCAATGGTGGTGGCCACCAGCGCATAAAGAATGACAAGAGCCACGATGACGACTGTGCCGATAAATTTGCGTAGTCTCACAGGCATTTGAACATCCTTTCATGCGCGCCGGGCCGAAGTCCGAATGGGGTTTTGACCCTTCGTATATAACCCTGTGCGAGAAAAATATCTGCCGCAAACATTGCGCTTGAAAGCCTCTCGGTGAACTCTTCCGCCGTTAGAGTATCGTCACGGGTTTGACGCTCCGCAGCCGCGACGCCTTGTCGCAAGGGGCATACCCCTTGCCAGCCGGGGCGGGGTGATGCACATCTTCCACCATGAAGAGGTTTGACACATGACAATCAGCAGCACCCTCCACCATGAAACCATCGTTGCAAGCATGGATCGCCAGAGCCGGAACCGCCGCGCCGTGCGGATCTGGCTATGGGTGGTGATCGTCGCGTTGTTTTCGCTGGTGCTGGTCGGGGGGGCAACGCGGCTTACCAATTCCGGCCTGTCGATTACACAGTGGAAGCCGATCCACGGGGTGATTCCGCCGCTGAATGCTGCCGAATGGGAAGAGGAATTCGCCCTTTACAAGCAAATCCCGCAATATGAGCTTGTCAACAAAGGCATGACGGTGGACGAGTTCAAAACGATTTTCTGGTGGGAATGGGCGCATCGTTTCCTGGCCCGCAGCATCGGGGTGATCTTTGCGCTGCCGCTTGCGTTTTTCTGGCTTACAGGACGTATCGAGCGGCAATTGCGTCTGCCGCTTCTCGGCATTCTGGCGCTTGGCGGTTTGCAGGGCTTTATTGGCTGGTGGATGGTGTCGTCCGGCCTCACCGAGCGGACAGAGGTCAGCCAATATCGTCTGGCAACGCATCTTGTCATGGCCTGCCTGATCTTTGCCTCTTCCGTCTGGGTTATGCGCGGCCTTTCCCGTCACACGGAAAGTCCCGCTATTCACAGCGGGTCACGCCGCCTTGCCGGTGTCTTGCTGGTGCTTGCTTTCCTGCAAATCTATCTGGGCGCGCTGGTCGCGGGCCTTGATGCCGGACTCTCCTATAACACCTGGCCATTGATGGATGGTGCTTTGGTGCCGGGCGGCCTGCTGGCGCAACAGCCCGCCTGGGTGAATTTCTTCGAAAATCCGAAAACCGTGCAGTTCGTTCATCGGCTTGGGGCTTATACCTTGCTGATCGTGGCGCTGGGCCACATGTTCCGCTGTCGCTTCGACCTTCCGGGCTCCGCGCACGCCCGGCGCGCCGTGGTGCTGTTTGCGCTGGTCTGCGGGCAGGCCGCCATCGGTATTGCCACCTTGCTCATGCAGGTGCCGCTGGACGTGGCGCTGTCGCATCAGGGCGGGGCGTTGATCGTGCTGGGATTTGCGGTGGCGCATCTGCGCGGCTTCTACGGCGAATATCCCCGGGAAACGGAGGTCCGGCTGGCCGTCTGAGACCTTTCGAGCGAGGCGCAGCCTGCGCCTCTTTGATGCCGGGGAATTGCCTCAGCAATTGCCTCAGCCAAAGCGGTAGCCGGAATAGGGCTTGCCGAGAATGGTGCTGCGAAACACGCATTTGGCGGCGTCGGATCCGCCAGCGCCTGCCGCAACGAACAACGGCACAAGGTGGTCATGATCGGGCATGTGGCAGGCGCGGGCATCGGGATTTTGGTGCCAGCTTGCCAGACGTGCGGCCCTTGTCTGCGGGTCCGCGTCCTCGACGGCTGCGGTTAGCCACTCATCGAAGCGGGTGGCTTCTGCAACATGGTCAGGCAGGGCGCGGCGAAATTCCCGCATATTGTGATAACTCATGCCCGAGGCGAGAATCAGCACATCCTCATCCCGCAAGGGTTCCAAGGCGCGGCCAATGGCAAAATGGCTTTCGGCATCCAGCGTGTTTTTCAGGGAAATCATGGTGATTGGCACATCCGCATGGGGATAAATCATCATGAGGGGAATAAAGACGCCGTGATCGAAGCCCCGTTCGCCATCTTCGGCGCTGGCAATGCCTGATTCTGCCAGAAGCGCGCGCGCGCGCGCCGCAAGCGGCAACGAGTTGCTGGCGGGATAGCGGATTTGATAGGTGTGCGGAGGAAAATTATAGTAGTCGAAAAACATGCCCGGTGCCGGGGCGGTGCTGACCGTTGGCACAGGCTCCCGTTCCCAATGGCCGGATATGACGAGGACAGCCTTGGGCCGGCGTCCGAGTTCGGCATCAATGCCGGTCAGAAAATCAGCAAGGTCGTCCCAGGGCCCCCGGCCAGCAGCGTCCTTCGGAAAATCCATGAAGGGCCACGGGCCGCCACCATGCGGAATGAAATATACCGGAAAGCGTTCGCTCATCTTTTGCTCCATCGCTGGAGACAGGTCTAGCAACTTCCTTAACCCATGGCGACGCTGCAAACCGATGACGGATCGTTCAAGGAATGAGAACGATCCGACGAATTTTCACAAACTACGGTGAACGATTATCAGGCCGAAAGCATGAGGTTCATGTTTTGAACCGCTGCACCCGAAGCGCCTTTGCCGAGATTGTCGAGAAGGGCGACGAGATTGACATGTTCACCGCCATCCGTCCCGAAGACGAAGAGTTTCATGCTGTCCTGGCCCGCCAGTTCCTCCGCATCGATCCGGGCGAGGCTGGCGCTTTCGGCCAGCGGCGCGACAGTGACGATGTTCTGTCCCGCATAATGGGCCGTGAGGGCGGCATGGATGCTTTCGAGTGACGTGCCGGGCGCAAGGCGGGCCAATGTCAACGGCACCTGAACGATCATGCCCTGAGGAAAGCGGCCGACCGAGGGGGAAAACAGCGGGGCATGTTCCAGCAGGCCATGAGCCTTCATTTCCGGCACATGCTTGTGCTTCAATGTCAGGCCGTAGAGGAAATGATTGGCGGAGATGGCATCTTCCCGGCTCGCATCCTCCATCTGCGCAATCATCTGCTTGCCGCCGCCCGTATAGCCGGAAACGGCGTTGACGCTGACCGGATAGTCCTGTGGCAAAAGGCCAGAAGCCCGCAGCGGACGGATAAGGCCGATGGCGCCCGTGGGGTAGCAGCCGGGATTTGCAACCAGGCGTGCCGAACGAATGCGCTCAGCCTGCGCCTTGTCCATTTCCGCAAAGCCATAGGCCCAATCCGGCGAAACCCGGAAGGCGGTGGAGGTATCGATAATCCGAACCCGATTGTTGGCCGACAGCATGGACACAGCCTCCTTCGAGGCATCGTCCGGCAGGCACAGTATGGCAATGTCGGCGCTGTTCAGCAGGTCTTCGCGCATGGCGGCATTGCGGCGCTCGGCTTCCGGAATGGACAGCAGCTCCACGTCGCGGCGCTCAGCCAGACGGCTGCGGATTTGCAGGCCGGTCGTGCCGTGTTCGCCATCGATGAAGATCTTCGCTGCCATTTTTTCCTCGCTTTACAGGCTGTTGCCGCAGTTTTTGGAATCACTCCGGCAGGATCTTGATTCAAAATCTCAAAGCATGTCGCGCAAAACTGTGAAGCGGTGTTGCGATGACAACATGCGTTGAAACGAGACCTTAAAGCACGATGCTTGAAGCCGATAAGCCTCAACGAGCTTTAACGCGCCCGCAAACGCCGGGCCCGCAGGCCAAGCATATACATTGCGATGGTTGCTCCGGCAATGGCGGTGACATCGGCATGGTCATAGGCCGGGGCAACCTCAACGACATCCGAGCCGCAGATATTGAGCGGCCCCAGCCGTTGCAGAATGGAGAGGACCTTCGCGCTTGAAGGCCCGCCTGCCACCGGCGTTCCAGTGCCCGGCGCAAAGGCGGGGTCGAGGCAATCGATGTCGAAGGTCAGATAGGCGGGCATGTCGCCGACATGGCGTATAATGGTCTCTGCCACTTGCGCGGCGCTCATCTCTTCCAGTTCGTAGCCGAACAGAATCCGGATACCGCAATCCTCCGGCGCGTGGGTGCGAATGCCGATCTGGATCGATCGGGCCGGGTCGATCAACCCCTCATGGACTGCGCGGCCAACGAAGGAGCCGTGATCAATGCGCTTGTCGTCATCGAACCAGGTATCCTGATGGGCATCGAACTGCACGAGAGCCAGCGGACCGTGCTTTGCCACATGCGCCTTGAGCAGTGGCCAAGTGATGAAATGGTCGCCGCCCAGCGTCAGAAGGTAATTGGCGCTGGAAAGAATGGCGCTGGCCTCGCGTTCGATGGTGGCGGGCGTTTGCCAGTGGTTGCCGTAATCCAGCCGGCAATCGCCATAGTCGATCACGGGCATCCGCGAAAAAAGATCGATGTCAAAGGGATATTGCGGATCATTGTCAAAGATCGCCGATGCACGCCGGATGGCCTGCGGCCCGAAGCGGGCGCCCGGACGGTTGGATGTCGCCGCATCGAAGGGAATACCCCACACGACCGTATCCGCGCCGGTCAAATCCTTGGTAAAGCGGCGCCGCATGAAGGAAAGGGCGCCTGCATAGGTCGGGTCACTTGCCGCGCTGGTGAGATTATTGGCCGTGAAGGCGTGATCGATCGATTTTTCTGCCATGCTCAGTCTGCCTTGCTCTTTTTCTTCTTATCTGCATTTTCTTCGAAAAGGCCTATGCCGCGACCTGCTCCAACTTTCTGTTTCTACGCATTGGCGGACGCAAAAGCGAACACGCTACTGCGGGAAATGCCATCGTGTTTCCGAATCGAGCAACCCGAAGTAGGGCTGTATAGTCTTCTGTTCGCGCGAGAGCTTTGATCAAGATCATTTTTGCCCAAATCAAACCCCACATTCCTGTTGGGCAATCGGCAGCGAGTGTCTGTAACGATGGTGCGGTATCTGGCCTTTGCCTTGCCGGAGGCAAGATTGAATTTTTTGATTCTCCGCAAAGGCACTGAAAAAAGCCAAATGTCTTTTGCCGGGAGCCTGATACGAAAAAAGCGGAGCCAAGGCCCCGCTTTTCCAATTTCGGCAATTTCCAGCGATTAGCGCTTGGAGAACTGGAAGGAGCGGCGGGCCTTGGCCTTACCGTACTTCTTACGCTCGACAACGCGGCTGTCGCGGGTCAGGAAGCCACCCTTCTTCAGAACGGAGCGCAGGCCCGGTTCGAAGTAGGTGAGGGCCTTGGAGATGCCGTGACGAACGGCACCGGCCTGACCGGAAAGACCGCCACCATTGACGGTGGCAATGATGTCGAACTGGCCCGAACGAGCAGCAGCAACGATCGGCTGCTGAAGGATCATCTGCAAGACCGGACGGGCGAAGTAAGCGCCGAATTCCTTGCCGTTGACGATGATCTTGCCGGAGCCGGGCTTAACCCATACGCGGGCAACGGCGTTCTTGCGCTTGCCGGTGGCGTAGGAGCGGCCCTGGGCGTCAACCTTGCGCTCATGCGAGGGAGCGGAGCCCTGAGCGGTGCCCAGATCCTTGAGGGAAGAAAGGTCTGCCATGATCAGGCGCTCCTTACGTTCTTGCTGTTCAGCTTTGCCACGTCGAGAGCGACCGGCTGCTGTGCTTCATGGGGGTGGTTGGAACCGGCGTAAACGCGCAGGTTCTTCATCTGGCGACGGCCAAGCGGGCCGCGCGGAATCATGCGCTCGACAGCCTTTTCGAGAACGCGCTCCGGGAAGCGGCCTTCGATGATCGCGCGTGCGGTGCGCTCCTTGATGCCACCCGGATAGCCGGTGTGCCAGTAATACTTCTTGTCGTGATACTTCTTGCCGGTGAAGACGACCTTCTCGGCATTGATGACGATGACGTTGTCGCCGTCGTCAACATGGGGGGTGTAGGTAGCCTTGTGCTTGCCGCGCAGGCGGTTTGCAATCAGCGTGGCGAGGCGACCAACAACGAGGCCTTCGGCGTCGATGATGACCCACTTCTTCTCCACCTCGGCGGGCTTCTGAACGAAAGTAGACATGGAGTTTTCTTTCCATCTGGTCCCCGAAAGCCGCAAGGGCCCGGGGCGTTTCTTGTTGCTTGTCTTGCCGTTGGTGCAGCAAGAAGACACGCCGATCACAGGATCTGCATGTTGCGAGGCCTTATACGCAGATGCGAAAACGCCGTCAAGATACGGGCTGAGGCATGGCTTTGAAAAAATATCAATAAAAACAGACGTTTAATTATGTGGTATTTGGGTACCATTTGTTTGTTTGGATATTTCTGGCCTCGTTCGCCTGTTTATTCCGAGCTTGAGGGTGGACGGACCAGACTATCGCCGGAAAAAGCAGGAACGTCGCTTCCATTCGATCAGATCGAAAAGCGTCCCTGCCGGGTCATTCCGCGAAGCCCTGATCAATAGGTTTCGAGCGCGGCCAAAAACGAGGTGAGCGCGGGTGATATTTCGCTCATCTCTAAAGTTCACAAGAACAAAACAAGATTAAATCTCATACAAATACACAACGTAATCACGCAGATGTGATGCGTGTCACAGGCTAAATTTGACAAGCGTTACGCTCAGAAGCAATGTTAGCGTTAACATTAGTTGAGTAATGAAATATAATCAAGAAAAAACTGAAATAGCACTCATGGTTTTGAAGTCGCGTCACCGAGTGACGTCCAGGGTTTTTATGGTACCATAACAAGACGGATCGCCGAGACTTGTTTCGTTGTCTTTTCGCATCTCCTTAAACAATTGGGTCTATCATCGCACATACAGGACGAGCAAAATTGCCGTTTCCCGGCTTCGCATCTTCAAGTTTGCGATGACTTGCCGGGCAGGCAGTTAATTGCGCGCCGGGATGTGGCAGCATCACCGAGCCTTGAGATTACAGCGCCGTGCGTTTTAACAAACGCACGGCGCTGTAACCTTTTCTTTTCGAAGCATAATCTTGCCGATCCTCGTTTCACTCCGGTCGGATTATGCTCTAAAACCGGCGCATGGCCGGTGGAAGGAGGCAGGTCATGAATCACGATTCCTACGAAGATGCCTATCTGCGAAACATTCTGGCTTCGTCCCACACGGTGGCGCTGGTCGGCGCATCGCTGCGCGATGACCGGCCAAGTCACTGGGTAATGGGTTTTCTGCTTGGCAAAGGCTACAGGGTCTTCCCCGTCAATCCGCTGATTGCGGGCCATGAAATTCATGGAAGGAAGGTTTTGCCAAGTCTCGCCGCCATCCCGGTTGCCATCGATCTGGTGGATGTCTTCCGCAGCAGCGATGCTTTTGGCGCGGTGGTAGACGAGGTGCTGGCGCTTCAGCCGCGTCCGCGCGCGATCTGGGGTCAGTTGGGGGTTCGAGACGATAAAGCCGCCGCTCGCGCCGAGAAAGCGGGAATAGATGTGGTGATGAACCGGGCTTTGGTCGCCGAATATCCGCTGGTTTACGAGGCCCAGCACAGGGCCGTCGCCTCGCTTTGAGAAAACATCGTCGGAAGTCGTGACGGGAACCGGCTCGGCTCACAATCGATGCCGTGGAATGATCCGCATGAAACCGTCATCGAGATTGTCTACGGGTTGGCAATTCAGCACGGGGCAGGCGCGATTGTCGCGCGTTGGAACCGTGGCGCGTTCGGCATATTCGCCGGATTGGCAGAAGCCGGTTTCGCTCACATATCGATCGTAAAGGGTCATGCCCGCCACGCGGGTCGATGGATGACGGAGAATGGCCGCCCCCTCCTGGCGCAACAGGTTGCGGACGGATGAGCAATCCATTGCGGGTGTATCATACCGGCCAATGGCTGAGGCATTGCTGGCGGCAAGGCAAAGGCAGGCGACGGTGAAGGCCGGGTAAAATAGCGATTTCATGTTTTTCTCCCTTGGCTGCGGTTTCATATAGGGCATTATCGCAAAGCGGCCGAGCAGGCCTTTTGTTTCATGCGCTGCTGGCGAAAACCAGGAGGAATTATGGATCATCAAACCTATAGTGATGCCTGGTTGCGCGGTATCCTGCAATCCGTGCAAACAATTGCCCTGACGGGCGCCTCTCCAAACCCGCAAAGGCCGAGCTTTGCAGTCATGGGTTTCCTGTTGTCACGGGGTTACAGGGTTATTCCGGTCAATCCGGGTCAGGCCGGCAAAACCATTCACGGCCAGCCGGTTATGGCCAGTCTTGCAGATATTGCCGAGCCCATCGACATGATCGATGTCTTTCGCGCCTCCGAATATGTCGATGCCGTGGTGGATGAGGCGCTGAGCCTGCCGGTGCGCCCCAAGGTCATCTGGACCCAGCTTGGCGTCTATGACGAACGGGCGGCCGCGAAGGCCGAGGCGGCGGGCATGGCAGTGGTGATGAACCGCTGCCCGGCAATCGAATATCCACGTCTCATCGGCGGTGAAGCGCATCGCTGATGCATATGCCTTAAAAAACGAGTTCTGGACCGCCGGGATCGATCAAACGGATCTTCTCTCAAATTTGCGGTGATGGGCGAGAGTTTTTTGTCCTTATGTGGAAAAAAGGCAAAACCATTTGTTTAAGGTCTGCAACCTGCGGATATGATCGTCACGCAAGGGTGATGGGTTCCATCACCTGACCATGTTTTGGAAAGACCGGCCAGGGCCGGCGCAGGGAGGACGTAATGTCTCAGAAAAATCCGGGTTTTGCCACACTTGCCGTTCATGCCGGGGCAGAGCCGGACCCCACCACCGGCGCTCGCGCCACGCCGATTTACCAGACGACGGCCTATGTCTTTCAGGATTCCGACCACGCTGCCGCTCTTTTCGGGCTGAAGCAGTTTGGCAATATCTATACGCGCATCATGAACCCCACCCAGGCCGTTCTGGAAGAGCGGGTTGCCGCGCTTGAAGGGGGTACGGCGGCGCTGGCGGTGGCCTCGGGCCATGCGGCGCAATTGCTGATTTTCCACACGCTGCTCATGCCGGGGCAAAATTTCATTGCCGCAAAGCGGCTCTATGGCGGCTCGATCAACCAGTTCGGTCATTCTTTCAAGAGCTTCGGGTGGGAAGTACGCTGGGCCGATACCTCCGATCCGGAAAGCTTTGCCGCGCTGGTGGATGAGAATACGCGCGCCATCTTCATCGAGAGCCTTGCAAACCCCGCCGGAACCTTCGTCGATATTGAAGCCATTGCGGAGGTTGCCCACCGCCATCGCCTGCCGCTGATTGTCGATAACACGATGGCAAGCCCCTATCTGGTTCGCCCGCTCGAGCATGGTGCGGACATCGTGGTGCATTCGGCCACCAAGTTCCTTGGCGGGCATGGCAATTCCATGGGCGGCATCATTGTTGATGGCGGCACGTTCGACTGGCTGGAACCGGGCCGCTATCCGGCCTTGTCGCAGCCCCGCAGCGAATATGGCGGCGTGGTCCTCGGTGAGGCCTTCGGCAATATCGCCTTTGCCATCGCGGCCCGCGTGCTGGGCCTGCGCGATCTTGGGCCCTCCATATCGCCCATGAACGCCTTCCTGCTGCAAACAGGCATCGAAACCCTGCCGCTTCGAATGCAGCGGCATTGCGAAAATGCGCTCAAGGTGGCCCGGTGGCTGAAAGATCACCCCAAGGTGGCCTGGGTAAGCTATGCGGGCTTGCCGGATGATCCCAACCACGCGCTGCAACAGCGCTATTCGCCCAAGGGGGCCGGGGCTGTCTTCACCTTCGGCGTCAAGGGAGGGTATGAAGCGGGCAAGGCGCTCGTCGAAGGCCTCGAGCTGTTTTCGCATCTGGCCAATATCGGCGATACGCGCTCGCTGGTCATTCATCCCGCGTCCACCACCCATGCGCAGCTGACGCCGGAACAGCAGATCGCCGCAGGCGCGGGACCGGATGTCGTGCGCCTTTCGATCGGCATCGAGGATGCCGATGATATTATCGCCGATCTCGGGCAGGCGCTGGAAAGGACATAACGGATGAAACCGTTTGCCGGATTCGATCTCGCGAACCTGACACCGGAAGAGGGGGCGCCAGCCCCCGACCGGCTCGTTTCCGGTGATCCGCGATTCCTGACGTGGAATATCGAGGAGCAGGACGGTCTTTACGCCGGGGTGTGGCAATCCACCCCCGGCGCCTGGCGGGTTTCCTATGACGAATGGGAATATTTCCACCTTCTCGAAGGCTATTCCATTCTGACGCCGGAGGGTGGTGAGCCCATTCACCTGAGGAAGGGCGACAGGCTGGTGTTGCGGCCGGGATTTACCGGCATCTGGGAGGTGATCGAAACCACCACCAAGGATTACGTTATCCGGCTTTAGAGCATTTTCAGGAAAAGTGGAAACCGGTTTTCCGTCCGGAAATGCGTAAAAACAAATAGTTAGAGCCTTTCACCGTTTCCGTGAAACAGTGAAAGGCTCTAGTCATCGGCGGTCCGTTACCAGACAAGATCGAGACGCTCGAGCCCGTGGAAGTGATAGACATCCTTGACGCGGGGCGTGGAGGCAAGCTTCATGCCCCGCAACCTGTGAAAGAGCAGGGGCAGCACGATGTTCAGCTCAAGCCGGGCCAGCGGCGCGCCGATGCAGAAATGGATGCCCGCCCCGAAGGACAGGTTGGCGCCGTCATTGCGCTCCGGCCGGAAAGTGAGAGGGTCGGGAAATTTCCGGCCGTCCAGATTGGCGGCGGCCAGAATGAGCCCGATCTTGTCGCCTCTTTTCAAGCAAACGCCGTCTATCTCGCAAGGCTCAAGACAATAGCGCTGGAAAATATGCACCGGCGCGCAGATGCGCAGACACTCCTCCACCGTCCGTTCGGTTGTCGCGGCATCGGCAAAAAGCGTCGATGGATCAAACCCGCTTTCCAGAATGATCCGCACACTGTTGCCGAGTTGATGAACCGTCGCCTCGTGACCGGCATTGAGCAGAACGATGGTGGTGGAAATCAGCTCGTCTTCGGTCAGAAACTGATCGCGGTGCCGGGTGTGGATCATCTGGCTCAGAAGATCTTCCCGCGGCGCCGCCCGCCGTTCGGCAATGATGCCGCGCAGGTAATCGGCAAATTCGCGGGCCGAGCGGTCGGCAGCCTCTTCATCGGCCCGGCTGCGCTTGAACATGTACATGCCCACATAGTCATGCGACCATTTCAGAAGTTGCGGCCCCATCTCGTCGGGTATGCCGATCATGCGGGCAATCATCGTCACCGGAATGATGTCGGCGAAGCGTGACAGCAACTCCACTTTGCCATCGGCCTCGAACCCGTCGATCAGCCGATTGGCGAGATCGGTGATGTCGCCGCTCATCTTCTCCACATGCCGCGAAACGAAGGCGCGATTGACGAGGGTTCGCAGGCGTGTGTGTTCCGGCGGCTCCAGTTCGAGCAGCGACCATTCCTCAGCCTTGTCGAAATGGCGGGTATGGGCTGGCGGTTCGGGCCAGCCGAGCGCTTCGCGGCTGGTGATGTGCAGAATCTGGCGGCCAAAGCGCTTGTCGCGCAGCAGGCTGTTCACATGGTCATATCCCGCAAAGAACCATTGCTGCTGCTGTTCCCAGAAGAATGTCGGCGTGCTGGCATGAAGCTCCGCATAGCTGCGGTTCGGATTTTCGAAAAAGCCGGGATTGCGGGCGTCGAGCCAAACACGCCGCGTACCGGGGTCGATCGAGAGAAAGGAAGCGGACATGATGCCTGATCCATAGAGCGCGAAGATTTCAGGCCGGAGCCTGCGGCCGCTTTTTCGAAAGCCTGCGCAGCGCCGCCACCTGCCGGTCTGCCTCGTTGTCGATTGCCGCAGGCGTGCCGCTTTCCTCGCTTGGCGTGAGGCAGAAGAGGCTGTTTTCCTTTGCAACGGCCACACGATTGCGGCCCTCGGCCTTGGCCGTGTAAAGTGCGCTGTCGGCGCGGCTCATGATACGGTCGAAATCGAAGCTGTCGCAATTGCTGGCGCAGACGCCGGCGCTGACCGTGAGACGAACGATGCCCCGTTCGGTGGCAACAGGGGTGATGGCGATCATCTGGCGGATCTGCTCGGCAAAGAAGGCTGCCTCCCGCAGATCGGAAACGGGAAGCAGGGCGCTGAACTCCTCGCCACCGCTCCGCGCCAGAAGCCCCCTTTTGCCAATCACGCCCCGCGCCATGGTGGCAAAACAGGTCAGGACGGCATCTCCGGCCTGGTGCCCGAAGTTATCGTTGACGTGCTTGAAGTAGTCGAGATCGAAGATCAGCAGGGCAATCTGCCTTGACTTGCCACATTCGGTCAGCACGCGCGGCAGAGACTCGATAAGGCCTCGCCGGTTCAGGGCGCCCGTGAGCGGGTCCGTCAGCGCCTGCTGACGCAGGGACGCCTCATTGCTGTCCATGATGATTTTGACCAGAAGCACGATGGCTGCCAGCAGGCAGGCAATACCGATCAGCCCGAGATAGGGCAGGAAGCGCAGCTCGCTGATGTCCCTCGGTTCCAGTTGCAGGGTGTATATGCCGGTCACGGCATTGTTGGCGGCCTGGATGAACCAGAGCGAGGACAGCAGACGCCGGTAGCTCGACGTGCTGAAACGGCTGTTCAGCACCGTGCAGGCCATGGTAACGAAGCCCGTGAAGCTTGGAAACTGATGCACGAGGATGCGCCCGGCCGTGCTGCCATCCGAAAGGGGCAAAGCCAGCGCGATAATCCATGCGACAAAAGGCGTCAGGGCAATAAGGGAGGCCTTGCGGCCATCCAGCCTTCGCAGACCCGTAATCCAGCCTGCAAAACCAAGCATGGTCAGAACCGTTACCGCATAAGGCGGCATCGTAAAGGGCAGGTCGTGGCGAATACCGAACAAAAGAATGCTTGCGCCTTGCAGGCCAACGCCAAACGCAAAAAACAAATAATAACTTCTGCTGCGCTCATGCAGCCACACCGTCAGCAGCAGGACGCCGAGGGTAAGGGATTGAACGCCCCATATCAGGAATGCGGTTCTGACGTCGAACAAGGTAGTCGCCTCTTGGGCAGGAGATGGATGACTTATCGAACCCGAAGTTTTAACGAATTCTTAAATTATAACTCTATTCAGCACTTGTTTATGCAAGCCGGAGAGACCAAATCCGGTGCAAACGGTTTTCTTACCTGTTGTTCACCATAAGTTGTTTTTCCTGTGCGCGGCAAGGGGCATTTGCACCCGGTGCTCCGGCATGGGAGCGGCAATCTTTACGGCTCGTGCTAATAAAATCCACAAGGGCCGGGAATGGTCAGGCATCAGTCTTGCAACCGATTGAGCCTGGATTAAGGATATGAGGGCCTTCAGTCTTGAAGTGGAGGGACCGGACGCTCTATGTAGGGATTGACAGCATTGGATTGATTCCTGCACCCGGTGGGTCTGGAATGGGTTGAAAAGGACGGACATGAGAAATCCAGTTGATACCGCCATGGCACTGGTGCCGATGGTCGTGGAGCAAACCAATCGCGGCGAACGCTCTTATGACATCTATTCGCGCCTGCTCAAGGAGCGCATTATCTTCCTGACCGGCCCGGTTGAAGATCACATGGCCTCGCTTGTCTGCGCCCAGCTTCTCTTCCTCGAAGCGGAAAATCCGAAGAAGGAAATCGCCATTTACATCAATTCGCCGGGCGGTTCCGTCACGGCAGGTCTGGCGATCTACGATACCATGCAGTTCATTCGCCCGGCTGTCTCCACGCTTTGCGTCGGTCTGGCGGCATCCATGGGCTCGCTTTTGCTGACGGCCGGCGAAAAGGGAATGCGTTTTGCCACCCCCAATTCCCGCATCATGGTGCACCAGCCTTCCGGCGGTTTCCAAGGCCAGGCAGCCGATATCGAGCGCCATGCCCGCGACATCATCAAGATGAAGCGCCGTATGAACGAGATTTACGTGAAGCATACGGGCCGCAGCTATGAGGAAGTCGAGCGCGGACTGGATCGCGACAACTTCATGGAAGCCGGGGAGGCCAAGGACTGGGGTCTGGTAGACCGCATCCTCACGACCCGCGCCGAAATCGAAGGTGCGGCGGCCTCCTGAGCGGCCGTTGCCCGGCAGCCCCTTTTGCATCATGGCACCAAGGTGTGAAAGGGGAGCTGCTTTTATAGGGTGGCCGAACGCGCAGGGAACGGCTATTAAGGCTATGTTGAATTTTTATGACATAGTCTCGGAATGTCGGAGGTTGTCGTTGCCGCCGGTTCGCTTATGTGAAGGTTGTGAGCTGGATAGTCCCTTCGATTGAATTTCGCCCCGGCCACTGAAAGGGGTGGTTTCCGGGGCGGTGTAAGTGGACCGCGTGCCTGATGGGCTGGCGCGGCGTGCTGGAAGGAAAAAGTTATGAGCAAAGTCAGCGGAAGCAACGGCGGTGACTCGAAGAATACCCTGTATTGTTCGTTCTGCGGCAAGAGCCAGCACGAAGTCCGGAAGCTGATTGCCGGGCCGACCGTATTCATCTGCGATGAATGCGTCGAGCTGTGCATGGACATCATCCGCGAGGAAAACAAATCCTCCATGGCCAAGTCCAGGGAAGGCGTGCCGACCCCGCAGGACATCATCAAGATTCTCGATGAATATGTGATTGGCCAGAAACAGGCGAAAAAGATCCTTTCTGTCGCCGTTCACAATCACTACAAGCGTCTGGCTCATGCCTCCAAGGGCGGTGATGTCGAACTGGCCAAGTCCAACATCCTTCTGGTCGGTCCCACGGGATGCGGCAAGACCTATCTTGCCCAGACGCTGGCCCGCATCATCGACGTGCCTTTCACCATGGCCGACGCCACCACGCTGACCGAAGCCGGTTATGTGGGCGAGGATGTCGAGAACATCATTCTGAAGCTGCTTCAGGCCGCCGATTACAACGTCGAGCGCGCGCAACGCGGCATCGTCTATATCGACGAAGTGGACAAGATCAGCCGCAAGTCCGACAACCCGTCGATCACCCGTGACGTTTCGGGCGAAGGCGTGCAGCAGGCCCTGCTGAAGATCATGGAAGGGACCGTGGCATCCGTTCCGCCGCAGGGCGGGCGCAAGCATCCGCAGCAGGAATTCCTGCAAGTGGATACCACCAATATCCTGTTTATTTGCGGCGGTGCATTCGCTGGTCTCGACAAGCTGATTTCCGCCCGTGGCGAAAAGACCTCCATCGGTTTTGCCGCCACCGTTGCCGCCCCGGACGACCGCCGTGTCGGCGAAGTGCTGCGCGAGCTGGAGCCGGAAGACCTGGTGAAGTTCGGCCTTATCCCCGAATTCATTGGCCGTCTGCCGGTGCTTGCGACGCTGGAAGACCTTGACGAGGATGCGCTGATCCAGATCTTGTCCGAGCCGAAGAACGCTCTGGTCAAGCAGTATCAGCGGCTGTTCGAGATGGAAGATGTCGAGCTGACCTTCCACGAAGACGCACTTCGCGAGATTGCCCGCAAGGCCATCGTTCGCAAGACCGGCGCCCGCGGCCTGCGCTCGATCATGGAAAAAATCCTTCTGGATACCATGTTCGAGCTGCCGGAGCTTGAAGGCGTGCGCGAAGTGGTGATCTCCGACGAAGTGGTGAAGGGGGCCTCACGCCCGCTCTACATCTACGCGGATCGCCAGGAAGAAAAGGCAAATGCCTCCGCCTGAGAGCGGTCTGTCTTCTGGAGATTTTAAAGCCCGCCATGTGCGGGCTTTTTCATGTCCGGAATGCGCTGGTTGCGGCCTTTCATTTACGTATTTCCGACAAATTGGCGGATGCGCGCCGTTTGCACGGGCATGTGAATAGGCTATGAATGGTGAAGAGTTTTCAGGTGATTTGCCCAGGCTGCGTATTGTGTTCGCCGAGTAGCTGCGCGGATGCCGATTGCGGCTGAACCGGGTGTTGGCTTCATCTCGTCATTGCCCGTCAGCCGGAAGCCGCCCTTCGGCGGTGCCGGCCCTTGGGCTTGAATTCTATCGTTGCACTCTCCACTTGAGGGGAGAGACAGGGCCATGTCCCCCGCGGCTTTTCAAGCGCGGTCTTGGGTCCCGGCAACGGGACAATGAAAGGAAATGGAATGACTAAAGTGACCTCTGTCGCCGGCGAAACCAGCACCTATCCGGTGTTGCCGCTGCGCGACATCGTGGTGTTTCCACACATGATCGTGCCGCTCTTTGTAGGGCGCGAGAAGTCCATTCGCGCGCTCGAAGAAGTCATGGGCTCCGATCGCCAGATCATGTTGGCCACCCAGATCAATGCCAGCGATGACGATCCGGCCCCGGAGGCGATCCACAAGGTTGGCACCGTTGCAAACGTGCTGCAATTGCTCAAGCTTCCCGATGGCACCGTAAAGGTTCTCATCGAGGGGAAGGCGCGTGCAAAAATTTCGACCTATACCGAGCGCGAAGACTTCTATGAAGCCCATGCGGCTTTGCTTGCCGAGCCCGAGGAAGATGCCGTCGAGGTCGAAGCCTTGTCCCGCTCGGTGGTGTCGGAATTCGAAAACTACGTGAAGCTCAACAAGAAGATTTCCCCGGAAGTCGTTGGTGCGGCAAGCCAGATCGAGGATTACTCCAAGCTTGCCGATACGGTTGCCTCACATTTGTCGATCAAAATCACCGAAAAGCAGGAGATGCTGGAAACGGTGAGCGTGAAGACGCGGCTTGAAAAAGCTCTCGGCTTCATGGAAGGCGAAATTTCGGTTCTTCAGGTGGAAAAACGCATCCGTTCGCGCGTCAAGCGGCAGATGGAAAAGACCCAGCGCGAATACTACCTCAACGAACAGATGAAGGCGATCCAGAAGGAGCTTGGCGACGGCGAGGATGGCCGCGACGAGATGGCCGAGCTGGAAGAGCGCATTGCCAAGACCAAGCTTTCCAAGGAAGCCAAGGAAAAGGCCGATGCGGAACTCAAGAAGCTTCGCCATATGAGCCCGATGTCTGCGGAAGCGACCGTTGTGCGCAACTACCTGGATTGGCTGCTCGGTCTTCCCTGGGGCAAGAAATCCAAGGTGCGGGTTGACCTCAACCTTGCTGAAAAGATCCTCGATGAGGACCATTTCGGTCTCGACAAGGTCAAGGAGCGCATCGTCGAATATCTTGCTGTTCAGGCGCGCGCTACCAAGATCAAGGGGCCGATTCTTTGCCTCGTCGGCCCTCCCGGCGTCGGCAAGACCTCATTGGCGCGCTCGATTGCCAAGGCAACCGGCCGCGAATATGTGCGCATGGCGCTGGGCGGCGTGCGCGACGAAGCGGAAATTCGCGGCCATCGCCGTACCTATATCGGCTCCATGCCGGGCAAGGTCGTGCAGTCGATGAAAAAGGCCAAGCGGTCCAACCCGCTTTTCCTTCTCGACGAGATCGACAAGATGGGCATGGATTTTCGCGGCGATCCGTCTTCTGCACTCCTCGAGGTGCTGGATCCGGAACAGAACGCAACCTTCATGGACCACTATCTCGAAGTGGAATATGACCTGTCGAATGTGATGTTCATCACCACGGCCAACACGCTCAACATTCCCGGCCCGCTGATGGATCGCATGGAAATCATCCGCATTGCCGGTTACACCGAGGATGAGAAGCTTCAGATCGCCAAGCGCCATCTTCTGCCCAAGGCGATCAAGGAACATGCATTGAAGCCCGAGGAGTTCTCGGTTTCCGACGATGCCATCCTTGCGGTCATCCAGCAATATACCCGTGAGGCCGGCGTGCGCAGCTTCGAGCGGGAACTGATGAAGTTGGCCCGCAAGGCGGTTACGGAGATTATCAAGGGCAAGACCACCTCTGTCGCGGTCTCCGGCGCCAATCTCTCGGATTATCTGGGTGTGCCGCGCTATCGCCACGGCGAGGCCGAGGGTGAAGATCAGGTTGGTATCGTCACGGGGCTGGCCTGGACGGAGGTTGGCGGGGAATTGCTGACCATCGAAGGCGTCATGATGCCCGGCAAGGGTCGCATGACGGTGACGGGCAATCTCAAGGACGTGATGAAGGAATCGATTTCCGCTGCCGCCTCTTACGTGCGCTCGCGTGCCGTGGATTTCGGCATCGAGCCGCCGCGCTTCGACAAGTCGGATATACACGTTCACGTTCCGGAAGGCGCTACGCCAAAGGATGGTCCGTCTGCCGGTGTTGCCATGGCCACAGCGATCGTTTCCGTGATGACGGGCATCCCGATCAACAAGGATGTCGCTATGACCGGCGAAATCACTCTGCGGGGCCGCGTGCTGCCAATCGGCGGCCTCAAGGAGAAGCTTTTGGCTGCCCTTCGCGGCGGAATCAAGAAAGTGCTGATTCCGCAGGAGAATGCCAAGGATCTCGCCGACATCCCCGATAACGTGAAGAACGGTCTGGAGATCGTGCCGGTTTCGCGGATGGGGGAGGTGATCTCGCACGCCCTGACCCGTGTGCCGGAACCAATCGAATGGGATGGCAGCATCGAAACCCCGGCGCTGGGCACGGTCGAATCAACCGAGGATTCAGGCACGACCGTGGCCCATTGAGGGCGGCTTTGCGGCGATCCTCCCATTGCATCGAAAAAACGAAAGGGTTGACCCAAGGGTCAGCCCTTTTTTTGTGTAAATGCCGCCAAAACCCTTGTTTTTCAGGCCATTCAAGTGCTTTTGGCTTGTGACGGACCGGTGGATGATTAATGTCGTCCCGGTTTTACGTTTTTTGAATCGTTTCATGCCATACAGAAAGGTTGGAAACATGAACAAGACTGAACTCGTATCCGCAGTCGCTGAGAAGGCTGGCTTGAGCAAGGCCGATGCCGCTTCCGCAGTTGACGCCGTATTCGAAACGGTTCAGGCCGAACTGAAGAATGGCGGCGACGTTCGGTTGGCTGGTTTCGGTGCATTCACCGTTTCCCACCGCGAAGCCTCCAAGGGCCGTAACCCTTCTACCGGCGCAGAAGTCGATATTCCGGCTCGCAATGTGCCGAAATTCACGGCAGGCAAGGGCCTCAAGGACGCTGTAAACGGCTGATCCAGACTTTTAAGAGCCTGACGCTTCAGGCGCTGCGTAACAGAGCGGTTCAGTGTTTTACTGAACCGCTCTAATTTTTTGATTCTACGCATTTTTGAAGCGACGATTACTTTCCGCTTTCAGCTACAATCCCCTACCGCGCCGTCGGTCTGATAAAATCCACGGCGCTTCCAGCATCTCGAGCTGTGTCGGAATCATTTCTGAGGACTGATTTTTTCGATTCACATTTCCCGGTGTTCGATTCACGCCGACATTACAGCGCCGTGCGTTTTATCAAACGCACGAAGGACGCTGTAACACTTTAAATCTGCTACATAATTCCTTAAATCGATTCCGATTTAAGGAATTATGCAGTAGTTCGGGTCGAGAAATCGCAACCCTACAGGCGATCCAAGCAGCCGAAGACCAAACCACAAGAGCAACGGCGAAACGCAACCGATGTAGCTGCAAAACCGAACACAAACGAAAAAGGGAAGAAAATGGTGGGCGATGAGAGACTCGAACTCCCGACATCCTCGGTGTAAACGAGGCGCTCTACCAACTGAGCTAATCGCCCGGCGCGTTTTGCAGCTTGTCGCTGCCGCGTCGATGGGTGTGATCTATTCGTTGTTCGCAAAAACCGCAAGAGGCAAAAAGCAATTTTTCGGGTAATCTGTGCCAAAAACAGCCTAAATGCCTGAAACAAAATAGTTCTAAATTCCTGTCTTTTCACACGCTTAGAGATGGCATCTGTTTTTCCCCAAGGGGGTATGGAAGTTTTTTCAAATCGTCGCATTTTTGTCTTCGATGCTGCTTGACACCCATGCAGGAACCACTTAGTTAGCCGCTCATCGAACGGCGGTTGTCGCTTCGGTCGGGGGAGGGAAGCTTCCTTTGCAAGATCAGCGGGTGTAGCTCAGTCGGTTAGAGTGCCGGCCTGTCACGCCGGAGGTCGCGGGTTCGAGCCCCGTCACTCGCGCCATCTTGTTTCCCCGAATGGGATCTCGGTCCCCTGGCCATTTGGCCTTGAAATATGCGCGGGTGTAGCTCAGTCGGTTAGAGTGCCGGCCTGTCACGCCGGAGGTCGCGGGTTCGAGCCCCGTCACTCGCGCCATTTTCAATCTCCCTTATAATTATGGACGCTCTGATTTAATTGGGTTTGCGTTCCCTTTTGTCCCCCGTTAGTGTGTTTGTTAAACTCTTCATGTGCATGTGCGAAATGCGCTCCGTGCACTTGCGCAACCTCTCAGGCTGCGCTAACCACGGCGCGTTGCAACAGTCTTTTTTCGCTTGCAGGCCGAGAGGCCAGGGACGTCGCCAGGTGTCTCCAGCAGGCAGGGATGGATATGATGACTGAACTGCTCAGTTCTTACCTTCCGATCGTGGTTTTCATCGCTATTGCGATGGTCATAGGCCTCGCTCTCCTGATTACCCCGTTTGCCGTGGCCTTCAAGGCGCCGGACGCTGAAAAGCTCTCGGCTTATGAATGCGGCTTCAACGCCTTCGACGATGCGCGTATCAAGTTCGACATCCGTTTTTATCTGGTGTCGATCCTCTTCATCATCTTCGACCTCGAGGTGGCGTTTCTGTTCCCCTGGGCCGTTTCCTTCGGTGCCATTGGCTGGTTCGGCTTCTGGTCGATGATGGTGTTCCTTGGTGTGCTGACCATCGGCTTTATCTATGAATGGAAGAAGGGAGCCCTGGAATGGGAGTGACCCGTCAGACTGAAACCCTCGTGGCGCCTCAGCCCAAGGGTATTATCGATCCGTCAACCGGCAAGCCGATCGGCAGTGACAGCGCCTTCTTTGGTGAAATCAATGACGAGCTTGCCGACAAGGGCTTTCTCGTCACGTCAACCCAGGCGCTGATTACCTGGGCCCGTACAGGTTCGCTGATGTGGATGCAGTTCGGTCTTGCCTGCTGCGCCGTGGAAGGTCTGATGCAGGCTTCCGGCCCGCGTTACGACATGGAGCGTTTCGGTGTTGCGCCGCGCGCCTCGCCGCGCCAGTCGGATGTCATGATCGTTGCCGGCACCCTGACGAACAAAATGGCTCCGGCCCTGCGCAAGGTTTATGACCAGATGCCCGAGCCGCGTTATGTCATTTCGATGGGCTCCTGCGCGAATGGCGGTGGCTATTATCACTATTCCTATTCCGTCGTGCGCGGCTGTGACCGGGTGGTCCCTGTGGATATTTATGTTCCGGGCTGTCCCCCCACGGCAGAAGCACTGCTTTACGGCGTTCTGCTTCTGCAAAAGAAGATCCGCCGCACCGGCACGATCGAACGGTAAGGGCGAGGGACCGAATCCATGAGTGAAGCCCTTCAGGAGCTTTCAAACCATATCAGCGAAAAGGCCGCGGCGCTGGTGACAGGCTGCGATGTTGCCTTTGGCGAGCTGACCGTATCGACGACCGCAGGCAAGTTGATCGAACTTGTCACCTTTCTGCGTGACGATCCGAAGTGCGGCTTCATCAATGTGATCGATGTTTGCGGGGTTGATTATCCCAAGCGCGCCGATCGTTTCGATGTGGTCTACCACTTTCTTGCGCCCCGCCAGAACCAGCGTATCCGCGTCAAGCTGCAAACCAATGAGGTGACGCCAGTTCCCTCGATCTGTCCGCTGTTTCCCGGCGCCGACTGGTTCGAGCGGGAAGCCTGGGATCTTTATGGAATCCTGTTCACCGGCCATCCGGATCTTCGCCGGATCCTGACGGATTATGGCTTCGAAGGCCATCCGCTGCGCAAGGATTTCCCACTGACGGGCTTTGTCGAGGTTCGCTACGACGACACCGCGAAGCGCGTGATTTACGAGCCTGTCGAATTGAAGCAGGAATTCCGCAATTTCGACTTCCTCTCGCCTTGGGAAGGCACGGATTACGTGCTGCCGGGCGATGAGAAAGCTGCCAAGTAAGGGGGCGAGTAAGTCAGGCTCATGACCGAACATTCCGTCCGTAATTTTACGATCAACTTCGGCCCCGAACATCCTTCGGCCCACGGCGTTCTGCGTCTGGTGCTGGAACTGGATGGCGAAATCGTCGAGCGCGTCGATCCGCATATCGGCCTGCTTCATCGTGGCACCGAAAAGCTGATCGAAGCGAAGACCTATCTTCAGGCCTTGCCCTATTTCGACCGGCTCGATTACGTCGCGCCGATGAATCAGGAGCACGCCTACTGCCTGGCGGTGGAAAAGCTTCTCGGCCTCAATATCCCAATTCGCGGCCAGCTTATCCGCGTTCTGTATTCCGAGATCGGCCGTATCCTGTCGCATATCATGAACGTCACGACGCAGGCCATGGACGTCGGTGCGATGACGCCGCCGGTCTGGGGGTTTGAAGAGCGTGAAAAGCTCATGGTGTTCTACGAGCGCGCCTCAGGCGCCCGTATGCACGCGGCCTATTTCCGTCCCGGCGGCATCCATCAGGATATTCCTGCGGAGCTGGTCGAAGATATTGGCGCCTGGTGCGATCCTTTCCTCAAAGTTCTCGATGACATCGAGGGGCTTTTGACGGAGAACCGGATTTTCAAGCAGCGCAACGTCGATATTGGTGTCGTGAGTCTTGAAGATGCCTGGCGCTGGGGTTTTTCGGGCGTCATGGTGCGGGGCTCCGGCGCTGCCTGGGATCTGCGGAAGTCGCAGCCTTACGAATGCTATTCGGAACTCGATTTCGACATTCCGATCGGCAAGAATGGTGACTGTTACGACCGTTATCTGATCCGTATGCAGGAAATGCGCGAAGCCGTTAAGATCATGAAGCAATGCGTCAACCGCCTGCTGGGCGACGCAAGGACGGGTCCGGTGTCGTCACTCGATGGCAAGGTCGTGCCGCCGAAGCGTGGTGAAATGAAGCGGTCAATGGAAGCGTTGATCCACCACTTCAAGCTTTACACGGAAGGCTACCACGTGCCTGCCGGTGAGGTTTATGCGGCAGTGGAAGCGCCGAAGGGCGAGTTTGGCGTGTTTCTTGTCTCCGATGGCACTAACAAGCCCTATCGCTGCAAGATCCGCGCTCCGGGCTTCGTTCATCTTGCCGCCATGGATTTCCTGACGCGGGGCCATCAGCTGGCCGACGTAACGGCAATCCTTGGCTCTCTCGACATCGTGTTCGGAGAGGTGGACCGCTGATGCCGTCCGGGTTGTTGTCTATGGTGGCTGGTGCGAAGGGCAGGGCGGCTTGCCTTGCCGTTTCGTGCGCGCCGTTCACGACACCCAACCTTCAAGACAAAACGGTCCATGTGCCACTTCGTTTGAGCGAAGCCCTGGCCCCGGCCGATAAACTGAATAAGGCGTGAGGAAGCATGTCCGTTCGTCGTTTAGCCGAAGATCAATTTCAGCCTGCGGGCTTTGCCTTCAATGCGGAAAATTCTGCCTGGGCAGAGGCAACAATCCGGAAATATCCGGAGGGGCGTCAGCAGTCGGCGGTCATTCCGCTGCTGATGCGGGCGCAGGAACAGGATGGCTGGGTCACAAAGGCTGCCATCGAGTTCGTGGCTGAAAAGCTGCAAATGCCCTATATTCGTGTTCTGGAGGTTGCGACCTTCTACACCCAGTTCCAGTTGAAGCCGGTTGGCACGCGCGCCCATATCCAGGTCTGCGGCACGACTCCTTGCATGTTGCGTGGCGCCGAAGACCTGATGAAGGTCTGCAAGCACAAGATCCACGCAGAGCCGCTGGAGCGGAATGCGTCGGGCACGCTGTCCTGGGAAGAAGTCGAGTGTCAGGGCGCCTGCGTCAACGCACCGATGGTGATTATCTTCAAGGATGCCTATGAAGACCTGACGCCCGAGCGTCTGGAAGAAATCATCGATGCGTTCGAGGCAGGCAAGGGCGCCGAGGTCAAGACCGGTCCCCAGACCGACCGGCATTTCTCTGCGCCCGCGGGTGGCGCCGTGACGTTGACGGAAGAGATCAAGGCGGTTCGCTGGGCCGATGGCAATGGCGCACCTGTCGCGGATGCAGCTGAAGTCCCGCCTTCGAACGCCGCCCGGCCACAGACGGATACGCCGATCACGGATCCCAAGCTGAAGACGCCGGCAACAGACAAGGCGGCTGCTGCTGATAATGCGAAAGTCTCCGGCGATAACGCCGACAAGGCCAAGGGTTGAGATATGTTACAGGATCAGGATCGCATCTTTACCAATATCTACGGCCTGAAGGACAAGTCCCTGAAGGGCGCGATGAGCCGCGGCCATTGGGATGGCACCAAGCAGATCATCGAAAAAGGCCGCGACTGGATCATCAACGAGATGAAGGCCTCCGGCCTGCGCGGCCGCGGTGGCGCTGGCTTCCCGACGGGTCTGAAATGGTCCTTCATGCCCAAGGAGAGCGACGGTCGTCCGCATTACCTCGTGGTGAATGCCGATGAGTCGGAGCCCGGCACCTGTAAAGACCGCGAAATCATGCGCCACGATCCGCACACGCTGATCGAAGGCTGCGTGATTGCCGGTTTTGCCATGGGCGCCCACACGGCCTATATCTATGTGCGCGGCGAATATATGCGCGAGCGCGAAGCACTTCAGGCCGCCATTGACGAATGCTACGACAATGGCCTGCTGGGCAAGAACAACAAGAATGGCTGGGACTTCGACATCTATGTCCACCACGGCGCAGGTGCCTATATCTGCGGCGAAGAGACGGCGCTGCTCGAAAGCCTTGAGGGGAAGAAAGGGCAGCCACGTCTGAAGCCCCCGTTCCCGGCCAATATGGGTCTTTATGGCTGCCCGACCACCGTGAACAATGTGGAATCGATTGCGGTTGCACCGACGATCCTGCGTCGTGGCGGAAGCTGGTTTTCCTCCATTGGTCGCGCGAACAATGTCGGCACCAAGCTTTTCATGGTGTCGGGGCATGTCAACAAGCCATGCACCTTCGAAGAGGCAATGGGCCTGTCCTTCCGTGAAATCATCGAGCGCCATTGTGGCGGCATCCGGGGCGGCTGGGATAATCTCCAGGCTGTTATTCCCGGTGGTGCCTCCTGTCCGATCGTTCGCGGTGAAGACATGGCTGATGCCATCATGGATTTCGATGGAATGCGGGAGGTCAAGTCGTCCTTCGGTACGGGTGGGATGATCGTGATGGACAAGTCCACCGACGTCATCAAGGCAATCTGGCGTATCTCGGCATTCTTCAAGCACGAGAGCTGCGGTCAGTGCACGCCCTGCCGCGAAGGCACGGGTTGGATGATGCGCGTATTGGCGCGTATGGTGAAGGGGCAGGCGCAAAAGCGCGAGATCGACATGCTGTTCCAGGTCACGAAGCAGATCGAGGGGCACACGATTTGCGCCCTTGGCGATGCCGCTGCATGGCCTGTCCAGGCGCTGATCCGCAATTTCCGTCCTGAGATCGAAAAGCGCATCGACGAATATACCCGCAACGCCACCGATCATGGCGCTGTGATGGAAGCGGCCGAATAAAGGGTAGGGTCCATGGTGGAAAGTGCTGGCGACGCAACGGCTTCTGCATCGGTCGATCCGGTGGGCAACGTATCGGCTGCTGGGTATCCTCCCGTGGACCTTCCCACCATGCTTGCCAATCCCGTAGTGACAGCCGCTGCTGCTACCATGGCTGGTCTTGGTTTCGCGACCCAGATGGCAGGTTTCGTTCTTGGCTCGTGGCAAAAGGCCTTGAATGGAGTGCTGGATGAGGAGACCCGGTCCGAAGTGGTCTCTGCAAATTCAGAACCTGAAGTGCCGGTTGCCGAAGCGTCGAGTTTGCAGCAAACCGAGGCCGGTGCATCGGATAGTGTCATCTCGAAGCCTGTGAAGAGCAAGCGGGCAGAAGCAGCGACGAGTGTGCCTGCCAAGGCGGGTCGTTCTGCGCGCAAGCGGTCTTCGGACGATCTTAAGAAAATTTCTGGTATCGGTCCGAAGGTCGAATCGATGCTACAGCAGGCTGGCATCACGCGGTTTTCGCAGATTGCTTCCTGGAGCACGGACGAAGCCTTGCGCATGGATGCGGAGTTAGGGCTTGACGGACGGGTTCTGCGGGACGATTGGGTTGGTCAGGCAAAGCAAATCAAGGCGCCAGCGGCTGGCGCCTCTCGGAAAGGCTGAAGGGAAACCTTCGAATGAAGATTATGGAGCCCTCTCCAGCCACCGACGTCGGCAATGGGGTTGGGGAAGGGGTCCGAACAAAGACATACGCAGCCGGGCATTTCACGATGCCCGTGCCGCCTTTGCGCGGTTGTTGCGATGGACGTGAGACAGGAAGGCGAAAATGGCAAAGCTGAAAGTCGACGGTAAGGAAATCGAGGTTCCCGATCATTTCACGCTGTTGCAGGCGTGCGAGGAGGCAGGTGCCGAGGTCCCGCGCTTTTGTTTCCACGAGCGGCTGTCCGTCGCGGGCAATTGCCGCATGTGCTTGGTGGAAGTGAAGGGCGGACCGCCCAAACCTGCCGCATCCTGCGCAATGGGCGTTCGCGACATCCGGGGTGGACCGAATGGCGAGTTGCCGGAGGTGTACACCAATACGCCGATGGTCAAGAAGGCCCGCGAAGGGGTTATGGAATTCCTGCTGATCAACCATCCGCTTGATTGCCCGATCTGCGATCAGGGTGGCGAGTGCGACTTGCAGGACCAGGCCATGGCTTTCGGTATCGATAGCTCCCGCTATGGCGAAGACAAGCGTGCCGTTGAAGACAAATATATCGGACCACTCGTCAAAACCGTGATGAACCGCTGCATTCATTGCACGCGCTGTGTTCGTTTCACGACGGAAGTGGCAGGCATTGCGGAACTCGGCCTGATTGGCCGTGGCGAGGATGCTGAAATCACCACCTATCTCGAGCAGGCCATGACCTCCGAGCTTCAGGGCAATGTGGTCGATCTCTGCCCGGTGGGCGCACTGACCTCGAAGCCCTTTGCCTTTACGGCCCGTCCGTGGGAACTCGGCAAAACCGAATCGATCGATGTCATGGATGCTCTTGGCTCTGCGATCCGCGTTGACACGCGCGGCCGCGAGGTCATGCGTATCATGCCGCGCGTCAATGAATCCATCAACGAAGAGTGGATTTCCGACAAGAGCCGCTTCATATGGGATGGCCTGAAGACCCAGCGCCTCGACCGGCCTTACGTCCGCCGGAACGGGCGCCTTCAGCCTGCAACCTGGCCAGAGGCGTTCGCAGAAATCAAGACCGCTGTTTCCTCCACGAATGGCTCGAAAATCGGGGCGATTGCCGGCGATCTCGCCTCTGTCGAAGAGATGTTCGCTCTCAAGGAACTGCTCGTTTCGCTGGGATCGGCCAATTACGACTGTCGTCAGGATGGTGTGGCTCTCGACCCGGCCCTGGGCCGATCCAGCTACATCTTCAATTCAACGATCGATGGGATCGAAGATGCGGATGCATTGTTGATTGTCGGAGCCAATCCGCGTTTTGAGGCGGCCGTGTTGAATGCGCGTATTCGCAAGCGCTGGCGCCGCGGAAACTTCCCGATCGGCGTTATCGGGGAAGCCGGCGAATTGCGGTATGAATACAGCTATCTGGGCGCAGGCCCTGATACGCTGGCTGACGTCGCAAACGGCAAGAACAGCTTCGCCGACGTCCTCAAGAAGGCTCAGCGTCCCCTCATCATTGTCGGGCAGGGGGCTTTGGCCCGTCCTGATGGCGCAGCCGTTCTGTCGCAGATTGCAGCGCTGGCCGTTTCGGTCGGTGCAGTGTCAGCAGAGTGGAATGGTTTCAGCATCCTGCACACGGCAGCGTCGCGTGTTGGCGGTCTCGATCTCGGTTTCGTTCCGGGTCAGGGCGGCAAGTCCGCAAATGAGATGCTGAGCAGCATGGACGTATTGTTCCTGCTCGGCGCCGACGAGATTGACCTTTCTGCCAAGTCCGCAAAATTGACCGTCTATATCGGCTCCCACGGTGATAACGGCGCGCAGAACGCCGACGTTATCCTTCCCGCCGCCGCCTATACCGAAAAATCCGGTCTTTGGGTGAATACGGAAGGTCGCGTGCAGATGGGGAACCGTGCCGGTTTTGCGCCGGGCGATGCCCGTGAAGACTGGGCTGTCATTCGCGCTCTGTCGGATGTGCTGGGTAAGAAACTGCCGTTTGATTCGCTCGCGCAATTGCGTCAAAAGCTCTTTGCGGCGCACCCGCATTTCGCTGCTATCGACGAAATCCAGGCTGGCGATGCGGCCTCTATTGAAGCGCTCGCGAAAAAAGCCGGTGCGATGTCTCAATCTGGGTTTGCTTCCCCGGTCAAAGACTTCTATTTGACGAACCCGATTGCACGTGCGTCTGCGGTCATGGCCGAATGCTCAGCCCTGGCGCGCAACAATTTCAAGGCAGCGGCAGAGTAAGGGCAAAGGATAATGGATTCGTTCTTCTCAAATTATGTCTGGCCGACGGCCATCATGATCGGCCAGTCGCTGTTGCTGCTGGTCTGTCTGCTGGTGTTCATTGCCTACATCCTCCTGGCTGACCGCAAGATCTGGGCAGCGGTGCAATTGCGCCGTGGTCCGAATGTGGTGGGTCCCTGGGGCCTTTTCCAGTCCTTCGCCGATCTTTTGAAGTTCGTGCTGAAAGAGCCGATCATTCCGGCGGGCGCCAACAAGGGTGTTTTCCTTCTGGCGCCACTTGTTGCCGTGACGCTGGCGCTCGCGACATGGGCTGTCATTCCGCTGAATGATGGCTGGGTCATCGCCAATATAAATGTTGGTATCCTCTATGTTTTCGCCATCTCCTCGCTGGAGGTTTATGGCATCATCATGGGCGGCTGGGCCTCGAACTCGAAATATCCCTTCCTTGGCGCACTCCGTTCCGCGGCTCAGATGGTGTCTTACGAAGTTTCCATCGGCTTCGTGATTGTTACCGTGCTGTTGTGCGTTGGCTCGCTCAACCTTACCGACATCGTACTTGCCCAGAAGTCGGGTCTGGGAACGATGATGGGCCTGCCGCCGTCGCTTCTCGACTGGCACTGGCTGGCGCTGTTCCCGATGTTCGTGATCTTCTTCATCTCGGCGCTCGCGGAAACCAACCGTCCTCCTTTCGATTTGCCGGAAGCCGAATCAGAACTCGTTGCCGGCTTCATGGTTGAATATGGTTCGACGCCGTACATGATGTTCATGCTTGGCGAATATGCCGCCATCGTTCTGATGTGCGCTTTGACGACAATCCTGTTCCTCGGGGGCTGGTTGCCGCCGCTTGACATCGCGGTCTTGAACTGGGTGCCGGGGATTATCTGGTTTGTCATCAAGGCGACGTTGGTTTTCTCGATGTTCGCGATTACGAAGGCTATCGTTCCGCGCTATCGCTATGACCAGCTCATGCGTCTGGGCTGGAAGGTCTTCCTGCCGCTGTCGCTGGTCATGGTCATTATCGTTGCTTTCGTGCTGAAGCTGATGGGTTGGGCCTGATGCGGCCCATCCTGAAATCCAGCAGATTTGGAGTTTGAAGATGGCAAGTCTTTTCCAGGCTGTCCGCTCGCTTTTCCTGAAAGAATTCGTCGGCGCTTTCTTCCTGTCGATGCGTTACTTCTTCAAGCAGAAGGCGACGGTGAATTACCCCTTCGAAAAGGGGCCGGTCAGCCCGCGCTTCCGTGGTGAACATGCGCTTCGCCGCTATCCCAATGGCGAAGAGCGCTGCATTGCCTGCAAGTTGTGCGAGGCAATCTGTCCCGCCCAGGCGATCACCATCGAAGCAGGCCCCCGGCGCAACGATGGAACCCGCCGCACCGTTCGCTACGACATCGACATGGTGAAATGCATTTACTGCGGCTTCTGCCAGGAAGCCTGCCCGGTCGATGCCATCGTTGAAGGTCCGAATTTCGAGTTCTCGACGGAAACCCGCGAGGAGCTTTATTTCGACAAGGCCAAGCTTCTGGCGAACGGCGATCGTTGGGAACGGGAAATCGCGCGCAATATTGCGATGGATGCCCCTTATCGTTGATCGAGAGCATGAGATCGGGGGAACTCGTTCCTCCGGTCTGAAATCCGGAATCACGGCGGGTCCTCGGCCTGCCATTTCATGGGAGAGGCCGGCCGGTCTCATCCCCGGGAAGATGAAAAGGCACCATCATGGGTCTTCAGGCTATCTTTTTCTACCTTTTCGCCTTTGTCGCGGTCGCGTCGGCGTTCATGGTCATCTCTTCAAGAAACCCCGTTCACTCGGTTCTGTTTCTGATCCTCACCTTCGTGAACGCTGCCGGTCTCTTCATGCTGACCGGCGCGGAATTCCTGGCGATGATCCTTCTGGTCGTCTATGTTGGCGCGGTCGCGGTTCTCTTCCTGTTCGTGGTGATGATGCTCGACATCGATTTCGATCAGTTGCGGGCAGGCGCGGCCAAGCACGCGCCGGTGGCTGCCCTGATCGGCGCGATTGTCGCAGCCGAACTGATCTTCGTGATCGGTGGCTCGACTTTGTCGCCGCAGGCCAAGCAGGCCATTACCATGCCAATCCCGCCGCTATCGCAGCGGCAGAACACCGCCGCCCTGGGTGATGTTCTCTACACCAATTATGTTTACTTCTTCCAGATCGCCGGGCTTGTGCTTCTCGTCGCGATGATCGGCGCGATCGTTTTGACATTGCGTCATCGCCAGAACATCAAGCGGCAGGTCATTGCCAACCAGGTGGCCCGCGGACCGGCTACGGCCATTGAAGTGGTCAAGGTAAAGCCGGGCCAGGGCCTTTGAACGGGCGCTAGAGGTTTCAAGGACAAGACAATGGAAATCGGACTTTCCCACTACCTTACCGTCAGCGCCATCCTGTTCATGCTCGGCGTTTTCGGCATCTTCCTCAACCGGAAGAACATCATCGTCATTCTCATGTCGGTGGAACTCATTCTGCTCGCGGTAAACCTGAACATGGTGGCCTTCTCGTCGTTTCTCAACGACATCGTCGGTCAGGTTTTCGCGCTATTCATTCTGACCGTCGCGGCTGCTGAAGCTGCGATCGGCCTTGCAATCCTCGTCGTCTTCTACCGCAACCGCGGTTCGATCGCCGTCGAAGACGTGAACATGATGAAGGGCTGACACGGCTATGCTAGTGTATAAGGCAATTGTCTTTCTCCCGCTGATCGGCTCGCTCATTGCTGGCCTGTTCGGTCGCCAGATCGGTGCCAAGGCATCAGAGTTGCTCACGACGAGCCTCATGGTGGTCGCTGCGGCCCTTTCCTGGTATGTCTTCATTACCGTTGGAATGGCTGAACATGCCGAGGCGATCAAAGTTCCGGTCCTTCGCTGGATCCAGGTCGGTGGCATCGACGTCGAATGGGCGCTTCGCGTCGATACGTTGACGGCGGTCATGCTGGTGGTGGTCAACAGCGTTTCCACGCTGGTGCATCTCTATTCCATCGGCTACATGCACCACGATCCGCATCGCCCGCGTTTCTTTGCCTATCTTTCGCTGTTCACCTTCGCCATGCTGATGCTGGTGACGTCCGACAATCTCTTGCAGATGTTCTTCGGATGGGAAGGGGTGGGTCTGGCCTCCTATCTGCTGATCGGCTTCTGGTTCAAGAAGCCTTCTGCCTGTGCCGCAGCCATGAAGGCCTTTATCGTCAACCGTGTCGGCGATTTCGGTTTTATTCTCGGCATTTCCACCGTTTTCGTGCTGTTTGGTTCGATCAATTTCGACACGATTTTCGGTGCGGCGGCAAACTACCTGCCGCATGAAGGCGCAGAACATGGCGAGGCTGTCATCACGCTTTTCGGGATGCATCTCGACAAGGCCCATGCCATTACCGGCGCCTGCCTGCTGCTGTTCATGGGCGCCATGGGTAAGTCGGCGCAGTTTCTGCTGCACACCTGGCTCCCGGACGCCATGGAAGGCCCGACCCCGGTTTCGGCGCTCATTCATGCCGCAACCATGGTGACGGCCGGCGTTTTCCTGGTGGCACGCATGTCGCCGATTTTCGAACTGTCGCCTGATGCCCTGACGGTGGTTACGATCATCGGTGCGATTACCGCCTTCTTTGCCGCAACCGTCGGTCTGGTGCAGAACGACATCAAGCGGGTCATTGCCTACTCGACCTGCTCGCAGCTCGGTTACATGTTCGTGGCCCTTGGCGTTGGCGCCTATGGCGCGGCCGTGTTCCACCTCTTTACCCACGCTTTCTTCAAGGCTCTGCTGTTCCTTGGCGCCGGTTCGGTTATCCATGCCGTCGATGGCGAGCAGGACATGCGTTACATGGGCGGGCTGCGCAAGCATATCCCCGTTACCTTCTGGGCCATGACGATTGGCACGCTTGCGCTGACAGGTGTCGGAATTCCGGGTACGGTCATCGGTACGGCAGGCTTTTTCTCTAAGGATGCGATTATCGAATCCTCTTTCGCGGCGCATGGTGCGGCATCGGGCTTTGCCTTTGTGCTGCTGGTCGTCGCCGCGCTTTTCACCAGCTTCTATTCCTGGCGCCTCGCATTCCTGACATTCTTCGGAAAGCCGCGCGCCTCGCACGAAGTCATGCACCATGTGCATGAAAGCCCACAGGTGATGCTTGTGCCGCTTTACGTCCTGACCATTGGTGCGCTAGTGGCTGGTTTTGTCTTCCATGATTACTTCATCGGGGAAGCCTATGGGGAATTCTGGAAGGGCGCGCTCTTCACCAGCGAACACAACGAGATCCTGCACGAGGCGCATCACGTTCCGACCTGGGTGAAATTCAGCCCGTTCGTTGCCATGCTTCTGGGTTTCGTGACGGCATGGTTCATGTACATCAAGTCGCCCGAAACGCCGAAGAAGCTCGCAGAAAGCCAGTGGCTGGTCTATCAGTTCCTGCTGAACAAGTGGTACATCGACGAACTCTACGACTTCCTCTTCGTGCGCTCCGCCAAGGCTCTTGGCCGGTTCCTGTGGAAGAAGGGTGACGTTGCCACGATCGATGCCTACGGACCGAATGGTGTTGCCGCAGGGGTTGCCGGCCTGACGCAGCGTGTTGTCCGTCTGCAATCCGGCTATCTCTATCATTATGCGTTTGCGATGCTGCTCGGTGTTGCTGCGCTCGTTACCTGGATGATGCTCGGGAGTTCCTTCTGATGACCGATTGGCCTATTCTTTCCACGGTCACTTTCCTGCCGCTGGTAGGCGTCGTGCTGCTGCTATTGATGCGGGACGATACGGCTTCCGGCCGCCGCAATGTGCTGAATATCTCGCTGCTGACGACGGTTGCGACCTTTATTGTTTCCCTGTTCGTGTGGATCGGGTTCGACAACGCCAATCCCGGCTTCCAGCTTGTCGAATACCATGAGTGGCTGAATACCGGCATTGCCTATCATCTTGGCGTTGACGGCATTTCCATGTTGTTTGTCGTTCTCACGGCCTTCCTCATGCCCTTTTGCGTGCTGGCAAGCTGGGAGTCTGTCGAGAAGCGCATCAAGGAGTACATGATCGCCTTCCTCATTCTGGAAGTGATGATGATTGGCGTCTTCGTGTCGCTAGACATCGTTCTCTTCTACGTTTTCTTCGAGGCAGGTCTCATTCCGATGTTCATCATCATCGGGGTCTGGGGTGGCAAGGATCGCGTCTACGCATCCTACAAGTTCTTCCTCTATACGCTTCTTGGCTCCGTGCTGATGATGCTGGCGATCATGGCGATGTATTGGGATGCCGGTACGACCGATATCGTCAAGCTGCTTGCGCACAAGTTCCCTGCGCATTTGCAAATTGTCCTCTGGCTTGCCTTCTTCGCATCCTTTGCGGTCAAAATGCCGATGTGGCCGGTTCATACATGGCTTCCCGATGCTCACGTTCAGGCGCCAACGGCTGGTTCGGTCATCCTTGCGGGCATCATGCTGAAACTCGGCGGTTACGGCTTCATCCGTTTCTCGCTCGCCATGTTCCCCCTGGCCTCCGATTATTTTGCGCCTTTCGTCTTCGCACTGTCCGTGGTCGCGATCATCTACACCTCGCTCGTGGCGTTGATGCAGGAAGACATGAAGAAGCTGATTGCCTATTCGTCGGTCGCGCACATGGGTTATGTCACCATGGGTATCTTTGCGGCCAACCAGCAGGGCCTTCAGGGCGCGCTCTTCCAGATGATCAGCCACGGCTTCGTTTCGGGTGCATTGTTCCTGTGCGTTGGCGTGATCTATGACCGGATGCATACCCGCGAGATCGCGGCTTATGGCGGTCTCGTCAACAATATGCCGAAATATGCGCTAGCCTTCATGGTGTTCACCATGGCCAATGTGGGGCTTCCCGGCACTTCCGGTTTTATCGGTGAGTTCCTGACGCTGATCGGTGTCTTCCGCGCCAATAGCTGGGTCGCGCTGTTTGCTGCCACGGGCGTGATCTTCTCCGCGGCTTACGCGCTCTGGCTTTACCGCCGCGTGGTATTCGGGGCGCTGGACAAGGAAAGTCTCAAAGGGCTTCTGGACCTGTCGTTCCGTGAAAAAGTCACGCTTTATCCGCTGATTGCGCTGACCATTCTGTTCGGCGTCTATCCGGCTCCGATCTTCGACGCCACCACGGCCTCTGTCGATCTGCTTCTGAACAATTATTCCGCCGCATTGCAGGCAGCGCAGAATGTTGCGCTTCTCGCGAACTGACGACAGGATCCGTAGACATGACTGCTGAAACTCTCCTTGCAAGCCTGCATATGGTCACGCCGGAGCTTTTGCTGGCGGTTGGCGCGCTGGCGCTGCTGATGATCGGTGTCTTTACGGGGCGGGCAAGCTTCGTCTCTGCCCTTGCCGTCATTCTCATACTGGTGGCAGGGTTGTTTATCCTGCTTGCTCCCGCAGAGGGCGTTGCCTTTGCGGGCGCCTACATTGCCGATGGCTATGCACGCTTCATGAAGGTTCTGGCTCTTGTCGGTTCCATCGTGACGCTGATGATGGCCACGGGGCTTGCCAAGGCCAATAATCTCGACAAATTCGAGTTTCCGGTGCTGGTTGTTCTGGCGACCCTGGGCATCATGCTGATGATTTCTGCCAACAGCCTGATCTCGCTCTATCTCGCTCTGGAACTTCAGTCTCTGGCGCTTTACGTCGTGGCGGCCATCAATCGCGATAGCGTGCGTTCGACCGAGGCTGGCCTGAAATACTTCGTGCTTGGTGCGCTGTCTTCCGGCATGTTGCTTTACGGCATGTCGCTGGTTTACGGCTTCACGGGCAATGTCGAGTTCGACAAGATCGCCGCGGTCCTTGGTTCGGAACACGCAAATCTCGGCTTGATCTTCGGTCTGGTATTCGTTCTCGCTGGTCTGGCATTCAAGATTTCGGCGGTGCCCTTCCACATGTGGACGCCGGACGTTTATGAAGGGGCGCCCACACCTGTTACGGCGTTTCTTGCCGCAGCGCCGAAGGTCGGGGCCATGGCTATTATGGTGCGTGTGGTCATCGATGCCTTCCAGCCCGTACAGGGTCAGTGGCAGCAGATCGTCGTCTTCATTGCCATCGCCTCCATGGTGTTGGGTTCCGTTGCGGCCATCGGCCAGCGTAATATCAAGCGGCTGATGGCCTATTCGTCCATCGGCCACATGGGCTATGCGCTGGTGGGCCTGTCCGCAGGTTCCAAGACGGGCGTCGAGGGCCTGTTGCTCTATATGGCAATTTACCTTGTCATGAATCTCGGCACCTTTGCCTGCATCCTGTCCATGCGCACGGCGGAGGGCGAGACGCTCGAAAATGTGGATGATCTTGCCGGTCTGTCGCAGACAAACCCGTTCATGGCCTTCATTCTGACGGCTTTGATGTTCTCGCTCGCCGGCATTCCGCCGCTGGCTGGCTTCTTCGGGAAATACTTTGTTTTTCTCGCTGCCATTGAGGCGAAGCTTTACGCGCTGGCGATCATCGGCGTGCTGGCCTCTGTCATCGGCGCCTATTATTACCTGCGCGTGGTCAAGGTCATGTGGTTCGATGACTCCAAGGTCCAGTTTGCAAAGACGTCTGGCTTGTTGAAAGTCGTTTTCGGTCTGTCTGGTCTCTTCGTGATTGCCTATGTTCTGATCGGCGGGCCGGTTGGCACGGCGGCATCGGCAGCGGCAGCGACCCTGTTCCATTGAGTAGCTCGATGTACAAAAGCCGGAGGGCGCTCGACGCCTTCCGGCATGATGCTTTAGATACCGTCGATTCGACCAATGTCGTCGCCCTTCAGCGCGGCCGTGCGGGCGATCCGGGGAATTTGTGGATTACCGCCCGTCAGCAGACAGGTGGTAAAGGCCGTCGCGGCAGGCCCTGGGTTTCCGAACCGGGTAATCTCTATGCCTCGCTGTTGCTCATCGATCCCGCACCGATGGAGCGCATATCTTCTCTTCCATTGGCTGTTGCTCTTGCTGTCCATCGCGCAGTGCGTTGTGTGCTTCCTGTTTCTGCGCCGCCGGTCGAAGTGAAATGGCCGAACGATGTGCTGATTGGCCGGGCGAAGACCTGCGGCATTCTGCTTGAAGCTGAGGTGATGCCCTCTGGTCGTCATGCCCTGGTGATTGGCGTTGGAATCAATATCGCGCACAAGCCGGAACAGGCGTCCTACGCCACGACAAGCCTTGCGGACCATGGCGCCACAGCTTCGCCGGAAGATGTCTTTGCGCATCTCTTTGCTGCAATGGCTGATACGCTCCTCCTGTGGAACCGCGGCGAGGGCGTAGGAGAGATTACGCAGCGCTGGAGAGAACTGGCCTGCGGGATAGGGGAAAAAATTATCGTCAACCTTCCAGATCGATCGATCACCGGGACCTTTTCCGGAATCGATGAACATGGAATGCTGTTGCTCGATAGAGGCTCGCAGGGCATCGCGCCGATTGCGGCAGGTGATGTTTTTTTTGAGCCGGATGGGCGTAAGAAGTATGACTGACAAACAGGAACTGGTTTTTATCCCGCTTGGCGGCGTTGGTGAGATCGGCATGAACCTCGCCTTGTATGGCTTTGGGTCGCCGAGGCATCGCGAGTGGATCATGGTCGATTGCGGCGTCACCTTTCCCGGCCCGGACCTTCCGGGCGTGGATCTGGTTCTTCCCGATATTCGCTATGTTCTTTCCCAGCGGAAGAATCTCAAGGCCATCATAATCACCCATGCGCATGAGGACCATTACGGCGGCTTGAACGACCTGTGGCCGGGTCTCAATGTCCCGGTCTATGCATCGGCCTTTACCTCCGGCATGTTGGAAGCAAAGCGGAATTACGAGGGGAGCCGGTCGGAAATTCCCGTGACGCCATTCAAGCCCGGTGACAAGCTTCACCTTGGCTCGTTTGTCGTGGAAGCGATTGGCGTAAATCACTCCATTCCCGAACCCATGTCTCTGGTCATCCGCACGCCCTTGGGGAACATCGTTCATACCGGCGACTGGAAGATCGACATGGATCCCTCGCTCGGCCCTCTGACGGATGAGGCAGCCTTTCGCGCCCTGGGAGATGAGGGTGTGCTTGCCGTGATGTGCGACAGCACGAATGCGATGCGCGGCGGCATTTCACCCTCGGAAATTGAAGTTTCGGAAGGTCTGCGCCAGATTATCGAGAATGCGGAAGGGCGAGTGGCGATTACCACTTTCTCATCCAATGTTGGCCGGATCCGCTCGATTGCCCAGGCCGCGGAGGCGGCGGGACGCGATGTGCTGCTGCTTGGCAGTTCTCTCAAACGTGTGGTTGCGGTGGCCGATGACATCGGCATCATGGAGGGCGTGAAGCCTTTTATTGCCGAGGATGAATACGGCTACATTCCAAGAGACAAGATCGTGGTCATCCTCACAGGAAGCCAGGGCGAACCGAGAGCCGCGCTTGCAAAGCTTTCCCGCGACGAGATGCGCAATGTGGCCTTGGCGAAGGGTGACACTGTGGTCTTTTCGTCCCGGACTATTCCAGGCAACGAAAAGGCGATCAATGATATAAAGAACGGCCTTATCGAGCAGGGCGTTCATATTGTCACCGATAATGACGCGCTCGTTCACGTATCAGGACATCCAAGGCGGCGCGAATTGCTGCAAATGTATGAATGGACTCGCCCTCAGGTGCTGGTGCCCGTTCACGGAGAGGCGGCGCATCTGATGGCGCAGCAGGAGCTTGCCCTGCAAGCGGGGATCGGACAGGTGCCGCGTGTTCGCAATGGTGAAGTCTTGCGGCTGGCGCCCGGGCCAGCGGAAGTTATCGATGAAGTGCCGCATGGACGTATTTTCAAAGACGGCAAGCTCATTGGTGACTTTGACGAAATGGGGATTGGCGAGCGACGCAAGCTTGCCTTTGTCGGCCATGTTTCGGTGCATGTGTTGATTGATGAACGCTATGACTTCCGGGGCGACCCGGAGGTTGTCGCGGTGGGCCTGCCGCAGCAGGATGAAGAGGGCGACGATATGGAGGATATTCTCTATGACGCCGTGCTTGGTGCTGTTGAGAGTATTCCGCGGGTACGGCGCAAGGATCTGGATGGTCTTCGTGAAAGCATTCGCCGCGCCGTGCGTTCGACGGCCAATGAATGTTGGGGTAAGAAGCCGGTTGTGACGGTTTTTGTCAGCAAGGTATGATTGAATATCCTTGAGCTGCAAGCTAGAAAATTTCCGGAAGGAGGCGCAGTGCCTCCTTCCGGTATTGTCGTCATGTTTGCATAAAAGGAGAGGTGTCCAATGCTTGGCCGGATCAATCATATTGCCATCGCCGTGCCTGATATTGCGCTTGCGGCGAGGGTCTATGCCGAAACATTGGGTGCGCGGGTATCACCCCCGCAGGCTCTTCCCGAGCACGGGGTTACGGTTGTTTTTGTTGAATTGCCGAACACCAAGGTAGAGCTTCTGGAACCGCTCGGTGAAGCTTCGCCGATCAAGGCTTTCCTCGAAAAGGCACCAGGCGGGGGAATGCATCACATCTGTTACGAAGTGGATGACATTCTTGCTGCGAGAGATCTGTTGACCGGCAAGGGTGCCCGCGTGCTGGGGAATGGTGAACCGAAGACAGGCGCCCACGGCAAGCCCGTTCTTTTCCTGCATCCGAAGGACTTCATGGGCACGCTCATCGAGCTTGAGCAGGTGTGAAGGAGCGGTCAAGGGGGCCGCACCTTCTCCCGAATGCCCCGATAAGCCTTTTCCCTTTTATAAGGACCATGTTTTACTGCTATAAAACGCAAGCCGCGATACTGCCTGACGGCGGCCGGAAAATGTATCCGTCGGTTTGAACTGGGAGGGAAGCATGTCCTGGCTTACGGGTGCCGCAATCTATTTTATCGTCTGGTGGGTGACGATTTTCGCCGTGCTGCCTTTTGGGGTTCGCACGCAGGATGATGCACGAGAACTCGTTCCCGGTACGATTGGCAGTGCGCCAGCCCGTTTTCGTTTCCTGCGGGTCATGGCGATCAATACGCTGGTATCTGCGACGATATTTTTCGGCTGGAACTTTGCTTCAAGCTATTTTGGCATAAGTTTCGAGGATTTGCCGCATATCATGCCGGACTTGCGATAGGGATCGCCACTGCTGACCGGCGCTTTCGCCGTGTGCAGATTCACCCGAATATAGTGCAAAAAAAAACAAGGTCCGAAGACCTTGTTATATAAGCATCGCGTGATCTTTAACCATTGCTGGGGCTGCGAACTGGCGCGCCTAAGATCTGATCCTCCCAAGACTTTACCGCGAGACCGGCAGAAATTTAAGCTCTCTGCCTCTTTTGTGAGCTGAAATTAGCCTAACATTTCCGCTTTGTCATCTAAAATTTTGCAAATTTGTTACAGCCTGTGAAAAAACTGTTCCGTGACAGAAAACGGCTTTCGGCTGTCTTTTTTTTGACATTCTTCTGCTTCGGGCACAGGCCTTCGCCGTGGTGCCGAGCAGCTGCCAGGGCTGGTATCTGAGCGCTTCTCGATCTGATTGTACTACAGCGCCGTGCGTTTTAACAAACGCACAAAGGACGCTGTGACACTTTAAATCTGCTGCATAATTTTCACCTTAAATCGATTCCGATTTAAGGAATTATGCAGTAAGTTCTTGTTTTAACGCATGTCGTCATCGCAAAACCGTTTCACACTTTTGCGCGACATGCTCTCGCGCATTGTGCGGGTTTTCTTCGGCGGCGGAACGGGCTAGAAGGCTCGGATATGACACATTGAAGAGGCTGATTCCGCCTGCGGCGCGGCAGCCATAAAATACGGAAACCGGTATGCGCCTGTCTCGCACCTTCATGCCTATTCTCAAGGAAAACCCCAAGGAGGCGGAAATCGTCTCGCATCGGCTGATGCTGCGCACGGGCATGATCCGTCAGCAATCGCAGGGTATCTATTCCTGGCTGCCGCTGGGCAAGCGCGTTCTGGACAAGGTGAATGCCATTATTCGCGAAGAGCAGAACCGTGCGGGTGCGATCGAGCTTTTGATGCCGACCTTGCAATCGGCCGAGCTTTGGCAGGAAAGTGGCCGCTATGACGCCTATGGCAAGGAAATGCTGCGCATCAAGGACCGTCAGGACCGGCCGATGCTCTATGGTCCGACCAATGAGGAAATGGTTACGGATATTTTCCGGTCCTATGTGAAGTCCTATAAGAGCCTGCCGCTCAATCTCTATCACATTCAATTGAAGTTCCGCGACGAGATCAGGCCGCGATTCGGCACGATGCGCTCGCGCGAGTTCTTGATGAAGGATGCCTATTCCTTCGATTTGACCAAGGAAGGTGCGGTCCACTCCTATAACAAGATGTTTGCCGCCTATCTGCGCACGTTTGACCGGCTTGGCTTGCGCGCTATTCCGATGCGGGCCGATACGGGTCCGATTGGCGGCAATCACAGCCACGAATTCATTATTCTGGCGGATACGGGCGAGTCGGAAGTTTTCTGCCACAAGAGCTTTCTGGACCGGTCCATTCCGTCGGCGGATACCGATTTCGACGATGTCGCCGGTTTGCAGGCAATCTTCGACGATTGGACCGCAGACTACGCCGCCACCTCGGAAATGCATGACGAGGCTGTCTACAACGCCATGCCCGAAGGCGAGCGGATCAGCGCGCGCGGCATCGAGGTGGGGCACATCTTCTATTTCGGCACCAAATATTCCGAGCCGATGGGTGCGAAGGTGCAGGGGCCGGACGGCAAGGAACATCTTGTCCACATGGGCTCTTACGGGATTGGGCCGACGCGCCTTGTTCCGGCCATTATCGAAGCCTCCCATGATGAAAACGGCATCATCTGGCCGGAATCGGTCGCTCCCTTCGATGCCGTCATCATCAATATGAAGGCTGGTGACGAAGCCTGCGACAGGGCCTCGGAAGCGATCTATGCAGCCCTTTCCAAGGCTGGCAAGGATGTGCTGCTGGACGACACCGACGATCGTGCCGGGACGAAATTCGCCACGGCAGATCTCATCGGTGTTCCGGTGCAGGTGATCGTCGGGCCGCGTGGCATTGCCAATGGTGAGGTGGAGCTGAAATTCCGCCGCAGCGGTGCGCGCGAGACAATGACCATGGAAGCCGCGCTGAACCGACTGGTCGGTTGAGCGTTTGCAGGAGGCAAGAGTGAGCAGCGAAACGGGTACCGCAGGCGCCATGCAGGGTGAAATTCTTGCCAGCGCCAAGCCTTTCAGCGCCTTCGAGCGCATGGTTGCCTGGCGCTACCTGCGGGCGCGGCGCAAGGAGGCCGTGATCTCGGTGATTGCGGGTTTTTCCTTCGTGGGCATCATGCTCGGCGTCGCGACCCTCATCATCGTCATGGCGGTGATGAACGGTTTTCGCACCGAACTCATCTCGCGCATTCTGGGCATCAATGGTCACATGATCGTGCAGCCTGTGGACAAACCCTTCGACGATTATGTGGAACTTACGAAAAAGCTTGGCTCGGTGCAGGGTGTGACCATGGCTTTGCCGCTGGTGGAGGGGCAGACGCTTGCCTCCGGCAAGGGCGGGGCTGGAACGGGCGCCCTGGTGCGGGGCGTTCGGGCCGATGACCTCATGAAGCTCAAGGAAGTCTCCGGCAATATCAAGAGTGGCGACATGGTCGGCTTCACGTCCGGGCAGGGCGTGCTGGTTGGCAGCCGCATGGCCAATGATCTTGGCCTGCAAGCCGGCGATACGATCACGCTGGTTTCCCCGGAAGGTGACGTGACGCCGATGGGCGTCAATCCTCGGGTGAAATCCTACAAGATCTCCGGAACCTTCGAGATCGGCATGTCGGAATATGATGCCTCTATCATCTATATGCCGCTTGAGGAGGCTCAGCTTTATTTCAACGCCGAGGGACTGGTGCAGTCCATCGAGCTGTTTGTCTCGAATCCCGATGACATCGATGCGTTGCGGCCAAAGGTAGAGGATGCGGCAGGACGGCAGATTTTCATCAGTGACTGGCGTCAGCGGAACCAGACATTCTTCTCGGCCTTGCAGGTGGAGCGGAATGTGATGTTCATGATTCTCACGCTGATCGTTCTGGTCGCGGCGCTGAACATCATTTCCGGCCTGATCATGCTGGTGAAGGACAAGAGCAGCGACATCGCCATCCTCAAGACAATGGGGGCAAGTTCGGGCTCGGTCCTGCGCATTTTCTTCATGACCGGCGCAGCCATTGGTATTGCGGGGACGCTGGCAGGGGTAACGCTTGGGGTTATCGTCTGTCTCAATATCGAATCGATCCGCAGCTTTTTCTCGTGGGTTTCCGGGACAGTTCTGTTCGATCCGCAGCTTTATTTCCTGAGCAAGCTGCCTGCGGATATGAGCTGGGGTGAAACGACCTCCGTCATCATCATGTCACTGGTGCTTTCTTTCCTGGCAACGATCTTTCCCGCCTGGCGTGCTGCGCGGCTCGATCCGGTACAGGCACTCCGTTACGAATGAGGACATGCGCGGCCTGACTTGCGAAAAGGCGGTCAGGACAAATCACGCAATCAAACCAGAGCGAATTGATGGGAAAAAAGCCTGTTCTCGAAATTTCCGGCGTTGACCGCACCTATGGGCAGGGTGAGACGCTGTTGACCATTCTGAAAAATGCGGGACTCAAGCTCTATGAAGGCGAGACCGTGGCGCTTGTGGCCCCGTCCGGCACGGGCAAATCGACATTGCTGCATATTGCCGGATTGCTGGAACATCCAAGCGCCGGGCAGGTGACGATTGGCGGGCAGGAATGCACGGCCCTTTCCGAAGATGGACGAACCGCCATGCGGCGCAGCCATATTGGCTTCGTCTATCAGTTCCACCATCTTCTGCCCGAGTTTTCCGCACTGGAAAACATCATGATGCCGCAGATGATTGCCGGCCTGACCATTCCCGAAGCACGCGAACGCGCCAAGGCCCTGCTGGATTATATGCGGATCGGTCATCGCGCCGATCACCGTCCGGCCGAGCTTTCGGGTGGGGAGCAGCAGCGCGTGGCGATTGCGCGCGCTGTTGCCAATGCGCCGCTTCTGCTGCTGGCCGACGAGCCGACGGGAAATCTCGATCCCGAAACAGCCGCTTATGTATTTTCGGCGCTGGAGGCACTGGTGCGGCAATCAGGTCTTGCCGCTTTGATCGCCACCCATAACCATGAGCTTGCCCAACGCATGGATCGCTGCGTCACCATCGTCGATGGGCAGGTCGTGGATATGGCGATTTGAGAAAGCTCTGATCCGCACGAAGGACGGTGCCTTGTTTTGCTTTCGGTGCGCCGGGCGCGACGAGTGGTCGCAGCCCCGCTGCACTTGCCTGAGCATCTGCAAAAAAAAGGGTGAGAAACCCCTTGATCGCTCGCGGCGATCACTCTCGAAAATTGCGTAAAAACAAGTGTTTGCCTGGCAAGGCTGCTTGTGGCGCCTGCTCGTCGCCAATCTTGCGGCCGGGAGGGGTCGTATCCCACGGCCCGTAAAGTGTGGGTCGGAACGGCGTGGCCTTTGAAGAATCGCCGGAATTTGACTTGAAAAAATCTCCGGCAACGGCTTTTTCAAGCGGCTGCCGTTTCAAAATGCCTTTAAGGGAAAAGTCATGAAGCCGATGAAAATGCTCGCTATCACAAGTGCCTTTCTTATCACGGGCCTGTTGGCGGAAACAGCGAGCGGGCATGAATACAAGCTGGGCAAGCTTGAAATCGATCATCCCTTTGCGCGTGCCATGGTGCCGGTCGTAAAGGTTGGCGGCGGATACCTTACCATCGTCAACAAGGGCGACGAGCCGGACCGTTTGTTATCGGTCAGCAGCGAGCGCGCAAAGACCGTCCAACTGCATGAAATGAAAATGGACGACGGCGTGATGGAAATGAACGAGCAGAAGGATGGCATTGCCATTCCTGCTGGCGCGACCGTCCCGATGCAGCCGAACAGCGATTATCATATCATGTTCATGAATGTCGCCGCACCCTTCAAAGAGGGAGAAAAGATCAAGGCAACTCTTACCTTCGAAAAGGCGGGCAAGCTTGACGTAGACTTCATCGTCGGGCCTCTGGCCGCCGGCAGCACGCCCGCCGACGATGGGCATGGCGGCATGGATCATACCCATATGGACCATGGAAAATGACGTTCAACCGGCTCACAATCTTTACCCTTGCCGTGGCCGGTCTTTTCGTTTCGGCGCTGGTTGGCATCATGATCTGGGTTTCAGCAGATAGCGCCAAGGCCCGTCCAGGGCCGTTCAACGTCAAGTTTTCGTTGATCGATGATAGCGGCAAGCCTGTCGATGGCGAAATGTTCAAGGGCGCGCCATCCCTGGTCTATTTCGGTTACACCAATTGCCCGGAGGTCTGCCCGACGACGCTGTTCGAAATGGCGGATTGGGTAAAGGCGTTCGGCAGCGATGCCGACAGGATGAAGCTTTATTTCTTCACCATCGATCCGGAGCGGGACACGCAGGAGATCATGCACGCCTATGTCTCGGCATTCTCGAACCGCATTACCGGGATCACCGGGGCGCCGGAGGAAATGCAAAAGGTGGTGAACGGCTGGATGGTTCATGCGCAAAAGCAGACCGCCAGCAACGGTGATTACCACATGAACCACACGACCTCATTGCTGATGATCGGCCCGGATGGGCGCCTGCGCGGGCTCATCCCGTATAGCGCAGGCCGCGATGTGGCTATATCGATGATCCGAGCCAGCCTGCTGCGTTAAAGCGCCTCTTGACCGGATGAATTCAGACCAGCTCTCTCGAGGATTGAGCGGATTTAAGCGCTTGTGCGTTTGATAAAGTGCGCGGCGCTGTAAAATACCAAAAAGCAGTGGGCGCCAAAAAACGGTTGACGCACGAACGAAAAAGGAACAAAATAAAAACATAGAGAGACAGGAGAGTGTTATGGCCGACATCATGCAAGACCTCGCCGCATTTGCCTCCATCGCTGTGTTTATCGCCAGCCTTTCCCTGCTTGCGCTGGCCATGTGACCCTTGAAAGGATCGGGCTTTCTCTTCGGGGCTAGGGCTGTTAAAAGCGGGGGAGAAGGCTGATTGACCCTTGGGCGTGCTGGACAGGCCGTGGGTATTTAGCAAATAAGGGGATCGGCAGTTTCTTACGGCTTTTCGGATTGAGTAAGAGGGTGGCCGAGAAAGCATGTCGCTCAAAAATGTGAAACGGCTTTGCGATGACGACATGCTTTCAAATAAGAACTTAAAGCACGTTGCTTGAGGCTGGTAAGCCGCAACATGCGTTAAGAGTGTCGAGGCATGATCAGGCAGGGCGAAGACGATGGGCGAAGTTACCGTTGCGGGATCAGGCGCAGGACATCAGGCCGCTTGCGAAGCTGGTCCGGGCTTTGTGCATTTGCGGGTTCATTCCGCTTATTCCCTGCTTGAGGGGGCGTTGCCGCTCAAGAAAATTCTAGGCAAGGCCGTTTCCGATCAACAGCCGGCCATTGCGATTACCGACACCAATAATCTTTTCGTTGCACTGGAATTCTCGCAAAAGGCGCTGGGCGACGGCATTCAGCCGATCATCGGCTGCCAGCTTTCCATCGATATGGAAGATGTGGCTGAAGACAAGCGTGGTCTTGGCAAGTTTCCTGCCATTGTGTTGTTGGCGGCGGATGAGGGGGGATATGAGCGCCTCGTCGATCTCGTCAGCCGCGCCTATCTGGCGGGCGACAACAGTCAGGCGGTGCATATCAAGCTGTCCTGGTTCGCAGATATTGGCGCTGAGGGTCTGATCCTCTTGACGGGAGCGTCCGGCGGGCCGGTGGATCTGGCGCTGAAAGAGGGACATATTGCCCAAGCGGAACGACGGCTGACGGCGCTCAAGGGCTTTTTTGGTAATCGTCTCTATGTCGAATTGCAGCGTCAGAAGGGCTATGACCGGCAACACGAAGCACGCATGGTCGAAATGGCCTATGCGCAGGATATTGCACTGGTGGCAACCAATGAGGCCTTCTTTCCCTCCAGCGATGATTATGATGCCCATGATGCCCTGATGGCGGTGGCGCATAACTCCATCGTGTCGGATGACCGGCGTTTTCGCCTGACGCCTGACCACTATCTCAAAAGCCGCAAGGATATGCAGGCGCTGTTTGCGGACCTTCCTGAAGCGCTTGAAAATACGGTGGAAATTGCCAGCCGCTGCTCTTTCGTCCTCGATACGCGCAAGCCCATTTTGCCGCGCTTTACCGGCGGCAGTGACGATCCGGAAGAGGCCGAGCGCGCGGAAGCCTCCGAATTGCGCCGGCAGGCCGAGGAAGGTCTGGATGCACGTCTTGCCTCACTTGGCATGGCGGCGGGTTACGAGGAAAAGGATTATCGCGAACGGCTGGATTTCGAGCTGAACGTCATCGAGCGGATGAAGTTTCCCGGCTACTTCCTCATCGTTTCCGACTTCATCAAATGGGCAAAGCAGCATGATATTCCGGTTGGGCCGGGCCGAGGCTCGGGTGCGGGCTCGCTTGTCGCCTATGCGCTGACCATTACCGACGTGGATCCGCTGCGGTTTTCGCTGCTGTTCGAGCGCTTTCTAAACCCCGAACGCGTCTCCATGCCCGACTTCGATATCGACTTCTGCCAGGATCGCCGTGAAGAGGTGATCCGCTATGTCCAGCGCAAATACGGGCGCGAGCAGGTTGCGCAGATCATCACCTTCGGCTCGCTGCAAGCTCGTGCCGCCCTTCGCGACGTGGGCCGGGTGCTCGAAATGCCCTATGGGCAGGTGGACAAGATCTGCAAGCTCGTTCCGAACAATCCCGCCAATCCAACGCCCCTTTCGAAGGCCATTGAAGAAGAGCCGCGCCTTCAGGAGGAAGCTGAGAAGGAGCCCGTGGTCGGCCGCCTTCTCGATATTGCCCAAAAGATCGAAGGTCTTTATCGCCACGCCTCCACCCATGCCGCCGGTATTGTGATCGGCGACAGGCCACTGTCCAAGCTGGTGCCGATGTATCGCGACCCGCGCTCGGACATGCCAGTCACCCAGTTCAACATGAAGTGGGTGGAGCAGGCAGGACTGGTTAAATTTGACTTTCTCGGCCTCAAGACCCTGACGGTTTTGAAAACCGCCGTGAATTTCTGCAAGCTGCGCGATATTGACATCGATCTTGCCGCCATTCCGCTGGATGACGAAAAAACCTACCAGATGCTGTCGCGGGGCGAGACTGTCGGCGTGTTCCAGGTGGAAAGTGCCGGTATGCGCAAGGCGCTGATCGGCATGAGGCCGGACTGTATCGAGGACATTATTGCGCTGGTTGCTCTCTATCGTCCCGGTCCGATGGAAAATATTCCGGTCTACAATGCCCGAAAGCATGGCGAAGAGGAGATCGAATCGATCCATCCGAAGATCGATTACCTGCTGAAGGAGACGCAAGGCGTTATCGTCTATCAGGAACAGGTCATGCAGATCGCGCAGGTGCTTTCCGGCTATTCGCTGGGTGAAGCCGATTTGCTGCGCCGTGCCATGGGCAAGAAGATCAAGGAGGAAATGGACAAGCAGCGCGCCCGTTTCGTCGATGGCGCGGTTGAAAACGGTGTCTCGAAGAATCAGGCCGATGTGATTTTCGACCTTCTGGCGAAATTCGCCAATTACGGCTTCAACAAGTCGCACGCGGCGGCTTATGCCATCGTCTCTTATCAGACCGCCTTCATGAAAGCGCATTACCCGGTCGAGTTTCTGGCTGCTTCGATGACGCTCGACATGGCCAATACGGAAAAGCTGGTGGATTTCCGCCAGGATGCCGGGCGTCTCGGTATCGAGGTCATTCCTCCATCGGTCCAGACGTCTTTCCGGCATTTCCAGACCGGCCCGAACCGCATTTATTATGCGCTCGCAGCCATCAAGGGCGTCGGTGAGAATGCCGTGGACCACATCGTCGAGGTTCGTGGCGAAACGCCCTTTGCCGATCTCGAGGATTTTTGCCTGCGGATCGACCCCAAGCAGATCAATCGCCGTGTGTTTGAAAGCCTTATTTCGGCAGGCGCCTTCGATTGCTTTGGACGTGATCGCGCCGAGTTGATCGGCGGGCTTGACCGGATTATCGGTTATGCCCAGCGCGCTCAGGAGAATGCCGTCAGCGGACAATCGGACATGTTCGGGGCAGGGGCGGCAACCGGACCGGAACGCATCTCCTTTCCGCCATATACGCCTTGGCTCTCCTCGGAAAAGCTGATGCGGGAGTTTCAGGTCCTGGGCTTTTATCTGTCGGCGCATCCGCTTGATGCCTATCATCAGGTGCTGGAAAAGCTGCGCGTGCAGAATTTTGCCGATTTTGCCCAGGCGGTAAAACAGGGGGCCAGTGCCGGACGGCTCGCTGGCACCGTCATTTCCCGTCAGGAGCGGAAAACCCGGACCGGCAACAAGATGGGCATTGTCACCTTCTCCGATGCATCAGGCCAGTTCGAGGCCATCCTGTTTTCCGAAGGGCTGAACCAGTATCGCGATTTGCTGGAGGCCGGGAAATCGCTGGTCATCACGGTTGCCGCCGAGGAACGCCCGGAAGGCATAGGTCTTCGTATCCAGACGGCGCAATCGCTGGAGGAAAAGTCCCTTCAGATGCAGAAGGCTTTGCGGGTTTATCTGCGCGACTCCAGCCCTTTGAGGGCGCTGGCCGCTCATCTCAATACGAGGGGAGACGGACTGGTGTCTTTCATCGTCATCAAGGAAGACGGCCGTCGGGAGATCGAGGTGGAGCTTAACCAGCGCTACCGCATTACCCCGGAGATTGCTGCGGCAATGCGCTCCGCACCGGGTGTCGTCGATGTAGAGCTGGTGTAATCGACGATTTTGTCTCATCCATAAACCGTTCTTCACGGTTGCGGGGCCTGTAGCGCGTCCCGCCCTAAAGCACGTTGCGGCTTATCAACCTCAAGCTACGTGCGTTACTGCATAATTCCTTAAATCGGAATCGATTTAAGGTGAAAATTATGCAGCAGATTTAAAGTGTTACAACGTCCTTCGTGCGTTTGATAAAACGCACGGCGCTGTAAGGTCTTGTTTTAACGCATGTCATTATCGCAAAACCGCTGCACCTTTTTGCGCGACATGTTCTGGAATCGAAAGTCCTGACCCGCTCAAGCCTGAAGCGATTCAAATTTCTTCAATCTTTCTGCGTGATGCTATCGTGGGGTTACTGCATGATTTCTTAAATCGGGGTCGATTTAAGGTAGAAATTATGCAGCATATTTAAAGTTTTAAAGCGCCGTGCATTTGCTAAAATGCACGGCGCTTTAATGCCGCTGCTGAACGGTAGCGGCAGGGCGGGGCGGTAGGCATGGGGCAGGCAGAGAAAGTATCTGCGTCTGGACGCGATCGGCTTGATGCTATTGAGACAGGGGCGCTCAATGGCCGGCACGACATAGAGGTTTCGCAGGGACGAGGGCGTCGGGACGGGACGGGAAAAAGGCTGGTGGGTCTTTCCTGTCTTGCAAGCATTGCCCTTTGTGGCGCACTTCTCGTGGCGGATGCGGTAGACGAGATTGGGTTTTACTTCACCGGCGTTTTTCTGGTGATTTTTCTGGGTGGCTATTGTCTGATGCTGGCGGCGCCGCGCAGCGGCTTTGGCTGGCACCGCCTCGCCTGGCCTTTCATCGGGCTTGTGCCGCTATTTGGCTGGTTTGCGCTTCACGAGCTTTTTGGTCATGTCCAGCTTCAGCCTATTCTCTTCCATATTCGCTATGAATATGCGCCGGAGGGCTTGCTATCGTCACTGATCCCGCGATTGGCGCCCTTGGGTGCTGGCTTTGCCATAATCGCCGCGGGCTGGGTGGTGTTGGCGTCGCTTTTCCGCGGGATCCGTCAGGCTGGACCACTCCTGTGTTGCGCTCTGCTTCTGGCCAATCCGCTGTGGTGGCAGGTGGTGCAGCAAGCTTTGTTGAAAGCGGGGCCTGCCGGGCCGGATCTCGAAGCGTTCTATGTCGATCCCTTGCAGGCCGTTGCGGCTTTTCGTCCGGATCGGTCGCAGGAGGGAAAAGGCGAGGCTTTCCAGGTTTCACTGAAAGAGGAAAAGCCGCTCAACCTCATCCATGTGTTTCTTGAAAGTGCGGAGCTGACATTCTGGAATGAGGAGGTCTTTGGCGACGTTGCCACGCCCCTGAAACGATTGTCCGAGGGCGCATTCGTCGCAACGGGTATCGAGCAGCTCGAATTGACGAGCTGGACGCTTGCCGGGCAGGTGGCTTCCACCTGTGGTGTTCCGCTCTTTCCGCTCGGCGCGGTCAACCATAACCACTATGATGTTCTTGACCGGATCATGCCGGATGCGGTTTGTCTGGGTGATATTCTCGCCCGCGACGGCTATCGCAATGTTTTCATGAAGGGGGCCTCGCTGGATTTTGCCGGAACACGCGGCTTTGCGGCCGCGCATGGGTATGAAACCCGGATGGGTTTCGATGAAATGGCCGGACGCTTCACGCCGCCTTTCAATGAATGGGGATTGAATGACGATGACCTGTTTGTGGCTGCACGACAGGAGATCGAACGCCTGCGGAATTCGCCGCAACCCTATAGCCTTACCCTCACGACGATTGGCGGTCATTCGCCCAACGGCTTCGTGGCGCCATCCTGCCGCGCCATGCCTGCTGTTGCCCGGCAGCCAAACCACACGCTTGCCGCTTTCGCCTGCACGAATCTGCTGCTCGAGGCGTTCATTACCGATTTGCGCGCCCGCGGATTGCTGGAAAACACGGTGGTGGTGATCCAGAGTGACCACCTTGCCATGCGAAACGATGTCTATGCGGCTCTCAACCGCTTGCCGCGCAGAAACCTGTTCATGGTGATTGGTGGACATGCGCCTGCGGGTGAGATCAGCCGCAGCGCCACACCGATGGGCATATTCCCGACAATCCTTGAGGCTATGGGCTATCATCTGCCATCGCGGGCGGCAGGGCTTGGCTGCTCCCTTCTTTCGGAACGGCCGAGCCTGCTTGCCCAACTCGGACGGATAGAGCTGGAACGCGGGATTGACGATAGCAACGATCTCCGCGACAGGCTGTGGGGGCTTAATAATCCGGAGAAACGTAACCTGCCGCAGCAGGACATGCGCAGCACCGCAACCATTCCCGCCCCACGTTGAGCTTAGAGCGCTTTTCGATCTGATTGTGTCAGATCGGCGCTCTAACGTTTTCTTTTTGAAGCATAATCTTGTCGATCCTCGTTTCACTCCGGTCGGATTATGCCCTACAGCGCCGTGCGTTTTATCAAACGCACGGCGCTGTAACACTTTAAATCTGCTGCATAATTTTCACCTTAAATCCGATCCGGTTTAAAGAATTATCCGGTTTGCGTGTCGGGCGTTATTTCGGCAGGACGGTTATGAAATCCGTGCCGTCGGCCGTCTCCTCGCCAAGTCCGTGATCGGTGATGGTAATGGAGGTTCCCGCTGCCAGCTGCTGTTCGATGTCGCGGCGAAGATCGTCGGGAATGTGGATGCGATCCATGACGGCGGCAAGGGTTTGTCCGGCCGCAGGCTCAAGGGTCATCGCATTCCAGGTCGCATCGGCGCTTGCGTGGCTCACCTTCGTGGCTTCAATCACATGCGTGCCAAGCGGGCGCTTCGGCTCGTCGATGCGAATGGCCCTTTCCGTCAGCGGGGCGAAATTGCGGCGAATGTAAATCTGGCCGTCCGGCTGCGGCTCTGCGCCGGTGGTGGCTTGTAGCTGCGCCAGAAACGCCGGGGTGATCAGCGGTCCCCTCAGTGGCAGGCCCTTCCAGCGCTTGAAGCCCAGAATGGCCTGGCGTGTCAGGCTGCCAGCCTGTCCATCGACGCCCCCGGTTTCAAAACCAAGCCCGGTCAACTGTTCCTGCACGTCATGCATCACTTCCCGGTCGCCGCGTAAGGTAATGAGGATGCGAAGCGCCACATCCGGGGTGTCGGCGCGGCTGGGCGCGGGCTCGGCCAATGCCACTTCCACGGGGCCGTCCCTGGAGGTGGTGTCTATTCCGCGCAGCTGGACATCGGACAGGCGCTGCTCGCCGCCCTTCTGGCTTGGCGGAAAAAACAGCATGGGGTGGCCAATGGGAGCGGGCGCCACGACACCATCAGTGATTATCACCTGGGCGCCCATTGTCGTCATGCCGTAAAGCTTGCGGGCAAATTCCGAGGGAAGCCGCACGCAGCCGTGGGAGGCGGGAAAATTCGGTACGCTCGAAGATTCATGCAGGGCAATGCCCGACCATGTCAGGCGCTGCATCCATGGCATGGGTGCATTCGAATAGAGATTGGACTCGTGATATTTAGCCTTCTGGATCACCGAAAAAATGCCGGAGGGCGTGTCATGCCCTTCCTTGCCGGTCGAAACACGTGACTGCGCGACGGCCTTGCCATCTTCATAAACCGTCAGGGATTGTGTCTGCTTCGAAACGACAATCTGGATCGTGGCGGGATTGGCGGCCAGGGCCGGGGTAACGGCAAATGGCACGAGACAGGCGGATATGGAAAAGGCGCGTAAAACTGTGCGGACCGTCATGGTTCCTCTGAACTTCCGGCAACACTGCCGTCAGGAAATAGGGAAGGCAAAATGCCGGTTCCCGTTGATGAGACCACCTTGCCGTCGCCCGGACTCATGACGTTGCCGCTGCCCTATGGCCGCTCGTCGTTCATTGTCAGGGCCGGTAGAATGGCGCAATTCATAGAAGAATAGCAATGGAAGTTTAACGTCTGGTTTCCCATCTTCTCAATGCTCGTCCTGCCGGGGTTTTGTTGCGCCGAAGGTGAAGCCTGTTTCAACGGATGCGGCGCCGAACTTCTGGCGAAGCGTGTCCATTGCGGCTTCGGCCCTGGCGCGGCGAGTGGCTGCTTCATCCACGAGATCGGGCGGATCTGCCAGCGCGGCATCAGCAAAATCGCTGACACCAATGCCGATCAGACGAAATTTCGTGCCGTCGGCCTCTTTCTCCAGCAATTGCAGGCCCGTGCGGAAAATCCTGTCGGCCAGACGGGTAGGATCGTCGAGGCGACGGTTGCGGGTGCGAAGTTTGAAATCGGCGGTTTTCAGCTTCAGGACCACGGTGTGACCGGCAAGGTCGCTCTTCTTCAGCCGCCATGCCACTTTCTCTGAAAGCTTGCGCAGAACCGGCACGAGGTCGTCGCGCAGGCTAACATCCTGCATGAAGGTGGTTTCTGCCGAGACACTTTTTGCCGGATCGTTGGGGTGTACGTCGCGATCGTCGATGCCGCGGGCAAGGCGAAAAAGCCGTTGACCCATGCTGCCATAACGGCGCATCAGCACGTCTTCTTCCATGCTCTGCAACTGGCCAATGATGCGAATGCCGTCCTCTTCGAGCTTTGCGGCAAAGGCCTTGCCAACCCCCCATATCGTGGTGACGGGGCGGGGGGCGAGAAAGGCGATGGCTTCTTCCTCGCCAATAATGGAAAAGCCGCGCGGTTTTTGCAGATCGGAGGCCACCTTTGCCAGAAACTTGCAATAGGAAAGCCCGACCGAGACGGTAATGCCGATTTCCTGCTCGACACGACGGGCAAAGCGGGCAAGCACCATGGCAGGCGGTGCATGGTGCAACAGCTCCGTTCCCTTGAGTTCCAGAAAGGCCTCATCAATGGAGATGGGCTGCACCAATGGCGTCAGCTCCTCCATCATCGACCGCACCTGCCGCCCCACGCGAGAATATTTCTCCATGTCCGGCTTTATCACAATGGCATCGGGACAGGCCTCGAGAGCCTTGAACATCGGCATGGCGGAGCGCACGCCGTGAATGCGTGCGATGTAACAGCAGGTGGAAACCACGCCGCGCTTGCCACCTCCAACAATCACCGGCTTGTCTACAAGGTCCGGGTTGTCGCGTTTTTCAATGGACGCATAAAAGGCGTCGCAATCTATATGGGCCAGAGTGAGCCGAAAAAGCTCAGGGTGATAGACGAGCCGGGGACTGCCGCAGGCCTTGCATCGCCGAGCCCCCTCCGGCTGGGCGACCAAACAGTCACGGCAAAAACCACGGCGTTGCGCGGCATTCATGGCGGGTGATCTCCAGCGCGGCCTTGTCCCGGCCTGATCCTTTGCAGGCCTACACCTGAAGAACAAAGGTCGAACAAACGCCACCATAATCGCCAGAGGGCGATATGGCAAGAATGGGATGACGCGCCAGCCTGACGTTCTACCGGGAAAGATGCACAAGCAGCTGGGTTGCCGCATCGTCCCAGTTTGCCGCCCTCACGACATTTTCGCCGGGTTTGGGGGCGTGACGGTGGATTTCCCGTTCGGGCATGAGTTGCAGCAGCAGGCATTCAGGCACTGCTTCGCCAACGGAGTGCAGGTTGTGCGCCATGTCGTCGATGAAGGCGAGCGGCAGGGGGCGTGCGCCGTGCAGGCGTTTGACGATCGGGCCTTTCGGTTGTTCGCTCGCCACCAGCGGAAAATCCAGGCCGAGACTGTCGAGCAGTCTGCGCCGCTTAGCGGCAAAGCGGGGTGGCATGGCGGTGAGAAAGACGACATCGGCCTCTGCGCCAATCCTGTGCAAATTTTCCACAGCGTTGCCAAAGGGCGTTTGCCATTCGTGCTGGCATTCGAAGAAATCGAGAAGAAGCTGGCTGACGGCCTCGGCTTCCAGCGCCTGATCATTGGCACGCGAGACGATATTGCCATGGAGCTGGAAGGAGCGGGGCACGAGCCTGGCGCCCAGGCTCTCCAGATAGGCTTCGAATGGCCCCAGAAATTCCAGCACCACGTCATCGACGTCGCAGACGGCGAGTGGTCGGGCGCGCAGCCGAATGTGATCGAGATCCGTCAGCTCGCTCATCTCAATATTCTCCGGAATCGAGGCCAGGCTTTACATAATGCGCCCATGCCGCCATCACGCTTTCCGGCTTTGTGCCGCTGGCCGCGCAAAAGGCCAGGAGGCTCGGCTCGTGCTGCATGAGGAAATCCAGAAGTCCGCCGAGAAAGGCTGGTTGTGTCATGGCGCTGCGCAGCTGCTGAGGCTCCACGCCGGTCAGGGCCAGAAACCGGCCCATCATGTCCGGCTCTCCCGCAAGCCAGGCCAGAACGGCAATAGCCAGTTTTTCCGCCTCTTCCCCGCTCAGGCGCTTGTCGTGGCTTTTATCTCTCATGGCGCGGTGTTTACCTTTTTCTCAATCAAATGGCAGTATTGTTCCGTTTCAGGAAGAATGAACTCTTTACGAAGTATCTCCTCTTTCACCATGGGGGCGGAGAAGGCAAGGAATGAAAATGCCCAAAAAGGTCATGATTGTTGAAGACAACGAGCTTAACATGAAGCTTTTCCGTGACCTTATCGAGGCATCCGGCTATGCCACGATCCAGACCCGCAATGGCATGGAGGCGCTGGATCTGGCGCGCAAATACCGGCCGGACCTGATCCTGATGGACATCCAGCTTCCGGAAGTTTCCGGACTTGAGGTGACGAAGTGGTTGAAGCAGGATAGCGAGCTGCATGTCATTCCCGTGATTGCCGTGACGGCCTTTGCCATGAAGGGCGATGAAGAGCGTATCAGACAGGGTGGTTGCGAGGCCTATGTCTCCAAGCCGATTTCGGTGCCTAAATTCCTTGAAACCATCAAGACATATCTGGGCGATGCCTGAGGAGAAAAGCCCATGACCGCCAGGGTACTGGTCGTCGATGACATTCCGGCCAACGTAAAGCTGCTGGAGGCCCGGCTGCTGGCGGAATATTTCGAGGTGCTGACCGCCGAGGACGGCTACAAGGCTCTGGACATCTGCAATAAAACGCAGGTGGACGTCATTTTGCTGGATGTGATGATGCCCGGCATTGACGGGTTCGAAGTCTGCGAGACGTTGAAGGCAAATGCCCGCACGGCGCATATCCCGGTCGTCATGGTGACGGCGCTGGACCAGCCTTCTGACCGCGTGCGGGGGCTGAAGGCTGGTGCGGATGATTTTCTCACCAAGCCCGTCAATGATCTTCAACTCATTTCCCGCGTCAAAAGCCTTGTGAGGCTGAAAATGCTGAGCGACGAGCTGCGGATGCGCGCCGATACCGCGCGCACGATCGGCATGGAAGACCTTCTGCGCTTGACGGAAAACCGGCTGGAGGAGGCAGGGCAGATCCTGCTGGTGGATGGGCGGGCAAGCTCGCAGGAAAAGATCATCAAGACGCTGAAGCCGATCGCCGAGGTGACTGTATTTTCCGATCCGCAAGCCGCGCTTTTCGAGGCCGCCGAACATATTTACGACCTCGTGATCGTTAACGGCAATCTCGATGATTACGACCCGTTGCGGCTGTGCTCGCAACTGCGCTCGGTGGAGCGAACCCGCTTCATTCCCATTCTGCTGATAGCGTCACAAAACGATGAAGTCGTCATCACCAGGGCGCTGGATCTTGGCGTGAATGATTATATCGTCCGTCCCATCGACGCCAACGAACTCGTTGCCCGTTGCCTTACACAAATTCGCCGGAAGCGGTATAATGATCGCTTGCGCAGAAGCGTGCAGCATACGATAGAGCTGGCCGTGACCGATGGTCTGACCGGGTTGAACAATCGCCGCTATCTCGATGGTCATCTGAAGGTGCTTTTCGACCGGGCCGTAGCGCGTCATCGCGCGCTTTCTCTGTGCCTTGCGGATGTGGATCGTTTCAAGCAGGTAAACGATACCTATGGCCATGATGCCGGTGACGACGTGTTGCGCGAGGTTGCGAACCGAATCCGCTCCTCGATACGGGGCGCCGATCTTGCCTGCCGGTATGGCGGCGAGGAGTTCGTGGTCGTCATGCCGGATACGGATGTGGGAACGGCCCGTCAGGTGGCCGAACGGTTGCGCGAGGTCATCGAGAGAAAGCCATTCATTCTCCGCGATGGAACGCAATTGACCATTACTGCATCCTTCGGTCTCGCTACCCTCGGACCGGACGCCGTTGCGCCCGAACATCTTTTACGGCAGGCAGACCGGGCGCTTTATCAGGCCAAGAACAGCGGGCGTAACCGCGTTGTGACACTGGCGGCGTAAGCTGCCTGTAAAGCGAAATTTACCCGCAAATATGAGGGGCGTTCGTTTTCATAAAAAATTCAGACGGCCGGCATTTTTTTGAGGAAAGGCAAAGCTTTCGGTTCGAAATGCGAGGCTGCCTGAGATTTTTTCCTTGATCTCGGTCGCTTTTCCCTGAAATTCGTTCAGGGATTTCACGATTCTCCTTGAGAAATTCTTGTCAAGTGACGCATAGTGGGCTCCCGTAGGTCAGAAAAACGTGAGATTTCGAGCCTCCGACGTCGATAAAACATGAAATGCAGACGAGCGGAATCGCCAAGACTGAAAAATTTCTGGCGAGAATTTTAACCATACCGCCATCACAGAAAAGCAACAGTTAAGAAATTCTTGCTTTCTTCCGTAAGATGCGGTTAGTTTGGCCATCAGCGAAACAGAGGGCTGCGAAAGCAGGGTTCCTCAGCGGTTTTTGAGCGTTTCGCAGGGGCGGGCATAACTGTCGCCTTTCCCTAAATGATGAGATAAGGAAAAGGTCCATCCTGCCGGGAAATATTTGGCGGGATGTGTTCAGATACCCCATGATGCTCAGGTCCGCCGCATCTCCTGGGTCGTGGGGTTGGTCGGCAGACATGCGATTTTTCTACGGTTCCTCGTGCCGTTATTGCATGTCCGCCGGCCCCCAATTCAAACGCCGCCTGCCCTGAGAGAAGGGCGGCGGCGTTTTTGTTTGGTTCGGTTCTCTCTGAGGATCCAGCATTTCCGGTAAAAGCATCGTCCCGGTTTTTCCCTCTGGAAATGCGCAAAAAAAAGCGCGCTGTAAAAGCGCGCTTTTTTCAAAGTCTGAAATCCAGGATCACTTGATCTTGGTTTCCTTGAATTCAACATGCTTCTTGACGATCGGGTCGTACTTGGTCTTCGTCATCTTTTCCGTGAAGGTACGGCTGTTTTTCGTGGTGACGTAGAAGAAGCCCGTATCGGCGGTCGATAGCAGCTTGATCTTGATGGTGGTAGCCTTGGCCATGGTCGTCCTGCCTTACATGAAACAAACGAGCCGTGAACGACCATTCGGGCCCACGGCGAACATGCGGCGGAAACTACAAATCGCCGCTGAAAAGTCAACCCCGCGGAGACTTGAAAAGCAGCCTCGTCAGAGAAACGAGCACATAAAGTGCGAAGAAACCGGCGATTGCCCAGGCGAACCCGTTGTTTCCGGCAATATCCATGGCGCCGCCCACAGCCTGTGGACCGGCCACTGTGCCCACCGCGTAGCAGAAAATGAAGGCTGCATTGGCGGCCGCAAGCTCTGCGCCGGTGAGTCGGGAACCGAGGTGGCTAAGGCCGATCGTATAAAGACCAGAGACAGATCCACCCCAGAGCAGCAGCAGTATGGCCATGGCCAGCCAGCTATGCACGAGGATGGGAATGAGCAATGACCCGCCAAGGCCGATGATGGCCAGCAGGGAAAGCAAGATTCTGCGATCCTTCAGCACGTCGGACAACATGCCGAGCGGGATCTGGAACACCATGTTGCCAACGCCCATGACGGTGAGGAGCAGCGCTGATTGTGCCTCGGTAAAGCCGACACGGGTGGCGTAAATCGGAAAGAGCGACAAGCCCCCGACCGAGGCCGCCCCGAACACGAACACGGCTGCCGTCGCCGTTGGCACGAGGAAGATGTAGCGGAAGAAATGCATGTCCGGCTTCTCGTCCAGCTCCGGGCTTTCTCCCCGCGCCAGGAAGATCGGGATGGCGGCAAGCAATATGATGCCGGAGCCGATGGCAAAGGGCAGGATGCCATCGCTGCCAAGGAAGGAGAAGATGAAGGGACCGACGGCAAAGCCGACGGAGAGAACGGTAGAATAGATGCCCAGCACCAGGCCCCGCCGCGAAGGAGGGGCTGCGGCATTGATCCAGAATTCCGAAAGGATAAACAACGTGGTGGTGGCGCCGTGGAAAAACAGCCGCAACGGAAACCACATCCAGAAGGCCTCGGCATAATAGAAGCCCAGACCGCTTATGGCGGCTATCACCACGGCGGCAATCATTGTGCGTGCCACGCCGAAATCATGGGCAAGCCGCGTCGTTACCGGCGCGGCGAGCATGGAGGCAATGCCCGCCATGGCCGAGTTCAGGCCTATCAGCGTGGAAGGAATGCCTCGTTTTTCCAGAATGATGCTCAGGAGCGGCAGGCCGAGGCCAATCGCGATCCCAACGGCGGAAATAGAGGAGATGGCTGCGACCAATGATGGCCAGTGAATGTCTTCGCGGTGTCCATCATTGCAGTCATTCTGGGTCATAAGCGATCGGTCGTCCCTTGGCCGTCTCGGTTGCGCGGCATGTTCACACCTGAAAAGGCCTGCCTGTCAAGCGCAACCGGCGCAATGAGGTGGAAAAGACGCCTTCTGCATGAGCCCGTCCTTTGCTGGTGATCTTCTGCCTGACGCGCCCGCCGCCCTATCCGGGGTTGGGGTATCACTCAGGCTAAAACCGATCCGCGTCGCCCTCAGGCCTGTCGTCTTCGCCGCTGAAGCCATGCATCCGCAAGGCCCATTGCAGCCCGATGACGCCGCCCTTGACGGGCTGGATGATCGCCAGCGACACGATGATCGCAATCGGCGACCAGATGGCCAGATGCGTCCATGGTGAAAGGTTGAACTCCATGTCGGTCAGCATGAAGCCGGTAAGCAGCACATGCCCGACGATGACAATGACGATATAGGGCGGAAGATCGTCGGAGCGCTGATGCGAGTAATCCTCGCCGCAGACGGCGCAGTGATCCACAGGCTTCAGAAAGGCGCGAAAAAGCTTGCCGCTTCCGCAATGCGGACAGGTGCAGCCAAGCCCGCGCCTGATGGCAAGGCCAAGCCTGCGCTCGCTCTCCTGTCCGCCACCAAAGCGTTGCTGGGGCACTCGCTGGATGTCCGGCATGGCTTTCCTCCTTACGGATCTAAGCTTCAGTTATTGCGCATTTTCGGACGGAAAACCGTGACGACACTTTTCCTGAAAATGCTCGATGTCCGGTGAAAAGAGCCCGCCGGCCATGTCCGAACCTCTCGCTTCAAGGCATTTCACGCGGCAAAGCCGTTCATTGGGCATTGCCGCGTGCTTTCTGTCATCGGATCAGCGCCTGCCGCGCCGGCGGGCGGTGCCGGGAATTTTCGGGCGGCGTGAAGCCTTGTGGAAGGAGCGGCTGCCGACCGGCATTTTCCGGCCCTCGCTCAGCATTTCGAAACGAAGCGCGCCCGCCAGCGGCACGGCTTCGGCCAGCCGTACGCTGACGCTGTCGCCGAGCTGATAGCCAAGGCCGCTCTTTTCGCCCGTCAGCGCCTGATGCGCCTCGTCATAGAGGAAATAGTCGCGCCCCAGCGTTGAGACAGGAATGAAGCCATCCGCGCCATATTGCGGCAGGCTGACGAACAGACCGGATTTCGTGACGCCGGAAATCTGGCCATCGAATTCCTCGCCTACCTTTTCCGCAAGGTGATGGGCGATCAGCCGGTTGATGGTGTCGCGTTCCGCGGCCATGGCGCGCCGCTCGAAGGTGGAGATTTCGGCGGCGATGTCATCGAGCGCGGCTTCCTCGTCCGGGGTTATGGCCCCTTCGCCTAGTCCGAGCGATCCCACCAGCGCCCGATGCACGATCAGATCGGCATAGCGGCGGATCGGCGAGGTGAAATGTGCGTATTTCATCAGATTCAGGCCGAAGTGGCCGATATTCTCCGGGCTGTAGACCGCCTGGCTTTGCGAGCGCAGCACCATTTCATTGACCATGGTCTGGTGCGGGGTATCCACCGCCTTGGCGAGAATGCCGTTGAAGGAGTTGGAGCGCAGATTGCCGCGCGCCAGCGACATGCCGATGGTGCCGAGAAACTCCCGAAGCACTTCCTGCTTGGAGAGTGTCGGCGCGTCATGCACGCGATAAATCAGCTTCTGCTGCTTTTTTTCCAGCGTTTCGGCGGCGGCCACATTGGCCTGGATCATCATTTCCTCGATCAGCTTGTGCGCATCCAGTCGATCGGGAATGAAAACCCTGTCTACCGTGCCGTCGGCCTTGAGAAGGATCTTGCGCTCCGGCATGTCCAGTTCAAGCGGCTGGCGGCGGTCGCGCCCGCGCTTCATGGTGGCGTAGGCTGCCCAGAGCGGCTTGAGGATGGGCTCCAGCAGCGGGCCGGTCTTGTCGTCCGGCGTGCCATCGATGGCGGCCTGCGCCTGCTGGTAGGAAAGCTTGGCAGCACTTTTCATCATGATGCGGTGGAAGGTGTGACCGGCCTTCTTGCCCTCTTTGGAAAACACCATGCGCACGGCAAGGGCAGGGCGGTCCACGCCCTCTCGCAGCGAGCAGAGGTCGTTGGAAATCCGCTCCGGCAGCATCGGCACGACGCGATCCGGGAAATAGACGGAGTTGCCGCGCTTCAACGCTTCGCGGTCCAGCGGCGATTTGGTTCGGACATAATAGGAGACATCGGCAATCGCCACCGTTACGATCACGCCGCCCGGATTGTCGGGCGAGGGGTCGGGCTCGGCATAGACCGCGTCGTCATGGTCCTTGGCGTCCGCCGGGTCGATGGTAATCAGCGGCACGTGCCGCCAGTCTTCCCGGTGCGCCATGGTGGCAGGCTTTGCCGCCTCCGCCTCATCCAGCACCGATTGCGGGAAAATATAGGGAATGCCGTGGGCGTGGATGGCAATCATCGAGATGGCCTTTTCCGAGGCAACGGACCCGACCACCGAAAGCACCCTGGCGCGCGGCAGGCCAAGTCGGCTGCCCGCGCGGCCGACTTCCACCTCGACGAGATCGCCATCCTTCGCATCGCCAAGATCGGCAGCCTCGATAACCATTTCCTCGCCACGCCGCTCGATGGGCATCAGGCGGCCGCCGCCGCCCGGCATTTCCCGGAAAACGCCGAGCAACGCACCGCGCCGCTTGTCGATAACCTTGATGACGCGGGCCGTATAGGCCGGACCTGCGCGATCCTTGGAGGGAAAGATTTTTGCAAGAACCCGGTCGCCCAGCCCGCCCACAGGCGTCTTGCCCTTTTTCATGTCGGAGGAGGATTGGCGGATGGCAACGGCGGGGGCAACCCCCAGCTCCTCCGGCCACTCGGCGGGCCGGCCTATGAGATCGCCATCCTTGTCGCGGGTGGTAATGTCGAGAACCGTCACGGGCGGCAGCGCGCCGGGACGCGACAATGCCTTGCGGCTCTTTTGCACCAGCCCGTCCTGCTCCAGCGCCTTCAACACTTCCTTCAGCTCGATGCGTGCATCGCCTTTCAGCCCGAAAGCCTTGGCGATTTCTCGCTTGGAGGCCCGATCCGGGTTTTCGGAAATGAATTCCAGCAGCACCTCACGCGGCGGCACCGCGCCGTGAATGATTGGCTGCGTTGAAACACCGGCCGCACCCTCCGCCTTGCGGCTCCGTGCTTTTCCGGGGCCGGTGGTGCGGATTTTCGGGTGCGGTAGTTTCGTCACTCTGAGCTCTTCTTCTTCGTGGTTTTCGTAGCAGGCTTTGCTTTGGAGGCTGCTTTCGGTTTCGCAGCCGCCTTTGTTCTGGCTGTGGCCTTCTTTGGTTTGTCCTCGGCGGCTTCGTCACCCTCGGCTTTCGCAGCCTTGGTGGTCTTTGCCTTTGCCGGGGCCTTTGCCGAGGTTTTCTTGCCCTTGCCGGCGCCGTCCTTGGCGGCGCGCTCGGCAATGAGGGCCAATGCCTCTTCCGCCGTCACGCTCTGCGGGTCCTTGCCCTTGGGCAGGGTGGCATTCACCTTGCCCCAATTGACATAAGGACCGTAGCGGCCATCACGCACGGTGATTGCGCCGCCATCGGGATGATCGCCCAGCTCCTTGAGGGCAGCAGCCGTTGCGCCCCGTCCGCGGGCGCCGCCCTTGGATTGTTTTTCCGCCAGAACCGTTACAGCACGGTTGAGGCCGATGGTGAAGACATCTTCGATGCTCTCCACATTGGCATAGGTGCCGTCATGCAGGATGAACGGTCCGTAGCGGCCAAGTCCGGCGGTGATCGGCTTGCCGCTTTCGGGATGCTGGCCCACCTCGCGCGGCAGGGAAAGCAGGTTCATGGCCTTTTCGAAATCCATCTCGGCAGGCGACCAGCCCTTGGGCAGGGAGGAGCGCTTGGCTTCCTTGCCTTCGCCACGCTGCACATAGGGGCCGAAGCGGCCGGAGCGCAGCGTGATCTCCTCGCCGGTGGCGGGATCCTGGCCCAGTGCCTTCGGCTCGTTGCCCGCAGCTTCGGCTTCCGCGCCCCCTTCGGAGGAAAGCTGACGGGTGAAGTTGCATTCCGGATAGTTGGAGCAGCCGACAAAGGCGCCGTAACGTCCGAGCTTCAGCGATAATTGCCCCGTGCCGCAGGCCTGGCAGATGCGCGGATCGGAACCGTCTTCCCGCTTCGGGAAAACCAGCGGCGCCAGCGCTTCGTTCAAAGCGTCCAGCACATTGGTAACGCGCAATTCCTTGGTGCCTTCGATCTGGGAAAAGAAATTCTCCCAGAATTCGCGCAGAACGTCCTTCCAGTTCAGTTCACCGGCGGAAATCTTGTCGAGTTTTTCCTCGAGATCGGCGGTGAAGTCATATTCCACATATTTCGTGAAGAAGCTTTCCAGAAAGGCCGTGACAAGCCGTCCCTTTGGCTCGGGGATGAGCTTGCGCTTGTCGATGGTCACATATTCGCGGTCGCGCAGCGTTGCCAGTGTCGCGGCATAGGTGGAGGGGCGGCCAATGCCCAGCTCTTCCATTTTCTTGATGAGGGTGGCTTCCGAATAGCGCGGCGGCGGCTCGGTAAAGTGCTGGCTGGCGTTGATCTTCTGTTTGGCGAGGCGCTCGCGGGCATTGATCTCCGGCAGACGGCCATCCTCGTCGTCATCGGCCTGCTCGCCATCCTCCTTCTGATCGGTATAGGCGGCAATAAAGCCATCGAAACGGATTACGGAGCCCACGGCGCGCAGGCCTGCCTTCTCGCCATTGTTGTCGGCAAGAATTTCCACCGTCGTCCGCTCGATTTCAGCCGAGGCCATCTGGCTGGCAATGCCTCGCTTCCAGATAAGGTCATAGAGGCGCAGTTGATCGCCATCCAGCGTGCGGCGCAGCTGATCGGGCGTGCGGCGGAAGTCCGTGGGGCGGATCGCCTCATGCGCTTCCTGGGCATTCTTGGCCTTGGTGGAATAAAAGCGCGGCGTATCCGGCAGATAGCGGGCTCCAAACTGTTCGCCAATGGCAGAGCGCGCCGCCTGGACGGCCTCAGGGGCCATCTGCACGCCGTCGGTTCGCATATAGGTGATGAGACCAACGGTTTCCCCGCCAATATCCACGCCTTCATAAAGCTTCTGCGCCACCTGCATGGTGCGCGAGGCCGAAAAGCCCAGCTTGGAGGAGGCGGCCTGCTGCAAAGTGGAGGTTGTAAAGGGCGGCGATGGGTTGCGCTTGACCGGCTTTGCTTCCACCGATTCGACGGCAAAGCTCGCCCCTTCCAGCAGGGTCTTCAGGCGGTTGGCCATTTCGCCATTCTGGATGCTGCGGGCCTGCAACCGCTTGCCATCGGCAGAAACGAGGCGGGCCATAAATTCATCGCCGCGCGGGGTCTTGAGGAGGGCGGAAAGGTTCCAGTATTCTTCCGAAACGAAACGCTCGATTTCGCTTTCCCGGTCGCAGACCAGCCGCAGCGCAACCGATTGCACCCGGCCCGCCGAACGCGCGCCCGGCAGCTTGCGCCAGAGCACGGGAGAAAGGTTGAAGCCGACCAGATAATCCAGCGCACGGCGCGCCAGATAGGCATCCACCAGCGCCACGTCGATGTCGCGGGGGGCGGCCATGGCATCCAGCACCGCCTTTTTGGTGATGGCGTTGAAAACGACGCGCTTGACCGGCTTGTCGCCCAGCACCCGCTTCTTTTTCAGAAGGTCGAGGACATGCCAGGAAATCGCTTCTCCCTCGCGATCCGGGTCGGTTGCGAGAATGAGCCCGTCGGAGGATTTCACCGCATCGGCAATATCCTTGATGCGCTTTTGCGAAGCGCCATCCACTTCCCACAGCATTTCGAAATCCTGATCCGGCAGAACGGAGCCGTCCTTGGCGGGCAGGTCACGGACATGGCCAAAGGAGGCGAGCACCTTATATCCCGATCCGAGATATTTGTTGATCGTCTTCGCTTTGGCTGGAGATTCGACAACTACGACATTCATTGTGCTTCTCTGAACATGCCCCGTTTCAATACGCAATGGTTGGCGGCCCGGCGGGATTCCAGAACCAGTTTTCCGACATGGAGGGGGATTGGAGCGCGGTCAAGTCCCTCTGTCAATTTTCTCGTCTACACGTCGATACAACCAAAAAGATATAAATATACATATTGCAATCCCAAGTGATTTCGTTATCATGAGATGTATGGTTGCAATAATGCATTTTCAAGTTGCATTTCCTTTCATGAGAAGAACCGATGGCCGGCAAGCGTGGCAGTGAAATTCACAAGGGTGAAAGCGTCGCCTACATCTCGCAGATGCTGGGTGAATTGAGGGTTGTGGCAGAGCGCGAGGGCGCGGATATGCTCTGTTATCTTATTGAAATGGCCTATGTGGAGGCAAACGATATTCTCTCTGGCCAAAGGCCGCTTTCACTGCGTCATATGGAGAGAGACAAGCCCTCCAGCATGTCGGTGTAATCGTCCGGCAATATCCAGCTCCAGCAGAACGAGATAGACCGCCGAGGCGCTGAGACCCGTGTGGCGAATGATGTCATCGACTTCCACGGGTGTAGGTCCAAGGGCATTTACAACCCGTGATCGTTCGTTTTCATCCGGCGGCTCGTGCCATGTCTCGCTTTCTTCGTAGGCAGGTTCTTCTACCTGCGGCGGGCTGAACAAATCGATATTGCTGAGCGGCGAGAGCGCCTCAAGCACATCTCGCGGCTCGGTTGTAATGGTGGCGCCGTTTTTCAGCAGACCGTTCGTGCCGTGGCAGCGCGGGTCGAGCGGCGAGCCGGGGACGGCGAAAACCAGCCTTCCGAAATCCGCCGCAAGGCGCGCCGTGATGAGAGAGCCAGAGCGCTGCGCCGCCTCGATGACAACGACGCCCAGCGAAATTCCGGCGATCAGCCGGTTGCGGCGGGGAAAGTCGCGGGCGCGCGGCTCCCAGCCAAACGGCATTTCGCTGACGGCAATGCCCTTGCCATCCCAGATGTCATGCAGAAGATCAATATTTTCCGGGGGGTAGGGCTGGTCCAGCCCTCCGGCAAGGGCCGCGATCGTGCCGGTAGCCAGGCTGGCGGCATGGGCTGCGGCATCGATGCCGCGTGCAAGTCCCGAGGTGATGGCATAGCCTGCCGCGCCGCAATCGCGCGCCAGCAGGTTTGCCATCTTCACGCCGCTGATGGAGGCGTTGCGAGACCCGACAATCCCGATGGAGGGACGCTGCGCCAGTTTCAAGTCGCCTTTCATCGCCAGAAGCGGCGGTGCGGCGTCGATCTGGCGAAGGGCGGCGGGGTAATCGGGCTCGCCGATCCCCACGAAGCTTGCGCCGAATTTTTCGGCAAATTCCAGCTCGCGTTCCACCTCCTGGCGGGTGGCTATCCGCACCGGCTTTGCGGCGCCGCCGCGCTTGGAAAGCTCCGGCAGCGCTTCAAGTGCGCGTTCGGCGGTGCCGAAATTGTTGATGAGGTCGCGGAACGTGGCGGGGCCGACATTGTCGCTGCGGATCAGTCTCAGCCAGGCGATTCTCTGCCTCTCCGTCAGGCGTATGCCTGACCGTCTCGAACCGCCTGCCGTCATGCCCCTAACCCTTTTGCCCGATCTTCCCTTCGGTCCCGGAGATCAGCCGCTCGATATTCTCCTTGTGCTTCCACCAGGTGATCACCGTCATTGCGGCTGTCACCAGCGCCGGTTCCGGCTGATGGAGTAACCACAACGCAACCGGAATGACAAGGGTTGCAACCAGCGCGGACAATGACGAGTAGCGTGAAAGCTTTGCAACCGAAAGCCAGACGATGGCAAAAACCAGCACCATCAGCGGAAAGACGCCAAGCAGGGTGCCGATATAGGTGGCCACGCCCTTGCCGCCCTTGAAGCGCAGCCAGACGGGAAAGAGATGGCCGATAAAGGCGGCAAAACCGCCAAGCAGGCCGGGCAGATGCACGGTTTCGGAGCCAAAGACATGCTGGGCGATGACCGCAGCAAGGGTTGCCTTCAGCGCATCCAGCAGCAGCGTTGCGGCGGCCAGCTTCTTGTTGCCGGTGCGTAGCACGTTGGTGGCGCCGATATTGCCGGAGCCGATCTTGCGGACATCGCCCAGGCCCGCCATGCGCGTGAGGATGAGGCCAAAGGGAATTGAGCCGAGCAGATAGCCAAGGGCGAGCGAGGCGATCAGCGCCGTGGAGGAGATCTGACTGTAGTCGATGCTGGGCATGAAATTGCCTTTCAGGAAAGCGAATGAACGAGCCTGCCGCCGACATAGGTCGCCACGGCGCGGCCGGAAAAACGGGCATCTTCGAAGGGCGTGTTCTTCGAGCGAGACACCAGCGCATCGCGGGCAACGATCCACGGTTCATCGAGGTCGATCAGCACAATGTCTGCCTTCGCTCCCGGCTTCAGCGTGCCAGCCTCAAGGCCGAAAATTTCCGCCGGGCGCGTGGACATGGCCCCAATGAGCCGCATCAGCGATACCCGCTCGGCGTGATAGAGCCTGAGGGCGGCCGAAAGCAGCGTCTCCAACCCCGCAGCGCCATCGGCGGCATCGGCAAAGGGAAGGCGCTTGGTGTCCACGTCCTGCGGATCATGGGCCGATACGATGATGTCGATCTCGCCGCTGGCAAGCGCGTCCACCATGCCGATCCGGTCAGACTCGGAACGCAACGGCGGATACATCTTGAAGAAGCTGCGATATTCGCCAATATCGTTTTCATTCAGCGACAAATGGTTGATGGAGATGCCGCAGGTAACATTTGCGCCGCGTGCGCGGGCAAGTTTCACTGCCTCCACGGATTCCGGCACTGAAATTTTCGCCGCGTGATATTTTGCCCGTGTCAGACCCGCCAGCCGCAGATCCCGCTCCAGCGGAATGAGTTCGGCCTCCTTCGGGATGCCTGAAAGGCCGAGCCAGCTTGCGAAGAGCCCCTCGTTCATCACGCCATTGCCGAGATATTTCTCCCGCGCTTCCAGCGAAATCACCGCACCGAATTCCCGCGCATAGGTCATGGCGCGCCGCAGTATCAGCGAGTCGGACAGGCCCTTGCGGCCATTGGTGAAGCTCACCGCGCCCGCTTCCTTCAAAAGGCCGATTTCCGTCATTTCCTCGCCTGCAAGCCCCTTGGTCAGGGCGGCGGCGGGATGGATGTTGACGCTTGCGCGGTCACGCGCGCTGTTGCGGATGAATTCCACCAGCGCAATATCGTCGATCACCGGATCGGTATCGGGCATCATGATGAAGGAGGTGATGCCCCCGGCGGCGGCCGCCTGACCGGCAGAGGCCAGCGTCTCGCGGTGTTCGGCGCCCGGCTCGCCGATGAAGACCTGCGCATCGACGAGGCCGGGGGCGGCAATCAGCCCCTTCGCATCGCGGATTACCGCACCTTCGGGCGCGCCCTGGTTGCGGGCATCGCTGCCTGCGGCAAGGATCACGCCTTTGGCATCGACCACGATCGTGCCCACCTCGTCCAGCTTGCGGGAAGGGTCGATGATGCGGGCATTGTTGATGACGAGCGGCTTGTTCATCTTCATCACCTTTAAGCGCGAGGGGCGTTGTGTTCGGACAGCAGCAGGGCTTCCATCACCGCCATGCGCACGGCAACGCCCATTTCCACCTGCTGTTCGATGACGCTCTGCGGCCCGTCGGCAACATCGGAGGCGATTTCGACCCCGCGGTTCATCGGGCCGGGATGCATGACGAGGGCATCTTCCCTGGCGGCTTTCAACTTTTCGGCATCAAGGCCGTAAAAATGGAAATATTCGCGCACCGAAGGCACGAAGGCGCCCGCCATACGCTCGCGTTGCAGGCGCAGCATCATGACGACATCGGCGTCCTTCAGGCCTTCCTTCATGTCGGTAAATACTTCGACACTCATATCGGCAATGCCGGAGGGCAGCAGCGTGGAAGGCGCGATAACGCGAACCCGTGCACCCATGGCATTGAGCAGCAGGATATTGGAGCGCGCCACGCGCGAATGCAGCACATCGCCGCAAATGGCCACGATGATGCGGGACAATTTGCCCTTGGCGCGGCGAATGGTCAGCGCGTCGAGCAGCGCCTGGGTGGGGTGTTCGTGCTGGCCATCACCGGCATTGACCACCGAGCAGGCCACTTTCTGCGAAAGCAGCGCGGCAGCGCCTGCCGAAGCATGGCGCACCACCAGCACATCCGGGCGCATGGCATTGAGCGTCATGGCGGTATCGATGAGGGTTTCGCCCTTTTTCACCGAGGAATTGCCAACCGACATGTTCATCACGTCCGCGCCCAGCCGCTTTCCGGCCAGCTCGAAGGAGGATTGCGTGCGGGTGGAGGCTTCGAAGAACAGGTTGATCTGGGTAAGCCCGCGCAGGGTCGTGGTTTTCTTTTCCCGCTGGCGGCTGATTTTCACGGCCTCGTCGGCCTTGTCCAGCAGATAGGTGATGTCGGATTCCTTGAGGCCCTTGATGCCAATGAGATGGCGGTGGGGGAAGAAGACCATGCGCATGTCCTCCTGAGGTTTGCCGGAAAAGGGAGATGATTTCCCGAAAGACAAACAGCGGTAAAAGTTCTCAGATCTCTTCCGCGTTTACGCCGCGGAAGACACTGAAACGGTTGGCCGGTCTATAATGATTGGCTGGCATTGGGGCAAGTCTTCGAGCGGGGTGGCCCGATTTGTCCCCCGTTTTGGCCGGGTTCGTTGGCGTGCCATGTCGCATTTGCGGGGAAACATGATAAAGACGGTTGGAAATCATTCGATTTCAGCGCCAGGAGCGGCCGTTTCACGGCCCCGCACGGCTGGAAGAACTCGTATATTGGAACGCGCATGAGCCGGACGGAAGACATATTGCTGGAACTCAATCAGCCGAAACCATGGTCCGGCGTGAATGCGTTCCGCACCGATCCGTTGCTTGTGGACCTGACCAGCGGATTGAACCGGGCGCTGCGCGATGATTTCGATGCGCTTGGCCGCTATGTCACCTCGCACGAGGCGCAGGAACTGGCCCGCATGGCCAATCACAACCCGCCGGAACTTCGCACCCACGGCCCGCGCGGCGAAAGGCTGGATGTGGTGGAGTTCCATCCCGCCTGGCACGCCATGATGCGCCGCTCCATGGCGAATGGCCTTCATTCCTCGGTCTGGGAAAACCTGCCGGAGGTGCGCGGGCAGGATCACAAGGCCCGCGCCGTGCGGTTTTACCTCACCGCGCAGCTTGAATGCGGGCATCTTTGCCCGCTGACCATGACAAGCGCCTCCATGGCGGCATTGATGTCCTCGCCGCGCGTGCAAAAGGAATGGGCGCCCAGAATCCTCGCGCGCAAATACGATAGCTCCAATCGATCCGCCATGCAGAAGACTGCGGTGACGATCGGCATGGGCATGACCGAAAAACAGGGCGGAACGGATGTTCGCGCCAGTATTTCCACCGCAACCAGGGTGGGCGAGGGCATCTACCGGCTATCGGGGCATAAATGGTTCATGTCCGCGCCGATGAGCGACGGTTTCGTAATGCTGGCGCAGATGCCGGAGGGCATGGGCTGCTTTCTCGTGCCGCGCCTGCTGGAGGACGGCGTGGCAAACGGGCTGCGCTTCCAGCGGCTGAAGGACAAGCTCGGCAATCGCTCCAATGCCTCGTCCGAGGTGGAATTCACCGATGCATTCGGCTTCCTGCTGGGTGATCCCGGCAGCGGTATTCGCACGATTCTGGAAATGGTGACGCTGACAAGGCTGGATTGCGCGCTGGCCTCTGCCGGCATCATGCGCGCTTCCATGGCAGAAGCCGTGCATCATGTGCGCGGCAGGGCGGTGTTCGGCAAGAAGCTGATCGATCAGCCGCTGATGATCCGCGTGCTGGCGGATATGGCGCTGGATGTGGCGGCGGCAACGGCGCTGTCCTTCCGCCTTGCCGAAGCCTTCGACCGCGCCCGCGAAAGGGCGGCGGACGCCGCTTACGCCCGCGTCATGACGCCGGTGGTGAAATACTGGGTCTGCAAAATGGCGCCGCCCCTCATTGCCGAGGCCATGGAATGCATTGGCGGCAGCGGCTATGTGGAAGAGCGCGCCATTGCCCGCCATTACCGCGAAGCACCGGTAAATGCCATCTGGGAAGGCTCGGGCAATGTCATGGCGCTCGACGTGCTGCGGGTGCTGGAACGCGGCAAGGATCTGTTCAACATGGTCTTTGCCGAACTGGAGCGCGACCTTGGCCCCGCCGGGCGAAAGACGATCGAAGTGCTGCACGCCGCCATGGCGCTATGCGAACGCGACGAGGGTGCCGCCCGGCTGCTGGTGGAACAACTGGCGCTCGCCGCCGCCGCCGCCGAACTCTACCGCATGGGTGCCGGCAAGATTGCCGACGCCTTCCTGGAAACCCGCCTGACCGGCGGCTGGCGCAACACCTACGGCGTTCTCGACGCCCGATTCGATGCGCGCTATCTGGTCGATCTGCTGTATCCGCCGGTGGATTGAGGGATGACGAAGGTCATCCACAGAGCCGGGCACTCCTGTTAACCTTAACAAAAGGTTTACGTTGCTCTTAAAGGCTTAACCGCCCACTGTGGACTCATTGAAAAGATGGGAACAGGCGATGAAGGCTGGTCTTCAACGATTTGCGGTGCTGGGCATCATGATGATGTTCTTTGCCGTGCTGGCGCTGGATGTGGTGGTGCCGCTCATGGTGTTGAGCTTAATGGCGTTTTCCGTATGGCTGGTGGAGCGCCTGCCGGACGACCTCTTCGATGCGCCTTTGCGGCGTGGGGCAGGGGGGGAAACGGCATGAGGTGGCTGTTGATCTTCTGGGCCGGGCCGATCTTTCTCCTTGGAAGTTGGTATTATCTTTCGCTCAACGACATGAGTTTCGGCATTTTCATGCTGACCCGGCAGGCGAACGATCTGGTTTTTCAGGTCTATGGCAATATGCTGGGCCTTGATCCGGCGAGCCTGCCGCCGCTTGTCATGCGGGCCATTGTTGTGGACAGCGCCGTTTTGTTTGCGCTTGTCGGCCTTCGTCGCCGTGCGAAGATCATTGCCTGGCTTCGCGCCCGCCGCGCTCAGCTTTCGCTTGCCGTCAAGGACAGAAGCCTGTCCAGCGCGCCCTGAAGGATAAAACTCGCGGCAGCCGAATCGATGCGTTCGGCCCGCTTGGCGCGCGAGACATCCATTTCCAGCAGCGCCCGTTCCGCCGCCACCGTGGAAAGCCGCTCATCCCAGAAAATGAAGGGAATATCGGTCTTTTCCGCCATGGCGCGCACGAAGGCGCGGGTGGCCTGCACGCGCGGGCCGGATGAGCCATCCATATTCACCGGCAGGCCGATGATGAAGGCGAAGACCTTTTCCTTTTGCGCGAAAGCAAGAAGCACCTCGGCATCTTTGGTGAATTTCACCCGCTTTATCACCGGTCGCGGACTGGCGAGGCGCCTTCCCAGATCCGACATGGCAAGGCCGATGGTCTTGGTGCCGAGATCGAGACCCGCCACGGCCTGACCCGGTTGCAGGGCTGCCGCCAGTTCTTCGATGGTCAAAACCGTCATCGTCGTCTTCCTGTGGTGAATTCTGTGTTTACATCAAGGCTCGAAGATGCCCACGCATCCTCGCCTTGAAGTGATTTCGAATATCTCAAATGCATCAAAGGCTTGAGATATTCGAAAAGGGAATACGAAGAGTCATCTTCAATGACTCTTCGTATGAGTCCTTTTCTCAGCCCACTTATGCCATATCTTTTTCCACCGGAACCATTTTCATTACCTCAAGAGGAAACTCCATGAAACTCACCTGGCTCGGCCATGCCGCCTTCCGTCTCGAAACGGCCAAGGCGAAAATCCTCATCGATCCATTTTTCACCCATAATCCGGGTTTTGCGGGCCTCGACCTCAAGGATGCCGCCAAGGATGTGACCCATATCCTGCTGACCCATGGTCACGGCGATCACGTTGGCGATACCATTGCGATTGCAAGGGAAAGCGGCGCGACGGTTCTGGCCAATGCCGATCTTGCTGCCTGGCTCGGCGCCAAGGGTGTTTCAAAGCTTGAAATGGGCAATACTGGCGGCACGGTGCATTTCGACGGTTTTACCGCCACCTTCACCAATGCCCTGCATTCCTCGGCACAGGTGACGGAAGATGGCGTCTCGCACGCTCTTGGCAATGCCAACGGGCTGATGCTGCATTTTGATGACGAGGCCTCGCTGTTGCATATGGGCGATACCGATATTTTCTCCGACATGGCGCTGATCAACGAATTGCACCAGCCCGATATTGGCATCGTGCCGGTGGGGGATCGGTTCACCATGGGGGGTGCGGTGGCGGCACTGGCCTGCCAGCGCTTTTTCAACTTCAAGACCGCCATTCCCTGCCATTATGGCTCTTTCCCGATCATCGATCCGACGGCGGAGAAATTCATTTCCGGCATGGAGGGCACGAAAACCGCTGTTCAGGCCCCTCGACCCGGCGAAACGCTCTCGCTTTGAAAGTGGAAATGCCGCGTAACGGGAAGCTTCCCGTTGCGCGGCAACAGTTGGGACAGTATAGCGGTGGCATAACCGATCTGGAGAATGCCGATGTCCGTTGATCTTGCCACCGTCAAGCGTGTTGCCAAGCTTGCCCGCATTGCCCTGCCCGATGAAGAGGCCGAAAAGATGATGGGTGATCTGAATGGCATTCTCGGCTTTGTCGAGCAGCTTTCGGAAGTCGATGTCGATGGCGTCGAGCCCATGACCTCCGTCACGCCCATTTCCATGAAGAAGCGCAGGGATGTGGTGAACGACGGCAGCAAGGCCGAAGACATCGTGGCCAATGCCCCGGAAACCGACCGCAATTTCTTCCTCGTCCCGAAGGTCGTAGAATAAGGCTGGAGCATTTCCGGTGAACACGGGTTCACCTGCATTGCTCTCATTCCTTGTATCAACGCATTTCCGGACGCAAAATCCTATAGGCTTTTGCTGGAAATGCTGTAGAGCGCCTTTTTCCGTCCATCCTTTTTGCCTGGCGCGCCGCCCCGCGCAAAACACCGAAGCGAACCCATCATGAGCGAACTGACCCGCCTTACCATTGCCGAAGCCCGCGCCCGACTGGCTGCGAAGGACATCAAGGCCGTTGAACTCACCGATGCTTACCTTGGCGCCATCGAGGCCGCCAATGACGCGATCAATGCCTATGTGACGGTGACGCCTGAAATTGCCCGCGACATGGCCCGCGCATCGGATGAGCGTATTGCCTCCGGCAAGGCAGGCGCGCTGGAAGGTATTCCGCTGGGCGTCAAGGATCTTTTCGCCACGCGCGATGTGCATACGCAGGCCTGCTCCAACATCCTGAACCGCTTCAAGCCGAAATATGAATCGACCGTCACCGCCAATCTGTGGAACGATGGCGCGGTTTTGCTGGGCAAGCTCAACATGGATGAGTTCGCGATGGGCTCCTCCAATGAAAGCTCGTTCTATGGCCCCTGCGTCAACCCGTGGAAGGCTGAAGGCTCTGACGAAAAGCTGGTGCCGGGCGGCTCTTCCGGCGGCTCTGCGGCCGCCGTTGCCGCGCAGCTTTGCGCCGGTGCAACCGCAACCGATACTGGCGGCTCCATTCGTCAGCCTGCGGCCTTCACCGGCACGGTTGGCATCAAGCCGACCTATGGCCGCTGCTCTCGCTTCGGCATCGTCGCCTATGCCTCGTCGCTCGATCAGGCCGGTCCGATTGCCCGCGACGTGCGCGATGCCGCCATCCTGCTGAAATCCATGGCCAGCGTGGATGAGAAGGACACGACCTCGGTGGATGTCGCCGTGCCGGATTATGAGGCGGCCATTGGCCAGTCCGTCAAGGGCATGAAGATCGGCATCCCGAAGGAATATCGCGTCGAGGGAATGCCGGAGGAAATCGAGGCCCTGTGGCGTCAGGGCATGGAATGGCTGAAGGCAGCCGGTGCCGAGATTGTCGATATTTCGCTGCCGCACACCAAATATGCGCTTCCCGCCTATTACATCGTCGCCTCCGCCGAAGCATCTTCCAACCTTGCCCGTTATGACGGCGTTCGCTACGGCCTGCGCGTGGACGGCAAGGACATTGCCGACATGTATGAGAAAAGCCGCGCGGCAGGCTTCGGCAAGGAAGTGCAGCGGCGTATTCTCATGGGTACCTATGTGCTGTCCGCCGGTTATTACGATGCCTATTATCTGCGGGCGCAGAAGGTACGCACCCTCATCAAGCGCGATTTCGAACAGGCCTTCCACGCAGGCGTGGATGCCATTCTCGCGCCGATCACGCCCTCTTCCGCCTTCGCCATCGGCGACAAGGATCTCGCGGCCGATCCGGTGAAAATGTATTTGAACGACATCTTCACCATAACGCTCAACATGGCTGGCCTTCCGGGCATTTCCGTGCCTGCCGGGCTGGACAAGAAGGGCCTGCCGCTTGGCCTGCAATTGATCGGCAAGCCCTTCGAGGAAGAAACCCTGTTCAAGACCGCCCATGTCATCGAAAGCGCCGCCGGCACCTTCACACCCGCCAAGTGGTGGTGAGCCCATTTACTTTCGGCGGATGGAGGAGGCTGATCGCGAGGCGGTCGGCCATCTTGGCTGGAATGCCTGGCGGCATAATGGCCCGCCGGATCGGATCATGGCCAACCCCAAGGTTGCGCAGCGTGTGAGAGAGGGCTTTCTGCGCTTTCCCTTCGAGGTGACAGGGCCGGTATTTCTGGCGGAACGGCATGGTGTGCTTGCCGGTTGGGTGGCGCGGGGCGAAAAGCCGGATTGTCTTTCCGATGTCTGGCTGCTTCCCGATCCGCAAAGCCATGCCATTGGCGCATCCTTGCTGGAGCATGTCTGTGGCGTTCTTCGTGCCGAAGGGGCAGGGCAGGCGCTCATCTCCACCCACCAGAATCATTTTCCAGCCATCGGGCTCTATCGCCGTGCCGGTTTCGACATGGTGTGGCAGGGCATGGCTGTCGATTATGTGCTGAAGCTGGAGATCCCGGCGGTCCGCTTGCGTCGCAGGCTGGACTGATATTCCACTGTCCACAGGTTGCATGTCCGGAAAAGGACTGCCCCTGCACTTTTGCCGGACACGCTCTGGTCAATTGCTGAAACCAATGTTCTACTTTGAAGCAGGGGACAGTGGAGGCAAGCGTGGTTGCGATTCGCAGTGCGCATCCGGAAGAGTTGGTTTTTCTGGCGGATATTGGCTTTCGGGCCTGGGAACGGGCCATGCTGCCGATCGGGGAAAGCCGCGCCATGGTGGAAAACGCCCGCTCGGCATTCCAGAATTTCACGCGCTCTTCGCCGCTTACCATCACTGTGGTGGAAAGCCATGGCAGACCCATGGGCTGGGCGGCGCGCGAAACACTGGATGAGCGCATTTCCGATTTCTGGATCGATCCCGATCATCTGCGCAAAGGCTATGGTTCAGCCCTGCTTTCAGCGGTGGAGGAAGCGATACGCCATGCAGGCTATGAAGAAACGCGGCTGGAAACCCATGCCCGCAACCGGGAAGCGGTGCAATTCTTCAAGTCGAATGGTTTCGGGATCCAGTGGCTGTCCGTGGTTTATAATCCCAAGCTCGACCGGGACATGGAAACCGTCGGCATGGCAAAGCGCCTCGTTCAGAATGAGCGCCTGACCTATGGTCCGGGCGGCATGTTCTGACCTTGCGTCATGGCGCTCCAACGCTCTGGCTCATCTTTTCCGGTCAGAAATCCGGCATCACTCTTTGCAGGACACCGCTTTATCCGATCAGGTTTGTCAGGCAGCTGGCAGGCAGCGCGAAGGCATGAAGGCGTCTGCCGGCAAGATAGCCGTCGCGGGGGCTGAGATCAGCCACGGGATCGAGCGTGACGCCATGGCAGGACAGAACCCCGGCTGCCGTTACGTAAAGCACCAGATCATCACCCTTGGCTGACGTAAGGGGAAAGGTCTGCTCATAGTAGTTTCGCGGAAATCCGCCCTGCGTGCGGGCCAGCACCGTATAGGGCTCGTTGCGCAGCGTGTGGAAAAGATCGGCCAGAATATCGCGGTTGTCGGCAACGATGGTGGCGGCGCCAACGCGGGTTGCGGTTTCGCCGATCTGTCGTGAAAGCTCGGCGCGACCGAGATACCGCGCCAGAACGGGTTTGCCATTTGGCAGGCGAACGTCCTGGGCAAGCACCGTCATGAGCGGGAAAAGCAGTGCTGCAAGAGTGTTGATAACGAGCGATGCGCGAAGCCAGCGCGGCGAATGCGTAAAAAGATAAAACACCGCCAGCATGGTGCCGGCGGCATAGGCTGTCGCGGCCCAATTGGCATAGGCCCGCGACATCAGCGCCTGAAACACGATGGCCAGCACAATGGGCCAGGACAGGATGAAGAGGTGCTTTTCCGTGGGCTGTGCGCGGCCGCGCACAAGGCGAACGAACACCACGATCATGGCGGCGAACAGTACCGGCCCGACCACGCCGAACTGGCTGGAGAAAAATTCCAGCGCCTTGCCCAGTTTGAAGTTCAGGCCGTGCCAGTCGGCATTTTCAGAGGTGTGTTTCAGCGTTGCGCCGCCATGGGTGGCGTTCCACCAGATATTGGGAAAAATCACCAGCAGCGTCGCGATGGCCGCAAACAGGCAATCGCGCAGCGCAATGCGCGTGCGCGGTATGAAAATCGCGGCAATCGCGGCGGTCGCCACAAAGTAGAGCATGGCATATTTTGCCAGCGTACCGAAGCCGATCGCCACGCCCACCAGCACCGCAAAGCCAGCGGCGCGGCGTTCGATGAGGTGAGAATAGGCGTAGAGGGTGATGGCCAGACAGGGGAAAAGCACAGTATCGGTGGACATGAACACGGAAGAGAGCGCCACGCCTGGCAGGGTGGCATAGCTGATCGCCGTCCAGTTTGCGACCTCCTTCGAGCCGGTGAGGCGGGCTGTGGCGGGAATGAGGATCAGCGCCGTTGCCATATGCAGCAGCGGGCTTGCCAGCCTGATCCAGAAAATATCGCTGGAGCCGCCAAGCGTGGTGAACAGGTGGATGACCCAGGCAATCATTGGCGGCTTGGAATAATAGCCGAAATCCAGATGCTGCGACCATTGCCAGTATTGCGCCTCATCCACGAAAAGATCGGTGCCGTCGAAATGCAGCATCACGATACGGTAGGCGGTTAACGCAAGGATAAGAGCGATGGTCACGCGCAGCGAGAGTTTCATGATCGGTTCAGCTTTCCGATTCGTTCGGCAGGCCGGTCTTGCGGCCCTGATGCACCAGCATGAGATTGCGCACATAGACGATCAGGCCGAGGCCCTGCCCGAGGATGATGATCGGTTCCCCGCGATGCAGGCCATAGGCCAGCAGCATGACGCCACCGGCCAGAGAAAACCACCAGAAGGCCGTGGGCATGACGGAGCGCTTGGCTTTTTCCGATACCAGCCACTGGATGATGAAGCGCAGCGAAAACATCAATTGCGCCACGACGCCAAGCCCCAGCCAGACGAGATCGCTGGTGGAATGGATTTTGAAATAGGCGAGAAGGTCGCTCATCAGGCTTTACCCAATTCCTGCGGGCGCACACGCTTGCGGCGCTTGATCAGCCACACCACGCCGATCAGGTCGTAAATGCCGACAAGGCCCCTTTGCAGGTTGTTGTAGTTGGAGGTGCCGGCATGGCGGTGCCGGTGGCTCACATCCACATGCGCCACCGACCAGCCATGGGCGGTGAAAAGCGCTGGCAGGTAACGATGCATGTGGTTGAAAAAGGGAAGCTCCAGAAACGCATCCCGGCGAAAGGCCTTCAGGCCGCAGCCCGTGTCGCGGGTATGGTCGTTCAGCAGGCTCTGGCGGATGGCATTGGCTGCCTTGGAGGCAAGCCGCTTGGACAGCGTATCCTGCCGCTTCACGCGCTGGCCCGCGACGAGGGCAAGGCCTGCCGGACAGTCGGCGGCAATCAGCGGTGCCACGAGGCGGGGAATTTCAGCGGGCGGATTTTGCCCGTCGCCGTCCATGGTGCAGATGACTGGCGCACGCGCGGCAAGAACGCCCGAATGCACGGCTGCCGACTGGCCACCGGAGGAGGCGTGCGAGAGCCCGCGCAGCCAGGGAAGGCGGGCCATGGCCTGTTCCAGCCGGGCGCGCGTGGCATCGGTCGAACCGTCATCGATGAAAATCGCCTCGAAATCGAATCCGGCGCAGGCCTCTTCGATTTCGGCAATCATGAGATCGATATTCTCCGCCTCGTTCTTCATAGGAACGACGATGGAAAAGCGGGGTGTCACGTCAGCGGTCATGGCCGGTCCAATGGGTGCCAGGGAGTGGATGGCGGCTCCTTAGCTTGTTTTGCAGGGCTCGTCACCAGAATTGCGGGGTTTTGCCGCATTTGCGTGGCGCAATCCACCAGCATATCGCCGCATCGTCGCCGCGCGTCGCGGCAAGTCTTGCACCTTGGGGACAATTGCTCTAACCGGAAGAGAAAATACCATTCCTGTAGAAGAGCATGTCATGACCCTTGTCGATACGCGCACGCCCGACCCGAAACGCCTGATTCCCGGCGCCACCGGCGACTGGGAAGTCATCATCGGCATGGAGGTCCATGCCCAGGTTCTCAGCCAGTCCAAGCTGTTTTCCGGCGCCTCCACCGTTTTCGGCAATGCGCCGAATTCCAACGTGTCGCTGGTGGATGCCGCCATGCCCGGCATGTTGCCGGTCATCAACGAGGAATGCGTCCGTCAGGCGGTGCGCACCGGCCTTGGCCTGAAGGCGAAGATCAACAACCGCTCGATCTTCGACCGGAAGAACTATTTCTATCCGGACCTGCCGCAGGGCTACCAGATTTCGCAGTTCAAGGATCCGATCGTCGGCGAAGGCAAGATCATCATCTCGCTGGGGCCGGATCGCCAGGGCAATTTCGAGGACATCGAAATCGGCATCGAGCGTCTGCATCTGGAGCAGGATGCAGGCAAGTCGATGCATGACCAGCATCCGACCATGTCCTATGTGGATCTCAACCGCTCCGGCGTGGCGCTGATGGAAATCGTATCCAAACCGGACATGCGCTCCTCCGATGAAGCCAAGGCCTATATGACCAAGCTGCGCTCCATCGTGCGATATCTCGGCACTTGCGATGGCAATATGGATGAAGGCTCCATGCGGGCCGACGTCAACGTTTCGGTGCGCCGTCCGGGCGAAGCGTTCGGCACGCGCTGCGAGATCAAGAACGTCAATTCCATCCGGTTCATCGGTCAGGCCATCGAGTATGAAGCCCGTCGCCAGATTGCGATTCTGGAAGATGGCGGCGTCATCGATCAGGAAACGCGCCTTTTCGATCCGGGCAAGGGCGAGACCCGCTCCATGCGCTCCAAGGAAGATGCGCATGATTACCGCTACTTCCCCGATCCGGACCTGCTGCCGCTCGAATTCGACGATGCTTTCGTCTCCGAACTGAAGGCAACGCTGCCGGAATTGCCGGATGACAAGAAGGCCCGATTCGTCGCCGAGCTTGGGCTTTCGGTCTATGATGCCTCCGTTCTGGTGTCGGAAAAGGCGATTGCCGATTATTTCGAAGCCGTGGCCGAGGGCCGTGACGGCAAGGCTGCCGCCAACTGGGTCATCAACGACCTCCTGGGCGCCTTGAACAAGGCGGGCAAAGCCATTGAAGAGACTCCGGTTTCTCCCGCCCAGCTCGGTGGTATTATCGACCTCATCAAGGACGGCACGATTTCCGGCAAGATCGCCAAGGATCTGTTCGAAATCGTCTGGAACGAGGGCGGCGACCCGGCTGCGCTGGTGGAAAGCCGTGGCATGAAGCAGGTCACGGATACTGGCGCCATCGAAAAGGCGGTTGACGACATCATCGCGGCCAATCCCGATCAGGTGGCCAAGGTCAAGGCAAAGCCGACGCTGGCAGGCTGGTTCGTTGGGCAGGTGATGAAGTCCACCGGCGGTAAGGCCAACCCCCAGGCCGTGCAGGCGCTGGTCAAGGCGAAGCTCGGCATCGAAGAGGAATAGGGCGTGTTCTTCGTCCGGACCGCCACCGAAAGCGATATGGAGAAGGTGCGCAGGCTTTTGCATGAAACCTGGCACGCCACCTATGACGCATTCCACGGTGCGGCCAAGGTCGAAGAGATCACCCGGCAGTGGCATTCCCCAGCCGCGCTCAAGGCACAGCTTGAGCGCCGCGACGGGGAGTTTCTGGTGGCCGATGATGGCCGCAGGATCGGTGGCATGGCCTTTGCCGCCATGGCGCCGAAAATGGCCAAGACCGCAATTCTTCACCAGCTTTACGTCCACCCTTCCTTGCAGCGGCAGGGCATTGGGCGCGATCTCTTTGCAGAATTGGAAACATGTTTTCCCGATGCCGAGGTGATGCGGCTGGAGGTGGACGAGAAGAATTCCGGCGTAATTGCCTTCTACACCGCGCATGGCTTTAACGAGGTGGACCGGATCGGCGGGGGCGGCGGCGAGGCCAGTGAGATTGCTGTGCGCGTGCTGGAGAAGACGCTGAAATAGGTTTTTTCGGAAGATGATCCTCGGTCTTGGAATGGAGATTGGGGCAGCGATTTTTCATTGCATTGCAGGCTGAAATGACGATGAGGGCGACCGCTTTTGCTGGACAATCCCGGCGCGAGGCGTCATAAGCGAAACAGAATGAAAGCTGCCAGCGCGGCTGGCAGAGCCGAGGACGAGACATGAAGCAGCTTCTGTTGCAGATTTTCACCTGGTGGAGCGGCCAGACTATCGGAACCCGTTTTTTCACCTGGCGCCATGGAAAGCGCGTCGGTGAAGACCAGTTCGGCAATATCTATTACGAGGGCCCGCTGTCCAGCTATGGTCTTCCGCGCCGGTGGGTGGTTTTCAAGGGCTATGCCGAAGCCTCCGCCATTCCTCCGGGCTGGCATGGCTGGATGCATCACCGCACCAACACGCCGCCGACCAAGGATAATTATCAGCCCCGCGAATGGGAAAAGGCGCATCACGCCAATCTCACCGGTTCTGCTGCCGCCTATCGCCCGCAGGGTTCGATTGCCGCCACCGGGGAACGCCCGCGCGTAACCGGCGATTACGACGCCTGGACGCCGGGCAACTAAGCCTCCGGGCTTTGGCCATAATTGCCGCATAGACAGGTAGGGGCTGGAAGGACATACCTCCGGCCCCGAACCTTATGATTTTCTGATTGAGGAATGACGTGTCCATGCTGACAGTTCGCCTGCGCCCCTGGCTCTTCTCAGTTGCCGCTCTGGCGCTGTCCGGGCTTACCCTGCCGGGTTCTGTGCAGGCAGCACGCATTTCCAACACGGTTGCCGTCTTCTCCGGCCTGGACAAGATTACCGGACGCATAACCGAATTCGACGTTTATGTGAACGAGACGGTGCAGTTCGGCGCCTTGCAGGTCACGCCCAAGGTTTGCTACTCGCGCGATTCGTCCGAGGCACAGCACGTCGATGCCTTCGTACAGGTGGAGGAAATCACCCTCGACCGCAAGATTCGCCGCATCTTCTCGGGCTGGATGTTTGCCGATAGTCCGGCGCTGAATGCCGTGGAACATCCCATTTATGACGTCTGGCTGAAGGACTGCAAGCAAAGCTCCGACGTACCGAAGCCCAGCCAGAAGTAATCCTTTCAACCAGAAGTCCCGCTGGATTCTCCGGGCAGCAAAAACGGCCGGTGGGGAGGGGCGATGGCGCGCTCCAGCATCAGGCAATAATCGGCCTTGGGGACGTCAATGGCGCCAAAGGTTTTCAGATGGTCCGTGGTAAACTGCGTGTCCAGAAGCATGAAGCCCTGCAGCCGCAAGCGCTCGACGAGATGCACGAGACAGATCTTGGAGGCATTGCTGCGGCGGGAAAACATGCTTTCGCCAAAAAAGGCCGCCCCGAGAGAAACACCGTAAAGACCACCAACCAGTTCGCTGCCTTCCCATGCCTCCACGCTGTGGGCGTGGCCCATGCGGTGAAGCTCGCCGTAAAGCCTGACGATGGTCTGGTTTATCCAGGTTCCGGGACGGTCTGGCGCAGGTTCCGCGCATTTTTCCATGACGCGGGAAAAAGCGGTATCATAGCGAATGGAAAAGGGTTTTTGCCGAATGGTCTTGGCAAGGCTCTTGGACACGTGAAAACTGTCCAGCGGCAGGATGCCGCGCATTTCGGGTTCGACCCAGTAGAGGTCCGGGTCGTCCGCGGCTTCAGCCATCGGAAACATGCCGATGGAATAGGCACGCAGCAGGATTTCCGGCGTCAAGCCCATATCCCTGCTGCGTCTTCCCATATCAACCTCAATCCTGCTTGTTGGCCAGATATTTCTCCAGCCAGTGGATGTCATAATCGCCATTGGCAATATCAGGATTGGTGATCAAATCCTGAAACAGCGGCAGCGTGGTCTTGATGCCGTCAATGACGAATTCATCCAGTACCCGGCGCAGACGCATCATGCATTCCACGCGAGTCCGGCCATGCACGATCAGCTTACCGATAAGGCTGTCGTAATAGGGCGGAATCTTGTAGCCCGCATAGGCGCCGGAATCGACGCGCACACCAAGCCCGCCGGGAGCATGGAAATGGGTGATGGTGCCGGGCGAGGGAGTGAAATTGCGTGGATCTTCCGCATTGATGCGGCACTCGATGGCATGGCCATGGAAAACCACTTCGTCCTGCGTGACGGAAAGTCCGGCGCCGGAGGCAACGCGGATCTGCTCGTTCACGAGGTCGATGCCGGTAATGGCTTCTGTTACCGGATGCTCCACCTGCAAACGGGTGTTCATTTCGATGAAATAGAACTCGCCGTTTTCATAGAGGAACTCGATGGTGCCGGCCCCGCGATATTTCAGCTTCTTCATGGCGTCAGCGCAGATCTGGCCGATCTTCATTCGCTGCTCGACATTGAGGGCTGGCGAGTTGGCTTCTTCAAGCACCTTCTGATGGCGGCGTTGCAGCGAGCAATCGCGTTCGCCGAGGTGAATGGCGTTTCCGGCGCCGTCGCCGAAGACCTGAACCTCGATGTGGCGCGGCTTTTCGAGATATTTCTCCATATAGACCGCATCATTGCCAAAGGCGGCTGCCGCTTCGGTCCGCGCCGTGTTGAAGGCCTCCATCAGGTCTTCTTCGGTCTTGGCCACCTTCATGCCGCGTCCACCGCCGCCGGCGGTTGCCTTGATGAGCACGGGATAGCCGATCTTGCGGGCGATCTCCAGTGCATTGTCCGGGCGAACCTCACCGTCGGAGCCGGGCACGACCGGGATTCCCAGTTCCTGGGCGGTCTGCTTGGCGGTGATCTTGTCACCCATCAGGCGGATATGTTCGGCGGTCGGCCCGATGAAGGTGATGCCATGCGCCTCGAGGATCTCGGCAAACTTCGCGTTTTCGGACAGAAAGCCGTAGCCCGGATGCACCGCATCAGCGCCGGTGATTTCGCAGGCAGCGACGATCTGGTGGATGTTCAGATAGCTCTCGCGCGAGGGAGGCGGGCCAATGCACACGCTCTCATCGGCAAGGCGCACATGCATGGCGTTCGCATCGGCAGTGGAGTGCACGGCAACGGAAGCGATGCCAAGCTCTTTGCAGGCGCGAAGAACGCGCAGGGCAATTTCGCCGCGATTGGCAATGAGAATCTTGGAGATCGTGCTCATACGCTTACTCGATGATGACCAGCGCTTCGCCATATTCTACGGGGCTGCCGTCATCCGTGAGGATTTCGACGATCTTGCCCGAACGCGGCGAGGGGATCTGGTTCATGGTTTTCATGGCTTCGATGATGAGGAGGGTCTGGCCTTCCTTGACGGTGGCGCCCACTTCGATGAAGGGACGTGCGCCTGGGGCGGGAGCCAGATAGACCGTGCCGACCATGGGCGCGGTGACAGCCTTGGAAAGGTCGCGAGCAGCCGGGGCGGCCGGTACAGCGGCGGCGGGGGCTGGCGCTGCGGCAGGCGCCGCAGCCATTGCAGGCGCCGGAGCATAGGCCTGAACCGGGGCGGCGATCATCTGCGGCGCGGCACGCGAAACACGAATTCTCAGTGCGTCCTGCTCCACCTCGATCTCGCTGAGATCGGTTTCGTTGAGGATATTGGCCAGCTCGCGGATCAGTGCCTGGTCAATGCCGGATTTCTTGTCAGCCATGGAAAAGGGTCCCTGTGTTTCTTCTTTTATCGGGTGAGATTGTCCAGCGCCTGAAGCGCCAGAACGTAGGAGTAGGGGCCAAAGCCGCATATCACGCCCTTGACCGCAGCAGCGATCATGGATTTATGCCGGAACTCTTCCCGTGCATGGACGTTTGAAATATGCAGCTCGACCACCGGAATGGAAATGGCGCGGATGGCGTCATGAAGCGCGACGGATGTGTGGGTGTAGGCGCCGGCATTGATGGCAACGCCCACCGCCTTGTCATTCGCTTCATGCAGCCAATCGACCAACTGGCCCTCATGGTTACTCTGACGAAAATCCACTGAAAACCCGTGAATTTCCCCATGGGAAGCGCAATCTGCCTGAATATCGGCAAGCGTCTTGCCGCCATATATGCCCGGCTCACGCTTTCCCAGCATGTTGAGATTGGGGCCGTTCAGCACGAAAATGGTTCTGGTCATACACCGTTCCGTCGCGTTTCAACCGCCTCCTATAGACCGGCCAGACCGCAAGGAAAAGACCTTTTGGGCCTTCTTCCTCTTGATGCGGCATTTCCCTGGTCTTTCCAGTGGAAAGAAAGGCCAGAATTGATGTTCGGTCCGCCTTCAGGACCATGAGATATTCCGCCTGCCGATCCTATTGGGGATTTCGGCAGGTTGACGGGATCAGCAATCGGATTTTCCGCAACTGCGCATGTTCTTGAGCTTTGCTTCCAGTTCATCGGCGCCGATGGCGCCAGAAATGACCTCCGTGCCGATCACATAGGCGGGCGTGCCGTTGATGCCGAGATTTTGCGCCAGCTGGTAGGTTTGCTTGACCGTTGCATCGTTCGGGCTGGCTTTCATCACCTTGCGCAACTCATCCTCGCTGAGCCCAAGCGAAGTTGCGACCTCCATGGCGCTTTCTTCTGTGGCGCGTGTGCCGCCGCTCATAAGCGTCTGGTGGAATTCCGGATATTTTTCCGGTGCGATCTGCTTGAGTGCTGCGGATACACGGTGCGCGGCAACCGATTCAGGTCCGAGGATTGGAAACTCTTTCAAGACGAAGCGGACATTTTTGTCGTCTTTGAGAATTTGGTTCATGTCGGACAAGGCGTGACGGCAATAGCCGCAATTGTAATCGAAGAATTCGACGATCGTCACGTCGCCCTTCGGATTTCCGAGGGAAATATCGGTTTTTGCGTTGAAGATCTCGTCCTTGGCGCTGGCGACGGCCTGATTGGCCATTGCCGCGCGTGCGGCTTCCTGCTTCTTCTGCAAGGCATCCTGCACATCCAGCATGATCTCCGGATTGGCAATCAGATATTCCTTGATGAATTCCCCCATTTCCTGCTTCTGCTTTGCATCGAGTGCCAGGGCTGCGGAGGGCAGAGAAAGGCCCGCCATCAAGGAGACGGCGATGGCGGTGTGGAAAAGTCTCTTATGCATGAAATTCTCCGAGCGGTATCATTGAGGCAGTCGATCCTGTGTCCGGCCGATCGCGCAGCGCAGAAGGCCGCGCGCCGAAACAATTTGCCGTTAAGGTTTTGTCAGCCGCCGTGTCTTTCGTCCAGCCGATTGCGTTCACTATCCGGTCAACGCACCGGAAAATGTCGAGAGTGGGAAGGCTGGCATTGAGATTACGGCAGCGATGCGGCAAACCTGCCTTCATGCCAGTTTCAGGAGTGAATTTCGTGTCAAGCTTGTCAAATCGTAGTGCCGTCGATCCCTTTCATGCCATGGATGTGCTGGCGCAGGCCAATCGCCGCAAGGCGCAAGGCCGCCCGGTGCTGTCTTTGGCCGTGGGACAACCTGTAGCTCTCGCTCCAAGGCTTGCGATGGCGGCGGCCCAGGCAGCCCTGGTGAGCGGCCCTATCGGCTATACCGATGCGCTTGGCCGGGCGGATTTGCGTCAGGCGGTGGCCGGGCTTTATGCCACCCGCTACGGCGCCGGGATCGATCCGGGAAGGGTAGTGATCACCACAGGATCATCGGCAGGTTTCAACCTTGCCTTTCTCACTCTTTTCGATGCAGGCGATGCGGTGGCCATCGCGCGACCCGGCTACCCTGCCTATCGCAACATCCTGAAGGCCTTGGGGCTGGTGGTGCTTGAAGTGCCGGTCGGGCCGGAGAGCGGCTATACGCTATCCCCCGAAAATCTTGAGCGGGAAGCGCGTGCTGCGGGTGTGCGCCTCAAAGGGGTGCTGCTGGCAAGTCCAGCCAATCCCACCGGAACCGTGACAGGCAGGGCGCAATTGCAAAAACTGGCTGGCTGGTGCGACGATAACGGCATCGCTTTCATTTCAGACGAGATCTACCACGGCCTGACCTATGGCGCGGACGAGGCCAGTGCGGCCGAGTTTGCCCCCAAGGCGGTCATCATCAACTCCTTCTCGAAATATTATCGCATGACGGGGTGGCGCATCGGCTGGATGATCCTGCCGGAGCATATGGTGCGGCCGGTGGAATGCCTTGCGCAGAGCCTTTATATTTCCGCTCCCGAGCTATCGCAGATTGCCGCCCTTGCGGCCCTTGACGCGGGGGAGGAGTTGGAGATCTACCGCCAGGCCTGCCGGGAAAATCGTGATCTGCTGGCGCGACGGCTGCCACAAATCGGCCTGCCGCTCCTTTCCCCTATGGATGGCGCATTTTACGCCTATGTCGATGTAAGCCAGTACACCAATGACAGCATGGATTTTGCCCGCCGGATGTTGGCCGAGACCGATATAGCGGCAACTCCCGGCCTTGACTTCGACCCGCTGGAAGGCCATCGCGCCATGCGCTTTTCCTATGCGGGAACGCTGGCAGAAATGCAGGAAGCTCTATCGCGGCTGGAGAACTGGCTATCGTAAAGCGCGTCGCGTTTGATTGGCCCTATTACAACGCCGTGCGTTTTAACAAACGCACGGCGTTGTAGGAGCGATCGCCACTCAGGCAACACTATATCTTGACGGAAAATGCCTGCCGCTTGCGTGAGGGCAATACCCTTGAAGACCCATCATTGCAGGCCAGTGAGGCGTTGCTGCTCCGTGCCGTCCTACCGGTGAAACCGGATCTATAAAGTGGGGCATGTCCGTCGAAACCTGTTCAACGGACATGCCTGAGGACTTCGTGAAAATTACAGGAAGCCGCGGCGCTGCCACCAGCCGCCTTTTTTCGGCTTTCCGGCCTCTTCGCCATTCTCCCCGCTATTGACCGAAGTCACCACAGGTTCGGACGAAACGACGTTCGACTCCCGATTGGCGCGAACCGGTTTCGATTCCGTCTCCATCGATGCGGGCTCGGCTTCTGCCGCTTTTGGCTCTGCCTCTGCGGGCGCTGACACAGCGGCTTCTGCCACCGCGTCCTGCGGGTCGCTGGCGGGAGCCTCGACGGCCTGAACATCGCTGCCAGAAACCGCGCTTACGGCTTCTTCAACGGCGGCCTCAGGAGCGGCAGTGGTCTTTGCGCGGCGCGAGCGTCGCGGTTTGGCAGCGGGAGCCTCCACAGCCGCGACCGGTTCAGCCACGGGAAGCTCGACGGGCGCTTGTGCGGCCTCGGCATCATCCGTTTCGGCGTCGCCATCGCTGTCGCCTTCATCGGTTTCAGCACTGTCACCATCGGCAGCCAAGCCATTCTCGTCGCGACCGCGGCGTCCACCGCGCTTGCCGCGACGGCGGCGCTTGCGGCGCTGGCTTTCGCCATTGCCATTTTCGTCCCCAGCCTCTTCGCCTTCAGCGGCAGCCTGTTCCGTTGCGTCGGTGGCTTCGATGTCGTCGCCATCGTCGGCGTCATCACCCTCTTCGCCATTGGCGCCCATCTGTTCGCCATTGCCATTGCCGTTGCGGCCACGGCGGCGACGGCGGCGCTTGCGCTTGCGGCCATTGCCATCCTCGCCATTGGCGCTGGATGCGACAGCCGGAGCAGCGGCTTCACCTGCAACCTCTTCTTCGTCTTCCTCGATTTCGATGATCGGATCATCTTCCTCGATTTCGGTGAAGAGCGGCATCAGGCTTTCGATCTTTACCGGATTGGCAACCGCCTCGCCGCGCTCGATTGCGAAATGTTGATGGCCGATGGCAGCGTCTGCGTCGATGACGATGGCAACGCCAAAGCGCTTCTCGTAATCGACAATGGTGCCGCGCTTGTGGTTCAGCAAGTAGAGCGCGGTTTCCGGCAGTGTGCGCACGGTAATGTCATGCGTCGTGCTTTTCAGCAGGAATTCTTCGATGCCGCGCAGAACATGCAGGGCAACGGAAGACTGCGAACGGATAAGGCCCGTGCCGGAGCAATGCGGGCAGGTCTGGGTCGTGGATTCCAGCACGCTGGCGCGAATGCGCTGACGCGACATTTCCAGAAGCCCGAAATGCGAGATGCGGCCAACCTGAATGCGGGCGCGGTCGTTTTTCAGGCAGTCCTTCAGCTTCTTCTCGACAGCGCGATTGTTGCGCTTTTCTTCCATGTCGATGAAGTCGATGACGATCAGGCCGGCAAGGTCACGCAGGCGGAGCTGGCGCGCGACTTCCTCGGCAGCCTCGAGATTGGTCTGAAGTGCCGTATCCTCGATGGAATATTCGCGGGTCGAACGACCGGAATTCACGTCGATGGAAACCAGGGCTTCGGTCTGGTTGATGATGATGTAGCCACCGGATTTCAGCGTCACCTGCGGCTGAAGCATCCTGTCGAGCTGCGCTTCGATGCCGGAACGCGAGAAAATCGGGTGGATGTCGCGATAGGGCTGAACCACTTTGGCATGGCTCGGCATCAGCATTTTCATGAAGTCCTTCGCTTCACGATAGCCCTCTTCACCGGAGACGACGATTTCGCCGATGTCCTTGTTGTAGAGGTCGCGGATGGAGCGCTTGATCAGCGAGCCTTCCTCATAAACGAGGCAGGGCGCCGTGGAGTTCAGCGTCAGCGTGCGCACGTTTTCCCACAGGCGCATCAGATATTCGAAGTCACGCTTGATCTCGACCTTGGTGCGGTTTGCGCCAGCGGTGCGCAGGATCACGCCCATGCCCTGCGGCACGTCGAGTTCGCGCGCAACTTCCTTCAACCGCTTGCGGTCGGTGGGATTGGTGATCTTGCGGGAAATGCCGCCGCCGCGTGCCGTGTTCGGCATCAGAACGGAGTAACGGCCAGCCAGAGACAGATAGGTGGTGAGAGCGGCACCCTTGTTGCCACGCTCTTCCTTGGCCACCTGAACCAGCAGGATCTGGCGGCGCTTGATGACTTCCTGAATGCGGTACTGTTTGCGCGGCATACGGCGCACGCGATCGGGAACCTCTTCCATGGCGTCTTCGGCGCCCACGGATTCGATCACTTCCTTCTCGCCTTCATCCTCGTCGTCGTCATCCCCGTGAATGGAGTGAACGCCCGCCTCTTCGGAAATGGAGTCGGTATCGACCATTGCAGCCATGCTGCCTCTGGAGGAGCCGTCATCCTCGCCACCCTCATCGCTTTCGATCGCAACGGGCGCTGGCGTCTCTTCCCCGGTGGCCGCAGCCTTCTTGGCGCGGGGCTTGCGGGGGCGGCGCGCCTTCGGCTTGGCTGCCTCTTCTGCCTCGGCGACAGGCTCATCTTCCGGTTGAACAGCGGCGTCGGCTGAGGCAGCTTCTTCCGGCGTTGGCGCCGCACTCGCCTGAGCGGAAAGCGCAGCCACTTCCTCGGCTTCGTTCACGAATTCTGCCGGGTTTTCAACTTCGGGCTGGACAGCCGTTGCCGGATCGGCGCCGCGAGGCTCGAAATCGCCTTCGTCGTGGCGATCATGCTCTTCCGCTTCCGCCTTGAGAAGGGCCTGACGGTCTGCAAGGGGTATCTGGTAGTAATCGGGATGAATTTCGGCGAAGGCCAGGAAGCCGTGGCGATTGCCGCCATAATCGACGAAGGCGGCCTGAAGAGAGGGTTCGACCCGCGTGACCTTGGCGAGGTAGATATTGCCGCGGATCTGCTTCTTGTGCTGGGACTCGAAGTCGAATTCTTCGATCCTGTTACCGCGTACGACGACGACGCGCGTCTCTTCCTCGTGAGACGCGTCGATTAGCATTTTGTCTGCCATGGAAGTTCTGCTCCTCGGCGCGATCGGTTGCGAGGAGGGCTGCGGGCATTGCGCCCGGCAAAGCTGGTCTCGAATGCGATGCGCCGGATAAATATGCCCTTGCCGGTCTGGTTCTTGCGGGCAGCAGCGCGTCAGGAGCCGGGCTTGAAATAGCCCCGAGACTGACGAAACTGTACAATGACTGCTGCAACGACATCAAATACCAAACAAGAGCGTCAATACCATAGGCCATAAGGCCCGATGAATGCTCGAATGAGCGGATGACGGTTTCCCGCCTTGCTGTTTGCCGGAAGCCCGGCCATACGATTCAGTTTCGGGAAAAACCTGCCTTGGCGGCGGATGAAAGCTCGGACACATGGCGCCAGGTCCTCTAGGTTGGCAGCCGTCACGACGATTCTATCCCGTCGACAATTTTATCCCTTATTTCTGTTGTATGGTTTCTGTATCTCATTGGCAAGCGGGAAACCCCGAACGGTCATAATATTGATAAAAATCGTAATTTAGTGGCGTTGCTCAATGCGCGCGGAAAAAGGATTGCAGCCGCTTTGCTGCATGGCACGGATTGAAGGGGAGACGGCCAGGGGTTGCAGGGCAGGCGCCGGGGCGGGTAGACTTCTGATCAGGGCTTCGGTTGCGAGGATGGGGAGCATGATGGCGCCGGGAGCGCGAAACGGTTGAGGTTTGTCGTGCGTTTTGCCGCGCTGGTATTTGTTATTTTCACGGGGCTTTTCTCGGTTGTCCATGCGGGCGTGCTGACTGCTTATGCGGCGCGCATTGCCGGTGACGATGCCCGCACGCGCATCGTCATCGATTTCGATGGCAAGCCGGATGTCTCCCTTCGCTATATCGCCAATCCCGATCGCATCGTGGTTGATCTTCCAGCGGTTTCCTTCAGCTTTCCATCGCAGGATCTCGAGGCGCGCGGTCTGTTTCGCGATGTTCGGTTCGGAGCCATTGACAGTGCCCATTCCCGCCTCGTGCTGAGCACGGCTGCAAGACCGGCAAAGATCGTCAAATCCGAAATCCTGCCCAACGAAAACGGCAAGGGCTTCCGTCTGGTGCTGGATGCCGAGATGACGGATGCGGCGGGTTTTGCCGCGCTTGTCTCTCCTGAGGCCTGGACCGCAGACGCGCGTCCCGCAAAGGGTGATTTTCCCGCGGCGGTGGAGGGGGCGGCGCCGGTATCCGCCGAGGCTTTCGTGATTGCTGTCGATGCCGGTCATGGCGGTATCGATGCAGGCGCCAGCGGCAAGGTGACGAACACGCCGGAAAAGACCATCACCCTTGCCTTTGCCAGAGCGCTGGTGGAGCGGCTGAACCGGCAAAAGGGCATAAAGGCTTTCCTGACACGGGAAAAGGACGAGTTTCTTTCCCTTTCACAGCGTGTGACGCTGGCGCGGCAGGGGCGCGCCAATCTCTTCATTTCCATTCATGCCGACATGCTGGGTCAGGTGGGTATTCGCGGCGCCACCGTCTATACCATCTCGGACAAGGCGTCGGACCATCTGGCGGCGGCGGCCGCCGAGCGCGAGAACCAGTCGGACGAGGTCGGCGGCGTGGATGCCGGATCCGAGCCGCCGGAGGTCTCCGACATTCTGGCGGACCTGACGCGCCGCGAAACCCAGGCCTTCTCCGTGGCGATGGCCAAGTCCGTGGTTTCCTCCTTCGAGGGGCAGATAAATCTCATCAACAATCCCCACCGCTTTGCCGGTTTCCGGGTGCTGCAAGCGCCGGATGTGCCTTCGATTCTGCTGGAAATGGGATTTCTGTCAAACAAGGATGATGAAAAGCTGCTTCTGGACCCGGCGTGGCGCAACAAGGTTGCCGATCTTCTGGTGAAGGCGATCAACAAATATCGCGCGCCGCTTGCCGCCAAGGGAGGCTGATGCAACCTTTGCCGGGGAAAACCGGCGCGCATTCCTTCTCTGGCCGCATTTTGCGCACAATATCGCGGGAATGCAGAAAGATGGGTTGCACCTTGCGCGCATTGAGGCATCCTGCCGGGGCAATTCGAATGAGCCAGGGTCTGGAAAGGCTCGTGTGGCCGCAACTGCCTTGTATTTGAGGTTCGGCTATGTAAAACGCCGGACAGCAGGTGATGCCCGGCGGACGTCGCTTGTAAACCGAAAGCCATTGCCGGTAGCGGGATCATGATAAGACTGATTGGATATTTCTTCGGACTGGCCTGCGTTGCGGCGTTGGGTATTGCCGCGGTTGCGGCGCTTTACCTGGCAAGCGTCACGCGGGATTTGCCCGACTACGAGGTGCTGAGCCAATATGCACCTCCGGTGACGACGCGCATCCATGCCGGAAATGGCGCGCTGATCGCCGAATATGCCCATGAACGGCGTCTGTTCCTGCCCATTCAGGCCATTCCGGACCGGGTAAAGGCAGCCTTTCTTTCGGCGGAAGACAAGAATTTCTACAGCCATCCCGGTGTTGATCTTTATGGTCTTGGCCGTGCTGTGCTGGTGAATTTGCAGAATTTCGGCTCTGGCCGTCGGCCGGTCGGCGCCTCCACCATTACCCAGCAGGTCGCGAAGAACTTCCTGTTGTCTGCAGACCAGACCATGGACCGCAAGGTCAAGGAGGCCATTCTCTCCTTCCGCATCGAGCAGGCCTATTCCAAGGACAAGATCCTCGAACTTTATCTGAACGAGATTTTCTTCGGGTTGAATGCCTATGGCATCGGCAGTGCGGCGCTCACCTATTTCGATAAGCCCGTTACCGAACTGACCATTGCCGAAACCGCTTATCTCGCCTCCCTGCCCAAGGGGCCGTCCAACTACCATCCCTATCGCCACACCCAGGCAGCTCTTGAGCGGCGCAACTGGGTGATCGACCGTATGGTGGAAAACGGCTTCGTCAGTCAGCCGGATGGGGAAGAAGCCAAGAAGGAGCCGCTCGGCGTAAACCTGCGTCGTGGCGGCGGTAATGTCTTTGCCTCGGAATATTTCTCCGAGGAAGTGCGCCGTCAGGTCATCGACAAATATGGCGAAAAATCCCTGTATGAAGGTGGGCTTTCCATCCGCACCTCGCTGGACCCGCGGATGCAGACGGCGGCCCGCAATGCTTTGCAGGCGGCCCTTGTGACTTACGATGAGCGGCGCGGCTATCGCGGCCCGGTCAAGACCATTGACAGCGGGCCGGACTGGGGTGTGCCGCTGGCCGATGTCGCAGCCCTTGCCGATGTGCCGGAATGGGAGCTGGCCGTGGTTCTTTCGGCCTCCACCAGGGAGGTGCAGATCGGCCTCCAGCCGGACAAGGACGCAGCCGGCAAGGTCGTGCCGGAGCGTCTCACCGGCACGATTGCGGCTGCGGATATGGAATGGGCCTATCGTTCCGGGCGCGGCGACCGCAAGGCGGCAAAATCCCCCGATGGCGTGCTGAAAACCGGCGATGTGGTTTTTGTCGAACGCATTGGCGATGAAAATTCCAAGCGTTATCGCCTGCGCCAGCCGCCCAAGGTGCAGGGGGGGCTTGTGGCCATGGATCCGCATACGGGCCGCGTGCTTGCACTGGTTGGCGGCTTTTCCTACGCCCAATCGGAATTCAACCGCGCCACGCAGGCAATGCGCCAGCCCGGATCCTCGTTCAAGCCGTTCGTTTACGCCGCAGCGCTCGACAGCGGCTATACGCCAGCTTCCGTTGTGCTGGATGCGCCGGTGGAGTTCGTTTCCGGCGGGCAGGTCTGGCGGCCGCAAAACGATGGCGGCGGCTCGGTTGGCCCAGCCACGCTGCGTTACGGCATCGAACATTCCCGCAACCTGATGACGGTGCGTCTTGCCAATGACATGGGCATGAATCTCGTGGCCGAATATGCCGAGCGTTTCGGCATTTACGACAAGATGAATCCCGTTCTGGCCATGTCTCTCGGTTCTGGCGAAACCACGGTGCTGCGCATGGTTTCGGCTTATGCCGTGATTGCCAATGGCGGCAAGCAGATCAAGCCAACCCTGATCGACCGTATCCAGGACCGGTATGGCAAAACCATTTTCAAGCACGAGGAGCGGGTTTGCGAAGGTTGCAACAGCGAGACGTGGAACAATCAGGAAGAGCCGGTCGTCGCCGACAACCGCTTGCAGGTTCTGGACCCCATGACGGCCTATCAGATCACCTCCATGATGCAGGGGGTCATCCAGCGCGGCACGGCTTATGGCAAGATCAAGCTGGACCGCGATGTGGCGGGCAAGACCGGCACGACCAACGATGCCAAGGATACCTGGTTCGTCGGCTTTACGCCTGAGATCGTCGCTGGCCTCTATATCGGTTACGATTCTCCCATCGGTCTTGGTCGAGGCGCCACCGGCGGCTCGCTGGCCGCGCCTGTGTTCAACGAGTTCATGCAAGCCGCGCTGAAAGGCACGCCGCCCTCGAAATTCCAGGTTCCGGATGGAATGCAGATGATGGCCGTGAACCGCAAGACCGGCATGGCGGCGGTGGAAGGTGATCCCGACACCATCGTTGAAGCCTTCAAGCCGGGCACGGGCCCCGCCGACAGCCTCTCGGTGATCGGCATGGATACGGCCGCCCAGCCGGAAGAGATCCTGCGCACCTCGCCGCAGGTCAATCAGGCGGTGCAATCGGGAACGCCCGGCCTGTTCTGATGATATGCACGAGATGTTGGCGGGTTGCGGACTTTACTTCCGCAGCCCGTATCTCTATGTCGATGCCACGCAATTCAATTGTTCGAGACGGGAAAATGCGAAACGAAATCGAGAATGTAGTCGATGAAATCAAGCAGGCCATAAGCCTGCTGAGGAGGCATCTTTGACTGGGATCAGGCGATAAGACGGCTGGACTGGTTGAATAACAAGGCAGAGGATCCGACCCTCTGGAATGATGCCCAGGAAGCGCAGAAGCTGATGCGCGAGCGTCAGCAGCTTGATGAAAGCATCAATGGCGTCAAGCGCCTCGAACAGCAGATGAAAGACAACATCGAGCTGATCGAGATGGGTGAGGAAGAGGGCGATCAGAGCATCGTGCAGGAAGCGGAAGAGGGGCTGAAAGCCCTGAAAACCGAATCTGCCCGCTTGCAGGTCGAAGCCATGCTTTCCGGCGAAGCCGACGGTAACGATACCTATCTGGAAGTCCATTCCGGCGCGGGCGGCACCGAAAGCCAGGATTGGGCGAACATGCTGCTGCGCATGTATACCCGTTGGGCCGAGCGAAACGGCTTCAAGGTCGAAGTGCTGGAAGTGCATGACGGGGAAGAGGCGGGCATCAAATCCGCGACGATCCACGTCAAGGGCCATAATGCCTATGGCTGGCTGAAGACCGAATCGGGTGTTCACCGGCTGGTGCGTATCTCGCCCTATGACAGCAATGCCCGCCGGCACACGTCCTTCTCGTCGATCTGGGTTTATCCTGTCATCGATGATACGATCAATATCGAGATCAACGAAAGCGACTGCCGGATCGATACCTATCGTTCGTCAGGCGCCGGTGGTCAGCACGTCAACACCACCGACTCGGCTGTCCGTATCACCCATATGCCCACGGGCATCGTGGTGGCCTGCCAGCAGGAGCGCTCGCAGCACAAGAACCGCGCAAAAGCGTGGGATATGTTGCGCGCCCGCATCTATGAGCAGGAACTGAAGAAGCGTGAAGATGCCGCCAATGCAGAAGCCGCATCGAAAACGGATATTGGCTGGGGCCACCAGATCCGCTCTTACGTGCTCCAGCCTTATCAGCTGGTGAAGGATCTGCGTACCGGCGTTGAAAGTACGGCGCCGGATGATGTGCTGAACGGTGAACTGAACGAGTTCATGGAGGCAGCGCTTGCGCATCGAATCAGCGGCAAGGCCGATGCTGTCGCCGACATCGATTGACGGTTGACGCAGCCTGGCAAAAACGAACGGCGGGATTTTCCCGCCGTTTTTTGTTGGATCAGGCACTTTTCCTAAAATGCTCTAACGTTTTCTTTTCGAGCTATAATCTTGCCGATCCTCGTTTCTCGCCGGTCGAATTATGCTCTAATTGGCGAATTGCTCGGCCAGAATTCTGTCAGACCATGAATGATCGGGATCGGACAAGATCCGCGCGGTCACGTCATCGGCCTGCTGAATGCGCACATGCAGTACCGATTTGACTTCCGTGTTGTCGGCAACGGCGTTGACGGGACGTTTTTCAGCCTCAAGAATCTCAATATCCACCGTCACGCGGTCCGACAGCAGCGCGCCGCGCCAGCGCCGGGGGCGAAAGGGGCAAACCGGCGTGAGCGCCAGCAAGGGTGATTCGAGCGGGAGAATCGGCCCGTGTGCGGAAAGATTATAGGCAGTGGACCCCACCGGCGTTGCCACCAGCAGGCCATCGCAAATCAATTCATCCAGCCTCTCTTGCCCGTCGATCAACACGCGAAGCTTGGCGGCCTGATAAGATTGCCGCAGCAGCGAAACTTCGTTGATGGCAAGCGCCATCGTCTCGGCGCCATCGACGCCGCGAGTGATCATTTTCAGCGGATGAAAATCGTTTTCGGCTGCGGCAGCGATTCGTTCCGTCAGGCCCTCCAGCCGGTAATCATTCATCAGAAAGCCGACCGTGCCGCGATTCATGCCATAAACCAGCGTACCGCTGTTCATGGTTTCATGCAGCACCTGAAGCATGAAACCATCGCCCCCGAGAACGACCAGCACATCGGCCTGCTCGCGTGCTGCGTTACCGTAAATGCGAATCATCTGTTCGCGGGAAGCCTGTGCTTCGGGCGTCGGCGCCGCGACAAAGCAAAGCGAACTGAAGGAACGCGCCATGGAAAACGACCTGTTGAACCGGATTTTCTTGCTACATGATAAAGACAGGCCACGCCAAGGATTTTCCGCCGTGATGGCCTCTGGCTGCCAATGATGCAATTTTTCCTTTACTCGGTCGGAGAATCTGTTAGGGACAGGGCACGCCCTTGTAGCTCAGTTGGTAGAGCACCTGATTTGTAATCAGGGGGTCGCGGGTTCGAACCCTGCCGGGGGCACCATTTCATCACTCATCATGCAGGTGTAATAAAGGCGTAGTAGGCCCATACGCCTATGAAACCCAGCATCACGCCAGCAAACAGAAATGCGCGCTTCAGGCCGGGGCGCGGTTTTTTAGGCTGCTCCGGCCTGCGAAATTTAATGACATTGTCGTTCATGGAAACCTCCCTTGCGCTTAAAGGCCGTCTCTGGCAGTCGGTAAACCGTCTGCCGATACCCGTTATCGCCTTGTATAAGACGGGGATTTGGCCTTTTTCGAAGAGTGTAGCCATAAAGCCGCTCAGCTCAAGAGGTGGCGGCGGGCTTACGCCATGCCGGCCGGATCGCCTGCCGGATTAAGGGCCGGGTTGGGGACCGGATCGTTGAGGTTCTTCGTGTCACCCTTGTCCTGGACGGGAGGGTTTACCTTGCCGTCTTGCGTGCGATCGGGAATGCCCGGTGTAGACTGCGGGCCGCGGGGCGCATCTTCAGGACGTGGGGGAATGGTCGCTGGCATGGTTATCTCCTTTTCTGTGGATAACCTGCCAACGAACGAAAGACGGCATGGTTCCTGCAATCCGGCTCACATCCAGCGCGGTTTTCTCAGGACCGAAGCAGAAACTGGCGCGTTGCATAAAGGGCAATGGCGGCCGCATTCGAAACATTCAGCGACTTGATTGCTCCCGGCATGTCGAGCCTTGCCAGCGCATTCACGGTTTCGCGGGTTTTCTGCCGCAAGCCCTTGCCCTCCGAGCCAAGAACCAGCGCGATCTTTTCGCCGCTGAAGCTACCTTCCAGCGGATGCGGGCCCTCCGAATCGAGGCCGATGGTGAAAAAGCCAAGCTTGTGCAGTTCGCTCAGCGCATCCGAAAGATTGGTGATCTGAATGTAGGGGATGAGTTCCAGCGCCCCGGAGGCGGATTTGGCGAGAACGCCGGATTCAGTCGGGCTATGGCGCTGGGTGGTGATAACGGCGCCCGCCCCGAAGGCGACCGCGCTTCGCATGATGGCGCCGACATTATGGGGATCCGTTACCTGATCCAGTACCAGCAAAAGCGGGCTTTCCTTGAGGGCTTCCAGACGTCGAACGGGCAGGGGGCGTGTTTCCAGCATGACGCCCTGATGGATTGCCTCTGGCCCGAGAACGCGATCGATGTCCTGCGGGCTGACGATTTCGACCGGGTACTTCAGGGAACCGGAATCGGGAAGCTCGAGGCGGGCCAGCGCGTTTTGCGTGGCGGAAAGTTTTATGATCTGGCGTTCACGGTTCTCCAATGCAGCACGCACGGTGTGCAGGCCGTAAAGAAAAACCTGATCGGGCTGAAGGGAAGGGGGCGTCCAGTCGGTGTTGGATTTCCGGCGCTTCAGCGGTGGTGTCGGGATCTCGCCTTTTTCGCGTTTTGCATCGCGAACCTGGCGGCGCAGGGTCGCATAGTGGGTGTCGCGGGCGGAGCGGTCATTATCTTTGTTTTTGGTCATGCAGCGTTATAGCGCCGGTCGCCTTTGCTGCAAAGGGCGAGGCGATGCAGCATTTTCCACAGGCTGAAAAAACTCGAAAAATTCGTCGATGATCGTGTTGACTTATCGGTTTTGCTCAGCGATATAGCCGCCACGGAACACGAAGCGAGGCGCTTCGCTTCCGCAGTAAGCTTGGTCGCTTGATCCGGTCGAATAGCTGGAGGGATGCCCGAGTGGTTAAAGGGGACGGACTGTAAATCCGTTGGCTCAGCCTACGTTGGTTCAAATCCAACTCCCTCCACCATTTCGACATTCGGATCGAACACGCGGGTATAGCTCAATGGTAGAGCAGCAGCCTTCCAAGCTGAATACGCGGGTTCGATTCCCGCTACCCGCTCCATGTTTCCGCTTTTTCTTTTGTTATGTCGGTTTTGGCTAACGGTTCGGCTCTTGTGTCGTGCTTCTTTGCCATCGAATGGCTTTCGAGCATTTATAGCTTGCGCATTCGATGGGAAAGCCTTAAACGGCGGCGCTAAACCGGTTCGCCGGGTCAACTTTTTTCGATCATAGGAAGAGTTCAAATGGCAAAGAGTAAGTTTGAGCGCAACAAGCCGCACGTTAACATTGGCACGATCGGCCACGTTGACCATGGCAAGACGTCTCTGACGGCAGCAATCACGAAGTTCTTCGGCGAGTTCAAGGCGTATGACCAGATCGACGCCGCGCCGGAAGAAAAGGCTCGTGGTATCACGATTTCGACGGCACACGTTGAATATGAAACGCCTGCTCGTCACTACGCGCACGTTGACTGCCCCGGCCACGCCGACTACGTGAAGAACATGATCACGGGTGCCGCACAGATGGACGGCGCGATCCTGGTTTGCTCGGCTGCCGATGGCCCGATGCCGCAGACGCGCGAACACATTCTTCTGGCCCGTCAGGTTGGCGTTCCGGCCATCGTCGTGTTCCTGAACAAGGTTGACCAGGTTGACGACGCCGAGCTTCTGG
>NZ_JHXQ01000002.1 GCF_000621665.1 Allorhizobium undicola ORS 992 = ATCC 700741
TGCCGGCGCGGCCTCCGACACGATCACGGGCACCAACGTGCTCGCCACCTGAAGCAACGGCTCCTCGATCCGGCAGAGTTCCTTGCGCCACCGAAAGAGCTGGCTCACGTGGATGTCAGCCGATCGCGCAATCTCGGAAAGAACCGCACCAGGCTCAAGGCAGGCCGCAACCAACCGCTCCTTATCCTCGCGAGACCAGCGCCGGCGACGCTCAACGGACGTGATCACTTCAATCGGATGCTTCGTCATAGGACTACTCCTAGTGTTTGCACTAGGACTTCCGATGTTCCCATCAACATCGCAAGACGGCCATCACCGGGGGCTTACGGGAAGACGGCGCTCGGGCCTCAAGCATTCGGCAATAATGTCTATCGAACCGAAGCATATCGGTGACGGTGAAAATCGGACATCGCTTTGAGGCAAGGTGTTTAAGGAGCTTGCGGCTTGCTACAGCAGCGGAAGCTGCGCGTCGTTGTAACGTTTCTGCAAGATCGTTACAACGCTCAGGCGCTCCTCAAGGCGTCACGTCACTGCTTTTAGCAATGTAGTGCGCGGTTCGGCAAGGTGTCGGTACCACTAACAAGGAATGTTCGGAGCGCCATGTGCGGTCGGGGAATAACACGCGCCAATTTTTGGGCCAGCGGATCTTTACAGCAGACAGTAGTGCCGTATAGTGTTGGCAACTGACTGAAGGAGTCCGCGCATGAACTTGATAGGCGAATACACGAAGTGATTTCTACCTGGATGGGATGAAGCCCGCCGGGAATTGCATAGATGTATGTCTCTATCTCGTTATGCTTAAGAGGACACAATGCATTTTGCACGTCAGGTTTCCAAACAAATCGCGCTTCATCGGGCTGGCCTTGGCTTTTTGAGCATGCCCGCAATCCAAAACCCACGTAAATTCGGGCAGGCGAACTGCTTTTCGGAAAATGGCCGAGCCGACACGAAAGACGGCGGAATAACGCGGAACCGTCGTAGGAACCGCGGCTGAAACCAAGTTCTGGAACGAGCCGGTCGCCGAGCGCGCGGTTCGTAAACCTCCGTCCACGCACGGCAAGACACTGCGAGGTTTCTCGGTATTCAACGACGTGGTCGTCTACCATGAGAGTGATCTCGAACGCCGGGTTTCGAAGGTCCTTCAGATCCGCAAGGACGTGCGCTCTATCTTCTCCCAGTTCCCTGTGCTTCTGTATCGCGATGCTGATGGAAACTGGCGCGAGCACATCTGCGACTACTGCGTCGTCTTTGACGACGGCGAAACCGTAGCCGTCACGGTCAAACATGCTCGCAAAGCGTCGATGATGAATGATCTGATGGATCGCATCAGAGCTGAAGGCTTCCTTCGAAAGAACAAGAACGGCACGACGACACTCGGCGCGGTCAACGACATTCGTCTTATGACCGAGCTCGAAGCCACTTACGGTGCCTACGAGAATGCCGAGCGGATCCTGCGGGCCCGCCGCATGCGTGACGACGCCGAGTTCAGACTTGTCTTCGACATGGTCCAGAATTTCGGTGGGCGGTTCCGTTTTGGCGAGTTGCTCCGTGATTGCAATAACCGTGGAGCGCGTCGGACGGCAGTCCTCCTGTTGATCGACGAGTGCGTTCTCATTCCAGAAACGCGCGACCGCATCGACGACCTGACGATACTCGCGGTCAACCGCTGATCCCCCAAAAACACTATTCCCCTATTGACCTTGAAAGGAGCCTGCCATGCTGCACGAGTTCTCCAAGCCGAATATCTTTCATCACGCGATGGTTCGGATGAGCCACGTAGACCGTTTCACCGACGAGAACGTCGACTGGAAGCCCAAGAAGCGGGATGCTGAGGGTTGGACGTTTACAAACGAATCCGACGCGCGCGATGAACGGTTCATTGCTCACCGCGACGTTTACACGAAACTGGTGAGCGGAGCGGCGAAAATCCGTTACGCATATAACGCACCTGAGAACCAGAGACTGCGCACGATCTTCGGAGAGAAGACGTTCGACGATGTTGTCGGCAAACCCCGCGACCTGGCGCTCTTCCGCGAAAAACTCATCGAGCGTTTCGATGCCGAGTGCCACAGGCTCGGTAAGAAGCCGCGCTGGTCCAAGGAGAAATTCGAGGCGAAACTCCGCGGCTGGCGTAAGGAGATCATCGCTGAGATGCTTGGCTTCGACGACGAGGAGAGCGATGCCCGCGCGGACGAAATGATCGAGGTAACGGCGTTTCCCACCCCGTCCATCAAGACGTTTCGTCGGGACTATAAACGGTATCACGCTTGCGGTGGGCAGGTTCTCGGGATTGTCCATCGGCACCACGGTCCCGGTCTTCATTTCCGCAAGGTGGACAACGATTCCGTTGCTTTCGCCCATCAGGAGGCGATGCGATACATGACGCGGAAGAAGCCAAGCATGGCGAGGGTTTATGCCGATTACAAAGCCAAGCTGACTGAGGTGAATGCCAATAGAGCGGTGGAGCTCATTCAGGTCACTCGTTGCAAATTCGAGTCGATTATCTCCAAGTTCGATGAGTTCGATAAATGGGACGGTCGTCATGGGAGGGCGTCTGCTCTCAAGCATTTCGGGATGGTGAAGCGCGGCATCAGCGCGCTGGCCGTTGGCGAACGTATCGAAATCGATTTCTGGAACGTCGATCTCATGACGCTGTTCGTTGAGACCGGCATGTGGTCCATCCTTCCCGTAGCCTACAGGGAGGCTCTGGTTGGCCAACGTATCTGGTTCGTGGCGGCAATTGATATTGCGACCCGCTACATCCTGGCCTTCCGGGCCAGTTTGAATCCCAATGCCGTCTCGGCGGTCGCAGCTATCCGCATGATTATGTCGGACAAACGGCATATTTCGGACTTCGTCGGTGCGGAAACATCGTGGATCGGCATTGTTCAGCCGCGCGACATTTTCAGCGACAACGGTAAGGAGTTCGCGAATAACCTCGTCGAGGGTGTCATGCGGTCTGCCGGTATCACCTTCAACCGCCCTCAGGCGGGCAATCCAAAGGCACGTCCGTTTATCGAGAGCCTGTTCCACTCTATCGGTCCGCTGATCGGATCATACTTCGAGGGCAGGACGTTCGGGTCGATCGCCGAGAAGGGCGACTATAACCCGGAACATCACATTAGCCTACAGGTGGATGAGATGATCCGGCTCTTCACCTTTGCCATCTGCGATATCTATCACAACAAGCCGCATAGCGGCCTTGGCGGGGCATCTCCCCATAATGCCTGGCAGCGGGCGACCCAGGAGCATGATATCGAGTTTCCAAGCCAGGACCCTGAGCAGATGCTCCACATCTTCGGGATCAAGTTCAAGCGACGTATCGGGCAGTATGGTATCCCGTTCATGGGCATTCCGTACGGAAACGAGGAACTGCATCGGCAGCGCACAAAGTACGGCCAAATGGAATTCGAGATCAAGGTCGACCCCGAAAACCTCGAACATATTGCGGTTCGCGGCGACAAGGGCTGGTTTGTGGTCAGAAACATGGTCGATATCGGCCCCAACCTATCAATGCCGGAGTGGATCATTGCGCGAAAAAATCTCCGCAGTCAGCACGCATCGGAAGCGGAGTCGGGCCTTGAGGCGATGAACCGCGCCATCAATCGTCTACGTCAGAGCGGCGAGGCAGCGGCACTTCGCGCCAACCTCACGCCACGCAACTTCACGGCTGAACATTACCTGTTGACTGAGGCGGAACTGTTCGGGGCCTGGGAGGCGGTGCTGTCCGCAAACACGCCGGCTGTGACGCAGTCCTTTGCGCTTCCAGATGATCCGCTCCGCAGTGGATCGGTCCCTGCCTCTCATGCTGTTCCCGACTACCATGCGGAACGTGAGCGCGATGCCAGGAAGACGAAGAAGCGTGCAGCGGCTGTTGACGAGACGCCGCCTGAACCCGCCGCGGCCACCGAAATTCCTGACAACTACTATGAGGAGTATTGAGTATGGACAACGCCAAGAATCCCGCCACGGGCAACATCATTGCCCTCAAGAGTGAAGTCTATCGCGGCTACATCGACCATGCGCGAGATAACCGGCTCGAAACACTGTTGCGCGAGTTGGTCGACAACGTCGAAGCCTGCCTTCTGGGCGGGGGATCGCGCCGCCGCGCTCTCTTCCTTATCGGCCCCTCGGGTAGCGGCAAGTCGTTCGCCTTGCGCCACCATTTCAGTCTGATTCCAGAATTCCAACCGAGGGAAAACGAGTATGGCGAAGTCGTGCGTTCGGTCCTGAGCATCGAGGCTCCCAAGCCCTGTACGACGAAGGATTTTGCCGTTGCGATCCTTGATGCCATCGGCGTTCCGTCGAAACCGAAGATGACGGAGGGGCAGCTTTACGCCACCTTGAAGACCCAATTTCGTGAGCGGGGAATCCTCTATCTCCACGTCGATGAGGCCCAGCATCTTCTTCGCCACAGCAGCAGGCAGGCGGTGCTCGACGTGCAGGACCGCCTCAAGAGCCTGATGCAGATCGAGGACTGGCCCCTGCATACGATCTACTCGGGGACACCGCAATTGGCGGACCTGTTATCGGGCGATCCGCAACTCGCAAATCGAGCCATTGTGATGCGCTTCATTCCGATGAGCATGCCCAACGACAGAGCCTGCATCGAGAAGGTTCTGAATGACATCGTCGAAGACAAATGCGGTCTGACGCTCCCGAACGATCTCCGCTCTGAAGACTTTCTTGGTCGTCTCTGTTTCGCCAACAGTGGTTGCTTCGGAAAGATCATCGAGGCTGTGCAGGCTGTCTGCTTTCTGGTCATGAGCAAGGGGAAGGGCACCGTCGACCGACGGGCATTTGCCCATATCTACCAGCGCGACACGGGTTGTTTGCCAGCCGACAACATCTACACCGCCGCCCGCTGGAGCGAGATCAACCCCGACAACGCGCTCGCCGATCTCGCGACGCTCAGCAAGCAGAAGAAGTGAGGCTGAGATGGCCCTTCCGGTAACGCTTGTCCATCACGATCTCGAAGCGCCGATTGACTTCGTCGCCCGGCTGGCCGCTGCCAACGGGTTCTCGTCCTTGCGGGATTTCCTTGCCCACACGGAAATCGGCGTCCGCGCGATCATCGCAGGCGACGTAGATGCGCTTGCCATGGTCGCCGAGTGGTCGGGCGTACCTGCCGCGAGGCTGGCACGCTGGGCCGTGGCCGGAAACGGTCCGGGAGGAACCTGGCGCATGGGGTGTGCTACCCTCAGCAAGGACATGCGTGCTGGCCGAAAGATGCGCTTCTGCGCACAGTGCGTTCTCGAGGACCGCGAGAGGGAGCCAGGTCGTATGGCGGCCAGAGCCTACCGCCGGGCGTGGTGGAACGTGAATGACATCGAAGGATGCACGGCGCACAAGTGTGCACTGACGGAAGTGCGTGTGGCCGCCGATGGTGACGTCCATGACTTCTCGCAGTTCGTGAAAGCTAACCTTGGAATGATCGAGGAAGGCGCGGTGGTTCCAGTGTTGGGACGTCAGCCTCGATTGGATGCGTATCTGCGCGACCGCATGTTTCGGGATCACGAAGATGGCTTCCTCGACAGGCTCGACGCCCACGTTGCCGCCGAATTCTCCCGCTATCTCGGGGATTTCCTTGTCCTACACGATATCAGGGCTTGGATGAACGAGGAAACCAATCCGCGAGAATGGGGCTTTAACCTCGCGGCAATGGGAGAAGATGAAATTCGGCGTGTTTTTGCGGAGATCATTGATCAGAAGCGACCGACGACACAGTATGTCGAAGCCGTAGTCGGGCCGATGGCGAAATGGTTTCGGCGCAACGCTGCGAAGGAAGCCTACGCGCCCGTGATCGACCTGATGCAGGACATCCTGGAGCGCAATATGCCGTTCGGGGAGGGGCAAATCATCTTCAAGCCTGTGCGCACCCGGCACCTTTATTGTGTGAACTCTGCGCATGCCGACTCCGGGATCAACAAGGATCGGACCAGAGCTTTGATGAAGGCGAATGATCCCGATTTTCGGGATGGCCTTCCAGACAGCCGCACGTACTTCGACGCTGCGGCGTTGCGGCCGATTCTCGAAGAGGCGACAGGAACCTTGACGAGCAAGGAGGCTTGGTCGTTGCTGGGCGTCGCGGAAGCAAAGTTCCACCACCTTTTTAAGGATGGTATCCTTCATCAAGTGGAGACGAGGGGAGGTGGCGAACGGGCTTACACTCGCATCCGGGCGGACGCAGTGGACGATTTGATCCTTAGGATCTCCAACCGAACGACCCTGGTGGCGGATGACGAAGGTATGATGTCGCTTAGCGAAGCGGCGCGGGCAATGCATCGCGAATATAGAAACCTCGTGGCCATGATCCTCTACGGGAATCTCGAAGCCTTCATGGTGCCCGGCGAGGAGCCTGTCTTTCAACGGCTACGGCTTAAGAAGGGGGCGTTGAAGATCGACACCGGCCGGACAGCGGGTGGCGATGAGACGTTGATGCGGCTGAAGGAGGCTGAGCTTGCCCTTGGCACCACGACAGGCACCATCAATGAACTCATCTCTCGCGGATATTTGCGTGTGCAACATGTCCGGCGCGAAACGGGCCTCTCGGTAAAGTTCGTGGAGCGGCAGTCGCTGATCGAGTTCAACGACAGTCATGCTTCCCTGTCTGCCATTGCGAAGTCGCGCCAAGGCTATCGGGCCTCCATCAAGTATGAACTGGAGGCGCTCGGTATCGCGCCAATCTTCGAACCGAAAGGATTCAATGCGCGGTTCTATCGTCGGGCTGATCTCGTTCAGGCTGGCTTCAATATCTGATACCAGCCCATCATATTGATTTCATAGCCCGCCTTGATGGTGGGCTTTTTCATGACCGGAGCAGGGAAGTGCCCAAATTAAATCCAGCGTGATGCCCAGACCTGTTTGCAAGGCTTGAAAATTGTCTTTTATTTTCAATCTTTGATAGAGGAAGATGGACAAACCAAGACCGCGTAATCACGGCGACCGTTCGGGGAACAAGGTGCGATTGAAGTCGGTCGCCAGCCGCTTTTTGTCGGCATCTCTTGTGTATATCTCCGCCATATCCAGCCTCGCCCAGCCAAATATCGCCATCAGATCATGCGCCGTGACGTCATCGTCGGCGGCAATCGCGTGACCGCACTTTTCTCAGGACAATGCGCCAGGAAGTAAGCTCGGCGCCCTGCTTTATAGCATCCGCGGACGGAAGATCGCGTTCCGCGTTTCCTGAAGCGCTACGCTGGCTTGGAACCTTAAAGCTGCCGGTAGGGTTTAGAGCATAATCCGACCGGAGTGAAACGAGGATCGACAAGATTATGCTTGGAAAAGAAAACGTTAGAGCGCCGAACTGATTCATTCAGATCGAAAAGCGCTCTCATGAACAGGCTGTGTTTTGCCGCTCTTCGGTCTGAGAGGCCCGGTTTTATCAGAGCTTTTGATTTCCGAAGTAGCCAGTGAGAGGCGGGCAGGGGAAACAAAGCAGCAGGCGGCGCTTGGTTCGGTGGCTTGCATATGCTCAACAGAAAAACAGGAGGCCATGATGCCGATGACTGAAGCGCGCCGTCTGATTGATGCCTATTTAAGCAGAGGTGGCAAGCGCCGCGTCAAGATCGATGACAATATCACAAGCGTGCGGCAATGGGACGACGAGCCGGAGGAGGCGGAACGCTTCTGGGTCCGCTATATAGCGTCGCTGAGCGAGGAAAAGCGCCGGGAAGTGGAGTTGTTGCTGCCGACGATCAACAGCACTTAAGGCCGTCCTGCGGGAAGGGAAGGGATGGCTGGTTTCATTCCGCGATGCGGCAACGAATGAGATCGAGCTGAATGCTCTTCTCCGCGTTATCGAGATCCACAACAATAGGCCAATTGCGCAAACAGCGGATTGAAATGCCGGTGTCGGACCGCGACCACGATAGAACAATATCGCCGATATAGCGGTTGATAGGCTCCGAACCAAACATAAGAGGTGTCGAGGTGTTGAGCCGGAACCCATTCGAAAACGTGATTGCGCTTTGATCCTTGCGGATTTCAATCGATTCAATCGAGCTTCCAATTATCTCGTTCACGTTCGTCGCCCACTCTCTGAACTGTCGCTGTTTTCGTTACCGTCAGAAGGCGCCGGAAGTGCCGCCGCTTTCTTGCGTGGAGCATTACACTTTTCATGCTTACAGCGCCGTGCGTTTTAACAAACGCACAAAGGACGCTGTAACACTTTAAATCTGCTGCATAATTTTCACCTTAAATCGATTCCGATTTAAGGAATTATGCAGTAGGCCCATGCATCGAAGCCGTTTGATCGCAGGGCCAACGCAGGACAGGTGAAGGAATTGCTATATTAACAGGCAGTTAAATCATAACATGCGTTGAATATCGTAGATGCAATTGCCCTCACAAGGGGGGTGATATAACCAAACTTGGGATTGTTATACGCGCCTCTGATTAACTTAAAACATTAATTATAAATCACTTACGAGAGAAAGATGGGCTGTTTCATAATGGTGCGGCCTTGGCGCGACGGTTACGCCATCATTGATCCGTAGCGGCTTTGCCGGAGAGATCTTGTCGGAAATCGGGAATGCTTGGCTTCGAAAACATTCCCAATTTTAGTCGGGCACGGCGGAGCGCTCATGGAGGGATGATGTCCCGATATTTCCTTGCCGGATAATTTCTATTTCTAAATGAATTCCCCTAGAGCGGTTCATTGTTTCACGGAAACATTGAACCGCTCTAAGTATTTGTTTTTACGCATTTTCAGACGGAAAACCGGCTTCCACTTTTCCTGAAAATGCTCTAAAGCAAAAAAACATGCGGCAGATTTAAAGATATACAGCGTGGTAAGACGCAAAACGGCGCTTCAGTGGATGACTGAAGCGCCGTCTGCGATGAAGAAATGTCATGGCCGGACGATAGCCCGGCCTACACCTTTCGTCAAACAGGCTTAATGCAGGATCTGGCTCAGGAAGAGCTTGGTGCGCTCGTGCTGCGGATTGTCGAAGAACTCCGCAGGCGAGTTCTGTTCGACGATCTGGCCCTGGTCCATGAAAATCACGCGGTTGGCGACCTGACGCGCAAAGCCCATTTCATGGGTCACGCACAGCATGGTCATGCCCTCTTCGGCAAGGCTTACCATGGTGTCCAGCACCTCCTTGACCATTTCCGGATCGAGTGCGGAGGTGGGCTCATCGAACAGCATGATCTTCGGCTTCATGCACAGCGCGCGGGCAATGGCCACACGTTGCTGCTGGCCGCCGGAGAGCTGGCCTGGATATTTGTTGGCCTGTTCGGGAATCTTGACGCGCTTCAGATAGTGCATCGCGATTTCCTCGGCGTCCTTCTTGGGCATTTTGCGAACCCAGATCGGCGCCAGAGTGCAGTTTTCCAAAATGGTGAGGTGCGGGAAAAGGTTGAAGTGCTGGAATACCATGCCAACTTCGCGACGCACTTCGTCGATCTTCTTCAGATCGTTGGTGAGTTCGATGTTATCGACAATGATATTTCCGCTTTGATGCTCTTCCAGCCGGTTGATGCAGCGGATCATGGTGGACTTGCCCGACCCGGACGGACCGGCAATGACGATACGCTCGCCGCGCATGACCTTGAGGTTCACGTCGCGCAGCACGTGGAAATCGCCGTACCACTTGTTCATGTTGATCAGCTCGACCGCAACATCGGTATCGGAGACGGAGAGCGGCTTTGTTTGTGCTTCAGCCATGATGAGATCCTTTAGTGTTTATGTCCGGTGTCGAGGTGCCGTTCCATGAACTGGGAATAGCGCGACATGCCAAAGCAGAAGGCCCAGAAAACGATACCAGCAAAGAGATAGCCCGTCACGGGGGTCACGGGGGTCGCCCAGGTCGGGTCTGCCTGGTTGAGATTGACGATGCCGAGGAGGTCGAACATCCCGATGATCGAGACGAGGGACGTATCCTTGAACAGGCCGATGAAGGTGTTGACGATCCCCGGTATCACCAGCTTGATTGCCTGCGGCAAAATGATGAGACGCATTTTCTGGCCATAGCTGAGGCCAAGGGAATCAGCACCTTCGAACTGCCCCTTCGGAATGGCTTGAAGCCCGGCGCGGATAACCTCGGCCATGTAGGCGGAGGCAAACACCGAAACGCCGATCAGCGCGCGCAGCAGCTTGTCGAAGGTCCAGCCATCCGGCAGAAACAGCGGCAGCATGACGCTGGCCATGAACAGAACGGTGATGAGCGGTACGCCGCGAATGATTTCGATGAAGCCGACGCAGAGCATCCGGATGACAGGCATGTTCGACCGCCGCCCCAGCGCCAGCACGATCCCCACGGGCAGCGAAACCACGATGCCGAAATAGGAAAGGATGAGCGTTACCATCAGCCCGCCCCAGAGCTGCGTTTCCACATGCGCAAGGCCGAAGCCGCCGCCAAGCAGAAAAAAGGAGACGACAGGCAGGATAATGAACAGCGCAAGCGCATTCCAGCCTTTCAGCGGCGCCTTTGGCATCAGCATGGGCGCCAGCAGTGCGGCGAACATGGCCATGACCAGAAGGACGCGCCAACGCTCGTCTGCCGGATAGCGGCCGAAGACGAATTGCTGGAACTTTGCATCGATGAAGGCCCAGCAAGCGCCGGAGGTTCCTTCCGGAAGAACGCCGCCCTGCGAGATAGTGGTGCAGGCTGCCCGGCCATCGCCCACCCAGGTGGCGTCGATGAACAGCCACTGGATCAACGGCGGGAGACTATAGGCAAGCAGCGCCAGCGCCAGAACCGTCAGGGCAACGTCCTTCGGGGTTGCCAGCAGGTTCACGCGCAGCCAGTGAGACAGGCCGCTTGCCTTTTGTGGCGCCGGACGCGGCGCGGTCATTTCGGAGCGCACGAATGCGTGTTTGTAGACAGACATGATCTTACCTCTCCACCAGCGCCATCTTGGCATTGAACCAGTTCATGAACACGGCGGTGCTCAGCGAAAGGCTAAGATAGATAACCAGCCAAAGGGCAACGATTTCGACCGCTTGACCTGTCTGGTTCAGCATGGTTCCCCCCACGGAAACGACATCCGAGAAGCCAACCGCCACGGCAAGCGAGGAGTTTTTCGTGAGGTTGAGGAACTGGCTCGTCAAGGGCGGAATGATGATCCGCATGGCCTGCGGAATGATGACCAGTCGGGTGGTGATGGACGAGCGCAGGCCAAGGGCGCTTGCCGCCTCGGACTGGCCCTTCGGCACGGCCTTGATACCGGCACGCACGATTTCGGCGATGAAGGCGGCGGTATAGAAGGAGAGCGCCAGGTAGAGCGAGATGAATTCCGGCCCGATCACCGTGCCGCCGGAGAGGTTGAACTTGCCAAGCACCGGATAGTCGAAGGTGACGGGCCGTCCGAGCGCCAGGAAGGTGACGAGCGGCAGACCGACGATAAGCAGCAGGCTCGCCGTGATATTCGGAAAGGGCTGGCCGGTTCTGGCCTGACGCTTCCTTGCCCATTTGACCATGAAGACCGCAGCGGCAATGGCAAGCACAAGCGCGATGCCGATCCAGAGACTGCCATCGCCCCAGACAGCGCGCGGCATGTAGAGACCACGATTGTTGAGGAAGCTGTCAAAGGGCAGGGCCAGCGACTGGCGGGCCTGCGGAAGAATGGCGATGACGCCCTTGTACCAGAAGAGGATGACGAGAAGCGGCGGTATGTTGCGGAACACTTCCACATAGACCTGCGCCAGCTTTGCCAGCAGCCAATTGCGGGAAAGCCGTGCGATACCCACCAGAAAGCCGATGATGGAGGCCGTGATGATGCCGAAAAATGCGACTTCGATGGTGTTGAGAATGCCAACCACCAGCGCGCGCCCATAGGTGCTGTCACTGGAATAGCTGATCAGGGATTGGCCGATATCAAACCCGGCACGCCCCTGAAGAAAGCCGAAGCCGGAGGCAATATTGGCTTTCTGAAGATTGTTGATCGTGTTGTTAGTTACCATCCAGACGAAGGCAACCAGTGCTGCAAGTGTTACAACCTGATAGAAAATCCCGCGCGCCTGCGGGTCGTTCAGGATTGATCCTGATGATTGAGCGCGTGGCGAATGCGATCGGAACGCCTGGCCTGCCATTAAACCCTATCCCCTATATGCTCGTGAGAGCTTTGCTTGCCGTTTCTTGTTTCCGGCTGTTTTTATTCCGGCGGTGTTCGGAAGGCTCGCCTTTCCGGCTGATTGCCTGTCCGCTCTGAATGCGGCCCGGCTATTCCGTGCCGCGCCCCGTTCCGGTTTCGTCGCATTGGCGATCGTTCAACCGGAAATCCATTGCCCGGATTCTGCTGCTTCTTGAAAAGAAAGAGGCATCTCCCGGCGGATTTTTATTGAATTGGGCATGTTCTTTGCGGCAGCCGCCCCTTGCTGCTGCAAACAGCCGCATGTTCAGAAGGCGGGTTTTACCCCGCCTCCCTTTAATGCCGGACTGTTTAGCGGATCGGCGGTGCGTATTGCAGGCCGCCCTTGCTCCACAGCGCGTTGATGCCGCGCTTGATCTTCAGCGGCGAGCCTTCACCGACGTTCTTGTCGAAGACTTCGCCGTAATTGCCGACGAGCTTGACGATGTTGTAGGCCCAATCATTGCCAACGCCCAGATCCGTGCCGATCTTGCCGCCTTCTTCAACGCCGAGGAAGCGCTTTACTTCCGGGCTGCCATTGGCCTTCAGATCGTCGGCATTCTTGGAGGTCACGCCCAGTTCTTCGGCATTGACCATTGCGTAATGCACCCAGGAAACCAGGTGGAACCACTTGTCGTCGCCCTGACGAACGGCCGGGCCAAGGGGCTCCTTGGAGATGACTTCCGGAAGAACGACGTTTTCATCGGGGTTCTTCATCTTCAGACGGATGGCGTAAAGGCCCGACTGGTCGGTGGTGTAGACATCGCAACGGCCAGCGTCGAAGGCGCTGGTGGCGTCGGATTCCTTTTCGAACACAACGGGGTTGTACTGCATCCCGTTGGCCTTGAAGTAATCGGCCATGTTCAGCTCGGTGGTCGTGCCCTGCTGTACGCAGACCGAAGCGCCCGAAAGTTCGGTGGCAGACTTAACGTTCAGCGACTTCTTGGCCATGAAACCCTGGCCGTCATAGTAGTTGACGGAGCGGAAGTTGAGGCCGAGAGAGGTGTCGCGGCTGATGGTCCAGGTGGTGTTGCGCGTCAGGACGTCGATTTCGCCGGATTGCAGAGCCGGGAAGCGGTCCTTTGCGGAAAGAGAGGCAAACTTCACCTTCTTGGGGTCGCCGAAGACGGCGGCTGCGATGCCACGGCAGTAGTCTACGTCGATGCCGGACCATTCGCCCTTGTCATCGGGATTGGAGAAACCCGGCACACCCTGGCTGACGCCGCAGGTGACAAAGCCCTTTGCCTTCACGTCGGCAAGCGTGTCCGCAGAAGCAGCAGAGGCGCCAAGGCCCAGAAACGCAGCGCCCAATGCAGCTGACAGGAGCGTCTTGTTCATTATCTTTCCCAACCTTTTATCCGTTTATCTTTGATTCCGGCAGCCACCTTTCGGGTTCCCCCTTGCTGCCGCACCGCGCTTTGAACGCGTGCACTTATCACAGTCGCAAACGGATGGATGGTCAAGACTTGTTAGACAAATTTTGCGATGAAAAATGGCATTTTTTAGTTTGTGGCTATTTATTGGGCGTATTTTCTAATTTTAGACAGTGCGGTGACTAAAAAATCGTCAGAATAATGTCCTAAGACTCTGGTTCGGCTGTGAATTCCTGTTGCACTGCACGCTTGACCGCTGCGGTGCAAGAGGGCAGAACGGGGTGAATTTCACGAGGAACAAGGGCGCGGACATGAGTGAAAATGAAGATTGGCTGGCAAAGGCCGGCACGCAAACGCGGCTTTGCCATTCCGGTTACGATCCGGACAGTTTTCATGGTTTCGTCAATCCGCCAATCGTGCGCGCCTCCACGGTGCTCTTTCCCAATGCGCGCAGCATGGAGGCGCCGACCCAGAAATACACCTATGGCACGCGCGGAACGCCAACGACGAATGCGTTGTGCGCGGCAATCGACGATTTCGAAGGGTCGGCCGGGACGATTCTGTTGCCTTCCGGACTGGCTGCCGTCACGGTTGCGCTGCTTGCCTATGTTTCGCCCGGCGATCATGTGCTGATGGTCGATTCGGTCTACGAGCCCACGCGGCATTTCTGCAATACCATGCTGAAGCGCATGAAGGTGGAGGTCGAATATTTCGATCCAGCCATGGGCGAGGCGGTGGAAAGCCTGTTCAGGCCGAATACGCGGCTTGTGCATCTCGAAGCGCCCGGCTCGAATACCTTCGAGATGGTCGATGTTCCTCTTGTGGCGGAGATTGCGCACCGTCATGGTGCGATGGTGACAATGGACAACACCTGGGCGACGGCGCTTTACTTCAAGGCCCTCGATTTCGGGGTGGATGTTTCCATTCATGCCGTCACAAAATATCCCTCCGGTCATGCGGATGTGCTGATGGGCACGGTTTCGGCCAATGCCGCCCACTGGCGGCAATTGAAGGAGGCCAATGGCGCTCTTGGCCTCTGCGGTTCGCCGGAGGATTCCTACATGATCCTGCGGGGCTTGCGGTCCATGGGCGTGCGCATGGCGCATCACGATCGCAGCGCCCGCGCCGTCGCGGCCTGGCTGGAGACGCGCCCGGATGTCGCGCGCGTGCTGCATCCGGCTTTGGAAAGCTTTCCCGGCCATGCCATCTGGAAGCGTGATTTCAAGGGCGCCGGCGGCCTGTTCTCCTTCGTGCTGAAGGGCGGGGAGCCGGACGCAGACAAGACCCTGGGAAGCGCCTTCGTCGATGCGCTTCGCCTGTTCGGTCTCGGCTGGTCGTGGGGCGGATATGAAAGTCTGGCCGTTCTGGTCAATACCCAGGATCGCACGGTTTGTCAGGCGCCCGGCGGCGGCCCGGTAATCCGCTTGCAGATCGGTCTGGAGGACGTCGAGGACATCATTGCCGATCTCGAGCGCGGCTTTGCGGCGGTAAAGGCGCTCAGAGGTTGACATTCGACCGGGCGGCTGCGCCTCAACCGGGTATTCATGGACCTGTCCCGGAACGTGACGACGCGGAGCCTGCCCGGTTTCGCGTCCTTGTGTCTTTAACCTATCCCCTGAAGCGGTAGCCGTAGAGCCAGTTCAGGTCTTTGGCGAGACTGTCGGGCGAGCGTAGCGCCAGAACCATATCCCGGCCAAGCCTGAGCGGGCCTTTGGCGTGGTAGACCATGCGGTTCAGGGTGCCGCGATTGCGGACTTGCGCAATGCGCGCCTGCCTTGAGGCGGCAAAACGGGGCAGACCGGCTTGCTTGCCGTGGAGGTGCAACTGTTCGGCCAGTTCCATACCGTCCTCTATCGCCATTGCCGCGCCCTGGGCCGAAAACGGCATCATGGCGTGGGCGGCGTCGCCGATCAGCACAAGGTTGCTGTCATCGGTGTGCCAGCGGCCGATTCCCGCCTGGAACAACGGCCAGAATGTCGGGGAAGGCCGGTCCAGCAGCATGGAGAGAATGCCGGGATGCCAGCCTTTGAAGGCGCGCTCCAGCATGACCCTTTGCGTTGCATCCGAACGCGCCGCCCAGCTTTCGCCAGGATCCATGCCTGCGGAAATGGCGACGATGTTGAACAGCCGTGCCTCTGCCAGCGGGTAGACGACCAGATGGGCATGGGCGCCCGTATAGGCCGTGACCGATTGGCTATCGAGAAAACCGGGGGCGTCCTGCCAGGGAAGCGTCATGCGCCAGGCGACGTTTCCGGAAAAGGAAATATCCGGCGCACCGGCCACGAAATTACGCAATTTCGACCACACACCATCGGCGGCGACAAGTAGATCGGGGCGGCTGCCGGTGAGGCTGTCGCGCAGGATCTGTGCGTCGGGGCTTTCGATACGCTGGTCGAGAACGAGCGTGCAGAGGGGATTGTTTATCACGGCCTTGAGCAGCGCCTGCTGCAAGGTGGCGCGATGCAAGACCGCATAGGGCGCGCCCCATTCTTTGGCGGCGAAGCGGCGCACCGGCACGCTTGCCAGTTGGCGCAGGCTGTCGCCCGCACGCAGCAGCACATGTTCAGGCTCGAACCATCGCTGTTTCAGCGTTTCCAGAATGCCCAGTTCGTCCAGAATGCTCGTGACGTTGGGAGAAAGCTGCAAACCGGCGCCAACCTCTTCAAGCTGGGTGGCCTTTTCGAAGATGCGGGATGCCATGCCTCGCCGGGCAAGGCAAAGGGATGTCGTGAGGCCGGCAATACCGGCCCCGACGATGGCTATGGATTTCACGATAATGCCTCTTTGCTGCCGGAAGGGTCGCATAGTGCCAATGCACATGCCGCCTTCCGGCCTTCTGCGTGTCACGACTTGCGGGATGGGTGACACCCCGCGTTCGGCAGATGAGGAGCGTCAGGCCGCCTTGATGTGATAGACGCAACCGGCGGGAATTGTTTCCTGCGCCTTGAGCGCGCTGTTGTAACGGTACAGCGTGGAACAGTAGGAGCAGACCTTTTCGTTGTCATCGCCGAGATCGATGAAGATATGCGGATGATCGAAGGGCGCGGAAGCCCCAGTGCACATGAATTCCTTCACGCCGATTTCGATGGCCGGATGCCCGCCGTCGTTCTGGAAATGGGGAATGGAATGACCGGCCATGATCTTAACCTTACATTGTCTGCTGCCGTTGAAGTGCCCGGACATTAATCACATTTGACGCGAAAGTGTAGAGGCAATAGACAGGCGCGCACATACTTTCTCCGGGCCATGCGCGGTCCTGGCCGTTCGATGATGGATGATGTGATGAATCTGAATGCGCCCGCCTTTTCCTCCTTCCGCCATGACGGGCTGGAGCTTGCCTATTTCGACGATGGTGAGCCCTCCGGCAGTCCGGTGTTGCTGATCCACGGCTTTGCGTCCAGTGCCACGGTCAACTGGGTGCATCCGGGCTGGCTGAAGACGCTGGGCGATGCGGGCTACCGCGTCATAGGCATCGACAATCGCGGTCACGGCGCAAGCGACAAGCCGCGAGATCCGCAGGCCTATCATCCCGGCCAGATGGCGGAGGATGCGGCAGCGCTTCTGGATCATCTGGGCCTGCCGGATGCGCATGTCATGGGCTATTCCATGGGGGCGCGTATTTCCGCCTTTCTGGCGCTTGCCTATCCGCACCGGCTGAAATCACTGGTTCTCGGCGGCCTGGGCATCGGCATGTGCACCGGCGTTGGCGATTGGGATCCGATTGCCGAGGCCCTGCTTGCGCCATCGCTCGACGATGTCACCCATGAGCGCGGGCGCATGTTTCGCGCCTTTGCCGAGCAGACGAAGAGCGACCGGTTGGCGCTTGCGGCCTGTATCAGCACGTCGCGTGATCTGTTGACGCCCGAGCAGATGGCGCGGATCGATGTTCCGGCCCTTGTCGGCGTTGGCACCCGCGATGACATTGCGGGCTCGCCGCAGGAGCTGGCGGCGCTGATGCCGCAGGCGCAGGCAGTGGATATTCCCGGCCGCGACCACATGCTGGCCGTGGGGGACAGGGTGTTCAAGAAAGCGGTGCTGGAATTCTACGAAGCGCTGTCCTGATCCGCCTTTTTACGTGTTTCAGCCTCCCGTAAAGCGGGGCGGGCGCTTCTCGCGGAAGGCCGCGCGGCCTTCCCTGTAATCGCTGCTTTCGAACGTGGAGGCGCCCAGCACGGTTGCTTCCCGCAGCAAGCCGTCATCGCCGGATTCGGCCGCCAGCAGGGCAAGCTTTGCGGAGGCGACAGAAAGCGGTGCATTGGCGGAAATGGTCTGGGCCAGCAATAATGCCTGCGCTTCCAGCTCGCCGGGGGCAACGATCTCCGACAGAAAGCCGCAGGCCAGCATTTGCTCTGCCCGGAAAGCGGCGCCGGTAAAAAGGGCGCGTCGCACCATTTGCCGGCCCAGCCCCCGCAAAAGATCCTCCACCGCATCGGCGGGATAGGCGAGGCCGAGACGGGCGGCTGGAATGGCGAAAACCGCGGTGTCATCGGCAAGGCGCAGATCGGCGGCGGCGGCAAGGCCCATGGCCCCGCCGTAACATACGCCGCGTATGGCGGCGATGACCGGCATGTGCGCGTTGCGGATTGCGGCAAAGGCGGCGCTGTTTTGCGCCTCGTAAAGCCTTGCCTGACCCGCATCGGCGCGCACCACGTCGAATTCGGAAATGTCCGCACCGGCGCTGAAGTCGCGCTCGCCCGCCCCCATGAGGATCACGGCCCGGCTCGCCTGCTCGTGAAACCAGTCCATGGCGTCGGGAATGGCGCGCCACATGGCAAGGCTGAGCGCGTTCTTGCGCCGGTCATTGTCGATGATGAGGGCGCCGGTATCGTCCTGGATCGCCGCCTTGATTGCGCCATTGGCGAAAAGTCGCGCTTTTCTCATGCCTGCCCCCATCTGGTTTCGCGCCTCGATGATCTATATAATGCGTCCGACTTGTTAATCAGGAGACACCGATGGCCCTCATGAACGAACTGGCCCAGCGGGAGCATGTCAAGCAGATGGATCCGATTTGGGATAGCCTGCGCCATGAGGCGCGGCTGGCGGCTGAGCGCGACCCCGTTCTGGCGGCTTTTCTCTACTCGACGGTTCTCAACCATCGCTCGCTGGAAGAGAGTGTCATCTATCGCATCTGCGAGCGGCTGGACCATCCCGACGTGCAATCGGTGCTGCTCCGGCAGGCCTTTGCGGAGATGCTCGAGGACTGGCCGGAATGGGGCGTGATTTTGCGCGTCGATATTCAGGCCTATTACGACCGCGACCCGGCCTGCACGCGCTTCATGGATCCCGTTCTCTATTTCAAGGGGTTCCACGCCATCCAGACCCACCGCCTGGCCCATTGGCTGTGGGGCAAGGACCGGAAGGACTTTGCGCTTTACCTGCAAAGCCGCTCGTCCAGCGTTTTCCAGACCGACATCAACCCGGCGGCAATGATGGGACGCGGGATTTTTCTCGATCACGCCACCGGCCTCGTGGTGGGCGAAACGGCGCGTATCGGCGACAATGTCTCCATTCTCCATGGCGTGACGCTTGGCGGAACCGGCAAGGAGGGCGCCGACCGCCATCCGAAGATCGGCAATGGCGTGCTGATCGGCGCGGGAGCAAAGGTTCTGGGCAATATCGAGATCGGAACATGCAGCCGCATTGCCGCAGGTTCGGTGGTTCTCAAGCCGGTGCCGAGGGGCATGACGGTCGCAGGCGTTCCGGCAAAGATCGTGGGTGAGGCAGGCTGCGCGGAGCCATCGCGCAGCATGAACCAGTTCGTGCTGGAGGATGAATAGGCGGGCGGCAATCAACCGTCCCCGCCTTTTCATAGACCGTGGACGAAGGGCAAAAGAACTGCTGGAAAACAACCCCTTAGAAATACCAGGGGCGTTGCGGGGACATTTGCGGCGTTTTGCGGGTTTACACTTCCGCTGCCAGCATGGCACAAGCGGCGCATCGAACGGGGCTGGCGCTTTGTCAGGCCGCTTTCCATTGGCGGCTTCTGGCCGGACACACCTTCCAAGCATGGAGATTTTTGTGAAACCTGACGAAATCAAGAAGCTTGACGCCTATTTCAAGCGCATGTTCAACGCCAACATGGCCGTGAAGGCCCGTCCGCGCAAGGACGATTCCGCTGAGGTCTATCTCGGCGACGAATTCCTGGGGGTGGTCTTCAAGGACGATGAAGACGGCGATCTTTCCTACAATTTCTCCATGGCAATTCTGGATGGTGATCTGTAATCCTGGGTTGCGCTCGGAAAAATTTATTAAGATTTCTCTGAATGATGAGGCGGCCGGATACCGGGCCGCCTTTTTTCATGGGCTCAATTGCAACCATGAGAGGATTTTGCGCCGCACAAATTCGCTTGACCTTTATTTCGCTGATGCCATAAACTGCGCGCAGCCAAAGAGGAAAAAAGGAGTGTTGGCATGTTCAACTTCGAAGAAGCGAACAAGAAGGGGAAGGAAGCCGTGGATAGCATGGTGAAGAATTATTCCGAGGTCGCCAAGGGCTGGCAGGCAATCGCCGCCGAGGCTTCTGAATATTCGAAGAAGTCGTTTCAGGATCTCGCCTCGCATGTGGAAAGCCTGACGGGCGTGCGCAGTGTGGAAGCGGCAATGGAATTGCAGTTGAGCTTTGCCAAGAGCTCCTACGAATCCATGGTTGCCGAAGCCACCAAGATCGGTGAAATGTATGCGGATCTGGCCAAGACCGCTTATCGCCCTTTTGAGGCGCAGATGGCGAAATCGCCGGTTGCTTCCGCAGCCCTTTGATCTTCCGGCCTGACCGGAGAGGGTATCGGCAGATATGATGGTGAGTTTGGCGGCCGCTTCTGCGGCCGTTTTTATTTTCGCAGGCGCGCGCACCGCCGGTTTGTAGCAAGGGAACCGTGCAGGCAGGCTTTCCGCACATGTTTTTTCGCTCAGGATATAAAATTTGAAGCTTGCGCCTGTCCCGTGAAGGGGCAGGCGAAGCGCCCCGGCTGTGCCAAAAAAATCCTTTTCAGCCCTTCCTGAGGGAAGGCATTTCCATCTTTTACCGCTTTTTGAGCATTGCGGCGAACCGGCCCGGGTTTCAAGCGTTTCAAACCGGCGTCAAGGCGGTATTTCCCGGAGACTGTGTCATGGTGGAAAAAGCGATTTCACCTTAATTTCCTTCCCGGCACATTGCGATGGGCTTAAAATTCGCGGAAAATGGACTACTTTACATGGGAGAGGTCCAGTGACGGGGATTCGCCTTGTGAGAAGGCCAGCCTGGACCTCGGGAGAATGAGTGGAAATGATCGCAAGACCGATCGTCATGCAGAACCAGAATGGCGGAGAGACTCCGGGGCGGGGGACCTCTGTCATCACGCGCACCAAGCCCAAGACCAAAAAGCCCAATCTGTATCGCGTGCTGCTGTTGAACGACGATTACACGCCCATGGACTTCGTTATTCACATTCTTGAGCGGTTTTTCCAGAAGGACAGGGAAGCAGCAACCCGCATCATGCTGCATGTACACAACCACGGGGTAGGGGAATGCGGCGTCTTCACCTATGAAGTCGCCGAGACCAAGGTAAGCCAAGTCATGGACTTCGCACGGCAGCACGAACACCCGCTGCAATGCGTCATGGAAAAGAAATGAGGATCTGACCGTGCCAACATTTTCTCCCAGCCTCGAAAAGGCGCTTCATCAGGCACTCACCTATGCAAACGAGCGGCACCACGAATATGCCACGCTCGAACACCTGCTTCTGGCGTTGATCGATGACGCAGACGCGGCAGCCGTCATGGGCGCCTGCAATGTCAATCTCAACGCCCTGCGCAAGACCGTCAGCGATTACGTGGATAACGAGCTGGCCAATCTGGTGACGGGGTATGATGAGGATTCCAAGCCCACCTCCGGTTTCCAGCGCGTCATCCAGCGCGCCGTGATCCATGTGCAATCCTCCGGGCGTGAGGAAGTCACCGGCGCAAACGTGCTGGTGGCCATCTTTGCCGAACGTGAAAGTCATGCGGCCTATTTTCTCCAGGAACAGGAGATGACACGTTACGATGCCGTGAACTATATTTCTCACGGGATCGGCAAGCGGCCCGGTGCATCCCAGCCTCGTCCGCCGCGCGGCGCGGAGGAGGAGAGCGATGCAAAGCCCGCCCGCGAGCAGGAGGAAGGTGCCGCGAAAAAGCAGCAGGATGCGCTCAAGGCCTATTGCGTCAACCTTAACGACAAGGCCAGGAACGGCCGGATCGATCCGCTGATCGGCCGCCACGACGAGGTCAACAGAACCATTCAGGTTCTGTGCCGCCGCTCCAAGAACAATCCGCTTTACGTCGGCGATCCCGGCGTTGGCAAAACCGCGATTGCCGAAGGCCTTGCCAAGCGTATCGTCGAGGGCAAGGTGCCGGAAGCGCTGGCCAATGCCACCATTTTTTCGCTCGACATGGGCACGCTGCTGGCCGGTACGCGCTATCGCGGCGATTTCGAGGAGCGGCTGAAACAGGTGGTGAAGGAGCTTGAGGATTTTCCGGGCGCCGTGCTGTTCATCGACGAAATTCATACCGTCATCGGTGCTGGCGCCACGTCCGGCGGGGCGATGGATGCGTCGAACCTGTTGAAGCCCGCGCTTTCTTCGGGCGCCATTCGCTGCATCGGCTCGACCACCTATAAGGAATATCGCCAGTTCTTCGAAAAGGACCGGGCGCTGGTACGCCGTTTCCAGAAAATCGACGTCAACGAGCCGTCCATCGATGACGCCATCGAGATCATGAAGGGCCTTAAGCCCTATTTCGAGGATTATCACAAGCTCAAATACACCAATGAGGCCATCAAGAGCGCCGTGGAGCTTTCGGCCCGCTACATCAGCGACCGCAAGCTGCCGGACAAGGCTATCGACGTGATCGATGAAACGGGTGCCGCGCAAATGCTGCTGCCCGCCTCACGCCGCCGCAAGCTGATCACCGAAAAGGAGATCGAGGCAACGATTGCCACCATGGCCCGCATTCCGCCGAAGACGGTTTCCAAGGATGACGAGATGGTTCTCGCCAATCTGGAAAAGGAGCTTCGCTCTGTCGTCTATGGTCAGGACAAGGCCATCGAGGCGCTCGCCACCGCCATCAAGCTGGCGCGGGCGGGCCTGCGCGAGCCCAACAAGCCGATAGGCTCCTATGTATTTTCCGGCCCCACAGGCGTGGGCAAGACCGAAGTGGCAAAACAGCTTGCCGCCTCTCTCGGGGTTGAGCTTCTGCGCTTCGACATGTCGGAATATATGGAGCGTCATACGGTATCGCGTCTTCTGGGCGCGCCTCCCGGTTATGTCGGCTTCGATCAGGGCGGCCTGTTGACCGATCAGGTCGATCAGCATCCGCATTCCGTGGTGCTGCTGGACGAAATCGAAAAGGCCCATCCGGACATCTACAACATCCTGTTGCAGGTCATGGATCATGGTTCGCTGACCGATCATAACGGCAAGAAGATCGATTTCCGCAACATCATCCTCATCATGACGACCAATGCGGGCGCTTCCGAAATGGCCAAGGCTGCAATCGGCTTCGGTTCTTCCAAGCGCAGCGGCGAGGATGAAGAGGCGATCAACCGCTTGTTCACCCCGGAATTCCGCAACCGTCTGGATGCGATCATTCCCTTCGCGCCGCTGCCGACCGAGGTGATCCATCAGGTGGTGCAGAAGTTCGTGATGCAGCTGGAAGCCCAGCTTTCGGAGCGTGGCGTTACCTTCGATCTGGCGCCGGAAGCGGTCGCATGGCTCGCCACGCGCGGCTATGACGAGAAAATGGGGGCGCGCCCGCTTGGCCGTGTCATTCAGGAATATATCAAGAAGCCGTTGGCAAACGAGATCCTGTTCGGCAAGCTCAAGAAGGGTGGTGTCGTCAAGGTCTCTACCGAAATGAAGGACGGCGTGGAAGAGCTTGCACTGGAAGCCATTTCCGAACAGGCGCCGGTGCAGCCCAGGCCGGAGGCCGAAGTGGTCGCGGAGGCGGGCGGAACGGACGGTGACGTATTGACCAAGCCCGTCAAGGCGAACAAGGCCAAGGCGTCCGAGGCTAAGGCGACCGAGGCCAAGAGCCCGGAGCCAACGCCAGACGCCACCCCGATGGCTGGGGAGGATGGAGCGAAGGCCTCCCGCAAATCGGCCGTGCCGAAAGTGCCAAAGAAGAAGTAAGGTTCTCTCGATAAGGATGCCGGGCATTACTTGCCCGGCATTTTTCGTGAAGGCAGCCTTGCAATTTACGGCCGAGACATTCGCACGCCGTTGATATAGTGAAGGAGGCGCGCGTCCACGCGGGACGGTCAACAGCCCTCTCTCAGGTGCAATGCTTCATGACACTGCAACAGCCAGCCCTCTCGCAATCCCATTGGTTCTTCATGGGTGTGCGGGGTCTGTTCAGTCTGCCAGCGCTTATCCTGATGGTGTCATTCGTTGGCTTCAGCGCCTTTGCGCTGGAATCGGGCGTGAGTCGTGAACAGGCCATGTTCATGACCGCGATTGTCTGGGCGCTGCCCGCCAAGCTCATCCTGATTGGCATGATGTCGAGCGGCGCCAATCTGCTGGCCTGTTTTGCCGCTGTCTGCCTTTCCTCTATCCGCATGATGCCCATGGTGGCCTCGCTGGTGCCGGAAATGCGGGGGCGCAGGACGCCGACCTGGCTTTTGCTGTTTCTCTCGCATTTCGTGGCCATTACCGCCTGGGTTTACGCCATGGGCAATCTCAAGACGGTGCCGAGGGAAGGGCGGGTGGCGTTCTTTGCCGGTTTCAGCCTGACGTTGGTGGCGATCAACACCATGCTGGTCGGCCTTTGCTACGGTCTGGTTTCGGCCTTTCCGCCGTTGGTGGCTGCCACGCTGTTTTTCCTCACGCCGATTTATTTCGTGGTTTCCATCTGGGCCACGGCGCAGCATTCCGTGGTGAAGGTGGCCTTTGTCATTGGCATTGTCAGCGGTCCGCTGCTGGCGCTTCTGGCGCCCGGCTTCGACATTCTGATTGCCGGGCTTGGCGGCGGAACGCTGGCCTATCTGGTGGATCGGCATTTCATTCGCGCCCGCAAACCGAAGAGGGTGGACACATGAACGGCGAAATCTGGACCTATGTCGTCATCATCGTTGCAGGGTGGCTGGCCACGGATATGTGGCGCTGGCTGGGCGTGCTTGCGGGAAACCGGCTTCGCGATGATTCGGAGGCGTTGCATTGGGTGCGGGCGGTCGCCACCGCCCTCGTCATGGCGGTTACGGCAAAGCTTATCGTTTTTCCCACCGGTGAACTTGGCGGCTCGCCGCTCTGGCTTCGGCTTGCGGCCACGGGGCTTGGTTTCCTGGCCTTTCTGCTGGCGGGCAAGAAGGTGATTGTTGGCGTGGTCGTTTCGCTGGCAACGCTTGCCTCAGGCCTTGCCCTGTTGTGAGGCCGCGGCTTCCGCAATCAGCCAGCCTTGCATGAGGCGGGCTGCAGCCGATGGCTTTTGCCGCGCGACCAGCCAGTAGCCCTGATCCTGATCGCTGCCCTCGTCGAAAAGCAGCACCAGCCTGCCTTCCTCCACATCCCTGCGAATCAGCGCAAGTGGGCAGAGCCCCGCACCAAGCCCCGCCAGCAGCGAACTGCGCAACAGGTTGAAATCCGCAAAGATCGGCCCCTCCTGCGGCTTGGCCTCTATGGCAAGCTTTGCAAACCAGCGCCCCCAGCTTGCCGGGGATTTGTCGTGCAGGAGCGGAACGGTGAGAAGGTCGCCGGGACGTTCGAACGGGCCATGCGCTGATATAAAGTCCGGCGAGGCGGCGGGGCGCGTTTCGCCACTGACGATCAGCGCCGCGTCGGCGGCAGGCTGGCGCCCGTGGCAGATGATAAGATCGGTGCCGGCCTGTTCGGCGCTTTGCGCATCGGGGGCGTAGCTGATCGACACATGCAGGCCGGGGTGTTGTCTGTGAAAATCGGGTAGCCGCTCTCCCAGCCAGTGATTGACCACCGAGGGCAGGCAGGAGAGCGAGACATGGCGGTTTCGGCCGGGTTTTCGAAGCCGTTCGGCTGCCGTGGCAATCAGGCCAAGACCCGCGGAAACCTCTGCGCCAAAAGCGCGGCCCTCTTTGGTGAGCGCCACACCGCGCGCCTTGCGGGCAAACAGCTTTTCGCCCAGCCAGTCTTCGAGTGCCCGCACATGCTGGCTGACGGCTGCGGGCGTGGTGCCAAGCTCCTCGGCGGCACGGGCAAAGCTTTCCAGTCGGGCAGCCGCTTCAAAAGCCCGGATTGCGGCGAGGGGAGGAAGTTTCATGGCCTGCATCTGCCCGCAGGCTAAGCCAGACTTAGGCTGACCGCAAGCAGAAGCTCTCTTGTTCTTGCCCGGAATATGCGGAAATTGGTGGCAAGTTTTCTGCTCAACTCTATCGGGAGTTTTCCATGACCGTCATTGCCTCCGCGCCTGCCGATGCAGATCAGCGCCGTTCCGTAAAGCCGGTGCTGGTCTACCCCAATGGCAGCCTGACACCACCAGACCTCTCCTTGCTTGCCGAAGCCAGAAAGGGCATGGAAAAGATCGATGAAGTGATCGTTCCACCGCGCGATGGACGCTGCTTTTCCGTGCCCAAAGGGCATTTTTTCCGTATCGTTAGCATTGAGGGGCCGCAGGTGGGCGATCTCAACCTGTGGAACGCCCACGACCTGAACGAGCGCTTTTTCAGCGGCAAGACGCGGGCGCTGCACGCCACGCATCTTTCGGTCGGGCATCGGCTATGGAGCAATATGCCCTCGCTGCGCCCGATGGCGACGATAACCGCCGATACGCTTTCCTGGTATGGTGTCGATGACGATGGTGGCAGCGTGCACGATGTTATCGGCACCCGCTGCGACCCCTATACCAACAAGCTGCTGACCGGCGGCGATTATCACCATTGCTGCCATTCCAACCTGTGCAATGCCTTGTCGAGCGCAAAGGGTCTTGGCTTTCGCGAAGCCGAACCGCATGTGCATGATGTGCTGAATGTCTTCATGTGTACCGGCTTCACCCGCGATACACACCAGTATTTCATGAAGGCAAGCCCGGTGCGGCCGGGCGATTATCTGGAATTTTTCGCGGAAATCGATCTTCTCGGTGGCCTCTCCGCCTGCCCGGGCGGCGATTGCAGCACCTCGCATTCCAGCGATGCGGCGGCTTGCCATCCCTTGAAGGTGGAAATTTTCCGACCGGATAGGGCGGTGTTGAAGGACTGGCCGTTTCCGGAACGAAACGCTTACATGCCGGTTGAAGCTTGAGAAGAAGGGGGCGGTCACACCCCCTTTTATACGCACTCAAAGGCAGGCTTTGATCTTTTCGGCGTTGGCCTTCAGCACCTCGATGTCTTCCATGCCGCCGCTATGCGGCTTCAGCGGCTGGCCGTCATGGCGGGGAATGACGTGGAAATGCAGGTGAAATACGGTTTGCCCTGCCGCCGGTTCGTTGAATTGCGCCACGTAGATCCCATCAGCTTCGAAGGCCTCCTTTGCGGCCAAGGCAAGCTTCTGCACCACGGGCATCAGCTTTGCCAGCACGGCGGGATCGGCATCCAGCAGATTGCGTGAACCCTGCCGGGGAATGACCAGCAGATGACCCGGCGCCTGCGGCATGACATCCATGAAGGCCACCACGTCCGCATCCTCGTATAGCTTCACGGACGGAATTTCGCCCTTGAGAATCCTGGCGAAAATATTGTTCGGATCGTAGGTCGCGGACATGTAGAACTCCTTTTCGTGTCGGTTGGCACGATCCTGCTTTTGCAGCCGGATCCTGTACCCGTATCCATTCCGGGGCGCGAAGACGTTTACGCGACCCTGCTCTCATGGCGTTTCGAATATCCCAAGCCTGTCAGGTGTTTGAGTTATTCGAAATACCATGGCCAGAGTCAGTTTTCATGACTCATGATCCTGTTCCTTATTCTGAAGCTCACCCTTGCGAAAGGGCGTATGTTGCTCGAGATAATCGCCCATGCGCTCCACATCCTCGCGTTCACGGGCCAGATAATCGGCAATGGCGCGTCTCAGCCCCGGATGAGTGATGAAATGGGCGGAATGGGTGGTGACGGGCTCATAGCCGCGTGCAAGCTTATGCTCGCCCTGTGCTCCGGCCTCCACCTTTTTGAGCCCCTTTTCCAGCGCAAAATCAATGGCCTGATGATAGCAGACCTCGAAATGCAGAAAGGGATGATCTTCGATGCAGCCCCAATGCCGCCCGAATAGTGTATCCCCACCAATGAAATTGATGGCGCCCGCCACATAGCGGCCATTGCGTTTGGCCATCACCAGCAGAATGTCATCGCCCATGCGCTCGCCGATCAGCGAATAAAAGCTGCGGGTGAGGTAGGGTCGCCCCCATTTGCGGCTGCCGGTATCCATGTAAAAGCCGAAGAACTGGTCCCAGATGTCTTCCGTCAGATCCTTGCCGGTCAGCCAGTCGATGGAAATGCCGTTTTCCAACGCGGCCCGGCGCTCCTTGCGCAGGTTTTTGCGTTTGGAAGAGGAAAGCTCGGCGAGAAAGGCCTCGTGATTGGCGTAGCCGCGATTGATGAAGTGAAATTGCTGATCGGTCCGATGCAGAAAATCGGCATCTTCGAAGCTCGCAAGTTCAGCCTCAGGCAGGAAGGTGACATGGGCGGAGGAGACGCCCAGCTGGCGCGCCACCTCTGCAAGCCCGTCCGCCAATGCCGCGCGGGCGCCGGCTGGATCGATGTCCGGCGCGATCATCAGCCGTGGGCCGGTGGCGGGTGTGAAGGGAATGCTGGCCTGAAGCTTGGGATAATAACGCCCGCCCGCCCGTTCCAGCGCATCGGCCCAGCCGTGGTCGAAGACATATTCGCCCTGGCTATGGCTCTTGAGATAGCAGGGAATGGCGCCCAGCAAGCCGCCTGCCTCGTCTTCCATCAGGATGTGATGGCCAAGCCAGCCGGTCTTTGCCGTCGCAGAGCCGGATTGCTCAAGGCTGCTCAGAAACGCATAGGTGTTGAAAGGGTTGTAAATGCCATTTGCATGGGTTCTGGGCCCATGGGCTCTGGCAGCGCCGGAAAGCCTGTTCCATCCGGCGCTGTCGATGTCGGAGAAGGATTTTGCGACCCGGATGGTAATCTCTTGCCGCATAGCTTTCGCCTTTCACGCCATGTTTGGAGCACAGGAAGGCCGTTTGACGTTCCGGTCTTCAAACGCTGCGCGGATCGAATCCTTCGAATGTCATCTGGTCCGCATGAGTATAGGTATGGCGCATCGCGTTTTCATCCCTGACCGTCCAGGTAATCACCGGAATGTTTTTGCGGCGCTGCGCCTCGATGAAGCTGTTGGGCAGATCGGCCACGCTGTAGGAAATGAAGTCCAGCCCCAGCTGCATCGCCTCGTCATGGGCAAAGAAGCTTTCAGGATCGGCGCCTTCGGCCGTCAGGCCCACGGGATAGGGGCAATTGGCGGCTTTCAGAGCCTTGAGCAGGTGGTGATCGAAGCTCATCAGCGCCACCTTGCCCTGATAGCCGGACAGCACCTCCAGCACATCCTCGGCAAAGCCTTCGTCATCGCCTTCGCGGCCCTTCAGCTCGATCACCAGCGGCACCTGTCCCTTGACCGTCAGGAGAAGGTCCTTCAGCGTCGGCACCCTGTCGGCGGTGCCGCCAATGGCCATCATCTTCAATTCGCCGGAGGTGCGTGTTCTGACATCGCCGGGAATGCCGCAAAGCCGCGCCATGTCGTCGTCATGAAAAACCACCGGCACGCTGTCGGAGGCATATTGCAGGTCGCATTCGATGGCGTAACCGGCTTCTATCGCCCGGCGGGCGGCGGAGAGCGTGTTTTCCCAAACGGTCTTGTTCTGGTCGTGCAGGCCGCGATGGGCGACCGGCACGTCCTTGATCCAGCCTGCATCGCTCACAGGGCAATTTCCATGATGGCGTCGATTTCAACGGCGGCGTTGAGGGGCAGGGCGGCCATGCCAACGGCGGCGCGGGCGTGCTTGCCGGCATCGCCCAGCACGTTGGCGATGAGGTTTGACGCGCCGTTGATGACGAGATGCTGCTCCACGAAGCCGGGCGCTGACGCCACGAAGCCGTTGAGCTTGATGACGCGCACGATCCGCGACAGATCGCCAAGGGCGGCCTTTGCCTGGGCAAGAATGTTGATGGCGCAAAGCTCGGCGGCGCGCTCCGCCCCCTTCACGTCCACATCCTTTCCGACAAGGCCGGTTACGGCGAGCGTGCCGTTTTCCATCGGCAACTGGCCGGAGAGGTAAAGCAGATTGCCGCTGATGACGTAAGGCACGTAATTGGCGGCGGGGGCTGCGGCCTGCGGCAGGGAGATGCCAAGGGCTTCAAGACGGCTGTCGATGGTGTCGGACATGTTCTTTCCCGAATTGCATTCCAGAGGAATCGTGGTGATAACTTGAAGATGAAGCGGAACCGCCTCGCTTTTGCCGGATGAAGATTTATATCTTTGCTTCGTCAGGATTTCCGGATGGCAAAACTGATATTCCATCTTCGGGCCGAATAACAGCGTCGTATGACAGGAGAATGTGAATGCCGCAGGCAACCCTGGCCCTCATGCTTGCAATGGCAGGCAGTGTCGCGGCAACCCCGGTCAGCGTCGATCCGCAGGCGGGGGCAGAGCTTCAGCCGCATCGGGCCACCTACGACATCACGTTGAAGCGGGCCTCCGACCAGTCCGGCGTCGATGGCATGAGCGGGCGCATGGTCTATGAATTCAACGGTTCTGCCTGCAATGGCTACACCACCAATTTCCGATTCGTGACGAAGATCGAGACGGGCGATAACGTTTCGGTGACAGACCAGCAGGTCACGACCTTCGAGGACCCGGCTGCAAAGCGATTCGATTTCGAGAGCAAATCCTACACCGACGACAAGATGGACAAGGACGTCAAAGGTGCCGCCAACCGCAAGGAAGATGGTGTGCGGGTGGAAATACGCCAGCCGCAGCGCAAGGAGATAGAGCTTGCCAGCGCGCGTTTTCCCGCCCAGCATATGCTGGAAATCCTGACCATGGCGCATAAGGGCGACAGGTTTCTGGAGGCGCGCGTCTTCGACGGCACGGAGGATGGCGACAAATCCTATCTGACGACGACCGTTGTCGGAAAGGCCATGAAAAATGCCGCAGACCGCAGCGATCCCCTGAAGGGTTCGACCTACTGGCCGGTATCCATCGCCTATTTCGATGAGGAGGGGAGCAATGGCGATCAGCTTCCCGTCTATACCCAGTCCTTCAATCTGTTCGAAAACGGTGTAACGCGGGATCTGACACTGGATTATGGCGACGTGGTGCTGACCGGCAAGCTTTCGAAGCTGGAAATGCTGGACAAAGCGGCCTGCCAGCCGCCGAAATAAGCTTATTTGCTTCATAAGCCTTGATTTGCTGCCGGTTTGCCTATAAGGCGACCGGCATTCCACACGTGGAGCTTGGGATTGTGCGGGAGAAATCCGCAAAATTCCGCCCGGTGGCATTTCTTGCGAAATGCTGTTCGCTTCACGGGGGTTGAACCGGAAAAAGGAGACAAAGGCATGGCATTGCCTGATTTTACCATGCGTCAGCTTCTCGAAGCTGGTGTACACTTCGGCCACCAGACGCATCGCTGGAACCCGAAGATGAAGCCGTATATCTTCGGCGATCGTAACAACATCCACATCATCGACCTGGCCCAGACGGTTCCCATGCTGTCGCGCGCCCTTCAGGTCGTATCCGACACCGTTGCCCGTGGTGGCCGCGTGCTGTTCGTCGGCACCAAGCGTCAGGCTTCCGACCTGATCGCCGACGCTGCCAAGCGTTCTGCCCAGTACTACGTCAACTCCCGCTGGCTCGGCGGCATGATGACCAACTGGAAGACCATTTCCAACTCCATCCAGCGCCTGCGCAAGCTGGACGAAATCCTCAACTCGGAAGCCCAGGGCTATTCCAAGAAGGAGCGTCTGAACCTTGAGCGCGAGCGCGAGAAGCTGGAAAAGGCTCTCGGCGGTATCCGCGACATGGGCGGCGTTCCGGACCTGATGGTGATCGTTGACACCAACAAGGAAAAGATCGCTATCGATGAAGCCAAGCGTCTGGGCATCCCGGTCGTCGCCATCATCGACTCCAACTGCGATCCGGACCTGATCGACTTCCCGATCCCCGGCAACGACGACGCCTCGCGCGCCATCGCCCTCTACTGCGACCTGATCTCGCGCGCTGCCATCGACGGCATCGCCCGCCAGCAGGGCGCTTCGGGCCGCGACATCGGCGCTTCCTCCGAAGCTCCGATCGAGCCGGCTCTCGAAGGCGCTGCCGAAGCTTGATCGATGGGACGGTGACGGAAAGCATGGCTTTCCGTCCTGTCTGTTGTTTTCGGGCCGCCGGGCAGCAATTGCTGTTTGGCGGCTTGCTCCTTTCAGGAAGCCCATGGTTTCCCAAGGTTTTTCACGGCGCGATCGAAGTCTTCATCACGCTGTAACAGTTTCGGGTACAGTCGTGCCCAGCCTGGGCGCCGGTTGCGTTTTCGCGATTCGGACGCGCCCCATGAACGCAAAAGAGGCAAACAATGAGCGAAATCACAGCAGCAATGGTGAAGGAACTGCGCGAAAAGACCGGCGCAGGCATGATGGATTGCAAGAAGGCTCTCGCAGAGACCGCTGGCGACATGGAAGCCGCCATCGACTGGCTGCGCGCCAAGGGCATTGCCAAGGCCGACAAGAAGTCCGGCCGCACCGCCGCTGAAGGCCTCATCGGCGTTGCCAGCTCCGGCACCACCGCTGTCGTCGTCGAAGTCAACTCCGAAACCGACTTCGTTGCCCGTAACGACGCCTTCCAGGACCTCGTTCGCGGCATTGCCTCGGTTGCCCTTTCCACCGAAGGTTCCGTCGAATCCATCGGCGCCGCCAACTATCCGGCAACCGGCAAGACCGTGACCGACAGCATCAAGGACGCAATCGCCACCATCGGCGAAAACATGACGCTGCGTCGCGCTGCCCAGCTTTCCGTAGAAGATGGCGTTGTTGCCACCTATGTTCACAATGCCGTGGCCGATGGCCTTGGCAAGCTCGGCGTTCTCGTTGCGCTGAAGTCCACCGGCAACAAGGACGCGCTGGCTGCCATTGGCCGTCAGGTCGCCATGCACATCGCCGCCACCAACCCGCTGGCCGTTCGCTCTGAAGAAGTCGATGCCGCCGTCGCTGAACGCGAGCGTAACGTCTTCATCGAACAGTCCCGCGCTTCCGGCAAGCCGGACAACATCATCGAAAAGATGGTGGAAGGCCGTATGCGCAAGTTCTTCGAAGAAGTTGCGCTTCTGTCGCAGGCTTTCGTCATCAATCCCGATCTGACCGTTGCAGCCGCCATCAAGGAAGCTGAAAAGGAAGTCGGTGCGCCGATCGAAGTCACCGGCATGGCTCGCCTGCTGCTGGGCGAAGGCATCGAAAAGGAAGAAACCGACTTCGCAGCCGAAGTCGCGGCAGCCGCCAAGGGCTGATCGTATCTTCCTGACGTTGCTAATACGGGAAAACTTTGGGCATCGCGTGACAACGCGGTGCCCTTCGTGTATCCGGCTTTGAGTTGGGTGGGTTTGCGGCGCGCCTTCCCACACGATCTTGTCGCGCCCCCCGTGTTTTTTACCGCTCTGGCGCCGCGCAGCCATTCGCTTGCGAGGCCATTGAAGACGCATCAGGAGAAACCATGACCTCCAAACCCCTTTACAAGCGTGTTTTGTTGAAAGCCTCTGGCGAAGCCTTGATGGGCAGCCAGGGCTTCGGGATTGACGTGGCCGTGGCAGACCGCATCGCAGGCGATATTGCCGAGGCCCGCAGCATGGGCGTGGAAGTGGGTGTCGTGGTCGGCGGCGGAAATATTTTCCGTGGCGTGGCCGTGGCCTCCAAGGGCGGCGACCGCGTGACCGGCGACCATATGGGAATGCTCGCCACCGTCATCAACGCGCTGGCGCTCGCCACCTCGCTGCGCAAGCTCGAGATCGATACCGTCGTTCTGTCGGCGATTGCCATGCCGGAAATCTGTGAAAGTTTTTCCCAGCGCGCCGCCATTCACCATCTGGCGCAGGGCCGTGTGGTGATTTTCGCGGGCGGCACGGGCAACCCGTTCTTCACCACTGATTCGGCCGCGGCTCTGCGGGCGGCAGAAATCGGCGCGGAAGCCATCTTCAAGGGAACGCAGGTGGACGGCATCTATTCCGCCGATCCCAAGAAGGACCCGACCGCAACGCGCTTCGATACGTTGTCCCATGCGGCGGTTCTGGAAAAGGGCCTGGCGGTCATGGATGTTGCCGCCGTGGCGCTGGCGCGGGAAAACCATATTCCGATCATCGTCTTTTCCATTCATGAAAAGGGCGGTTTCGGCCAGATCCTGACGGGTGGCGGCTTGAAGACGGTGGTCAGCGACGATTGACTCCAGGGCATTTGATGGTTTCAAAGCCCATATCTGAACAGCATACGGAGAAGTGACATGTCTGATGGTATCGACCTTGGCGCTCTGAAGCGCCGTATGGAAGGCGCTGTGACCGCATTCAAGAGCGATATTGCCTCGCTGCGCACGGGCCGCGCCTCTGCGAACATTCTCGATCCGGTCATGGTCGAGGCCTATGGCTCGCGCGTGGCGCTCAACACGGTGGCCAATATCACCGTGCCCGAGCCGCGTATGCTGGGCGTTTCCATCTGGGACAAATCCATGGTGGGGGCGGTGGATCGCGCCATTCGCGAATCCAATCTCGGCCTCAATCCGATCGTCGATGGCCAGAACCTGCGCATTCCGCTGCCGGAACTGAACGAAGAGCGCCGCAAGTCGCTGGTCAAGGTGGCGCATGGCTATTCCGAAAATGCCAAGGTGGCGGTGCGCAACGTGCGCCGCGATGGCATGGATGCCCTGAAAAAGGCTGAAAAGGACGGCGACATCGGCAAGGACGATGCCCGCTCGCAGTCGGAAAAGGTGCAAAAGATGACAGATGATACGATTTCCGAGATCGACCGCTTGCTCGTCGATAAGGAAAAGGAAATCATGCAGGTCTGAAAACGCCCTGCCGGTGGCGTAAAGGCGGTGGTTCTGGTTGCTTATGGGCACTTGCGCCGCTTTCATGCCACCTTTGCATCGCCCTGAAGCCGGCGGGAGGCCCCCATGCTGCCGGCAAATTCCGGCGGTTCATCGGGCGCGTTGCCAGACGCCGGCTTGATGTAGCGCCCTCGAACAGGATCTGTCATGACGATAGCCGAGTTGAGCAACGTCCCCAAGCATGTCGCCATCATCATGGACGGCAATGGCCGCTGGGCCAATGAACGCGGCCAGCCGCGCTCCTTTGGCCACAAGCAGGGCGTGGAGGCGGTGCGCACCGTGGTGCGGGCTGCGGGCGAGGTCGGCGTGAAATATCTGACCCTGTTTGCCTTTTCCTCAGAAAACTGGCGCCGGCCAGAGGCGGAGATCCAGGATCTCTTCGGCTTGCTGAAATTCTTCATCCGCCGCGATCTGGCCGAACTTCATGCGTCCAATGTCTGTATCAAGGTCATCGGCGACCGGTACAGGCTGGCATCGGATATTCTCAATCTTCTTCTCGAGGCCGAGGAAACGACCCGCAACAATGGCGGGCTGGTGCTGGTCATCGCCTTCAATTACGGCGCGCGCGATGAACTGGCCCGCGCGGTCCAGGCGATTGCCCGTGATGTTGAGGCAGGAAGGCTGGAGCCCGGCGCCGTGACGCCTGAGATGATTTCGCAGCGCCTGGATACGGCCGGAATACCCGATCCCGATGTGATCATCCGCACGAGCGGCGAGGAGCGTCTGTCCAATTTCCTGCTCTGGCAATCTGCTTATTCCGAATTGATGTTCGTGCCGGAATACTGGCCGGACTTCGGCCGGGAGCAGTTTTTCGAGGCAATCGCCCGATATGGCAACCGGGTCCGCCGTTTCGGTGCGGTCACGCCCCCGGCTGTTGCGGGGTCGCAGGCGTGATGTCCCGCGAGCTCAGCCTGCGAATCCGTTCGGGCATCGTCATGATTGCCGTCGCGCTGGTTTGCACATGGTATGGCGGCCTGCTCTTTCGTCTGCTGGCGGCGGTCATCGGGCTTGGCGTGTTCTGGGAATGGGCGCGCATGACGCGCCTTGGCGAGCGAACCATTCGCGGATTGGCGGTTGGCTGGGCGGCAGTGGCGGCTGTCGCAGCCAATGTGGTTTTCGGCGATCCGGGCTTCAGTCTGCCGTTGCTGGCCGGTTTTCTTGTGACGCTTGTGCTCATGGCGGCCCTGCGCCGCTGGCCGTGGTGGCTGCCGGGCGGCGTGCTTTATGCTGGTTTCGGCATCGTGGCCCTTGCCGGCATCCGCGACGACGATGCGCTGGGCTTTGTCGCCATGCTTTTTCTGTTCGTAACGGTCTGGGCCACCGATATTCTTGCCTATTTCGTTGGCCGCACGCTGAAGGGGCCAAAGCTTGCACCGCGCATTTCGCCCGGAAAAACGTGGTCTGGGGCAATTGGCGGCACGCTGGCTGGCGTGGCGGGTGGCTCTCTGGTGGTGCTCTCCTATTTTTCGCTGGGCGGCTGGCGGATTCCGCTGATCGCGCTGGTGCTGTCTGTTGCAAGCCAGGTGGGGGACCTGTTCGAAAGCTTCATCAAGCGCCGGTTTGGCGTCAAGGATTCGAGCCATCTCATTCCCGGCCATGGCGGCGTCATGGACCGTGTTGACGGACTGGTATCGGCAAGCTTCGCGGCATTTGCAATTGCTATGGCTCTTGCGGCTATCCAGCACGGCGCAACCGATTCTGTCGGCTTTCTGCTGTTCGATCTGGCTGGACGGTCGTAAGTCTGCTAAGGACGAATGAGTAAAGGCCCGGTTGCGGGTTTGGCTTGCCGCTTGCCCCCTGCTTTGGCGGGGGTTTTGCAAGGAAGGGGCCAGTAAGGGAGCGAGGCGGAATGGCGATTATCAGCTTTCTCACAGGCTATATCCTGCCATTCATATGTGTGCTTTCGCTTATCGTATTCGTGCATGAGATGGGGCATTACTTGGTTGGCCGCTGGTCTGGCATCCGGGTTCTGGCTTTTTCCATCGGTTTCGGGCCGGAATTGCTCGGCTTCAATGACCGGCATGGGACGCGCTGGAAGCTCAGCCTCATACCGCTGGGTGGTTATGTGCGCTTCTTTGGCGATGCCGATTCGTCCAGCAAGGCGGATGGAACCGAGCTTGACGCTATGACCCCGCAGGAGCGCGCCCAGACTCTGGCCGGTGCGGCGCTCTGGAAGCGCGCCGCCACTGTGGCGGCTGGACCGATTGCGAATTTTCTGCTCGCCATCGTTATTTTCTCCATCACGCTCGGCATTCTCGGCAAGCCCGTTTCCGATCCCGTCGTGGCGGAAGTGCGGGCCGATGGCGTGGCGGCTGCGGCTGGCGTGGAACCGGGCGACATTCTCGTCTCGCTGGATGGTGAAGCCGTCCGGACATTCGACGATGTCGTTCGTTATATCAGCCTGCGGCCCGGCGTTTCCATCGATGTGAAGGTGCGGCGCGGCGATAGCCTGATGGTGCTGCCGATGACGCCGCGCCGGGTCACGACCACGGACCGTTTTGGCAACAAGGTCGAGCTTGGGCAGATCGGCATCGTCACCACGCAGCAGAGCGGCAATTTTCGTGTGGAAAAGCTGAGCCCGGGCCGAGCCCTGGTTGAAGGGGTGCGCCAGACGGGCGCCGTTGTCACCAGCACCTTCGATTATATCAAGGGAATGGTGGCCGGGCGGATGAGCGCCGATCAGCTTGGCGGCCCCATCCGCGTTGCCCAGACATCGGGGCAGGTGGCAACGCTTGGCGTTGCAGCACTGCTGCAATTGGCTGCGGTTCTGTCAGTCTCCATTGGATTGCTGAATTTGATGCCAATTCCGGTGCTTGATGGCGGGCACTTAATCCTCTATGCGCTAGAGGCAGTGAGGGGGAGACCGATCAGCGCCGCCGCGCAGGAGGTTGCCTTCAAGGTAGGACTTGCAATGATTCTGTCGTTGATGGTTTTTGCCACCTGGAACGATCTCAGCCATCTGATCGGCTGAGGCAGGGGTAATAAACGGTTAACGATGTTTCAAAATGGTAGTGGCGAATAGGCCACGTCTCGAAATGAAGTAAATGGAAATTAACCGGCGGCCTTGCTTGTAGAGGAAAAGCGGTTAAAACCACCAACGGACCGGAGTCGGTTTTTTGACCGAGGTACAACGGAAAAAAGGTAAGAAGTTCACATGAAGGCTGGTTCAAAATTTTTGAACGCAGTATCGGCGGTTGCGCTGTCTGCTGGTGTAGTGTCCTCGGGTGCAGGCATCCTCGTTCTCGGTTCCGTATCTGTCGCTGAGGCGGCTGTCGTTCAGCGCATCGACGTGCGCGGGGCGAGCCGGGTCGGCACCGAGGCTGTGCGGTCCAATGTGACCATTCAGCCGGGAAAGACGTTTTCCAATACCGATATCGATGAATCCGTTCGCCGCCTCTATGCGACCGGCTATTTCTCGGATGTGAAGATTTCCGTGTCGGGCAGCTCGCTGGTGGTGTCCGTCAGCGAAAACCAGCTGGTCAATCAGGTGGTCTTCAACGGCAACCGCAAGATCAAGGACGACAAGCTGACCGGCGTCGTTCAGACCCAGCCGCTCGGCCCTTACAGCAAGGAGCTGATTGACGCGGATATTCGCCGCATCAAGGAAGCCTATGCTGCCATCGGCCGTAATGACGTGCAGGTCACGACCCAGGTCGCTACCGTTTCTCCGGGCCGCGTCAATGTTGCCTTCGTCGTCAGCGAAGGCGATCGTACCAAGATTTCCTCCATCAATTTCACGGGCAATCAGGCCTATGGCGATAGCCGCCTTGCTGCGGTTATCAGCACCAAGCGCTCCAACCCGCTGTCTTTCCTGACGCGCAAGGACGTTTACAACGAAGACAAGCTGCGCGCCGATGAAGAAGCGCTGCGCCAGTTCTATTACAACCACGGTTATGCCGATTTCCGTATCCTGTCTTCGGATGCCTCGTTGAACGATCAGAGCAACGAATACACCATCAACATCGCCGTGGACGAAGGCCGTCGCTATACCTTCGGCGCGGTTGACGTTGAGAGCTCGGTCGAAGGCATTGATGCAAACGAGCTGAAGTCGCTGGTTTCCACTCATAGCGGCGATGTTTACAACGCCAAGGAAATCCAGAAGAGCATGGAGGCGATCTCGCAGCGCGTTTCCGCGAAGGGCTATCCTTTCGCGCGCGTCGTGCCGCGCGGCAATCGTGACATGGGCAATGGCACGATCGGCGTGACTTACATGGTCGATCAGGGCGAGCGCGCCTATGTCGAGCGTATTGAAATTCGCGGCAACACCCGCACGCGCGATTACGTGATCCGTCGCGAGTTCGACATCAGCGAAGGCGATGCCTTCAATCAGGAAATCATCACGCGCGCCAAGCGCCGTCTCGAGGCGCTGGGCTATTTCAGCTCCGTCAACATCACCACCGCGCAGGGCAGCTCGGCTGACCGCGTCGTGATCGTGGTCAATGTTGAGGATCAGTCCACCGGCTCCTTCGGGGTTGGCGTCGGTTATGCCGCGGGCGGCAGCGGTCTGCTGCTGGAAGCCTCCGTTGAAGAAAAGAACTTCTTGGGTCGCGGTCAGTTCATCCGTGTTTCGGCTGGTGCTGGTACCGACGATAGCCAGACCTACAATATTTCCTTCACCGAACCCTATTTCCTCGGCTATCGTTTGGCTGTTGGCTTCGACCTGTTCAAGAGCAGCACGAGCAGCAACACCTATTACGATTACGATGAAACCGGTGGTACGCTGCGTGTGACGGCGCCGATCACGGAAGAATTGGCGACGACCTTCCGTTACACCTACAAGCAGATGAAATATTCTGGATCGGGCGACTGGACGACTGGTCTGTCGCAACCCTATCAGGACCTCGTAAATGGTAGCCCGTGGGTTCAGTCTTCGGTTTCGCAGTCGCTCGTCTACAATACGCTTGACGACCGTAACCTGCCGCATGAAGGGATTTACGCGAGCTTTACCCACGAATTCGCTGGTCTTGGTGGCGATTCGAAATACTACAAGATGTATGGAAAGTTCCGCTACTTCACCTCGCTTTCGGATGAGCACGACATCATCGGCTCCATCTCGGTGGGTGCCGGTCACGTCATGCCGACGGGCGACAATCTGAACATCTTCGATCAGTTCCAGATCGGCGGCAAGGAAATCCGTGGTTTCAAGAACAACGGTATTGGCCCCCGCATGAATGGCTTCAAGGATGATGCGCTCGGTGGTACGACGTACTTTACCGCTTCCGCCGAAGCCAGCGTTCCGATGCCGTTCGTTCCGCAGGATGCCGGTTTGCGTATCGCGGTATTCTCCGACGCGGGCACGCTTTACGGCAATAAGGTCAGCGTCACGGGCGGTTCTGTGAACGGTGAGGACATGTCCTGGCGCGCATCCGTCGGTGCGGGTATCGTCTGGGCTTCGCCTTTCGGTCCGCTGCGCTTCGACTATGCACAGCCTGTCCTCAAGGAAGATTACGACCGCGTTCAGCAGTTCCGATTCTCCATTGCTAACCAGTTCTGATTTCTGTAGTCCAAAGCTCAGACAAACCGACCAGTCTGGGACTTTGGTATATGGATCATGAGACCTTTTTTCCGCCCCATGCGGGTGTCAGCCTGAAAGAGCTGGCGCATCGCATCGGGGCGGAACTCGTTGGAGATGCTGCGCCGGAACGTGTTATCCGCGCTGTAGCGCCGGTCTATCGGGCGCGAGAAAACGATATTTGCTATATTCTCTCGCGCAAGAACCGGGCGGAACTGGCAACCTGCCGTGCCGGAGCAATCCTTTGCGACAGGCCGCTGCTGGGGCTCATTCCCGCGCATATTCCGGTTTTGCTTACGAAAACGCCTCACACGGCTTTCGCGCTGGCGGGGCAGATCCTGCATCCGAAGGCAAATCGCCCAGCGGCGATCATGAGCGCTGCCCATGGCATTTCAGATGCGGCCCATGTTGACATCACGGCAAAGATCGAGCCCGGCGTGACCATCGAGGCCGCAGCCGTGGTGGGCGCCCATGTCGAGATTGGTTCGGGCAGCCATATCGGCGCAGGCGCCGTGATTGGCGCGGGTGTGAAAATCGGCCGCGACAGCGTTATCGCCGCAGGTGCCAGCGTTTTTGCAAGCTATATCGGCAATGGCGTCATCATCCATAACGGCGCTCGTATTGGCCAGGATGGTTTCGGTTATGCGCCGGGGCCGCGTGGCATGGTGAAGATCGTGCAGATCGGCAGGGTCATCATTCAGGATCATGTGGAAATTGGCGCCAATACCACGGTGGATCGCGGCACGATGGATGACACGGTGATCGGCGAGGGCACCAAGATCGATAATCAGGTGCAGATCGGCCACAATGTTCGCATCGGTCGCCATTGCGGTATCGTTGCGCAGGTCGGCATTGCCGGCAGCACGGTGATTGGCGATGGCGTGATGATTGGCGGCGGCAGTGGCATTAACGGCCACATTCATATCGGTGACGGCGTGCAGATCGCGGCCATGAGCGGTGTTATAGCAGATGTTCCAGCCTCCCAGAAATTTGGGGGAATTCCGGCTCGACCATTGCCGGATTTTCTGCGCGAATGCGCCGAGGTCATGCAACGTGCCGGCAACGCGCTGAAGACCAGGAAGGGGACAAAATGACTGAGACGACGAAAGAACTTGCAGCCCTCGATATTCTCGAGATCATGAAGCTTATTCCGCATCGCTATCCGTTCTTGCTGGTCGATAGGATCATCGAGATCGATGGCGATAACGCGGCGGTTGGCATCAAGAATGTCACGATCAACGAACCGTTCTTCCAGGGGCATTTCCCTGGTCATCCTATCATGCCTGGTGTTTTGCTCATCGAGGCCATGGCACAGACTGCGGGGGCGATCTGTGCGCTGAAGGAAGGAACGCGGGACAATCTCGTTTATTTCATGATGATCGATAATGCGCGCTTCCGTAAGCCGGTGGTTCCCGGTGATCAGGTGCGCTTCCACGTGCATAAACAGCGTCAGCGCGGCAAGATGTGGATGTTCAAATGCGAGGCCAAGGTTGACGGAGCGCTTGTTGCCGAAGCCGATATTGGCGCCATGATGAAAGCAAGGGAGGAGTGATGAGCGTGATGGCATCGAGCGCGCATATCCACCCCATGGCCGTCGTTGAGGACGGGGCTGTGATCGGCGAAAATGTCCGGATCGGGCCGTTCTGCTATGTCGGCCCGAAAGTCGTGCTGGGCGAGGCAACCGTGCTGGAGGCACACGCGGTTGTCACCGGCAAGACCAGCCTTGGCAAAAACTGCCGCGTTTTTTCCAATGCGGTGATCGGTGGCGAGCCGCAGAGCATTCACCATACCGGAGAGGAAACCACGCTGAGCGTGGGTGACAATTGCACGATGCGCGAAGGCGTAACGATGAATTGCGGCACGGTCGAGGGTGGCGGCAAAACGTTGGTTGGCAGCAACAATCTGTTTCTTGCCAATTCGCATGTCGCGCATGATTGCCAGCTGGGCAACAATATCATCCTGTCCAACAATGTCATGCTGGCAGGCCATGTGAAAATTGACGATCGCGCCATTCTCGGTGGCGGGTCGGCAGTTCATCAGTTTACCCGCATCGGCAGGCAGGCTTTCATTGGCGGGCTTTCTGCGTGCAGCTACGATGTCATTCCCTATGGCATGTTGAATGGCAATCCCGGCCTGCTGGGGGGGCTCAATGTCGTGGGCATGACGCGCGCCGGTATTGATCGTGCAACCTTGCACCGCGTGCGCAAGCTGTTCAAACTTCTCTTCGATGAAGAGGGTGCGATCCGCGAGAAGGCGGCCGCCGCGCGCGATGAGTTTGGCGATTGCAAGGAAGCCATGGAAATTCTGGACTTCATTGCGGCAGAAAGCGACCGCGCCCTGTCTTCGCCGTTCCGCGGCAAGGCGTGAGCGTTGTGATGGGAAAGGGCAGGCTTGCCATTATTGCCGGCAGTGGAATGCTGCCGGTTTACGTGGCCGAGGCTGCGCGCGCTGCCGGGGAAGACCCGGTTATCCTGCCGCTCATGCATGAGGCGGATCAGCGGTGGGACGGCTTCGAAAGCGCGCCGATGAGCGTTGGCGATGTGGCGGGTCTTGCCCGCATCATCAAAAACTTCCGCATCGATCGGGTCGTCATGTCCGGCGGCGTGCGCAAGCGCCCGGCATTCCGGGAGATTCACATGAATCTCGCTTTCCTGCGCAAGCTGCCGCACGCCATACGCACCCTGCTGTCGGGTGGCGACGATGCCGTGTTGAAAATGGTGATCGGCCTGATCGAATCGCAAGGGTGCCAGGTTATCGGCGCACATGAAATAGCGCCGCAATTGCTGGCGCAATATGGGCCACTGGGGGCTGCAACACCAACTGGGGACGATGGCCGCGATATTGAAAGGGCTGCGGAAGCTGCGGCAATATTGGGCAGTCTTGATGTTGGCCAGGGTGCGGTGAGCGTCGGAGGCCGTATCGTGGCGCTTGAAGGCGTGGAAGGTACGGATCGAATGCTGGCCCGTGTGGCGGAATTGCGCGAAGAGGGACGCATTTCGGCGCGGCGCAAGGGGGTGCTCGTCAAACTTTGCAAACCGCAGCAGGATATTCGCGCAGACCTTCCGGCCATTGGCCTTTCCACCGTGGAGAATGCCGCGCGCGCTGGCCTTGCGGGCGTGGCGGTGCAGGCAGGCCGGGCCTTGCTGTTGCAACGGGAGGAAACCTTGCAGCGTGCCGATGCTCTCGGCATCTTCATTTGTGGTATAGAGCATTTCCAGGAAAAGTGCGCTCGCGGTTTTCCGTCCGGAAATGCGTAAAACAAAAGAATCCCGCATTTCCAGGAAAAGCGCGCTCGCGGTTTTTCCGTCCGGAAATGCGTAAAACAAAAGAATCCCGCATTTCCAGGAAAAGTGCGCTCGCGGTTTTCCGTTCGGAAATGCGTAAAAACCAAAAGATTACATGCTGAGGCGGGAGAGAGTTCTTGATTGGCCCGAAACCATTGAAGATTGCGGTTCTGGCGGGAGAGGTTTCCGGCGATCTTCTGGGCGGAGATCTTGTTGCGGCACTGAAACGTGCCTATCCGGCAAAGCTTTCGCTGATGGGGGTGGGTGGCCCGGCGCTCGAGGCGGAAGGCTTGCGCTCGCTTTTCGATTTTTCCGAGCTTTCGGTCATGGGGCTTACCCAGGTTCTCGCCCGGCTGCCGCGTTTTCTGTCGCTGATTCGTAGCACCGCAAAAGCAATCATTGCCGAAAAACCGGATCTGCTGCTCATCATCGATAGTCCGGACTTTACCCATCGCGTTGCCCGCAAGGTGCGGGCGGCGCTTCCGGGCCTGCCGGTGGTCAATTATGTGTGCCCCAGTGTCTGGGCCTGGAAGGAATATCGCGCCAAGGCCATGCTGGCTTATGTCGATCGCGTGCTGGCGGTGCTGCCCTTCGAGCCTGCGGTTATGGAGAGGCTTGGCGGGCCGCGCACGCATTTCGTCGGGCATCGGTTGGCGAGTGCCCAGGCGCTTCTTGCCTGTCGAGCCCGGCGGTCGTCGCGTGCGGTTCCTGCGGTGGCGGAGCCGAAAACCATTTTGTTGCTGCCGGGGTCTCGCAGGGCTGAGATTGCGGCGCAATTGCCTGTTTACGAAGAAGCCGCGCGCGATTTCGTAAGCCGCAATGGACCGGCGCGCTTTCTGCTGCCCACCGTCGCACGGCGTGAGGCCGAGGTGCGCGAGATGACTGCCGGTTGGGCCATTCAGCCAGAAATCATTCTGGGTGAGGAGGGCAAGTGGCAGGCTTTTGCCGAAGCCGATGCGGCCATGGCGGCCTCCGGCACCGTCATTCTGGAGCTTGCGCTTGCCGGCGTGCCTTGTATTTCGACCTATAAGACAGATTTTCTCATCAAGCTGCTGCACAAGCGCATCAAAATCTGGACCGGGGCGCTTCCGAACATCGTCGTCGATTATCCCGTGGTGCCGGAATATCTGAACGAACAGGTCCGGGCCGGTTCGGCGCTGCGCTGGATGGAACGGCTCTCAACGGCAACCCCCGAGCGGGCCGCCATGATGGCCGGGTATGACAGGCTCTGGCAGTTGATGCAAACGCCAACGCCCGCCGGAGAAGCGGGCGCTGCCGTGGTGTTGGATCTCTTGCAGGAAAAGGGTATTATCCCAGCCTGTGCCCATGCCAGCGCAGATGATCGTCCATGAAGCTTGAGATGAAATAATAAGAGTGGTCGTAGCGCTCGTGCTGGCGCAGCGTCAGGGCAATATGCGTTTCCTTCACCGCATCTTCCAGCAGCCACGGCATGAGGCCTTTTTCCAGGAAGCTGTCGGCCTTGCCCTGATCCACCAGCAATTCCGGAAAGCGTGCGCCGTCTTCTATCAGGGCGCAGGCGTCATATTGCCGCCAGGCGGCGCGGTCCGGGCCGATATATTTCTCGAAGGCATCCTGTGTCCAATCGGCCTGCAAGGGGCTGACGATAGGTGCGAAGGCCGAGCAAGTTTTGTAGCGATCCGGATTTTTCAGAGCAATGGTCAGGGCGCCATGGCCGCCCATGGAATGGCCGAAAATGCCCTGGCGATCCATGTCGGCGCGGAATTTTTCGGCGATCAGCGCGGGCAATTCCTCGGTGATGTAGCTGTACATCTGATAATGTTCGGCCCAGGGCTTTTCGGTGGCATTCAGATACATGCCGGCACCCTTGCCCATTTTCCAGTTGGTGGCTTCATCCGGCACGTCATCGCCACGCGGGCTGACATCCGGGCAGACGATGATCAGGCCGAGTTCTGCTGCAAGACGGCGATATTCACCCTTTTCCATGACATTGGCATGGGTGCAGGTGAGGCCGGAAAGATACCAGAGAACAGGGCGTTTTTCGGCAATGGCCTGCGGGGGTACGAAGACGGCGAAGGTCATGTCGCAGTTGCAGGTTTCGGAGGCGTGGGAAAATACGCCCTGCATACCGCCGAATGCGGTGTTTTGAGACAGAATATTCATGAATGCTCCGTTTCAGCCTGCCAGCGCCACGGCGGCATTGACGGCCGCCGCCACGAGGATGGTGTTGAAGAAGAAGGATGTGACGGCGTGCAGCAGGTTCACGCGCCGCATCGGGGTGGAGGTGATGGCCACGTCGGAGGTCTGCGCCGTCATGCCGATGACAAGGGAAAAATACAGAAATTCATAGGCTCCCGGTTCATCCGTATCAGGAAAATCGAGGCCCCGATGGGGCTCGTTTTTTTCGCCCGACGGGTGATGCTGCCAGAAGCGATGGGCGTAATGCATGGCGAACATGACGTGGATGGTGAACCAGCCACCGATGACGGATGCGAAGGCCAGCATGACCTCGATGGTGCTTTCCGAACCGCTGCCCCGGTTCAGCGCGTTGAAAAGCGCCACGACCGCTGCGGCAATTGCAACGAGCGTGACCATGGGAATGACCATGGTGGGTGCATCGTCGCGTTGCGGGCTGGTTTTCAATCGCTCGGCGGTGATGGCAGGAATGCGCCGCGCCATGGACAGAAGATAGGCGAGGAAAAACACGATGGCGGAAAGTTCGACGGCAAGCTGCGGCTTTATCAGCAGAAAAACGGGCAGGGCGCAGAGGCCCAGCAGGCCGGCGCGATAGAAGGGGCTGTGCCGGTGGCGGCGAAGGGGGAAGAGGAAAGGGCGCCTGCGTGCGGTCATGGGCGTGCCATTGCCTTGGACTTTCGGCAGAGACGGTCCAGTGTCTCGAGAAATTGCGAGCGGTCGCGGGGGCTGAAGGCGGCGTTATAACCCTTGCTTTCCCCGGTTTCGCGCAGATGGGCGCCAAGATCGCGCATGGCGCTGGCCATGCCGATATTGGTTTCATCGAAAACGCGGCCAGTGGGGCCTGTCACCAGCGCGCCCGCGGCCACGCAGCGTACGGCAAGCGGCACGTCGGCGGTTATCACGATGTCGGTGGCGCTCGCATGGTCGGCAATCCAGTTGTCGGCGGCGTCGAAGCCGTTGGAAACGATGACATTGCGCACCATCGGATCGCGGGAGGGCCGCAATCCGGAATTGGCAACGAAAGTCACCGGGAGGGCGTGCCTCTCGGCGACTTTCAGAATTTCCTGCTTCACCGGGCAGGCATCGGCATCGACATAAATGCTTGTCATACCGGCTCCGGCGCTTGAAGGAGGAGGATTGGCACTGCGTTCATCCGGTCGTTCAATAGACCACGACGCCGCGAATGCTTTCGCCCTTATGCATCAGCTCGAAGCCGTGATTGATGTCTTCAAGCGGCATGGTGTGGGTGATCATCGGATCGATCTGGATCTTGCCGTCCATGTACCAATCCACGATCTTCGGCACGTCGGTGCGGCCGCGCGCGCCGCCAAAGGCAGTGCCGAGCCATTGACGGCCCGTGACGAGCTGGAAGGGACGGGTGGAGATCTCCTGGCCTGCGCCCGCCACGCCGATGATGACGCTCTTGCCCCAGCCGCGATGCGAAGATTCCAGCGCCTGGCGCATGACCCTGGTATTGCCGGTGCAATCGAAAGTGTAGTCGGCGCCGCCGATCAGGTCGCCATTGCGCTTGGTCATGTTGACCAGATAGGGCACGATGTCATCGCCAACCTCCTTCGGGTTGACGAAATGCGTCATGCCGAATTTCTCGCCCCAGGCCTTGCGTTCGGGATTGATGTCCACGCCGATAATCATGTCGGCGCCAGCCAGCCGCAGCCCCTGCAACACGTTGAGGCCGATGCCGCCCAGACCGAAGACGATGGCCGTGGAGCCGATCTCGACCTTGGCAGTGTTGATGACCGCGCCAATGCCGGTGGTGACACCGCAACCGATATAGCAGATCTTGTCGAAGGGGGCGTCCGGGTTGACCTTGGCAACCGCAATCTCCGGCAGAACCGTGAAATTGGCGAAGGTCGAGCAGCCCATATAGTGGTGGATCTTGTCCTTGCCGATGGAAAACCGGCTTGTCCCATCCGGCATCAGGCCCTGACCCTGGGTGGAGCGGATGGCGGTACACAGATTGGTCTTGCGCGAAAGGCAGGAATAGCATTCGCGGCATTCCGGCGTGTAAAGCGGGATGACGTGATCGCCCTTTTTGACAGAGGTGACGCCCGGACCGACATCGACCACGATGCCTGCGCCTTCATGGCCGAGAATGGCGGGGAAAATGCCTTCCGGGTCGGCGCCGGACAGGGTGAAGTCGTCGGTGTGGCAAATGCCGGTGGCCTTGACCTCGATCAGCACTTCTCCGGCGCGGGGACCTTCCAGCTGAACGGTCATGATTTCCAGCGGCTTGCCAGCCTGCACGGCAACAGCGGCGCGTACGTCCATTTTCTGCTCCAAACGGTTATTTTCGGGCGATTGCGACATCGGGGCCGTTTGATGCCCCGGTTCGCAACCCATCTTGATTGATCCTGGCAATCTGGCACGGCGGGGCCGGTTGCTTCAAGCACGCTTTTGCCAGGAATGAAAACTGTGCGCTCACGCCGCCGCGACGGGTCGGGCCGCATCGGCGCCAAACCAGGGGCCGGTTCTGCGGGCGGCGTTGAGCCCGGCAACGCTTTCGGCCACCACCATCTTGAGCAGCTCCGTCAGCATGAGGGATTCCAGCGGCGAGTTGACACGTCCCTCCGTCGTGAACCGCGTAAAGATCCAGTGCAGCTTTGCCTGATCCACGCGATTTTCCGGCGGCATGATCCGAAAAATGTATTGAGGGATTTCCGTCACGAAGAAGGCATCCCATTCGGGGCACTTTTCGGGACAGAAATTGTTCAAAACCAGCATCGTCATCAGGTCGGCGGGGGTTTTCACCCCGTGCGGCAGGCAATAGTGCCGCAGCATTTCCACGTCCTGAGAATCCATTCTCCGTTTTCCGGCAATCACGCAGGCCGGAAAGGAGAGGCGAAAATCTTTCATACCCCACCCCGTTTCATCATGAAACTACTGTTGGTTTATGGTGCAATTTCCTGATGAAACCTTAACGCTTTGCCGGAAGATGCGGAAAGCTGATCGTTAAACTGTTTCTTTTTGGGTCTTCCTCTGTTCCCGCCACAAGATGAACAGTCCAGACCCGACGATAATGGCAATGCCTGTCCATTTCGACAGCGTGGGAAATTCGCCGAAAAGCACGTAACCCAGAATAGTGGCGGCGATGATTTCGAAATACTGGAAAGGCGCAAGAACAGAAAGCGGCGCCATGCGAAATGCCTTGACCACCAGAAGGTGCAGGTAGCCGGAAATTGCCCCAAGCAGCACCAGCAGCGCCAGTCCTTTGGCATTTGCCGGAAGCGAAAGCGCGAAATCCACATGACCCGCACTGTTTCCTGCCGCAAGCACGATGCCCATGAAGACCGTGCCGCCGAGGCCGGAAAGGATCTGCATCGTCATCGGGCTGTCGGCATCGCCCAGCGCGCGATTGAGAAACATGTAAACGGCAAACAGAAACGCGCACAGCACCGGCAAGAGCGCGGTAAGGCCAAACACTTCGAAACTCGGCTGAATGACGATCATCGCTCCGCCAAAGCCGATGAGAATGGCCAGCCATCGCCGCCAGCCGACGCGATCTTGCAGAAACAGCGCTGACAGGGCGGTAAGAATGAACGGCTCGACGAAATAGATGGCGAACACATCGGCCAGCGGCATGTATTTCACGGCCACGAAGAAGGTGAGGCTCGCCGCCCCGTGCAGGATGCCGCGCAGCATGTTGAGGCCCGGCTTCCGGGCCGTAAGCGCCTTGCGGCCGCGCAGCACGAGAAGAACCGGCAATGTCACGGCAACCTGAAAAAAGAAGCGATAGAATGTCACCTGCGCGGGCGACATGGCCTCGACCGTCGCCATGTATTTTGCAATCGCGTCCATGCCGGGCAGAACCATCATCGCAGCCGCCATCAGCATCATGCCACGCAAAACAGGTTGGGGCGGGTTGGGTGCGGTCATCGGGCAAGGTCCGTTCGAGACTGGCTGCAACCTCTCTATAGGCCACGGATTCGCGGAATACCACAACGTCCCCGGACCGCGCAAAATCATGATCGGGCCGGAGGAAGGCGAGTTTTGCAAGGTCACGACGATTTGCCCACGGTGTGAGGGGTATTTTCCGCGCCCATCCCCAGCTACCGCGCAACTGTTTCACCTCGGCCGCAAGCTGCGAAAAGTCATTCCTTATAAAAACTATAGAAATTCTTATTCTGAAACCATCGCAAGGAAGGGCAACCGGAAGCCGGGTCGCCGCCACATTCGCATCCATCGGGGAACAGCATCATGATCACACGCAGACATAGCCTTCAGCTCGCGGGAATTGCCGCCACCGGCCTGCTTCTGGGGAAGGCGGGGGCGAGGGCTGCCGCGCCAAAGACCCTTCGCATCGGCTGGCAGAAATTTGGCGTTCTGGCCCTGGCAAAGCAGCAGGGCGTCCTGGAAAAACGCTTTTCCGATCGCGGCATTTCCATTCAATGGTCGGAGTTTACCTCCGGTCCGCCGCTTCTGGAAGCGCTGGGCGCGGGCGCGCTCGACTTTGGCCCGACGGGAGACGTGCCGCCGCTTTTCGCGCAGGCTGCGCGCGGCGATCTTCTTTATGTCGGAACCTATCATCCGGCGGATGCCTCTCACGGCCTGCTGGTGCAAAAGGATGGTCCGGTGAAAACCATTGCGGACCTGAAGGGCCTGAAGCTTGCCTATAAACGCGGCTCCAGCGCGCATAACTTCGCCTTCAAGGCGCTGGCCAGCGCCGGGCTGACGCCGAAAGACGTGAAGGAGATCGATCTTGCGCCCCCGGATGCCGCCGCCGCGTTCAGAAACGGCAGTGTCGATGCCTGGGCCATCTGGGACCCTTATTTCGCCATTGGCCAGCAGGACCCGAATGCGCGCCTGCTGACGACGTCTCAGGGTATTGTGCAGGCCTGGGGCTATTTCCTCGGCAACGGCGCCTTCACCAGGGCCAATCCCGAACTTGTCAGCGAAATTCTCGAAGAACTGCGCAAGGTGGGCGAGGCGGCCCAAAAGGATATTGAGGCAACCGCCGTGGCGCTTGCCGCCATTACCGGCGTGCCACTGGAGGTGACGCGCGTCACGCTTGAGCGCCCCGGCTCCGATCTTGGCCGTATCGGTCTGATTACCGACGAGGCGGTGAGCTATCAGCAGGGGCTGGCCGATCAGTTCCATGCGCTCGGCGTTCTGCCGAAAAAGCTGACCATTTCCGACATCGTATGGCGCGGCAAGGCCGCCTGACATTTCCCCTGACCTTTTGCAAGGAAGGATTTTCCCATGAGCAATGCCAAGAAGCCGCTTGATTTTCTGTGGTTCATTCCCTCTTCCGGTGACGGGGCCTATCTGGGAACCGATCATCTGAGCCGTCCGGCCGATCCCGCCTATTTCAAGGAAATTGCCGTGGCGGCGGACCGGCTGGGCTATTCCGGCGTGCTGCTGCCCACGGGCGTTTCCTGCGAGGAATCCTTCACGCTGGCCGCCTATCTTGCCGCCTTTACCGAGCGGCTGAAGTTTCTGGTGGCCATTCGTCCCGGCACGGCATCGCCCGCCTATTATGCCCGGCTTGCCTCCACTCTCGACCGGGTTTCCAATGGCCGCCTGTTGCTCAACATTGTCGTGGGCGGCAGCCCGCAGGAACTGGCAGGCGACGGTATTTTCCTGCCGCATGACGAGCGCTACGATCATGCGGAGGAATTCTTCAAGGTCTTCAACGGGCTGATCGAGACGGGCGAGGCGCATGTCGATGGCCGGCACATCAAGGCCCATAATGCAAGGCTTGTGCTGCCGCCCGTTCAGGAGCCGCGCCCGCCGCTTTTCTTTGGCGGCTCCTCCGAGGCGGGCATAGGCTTTTCCGCAGGCCTTGCCGATAAATATCTCACCTGGGGCGAGACGCCGGATCAGGTGGGCGAAAAAATCGCCCGTGTGCGCAAGGCGGCGGCCGCAAAGGGACGCGAAGTAAGCTTCGGCATTCGCCTGCATTTCATCGTCCGGGAAACCGACGACGAGGCATGGGCCGCCGCCGACAGGCTGATCTCGCATCTTTCCGATGAAACCATTGCCGCCGCGCAGCAAAGCTTTGCCAAAACCTCCGACTCGGTCGGGCAGAAGCGAATGCTGGAACTGCATCAGGGCCGCCGTGACAAGCTGGAGGTCTCGCCCAATCTGTGGGCAGGCATCGGGCTGGTGCGCTCAGGTGCGGGAACGGCGCTGGTCGGCTCGGCAAAGACGGTGGCGGCGCGGCTGCGGGAATATCAGGATCTCGGCATCGATACGGTCATTGCCTCCGGCTATCCGCATCTTGAAGAGGCCTATCGCGTTTCGGAACTGCTCTTTCCGGAAATCGGCCTGGGCAAGCCGGTCAGTCATGTGCGCGCTGCCTTTGGCGAGCCGCAGGTCTTCGGCGGCGGCGGGCATGGCGGCAATGTGCGCCTTGCCTCTGCCTCTTGAGGCAAGACGCCGACGCCGTTTTGTCCCGACCATCGAGGCAGGAAGGGGCACTTCGATAATGCCCACCTTTCCCATTCAGAGGATGCGCTGATGACTGTTTTCGAGATTTCCGCGACAGGCCGAAACCGTACCGGCCGGACACGGGTTGCAAGGCCCACGCTTGCCGCGTTCACCCCGGCAGGCCTTCTTCCCTATGCCCTGCCGCTGACGGTTCTCGTCCTGTGGCAGGGCTTGACCTCCATCGGCGTGATCTCCGACCGTGTGATGCCCGCTCCGACTGCGGTGCTGACGGCATTTTACGACCAGATCGTCAGTGGCGATCTGGTGCGGGACATTGGCATTTCCACCGGCCGGGCGCTGGCCGGTCTGCTGGTGGGCGGGGTAATCGGGCTGGCGCTGGGCATTGCCAACGGTGTTTCGCGCCTGAGCGAGCAGTTGACCGACACGACCTTGCAGATGCTGCGGACCATTCCGCATCTGGCCATGATTCCGCTGGTCATCCTGTGGTTCGGGATCGGCGAGGAGTCGAAACTGTTCCTGACGGCGCTTGGGGTGTTGTTTCCGGTATATCTCAATACCTATCATGGCGTGCGCAATGTCGATCGCGACCTGATCGAGATGGGCCGCATTTATGGCATGAGCCGCCGCACGCTGTTCCGCAAGGTCGTCCTGCCGGGAGCGCTGCCGTCGATCTTTGTCGGGTTGCGTTATGCGCTGGGCATCATGTGGCTCACGCTGATTGTCTCGGAATCCATCGCTGCATCCTCCGGCATCGGGCACATGGCCAATGAGGCGCGCGAGTTCATGATGACCGATGTGGTGGTGCTGTCGCTTCTCATCTATGCCGGGCTGGGCAAGCTGGCGGATGTGATTTCGCGGGCACTGGAGCGCCGGGCGCTGGCATGGAACCCGGCCTATCGCTGACGGCGGGCCGCACGGTATGTCACCACAAGGAAAAATCATCATGGCTGAGACAGCAGAGATTGCACGCCCCACCTTCTTTTCCGCCCGCCAGGGATCGGCGCCCGTGAGCCTGCGGCTGGCGCAGGTTGAAAAGCGCTTCGACAAGAACCACGTTCTGTGCGGCATCAACCTCGATATACCCGCCGGGCAATTTGTCGCCATCGTCGGCAAGAGCGGCTGTGGCAAAAGCACGCTGCTTCGCCTGCTGGTCGGGCTCGATCAGCCCGGTTCGGGGGAGATCGCACTGACGACGGACAGGCCCGATGCAAAGCCCAATGCCCGCATCGTCTTTCAGGAACCGCGTCTTCTGCCCTGGGCCAGCATTCTCGACAATGTCATTGTCGGCGCCGGGGAAGACGCATCCCGCGAAGACGCGCAGTATGCCGCACGCCGGGTGCTGGAAGAGGTGCAGCTGGCCGACAAGGCGGGGCAATGGCCATCCGAGCTTTCAGGCGGCCAGCGCCAGCGTGCGGCACTGGCGCGGGCGCTTGTCAGCAATCCCGGCCTGCTGGTTCTCGATGAGCCGCTGGGGGCGCTGGATGCCCTGACGCGCATCAGTATGCAGCGGCTGATTGCGCGGGTGTGGCGCAGTCTGGGCTTTACCGCCATTCTTGTTACCCATGATGTCAGCGAAGCCGTGCATCTGGCCGATCGGGTGATCGTGCTGGATCAGGGGCGGATTTCCCTGGACGTGACCATTTCCTCTGCCCATCCGCGCCAGCACGGCGATCCTGATCTTGCGCTTTACGAGCGGCAATTGCTGGAGGCAATCATGGGCCGCGAGGGTGTTTGACCCTGCCGGTCGGGCATGGACCGGACAAAGCGTTTGTTGAAAAAAGGTGGAAACCGGCTTCGTGGGCCGGTTCCCTGTTTCAGACATCAATGCGTGCGGCGGTGGCAAGGCGTGCGGCAAGGTGGCCTGCAAGCGTTTCAACCTGGGCGGCAATTTCCGGAGCGCCGGTGAGTTCGCCGAACCGGCCGCGTGTCAGGGGGCCTGCGACGAAAAGATTGTCCACGGGAAGACCATTGCGGCGAAGGGCGCGGCAATGCTGATCCACATCCAGCCCCATGCCGTGAATATCCGGCCGGATCAGCCGCGCATCCGCCAGAGACTGGAGATAGGGCTGCGAGCCGATCAGGCCCCCATAGTCCGGGCCCGTGGCAATCATCACCCATTGCACGCTCTGGCGCTCGACCATGCCCTGCGGGCGGGTAATAATATCGACATGGATGGCGTTGGTGCTTCTTTCCACCCGGCAGATCTGGCCGGCCAGATTACGCACGCCGCCATGGCGCATTTCATGCGAGAGCAGGGCCGAGATTTGCGGCGGCATCCGGTAACGATGGGTCTCGAAGCGTCGTTTGAGATGCCGCATGAAGCGTTGCTGTTCCGGCTCGCTCAGCGCTTGCCACAGGGCTTGGCCCTGTTGGCGCAGGCTGTCGAACACGCTCTGCCAGGGCAGGCCTTCTCCCGTGGCGTCGGCTATGGCCTCGCGCACCTCGCGCAAAAGCGCAAGCGCCGTGGCAGGGCGAGGGTCGGTAAAGGTCCCGTAGGCGGGAAGCGTGCCCAGTGCCTGCGTTTGCGGCAGGCGGCCGCTTCTGGACAAAAGCACAATCTCACCTTTATGCCCGCGGCTTCTCAGCGAGGCTATCGCGTCAAGCGCCGTCAATCCGGCGCCGAGCACCAGAATGCGGTCCTGCGGGCTGGCCGCGTCAAGTCTGTGCCAGCTATCGCCAGCGCCGAGAAATCGTGGATGACCTTCCAAGGCACCAGCCAGGGCCTGCGGGGTGCGTGGATCGGGATGGGTCGTGGCAATCACCACCTCATCGGCATGGATAACGCTGCCCTGATCGCCGTGCAGCAACCAGCCCCGCCCGTCACGGGCAAGGTTTTGAACCCTCTCGCGAACATGACGCACCAGACCTGTCTGCACCAGCGATTGCATCTCCTCGCTCATGAAGCGGCCAAAATCCCCGCGTCGGGCATAAAAAGCGCCATCGGCGGCCCGGCCTGCCGGATCGCTTTCCAGCCTGCCGGTGCGAATCAGCCAGTTATGAAAAGCGTCCGGAGCGCCGGGCAAGGCCCGCATCCTGTGCGATGCCACATTCAGCCGCAGCGCATCGTCGGCGCAATCATAGGCCAGCCCGCGCCCAAGTTCCGGGCGCGGCTCGAAGACTGCAACGCAACCCGTCATCCCGGATTTCAGCGCCAAAAGGCGCGCCAGAGAAGCGCCGGTGAAGCCGCCGCCTATGACCGCCACCTGACAGCGGCCCGGCGCCGTCATCATGCCCTCTCTGATACCAAAGCGCGTTCGCACTGCATCGTAATCCAGCATGGCGACTTCCTCTCTGTTGATGATCCCTTTTGCATTTATTTTCTATTGAATGTATAGAATACAGCGATGAATGTCCATTGCAAGGGGAGGTCCGGGCGTGAGTTTCAGGAAGGGTAAGGAGCGCGGGTCTGTCGGGAAGTACCTGATTGCAAAAGGTTAGCCTGTCTGTCTGTGACCGTGAAACTTACAGCGCCGTGCGTTTTAACAAACGCACAAAGGACGCTGTAACACTTTAAATCTGCTGCATGATTTTCATCTTAAATCGATTCCGATTTAAGGAATTATGCAGTAGATGGCCCCGAAACGATCGTCCTGAAGACAAGGCCTCGCTCGCCGAATGCGGGCTGCCTGGCAACAATGAGAGGCGCCATCTGGCAGAATGAGGATTTTGCGGTTAGTCTGCGCCCTTGTGACACAAGCTCTCAATGGTGCTGTGAACGGTGCCGGATGTCACGAGTGAACCAATGGCAGGGTGGGAGCGATGAATGGGAACCATAACGCATTTGCATGAACGGCTGAGGCCGGTGCCCGTGGCAATTGCCACCGAGGAGGATGCGCTGCGGCGGGCTTATGAAATCCTTCCGCAAGGCGCGAGCCTCAAGCGAACACTGCGCGATGAGCTTGCCGTTTCGGGTTTTTTCGGACTGTCGATTCCCTCCGATTTTTCCGGGCTCGATGTCGCCAACGGCATTCTGGCCGAGGTGGTGGCAAGGCTTGCGGAAAGAGCTGGCCGCGCGGCGGAGCTGCTGGTTTCGCACCATGGCGCACTGGAAGCGCTGCGCAATTGTGGCAGCGACGAACAGCGACGCATGGCTTTCAGCCGGGTTGCGGCGGGCGAAAGCTTTCATCTCATCGATGGCGCGGGCAATGAAGGCTATGTGCTGCTGGCCGATGCCATCGGCTATCGCCTGACGGGCGGCGAGCCACTTGCCAGCATCGCGCCGGAGGCCGACTGGTTTGCCGTCTTTGCCCGCAACGAAGCTGGCGCCTCCTGTCTGGCGCTGTTTTCCCGGCACGATCTTCTGGCTTTGCAGGAAGATACAGCCGTTGCGCCACCGGGCTCAGGGCTGCACATTTCCGCCGATGCCGTTCTGCCCTGCCATGACAATGGCCAGTGCATGACGCTGGCCATGGGCAATTTTCTGGCCGGTGCACTGGTGCTTGGTCTCGCACGGGCCAAAGCGGATGTGTTTGCCAATATTGCCGGTACGGGACCCATGACCGCCTCCCGTTTGCTGCTTGAAACCGAGAGCGTCTCGGCGCTGCTGGATCGCTGCGGCTTTGCCATTGACGCCGCGCAAGTGACGCCCACCCCGCAGACCATCAAAGCCGCCGCAAGGGCCGCACTTGTCGTGCAAGCGGCTGCCGAGCGGCTGATGTGTCTTGCCGATCCGCAGCAGGAGGATCGTCCGGCGCTTGAGGCGCTGTCGCGCTTTTTAACGTCCGAATGATGCTCCACATCTAGAGCGGTTCATTATTTCACCGAAACCACAGTACACGACGCTGAGGAATGTGGGTGGCCTACCCCCCCTCTGCCTTGCCAGGCATCTCCCCCTCAAGGGGGGAGATTGCAATACGGACAAAGCGCCATTCTTCAAAGAGTATTTGCGATGACGGCCTTTTTCAAGGATTTAGGCAGGGCCTTGATCTTGCCGATCTCCCCCCTTGAGGGGGAGATGTCCGGCAGGACAGAGGGGGGTAAGCCACACGCAAAACCGTAGCGTCGTGTACTGTGTTTAATAAAACGCACGACGCTGTAACTATTTACTTTTACGCATTTTCAGACGGAAAACCGGGTTCCACTTTTCCTGAAAATTCTCTAACTCAGCAATTGATCGGCCATGGCCGGATTGGCCGATTTGCCGACGAATTCCGCAAGGCTCATATTGTCCAGAATGAGGGCGATGGCATCGCGCACTTCCGTCATGGACAGGCGCACCTGACAGCTTTCCGGGTCGGCGCAATCATCGCAGGCCTCGAAGGCGGTGCGGCTGGCGCAGCGAATGGGGGCAAGCGGACCATCCAGTGCACGCACGACCTGGCCAATGGTGATCTCGGATGCGGGCTTTGCCAGTCCATAGCCGCCATTCGGGCCCTTTTTCGAACGCAATATGCCGTCCTTGCGCAATTCGAGCAAAATGGCGTCGAGAAATTTCTTGGGAATATTGTTGCGTGCGGCGATTTCGTTCACGAACGCGCTTTGTCCCGGCTCCAGACGGGAAAGGTCCACCAGCGCTTTCAATCCGTATTTGCCTTTTTTCGTCAGCATTCCAGCACCCGTTCACACGTCCGCGCAGGCGTCCGACCGGGGCGCCGACGTTTTTTTAAAATCAATTTGACCGAAACATTCCGGCCCCATTGCCTGCGACACATCAGGCCCGAGTTTCGATAGCCCCGGGATGCGTAACGTCCTAATTTCAGGCAGAAACATCGGCAAGGCTACCGGCCGTTGGCTTTTCTCATCGAATGGCCGCCGGAATCGGGCGCAATCCTGCGCCGCTCTCTCTATTCTATAAAGAAGCTCGAATGAATCATCAATGAACCAGACCCAGTCTGCGAGTGATTCCCGGCCTGCCTCGCGCACATTTCATTTCCCTGTGTAATAGAGCACAAACCCGCCGGAGTGAAACGAGGATCGACAGGATTATGCGTCGAAAAGCGCTCTACAGCGCCGTGCGTTTTAACAAACGCACAAAGGACGCTATAACACTTTAAATCTGCTGCATAATTTTCACCTTAAATCGATTCCGATTTAAGGAATTATGCAGTAACGCGCAACAGGCCGATGGCCTTGCTCGGTCAGATGATGAGGTTGGCGAGAATCTCGTTTTCGGTGATGTCTTCATAGCCCAGACCGGCCGTCTCGAAACGTTCGATCAGGCCAGTGAAATTTTCCCGCGCCGATGTTTCGATGCCGATCAGGATGGAGCCGAAATTGCGTGCCGATTTCTTGAGATATTCGAAGCGGGAAATATCGTCTTCCGGGCCCAGCAGGTTCAGGAAATCACGCAGGGCGCCGGGCCGCTGCGGCAGGCGCAGAATGAAGTATTTCTTTACGCCGCGATAACGCATGGCGCGTTCCTTCACGTCCGGCAAGCGCTCGAAATCGAAATTGCCGCCGGAGACGATGCAGACAATGGTCTTGCCTTTCAGGTCCTGCCGGTCGGCAAGATCGAGTGCGGCTATGGCGAGCGCGCCAGCAGGCTCCAGCACCACGCCTTCAATGTTCAACATATCGGTCATGGTGCAGCAGATGGCATTTTCCGGCACGAGGCGGACCTGCTCCGGGGCAAAATGCTTCAACGCCGCAAAGGGCAGGGTGCCGATGCGGGCCACGGCTGCCCCATCGACGAAATTGTCCACGCGCGGCAGGGTGACGATTTCGCCCTTTTCCAGCGACCGGCGCAGGCTGGGCGCGCCAAGCGGCTCGGCAAACAGAAAGCTTTCCGGTGGAAGCCTGTCCGAGAGAAAGCTGGTAATGCCGGCACTGAGGCCGCCGCCGCCAACGGGCAGCACCAGAAGGTCGGGCGTAATGCCATCTGGCAATTGCGCGATGATCTCGGCGGCCACCGTCGCCTGTCCTTCCATGATGTCTTCGTGGTCGAAGGGCGGCACCATGAAACCATCCACCTCATCGACATAGGCTTGTGCGGCACGGTAGCACTGGTCGAAAATATCGCCGATCAGGCGTATGGAAATAAACGGACCGCCAAAGGCGCGGGTCTTGTCTATCTTCTGCTGCGGGGTCGTCACCGGCATGAACACCACGCCCTTGACGCCGAAATGACGGCAGGCAAAGGCAAAGCCTTGCGCGTGGTTGCCAGCGGATGCGCAAATGAACACCTTGTCGGTCTGGCCCGCCGCCATGGCCTTTCGAAAGAAGTTATAGGCGCCGCGCACCTTGTAAGAGCGAACCGGGGTCAGATCCTCGCGCTTGAGGTAGACGTTGGCGTCGTAAAGCTTGCTCAGATATTCGTTCAACTGTAATGGCGTGGGCGCAAAAAGCTCCCGCACCGCGTCCAGGGCAGCATTTACGTCGGCGTCTTTCACGGCTGTTTTCCTGTTCATTCGTCTTCTGGATCGGGTCTTGCGGCGTGGTTCGGAACATTCCGGAGGGTGCCGCATTCGCCGAGGGCAAATCATCCTTTCGGATGTGGGCGTGCGCCGTCTATCGCATAAGAGACGGTGCCAGACAAATGCAGATCAATGCAACCAAAGATATTAGTAATTTATAAATGCAAGCAAAGACCATAGTCCAACGGCGGCATTTAACATTTTTGGGTGTATTTTTCTCGCCATGAAAATTGAGGTAAGTTGTTATTCTGCAACAGGCTGTGCCAATTTGGTAAAAAACCGATGCAATTTTAAAATTTCTTGCGAGATACGATCCCCATCCGCAGTTGAGGGCAAGGGCTCCTGGCCTTTTGTAATAATCAACCCAAATATATTCGGTTTTAGTGGTTGAATGTTTTCGCATCCATCCGTATCGTTAAGCCATCGTTAAAGGGTGGTGTTTATCGGCGTGCCTGCTGCTGATGTCTGCCGTGCAATGATACAGGGTGTTGAAATGATGGTTTTGGTCTGCCGTCAGGCAGGCCGTGTGAAGAGTGGGCATTTCTGTCGTCGCTTCTGTTCCGGATGGCGGGATGCGAAGGCGCCGACGGCATGAATGTAAAGTGGGTGCCGGGAGTTATAGGGGTAATTCCAGGCAATTGATCGGAAAGGTGTGGCGCCTTGGCAGGTGCTGGCCATTTCCGCATGGAAAGACGAGGACGCGGCAGTTCATCCGGAGAGGTGTGCAAACATCTTGTACCGGGGCCTGAGCGCGCGCCTTTTTGTCTTTCTGGCCGTCATGGGTGGTGGCGGTTTGCTCTTAAATTTGGCTTTTCCTTCGTCCCGGCTTCGGGGCGGGGCCGGTTTTGCTGTGCGCGCCGGAATTTCGTCCATGTTTTGTTTGGCCCGCGGAGGGTGTATTCAGTGTTTACTTCCAGAAATTTGCGGGAAGACTTTCGTTGGGCGTTTTTCGGTCTGCTGATTGCGGGGGCATTCGTCAATGTCCTGCATCTCACCGGCTCGCTGTTCATGCTGGAAGTCTATGACCGTGTGCTTCCAAGTCAGAGCATCGACTCCCTCGTCGCGCTTTTTGTGCTTGTCGCGGCCCTTTATCTTTTCCAGCTTGGCTTCGATATTCTTCGCCAGCGGATTTTGACCGGTGTTGGCGCGTCGCTCGATTCCTCCCTCTCTGAGCGATTGTTCGGCGTGCAGATGCGGGCGCAGATGCAGTCGCGCATCTCAGGCGATGTCATGCAGCCGGTTGGCGATATGGACCAGATCCGCTCCTTCGCCTCCGGCTCGGGAATTGCCGCCTTCTTCGATTTTCCCTGGTTGCCGCTTTACCTTCTCGCCTGCTTTTTCCTGCATCCGCTGATTGGCTACACCGTGATCGGTGGCGCGGTGGTGCTGGTGACGCTGGCCGTCATGACGGAGTGGCTGACGGGGCGGCTGAGCAATGAAGCCTCGGAAGAGCGCGGCAGCCGCAATGCCTTTGCCGCCGAATCGCTGCGCAATTCCGAAGCCATCCTGTCCATGGGCATGATGAACGACATGCGCGAGAGCTGGCGCACCCGCCACGGCCTTTATCGCACAACCTCCATTCGCGCCGCCAATGTGGTGGGGGCCCTGAGCGCAATGTCGCGTTCGGCGCGCATGATGCTGCAATCGGCCGTCATGGCGGTTGGAGCCTATCTGGTCATCAACGACCATGTTTCCGCCGGTACGATCATCGCCTCCTCCATCCTGTCGGCCAAGGCGCTGGCGCCGGTGGAGCAGGCTATTGGCCACTGGCGCGGTTTTTCGGCAGCCCGGCAGAGCTGGGCGCGTCTGAAGACATTCATGGATGCGCATCCGGAAGAAGGCCAGCCGCTGCCTTTGCCCCGTCCCAGCCAGAACCTCACCGTGCAGAGCCTTGCGGGTGGTCCTCCTGCCCAGGAGCGGCTGACGCTTTTCGACGTTTCGTTTTCTCTCAATGCCGGTAGCGCCCTTGGCGTGATCGGGCCGAGTGCATCGGGTAAATCCACCTTTGCACGGCTGCTTCTGGGTCTTTGGGGGCGTGCGGGCGGGCACATACGCTTCGACGGAGCCGATATTAGCCAGTGGTCGCGCGAAGAGCTTGGCAATTTCATTGGCTATATGCCGCAAAACACCGATCTGATGAGCGGCACGGTGGCCGAAAATATTGCCCGCTTCCGTGCCGACGCCACGCCGGAGGCCATCATCGACGCGGCCATTCTGGCGGGCGCCCATGATTTCATTCTCGGCCTGCCCGAAGGCTATGAAACGAAGGTTGGCAGCCGCGGCGAGGGGCTTTCGGTGGGGCAAAGACAGCGCGTGGCGCTGGCGCGCGCCCTTTACGGCAATCCTTTCCTGGTGGTTCTCGACGAACCGAATTCCAACCTCGATGCGGAAGGTGAGCGCGCCTTGAGCGAGGCCATCGCCAGCGTGCGCCGCCGTGGCGGTATTGCCATCGTCATCGCCCACCGGCCAAGCGCGCTTGAGAATGTCGATACGGTCATGGTGATCGCCGGTGGCCACATGCAGCAGTTCGGCACCAAGGAAGAAGTGCTGTCCAAGGTGCTGCGTCAGAATATCCGCACGGTTCCACAAGGCGGGGCCGCCGCAGAGGCGGTCGCCGACCAGAGGTGGCGTCAGCAATCCGGAGCATCGGAATGACAAACAGTTTGGTCCTGCTCAGCCCGGCTCGTCCGGTTCGCTATAATCACGAGGCGGAACTGCTTCAGACAAGTACGTCCATTCGCAAGAATTTCCTGCGCTCCACGGTGCTGGGGGCCGCACTCCTGTTCGGGCTCGTTGGCTGGGCGGCAACCACCGATTTGTCCGGCGCGGTGATCGCCTCCGGCCGCGTTATCATCGAAGGCAATGCCAAGAAGATCCAGCATCAGGCAGGCGGCACGGTCAGCGAGATCCTCGTCAAGGATGGCGACCACGTTGCCGCCGACCAGGTGCTTTTCCGGCTGGATGGCAATCTGGCGCGGGTGAACCAGTCCATCGTGCGCAATGCGCTGGCGCAATTTTACGTGCGCCGCGCCCGGTTGCAGGCGGAAATCACCAAGGCGCCGGAAATGACCATGTCGGAAGATCTGACCCGTCTGGTTGCGCCGGAAACGGCACAGCTTCTCTTGCGCACCGAGCGCAATCTCTTCGATAGCCGCCGCAATGCGCAGGAGGCCATGAAACAGCAGCTTACCTCGCGCCAGCAGCAACTGCTGTCGGAAACCGACGGTCTTCGCTCGCAGGTGACATCCTATAACGAGCAGCTGGAGCTTCTCAGCGATGAAATCCAGAAGGCGCAATCCATGCTGTCGCAGGGGCTGACCACGCTGGAGCGGGTCAATACCCGCAAGCGCCAGAAGGCCGAGCTGGAAGGCAATAAAGGGCAGATCATTGCAGCGCTTGCGCAGGCGCAGGGCAAGCTTTCCGAAATCGACCTGCAATTGTTGCAGACCGACGAGGAGCGCAGCACGGAAGTTTCCAACGACCTCACGACCACGGAAGCCAAGGTTTCCGAGTATGAGGAACGGGAAACGGCGGCCCGCAATCTCATCGAACAATTGGAAGTAAGGGCGCCGACATCCGGCACCATTCACGAACTTGCCATCCGCAATGTCGGCGCTGTGGTGCAGCCCGGCGAAGTGGTGATGATGATCGTGCCGGACAAGGACAAGCTGGAAATCGAAACACGCATCGAGCCGCGGGACGTGGATCAGGTGCATCTCGGCCAGCAGGCGACGATTCGTTTCACCGCCTTCAACCAGAATACAACACCGACATTCGATGGGCAGGTGGCGTTTATAGCACCCGATCTCCACACCGACGAGCATACGGGCAAGGCTTATTATGTATTGCGCGTTGGCATGGATGAACAGGCGGCGAAAAAGCTTTCATCATTTGGTCTTTATCCTGGTATGCCATCCGAAGTGTACCTGAAAACCGAAGAGCGAAATGTCTTATCGTATTTCGTAAAGCCATTCGAAGATCGTCTACAGAATGTGTTTCGCTCAGAGTGAATATTGTTCCAGTGTCGTGAAGAAAAAATCACGAATTCAACCACACCTTAATGGTGTGGTTTTTTGTTTATACATTTGCTTTGGACTAGAATTACACCAAAAATGAACCAAATTCACCTAAATTAAAATTTGATTTGTTAAGTTGAGACACTATTATCCATTGCGTAAAGAGGGGGGAGCGGCTGCGCACGCGCCTCCTTCGCTGACGAATTTTCAACGCAAGGAGTAGGAAATGGCTCTCACTGTAACTTTTGGTAATGGTGGCGCCGCCACGGTTGCCGACCTTCAGAATGTCGCTGACCAGGCTGCATACGACCTGCTGGATAGCACCACGACCCAGACCAAGAGCACGATCGGCACGACGGGCTCGCAGATTTCCAGCACGTCTGTGGCTGTTGAAAGCACCACCGGCCAGGCTGCTGGCACCGTGGACATCCAGTATGATCTGTCTTCGAACTCGTTCGATTTCGACGTTGCCACCAAGTGGAACTCGGTCAAGAACGCGCTGGCCGTTTCCGATACGTCCGAAAACCTGTCCTTCAAGGATTTCGTTCAGGTTGACGTTTCGCTCGGCGGAACGGGCAACTCCACGGTTGAAATCTACAACGTCAAGCGTACCAACGTCACCACCGGCGATGGTAACGACACGGTTACGATCTCGATGTCGTCCAACGACAAGGCCTGGGTCAATGCTTTCAGCATCAACACCGGCAAGGGCAACGACACCATCACGCTGCTGAAGGGCGAAGCCCTGAACTCGTCTGATGTTGGCGGTGTACAGAGCGCGTCCGTTGTCAACGGCGGCGCTGGCGTAACCGACGGTTCCTTCACCAGCGTTACCATCAACGCAGGCGCCGGCAACGACACCATCGACCTGAGCGCCGTCAACCTGAAGAGCTCCACCGTTACCGGCGGTGCTGGCACCGATACGCTGATCGCCAGCGGCGGCACCGACACCTTCGTGTTCAACAGCGGCGATTTCGGCAAGACGGTCGGCTCCGCTGACCATATCGAAGGCTTTGCTCTCGGCACCGACAAGATCAAGCTGACCGGCACGGCCTATTCTGACTGGAAGGTCACGAATGTCGATGGCGATTCGCTGATCACCTACGTTGGCTCCGACTCGGCTCACGCCAAGGACAAGATCGTCGTTGACGGTGTTGACCTGTCCAGCTCCAGCGCCTGGTTCACTGCCTGATTTTTGCCGATTGATTTTCCGGCGGCGCTTCGGCGCTGCCGGTTTTTTTATGCCTATGGGCATGAACGTTTTCGTTCATGGACCCCCGATATTCCAAATCACGCCATTGCATGTTAAGCGCTGCCATCTGCTGCTGTCTCAGGAAGGACAAGAAGGCATGGCCAGTTTCATTTCGAAAATTCTTTCGGTCTTTTCCGGTCCTGCAAAGGGCGAAGCCGCCGCACCCGCAAGTGAGCCGCAAATCCACGCCGATTGCCGGATTTTCGCCGAGCCGCTGCGCGAGGGTGCGCAATATCGTCTCGCTGGCCGTATCGAAAAAGATGTCGATGGCCGCGTATTGACCCGCAGCTTCATTCGCGCCGATCTGTTTACCGGCCGTGACGAGGCGCTTGAATTCACCTTCCGCAAGGGAAGGCAAATTATCGATCAGTCGGGCGCCTCACTGTTTGCCGATGGCGAGGCCAGCCGTCAGGTCTGATCGTTTCCAGAGCATTTCCAGCCAAAGTGTAGTCGGTTTTGCGTGTGGTTTACCTCCCTCTGTCCTGCCGGACATCTCCCCCTCAAGGGGGGAGATCGGCAAGATCAAGGCCCTGCCTACATTCCTGAAAAAGGCCGTCACCACACCTATTCTTTGAAGAATGGCGCTTTGTCCGTATTGCAATCTCCCCCCTTGAGGGGGAGATGCCTGGCAAGGCAGAGGGGGGAAGGCCACGCGACATTCCTCAGCGTCGTGTACTGTGGAACCCGTGTTCGCCGGAAATGCTCAAATGCGTTGAATTGGAAGCAGGCCCTTGGCGGGGCCTGCTTTTTTGTGCGGGGGGTCTTCCCGGCGCTACAGCACGAGACGGTATTTCGCAAATCCGTCCGTGCCGTCTCCGGCGTCCTCGATCTTCGCGCCAACCACCTTGCCTGCGAAGGCGCGGCCCTTTGGGCCGGTCTGGAAGCTGGCGGTGGTGCCGGACAGTGGGGCAAAGCGCCAGTTGCCGTCGGCTGACGGGTTGATCGTGCCTTGTGAGACGATGTAGCGCACGATCACGTCGCGGTTGGTATCGGGGCCGACGAAGATCACCTTGTCGCTGGTGATCTCCGGGAATTTGCCGCCGCCACCGGCGCGGTAATTATTGGTGACGACCACGAATTTCTGTGTCGGATCAATTGGTTTTCCGTCGAAGCTCAACTTTTTGATGCGATTGGCTTGCGGATTGATTTCCTTGCCGTCCTTGTCGTATTTCGCCGGTTCCGACAGGTCGATCTCATAGGTCACGCCATCGATCACGTCGTAATTATAGGAGGGGAAATCGAGATTGAGCAGCTCGGCATCCTGCGAGCCCTGCTTGATCTGGTTGAACATGCCAGCCGACATTTCCAGCCAGTTTTTCACTTGCGCCCCGGTGATCAGCACGGCCTGCACCGTATTGGGGTAGAGGTAGAGATCGGAAACGTTCTTGATGGCGATGTCGCCTGCGGGAACATCGGTGTAGTAATCGGCGCCGCCGCGTCCGCCTGCCTTGAAGGGGGCTGCGGCGGAAAGAACCGGATAGTCCTTGAATTTCGTCTCCTTCAGCATGTCCTTGATGTACCAGAGCTGGGCGTTGGAGACGATTTGCACCGAGGGATCATCCGCCACCAGAGCAAAATAGGAGTAAAGCGGGGCGGCGGTTTTGCCGACGGGCGTGCGCACATAGGTCAGCGTGGCTTCGTGTTCTTCTTTCACGGCAGCCACGATTGCCGCCTTGTCGCCAGTATCGGCGATGATCTTCTTGCTGTCGTCGCGGTGGTAGATGGGGCGCGCCTCGCTGGTGAAATCCACGATCTTCCAGCTCTTGCCATCCTTCTCCAGCAAAAGATCGATCAGGCCCATATGCGAGCCCCAGAAACCGGCCATCACGGCGGGCTTGCCCATCAATGTGCCTTTCACCGCATCCACGCCCTGCATTCCCTCCCAGGTCTTGGGGCCGGGGAAGACGAGGTGCTGGTGGCCGGTAAAGATCGCATCGATCCCTTCGACGCCTGCGAGATAGAGCGATGCATTTTCCATCTTCTCGCTCTGCCCCTTGGCGTCAATACCGGAATGGGAAAGCGCGATGACGATGTCTGCGCCTTGCTCCTTCATGACCGGCACCCAGGCACGGGCGGCTTCCACGATGTCGCGGGTCTGGGCCTTGCCTTCAAGGTTCTTGGCATCCCACACCATGATCTGCGGCGGCACGAAGCCGATGAAGCCCACCTTGATCGGGCTTTCATTGCCCGCGCCGTCCTTGATCTTCTTTTCGATAATCACGAAGGGTTTGAAGAACAGCTCATCCTTGCGCGGATCGGCGGCAAGCTGACCCTTGGTGAGGTTGGCGCAGACGATCGGGTGCTTTGCTGCGGCCAGCGTGTTGAACATGAAGTCGAGGCCGTAATTGAACTCGTGATTGCCAAGCGTGCCGCAATCATAGCCCAGCGCGTTCATGGCCTTCATTACCGGATGCAGATCACCGGCCTTCATGCCCTTCTTATAGGCCATGTAATCGCCCATGGGGCTGCCCTGCAAAAGATCGCCATTGTCGATCAGCATGGAGTTGCCAGCTTCCGCGCGGATGCCGTCGATAAGGGACGCGGTGCGCGACAGGCCGAGCGTGTCGTTCGGCTTGTCGGCATAATAGTCGTAAGGCATGAGGTTGACGTGAATATCCGTCGTTTCCATCAGCCGCAGATGCGCCTGATTGGAGGCAGCGCGGGCCGCGAAGGGGTGCAGCACCACCAGCGCGCCTGCGGCGGCAAAGCCACTCAGCAGCGAACGGCGGGTGATGGGATGGAGGTCGAGGGTGTGAGGCTGTCTGAATGTCACGGGGGCTCTCCTGCCTTCGGTTATGCGCGTTGCATGACGATTGAAGGCATAACATGACAGCAGGATGATGCTATGAAAAAAGCAGAGATTCTGCCCCTTTCACAGCAAATCTCTTTTGATCCTGAAATTTACAGCGCCGTGCGTTTTATCAAACGCACAAAGGACGCTGTAAAACTTTAAATCTGCTGCATAATTTTCACCTTAAATCGATTCCGATTTAAGGAATTATGCAGTAGAATTTTCTCAAAGTCCCACATTGGGCCGGTCGATGATTTCGCGCAGCGCAAAGCTGGAATTGATTTTCACCACATGCGGCAGGGCGGAAAGCCAGTCGCGGTGAATGCGCTCGTAGTCTTCAAGATCCTTTGCGGCAACACGCAGGATATAGTCGTATTCGCCTGACATAAGATAGCAGACCAACACATTCGGGCAGCGCTTTACGGCGGCCTCGAATTCCTGAAGCGTTTTGGCGAATTGACCCGATAGCGAGATGTGGACGATCACCATCATCTTGTAATCCAGCGCCTTGTGGGCAAGGCGGGCATGATAGCCGGAAATGACGCCAGCCTTTTCCAGCGCGTCATGGCGGCGCGAGCAGGCCGACGCGCTCAAGCCCACCCGCTCTGCAAGCTCGCTGTTGGAGATGCGTCCGTTCCGCTGCAATTCCTTGAGGATCGCAAGATCAATTGTGTCCAGCTGCATGTGTGCAATAAAATCTACCAGAATAGCCAATTCCTGCAATTTTTCACGAAACTCGTGTCGCGGGCAAGCTGTCTTTGCAAGGACATTGCCAGTTTTTTCTGTTTGAATTTTCCTGCGTTACAACATTGACGCCTTGCGGGGAAAAATAAGGAAAAACGGGATGCGTGTAGGCTGCCCTAAGGAAATCAAGAACCATGAATATCGCGTGGGCCTGACGCCTGCCGCTGTGCGTGAATATGTTGCCCACGGCCACGAGGTTCTCGTGGAAACCGGGGCTGGGGCAGGCATTGGCGCCGACGATGGCGCCTATCAGGCCGCCGGTGCCAGAATTGTCGCCACGGCACGCGATGTGTTCGAAAAGGCCGACATGGTCGTGAAGGTCAAGGAACCGCAGCCGCAGGAATGGGCCATGCTGCGCGAGGGCCAGTTGCTCTACACCTATCTGCATCTTGCGCCCGATCCGGAGCAGACCAAGGGTCTTATCGGGTCCGGCGTGACCGCGATTGCCTATGAGACCGTGACGGATGACCGGGGCGGCCTGCCGCTGCTGGCGCCGATGTCGGAAGTGGCCGGGCGCTTGGCCATTCAGGCCGGTGCAACCGGGTTGCAGAAGGCCCATGGCGGCCGTGGCATCCTGCTGGGCGGCGTTCCCGGCGTATTGCCGGCCAAGGTCACGGTGATCGGCGGAGGCGTGGTTGGCCTTCATGCCGCCAAGATGGCCGTTGGCCTCGGGGCCGATGTGACGATCGTCGATCGTTCTCTGCCGCGTCTGCGCCAGTTGGATGATATTTTCAATGGCCGTGTGCATACGGTCTATTCGACCATCGATGCGCTTGAGCAGGAGGTTTTCTCGGCTGATCTGGTGATTGGCGCCGTGCTCATTCCCGGCGCTGCCGCCCCCAAGCTGGTCACGCGGGAAATGCTTTCCGGCATGAAGAAGGGCGCAGTCATCGTCGATGTTGCTATCGATCAGGGCGGTTGCTTTGAAACCTCGCACGCCACCACCCATTCCGAGCCGACCTTCGAGGTCGATGGCGTGATCCACTATTGCGTGGCCAATATGCCGGGCGCCGTGCCGATTACCTCTACCCACGCCCTGAACAATGCAACGCTTTCTCACGGTCTTGCCCTGGCTGACCGGGGTCTGCGCGCCATTGCGGAAGACCGGCATCTGCGAAACGGTTTGAACGTCCACAAGGGCCGGATCACCAACAAGGCCGTGGCTGACGCACTGGGCTACGATGCGATTGCCCCGGAAGCAGCGCTGAACGTGGCGTAATCCCGCCCGGATTTCCGGGCTCCGGTCTTGCACACCGCCGCATGGCGATGTGCTAGATCATACCAAGACGGTCTGCATTTGAATGAGGCAGCCTTCCGGTAGCGCGGCGGGCTGCTTTTTTGTCAGATCAAGGCGCGATGCGCCCAGCTCTCGCGCTGAAGGGCATAATCGTAAAGGCTGAGCTTTACGTCTCCGGCGCTTGCCGTCAACCGCAGGCTGGACGCCGCACTCTCTGCCTGTCCGGTATTGCTGGCCCAGAGCGGCTGATTGTTGCGGCTGTAAAAGACAAGATTGCCGTCATTTTGAACCACCAGCCGGCCGGGTAGTTCTGCCTGCGCATCAGGGGCAAGCATGGACCAGAGAATCCTGCCGCCATTCTGGCGCAGGAGCGGACCTTTTTGCGGATCGTTAAAGAGTTCGGCGCTGCCATTGAATGTCTTGATCGCCTGACCGGCAAGCAGAACCGGGTTGATACGGCTGTCGAGCTGGCTGATGGCCGCCATTTCGCCAGCCAGCGGTATCTGCATGAGATGTTTCACGTCATCCATGGACCAGCCATTGCCCTCGCGCGCGGCAAGCAGCACGGTCAGTTTGGCCAGCGATGCCATGGGCGTCATGTCCACAGGGTTCAGGGCGCCAATGGCCGGAAGCCAGGCGCCTGCGGCATAGGCATTATAGTCCACCCAGCCGTGCAGAACCTGCGTATTGTCCATAATCACGACACCGGCCTTGCTGGCCGCGTCCAGCGCCTTGTATATGGCGCCATCCTTTGCACTATTGGCATTGCCGCTGGGGAAATTGCCGGCACCGTAGGATTCCAGAACCAGCCCGCTCACACCTTGCGCCACGCAGGCATTGATCAGATCGGCCAGCAGGGCGCTGCCCTCGCGCTGATCGTAATGGGCGGGAAAGGCGTTGAGTTGCGCCACCCGCACGGCCCCGATGCGCGAGCGGATATGGGAAAGCTGCCTCAGCACGTCCGCACGCACATTTTCATCGTCAAGGCTGATCTGGCGCGATACCGGCGGGGGCAGAATCTCGCCCGAATCGAGCGTGAATGAAATGCCATAGCGCCCCAAGGGCGCAGCATTGGGGGTGGAAAAACCGCGAAACTGGTTTGCATCCGTCTTGGTGATGCGCGAACCGCGCAGCAGCAGGCTATCGAAAAACAGACAGACTTCCGAAAGGCCGGAACGGGCTGCCGCCACCGCGCCGCAGACATTCTGGAAGGCATCGGTGTTGAAATGCATTCCCTCGATGCGTCCGCCGCCCGGCGAATAGAAAAGGGGCACCTGTGAACCCGTCAGGATTACCGGCTTGGAAAGGGCTGCAAGCGGCGTGCCGTCGGCGCTGAAACGCGACAGCAGCAGCGGCAGGGCCATGCCGGTGAAATCCATGGTATCGGTGCCATGCAACACCACCCAGCCATCGGCCTCATCGTAATGGTTCAGAATGTAGTCGGCAATCAGACACCAGTCGGAAGGCTGGAGGTTGGTGCTGTCCAACATGCCGTTGGCGCTCTCGGGAAAGGCCAGATCCGTGGCGTAGTCCAGCACCAGGTCGGGAAAACGTTGTGCCAGAAGCGGCTCAAGCTGCACACGGCAGGCCTCGGCAAAGGCAGACGATGTCATCGGGGCCAGGGGGTTTCCCACGCAGCTTATGGTGCCGCCCGTGTTGATAATCATGATCTTCATGGCATATCCCCCGAAATAAGGGCCCGGACTTTTGCAAGTCCGGGCCAAGCTGCTGCGCGTCGCGATTCTTGTTATGGACTCCCCGCAGAGCCGCAGCATAGACTTCTCTCTTCCCTTTAAGCGATTTTTTCCCGTTGGGGAAGAAGCTGTCTGACAGATTTTCGGGGAGATCTGCCGCTCAGCGCGGTCGCTCGATATTATCGTAAACCTTCATGAGCTGCTTCAACCTTTCCTCGTATGTTGTTTTAATACATGCAATCTCCGCATTGCAGGCCTGACGGCTTTTCAGCCACGCAGTCTGCTGATCCTGCAACTCGCCACGATTGCCCATGGCAAGCAGGCCGGAGAGGAGATCGAAGGTTGTGACCATTTTAACATCGAGATCGTTGAGATCCCGATGCTCGCAAATGGCTTTTTCGTCGGCCTTGAGATCGGTCCGATTGCAGTCGAAGCTGGCAGCCATTGCCGGTGAAACCGGAAGACAACCGAGAAAAACCAGAGCGATGGCAGCGTGGAGGGAGCGGGGCATGGTGGCGCCTTTCATTGGTTTCGTCGCAAGGGAGATGATGCAGTGTCTGCAAATGTAAAGGTCACGGGCCACAATGGGCGGAATGCCAGGACTGCTTTCATTCGGTCTTGAACAGGCTGCAAACGGCAACTTTCTGCCCTTGTCGAGTTTCATGGGCGTTAAGTATACTTTGCTCCGGTTATCGATACTCACCGTTTTCATCTCACCTCAGCCGGAATGTCGATCCGCTCAGAAGGAGAGTACGCCCCCGTTGAAAGACGATGGCATCAACGAACTCAGGCAGATGCTGACCGAAGCGCGAAGATCAGCCGAAAAATGACAGGAGTTCTTCGATTGCTTCGTCCTCGACGAAAAGATCGTCGCACGCATCAAGACATATTCCCCGCAGTAGAAATCGGGCGGGTATCCCTGATGTTGCAAGGCTGCGATTCGTCTAAGGCGGAATAAGGTCGGACAGTACCTCCGCAGAAAATTTTCCTATTGTTTTCCTGCGGAGAATATTCCGTTTTCATCGAATAATGGAATATTCTCTCTATTTTCTCCTGCATTCCCATTGGAAACCGGTTCCCACTTTTCTCATGACAACGCTCTACGTGTGCAGGACAGGGAGGGGGCGTGCCGGGCAAGCTGGTGTGGTCTGAGGCACCCTTACCGCATGTAAGCTTCCTGCATCCGGGTAATCTCACCAATTCTGGCCATGGCTTCCTCATAGCCGCGCGCTATGCAGTCATCGGCGCGGTGAAACTCCGAAAGTCCAATATCGTTTACCCGCGGGTGAAGGGCGAGGTCAGGCGGGTCTCCTGCCAGTCTTGCCCGTGAAATCCGATCCTGAATGATGTTGAAGGATTGCACCATGACGGAGGTCAGGCCCAGCTTGTTGCTGGCCACGGGATTTTTTTCCTGCATATCCTCGCCAACCTTGTGCTTGACGACGGCAGAGCGGCCGAAGAGGTCGTAATTCAGGTTCACGGCCACCACCAGCGGCTGCTCATGTGCGCGGCACACTGAAACGGGAACGGGATTGACGAGCGCGCCGTCCACCAGCGTCCGGCCATTGCTGCGAACAGGCTCGAATATGCCCGGAAGCGCATAGGATGCGCGAAGCGCGGTAATAAGCGGTCCGCCGTCGATCCACACCTCATGGCCGCTCTTCAACTCGGATGCTACCGCGACGAAGGGTTTGGGAAGTTCTTCGATGGTCACACCCTGCAAATGCTCCTGCATTCGCTTGGTAAGCCGCATTCCACCCAGAAGGCCACCGCCGCCGATGGTGAGGTCCAGCAATTGCGCAATGCGGCGCACGGTCAGCGAGCGGGCAAATTCTTCCAGTTCGCCCAGTTTTCCCGCCAGATAGCAGCCGCCCGCCAGCGCGCCTATGGAGGTGCCCGCGATCATGGAAATTTCGATGCCCGCCTCGTCCAGCGCCTTGAGCACGCCGATATGCGCCCAGCCGCGGGCCGCCCCGCCACCCAGCGCCAGCGCGATCCTTGGCTTTTCCCGCACGGGCGGAATTTTCGGAGGCTCGGTTTCGGTGGCTTTGCCACCACCGCCACCCTGTGATTTCAGACCCCAGTTCAACATCGCTTATCTCCCCCACCATCGGGACATGATGGCTGGCAGTGACTTACCAAAGTCTTGAGAATGGCGGCTATGTTGCGCGGCACAAGTCAATTTGCGTGAAGATGTGAAAAGCCGCGTGCTTGCGGGCGGTGTTATGGCTTGCCGGAACCGCCGTAAACAGTGTCCGGGTCGAAATGCCGGTGGTCATCGGTGATCACGGTTCTGGCGACACCGTCTTCCAGCACGACACTGCGATAAAAGCAGGAGCGGCGGCCCGTGTGGCAGGTGGCATCATGGCCAGCCACCTCTACCTTGAGCCAGATGGCATCCTGATCGCAATCGACGCGAATTTCACGCACGCTCTGAAGGTTGCCGGAGCTTTCGCCTTTTTTCCAGATCTTCTGGCGCGAGCGGCTGTAATAATGGGCAATGCCGCTTTCAAGCGTCAACGAGAGCGCCTGCGCATTCATGTGCGCCACCATCAGCAACTCCCCATCGCGATGGTCGGTGACAATGGCCGTGACGAGGCCGTTGTCATCGAATTTCGGCGTCAACAGGCCCTGTCCTTCAAGCTCTGTCTTGTCCACGGAAGGGGCAGGAAATTCTGTCATTGTCATCTCGCAAATCAAGGGCGCAAAACGCAATCTGCGTCTCACGCCCTTTATTAAAGCAACAGCCTTTCAAAGAAAATATCAGCGGCCGCGAACCATGGTCATGAAACGCACCTGCTCGGCGGCATTGTCCTTGAATTCGCCCGTGAACGTGGTCGTCAGCGTGGTTGAACCGGATTTCTGAATGCCGCGCATGGCCATGCACATATGCTCGGCCTCGACCATGATGGCCACGCCGCGCGGCTTGAGGTTTGCATCGATGGATTCGGCGATCTGCGCTGTCATGGCTTCCTGGGTTTGCAGGCGCCGCGCAAACACGTCCACCACGCGGGCGATCTTCGAAAGACCAAGCACGCGGCCCTGCGGAAGATAGGCCACATGCGCCTTGCCGATCACCGGCAGCATGTGATGTTCGCAATGCGAGAAAAACGGAATGTCGCGCACCAGAACGATGTCGTTATAGCCGGCCACTTCCTCGAAGGTCGTGCCGAGCACATCGTCAATATCGGCGCGGTAGCCGCTGAACAGTTCTGCATAGGCCTTTGCCACGCGCTTCGGCGTATCGAGAAGCCCTTCACGGGCCGGATCGTCACCGGCCCAGCGCAACAGGGTGCGCACGGCTTCCTCGGCTTCCTCGCGGCTTGGGCGCGCCGTTTCCGGCGACAATTTTTTTACGATGGCGTCCATGCCCTTTGTCTCCTGTTCAGCCGCCCTGGAAGGAACCTTCAGAGAGGAACCCGGTTGTAAATGCGTAATTCTGCTCATATTGCAAGTCCAATCCTGAAAGCGCGGTTGCTTCCGTCTGTCGAAGACCGGAGAAAAAGCGGATGGCAAGCTTTGGCCACGCTCATTCCGTGCTTGTTCTACGTTGCGACCATGCTTCTGGATCAGTCCAAATGCCGCAGCTTTTGCATTGCCTGCCTGTTCCTGAATGCATCCGACACTGCTATATAGGAAGCCGTCCCGGTTCGTACAGGATCGGAAAGGCGACACAGTGTTGCGCAAATGACATGGCGATGAAAGGTTTCATCCTCCGCATTTGCGCCCTGCCGGAGCAAAGTTTCCTGATGGATGACATTTATAACAGCAAAATTCTCGAATTCGCGGGAAATGTCACGCGCATAGGTCCCTTGCCGCAGGCCGATGCAAGTGCTGAAAAACATTCGCGCCTTTGCGGATCGCGCCTGACGGCGCATGTGAAGGCCGAAGGCGGGATCGTTACGGATTTTGCCCATGAATTGCGCGCCTGTGCGCTGGGGCAGGCGGCGGCCTCTGTCATGGCCCGCTGTGTGGTCGGGGCAAGTTTCAGCGAGGTTCGCAAGGCCCGCGCCGATATGCTTTCCATGCTGAAGGAGGGCGGCGAGGGGCCGGACGGGCGTTTTGAAGATATGCGCTATCTGAAGCCGGTAAAGGATTATCCAGCCCGCCACGCCTCCACCATGCTGACCTTTGAAGCGGTGGTGGACTGTCTCGACCAGATAGAGGCCAAAGATCACGCCATGGCGGGTTGAAATGTGCCAGTTCTGCGAGCTTGCCGAAGACGAGGATGAAAAGCCGCCCACCGGGCGCAATTTTTCCGGCCCGTTTCGCAAAACGCCGGGGCGGCTGATCGGCATGGGTCTCATTCGCCTTTATCAACTCACGCTTTCCAGCCTTGTGGGCAATCATTGCCGACATATGCCCACCTGTTCCGAATATGGTTATGAGGCCATTGCCCGGCATGGAATGTGGAGCGGTGGCTGGCTTACCCTTTTCAGGGTCCTGCGCTGCGGACCCGGCGGAACCTGGGGCGTGGATGACGTGCCTGCTTTTTTGGGAGAGAGGTTTCGTTTCTGGCAGGTCTGGCGGCTATGGCAGTTCGGGCGCAAGCGAGCGGGAATAAGCCTTTGACCGTGCCTGAGGAATATCGTCAGGCCTCGCGTGATTTTGAGGCTGTCCTCGTCGATCTGCGGGATCAGGCCATGCTTGCCACCACGCATCGGGCCTTTACCACGCTGGAAGCGGTGCTGCGGGTTTTTCGCGCTCGCCTGACCGTTGCTGAGGGGCTTGCCTTTGCCGACCTTCTGCCCGTTGGGCTCCGGGCGCTGTTTGTCAGCCAATGGGATTGCCATCCGCCCGCTTTGCCGTTTCTGTCGCGCAAGGAGATGATGGCGGAAGTGCTGGCGCTTCGGCACAATCACAATCTTTCGACGGACACCGCGATCGAGGATGTGGTCACGGTGCTGCGCCGTCATCTTGATGAGAACGTGTTGCAGATGTTTCTGGCGGGCGTTTCGTCGCAGGCGCTTTCCTTCTGGGGCTTCGAGCCACCTGCCGATTAGACTTTACTGACAAGGCGAATTTCAGTATCCAGCGCCTTCATTCCCGGCATCTTCGCGCCGGGTCATGTCACCACCCGCATTGGTTGGCGGGACTGGAGTGGAGCTAACATGTCTGAAGCCGTTTCCCTTACATTTCCCGATGGTTCCGTGCGCAGCTTCGAGGCTGGCGCAACGGGCAAGGATGTCGCCGAATCGATTTCCAAGTCGCTGGCCAAGAAGGCCGTGGCAATCGCGCTGGATGGTGAGGTTCGCGATCTTGCCGATCCGGTCACGAGCGGGAAGATCGAAATCATTACGCGAACAGATCCGCGCGCGCTGGAACTCATTCGTCATGACTGTGCTCACGTTATGGCCGAGGCCGTGCAGGAGCTGTGGCCCGGCACGCAGGTAACGATCGGCCCGGTTATCGAAAACGGCTTCTATTACGACTTTGCCAAGGACGAACCCTTCACCCCGGACGATCTTCCGAAGATCGAAAAGAAGATGAAGGAAATCATCGGCCGCAATCAGGCTTTCCGCAAGGAGGTCTGGCCGCGCAACAAGGCCCGCGAGGTTTTCGCCGCCAAGGGTGAGGCCTACAAGGTGGAGCTGGTCGATGCCATTCCTGAAGATCAGGACCTGAAGATTTATTATCAGGGCGACTGGTTCGACCTCTGCCGTGGCCCGCACATGGCCTCGACCGGGCAGATCGGTACGGCTTTCAAGCTGATGAAGGTGGCGGGAGCCTATTGGCGTGGCGATAGCAACAACCCCATGCTGACCCGCATTTACGGCACGGCCTGGGCCGAGCAGGCCGATCTCGACCAATATCTGCATATTCTGGCCGAGGCCGAAAAGCGCGATCACCGCAAGCTTGGCCGGGAAATGGACCTGTTCCATTTTCAGGAAGAAGGCCCCGGCGTCGTATTCTGGCACGGCAAGGGCTGGCGCCTGTTCCAGACGCTGACGGCCTATATGCGCCGCCGTCTGGCTGGCACCTATCAGGAGGTCAATGCACCGCAGGTTCTGGACAAATCGCTGTGGGAAACCTCGGGTCACTGGGGCTGGTATCAGGAAAACATGTTTGCCGTGAAATCGGCCCATGCCTTTACCCATCCCGACGATGAAGAGGCCGATCAGCGTATTTTCGCCCTGAAGCCCATGAACTGCCCCGGCCACGTCCAGATCTTCAAGCATGGCTTGAAGTCTTACCGTGATATGCCTGTTCGCCTTGCGGAATTCGGGCTTGTGCATCGCTATGAGGCGTCGGGTGCGCTGCATGGTCTCATGCGCGTGCGCGGCTTTACCCAGGACGATGCCCATGTGTTCTGCACGGAAGAGCAGATGGCGGCGGAATGCCTGCGCATCAACGATCTCATCCTGTCGGTCTACGAGGATTTCGGCTTCAAGGAAGTGGTGGTGAAGCTTTCTACCCGTCCGGAGAAGCGGGTTGGCTCCGACGCTTTGTGGGATCGCGCCGAAAGCGTGATGATGGATGTGCTGAAAACCATCGAGGAACAATCGGGCGGGCGGATCAAGACCGGCGTTCTGCCGGGCGAGGGCGCCTTCTATGGTCCCAAGTTCGAATATACGCTGAAGGATGCCATCGGCCGCGAGTGGCAGTGCGGCACCACGCAGGTGGACTTCAACCTGCCGGAACGCTTCGGCGCTTTCTATATCGACCAGAACTCGGAAAAGACCCAGCCGGTGATGATCCATCGCGCAATTTGCGGCTCGATGGAGCGTTTTCTGGGTATTCTCATCGAGAATTTCGCGGGCCACATGCCCTTGTGGTTTGCGCCGCTTCAGGTGGTTGTTGCCACCATCACCTCCGATGCCGATGATTACGGGCGTGAGGTGGCCGACATGCTGCGCGAGGCGGGGCTTGAGGTGGAAACCGATTTCCGCAACGAGAAGATCAACTACAAGATCCGCGAACATTCCGTTACCAAGGTGCCGGTCATCATCGTCTGCGGGCGCAAGGAAGCAGAAGAGCGCACGGTGAATATTCGCCGTCTCGGCTCGCAGGAGCAGGTGTCGCTGTCGCTGGATGAGGCCGTATCCCGGCTTGCCGAGGAGGCCACGCCGCCGGATCTCAAGCGCAAGGCGGCCAAAAAGTCGGCCGGATAACGCTGTTGCGCTAAAAGTGGAAACTGCCCGCTGATCGTTATGCACCGGGCGGCGAGAATGCGGGGGCGGTGAAAACCGCCCCCGCTTTTTCATGGAGTTATTCAGCGTGCTGGAAAGGGCCTGACGCTATTCGATGCTTCCCGGCACTCCGGCTTCAGCTGTATTGCCGCAAAAGGCGAAGACATTTTCTCGGAAAATGCTGCCGGCATCAATCGTGGGGAACGTAGGGCAGCGAAGAATGCTGCAAGTTGATCTTCAGCTTTCCATCGGCGCCCTTGATAAAGCCCATGGTATAGTCAACCTTGGTGACAGAGCCATCCTTGGCGGTGAAGTAATAGTTGCCCATGGAAATGGCGCTGTTGCAGTCATAGGTGATGGCGTTGTTCTCGAAACGCACATTGGTATAGGGCGCAAGGGCAAAGCCCTTGTCTTCCGCCACGCTGCCCTTGACGAAGTAGGAAAGCGCTTCATCCGGCGTGTCGCGGAATTCCGGCGCAGACGCCTTGGTGGGCTTGAACAGAACCTTGCCTTCCTTGAAGCCATAGACCTCGGCAATGAACTTTTCCGCTTCTGCCTTGGGCTCCTTTGCCGCGCCGATGGCCACCAAGCCCTTGCCCCAGTTTTCCTGCGCCTGTTTTACCTCGGTTTCCGTGATGGAGGGCTTGCAGGTTGCGGCAGACGCCAGCGTCGGCACGGCAAATGCTGCGGCGGCGATAACGGCGGCGGAAAGGATCTTGTGCTTCATGGAGTCTTCCTGATGTTAAGGTTGCTTTACATTGGAATAGATCGTGTCTGTTCCTTGAGAATAAAAGATTGACAAAATGTCGCAGTATTTATTAGTAAAATATTTTTTATAAAATTATATTTTGTCGTTACTTTCTTAGTTTACTTTATTCTGTGGTGCTAATATTGATGGTGTAGACCATCGCGGAATCGCGTGTTTTTTTGTGTGGCCAATATCGGGCCGGCGGCTTATGCGCTACTATCAGGCAATGATTTGATGAATGCGGATTCGCTCTTGTATAATTCATTGGCACGTGCCGAACTGATAGCCGTCCTTACCGCCGTCACGGGCGATGAGCCGCGTGTCATGACTGTTCGTGGCGGTGAGGCGCTTCCTTCCGGTCCTTTCGAGGTGAGCCATCGCAGCCTGCAAGGCGGCCTGCGTGAGTGGATCGAACAGCAGACGGGGCATCCGGTCGGCTATCTCGAACAGCTTTACACCTTTGCGGACCGGGACCGCGCCACAGAAGGCGACAGGGCGATTTCCATCAGCTATCTGGGGCTTGTGCGCGAGCAGGCAGCGCCGGGCGCGGGGCGCCCCGGCTGGCACGGCTGGTATGGCTATTTTCCCTGGGAAGATCATCGTTCCGGTCCGCCCGCCTGTCTTGAGGCGATAACCGCCCGGTTGGGCGAATGGGCGCAGCAAGGCTCCATTCGCCGGGAACACCGCCAGAGGCGGGTGGATTTCTCCTTTGGTCTCAACGGGATGAACTGGAACGAAGACCTCGTTCTACAGCGCTATGAATTGATGTACGAGGCGGGACTGGTTTCCGAAGCCGGGGCGGAGGTCACGGCCGGACGGGCCATGTTTGCCGATCACCGCCGCATTCTCGCCACCGGAATTGCGCGCCTGCGCGCCAAAATCAAATATCGTCCGGTGGTGTTCGAGTTGATGCCGGAAAGCTTTACCCTGCTGCAATTGCAGCGCTGCGTCGAGGCGCTTGCGGGGTTGACGCTGCACAAGCCCAATTTCCGCCGTCTCATCGATCAGCAGAACCTGATCGAGGAGACAGGCGAAATGGCCAGCGAAACCGGCGGACGGCCTGCCAAGCTTTTCCGTTACCGTCATGCTGTTCTTGAGGAGCGCGCTCTTTCCGGCACCAAGCTGCCGCTATCGCGCAACTGATTCCACCTTGCGATTTCGACGCGGCCACAGACGCAACAGACGCGATTGACATAAACTCAAAACGAGAATAATGACTCCGCCCCATATACTCATTTTGAGTAGAAAGGGAGTGAGTTATGACCATCGCCATGCCCGCGCTTTATGAGCGCGTTTCACGAGTGGTGCCAAAGGCAGAATGGCTGTCTTACGAAGACGATGTTGCCGCCATTCTGGCGCTGAAGAAAAGCCGCAACGCCGTGATTCTGGCCCATAATTACCAGACGCCGGAAATCTTTCACGGCGTTGCCGATATTGTCGGTGACAGTCTGGCGCTGGCGCGCAAGGCCATGGAGGTCGAGGCCGACGTCATCGTTCTGGCAGGCGTGCATTTCATGGCGGAAACGGCCAAGCTGCTCAATCCGGAAAAAACCGTGCTGATCCCCGATATGGGGGCCGGTTGTTCGCTGGCCGATTCGATTACGCCGGAAGATATAGCCCTTCTGCGCGCAGCCCATCCCGGTGTGCCGGTCATCACCTATGTCAACACGTCGGCAGCGGTAAAGGCGGCGTCCGATATTTGCTGCACTTCCGGCAATGCGCGGCAGGTGGTGGAATCGCTCGGCGTGCCGAAGGTGCTGATGCTGCCGGATGAATATCTGGCAAAGAACGTGGCGCGGGAAACCAGTGTCGAGATTCTGGCCTGGCATGGTCATTGTGAAGTGCATGAGCTTTTCACGGCCAGCGACATTCACGAATTACGGGCGGCTCATCCCGGCATCGTGGTTCTGGCGCATCCCGAATGTCCTCCCGATGTGGTCGAGGCGGCGGATTTCGCCGGATCGACTGCGGTGATGTCGGATTATGTTGGCCGCGAAAAGCCGGGCCGCGTCGTGCTGATCACCGAATGTTCGATGAGCGACAATGTGGCCGTTCACCATCCGGATGTGGAATTCGTGCGTCCGTGCAATCTCTGCCCGCATATGAAGCGCATTTCGCTGAAGAATATTCGCGAGGCGCTGGAGCATAATCGCCATGAGGTAACTGTCGATCCGGCGATTGCCGTGGCAGCACGCCGTGCGGTGGAAAGGATGCTCGCCGTATGACCGCCTCCTTCGCCAACCCGGTTCTGGTAATCGGCAGCGGGCTTGCCGGATTGATGACGGCGCTCAGCCTTGCGCCGCTGCCTGTGCTTCTCGTAACCCGCGCGCTGGCCGGTGGCGAGAGTTCCAGCCAGTGGGCGCAGGGCGGCGTTGCCGCAGCGCTTGGCGCCGATGACGATGCGGAACGCCATGGCGAAGATACACTGGCGGCGGGCGATGGGCTTTGCGATTCGCACGCCGTGCGGGCTGTGACGGGCGCGGCACGCAGCGCCATTGAGGCGCTCCAGAGCTTTGGCGTGCGTTTCGATTTCAACCCTGATGGCACGCTGGCCGCAGGGCTTGAGGCAGCCCATAGCCGTCGCCGCATTCTGCATGTCGGCGGTGACGGGTCTGGCGCGGAGATCGTGCGCGCGCTTGTGGCGCGAGCACAGGAAACGCCCTCGATCCGCATTGTGGAAGCAAGTCTGGTGCGCCATCTGCTGACCCGGCAGGGCAGTGTGTGTGGCGCCCTCGTTACCGGGCCGCAAGGCGATGATGTGATCGCGGCAAGCCGCATCGTGCTTGCCACGGGCGGGCTTGGCGGCCTTTTCGAGGCAACCACCAATCCCTGCGGTCATCTTGGGCAGGGCGTGGCATTGGCCGCCCGCGCCGGTGCCGTGCTGGCCGATATGGAATTCGTGCAGTTTCATCCCACGGCGCTTGAAGGCCGGACCCGGCCGCTCGGCCTCATCAGCGAGGCGGTTCGCGGCGAAGGCGCAATCCTCGTCAATGAACGGGGTGAGAGGTTCATGTCGGCCTGGCCGGGAGCCGAACTGGCGGCCCGCGATGTGGTGGCCCGCGCCATCAGCGCGCAATTGCAGCGTGGAGGCAAGGTTTTTCTCGATGCCCGCGCAGCGCTCGGCCATGGTTTTGCGGCGAGATTTCCTGCCATCCATGCGCTTTGCATGGAAGCAGGGGTTGATCCGGCGGTTCAGCCGGTGCCGGTGCGGCCCGCGGCCCATTACCACATGGGTGGCGTTTTGACGGATCTGAACGGGCGCACCAGCCTTTCCGGGCTGTGGGCGGCAGGCGAGGTGGCCTGCACCGGCCTGCATGGCGCAAACCGGCTGGCCAGCAATTCGCTGCTGGAAGCTGCCGTCATGGGTGCGCGGGTTGCGGCAGATATTCGCCGGATGAGCGTGCCGGAGGTAATTTCTCCCGTACCGGTCCCAGCCTGTTGTGCGCAGGATGATGGTGCTGAGGTCCGTGCCATCACGTCAGCCCATCTTGGTGTCCTGCGGCATGAGGCTGGCTTGCGTGCGGCCGTGGAGGGCCTTTTACCGCTTGCCACTGCCGATGGGCCACAGCGGGATGCGGCAATCGTTGCCCTTTGCATGGCGGTGTTTGCCCATGAAAGGCGGGAATCGCGCGGCGCCCATGCCCGTACGGATTATCCGCTGCCACAGCCCGACGCTTCACGCCAGTTCATGAGCCTTGATGCCGTGCTGGTCCGCGCCCGCGCCATTCTTTCCCATTCTCATGCTCGGAGTGCCTGACATGTCCTCATTTAACCTGCCGCGCCTGATGGTGGAGCCTCTTGTTCGCAATGCCCTGCTGGAAGATCTCGGCCTTGCGGGCGACGTGACCTCCAATGCCGTCATTACCCCGGACCATTGCTGCAAGGTCGTCATGGCGGTTCGACAAGACGGCGTGGTTGCCGGACTGGACGTTGCAGCGCTGGCTTTTCATCTTGTCGATCCTGAAATCCGCTTCGAAGCTCATGTCAGGGATGGCGAAAAGGCTGCGGCCGGAACGGTTCTCGCAACCATGACCGGCCGCTCCCGCGCCTTGCTGACAGCAGAACGGGTGGCGCTGAATTTTCTCGGGCATCTTTCGGGCATTGCAACAATAACAGGGCAGGTGGTGCAGGCCGTGGCCCACACGAAGGCAGCGGTGGTCTGTACCCGCAAGACCACGCCCGGCCTGCGGGCGCTGGAAAAATATGCTGTCCGGATGGGCGGCGGCATGAACCACCGGTTCGCCCTTTGCGATGCCGTTCTTATCAAGGACAACCACATTGCAATTGCCGGTGGGGTGAAAGAAGCCCTGCGGCGTGCCAAGGCCAATGCGGGGCATATGCTGAAAATCGAAGTAGAGGTCGATCGCTTCGACCAATTGCGCGAAGCCATGGAAGAGGGCGCCGATGCTGTGCTTCTTGATAACATGACGCCAGCGCAACTGCGCGAGGCGGTGGATTTTATCGCGGGCAGGGCAATTGCCGAGGCATCGGGCGGCATAACGCTGGCCAATGCGGCAGCTGTGGCGGAAAGCGGCGTAGACCTGCTATCCATGGGTTGGCTGACGCATTCCGCGCCGGTGTTGGATATAGGGCTCGATTTCGAGGCGATGTGAAGACTGTGGCGGGGCTTGGCGCAGTGCGTCATGACCAGAAATGGTCGATGTGGATTGGTTCGATTTCACGTCTCATTCATGACCTCTCTCTAAAGTTCTCAACGCATTTGCGGGCTGGAAACCAGCATCCGCTCTGCCTGGAAATGCGCTGATACCAAGGGTCATTGAAAATGACTCTTGGTATTCCCTTTTCGAATGTCTCAAGCCCCGGACGCAATTGAGATATTCGAAAAATCTTCAGGGTGAGGATGCGTGAGCATCTTCGAACCTTGGTATGAATTGTGGGCGTGAGGCGAGGGGTTCCCTCGCTTTGGATTGAGATTTTTCTCGGGGGTATTCATGAAAAAACTGCTGCTGGCACTCGGGCTTTCGGCCCTGGCCACCCTTCCCGCTTCTGCCAGCGATTATGCCTTCCGGCTGCACAATCGCGCCAACGGCTACACGATCAACGGCTTTTACACCTATCAGAACGGCCGGTGGAGCGATAACTGGCTGAACAGCCGTATCCGGCCTGGCGAGGCGGTCAATATGGACTGGTTCAGCAATGAGGGCGATTGCGTCGTGCCGTTCCGGGTAAGCTGGGACGATTACGGCGCTGAAGACTTCAAGGTGGACTGGTGCAAGAACGTCAACAATATCTACATGAAAGATAAGGGTTTCACCTGGGATTAGAGCCTTTGGCTGCGGCCCGATACCCGCCTCTTCAGCCTTTCTGTGCAAGGATGAAGAGGCGGGGGAAGGGCAAAAGCACCTTGCCATCTTTCAACGGCGGATAGGCCCGCGCCAGCCGGCTGCGATAGCGGTTGAGAAAATCGGGCCGCTCCTCGTCGCAAAGCGGTTCGATAAACGGTCGCAGACCGGTACCCTTTACCCACTCGACCACCGCATCGACGCCATCCAGCGGATGATTGTAAATGGTGTGCCATATGTCCAGCCTGGCGCAATGTGGCTTGAGTGCCTCGTAATATTCCTCCGCCGTGGCCATCGGGGTGCGGGCCACCGTTTGCAGTTTTTCGGCCCACGGCTCCTGCGCGGCCACCTCGCGCATCAGCACATGCAGCGGTTCCATCAGATTGTCGGGCATCTGGATCGCCAGCACGCCGCCAGCGGCCAATGCCTTGTCGAGCAGGCTCTGCATGACCGCCATGCGATCTGGCACCCATTGAAAAACCGCATTGGAGAACAGCACGTCCACAGGCTCTTCGGGCTGCCAGTGGCTTGCATCCGCCTGATAGAAATCAATTCCGGCAAGGGTTTTGCGGGCCTTCGCCAGCATGTCGGGGGAGGTGTCGAAACCTGAAATCACCGCGTCAGGAAACCGGCTGGCCAGAAGGGCGGTGGAGTTGCCGGGACCGCAGCCGATATCGACAATACGGCCGGGGCTGGCAAGCGGGATCTGTGCCAGAAGATCGCGGGCAGGGCGGCTGCGCTCATCGTTGAACTTCAGATATTGGGCAGCCGACCAGTCATTCATGCAATGAGCCTCCAGAAAGAGCCGGGCTGACTTGCCCGGCCCGGAGGGATCATTCTGCCTGATTGGCTTCCACCACGGCAAGGGCGGCCATGTTCACGACACCGCGAGACGTCACCGAAGTGGAAAGCACATGCGCGGGCATGGCCGCACCCAGCAGGATCGGCCCCACATGCAGGGCATCCGTCATGGTGCGGACAAGGCCAAGCGAGATGTTGGCGGCATCGAGGTTGGGGAAGACCAGAAGATTGGCCTCGCCCTGCAAGGTGCTGTCCGGCATGGCGCGACGGCGAAGGGCATCGGAAAGGGCGGACCCACCCTGCATTTCGCCATCCACTTCCAGATCGGGCGCGTCCTGATGCAGGATTTCCAATGCAGCGCGCATCTTGCGTGCGCTTTCGGAATCACGCGAGCCGAAATTGGAGTGGGATAGCAGAGCAGCCTTCGGCGTAATGCCGAAGCGGCGAATGGTCTGGGCCGCCAGAATGGTCATCTCGGCGATTTCTTCGGCGGATGGATTTTCCGTTACGAAAGTATCGGTCATGAAAATGGCGCCACGCTGCGAAATCAGCAGGCTGAGGCCCGAGAAATCCCGGACGTTCGGCTTCTTGCCGATGATTTGCTGCACGTCGTGCACATGGCGGTCAAACCGGCCTTCCAGCCCGCAAATCAGCGCATCGGCTTCACTGCGTCTGACGGAAAGGGCGCCGATCACGGTGTTGTTCGTACGCACGATCGTTCGTGCCGCTTCCGGGTTGATGCCGGCGCGACCGACGAGGGCGAAGTAGTCATCCACATATTCGCGGTAGCGCGGATCGTCTTCCGGATTGACGATGGCGAAGTCCACGCCCGGACGGATACGCAGGCCGAAACGCTGCAAGCGGGTTTCGACGATCTGCGGACGGCCAATGAGGATCGGCTCGCCGATCCCGTCTTCCAGCAGGACCTGGGCGGCACGCAATACGCGCTCATCTTCGCCTTCGGCGAAGATCACCCGCTTCTTCGCCGCTGTCTTGGCGTTGGCGAAGATCGGCTTCATGATGAAGCCGGAGCGGAAGACGAAGCGGTTCAACTGGTCGAGGTAGGCGTCGTAATCGGCAATGGGCCGGCGTGCGACGCCGCTTTCCTCGGCGGCCTTGGCAACGGCGGGCGCAATGCGCAGGATAAGGCGCGGATCGAACGGCGAGGGAATGAGGTATTGCGCCCCGAACGTCGGCGTATCGCCCGTATAGGCCTTGGCGGCCACTTCCGAAACTTCCTCGCGTGCAAGTGCTGCAATGGCCTTTACGGCGGCCATTTTCATCTGCTCGTTGATGGTTGTTGCGCCGCAATCCAGCGCGCCCCGGAAGATATAGGGGAAGCACAGAACGTTATTGACCTGGTTCGGATAGTCCGAACGGCCCGTGCAGATCATCGCATCGGGGCGGGCGGTGCGCGCCTCTTCCGGCATGATTTCCGGCTTCGGATTGGCCAGCGCCATGATCAGCGGCTTTTCAGCCATCTGCGCCAGCAGTTCGGGCTTCAGCACGCCAGCGGCGGAAAGGCCGAGGAACACATCCGCGCCGCCGATGCTCTCGGCCAGCGTCCGCTTGTCGCTTTCCTGCGCGTAGATTTCCTTCCACCGGTCCATCAACTCGTTGCGGCCCTTGTAAACGAGGCCTTCGATGTCATGCACCCAGATGTTTTCGCGCCGCGCGCCCAGCTCCACCAGCAGGTTGAGGCAGGCAAGGGCCGCCGCACCGGCGCCCGAAGTGACGATCTTGACGTTGGAAATAGACTTTCCAGCCAGCTCAAGCCCGTTCAGCACCGCAGCCGCCACGATGATGGCCGTGCCGTGCTGGTCGTCGTGGAAAACCGGAATATTCATCTTGTCGCGCAATTGCTGCTCGATCTCGAAGCATTCCGGCGCCTTGATGTCTTCCAGATTGATGCCGCCGAAGGTCGGCTCCAGGGCCGAAACGGTGGAGACCATGCCATCGACGCTCAGGGCATCGACCTCGATGTCGAACACATCGATGCCGGCGAATTTCTTGAAGAGAACGGCCTTGCCTTCCATGACCGGCTTGGAGGCCAGCGGGCCGATATTGCCAAGCCCAAGGACTGCGGTGCCATTGGAAATGACGGCAACCAGATTGGAGCGGGCCGTATAATCGTCGGCGGCGGCGGGGTTGTCGCGAATGGCAAGACAGGGGGCGGCCACGCCCGGCGAATAGGCCAGCGCCAGATCGCGCTGATTGCCCAGCGGCTTGGTGGGCTGGATCTCCAGCTTACCGGGCCGCGGGTGAAGGTGATAGAACAGGGCCTGGGAATCCAGGTCGCCGGACGGTGTGGATGTCTTTGTCTTGTCTTCTGTCATCGTCTTGCCGTTTCGTTCTTTCTCTTTGGCCCCGTCATACTACAAAAGTTCCCTTGAGCCAGAAGATATTTCGGGCATCGGGTAATTGTTCCCGAGCCGAGTTGCAAGGGAAGCGGGTCGCCGGATGGCGGTGGGCGGGCGGAGACTGCCGCATCCGGTGAGCGAATTCCATAGGCGAATTTCCTGTAAAGGATGAAGAGAACCGGCGGTGTCATCATCCTGAAATACGAGTCTGGTTTTGAAAGCGCATGGGCGACGAGCGCGAAAAGGGGCAGTTGCGTGAGCGAGGCGATGGACAACCACTCCGCGGAAACGCGGCATGTAAGAACTCTCTTCATCTCCGATATTCATCTTGGCTCCAAGGCTGCCAAGACGGATTTCCTGCTGGATTTCCTGCGCATCTATGAGGCGGAAACCATCGTGCTGGTTGGCGACATCGTCGATGGCTGGAGGCTGAAGCGCAGCTGGTACTGGCCGCAGGGCTGCAATGATGTGGTGCAAAAACTGCTGCGCAAGGCGCGCAAGGGCACGCGCATTGTATATATCCCCGGAAATCACGACGAGTTTCTCCGGGATTTCCCCGGAACCCATTTCGGCGGCATAGAAGTCAAGGACCGTATCATTCACGAAGCGGCAGACGGCAAGCGTTACCTCATTCTCCATGGCGATGAATTCGATGTCGTGGTGCGCAATGCCCGCCTGCTCGCCTATCTGGGTGACTGGGCCTATGACATGGCGATCGCCATCAATGTCGGGCTATCGGCAATACGTCGCAAACTGGGTATGCCTTACTGGTCGTTTTCTGCCTGGGCAAAGCTTCAGGTCAAACATGCGGTGAATTTCATTGGCGAATTCCAGCGTGTCGTGGTGGAGGAGGCGCGCCGCGCCGATGTGGATGGCGTCATTTGCGGCCATATCCATCATGCCGTCATCGCGGAGATGGATGGAATTTCCTATATCAATACAGGCGACTGGGTGGAAAGCTGTACGGCGGTGGTGGAGCATTTCGACGGCAGTCTGGAATTGATAGAATGGGGAGAGCGTTATCAGACGCAGCCCGAAGTGAAAATGCTTGCCAGGCCCACCGTGATTCGGACCCCGCAGGAGCCGGTCATCGTCGCCGCAGAGCGCAGCATGGCCTGAAAACGGCACGGTCTTCGGCTCAGACCAGAAAAAGCCTGTGTATGACACTGTTGCCGAAGGGTTACGGAAAGCTTTTCCTGCTGCGTGTGAGTGGAATTGCGCCGTGGGCAGGATATATTCTCCTTGGCCTCGGAGAAACCCCCGATAGGCTCAATCTGTCATGGCTTTGAAAGTTTGTCCCAATTGACGTCCACGACTGCCGAAATGGCTTCGGTCGAAACCGAACCGCTGGAAGGGGATGCCGGATTAAGGCTTCGCCTTACGGGAGAATGGCGCAATGACACCATTCATGCCGTGCTGCCGCAACTGGCCGAAATAGAAGGTTCCGCTCCGGCGCGAACCGAAATCGATCTCTCCGGCCTGACCCGGCTGGATACGTCCGGCGCCTGGATCATCAGGCGGATGCAGCTTGCCGCCCGCGATGGTGGCCGCGTAACGATTTCGGGCGGCAGCGACGTCATGCGGGAGCTGATTGCCGCCTTGCCGGAACAGCCGCCGCTTCCGGAAATCAGAAAGGACACCCGGCCGCTCGCCCAGAAAATACTGGAGCCGGTGGGCAAGGGAACGATTGCCCTTTGGGACGACATCGTCGCCATGAGCTTCGTGCTTGGCTCGGCGGTGCGCGGCACCCAGTCCAAGGAAAAGCGCGGCAGCGCCTCCCTGGCCTCCATCGTCAACCAGATGGATCACATGGGTGTGCGGGCGGTGCCGATCATTACGCTCATGTCGTTTCTCATCGGCGCCATCATTGCCCAGCAGGGCGCGTTTCAGCTTCGCTATTTCGGCGCGGAAGTCTTTGTGGTCGATCTGGTCGGCATCCTGCAATTGCGCGAAATCGGCGTTTTGCTGACAGCCATCATGATTGCCGGGCGTTCCGGTTCGGCGATCACCGCCGAAATCGGCTCGATGAAGATGCGCGAGGAAATCGACGCGCTCAAGGTCATCGGCCTCAATCCCATCGGCGTTCTGGTCCTGCCGCGTCTGGTGGCGCTGGTGGTGGTGCTGCCGCTGCTGACGATCATTGCCAATTTCGCCGCGCTCTATGGCGCGGCCATCGTCTCCTGGGTCTATTCGGGCATTACATTCCAGGTTTTCCTGTCCCGCCTGCACGAGGCCGTCGATTTTTCGACGCTGATGGCGGGCATGATCAAGGCGCCCTTCATGGCCGTCATCATTGCCATCGTGGCGGCGGTGGAGGGCATGAAGGTCGGCGGCAGCGCCGAATCGCTTGGCCAGCATGTTACTGCCGCGGTGGTCAAATCCATCTTCGTCGTCATTCTCGTGGACGGGCTTTTCGCCATGTTCTACGGGGCGATCAATTTCTAGGAGATGGCGATGGCTGAAACCGGTCACGACAAAGCAGAGCGGGAGGCGGTTCTATCCGTGCGCGGCCTCACGGTCGGCTTCGGCGACAAGCTGGTTCTCGACAATCTCGATCTCGATGTCTATCGCGGCGAGGTGCTTGGCTTCATCGGCCCGTCGGGGGCGGGAAAATCCGTGCTGATGCGCACGGTGTTGCGGCTGCTCCAGCGCCGTTCCGGAACGATTCGCATTCTGGGCGCCGATTATGACAGCGTTTCAGACGCCGAGCGTGCCGCGCTGGACACGCGCCTTGGTGTTCTTTTCCAGCACGGCGCATTGTTTTCCGCGCTGACGGTGAAGGAAAACATTCAGCTTCCCATGCGCGAATATCTGAAACTTCCGCAATCTCTGATGGATGAGCTGGCTTACCTGAAGATCCAGATGGTCGGCCTCAATCCCGATGCGGGAGACAAGTACCCGTCCGAGCTTTCGGGCGGCATGATAAAGCGCGCCGGCCTTGCGCGCGCGCTTGCACTCGATCCCGATCTCGTTTTCCTCGATGAGCCGACATCCGGCCTGGACCCCATCGGTGCGGCGGAATTCGACGACCTCATTGCCAGACTGCGCGATACGCTGGGGCTGACCGTCTATATGGTCACACACGATCTCGACAGTCTGTTTTCCGTCTGCGACCGCATTGCCGTGCTGGGGCAGAAACGGGTATTGGTTGAAGGACCGCTAACCGATATGCTCGAATGCGACGACGACTGGGTTAAATCCTATTTCCGGGGAAAGCGCGCGCGCGCCATTCCAAAACAAGAACAAGCCCGCAACCTGCACCGCGACTGATTGAGAACCCATGGAAACCAAAGCAAATTATTCCATCGTCGGCTTTTTCACGATTCTCGTGATTCTCGCGGCATTCGGATTTGTCTACTGGATGGCGGAGTATGGACGCGGCGGCCCGATGGCGCAGCTGACCATCCGCATTCCCGGCTCTGCAAACGGTTTGAGCGTTGGCTCACCTGTGCGGTTCAACGGGATTCAGGTGGGGTCCGTGCTGTCGCTGAGCATCGACCGGGACGATCCGGCCTTCTCGATTGCGCAAACGGAGGTGCAGGAAGATTCCCCCGTGCGCTCCAATACCAAGGCCGTTCTGGAAATTCAGGGCCTGACCGGCGCAGCCTATATCGAGCTTTCCGGTGGCGTGGGTGGCGACAATCTCTTCGACCGCGCGCGGGAAACGGGCCGGACGGCCATGCTGACGGCCGATCAGTCGAGTGTCACCAACCTTCTTGCCACGGCAGACAAGATCATGCGTCGTGCCGATAATGCCATTTCCGACATTCAGGGCTTCGTTGCCGATGCGCGTGGCCCCCTGACCAATACGGTTCGCAATGCCGAAACCTTTTCCAAGGCGCTCGCCGACAATGCCAGCGGCATCGACACCTTCCTGAAAAGTGTGAGCGCATTGTCCGATACGGTTACGGGGCTTTCGGGGCGTCTCGATGCAACGCTTGCGGCGGCGGAAGATCTGTTGAAGGCAGTTGATCGCCAGAAGGTCAACCAGATCCTGACCAATGCCGAGACGTTTACCAATCGCATCGCCGACGCCTCCGACAAAATCGGCACGGCTATCGACAGTTTCAACGCCACTGCCCAGACCTACAATGCCTTCGGCCTGAAGGCGCAGGGCACGCTGGACAAGGTTGACCAGCTCGTCGCGACCGTCGATGGGCAGAAGGTGGCGCGTATTGTCGATGATGTTTCCGTGGCCGTCGCGGATGCGCGCAAGAGCGTTTCGGATTTCCGCTCGGTCAGCGAAAGCCTGACCAATCGCAAGCAGGACATCGATGCGGCGATCAACAATTTCACGCAATTGGCCAGCAAGCTGAACAATGCCTCCAGCCGCGTCGATGGCATTCTGGTAAAGGTCGATCAGCTTCTGGGCTCGGATGACACCAATTCGCTCTCGGCGGAGGCGCGCCGCACGCTGGTGTCGATCCGCGCGGTCGCCGATAACGTCAATCAGAAGATCGGGCCCATCGCCGATAATCTCTCGAAATTCTCATCATCCGGGCTGAAGGACATTCAGACACTGGTGAACGACACCCGCCAGACCGTGCGAAATCTGGATGACACGATCAGTAATTTCGATCGCGATCCCCAGCGCCTGATCTTCGGCGGTGACAATGTAAAGCAATATGATGGCCGGTTGCGCCGATGACCGGCATCCATAAAAACCGAAATGACGATCGGGATAACAGGGCCGGCAATCTCCGGCAGTGCGCAAGAGGGCTGACGATGGGTGCTGTAACTGTAAACGGTCTGGGCGGCTGCATGTCCAAAATTCTGGCGGGATCCTTGCTTGTCCTCGGCCTTGCGGCCTGCGGCAGTACCCCGAATGACACCTATGACCTGGCCGTGGCAACAGCCCCGCTTCAGGCAAAGGCTACGGCCCCGAAACGTCAGATTCTCGTGCAGGATCCAACCGCACTCAAGGTTCTGGACAGCGAAATGATTGTGGTGCGCGTTTCCGGCACGGAAATGCAATATCTGTCCAAGTCGCAATGGGGTGACAAGCTTCCGCGCATGGTGCAGTCCAAGCTGGTGGAATCCTTCGAAAACAGCGGAAAACTGGGTGGCGTGGGCAAGCCGGGGCAGGGGCTGGCCATCGACTATCAGTTGATCTCAGACATCAGATCCTTCGAGATCGAGGCTGGCAATGGCCGTCATGCCGTCGTGGAAATTTCGGTCAAGCTCCTGAACGATCGCAACGGCACCGTGATGGCGCAGCGCGTTTTCTCAGCCTCTGTCCCGGCCCGCAGCGGCGAAAATCAGGCCATGGTGGATGCGCTGTCGCAAGCCTTCTCCAAGGTCAGCAGCGACATTGTTGCCTGGACGCTATCGGCGATATGAGGTTTCACAGGCCCTGCGTTTATCAACCGCAGGGCACCGAACCCTCTAAATTTGCTGCGCAATTCCTGAAATAGATTTCAATATCGGGAATTGTGCAGCAGGAGTTTTGATCCTAGAGCATTTTCAGGAAAAGTGGAAACCGGTTTTCCGTCCGAAAATGCGTAAAAACAAACAGTTAGAGCCTTTCCCTGTTTCCATGAAACAGGGAAAGGCTCTAGAACCGATAACCAACCTGCAAACCGGCATGGGTCATGCCGTCATTGGGATCGCAGAGATTGGCATTGGAGGCGTGTTCGATCTGGCCAATAAGGCTCCACTTACTGTCCAGACGGTAGCCGAGAGCCGCATGTTCGCGGAAAAGCACGCGGCATCCAAGATCCGGCCCGTTGCGGCCCTTATCGTTGATGGCGCCGTCGTGAACCACGCCTCCAAAGCCCACTTCGGCAAAAATCCGGTCGGTGACATCGAATGTCCAGGCGAGGCCGCCATAGGCCTGATTGTTCATCTTGCCAAAACCTGCTTCCGCCCCGATGAAGGGGCGTGGATGCATGAGGCTTTCCATCAGACTTGGCGTATCGCCGCGGTTGAACGGATCGAAAAAGACGTTGCCTGAAAACGCCGCGCCATTTTCATCGCCTTGCACAGAGGCCATGCCACCAAAGCGCATTTCGTCGATGATATGTTCCCCGGCGAGGCTGGCATGAGATGTGGCGCCCAGGCTGAAAGCCGTCAGGATGACAAAGGCGCCCATACGAGTGGCGCCACGCCCTTTATTTTGCCCCGCGAGGATATTACCCCGAAACTTTTTGGATCGTTTCCTGATCAATGCAAATATTGGCATGGGAGCGCGCACTCGATTTTGATTCGTCGGGCCAATTCTGGGCTTGTCCCGAGGATTAGGCGAGTGGCAAAAATACGTCTCGGGGCTTTTATCGGCAGCTCGAATTGCCGGACGACCAGCGCTTCACATCGGTAGAAATACGGCTGGAGAGCGGGTCGTTCATCAACGGGCCAAAGGCTTGCAGGCGGGCAGGCTGACCTTCCGCCATGACGACCAGTTGCGGACGGATGTCAGCCGAACCCTTGCGCACCAGCAGAATGCGAGGCTGGCCGGAGAAGGAGTTCAACTCGGCATCGAGACGAAAGGCCTTGAATGCCGGGTCGCCGGATCGGACCCAGCAATTTGCGGCAGCCATGGTGATCCCTTCCATGACCTTCAGCGCGCTCACGCTTCTCTGCGGTGGTGGCGTCGTCGGTTTGCAGCCTGCCAACAGGGCAAGAGCCACCACGGAGGGGAGAAGGAGTGAGCTGCGCATTGAATGTCCCCAAGAAATCGTCATTGCAACTTTCCTTGAAGCTGTCGCGTCGTCGGGAAAGCTACGTCAAGTCGGAAGGTGAGGCCGAACCGCTTGGCCTCACGAATTGAACGGAAGCCGTGCGCCCCCGGATAAGCGCAAGCAAAGCGTGAGAGCAGGCGGCGGCCATTCACATTTTGTGCAAAGCCATGACGCCTTTGCGCACCATGTGAATGCGGCTTTTCCGATAAGGCTGGATTGTGACGGAAGCGTGTTGCGACAGGCGCTTTGGCCGTCTGCCTCAGGCGGCCGCAATCACGTTCAGCGCGGAGGCGAAAATCCCCCGGCCATCATTTCCGCCATGTGCGGCTTCGATGAGGTTTTCCGGATGCGGCATCATGCCCAGAACGTTGCCGCGCTCGTTGATAACGCCTGCAATATCGTTGATGGAGCCGTTCGGATTGGTGCCGTCAGCATAGCGGAACACCACCTGGCCATTGCCCTCGACGGCCTTCAAGGCATCGCTGTCGAGGAAATAATTGCCGTCATGGTGGGCGACGGGACTGCGGATAATCTGACCCTTTTCATAGGCGCGGGTGAAGTCCGTGTCGTCATTGACCACTTCGAGCTTCACTTCGCGGCAGACGAATTTGAGGGAGGCATTGCGCATCAGGGCGCCCGGCAGCATACCTGCCTCCAGCAGGATCTGAAAGCCGTTGCAGACGCCCAGAACCTTGACGCCCGCTTCAGCCTTGGCGCGTATGGCCTGCATGACGGGCATTCGTGCCGCAATGGCGCCGCAACGCAGATAATCGCCATAGGAAAAGCCGCCGGGAATAACGATCAGATCCACGTCGGGGATTTCCGTCTCTGTCTGCCAGACTGTAATCGGCGCATGACCGGAAATCTTGGTCAGTGCGGCAATCATGTCGCGGTCACGGTTGAGGCCCGGAAGTTGAACGACGGCGGATTTCATGGCTCTGCTGACACCTTTACTTGGAGGGTTGCGGCACGTTGCATGGATGGTGGCGGCGGGCCGGTCAGGCCCGCGTAGCCGTCAGTCTACTGGTGTCATCCTGGCCGATCATCAGGATCGCTTCGGATGACGACCAGATGCCCGGTTCATTCCACCAGGGCGATGGCGTAGTTTTCGATCACGGTATTGGCGAGGAGCTTTTCGCACATTGCCTTCAGTTCTTCCTCAGCCTTTGCCTTGTCTGCGGTGTCGAGAGCGAGATCGAAAACCTTGCCCTGGCGTACCTGGTTCACGCCGTCGAAGCCGAGCGCGCCAAGCGCGCCTTCGATGGCCTTGCCCTGCGGATCGAGAACGCCATTCTTGAGGGTAACGGTCACACGTGCCTTAATCACAATCTGTCTCCAAATTTACTTGACCAGAACCGGGCCTGTACCGCGCACGGGTTCGTTCTCGTTGATGATGCCAAGACGGCGCGCCACTTCCTGATAGGCTTCCAGCAATCCGCCCATGTCGTGACGGAAGCGGTCCTTATCGAGGCGTTCCTTCGTCTCGATGTCCCAGAGGCGGCAACTGTCCGGCGAGATTTCGTCTGCCAGAACAATGCGCATCATGTCCCCTTCATAAAGGCGGCCGCATTCGATCTTGAAATCGACGAGCTGGATGCCGATGCCAAGGAAAAGACCGCTCAGGAAGTCGTTGACACGGATGGCAAGCGCCATGATGTCGTCAAGCTCGGCGGGATTGGCCCAGCCGAAAGCGGTGATATGCTCTTCGGAGACGATGGGATCTTCAAGCGCGTCGGATTTATAGTAGAACTCGATGATGGAGCGGGGCAGAACAACGCCTTCCTCGATGCCCAGCCGCCGCGACAGCGAACCGGCAGCAACATTGCGCACCACGATTTCCAGAGGAATGATTTCCACTTCCTTGATCAACTGCTCGCGCATGTTCAGGCGGCGGATGAAGTGGGTGGGAATGCCGATCTTGTTCAGATGCGTAAAGACATATTCGGAAATACGGTTGTTCAACACGCCTTTTCCGTCGATGACTTCATGCTTCTTCTTGTTGAAGGCGGTGGCGTCGTCCTTGAAAAACTGGATCAGAGTGCCCGGCTCCGGACCTTCGTAAAGGATCTTGGCCTTGCCTTCGTAAATACGGCGGCGACGGTTCATAACGGCTTGTCTCTGCTGTTGGCGTCTTGCGGCGGACGCGAAGTGTCATTGTTGAGGCGGTCCCATAACGGAAAACGCGGGTTTTCACAATGCAGCGATTGGCCCTTCCTGTGTTTTCGTTGCAAAGAAGCTTGCTGCCGATCCTACAGCCCTTCACCACGGTCTTGAAAGAACCAGCTCGTCAAACCGGAGAATTCGCGGGGGATAAGCCGCAAATACGCGAGCCTTTCAGAGTCTGGAGAGGAATTGCGCAAAAACCATCGTGCCTTCCGGCCATGGGCCGTGCCCGGATTCGCTGTTGATATGCCCCGATTCTCCCGCATCGATCAGCAAGGCACCCCAGCTATCGGCAATGTCTTCGGCATGTTCGTAACTGCCGAAGGGATCGTTTCGGCTGGCGATCAGCATGGTGGGAAAGGGCAGGCGTTCGCGCGGATATGGCCCGAAGGTCATGAGATGTTTAGGACGGATGGCGGCATTGGCCACATCGGGCGGGGCCACGAAAAACGCCCCGGCCACGGGCTTTTTGAACAGCGGGATGGCATGAACCACCGTGGGTATGCCCAGCGAATGCGCCACAAGCACGACCGGGCGTTCGGCGGCATTCACTTCCTCTGCGAGGCGCTCCACCCAGTCTTCGCGCTCGGGTTTGGCCCACTCTGCCTGCTCCACGCGACGTGCCGTGGAAAGCTTGGCCTGCCAGCGGCTTTGCCAGTGGTCCGGGCCGGAATTCGTGTAGCCGGGAACGATGATGATATCTGCGTCTGATGCCTTCATGTTTCTTATCTGCGTGCAAGCCATGCTGGCGTCAAGCCCCCAATGGGGTTCGGCGCTGGCATCGAAGTTGGCGGCAACCATGCAACCTGCCGTGATGCAACCGGATTTGGTCATGAATCTTGCGTATCTTTACACATCGCGCATCTTTTTTGTTACGCGGGTTGTGCAATTATCCGGTCATTCACCTTTGCTATGAAATATTCCCATAGAATTTCAGGATATATCAAGAGACCATGCCCCTTCTCGACATTCCCACCCTCATGATTTGCCTGCTGGTCGGCTGGTTCATCATTGGCCTGCTGACCTATATAAGCTTCACGAGCGAGCCGTCGCGTCAGGAGCTGAAGATCTGGAGCGCCGGCTTTGCGGTCGGGGGGCTGGGCGTGCTTCTTTTGAGCCTTCGCGGTTTCGTTCCGGCTTTCTGGTCGGTGGGTGTCGGCAATGCCGCACTTCTTGCGGGCGTTGGCCTGTTGTGGCAGGGGTTTCGGTCTTTCGACGGGAAAAGCACGCATTGCGGGGCCATGTTTCTGTTTGGTGGCATCTGGATGGGCGCCTATCTGGGGTCGCCCGCCTTTTCCGGCAATATCAATCTGCGCATCATCGCAAGTTCGGTCCTGCTCAGCATCGAGCTGGGCTTGATGGCTCTGGCCATCTGGCAGGGCTATCGGCGCGAGGCATTGCCCACACGCAAGCTTCTGGTTTTCTTCCTTGCTGCCTATGTTCTCGTCAATCTGATGCGGATCCCGATGACGCTCATCTTCCCCGTTGGCGAAACGGAGGGTCAGCCGGTTTCCGTTTGGTACGGTCTGATGACGTTCATGCTGCATGTGATTTCGCTGATGTGCGGGGTGGGAATCTTTTCTCTCAGCCGGGACCGGGTATTGCTGGAATACAAGCGCGCCTCTGAAACCGATGGCCTCACCGGGGCGCTGAACCGGCGCGCCTTCATGGATCGGCTTGGCGTGGAGATTGGCGCGGGTGGCTGCCTCGCCCTTATCGACATCGATCATTTCAAGGCCATCAACGATAATCATGGCCACGCGGCGGGCGATCTGGTGCTGAGGCAATTCGTATCGAGGGTCAATGGGCAGCTTGGGCCGGGCATGGTGTTCGGCCGCGTGGGGGGAGAGGAATTCGGTCTTTTTCTCAAGGGTTTCGATAGCCAGAAGGCCTTGGCCTTTTGCGAAGCCCTTCGGCAGGATTTGCACAATGAGCCCTTCACATGGCATGGCCATTCGGTCCGGGCAGCGGTCAGCATGGGATTGAAACGGGTGGAGCCGGGCGGTGCGGAGACGGAAAGCCAGATTGTTGCTGCCGATAGCGCGCTTTATGCTGCCAAGAATGGCGGCAGAAACCGTGTGGTCTGCCATGATGCCATTGCGCGGCAAAGCCCGCCCGGCGCTGAGGCCAGCGCCAGCAATGGTTTTGCATTTTCGTCCCTTGCGCCGCAGGCCGGTTGAGGCATTTCCGGCAAAACCTGATCGCGGTCTGCGTTTCAAAAAGGCAGGTCTTGTCAGCTTTGATGCCAAGGCTCGAAGATGCTACTGCATAAATCCTTAAATCGGAATCGATTTAAGGTGAAAATCATGCAGCAGTTTTAGAGTGTTACAGCGTCCTTTGTGCGTTTGATAAAACGCACGGCGCTGTAACGCATCCTCGCCTTGAAGAGATTTCGAATATCTCAAACGCATCAGGGGCTTGAGATATTCGAAAATGGAATACGAGGAGTCATCTTCAATCACTCTTCGTATGAGCCTTCAGTTCTTCCAGGGCCTTGGCGTCGATTGCGGCAGCCCGTGCAAAGGCCTCGCGGCTTGTCATACGCTGGGTGTAATCAACGAAAGCCTGGCGTTTTTCCATTCCCAGCATATTCATCTGGAAACCCAGGTGAGAGGCGACATAGACATCGGCGGCGGAGAATTTATCCCCGGCGATGAAGGGACCGGCGGTAATCGCGGCTTCGATCACGTCCAGCATATCCTTCTGGTCGATATAGCCCATCATGCCGCGCTTTTCATCCGGCACGACGAAGCCGCAGGCATTGTTGATCACCATCGACTCGACAGGGCCTGCGGTGAAGAAAAGCCAGCGGTAATAGGAGCCGCGCGCCGAAGGTTCCGGCGCAAGACCCGCCTGCGGAAAGGCGTCTGCCAGATAAGCAAGGATTGCCGGGGTTTCGGTCACGATGGTTTCACCATGCCGGATGGCGGGCACTTTGCCCAGCGGGTTGATGGCGCGGTAGGCGGGGTCCTTCATCGCCGGGCCGTAAAGCAGCCATTCGGTCGTGTAGGGCCTGCCAATTTCCTCGAGCATCCAGCGCACCATGCGCCCGCGTGACATGGGGTGGGTATAGAGAATGACGTCTTCGGTCATGATGTTCTCCTGAAGGTCTGTGGAATTCTTCAATAAAAAAACCCGGCTCGAAGCCGGGTTTCCTTGGAACAAATGCTTCAGGCCGCCATGGCCTTGCGCAGATTTTCGTCGATCTTGTCGAGGAAGGCGGTGGTGGACAGCCAGGGCTGATCGGGGCCGATGAGCAGCGCCAGATCCTTCGTCATATAACCGGCTTCCACCGTTTCCACGCAAACCTTTTCCAGCGTCGTGGCGAAGCGGGCGAGATCGGCGTTGTCGTCCAGCTTGGCGCGATGGGCAAGGCCGCGCGTCCATGCGAAGATGGAAGCGATGGAGTTGGTGGAGGTCTCCTGACCCTTCTGGTGCTGGCGATAGTGGCGCGTCACCGTACCGTGGGCGGCTTCCGCTTCGACGGTCTGGCCATCCGGCGTCATCAGCACCGAGGTCATCAGGCCGAGCGAGCCAAAGCCCTGGGCAACGGTGTCGGACTGGACGTCGCCGTCATAGTTCTTGCACGCCCAGACGTAACCGCCGGACCACTTGAGGGCCGAGGCAACCATATCGTCGATCAGGCGGTGTTCGTAGATGATGCCGGCGGCATCGAACTTGGCCTTGAACTCGTTCTCGTAGACTTCCTGGAATATGTCCTTGAAGCGGCCGTCATAGGCCTTGAGAATGGTGTTCTTGGTGGAGAGGTAGACGGGCCACTTGCGCATCAGGCCGTAATTCATCGAAGCGCGGGCGAAATCGCGGATCGAATCGTCCAGGTTGTACATGGCCATGGCAACGCCGGAGGAGGGAGCGTTGAACACTTCCTTCTCGATGACCTGCCCGTCTTCGCCGACGAACTTGATGGTGAGCTTGCCCTTGCCGGGGAATTTGAAGTCGGTTGCGCGGTACTGGTCGCCGAAGGCGTGACGGCCAACGACGATCGGCTGCGTCCAGCCGGGAACGAGGCGGGGAACATTCTTGCAGATGATCGGCTCGCGGAAGATCACGCCGCCCAGAATGTTGCGGATCGTGCCGTTCGGGCTCTTCCACATCTGCTTGAGGCCGAATTCCTCGACGCGGGCTTCGTCGGGCGTGATCGTGGCGCACTTGATGCCAACGCCGTGCTTCTTGATGGCATGGGCGGCATCGACCGTGACCTGATCGTCGGTTGCGTCGCGGTTTTCAACCGAGAGGTCGTAATATTCGATCTCGAGATCGAGGTAGGGCAGGATCAGCTTGTCCTTGATGAACTGCCAGATGATCCTTGTCATCTCATCGCCGTCGAGATCGACGACAGGGTTTGCAACCTTGATCTTTTGCATAAATCTTCCTCACGCTTGAAGGCGACCGAATGTCACCCGACTGTCTGTTGGACCGCGTTTGCCTATAGCATTCTCAACGCGCAAGGCAAACAGGAAGGAGGGGCGGGGGCGGCAAAAGCCTCGGGGAATTTCTGGTATTTCGCGCAGAGTCACGGCCCCAGAAATCGCCGTTGCCATAGCGCTTGCTTTTGGTATCTGCAAATCTGATTGCAACCGGGGGAACGGGCGATGAAGGGTAGGGTGACAAAGGTTTTGGCGGGTACTCTGGCGCTGGCTGCATGGGGCTCGGCGGTCCTGCCGGCAAACGCTGCCGACGATGCGGTGGAAAAGGTGAAGGAGATCATGGCCGTCACGCTTCACAATTCGATGATCAAGCCCGGCGACAAGCCCCCCGCGGCCGACTATTGGGACCCGGCCACGCTGATGGTGAGCTATAGCCGGGGCTTTACCCATGACCTGACCGCCGCCCTCCTGCACATGAAGGATGCGGGCGAGCAGATGTTTCTCGATTACGAGCCGGTGCTTGGCGCGCAGGATGGCTGCCCGCTTCGCAAGGTGCAGTACAAGGCCGCGCCCGAAGACAAGGGCGTGACGCGCGTGACCGTGACTTTCGAAGCATTTTACTGCCTTGGCGACAGCCCCGACTTGCGCAAACCCACTGTGGTCTGGTTCGATCTCGTGCGCGAAGGCTGGGACAATGAGAACCGCTGGTTTGTGGTGGACGATATTCGCCATCCCGCCCAGCGCGGCGAGGCGGCGGTTTCGCTGCGGGAAAACTTTCGCCAGCTTGCATCGCATTAACGGCACCCTGGCCGTGAAAGTCAGGCGCATATCTGACAAAGCTTCCGTTCCGCCTTTGATTTTTTCCGGGCTTTGTGCCAGTGAGGCCGCGGTTTTCAATGCGGGCAGATGAGAATGGCAGGCACGAACAGCGAGCGGGACATGATTGCGGAGGGACCGGCCATTATTCTGGTGGAGCCGCAACTGGGCGAAAACATTGGCATGGTGGCGCGCGCCATGGCCAATTTCGGCCTGGCTGAGCTGCGGCTGGTGAACCCGCGCGACGGGTGGCCGTCCGAAAAGGCCCGCGCGGCAGCCGCCAAGGCCGATCACGTGATCGATGGCACCAAGGTTTTTGGCACACTCGAAGAAGCGCTTGCCGATCTGAATTTCGTTTATGCCACCACGGCGCGCCAGCGGGACGGATTCAAGCCGGTGCGCTCGCCCGTGACGGCGGCTGAAACCCTGCGCCAGCATTTTCGGGCCGGGGCAAAAACCGGCATTCTGTTTGGCCGCGAGAAATCCGGGCTCACCAACGAGGATGTGGCGCTGGCCGATGAAATCGTCACCTTTCCGGTCAATCCCGCTTTCGCATCGTTGAATATCGCCCAGGCCGTGTTGCTGATGTCCTATGAGTGGATGAAGTCCGGCATGAGCGATGTAACGGCCACGCCCTTTCAGGAGGTCGATCAGGCACCCTCGACCAAGGAGGAGCTGATCGGCTTTTTCGAGCATATCGAAGAGGCGCTCGATGCGCGCAATTACTTTCACCCGCCCCACAAAAAGGCGAAGATGGTCGATAATCTGCGCGCGGTGCTTTCCCGGCGGGCCTTTACCTCGCCCGAAATCAAGGTGATGCGGGGTGTGGTGTCTTCTCTGGATCGTTTCAGGCGCCGCAATGGCGACCCCGCGGCGGACGTGAGCGGGCAAATCGTGACCGGCGAGGAGCAGGATGCAGGATGTGACGGCAAGTGACGAGCGGCCGGTTCTGGTTTTCGATTCGGGCATCGGCGGCCTGACCGTTCTGCGTGAAGCGCGGGTTTTGATGCCTGAGCGCCGCTTCGTCTACATCGGAGACGATGCAGCCTTTCCTTACGGCGACTGGGAAGAGGAGCCGCTGCGGGCCAGGATCGTCGGCCTGTTCGGCTCCCTGCTGGCATCGCACCAGCCCGAGGCAGTCATCATTGCCTGCAATACGGCCTTTACTTTGGCGGGAGCGGCGCTGCGGGCGGCCTATCCGCAAGCCCGCTTCATCGGCACCGTGCCAGCCATCAAGCCTGCGGCCGAGCGCACGCGATCCGGCCTCGTCAGTGTCCTTGCCACGCCCGGCACCGTGAAGCGTGCCTATACGCAGGAGCTGATTTCGTCCTTCGCCAGCCAGTGCAATGTTCATCTTGTAGGGTCGCCGGGTCTTGCCCGGCTGGCCGAGGCCTATATTCGCGGCGAACCCGTGGATGAGGCGGCAGTGGCCGCCGAAGTCATGCCATGTTTTCGCAGCGAAGGCGGCGCCAAAACCGATATTGTCGTGCTGGCCTGCACGCATTATCCATTTTTGGCCAATCTGTTTCGCAAGCTTGCCCCCTGGCCGGTGGATTGGCTGGATCCGGCGGAGGCCATTGCCCGTCAGGCGCGCAGGCTTGTGCCGTTGAACGAAGGCGTTGCTCATCCGGATGCGCCCGATGTGGCGTGTTTTACGTCCGGACGGACGGATTTTTCAACGCTCCGGCTCATGCAGGGCTTCGGCCTGAAGATGGTGCCGATGATGGCGTGACGGCGCGGCTTGTGCGAAAGCCATGGCGGTTATTGGCGACCTTTCTTGTTCCATTGCGGAAAAATCGGTCCAGTGTATTTGGATTGTGGCCGCGACCTGTGCTAAAGCTTGGCCGCCGCCGCCTTGCGCGGTTCCTATGAGACCTAGAAACGCTTGATTGCTGAAATCCTTATTGTCGCGCTGCTGACCCTCCTGAACGGGCTGCTGTCCATGTCCGAGCTGGCTGTTGTTTCCGCCCGTGCCGCACGTCTCAAGGTCATGGCGGATCAGGGGCATCGCGGTGCCGCCGTGGCCATTCGGCTGGCGGAGGATCCGGGCCGCTTCATTTCGACCGTGCAGATCGGCATCACGCTTGTGGGCGTTCTGTCGGGCGCATTTTCAGGTGCAACGCTCGGTGCGCGCCTGTCGCAATGGCTGGCGCTACAGGGGCTTTCCGAGGGCGCGGCCAGCGCTTTGGGCGTGGGCTCCGTCGTTGTTCTCATCACCTATCTTCAGCTCATCATTGGCGAACTCGTGCCGAAGCAGATCGCGCTGCGCAATGCCGAACTGGTGGCAGCCCGCGTGGCGGGCGCCATGAAGGTGCTGTCGCGCATCGCCGCGCCGCTGGTGTGGTTGCTGGATAGTTCCGGCCGCGCGCTTCTGGCGCTTCTTGGGCAAAAGGGCGGCAGTTCCGGCACGGTCACGGACGAGGAAATCAAGACGGTTCTGGCCGAGGCGCAAAGCGCGGGCGTGATCGAAACCGAGGAATCGCAGATGATTTCCGGCGTGATGCGGCTTGCCGACCGCACAGCCCGCGGGCTTATGACGCCCCGCCGCGATGTCGTGACCATCAACACGGAAGACTCGATAGAGGAAATTCGCGACAAGCTTTCCGCCTCGACGCATTCGCGTATGCCGGTGCGCAATGGCAATTCCGATGAGATCATCGGTGTGCTTCTGGTAAAGAATTTTTACGATGCGCTGGCGCGCGGCAATGATTTCGACATTCAGGCGCTGACCAGCGAAGTGCCGATCGTCTCCGATCTGGCCGGCGCCATCGACATCATCCAGTCCATTCGCAAGACCGGGATGCATATGGTGCTTGTCTATGACGAGTACGGCCATTTCGAAGGCATCATTACCTCCGGCGATATTCTGGAAGCCATCACAGGCGCCTTTCAGGAAGATGGCGAGGAAGAGCCCGCTCTGCTGCTGCGGGAAGATGGCTCCTATCTCGTGGCAGGCTGGACGCCGATCGACGAGTTCGTGGAGCATATCCGCGTGCCGGTGGAAGATGACCCGGATTTTACCACCGTTGCCGGTTTCGTGCTGGACGAATTGAAGCGCATCCCTTCGCTGGGCGAAAGCTTCGTGAAGAACGGCTGGAGATTCGAGGTCGTCGATCTGGATGGACGCCGTATCGACAAGCTGCTGGTTTCACCCGTTCCGGCAGATGAGCCGGATTGACCGGCAGGCACAGGGCAGGGTGTCCTGCGTCCGGCCTTATACCAAGGGTCATTGAAAATGACCCTTGGTATTCCCCTTTCGAATATCTCAAGCCTCTGACGCAGTTGAGATATTCGAAATCTCCTCAAGGCGAGGATGCGTTCGCATCTTCGAGCCTTGGTATTATTGCCTGTGGGTTTCGTAAAGAACGCCAAGCTGTTTTGGCCTGAACATGCTAGACACTCTTCACAGGGCCGTCGCGTTAAGTCGGCTTTTGAGTGTTTGCGGTTTTCTTCGGGCCAGCGCCCGTGCTGCCAGACGGATGAAAAGCCGGGTGGCGTTGATTGAAGGGGTAGCTGCGTGCAGGTCGGGATCGATATGGGAACGGTGGCGGGCGGTCAGCCGGCCAAGCTCGATATCGAAGAGCTTCTGGCAACCCGTCTGCTGGTGCAGGGCAATTCCGGCTCTGGCAAATCGCATCTTTTGCGCCGGCTTCTGGAGCAATCGGCACCGTGGGTGCAGCAGGTCATTATCGACCCGGAGGGCGATTTCGTCACGCTTGCCGATAAATATGGTCACATCGTCGTGGATGGTGATCGCAGCGATGCCGAGTTGATCGGGATTGCCACGCGCATCCGTCAGCATCGGGTCTCCTGCGTTTTCACGCTGGAGGGGCTGGATATAGAGCAGCAAATGCGCGCTGCCGGGATTTTCCTCAACGGCCTGTTCGATGCCGAGCGCGAATACTGGTATCCTGTTCTGGTGGTGGTGGACGAGGCGCAGATGTTTGCGCCTTCCGTTGGTGGTGACGTGTCCGAAGATGCCCGCAAGCTTTCGCTGGGCGCGATGACCAATCTGATGTGCCGGGGCAGAAAGCGCGGTCTTGCCGGGGTCATCGCCACGCAGCGGCTGGCAAAGCTGGCAAAGAACGTTGCCGCGGAAGCCTCCAACTTTCTGATGGGGCGAACATTCCTGGACATCGACATGGCCCGCGCCGCCGATCTTCTGGGCATGGATCGCCGTCAGGCGGAAATGTTCCGTGATCTGAAGCGCGGGAACTTCGTGGCCCTTGGACCGGCGCTGTCACGCCGTCCCCTGCCCATCGTCATTGGCGCCGTGGAAACCTCCGCCCGGTCCTCTAGCCCCAAGCTGATGCCGCTGCCCGAAGCGCCCCAGGATGTGGAAGACCTGATTTTCACGCCCGATCCGGAGGAGTTCAACCGTCCCATCCTGCGGCGTACGCCGCCTGCGCCGCGCCCCACCACGGATATTCTGGCCGAGCTTTCCAAGGCATCGCCCGCCGCATCCGGCGATGACATTTCCATCCAGCGCGCGCCCGCCCAGCCGGAAATGCCAGCGGCAGAGCGGGAAGAGCGGCTGGCGGCTGTGCTTTCGGAAATCCTGGAAGATCCGCAGGCTGCTTATCGAACGGATTCCGTGCTTTATCAGGAATTTCTGGTTCGCGCCCGAATGCGCCGCGTGACAGGCCCGCCCATGGCCATGGGCGAGTTTCGCCGCCGTGTAGCCGTGGCCCGCGCGGGCGTTGACGAGGAAACGGCAAGTTCGGAAAACTGGCAGACCGCGCTTACGCTTTCCCTTCGCGTTTCGGAGGATTTGCAGGGCGTGTTCCTGCTCATGGCCAAGGCTGCCATTCGCAACGAGCCTTGCCCTTCCGATCTTCGCATTGCCAAGGCTTATGGCACGCATTCGGCGCGCCGCGCCCGTCGCCTTCTCGGTTATTTCGAAGAGCAGGGGCTGGTGGTGGTTCACACCGACTTTTCCGGAAAGCGCATCGTCGCCTTCCCTGATCTCGAAGCAGAGACGCTGCCCGGCGATCCGAACGCCACGGACGATGTAGACCTCAAGACCGCCGCCGAATGATCGGAGACAGGGGCGCTTACCCCCTGCCGATCCGTTTTAAACTTATATGGCTCTTTCTTCCCAAACCTTCACCAGTTCCACGATGGTGCGGGCGGAAATTTCCATATCCTGGACGCTGATCCATTCCAGCGGCGAGTGATAGGCGTGACCGCCGGTATAGATATTCGGGCAGGGAAGCCCCATGAAGGAAAGGCGTGCGCCATCCGTACCACCGCGAATGGCGGTGAGTTTCGGTTCAAGGCCAACGCGGCGGACAGCCTCCGCCAGATTGTCCATGACCTGCGGGTGCTGGTCGAGAACCATCTTCATGTTGCGATATTGTTCAAGCACCGTAAAGCTGTAGGTGGAGGCTGGAAAACCGGCCATGACCTCGCGGGTAATATCTTCCAGCAGTTTTTCCTTGTCGTGCAGTCCGGAGACGTCGAAATCGCGGATGATGAAGTTGATGTCCGCACCTTCGAGCGTGGCCGTCATATCGCTGGGATGAATGAAGCCCTGGCGGCCCTCCGTCGCTTCCGGACCAAGATCCCTGGGCAGGCGGGCAATGATCTGGCTTGCGATCCTGATGGCGTTTTCCATGCGGCCTTTGGCCGTGCCCGGATGAATGGCGACACCGGTAATGCTGATCTTGACCTCGTCGGCGGAGAAGTTTTCATTCTCGATTTCGCCAACCGTGCTTCCGTCCATGGTGTAGCCGAAGGCTGCGCCCAGTTTCTTCAGATCTACCTTGTCGGCACCGCGGCCGATTTCCTCATCGGTGGTGAAAAGGATTTTGACCGGCCCGTGCGGGATTTCCGGATGGTCCAGCAGAAATTGGGCCGCCGTCATGATTTCGGCAATGCCTGCCTTGTCATCTGCGCCCAGCAGGGTCGTGCCATCGGTTGTGACGATGTCCTTGCCGATCTGGCGCGCCAGTTCCGGATTTTCACTCACCCGGATCACGCGGCTCGTATCTCCGGGCAATACGATGTCGCCGCCCTGATAGTTGCGCAGCACCTGCGGCTTCACATTCGTGCCGGAGAAGTCCGGGGCCGTGTCCATATGGGAGCAGAAGCAGATGGCCGGAACCGCCTTTTGCGATGTAGCGGGCAGGGTGGCGTAGATATTGCCGTGTTCATCCATATGGGCATCGGCGAGGCCCATGGCCTGTAATTCGTCCACGAGAACGCGCCCGAGGTTCTTCTGCTTTTCCGTGGAGGGCTGGCTGGAGGACGTCCGGTCGGACTGGGTGTCGATCACGACATACCGCAGGAAACGGTCCAGAATCGCAGAGGTCATATGGGCATCCTTGTCATCAAAAGACTTTTATAAACAAAAACGCCGCCGTGACAGAAGCCACGGCGGCCATTTTTTCGCCCGGTTGCGGATTACTCCGCTTCGGCCCTTTGCTTGCTGCCGCGCGTTGCCCACAGCGAGCCGAAGATACCGGCGGCAAGAATGCCAAGCGTGATGGTCAGGGAGATCATCGGCGGGATCTTGGCAATGCCCAGCATGTCGGCAATGAAGATCTTGGAGCCAATAAAGATCAGCACGACCGAAAGCGCATATTTCAGATAGGCGAAGCGATGGATCAGAGCCGAGAGTGCGAAGTACAGCGCCCGAAGACCCAGGATCGCGAAGATGTTGGAGGTGTAGACGATGTAAGGATCGGTGGTGATGGCAAAGATTGCCGGGATGGAGTCCACCGCGAAGACAAGGTCCACGAATTCCACCATGATCAGCGCCAGAAGCAGCGGCGTGATATAGGTTTTCATCTTGCCGGTCTTTTCGTCGGCCTTGCGCACCACGAAATGATCGCCTTCGAGCTTTTCCGTAACCGGCAAGTGGCGGCGCACGAAATTCAGCACGGGGTTTGAAGCGACGTCATATTCCTTGTCGGCCGTCAGCAGCATTTTCACGCCGGTGAAGACCAGGAAGGCGGCGAAGAAATAAAGAACCCAGTGATAGCTTTCGACGATGGCCGCACCCGCTGCAATCATGATGCCGCGCAGCACGATGACGCCAAGGATACCGTAAAGCAGCACGCGGTGCTGATAGGCTCGCGGAATGGCGAAGTAACTGAAGATCATGGCGATGACAAAGATATTGTCCATCGCAAGGCTTTTTTCGATCACGAATCCGGTGAGATATTCAATACCGGCCTGTTGGCCCGATTGCCACCATATCCAGCCGCCGAACAACACGCCAAGCGCAATATAAAAAGCGGAGAAGGCAAAGCTTTCGGCCATGCCGATTTCCTTGCTCTTCTTGTGAAGAACACCAAGATCGAGAACGAGAAGAAAAAGAACGACAGCAATGAAGAACAGCCACATCCACACTGGCTTGCCCATCATGTCTACCCAAAGAAAATCCATTGCGGGTTTCCTTGCCGGAAGGGTTTTGGATCATAGCGCCGACATCACGGGAAACCGGCAGTCACGTCAGAGGGGCCCGGCGCTACGTTGAGGCTTAGGTGTGGCGGCAATGTTCACATTTCAAGGCACCTTATTGACATTTTTGTTTGGTGGCACTAGAGACCGCCCCAACGCCGGGTGGAAACGCCCGGTGTTGTCATGACATGTCCCGTGGCAGCACCTTTTCGCAAGAAATCCGGGCTGCCTGTCAGGAGCGCCGCAAGGCAATCCAAAGGAGGGCGTGTTTCCTGAAAAACAAGCCCCGCAAGAGGCATAAAACACAAAGGAAATACGATGAGCAAGCGCGCATCTTCCAAGTACAAGATCGATCGCCGTATGGGCGAAAATATCTGGGGCCGTCCGAAGTCCCCGGTAAACCGCCGCGAATACGGCCCTGGTCAGCACGGCCAGCGCCGCAAGGGCAAGCTCTCCGACTTCGGCGTGCAGCTGCGCGCCAAGCAGAAGCTGAAGGGCTACTACGGCGACATCCGCGAGAAGCAGTTCCGCGCCACCTATGAAGAAGCCAACCGCCGCAAGGGCGACACCGGCGAAAACCTGATCGGCCTGCTCGAATCGCGTCTGGACGCCATTGTCTACCGCGCCAAGTTCGTGCCGACCGTCTGGGCTGCCCGTCAGTTCGTCAACCACGGCCATGTGACCGTCAATGGCGTTCGCGTCAATATCGGTTCCTACCGTTGCAAGGCTGGCGACGTGATCGAGGTTCGCCAGAAGTCCAAGCAGCTCGTAACGGTTCTCGAATCGGTACAGCTCGCTGAGCGTGACGTTCCGGACTACATCGAAGCCGATCACAACAAGATGGTTGCGACCTTCGTTCGCGTTCCGGGTCTCTCTGACGTTCCTTATCCGGTCGTCATGGAGCCGCAGCTGGTCGTCGAATTCTATTCGCGCTGATTTTGCTTGTGCATTCGGGAAAGCCGTCCTTCGGGGCGGCTTTTTCTGTTTGCGGTGCAGCGGGAAAGTGGCAAAATGGCCTTCGGTACGCATGAGGGACAGATGGATCTGCAAGCCGTCGTCGATGATATAGCGCTGATGATGCAGCCGCGCCTCGGCGAGGGGCAGGTGGCTGACTATATCCCCGAGCTGGCCAATGTCGATCCCCGGCAATTTGGCCTTGCCGTGACCACGGTAGATGGCCAGACCTTTACGGCTGGCGATGCCGCAACGGCATTTTCGGTGCAGAGCATTTCCAAGGTTTTCATGCTGACGCTTGCGCTTGGCAAGGCCGGGGAAAGCATCTGGAAACGGGTAGGGCGGGAGCCATCCGGTTCGGCGTTCAACTCCATTGTCCAGCTTGAGCATGAGCATGGCATTCCGCGCAATCCCTTCATCAATGCCGGCGCCATCGTGGTGACGGATATGGTGCTGGCGGGACACAAGCCGCGCGAAGCGATTGGAGAGTTCCTGCGTTTCATGCGGTTTCTGGCCGATGATGACGGCGTGACGATTGATGAAAGAGTGGCGCGTTCCGAACATGCAACCGGCTATCGCAATTTTGCGCTTGCCAATTTCATGCGCTCTTTCGGCAATCTCGAACATCCGGCCGATCTGGTGCTCGGCACTTACTTTCATCAATGCGCGCTTTCCATGAGTTGCGTGCAGCTTTCCCGCGCCGGGCTTTTTCTGGCCAATCGCGGCACCAATCCGCTCACGGGGTTTTCGGTGGTTTCGCCGAAGCGGGCGCGGCGCATTAATGCCCTGATGCTGACATGCGGACATTATGACGGCTCGGGTGATTTCGCCTATCACGTCGGCCTGCCTGGCAAGAGCGGCGTGGGCGGTGGCATTCTGGCCATCGCGCCCGGAAAGGCGTCGATTGCCGTGTGGTCGCCGGGGCTGAACAAGGTTGGCAATTCAGCACTCGGTTCCGCTGCGCTTGAAATGCTTGCCACGCGCACGGGATGGTCGGTGTTCGGGTATTGAGCATTGTCCATAGAGGCCCCGGAACCGGCTTTCACGGGGGTGGGGTAAAAACCCAGGCGCGTTTGCGGTTGTTATGCAACCGCCGACCTCTTGTCATTAACCAGTTATAAAGGGTAATTTCCCTGAGTTGCTGCAATGCGGTGGAAGCTGTTAGCTGCCGGTTCGCGATAGGCGGGCAAAGGGCAGGGCTTCAGGAGCGGCAGCCGCGATACAGCGAGATTTCGATGCAGATGATGGATATAAGAGCCAATCGAAAGCCGCTCCATATCATTGCGGATGGCTATGGACTGTCTCCGGGTGTGGATGCCGCCATTCGGGCGCTTCTGGAGCAAGGCAAGGTGCGCGGCACCGGCTGCATGACGGTGTTTTCCGATTGGCGGGAAGAGGCTGAATTGCTGATGCCGGTCATCAATGACTGCAACGGCGAAGTCGGGCTGCATCTCACCCTTACCAGCTACATGCCATTGAGTGGCGTGAAGCCCATGTGTTCGCTGAAGCGGCGCATTTCGCAATGGCTGCTTGGCAGCGTCGATAAGGGCAAGCTGCAAAGGGAGCTTGATGCCCAGTTGAACGCTTTCATCGACGGGGTCGGCCGGGTGCCGGACTATATCGATGGCTATCAGCATGTGCATTTTCTGCCCGTCGTGCGTGACTGGTTGAAAGCGCGTCGTGAATTGCTGATCAGTCCGCGCGGAAAAAGCCCGTGGCTGCGTGGCGAGCCGCAGCAGGGGCTTGCCCTTGGCCTGCCGCAGCGCGGCAAGATCGCCGTGGTGGAGCGCATGGCCGCCGGTTTCAACGACGAAATGCGGGAGGCTGGCTATCAGGTGAAGGGGCCACTGGTTGGCTTTTACCCAAAGCGCAATCCGCAGCGGTTCCGCGACACCTTGCAGCTCGTGCGCCGTAATGCGCCGGATGACGCCATCATGATGTGCCGTCCGGGGATCGTGGACCAGATTCTGGTCTCTCGTGAGCGGCAGGTTGGCACGCGGGAGGTTGAATTCGCCGAACTGATGCGGCAGTAAGAGAAAAGCCACCCGCATAAACCCGCATCGGGGCAGGGTGGAAAGCTCTTTCGGAAGGCGAAATCCGGGATGAATATCATGACTGCCGGCTTGCAGGCACCGCAGGACGAAAGCGACACCGCGCTCTCCGAAGACTTTGCCGGGCACGCGCTTTTTATCCATGCGCCCCGTAGCGTTTCCTTCAACAAGCTGCGCAAGCGCCTGCTGCGACAGGTGCGTCAGGCCATGGATGATTTTGCCATGCTGAAAGGGCAGAAGCGCTGGCTTATCGGCCTTTCGGGCGGCAAGGACAGCTATGGCCTGCTGGCGCTGCTTCTGGATCTCAAATGGCGCGGCCTGCTGCCGGTGGAGCTGCTGGCCTGCAATCTGGATCAGGGCCAGCCGAATTTTCCCAAACACATCCTGCCGGATTATCTCGCCTCCATCGGGGTGAAACATCGCATCGAATATCGCGATACCTATTCCATCGTGAAGGAAAAGGTGCCGGAAGGGGCCACCTATTGCTCGCTCTGTTCGAGGCTTCGGCGTGGCAATCTCTACCGCATTGCCCGTGAAGAAGGGTGCGATGCGCTGGTGCTGGGCCATCATCGCGAGGATATTCTGGAAACTTTCTTCATGAACTTCTTTCATGGTGGCCGCCTTGCCGCCATGCCGCCCAAGCTGTTGAACGATGAAGGCGACCTCATGGTGCTGCGGCCGCTGGCCTATGCGGGCGAGGACGATCTGGCGAAATTCGCCGCAGCCATGCAGTTTCCCATCATCCCTTGCGATCTTTGCGGATCACAGGATGGCTTGCAGCGCAATGCAATGAAGGAAATGCTGGCGGGCATAGAGGCGAAAATGCCGGGGCGGAAGGACGCAATGTTGCGGGCGCTCGGCCATGTCAATCCTTCCCATCTCATGGATCGCACCCTGTTCGATTTTGCCGCCCTCGGCTTAAGCGGAGTGACAGAAGACCGGGGTGCTGCATAATTCCTGCCAGGGCGCTCTATTGTCACGCGCTCTTCACATGGCGGGTGCAAAGCCGGACCCGTCATATTGATTTGAGGACAAGCTTTCGTGTTTCAGGATAAAGATGTCGAACTGGTGCATCAGTTCGTCAAGCAGGCCGCCGCCACCGAGATTTTGCCGCGCTTTCGCCGGCTGTCGGCGGGCGATGTGGTGGAAAAGAAATCCAGCATCGATCTTGTGACGGATGCCGATCTTCTTGCCGAAAAACACATCACGCAGGCGCTGCTGGCCCGCTGGCCCACGGCGCTTGTGGTGGGCGAGGAGGCTTGCGAGACAAACCCTTCCCTGATTACGGCCCTGCGGGATGCCGATCTGGCCTTCGTGATCGATCCCGTTGACGGCACCTTCAATTTCCAGGCGGGAATGCCGCTTTACGGTACGAATCTGGCCGTGGTGTCGAAGGGAGAAACCATTGCCGCCATCATCCATGACAGCGTGCTGGGTGACAGTCTCGTGGCGATGAAGGGTGCGGGCGCCCACTGTGTGACTGCCGCAGGCGTGGCCTCGCCGATTTCGGTGGCCGAGCCCGTGGCTCTGGCCGAGATGGTCGGCACCATTTCCATCAACGATATTGCCTATCCGGAAAGGCGGCGTATCGCAGCCAATCTTGCCAAAACCCGCATGGCCTTTGCCTATAATTGTTCTGCCTATGAGTACTGGATGGTTGCCAGCGGCAAGGTGCATTTCATCGGCCATCACAAGCTCATGCCGTGGGATCATCTGGCGGGCGTGCTGCTTCACTCCGAGGCGGGCGGCGTTACCTCGAAATTCGATGGCAGCCCCTATCTTCCCGGCGAAACCACCGGCGGCATTCTGTCCGCCCCGGATCGGGAAAGCTGGGCCATGATCTATCGCGACATCATTCTTGCCCCTTGACCTGAAAGGATCATCCATGGAAACGCTCGACATCGCCGCATTGGCCAATCTGCTGCAAGAGGCGGCGGTGCAGGAAATCCTTCCGCGTTTTCGCAATCTGGGCGAGGGTGACGTGCGCGTGAAAACCGAGGCGATCGACCTTGTTACGGAAGCCGACGAGGCAGCCGAACGGGTGATCCGCGCTGGCATCGAACAAGTGATGCCCGAGGCCTTGTTTCTCGGTGAAGAGGCCGTGGCCGCCGATCCGGCGCTCCTCGACAGGTTACAGGATGCCGATCTTGCCGTGATTGTCGATCCGATCGACGGAACCTTCAATTTTGCCGCTGGCCTCACGCTTTTTGGCGTCATGCTCGCCGTGGTCCGCAAGGGAGAAACCGTGGCGGGCCTGATCTATGATCCGATCGGCAATGATTGGGCGATTGCGGAAAAGGGCAGCGGCGCCTGGATGTGCAAGGCGAATGGCGAACAGGAGCAGATGAATGTGCTGCCCGCGCCTGAGCTTTCGCAAATGATCGGCATTGCCAATACCGGCTTTTTCGATGTGGAAACCCGCCGCCGCATTCTGAACAATCTGGCCGATGTGCGGCTTTTCACCAGCTACCGCTGTGCAGCGCATGAATACCGCGTGCTGGCGCAGGGACATCTGCATTTCGGCATGTATAACAAGCTGATGCCCTGGGACCATCTGGCTGGTGCGCTGCTGATGCAGGAGGCAGGCGCCCATGTGGCCCGTTTCGACGGCTCGGCCTATCTGCCGCATCACACCACCGGCGGTCTGCTGGTCGCGCCCGACAAGGCCTCGTGGCAGGAGCTGCGTGAAAAGATTTTCACGGTCTGAAGGGAAGGGTGCCGGGCATTTCCCGGCAAAGCGTGCGAAATCAAAAAACCCGGTGAAGAGGCTTCACCGGGTGAATTTCTAACAATCAGCCAAACACGCGTTTGAAAATGGTATCGACATGTTTGGTGTGGTAGCCAAGGTCGAACTTCTCGCGAATGGCCTCTTCGCTCAGCGCGTTGCGCACTTCCGCATCGGCCAGCAATTCCTCCAGGAAGTCCTTGCCCTGTTCCCACACTTTCATCGCGTTGCGCTGGACCAGACGGTAGGCGTCTTCACGTGAGGTTCCGGCCTGCGTCAGCGCCAGAAGCACGCGCTGCGAATGCACCAGCCCGCGGAACTTGTTGAGGTTGGCCAGCATGTTGTCCGGATAGATCACCAGCTTTTCGATGACGCCTGCCAGGCGGTTCAGGGCAAAATCCAGCGTGATGGTCGTGTCCGGGCCGATGCCGCGTTCCACGCTGGAATGGCTGATGTCGCGCTCATGCCAGAGGGCGACATTTTCCATGGCGGGCGTAACGGCCATGCGCACCAGACGCGCAAGGCCCGTCAGGTTTTCCGTCAGAACCGGATTGCGCTTGTGCGGCATGGCGGAGGAACCCTTCTGGCCGGGGGAGAAGAACTCCTCGGCTTCCAGAACTTCCGTGCGCTGCATATGGCGGATTTCGATGGCGACGTTTTCGATCGAGGATGCGATCACGCCAAGGGTCGCGAAGAACATGGCGTGACGATCACGCGGGATGACCTGCGTGGAAATGGTTTCCGGCGCAAGGCCAAGCTTGGCGCAGACATGTTCTTCCACGCGCGGATCGATGTTGGCAAAGGTGCCGACGGCGCCCGAAATGGCACCCGTTGCCACTTCGGCGCGAGCGGCCTGAAGGCGGTCGCGGTTGCGCTTCATTTCCGCATAGAAGCGGGCGAAGGTCAGGCCCATGGTGGTAGGCTCGGCATGAATGCCATGGCTGCGGCCGATGCGGATCGTGTCCTTGTGTTCGAAGGCGCGCGTCTTCAGCGCGTTCAACACGCGGTCCATGTCATTGAGCAGCAGGTCTGCGGCGCGCACGAGCTGGATGTTGAAGGTCGTGTCCAGCACGTCCGAAGACGTCATGCCCTGATGGACGAAGCGGCTATCGGGGCCGATGAACTCGGCAAGATGCGTGAGAAAGGCAATGACGTCGTGCTTGGTGACGGCCTCGATCTCATCGATGCGGGCAACGTTAAACTCCGCAGCGCCGCCCTTCTCCCAGATGGTGCGGGCCGATTCCTTCGGGATGACGCCGAGATCGGCCAGCGCGTCGCAGGCATGGGCCTCGATCTCGAACCAGATGCGGAATTTGGTTTCGGGGGACCATATGGCGACCATTTCGGGCCGGGAGTAGCGCGGGATCATGAGCCTAACTTTCCTGCATAAATCCAAGGCATGTCGCGCAAGGCCATGAGCTGGCTTTGCAAGCGCGGCATGAGCGAAACATAGAGCTGAAGCGTGATGATAACCGGCTGGTCAGCCGCATCGCGCTTCATCTTCGGCCCCCTTAGCAAACATGGGGCAATGGTTCAACGCCGCGCGAGAAACAAGCTGGCCATAATGGCCATGAACGGTCCGCATGGCAGAAAATAGCGGCTGCCAAGCACGGCGAACTGATAAAAGGCAGAGGCCGAGGTGAAGGTGAATTGATAAAGCCAGAGCCGCGTGCCGAAGGGGCCGTGCCATTGCGCGTAAAACAGACGGTATTGCAAAACGAAGAGCGTGGCCGTAGCCAGCGCCGTCATCAGCAGAAGCGAAAGCAGGGCCGCCGCAAAATGCGAATCCCTCGGCAGCAGCAAGGATGCCAGATGTATCAGCGGCATTGCAAGCAACCAGCCCAGAAGCCCGCCAACCGCATAGAGCGTGACGATGCCAGGGAGAACGCCATCGCCAAGCCGGCCGAGATGCGCCAGTGTCACGAAGCTGGAAAGCGCCATGGCAATGGCCCATGCGCCGCTGCCGCCAAACCAGAGGCGCCAGGGCGGGATGACGCGAGCAAAGCGCCGTTTCATCACCTGATCAGGGCTTTATCGGAACCGCGAGCCAGCGCCCGTCGGATCCGTCGGAGGCAGGATTCATGACCAGCACCAGGGCAATCTGCACCATGGCGCCGCCGGGGATCTGGTAGGTAACAACGCCACCCAGCCGGTAGCCGATGGGGCAGCGGCGGCTGGCCGGGACATGCCCATCCTCGTAAACAACCTTATCCTGCTTCTGCCCGGAAATTTGCGTCATGCGCAGGCGAAAACCCTTGATGGTCTGCACCTGCTCCTTGCACGCTGCCGGTGCGCCTTCGTCCAGCTCTTCCAGCGTCACCGTATTGGCTTCACCCGCGCCGGGCTGGCTGGCGCGCAGGCGATAGGTAATGCTGTGCGGATCGCTATTGACCTCGCTTGCCGGATTGAATGCCACGAGTTCGCCCGGATGGTCGAGAAGCCCGCGCTCCTGAACGATTTTTGCGACCTGATCGGCGGCCTGCTTGCGAATGGCGGAAACGGTCGCCTTGTCGTCATCGCCGCGCTGGCGAACCGGCGTGTCGGGCAGGAAGGTATTGTTGTTGAGATCGATGGCGTAAATGGTGGAATAGGGAATATTCGTGCCGGTCTGAACTCCGAATTCCTCGAACGCAAAGACAGAGCCATCTGCGGCAAAGCCGATTGGGCGCACGGCGGCAATATCGCCTGCAAAGGCGGGAAGGCCCGCCGCACAGGCGGCGGCTGCCAGAATGAAACGGCGAAGCCGGACTGCGATCACGCGCGACCTCCTTCGGCGGCAGCGCGAATGGCGCTGACCGTCTTGCGATAGGCGTCCACGCCGTCACCCTTGTAGACCGCTGAGCCTGCCACCAGCACATTGGCGCCAGCCTTCGTCACGATCGGCGCGGTATCCACCGTGATGCCGCCATCCACCTCCAGCGCGATGTCGCGGTTGCCGATCAAGGCGTGCGCCTGGGCGATCTTGGCGGCGGCAGAGGGAATGAAGCTTTGGCCGCCAAAACCGGGATTGACGCTCATGATAAGGATCAGGTCCACATCGTCGATCACGTTTTCCAGCACGGAAACAGGCGTGGCAGGATTAAGCGAAACACCCGCCTTCTTGCCCAGTGCGCGAATGGTTTGCAGCGACCTGTGCAGGTGCGGGCCGGCCTCGGCGTGAACGGTGATGTAATCGCAGCCCGCATCGGCAAAGGCGGCCAGATAAGGGTCGGCCGGGGCAATCATCAGGTGGCAGTCGAAAACGGCCTTGGTCAGCGGACGCAGCGCCTTGATGATGGCCGGGCCGAAAGAGATATTCGGCACGAAATGTCCATCCATCACATCCAGATGCACCCATTCGGCACCGGCTTCCACCACATCCACCACTTCCTGTCCAAGCTTGGCGAAATTGGCGGCGAGGATAGAGGGGGCAATCAGCAGCGGACGGTTCATGGGCGCGGATACTCCTGGCACGGCATTTTCGGGCTCCATAGCATTCCGCGAAGGAAGCGACAACTGTCACCAACGGCAGACCCGGCTTTGCACTGCGTGTTTTCAAACCATTGAATTGGGTGAATTGTGCGGCGAGGCAAATGATTTTTGCCAATCACCGCCAATTGCGACGCCGCACGGCCGTTTCACGGGCTGGCCGCCTGAAATGCGCCATTGCGCCATTGCAAAAGCCTGTAGGGATTTTCGCTCAATTCATGCGCAGGCGTGAACCCGATCTTGCCGATGACCGTGTCGATGCTCACATTGGTGATGGATTGTGCCAAAGGCCTGCTATCCGCGCCCACGGCCGCCAGAAACTCTATTGCCGCAAAGGCAGGCAGGGCGTAGCCATCGGGCTCGGTGCCAAGCTGCCGAACGGCCTGGGCTGCGGGCAAGGCGGCCTCGTCCTTCGCATAATCGGGTATCGTTACGGCCTCAACGCCATCGGCAAGCGGCACGGGCCTGTCCACCGCCTTCAGCGAATCGCCCCCCAAAAGGGAAAGCGGAATATTTTCCGCTGCCGCATCACGGGCAATGATGGCCACATCGCTGCGGTCGCCGCCGATGAAAACATGCGTTGCGCCGGTCTTTTGCAGGCGCCGCACCAGCGCAATCTGGTTTTCCTGCCCCGGACGGTAGGTGTCGGTGAAAACCGGCTTCATGCCGCGCTCTTCCAATGGTGCGCGGATGGCATCCACCAGTTCTCGCCCACGGATGGTTCCATCGTCGATCAACGCGAAGGCAGAGCCGGTCCAGCGCGTCAAAATGACATCGACAAGTTTTTCGCTTTCGGCCTTGCCGGAGGGCGCCATGCGAAAAAGCGGCCAGCCCTTCTTCAAGGCGTCTTCCATGATCGTCGCCCAGCGCACCGACAAGGTCAACATGGGAATGGTTTGCGCGCCAAGCGGCGGCGCTGCGGTTTCGAGTGTTTCGCTGCACAAAAAGCCAATGGCGGCATCGACCTTGGCGGCGGAAAGCTTTTCGGCGATGGATACACCGCTACCGGCCTCACAGCTCTCATCCACAAAGGTGAGCGACACGCCCTTTTGTTGTGCCGAAGCCTCGGCGCCCGCCCTGATCTGCTGGCCCAGCAGGCCGTAAGGTCCGTCCTTTGGCGCAACCACGCCAATCGTCAGTGCCTCGGCCTGAGCGGCGGCGAAGAAAATAGAAAAGGAAAGGCAGAGCGGCGCTGTAAACTTCATGGGCATCCGGATATTTGACTTTCCGCTCCAACTGGTAACGATACACCATCCTTCGCAAATGCCGGTAAAAATGGCAAATCAGGAAATGCAGGCGGGCTCATGAATAATCAGGAAATCGAAGAGATATTCGCAACCGCCAGGCCAATCTCCATTCGCCGCATGTTTGGTGGCAAGGGCATTTACAGCGATGGCGCCATTATTGCGCTTTACCTCTTCGATGAGATTCTCCTGAAGGCAGATGCCGAAACTGCACCGGAATTTGCCGCCCATGGTGCAAGGCAATGGACATATGAGCGGCCCGGCGGCAAGCGCGTTGCCATGCCCTACTGGTCTGTGCCGGACAGCGCTTTCGACGATCCGGATGAAATGGCGAAATGGGTGAACCTCGCCTGCGAGGCGGGAAGGCGAGCCTTCCTCGGACGTTCAGCGAAGAAAGGCAAGACTGTCGCGGGTGAACACGGATAAAGGTTCCGGCAGGGCGTCGAGCGCGAACCAACCAAACTCCCGCTGCATAATTTCTTAAATCGGAATCGATTCAAGAAATTATGCAGCGGATTTAAAGTGATACAGCGTCCTTTGTGCGTTTGATAAACGCACGGCGCTGTATTGCTTTTCAGGCTCTGCCAATCGCGGCTCGCCCTCCGTTTCTGAGGTCTTGTAAATCATCGAGATCCAGTGCTGCCCGTCCGCAGGGATGATTTGCTCCATCACGGTCACAAATTCCAGCGTGCCAATGATTAGCCCGCTTTCTTCCACTGCCTCGCGCCGTGCAGCCTGCTCCGCGCCTTCGAACAGGTCCACCTTGCCGCCGACGATGTTCCAGAAACCGGCTTCGGGGGCCTTCCTGCGTTTGTAGAGAAGAATCTTTTCATTTCGCAAGATAGCGAGACCGACGCCAAGTCCGGGAAAGTCGGTTCCCGGACGTCCTGTCTGGTCGGACATGGTTACGCCTTGGCGTTGGCAACGATCAGCATGAAAGCCGGAATGTCGTCACCGAAGCCAACCGGCGTCGGGCCGTCATCGTGATCGCGGTAATGGCGGCGGCGCTCGCGGTTATCGTCATTGGCCGCATGGCTGGAGCGATTGTCGCGATTGTTCTGAGGCTGGCGCCGTTCGGTCCTGCGGTCCTGTTTCACGCTTTCCACCTTTTCTGTGGCGGGTTCGGAAGCAGTTTCGCTTGCGGATTCCACCTGTTTTGGCTCCTCACGGCTGGCCTTGCGGCTGCCGCGATCCCTTTCCCGTCCGCTTTCGCGGGATTTACCCTTGCCCTTGCCGCGACGCTCTTCCTTGTCGCCCTCAGCCGGTTCCGGCAGGGCGGAGAGATCACCCGCCAGCCACTCGATCTTTTCGCCGATCAGCTTTTCAATGGCGTCGAGGAACTTGGTATCCTTGCGGGTGACGATGGAAAACGCGCTGCCGGAGCGTCCGGCGCGGCCGGTGCGGCCGATGCGGTGAACATAATCTTCAGCGTGGATGGGTAGGTCGAAGTTGAACACATGGCTGACATCGGGAATGTCCAGACCACGCGCCGCCACATCCGAAGCCACCAGCAGCTTGATATTGTTGTCCTTGAAATTGGCCAGCATGGTCGTGCGCGAACGCTGGTCCATGTCGCCATGCAGCGCACCGACCGAAAAGCCGTGACGGTCGAGCGAACGGAACAGATCCGCCACATCCTTCTTGCGATTACAGAAGATGATGGCGTTCTTCAACTCGTCCTGCGCGCGGATGAGATCGCGCAGCACGGCGCGCTTGTCCCAGTCCTTGTTTTGCGAGGCAACGAGGCGCTGCGTAACCGTCTTGGCGGTAGAGGAGGGCGGCGCTACCTCGATCCGCTCGGGGTTTTGCAGGAAGCGATCGGCCAGCTTCTGGATTTCCGGCGGCATGGTTGCGGAGAAAAACAGCGTCTGGCGCGTGAAGGGAATAAGCTTGGCGATGCGTTCAATGTCGGGGATGAAGCCCATGTCGAGCATCCGGTCTGCCTCGTCGATCACGAGGATTTCCACGCCCGTCATCAGAAGCTTGCCGCGTTCGCAGTGATCGAGCAGGCGGCCTGGCGTGCAGATCAGCACGTCGGCGCCACGCTCAAGCTTGCGGTCCTGTTCATCGAAGGATACGCCGCCGATGAGAAGTGCGATGTTGAGTTTGTGGTTCTTGCCGTATTTCTCGAAATTCTCGGCGACCTGTGCTGCCAGTTCGCGCGTCGGCTCCAGAATGAGCGTGCGCGGCATTCGTGCCCTGGCGCGCCCTTTTTCCAGAAGGGTTAGCATGGGCAGAACGAAAGAGGCGGTCTTTCCGGTGCCTGTTTGCGCAATGCCGCAAATATCACGCCGTTGCAGGGCCGGCGGAATGGCGCCAGCCTGAATGGGCGTGGGGATGTTGTAGCCGGCATCGGCAACGGCAGAAAGAACTTTTTGGCTCAGGCCAAGATCAGCGAAGGTCGTCAAAGGGAAATATTTTCCGTTCCGTTCTTGCGAACTCAAGGTGACTCACCCGCGAACCGGGTGTTTACGCAAGCGCGGCATAGGCCTAAACCCACCGGAAGTCAAGGAAAGACGGCAAAGCAGCGCTATAAAGCTTAACGGAACGTCAGCTTATTGCCTATTCAAGCGCATTGCTTGGCATTACTCGATGATCGTGGCGAGTTTCAGGCCTGCCGCCACATAGCGCATGGGGTCAACGGCCACGCCGTTGCGGCGCACTTCATAATGGAGATGCGAGCCGGTGGAGCGGCCCGTGGAGCCAGCAAGGCCCACCGTGCCGCCCGTTTCCACCCTGTCGCCAACGCGCACCAGTATTTTCGACATGTGGCCGTAGCGGGTGGAAACGCCCTGGCCGTGGTCGATTTCCACCATATTGCCATAGCCGCCGGAATAGCCTGCGCTGACAACGGTTCCAGCGCCCGCAGCCTTGATCTCTCCGCCGGTCGGGGCGCGGAAATCCACGCCGGTATGCATGGCAAGGCGTCCCAGCAGCGGATCGGTGCGATTGCCGAAAGGGCTGGTGATCTCGGTGGTGGGAGCGGGATTGCTCAGCGGCATTCGCCGTGCCGTTTGCCGGGCGGCCTCCAGCCGTGAGAGCGCCGTGTCCAGCCCGTCCAGCGAGGTGTCGAAGCCGAGGTGCGGATCGGCATCGACAAGGGGCCCGCCTGCCGCATCCGCGCCCTGTTTTGGCGTATCGACCTTGAAGCCGGTGCGGCTCAATACGTCCTCGATCCGGGTGGCAACCCCGGAGGCGTCGGCGGTCAGTTCATGGATCCTGTCCATTTGCTGCTGCTCGATGGTTTTCAGCGAAAGCGTCACATTCTGAAAGGCACGGTCTGCTCTGTCTGCCGTCGTTTCGCCTGCTGCCGGAGATGTGGCTTGATCTTGCGGTAGCAGGCTGCTGCTTTGCTGGGGCGTCGAAAGCCCCGATTGGTCGGCGCGGTCCATCAGCGAGCCGAGCCTGCCGGTGCGCGATGAAAGCGCCATTTGCTGTTCGAGGAGTTTTTCGATCTTGTCTTCCACGACCTGCTGGTCGAGCAATTGCCGGGAGGTGACGCGATCCACCTGTGCCCTGAGCGCCGAAATGCGGTCTTCATAGGCATATTGCATCTGCGCCTGCCGGGCCATGGAGGCGCCGATCAGATTGTCACGCATGACCAGATAGGCGGTTGCGCCGAGATAGGCCGTTGCCGCAACGACGAGCGCACCGACGGCAAGCCCTGCCATCCACGGGCGAATGGTGATGTGGCGCACCCGTTCTCCGGAGGCGAGAATCAGCACATGCGGCGTCGTGGCCTTGCGGGCAAAACGTCCTTGTGCGGCCTTTTCCATCGGCATCTCTCCGGTTTTTCCCGGCGGCAGGGTGGGGTGCCGCGACACTCTCCGGCCTTCGCGCAGCAAAGCAGGCCGGAAAGGCTGAATGCGGACGAAGTGGAGTGATGCGATTACACTTAATTAAGGTTAATGCCCCGTTAAAATTGTGCCTTATAACTAAAGAATTTCAGGCATGGCTGATGGAGGAAAGGCTGCGATAGAAGGAGGGCGTCAGGCCCGCCTCGGCGCGGGCGACATCGTTGAAGGGCGCCTTTAGCTGGCCGCGAAAATTGCTTCGGACCAGCTCCTGGAAGGTGCGGGCGGGATCGCGCTTTTCCCGTGCGCAGAGAAAGCGGAACCACTTGGCGCCGATCGCGACATGGCCTTTCTCGTCTTCGTAAATGACCTTCAGCACGTCGGCGCTTTCGATGTCGCCGGTTTCGCGCATCTTTTCTTGCAGGGAAGGTGTTACATCCAGTCCGCGCGCTTCCAGAATAAGCGGCACGACGGCCAGCCGCGCGGTCAGATCGTTCCGGGTGGTGTGGGCAGCTTTCCACAACCCGTCATGGGCGGGCATGTCGCCATAATCGGCGCCAAGCGCGCGCAATCTGTCGCGCACCATGCCAAAATGCTTTGCCTCTTCGAAAGCCACCTGCATCCAGCCGTCAAAGAATGAATTCGGCACTGGTTCAGTGGCGAAACGCGCGACAATATCGAGTGCGAGATCAACGGCATTCAGCTCGATATGCGCCAGCGCGTGCAGCATGGCGATGCGGCCGGGCAGGGTGTGCACGGATCGCTTCTCCACCGCCTTTGGCGGCACAAGTTCCGGCTTCTCAGGCCGCCCCGGCCTGTCCGGCACAGGCGGATCGAGCGGGGATCGCAGTGAAAGCCGCCGCATCTGCCAGCGTCTTGCGCTTTCCTGGGCAAGTCGCGTTTTCAGATCGAGGTCGCCAGCGGCAATCGCCATGGTGGCGCCAGCGCGCAGCGATGGAATGTGTATATCGGTCATCTGGGTGCTAAAGCGCTTGCACGGCCTTCAGAACGGCCTCGGCATGGCCCGCCACCTTTACCTTGGGCCAGATTGCCGCGATCTTGCCATCCTTGCCGATGAGGAAAGTGGTCCGTTCAACGCCCATATATGTTTTTCCATACATGCTCTTTTCCTTCCAGACGCCATAGGCCTGAAGGGCCGACTTTTCCTCGTCGGAGGCAAGGATAACCGAAAGCCCGTGTTTGGCGGTGAATTTGTCGTGGGCTTTGACCGAATCAGGAGACAGGCCGATGACCACGGCACCGGCGGCGTTGAACTGCGGCAGAAGGCTGCTGAAATCCTTTGCCTCTGTCGTGCAGCCGCTGGTGTCGTCCTTGGGATAGAAATAGAGAACCACCGGCTTTCCCAGGTGCCCGTTCAGGCTAACCGTGCCGCCGCCGTCACGGGGAAGGGTGAAGTCTGGCGCTGTATCGCCAATCTGCAATTCAGCCATCGTGCTACCTTTCTTTTGCCGGTTTTCTGGTCCTATAAGGCTTTCGCGCGGCATGGCGCCCGCAGCCTTGGGGCGAAAGTGAAATCATCTTCGGGGTGTCCTTCTTTATCCGGTAATGGCCAGTCTTGGAATGGGGTAATTCCTGTTTGCAGACAAAGGCATTGGCCCCGGATGGAATGGTTTCGCCCGGATCCGATTCCGAATTTCGCCACCATGGTGTAGGCAGGGGCAGCCGGGTGAGAATCGCTGCGGTATTCGAAACGCCACGACCAGGAGAGATGGCCGGGACATGGGAGAAATCCGGGGCGAGAAAGTCCGATTTCGCAAAAAAGACCTGATTGCCCTGGAGAGCCTGCCCTCTTCGCAGGTCGATGACGCCTTGCTTGTGCACTGTCCACCCCCGCGCGGCCATGCGCATCGCCTGGTCCGTGCGTTAATCATGCTTTGCGGTCTGTTTGTGGTTCTGGCCGGTCTTCTGGTAGCGGCGGTGGAAAGCGGAACGCTTGACCGGATGCTGTCCACCGGGGCAGAGGCGGCGCTGCAATCGGCCATGGCACCGGGCATGAAGGCCGAACTGCAAGGCGCCTCCATCCGTTTTTCCCGGCATTACCAGCTTGCGCTGGCAGCCACTTCGGTCAGCATTTCGGATGAGGCAAGCGGCAAGCTTCTTTCCCGCACCGATACGGTAAAGCTGGTGGTGGATCCGCTGTCGCTGCTTTATGGCCGCCTCGTGGTGCGGGAAATCGAGGCGGAAGGCACGTCTTTCGATCCCGGTCTCTTCCCGCAGGGCGGAAAGACCGATCTTTCCGGCGTGAGAGTGGATGACGTTCCCGCATTTCAGCAGAAGCTTTTCCTTGTTCTCGACCAGTTGCGCGGCTTTATCGGCCGTGGTGGGCTGGACAGGCTGAGGCTGGATGGTATCCGTTTTTCCGCACGGGATAATATCGGCGAGCCCATCGCCGTCGGCGTCGATGATCTGGTGATGCTGCACCGCGCCGATGGGGTGCTTGCCATTCATGGCGCCATTTCCGTGAACGGCAAGGTCAGCCACCTCGCCGCCGAAACAACGGTGGATGGTGATCGCACCTCCTCGCTCGCGGCGACCATGACGGATCTGGAGCCCACCCCCTTCGTGCTGAAACGCCTGCCCAACGGGGTGCGGCGAGAGGGGGCCGATGCCCGTTTCAACATTGATTTCTATGCCAGCCGTGGCACGGCGGACCGCGCCCCGATGCTGGCGGCGCGGCTGCGCTCGGAAAAAGGCACGATCTATCTCGATGGCGATGCGCAGGAACTGACACATGCCGATCTCAACCTTGCCTATGACTTCGACAAGCTGACGCTGGAGATAAAGCCATCATCTCTTGATTTCGGCCCGATGCATCTGCCGCTGAGCGGCGGCGTGATCGATCTGGACCGCCTGCCGCAAGGTGAGGGTCTCGGCGCGGGTTATGGGCTGGATTTGATGGTGGAGGGCGGCACGGCGTCGATCATCGATTCCGGTGAACCGGCTTTTCCTTTTTCGATCAAGGCATTCGGCACATTCATTCATGCGAAAAAGGAGCTGAATGTAAGCCAGCTGACGGTACTGAGCCCGCATGGTTCCATGGAGGCCAATGTCAATGTGCTGTTTGGCGATCAGTCGCCGCAGGTCCGTTTTCATGGGCAAATCGCGCAGATGCGCACTTTGGCGGTCAAGCAGCTATGGCCTTTCTGGATGGCCACCAAGCCGCGCAACTGGGTGATGGCCAATCTCTATGGAGGCATGATTTCAAACGGCGTGATCGATGTTTTCATTCCGGCCGGGCGCATGAAATTCATCCCCACACCTCTCAATCTCGGCCCGGACGAATTGCGCATTCGCTTCGATATTGCCGATGCCCGGATGAATGTGACGGGCGAGATTCCGCCGATCCGCGACATGAGCGGACATTTCGACCTCAAGGGGCCGAAAATGCAGGTGAAGGTGGATGAGGGGACCTCCTATTTCTCCTCCGGCCGCAAGGTTCATATTTCCAACGGCCTGCTCGCCATTACCAATACCTATGCAAAGCCACTCATGGCCGATATTCGTCTGTCGCTGGACGGCGAGGCAGATGCCGTGGCGGAACTTGCCACCTTCAAGCCCATGGCGGCCTTGCAGAAGACGGAATTCGTGCCCGAGGATTTCGCGGGCGAGGTCAAGGCGGAAGTACAGCTTACCACCGGGCTGATAAACGACCAGAATCCGCCGCCTCCGGTGTGGAAGACCGACCTGCAACTGTCCAGGGTGGCGTTGAAGCGCCCCTTCATGGACCGTACCATTTCCGGTTTCGACGGAACCCTGTCGATCGATCCGCAGATTGCCGTTCTGGAGGGCAAGGCGGCGGTGGACGAGGTGCCGATGCAGATTTCCCTTCGCCAGCCGATTGCCAAGGATTCTGCCCTGTCGCCTGAGTGGACGGTCAAGGCGCGCTTGAGCAATGCCGATCGCAACAAGCTGGCGCCGGGGCTGGACATGCTGGTCAACGGTCCGGTGGACATTGAAATATCGCGGCTGGATGAAAAGCGCCAGCTCGTGAAGGTGGATCTGTCGTCTACCACGCTTTCCGTGCCGTGGATGGGCTGGAGCAAGGGCAGCGGCATTGCAGCCAAGGCCAGCCTCGAAATCACCCCGCAGGGCAATGGCGTTCAAAGCCTCGATAAATTCCAGCTTGCCGGAGATGGATTTGGCGCGGCCGGCAAGCTCGTGGTTTCGAAAAGCGGGCTCGTTTCCGCCGATCTCGACAAGGTGCGGCTGGCCAGCGCCGATGATTTCGCGGTTGGCGTGCAGATGAACAAGGGAATTGCCGCCATCCGGATCAGCGGCGCCATGCTGGACGGCAGGCCGCTGTTCAAGAAGCTGAAATCCTCCGGCACGTCCAGTCCGGGCAGTGGCGGAAAGTCGGACGACATCGACCTCAAGGTCGATCTCGACAAGATCCTCGGCTTCAATGACGAGATGCTTGCTGGCGTGCGGCTGGTTTATGGCACGCGCAACGACAAGACCACGGCGCTCAATCTTTCCGGCGTGACCGATAGCGGCCAGGCGCTGGTGGTGCAGACGGATGTGACCGGCAATGAGCCGGTGATGTCGGTGATCTCCGGCGATGCGGGCGATGTGGCCCGGCTGGCGGATATTTACAGCCATATGCGTGGTGGTTTGCTGGATCTGAAGATACGCGGCTCGTTAGGGAAGAACTGGGCCGGAAATCTGGATCTGCGTAATTTCAGGGTCGAAAACGAAGACCGCTTGCAAAAGATCGTTTCGACACCGGCAGGCGATGACGGGCGCAGTCTCAACAGTGCCGTGCGCAAGGATGTAGACGTCAGTTCCCAGAAGTTCCAGCGCGCCTTTGCGCGGATTGTCTATCGCGATGGCGTGTTGAGCACGCAAAATGGCGTGGTGCGGGGCGAACAGGTCGGGGCAACATTCCAGGGTGTCCTGAAGGATGCTGCGGGCCACATGGAAATGACGGGAACCTTCATGCCCGCCTATGGCCTGAACCGGCTGTTTGCCGAAGTGCCGGTCATCGGCTCCATCCTTGGCAATGGCCGGGACCGTGGCCTGCTTGGCATTACGTTCAAGTTGACGGGCGTGATCGATTCACCGCGCCTGACAGTCAATCCGCTTTCGCTGATAGCGCCCGGCGTTTTCCGGCAGATATTCGAGTTTCAGTAGGAAAGCAGGGAGCAGGGCTCGGCGAGCCCTAATGCGTTTCGCGATCTTTCAGGCTCGCTCCTGGCGCTTTAAGTTATTGTTTTGTCGCATGTCGTTATCGCAAAGCCGATGCACACTTTTGCGCGACATACTTTAGAGCGGTTCATTGTTTCACGAAAACATTGAACCGCTCTAGCTATTTGTTTTTACGCATTTTCAGACGGAAAACCGGCTTCTACTTTTCCTGAAAATGCTCTAGTGTCATTGCTGGACTGGTTGCGGGCCATTTCCTGCTGGATTTTTAAGATCGATGCCGCCGCTTTCGCCGGGCATGAATTTCGGACCCACTTGCCTTACCTTGTCATTTGCCGGATCATAGGGGCGCTCGTTCGCTTCCGGCTTTGGGAGGGGAGCGTTGCCGGACGCAGGCGCCGTGCTGGTAATGACGGTTTGGGCAGGCGTTGGACCTGCTGCACAGCTGCAACTGTTGCGCGGGCCGGTGCCGGCATTTCTATAGGCGAAGGCAAAGGGCATATCCCGGTATGCGCGACCGGTCGAGGCCGAAACCATGTCTGCTGCTTCCTGAGTGAGCAGGGCGTGGTAGTAAAGCTCCGTGCTGGCGCCGGGGCATTGCTTCTGGCACTGGGCGGCATCATTGGCGAAATTGGCTGGCGTGGCGTAGGCGGAAATCGGAAAAAACGAGCCATCGCAGGTGCGCACGCACATGGTGCGGTAGCCCGGCTGGTCTGGGCGCTGAGCGCCATTTTCCGGATAGGCCGGGGCTGTGAAGGGGCGATCCGGCTCTCCGGCAGATGTGGTTTCTTCGGCAGCCGGGTCCTGATCGCACTGGTTTTGCTGCAAGGCCGCCAAAAGCTCGCGGCGGCGCGGATTGAGGCCGCCGGATGCGCCGATTTCCTGTCTTTTACGGAGCAGATCCTGTTTATTGGCCTCCATGGACTTCACGGTCGTCGCAAGATCGTCACAGACATTGCGCCCGCTCTCATCGATGACGCTGACGCTTTGCGAACAGCCAATGCGCATCATGTTCTGGCGGGTCTTGCGAATTTCGAAGTCTTGCCGGGTAATGGCCGAGGCATAGGACCGGCTTTCCTCAGGATTGCCGATGACGATGGAGGTCTGCGCCAGCTCGGCACGGATGGCCTCACAGATCTCGCTGGCCATGACTGGTGCGGCCATGATTGTGCTGCTTGCAGCCAGCAGTCCGAAAACAGGCAAATATACAAGGCGCATGGCAACCCATCTATCGAAACGGTTTATGCCGCGGGGGCAGCGATTCGTGGGGTACTTAAGCATGTCGCACAAAAGTGTGCAGCGGTTTTGTGATAACGACATGCCTGGAAAAGAGCATGTCGCACAAAAGTGTGCAGCGGTTTTGTGGTGACGACATGCCTCAAAGGAAGCATGTCGCCAAATTCAGAGGGCGTGAGCGGTCAAGCGGCCCTTTGTGCGGCATCCAGCGAAAGCGCGGCCGGCAACAGCTTTCCCTCAATCCTGGCGACCTGCTTCATCGTTGCGAGCAGCGTTTCGCTAACCTCCCAGGCAAGCGCAACGGCATCCACAGAGCCGATGCGGCAAGGCGCGGCAATGCGCTGGCCGGGACATCCCATACGCCGGAACATGCGTTCCAGAAAAACATCCGTAACGGTGACGATATGGCTGAGGCCGGAGGCGAGGCCCATTTCACCCACCCCACACATAAGCTCGGCGGCGGTGAGGGTGATCTGGTTCGAGGACCGGTCAAGTGAAATATCCGGATCGATGCAGAAGCGACTGGATTCCCAGATGGCGGCACTGCGGATTTCGCCACCCTCGCCAAGCAGCACCGGAAAGGTATCCGCCAGCATGTTTGGCCCCAGCGTTGGCAGCAGTCGAAGCGAGCCCTGAAGCTTGCCGGTGGCAGGCTCGATGCAGAGCAGGTAAAGCGGGTTTGCGTTGTCGAACGCATCGATTTCCATATCATCGCGCAAGGTCACGTCCCATCGCAGGAGGTCGTGAAAAACACGTTTGCGCAGGCGGAACATCGCGGCCATTTCGGCCTGATTGTCCGCCTTGTTGGTCATGTTTATGATCTTCAGCATTTCGATTATCCCTTTCAGAACTGGATAACCGAAGATTGCATAGTGCTGTGTTCTAATTAAACTGACGGTAGCGACAGTGGCGGGAACGATGTTCCGGTTGCAGAGTCATGTCATGCGCGTTGAAATGAGGCCAAGCGAAATGGCCTTGGCAACGGCTTGCGTGTTTGAAACGGCATCCAGCTTGGTGCGGACATTTGCCATGAAGTAACGGACGGTCCGCTCGCGAATGCCGAGAATAACGGCTATTTCCCAGTAACTCTTGCCCGCAGCCGTCCAGTCCAGCGCCTCCCTCTCTCGGGGTGTCAACCTTGGCAGCGCAATGCAGCGTCTGTGGTCCGAAGCGGTCTTAGCAGCAAGGGCGTGGAATTTTCCTGCAAGTCTGTAGAGGTCTCGGTCATAAATACGTCTTAGCTGACGCCATTGCTCAGGGGCCGCAGAGGAGGCAATGACAAAAAGGGCGCTATAACCATCATGGGCCAATAACGGATAGCAGGTTGCTTGGAGATCGGTATGGGTGTCGAGCAAGGCTTGTCGGAACAGAAAGATTTGCCGCCGATCGATGGCCTCGGCACCGGCGAGGGTGGGACATTCCTGGAGTAGGCGCGGGGCGCAATGGCCGCCATGAAATGCCACGGGGCTGTCGTGGAGAATTGGCTGCCATCGTTCTCTTACCTCTTCCAGCTCTTCGAGGTTCACGGGGTCGAGTGCATGGCTGCACAGGGCAAAAATCTGCGCAAGCATATCTGCCCCAAGTGCCATCGCAGCCGTCCGCAGTGGTGCGGGAAGATTATGATGGAACTGGCGAAGAATGAGGGGGCGGGATGTGGCGGGTTTGCCGGGGCAGGGCATCAGGTGGGGGAACTTCAGGCAGGCGTCAATATACAGACAGCCGGAAAGACGGTAGCTTGCCGTTATCTTCTTTAGAAACTGATCTGGATTGAGCGGTCTTGTATCCTCAAGCCAGTCCAGAAGGTCGAAATAGCCAGGTGTATTGCCCATCCACCTCCCCACAGGTCTCGCGGGAAACATGTTTCAGGGTGTGTTTGGAAAGTCTATGCAATTATCCGAATATTAAGTGGTATTTTCGATTTCATGCAATAATGGACGTGTTTTACTGCCCAGGATGCACATAAGTGATGAAGTGAATAAAAGACGTGCGCGGTTTTTGAAAGCCTCGCTTGCGCGTCAATTGGTATCGAACGTAGCGTTTTGCTGCGCTGCCTGCTGACTGTCTCTGAGCAGCAGCTCCACATCCGCATCGGCGCCTGCCTTGACGGAAAATTCCCGCTGATAGATCCGGTCCTTGTTGCGGGCCACGGCGGTATACTGCCCCTCGGAGAGGACCATGACGGGATAGGCGCTGACACTTTCTGCCACCGGGTCGCCGGAAGCGCTGAAAATCGACCAAGCGGTATCGGCGATAGCTTCCGCACCATGTTCGGAAACGAGCTTGAAGGTAATTTGCGCGGCGCGGTGCTGGATGGTCGCTTCGGTAAGTTTGCCTGCCTCGACCTTTATGTCGGCCCGGACCACCGAGTTCACGTTGCCGTATTCGGAGACCACGTGATAGGTGCCGGTGTTGAGGCTGACGATGGTGTTGGGCTCGACATTATCCATCACAAGGCTGCGATTGGTGTCGTCCTGGCTGTCGCCGGCATAGATCTTGAACTTCACACTGCCGCTTCGAATGCGAATATCGCTGCCTGAAACGGCGTTCAGCACCATGCCACCCGCATCCAGCACAAGTGTTTGCACGGGAATATCGCCCTGTTCGGCAATCTCCAGCTTCTTGGTAATCCCGGCCCGGCCAAGGGAAACGTTCACGAAATAGCTGCCGGGCGCCAATTGCAGTTCCGCCGATCCACCTTCGCTGCTGGCAATCAGCGGCAGCTTGCCATCCGCGCCGGTTTGCGGGCTGAACACCCGCCAGCGCAGGCCCTTCTGCACGGGTGCACCATCGGCCGTGAGCTTGGCCTGCAATGTGACGATCCGGGCCGAGGGCATATGTGGAGCAGGAAGCTTCGGTGAGAAGGCGTTGAGCTTCGGCATTTTTGTCGGGCTTTCCAGCTGCCGAAAGGTCTTGAATGCATCTTCCGCCCGCGCGGGCAGCCCGGCCATGATCACGCCGAGTGTGATGGCTGTCAGCAGACGCGGAAATAAAAAAGATGTCATCAGCACAGGAAACCGATTCAATTCGCAGGTCCATGGCAGTAGAACCGGATTGCCATGGCAATTTCAAGGCCCGGTCGCGCCTGCGATGGGGACACAGGAAGAAGGTTCGCAGAATGTATGAGAATATAACGCTTATGGACTATCTGGCCACGCGCCGCTCCGTTCCTGCCTTCCAGATGTGCGAACCGGGGCCGGACAAGGATGTGCTCGACGCCATTCTTTCTCTTGCCGTTCGCGTGCCCGATCATGGCAAGCTGGCGCCCTGGCGCTTCATCGTGTATCGCGGCGGTGTCCGTGCCGAGATCAGCCAGGCGTTGTTGACGCTCGCGCTGGAGAAAAATCCCTCGCTCAGCGAGGACATGATCCAGGTCGAGCGCACCCGGCTTACCCGTGCGCCAGTTGTGGTGGCGGTGATCAGCCGGGCAGGGCCGCATGTGAAAATTCCCGAGTGGGAGCAGGTCATGTCTGCGGGGGCGGTGTGCCTCAACCTGTTGATGGCGGCCAATGCCCATGGATATGTGGCGAATTGGCTGACCGAATGGTTCGCCTTCGACGAGCGGGCCTTTCCCGTGCTGGGCGTGGAGCCGGGCGAAAAGGTTGCAGGCTTCATCCACATGGGGTCCACCACCTTCCCGATCACCGAACGGCCCCGGCCGGACTTGAAAGAGGTGGTGCGCTACATGGGTGAGGGCGAGTGATGTTCTACGATACGCAAGCCAATAACCACGGGTTGGCGCATGATCCTTTCAAGGCCATCGTCTCGCCGCGCCCCATTGGCTGGATCGGCACCAGGGCGGCGGATGGCAGCCTCAACCTTGCGCCCTATTCCTTTTTTTCCGCCGTCTCCGACCAGCCGAAAATGGTGATGTTTTCCTCCAGTGGACGCAAGGATAGCCTGCGAAATGTCGAGGAAACAGGTTGCTTCACCACCAGTTTCGTCGGCGAAGAACTGGTATCCCAGATGAACGACACCTCCGCCCCCTTCGATCACGGGGTAAGTGAATTCGATTGGGCGGGGCTTGAGGCTGAGATGGGGACGCTGGTTGCCGCTCCTTTCGTGGCGCGCGCCATGGCGGTGCTGGAATGCCGCGTGACGAACATCCTCAATCTGGCCGGTGTGGACGGGGCGGTGTCGGACAGTTTTGCCGTCTTCGGCCAGGTCGTCGGCATTCATATTGCCGAACAGGCGCTCCGCAACGGGCGCTTCGATGTCACCCTCGCAAAGCCCGTTTCACGTCTGGGCTACATGGATTACGCGACCGTTACGCAGGTGTTTGAAATGTCGCGCCCAACGCGCAAATAAGCTGGCCCGCATCTTCTGCTGCTTCGGTTCGCCATATGGTTAAGGCATATGGTGAACCAATCTTAAACCATTTGTCGGTATGGTCTTTTGCAGCAAATGAGCTGCCATCGAAGAGGGCCGCTGGCGGGCTGTTTAAGGTTAGGGGTACGCAGTGCTGATCAGTGCATATGTGAGCTGGGCTGGAACGGCAAAGGCCTGCGAGCGGGCAGATGCTGCCCGCGCCTTTGCCCAGGCCTATGTGGATTGCCAGCTTTCCCCCGACGAACGGCAGGCCGTGCTTGCGGTCATGGTCTGCCAACTGGATGATCCGTCTCCCAAGGTACGACAGGCGCTGGCGGATGTCATGGCATCTGCCCGGCAGGCGCCGCGCTCCATCTTGTTCGCCCTCGCCGAGGATCAGCCCGACATTGCCGCCCGCATTCTTTTGTTATCGCCCGCGCTGACGGATGACGATCTGGTGGAACTGGCGGGTTGCGGCGACAGCTATCGGCGGGCTTTGATTGCCGCCCGTCCGGGGCTGACCGTGCCAGTTTCGGCCGCTCTCAGCGAAATTGGCGATATGACGGAAATTCTTGTTCTCCTCGAAAACCAGCACGCCCAGATTGCCCCCTTCAGTCTGACCCGTATGGCGGAACGGCTCGGTGAAGAGCAGTCTGTTCGGGGCGCGCTGCTGGCGCGCCAGGACCTTCCCGCCCAGGCCCGCCATCTTCTTGTGCGGCATGTGGCAGAGGCATTTTCGGCATCCAGCCTGCTGCGTCTGTCGCTGGGCGAGGCCAAGAGCCGCAAGGTTTGCGAAGAGTTGGGCTGGCAGGCGGCAGCCGTCATTGCAGGGCAGGTGGATTATTCCGAAATGCCCGCGCTGGTGGATGACATGCGCCGCGCCGGGCAGTTGACGCCTGCATTCCTCATGCGGCTTCTCTGCCGGGGGCAGGCCGACATTTTTGCAGTCGCGCTCGAAATGCTGAGTGGTCTGGAAGAACGGCGGGTGCGTTCCATACTGGCCAGTGGGCGCCATCATGCGGTAAAGGCGCTGATGCAGGCGGCAGGTCTTGAACACGGCATCGCGCCGCTGTTTGCCGAGGCTGTAATGCTGTGGCGCGACGCGGTGAGGGTGGTGCCGGAAGTCGCCTTTGGCGAGATCTGCGAAGGCCTGCTCGCGCGCGGGGAGCGGCTGGCATCCACGCCCGACGCGCTGGCACTGCTGACGCTGGTGGAAACCATGCGCCGCGAGGATGAAAGACGAGGCCTGCGGCTGCGCGCGCATGATTTTCTGCTGGAGACCGCAGCCTGAGCTGGCGCGCACAGGCACGGATCGATATTTGCCCTTGCGTGAGCGAAGGCAGAAAATTTCAGGTTCCGTCGAGCTTTTTTGCCACCCAGGTATAGGTGTCGGTGACAACGTGGAGCGGTGCGGCGAAGACCATTCTTACATCTGCCCGTCCGGGAATGACCTCACGGATATAACCCATGGCACGGGTGGCGAGCGAGCGCTTTTCCGCTTCAGCCAGTGGTTTGGGTGTTTGTGCCGGTGCGGGTGCAGGCGCGCTTTTGGTGCTGGGCGCCTCTGCGCTTTCCTGCTTCTGGCAGACAGCGACGACGCTTGGATATTTGACGTTCGAAAACTGGCTCAATACTTTTTCCGAATCGCCATTGCACATTTCCAGGTTCACCCAATGCTGGTCGGCGGTGGCAATATATTGGCATTGGCTTACACTGTCATTGCAGCCCAATATGGTCATCATGATCAATGCTGCTTGCATGTCTTGGCCTTTCGTGGTGGTCGCCCGCATCTTGCAAGAATGCCGGAACCGGTTTTGCCTGCGCCGTCGCGCAAGATAGAGCATTTCCAGAAAAAGTGTAGCCGTGGTCCGTGGTGTGGAAATTCGTAAAAACAAAGGGTTGGAATTGCGCCGATGGAGCAGCCGCACTCCGCGACGAAAGGATTTTCGAGCGGGATAGCTTCAATCGCCCCATATACATTGCAAGGATAAATGAAGAGACCGCCGCCTGGCGGTATTTTTATGGCAATTCCTTCGCCATTGGCGGGTGTTTTTCGGCCAAGACCAGGGCGCATGGCTTGGCGCGGCTTTCAAAACATGAAAAAGAGGAGCTTTGCGAAAGCCGTGCTGTCGGCCCGGACCCTGCCAAGCGGTTGCGGCTTCGCTCGACGGCAGATAAAAATCGAGTGCGTCCGGGTGCTCTCCTCGATCCTTGCGATTGCCTCTCCAATGTCCTGCCAAATGCAGGCAAGCCAATGGATTACATATGCTGCGGCGTTTCCTTGCCTTTTACCGCCCTTATCGCGGACTGTTCATTCTTGATTTCTGCTGCGCCATCCTCTCCGGTTTGCTGGAGCTTGGCTTTCCCATGGCGGTCAAGCTGTTCGTCGATCACCTGCTGCCCACCGCCAACTGGCCGGTGATTCTCGCGGCATCGTTTGGCTTGCTGGCGGTCTATGCGCTGAATACCGGGCTGATGGCCACCGTGACCTATTGGGGCCACATGCTGGGCATCAATATTGAAACCGATATGCGCCGCATGGCCTTTGCGCATGTGCAACGGCTTTCCTTCCGTTATTTCGATAATGCCAAGACCGGGCATCTCATTGCCCATCTCACCAAGGATCTCGAGGAAATCGGCGAGGTGGCGCATCATGGGCCGGAAGATCTTTTCATCGCCGTCATGACGTTTTTCGGCGCGTTTTTGCTGATGCTGACCGTGAATGTGGAGCTTGCCATTCTGACAGCCGTGATCGTGCCGCTGACGGCCTGGGTCACGAGCCGTTATGGTAGCCGCATGACCCAAAATTTCCGGCGCCTCTACAGCCGCATCGGCGCTTTTAATGTGCGCATCGAAGAGGCAGTGGGCGGCATTCGCGTGGTGCAGGCTTTTGCCAACGAGCCCCATGAAAAGGCCCTTTTCGAAAAAGACAATCAGAATTATCGGCGCACAAAGCTCGAAGCCTACAGAATCATGGCCGCCAGCACCTCGCTTTCCTATATGAGCATGAGGCTCATTCAGATGGTCGTTATGATTGCGGGCGCTTATTTCGTGCTGGCCGACGAACTCTCTGCGGGCGGCTTTGTCAGCTTTCTGCTGCTGGTCGGGGTGTTTTTCCGGCCGGTGGAAAAGATCAACTCCGTGATCGAAACCTATCCCAAGGGTATTGCCGGTTTTCGCCGCTTCACCGAACTCATGGAAACCGCGCCCGACATTGCCGATGCACCGAATGCCATGGAGGCCCCGGCCTTCAAGGGGGACATCCTGTTTGCCGATGTCAGCTTCGGTTATCGCAGCGAAAAGCCGGTTCTCAAAGGCGTTGATCTTCACATTCGCGCAGGCGAAACGATTGCCTTCGTCGGGCCTTCCGGCGCGGGAAAAACAACGCTCTGCTCGCTGCTGCCGCGCTTTTATGAGGTCACGGGCGGGGCGATCCTTGTGGATGGCGTTGACATTCGCAGCATGACGCTCGCCTCGCTGCGCAGCCAGATCGGCATTGTCCAGCAGGATGTCTTCCTGTTCGGCGGCACGATCCGCGACAATATCGCCTATGGAAAACTGGGTGCCAGCGATGCCGAGATCATGGCCGCAGCCGAGCGGGCACGGCTGAGCGAGGTAATAGCGTCGATGCCGGACGGGCTCAATACGGTCATCGGCGAACGCGGCGTCAAGCTTTCCGGCGGCCAGAAACAGCGGCTGGCAATTGCCCGCATGTTTCTCAAAAATCCCCCGATCCTCATTCTCGACGAGGCAACCTCGGCACTGGATACGGAAACCGAGCGGGCAATCCAGAAATCGCTTGCGGAACTTGCCCGCGGCCGCACGACGCTTGTCATTGCCCACCGCCTGGCAACCATTCGCGATGCCGCCCGTATCGTCGTGGTGGACGAGCAGGGTATTGCCGAAATGGGTGGTCATCAGGAATTGCTGGCAGCGCGCGGCCATTATGCCCGGCTCTACGAGGCGCAATTCGCAGCCGCAGGGGCGTAAATCCTTCCTTCGCGATGCGAGGCCTACGGCCTCATGAAAAAGCCCGGTGGATGTTTCCACCGGGCTTTTCCGTCTCATTTATGCGATCGATCAGACCGAATAATACATGTCGTATTCCACCGGATGCGGCGTCATTTCAAAGCGCATGACTTCCTGCATCTTCAGCTCGATGAATGCGTCGATCTGGTCGTCATCGAATACGCCACCAGCGGTCAGGAACTTGCGATCCTTGTCGAGGCTTTCCAGAGCTTCGCGCAGGCTGCCGCAAACGGTCGGGATCTTCTTCAGTTCCTTCGGCGGAAGATCGTAGAGGTCCTTGTCCATGGCCTTGCCGGGGTGGATCTTGTTCTTGATGCCGTCAAGGCCAGCCATCAGCATGGCGGCAAAGGCAAGATAGGGATTCGCGGTCGGGTCGGGGAAGCGAACCTCAACGCGCTTGGCTTTCGGATTGGTGCCGAAAGGAATACGGCACGAGGCCGAACGGTTGCGGGCGGAATAAGCCAGCAGAACCGGCGCTTCATAGCCCGGCACCAAACGCTTGTAGGAGTTGGTGGACGGGTTGGTGAAGGCGTTGATGGCCTTTGCGTGCTTGATGATGCCGCCAATGTAATAGAGGCAGCTCTCGGAGAGGCCCGCATATTCATCGCCGGCGAAGGTCGGCTTGCCGTCCTTCCAGATGGACTGGTGCACGTGCATACCGGAGCCGTTATCGCCGAAGATCGGCTTGGGCATGAAGGTTGCCGTCTTGCCATAGGCATTGGCAACCTGATGGACCACGTATTTGTAGATCTGCATCTTGTCGGCATTGCGCACCAGCGTATCGAACTTGATGCCAAGCTCGTGCTGGGCTGCGGCCACTTCGTGGTGGTGTTTTTCGACCACGACGCCCATTTCGGACAGAACCGTCAGCATTTCCGAACGCATGTCCTGGCAGCTGTCGATCGGCGGAACCGGGAAATAGCCGCCCTTGACGCGGGGACGATGGCCCAGATTGCCCGTTTCGTAATCGGTGTCGTCGTTCGACGGCAATTCGTTGGAATCGAGCTTGAAGCCGGTATTGTAAGGATCGGCCTTGTACTTCACGTCATCGAAAATGAAGAATTCGGCTTCCGGGCCGACGAAGATGGTATCGCCGATGCCGGAGGCCTTCAGATAGGCTTCTGCCTTCTTGGCCGTGCCGCGCGGGTCGCGGTTATAGGCCTCGCCGGAAACCGGATCGAGAATGTCGCACATGATGACCATGGTGGACTGGGCAAAGAACGGATCCATGTGGACCGTATCGACATCCGGCATCAGCACCATGTCGGACTCGTTGATCGCCTTCCAGCCGCCAATGGATGAGCCGTCGAACATGACGCCATCGACGAACATGTCTTCATCGACGCAGACCACGTCCATCGTCAGATGCTGGAGCTTGCCCTTCGGGTCGGTAAAGCGCAGGTCAACGAACTTGACGTCATTGTCCTTGATTTGCTTGAGAATGTCGTTTGCGGTCGTCATTTATTCTGTTCCTCGATTGAGATGACGATATATGAAAGCCGGCCTCCCTGTGCCGGTGTTTGCCGGACGGCCATGAACGCCGCCCGCATGTCGCAATGGGCTTTTGCCGGAAGACTGTGGTCATCCCGTGATCTGGCCGGCATTTCTCCTCATCTGCCGGTCAGATGGCGTCCACGCCGGTTTCGCCGGTCCGGATACGAACCACTTCCTCGATGTTGGATACGAAAATCTTTCCGTCGCCGATGCGACCGGTTTGGGCGGCGTTGCGGATCGCGTCGATGACTGCCTCGACGTTTTCGTCGGCCAGTACCACCTCGACCTTAACCTTGGGAAGAAAATCCACCACATATTCAGCGCCGCGATAGAGCTCGGTATGGCCCTTCTGGCGTCCAAATCCCTTTGCCTCAGTGACCGTAATGCCTTGAAGGCCGACTTCCTGAAGGGCTTCCTTCACTTCGTCCAGCTTGAAAGGCTTGATGATCGCTTCGATCTTTTTCATGAGAAAATGTCTCTCCGCTTCCCTCATTGATGCAGGCTTATCCTGTTCGCCCTGCGATGATGCACATGTCGTGCCAATTCGGTGCGCGAATTGCGATAAAATTGGAAGAACACCCGCATTGCCAGAGTAGTTTTGCCCAAAGCCGTGAAAAATACCAGAGGTGGATGCGTGTTTTTTGTGGGCAGAGCCAAATCCGTTTTGCTGAAGAACTATTCAGATGAGATGAAAAAATGCGCATGATGATGCATTAATAATATGCAAATGAGTAATAAATCAGCATTTTTGGTATTTTATTCCCCTTGCTCTTGGCCCTGCATTTGGCTTGAATAGCATCATGCGCACAAAGAACTTCCATTTCCTGCTTTCACCTGCGGCCATGGGCCAGGTCGATGCTGCCGCCGCAAGCTTCGGCCAGTCTGGCTTCGAGCTCATGCGACGGGCTGGAGAGGCGGTTGCGGCGGCAGCGCTCCGGCATTTTCCCGGCGCGCTTCGATTTGTGGTGCTATGCGGGCCGGGCAATAATGGCGGGGATGGCTATGTGGCGGCTGCCGCGCTTCTGCGGGCGGGATGCCGGGTTGCGGTGCATCATCATGGCGACCCCGCAGCACTGCGGGGCGATGCAGCGCAGGCGCGGACGGTATGGCAAGACGAAACGGAAAACGTCCGTTCCATCCTGCCACAAGCAGAGGAAGGCAGCGGCCTTGAAGACTACTGCCCACAGGAAGGTGACGTCGTTATCGATGCACTGTTCGGTGCGGGGCTGGCGCGAGCCGTGGATGCGGCTATTGCCGATGTCATCGACCGGATCGCAGCAAAGGAAATTCCGGTGATTGCGGTGGATTTGCCCTCGGGTATCGATGGGATGACAGGGCAGGTGCGGGGTGCGGCCTTCTGTGCATGTCTCAGCGTGACCTTCATGGCAAAAAAGCCCGGACATGTGTTGCTGCCCGGACGCGAGTTTTGCGGTGCGCTCGAGGTTTTCGATATTGGCATTCCGAAGCGGATCCTGACAATGCATCAGGGGCTTGTGGCCGAAAACCATCCTGACCTTTGGCTGGCGGCTCTTCCAAGGCTTGCGGGGGCATCGCATAAATTCACGCGCGGTCATCTGACCGTGTTTTCCGGACCCCCTTCCGCCACCGGCGCTGCCCGTCTTTCCGCGCTTGCAGGCCTGAAGGCGGGCGCGGGCCTGGTGACACTTGCATCTTCCGGTGCAGCCCTTCTCGTCAACGCCAGCCAGACGACCGCTATCATGGTGAAGCGGCTGGATGATCTCGACGATCTCTCGGCCTATCTTGATGACCGGCGCATGAATGCCTTCGTGCTCGGTCCGGGTTTCGGCATCGGCGAAAAGGCACGCGCATTCGTGCTGCGTTTGGCAGAACATCGCCTTCTGCTGGATGCCGATGGGTTGACCTCCTTCAAGGAGATGCCGGAAATTCTGTTCGGTGCTTTTTCAGCGGGGGAGGTACGGCTCGTTCTAACACCGCATGAGGGAGAATTTGCCCGGCTTTTTCCTGATATTGCCGCAGACCGGAGCTTGGGAAAGATTGAAAAAGCCACGCGGGCTGCAAAGCGCGCCAATGCCATTATGGTCTATAAAGGTGCAGACAGCGTGATCGCCGGTCCCGACGGGCGCGCCATCATTAATAGCAATGCGCCGCCAAGCCTTGCCACGGCTGGTTCCGGCGATGTTTTGTCCGGCGTGATTGGCGGATTGCTCGCCCAGGGCGTACCGGCTTTCGAAGCCGCTGCGGCCGGTGTCTGGTTTCACGCCGAGGCGGCGCAACGCGCAGGCAATGCCCTGACGGCTGAGGATCTTGCAGCGCATATCAGGACCACCTTGCCTTGATCAGCCGCCCCGCAAAATAACGCACTTCAGCCGCCAAAAGCATGTCACGCAAAAGTGTGAAGCGGTTTTGCGATAACGACTGCGCCAAAACAATGACTTAAAGCGTCAGGAGCGAATCTGAACACAGTACACGACGCTAAGGTTTTGCGTGTGGTTAACCCCCCTCTGCCCTGCCGGACATCTCCCCCTCAAGGGGGGAGATCGGCAAGATCAAGGCCCTGCCTGAATTCCTGAAAAGGCCGTCATCACAAATAGTCGTTGAAGAATGGCGCTTTGTCGGCATTGCAATCTCCCCCCTTGAGGGGGAGATGCCTGGCAAGGCAGAGGGGGGTAGGCCACGCCAAATTCCTCAGCGTCGTGTACTGTGGAATCTGAAAGATCGCGACACACCCTAATCCGCCCCGAATGAAACAAGGATCTAAAATTCCTTGCTTCCGTTAAATATCCTCCCGCCTATTCCGCGGCTTGCGTCTTTTTCATCGGCCGGCGCTCCAGAAGCTCCTTGAGGAACTGTCCTGTATAGGAGGCTTCTACCTTTACCACATCTTCCGGCGTGCCTTGCGCCACGATGGTGCCGCCGCCATCGCCGCCTTCCGGGCCGAAGTCGATGATCCAGTCGGCGGTCTTGATGACTTCGAGATTGTGCTCGATCACCACCACGGAGTTGCCCTGGTTGACCAGCTCCTGCAACATTTCCAGAAGCTTGGCGACATCGTGGAAGTGCAGACCCGTCGTCGGTTCATCGAGAATGTAAAGGGTGCGTCCCGTCGAGCGTTTGGACAGCTCCTTGGCCAGCTTGACGCGCTGCGCCTCGCCGCCGGAGAGCGTATTGGCCTGCTGGCCGACCTTTATATAACCAAGGCCGACATCGAAAAGTGCCTGCAATTTGTCGCGAACGGCCGGAACCGCAGAAAAGAACTCCACGCCTTCCTCGACCGTCATATCAAGCACATCGGCAATGGACTTGCCCTTGAAGGTGACGTCCAGCGTTTCACGATTATAGCGCTTGCCGTGGCAGACGTCGCAGGTGACATAAACATCCGGCAGAAAGTGCATCTCGATCTTGATCACGCCATCGCCCTGGCAGGCCTCGCAGCGCCCTCCCTTGACGTTGAAGGAAAAGCGTCCCGGCTGATAGCCGCGCGCCTTTGCTTCGGGCAGGCCCGCGAACCAGTCTCGGATCGGCGTGAAAGCGCCGGTATAGGTTGCCGGGTTTGAGCGTGGCGTGCGTCCGATGGGGGACTGGTCAATATCGATGACCTTGTCGATAAATTCGAAGCCGTCGATGCGCTCGTGCTCGGCAGGATTTTCGCGTGCGCCCATGATGCGGCGCGCCGCTGACTTGTAGAGCGTCTCGATGAGGAAGGTGGATTTTCCGCCGCCCGATACCCCGGTAACGGCGGTAAAGACGCCAAGCGGAATGGCCGCAGTGACATTCTTGAGGTTATTTCCCTTCGCGCCGAAAACCTTGATCTGTTGACCTTTTTTCGGCTTGCGCCTTGCATCGGGAACTGCAACCCCGAGCGCTCCGGTGAGGTATTGTCCGGTCAGCGAGTTTGCATTGGCCATGATCTCGCGGGGCGTGCCCTCCGCCACAACCTGTCCGCCATGAACGCCGGCTGCCGGGCCGATGTCCACGACATAATCGGCCGTGAGGATCGCATCTTCGTCATGCTCGACAACGATGACCGTGTTGCCGATGTCTCGCAGATGTTTCAGCGTATCCAGCAGGCGGGCATTGTCGCGCTGATGCAGGCCGATGGAGGGCTCGTCCAGCACGTAAAGCACCCCGGTCAATCCGGAGCCAATCTGCGAGGCAAGCCGGATACGCTGGCTTTCGCCGCCGGAAAGCGTGCCGGACGCACGCGACATGCTGAGATAGTCCAGCCCGACGTCGTTGAGAAAGGTCAACCGCTCGCGGATTTCCTTGAGAATACGGGTTGCAATTTCATTTTGCTTGTCGGTCAGCTTGGCGGGAAGGTCGTTGAACCATGCGCCTGCCACCCGGATCGACATTTCCGTGACCTGACCGATATGCTTGCCGTCGATTTTCACCGCGAGCGCCTCGGGCTTCAGCCGGAAGCCGTTGCAGGCGGGGCAGGGCGCGGCAGACATGTAGCGCTCGATTTCTTCCCGCGCCCAGGCGCTGTCGGTTTCTTTCCAGCGCCGTTCGAGATTGGGAATGATGCCTTCGAATGTCTTTGTGGCGGTGTAGGAGCGTGAACCGTCGGTATAGGTGAACTCCACGGCTTTTGTCGTGCCGTGCAATATGGCCTTTCGGGCGTCCTCCGCGAGGTCTGCCCATTTGCTCGTCAGCTTGAAGCCATAGACCTTGCCCAGGCCTTCGAGCGTCTGATTGTAATAGGGTGATGAGGATTTTGCCCAAGGCGCAATCGCACCATCCTTCAGCCGGACCCCCTGCTCGGGCACGATCAGCGCGTCATCGATTTTCTGCTGGAACCCCAGGCCATCACAGGTCGGGCAGGCGCCAAAAGGGTTGTTGAAGGAAAACAGCCGCGGCTCGATTTCCGAAATGGTGAAACCGGAGACGGGGCAGGCGAATTTCTCCGAAAACAATACTCTTTCGTGGGTTTCGTTCAGGGATTTGTTCGCAGCGCCACCGGCGGAGGTTTCCTCTGGCGGCAGGGGCTTGTCGGCAAATTCCGCCACCGCCAGACCGTCCGCCAGCCGCAGGCAGGTTTCCAGACTGTCGGCAAGGCGGGAGCCTATATCGCTGCGCACCACGACGCGGTCCACCACCACGTCTATGTCGTGCTTGTATTTCTTGTCCAGGGTTGGCGCTTCGGCAATCTCGTAGAACTGGCCGTCGATCTTGACGCGCTGGAAGCCCTTCTTCATCAGCTCGGCAAGCTCTTTCTTGTATTCGCCCTTCCGGCCCCGGATCATCGGCGCCAGAATATAGAGCCGCGTTCCTTCCTCGAAGGCCAGAATGCGATCGACCATCTGGCTCACGGTCTGGCTTTCGATCGGCAGGCCGGTGGCGGGGGAGTAGGGCACCCCGACGCGGGCAAAGAGCAGGCGCATGTAATCGTAGATTTCCGTCACCGTACCGACGGTGGAGCGCGGATTGCGCGAGGTGGTTTTCTGCTCGATGGAAATTGCCGGTGAAAGGCCCTCGATCTGGTCTACGTCCGGCTTCTGCATCATCTCCAGAAACTGCCGGGCATAGGCCGAGAGGCTTTCCACGTAGCGGCGCTGGCCTTCCGCATAGATCGTGTCGAAAGCCAGCGAGGATTTGCCGGAGCCTGAAAGCCCGGTCATCACGATCAGGCTGTTGCGTGGCAGATCGAGATCCACATTCTTCAGGTTATGTTCACGCGCACCACGCACGCGGATGGTTTTCAATTCACTCATGATATGGCTCGGCTAACAGGAAAGCGGCTGGAACGACGTTCCTTATTTAGTCATGGGTAGCGTTCTGTCGAGGCGGTCCGGGGCGATTTGCGCGCCCCGATGCGAATCCGTTGACAGGACCATAACAAATATCTAGAACAAAGAAAGAACATATTTCGTTGTGGATTGTGGTCATTGCCGATGCCCTTGTCAGGGCACAATGGGGTAAGGTTAAAGCTGATTAAGGTTTGAAGCCGCGTTCGCGCGGCAATGAGGTGAGTATCATGGCTGGTAGCGTCAACAAGGTTATTTTGGTGGGCAATCTGGGTGCCGATCCGGAAATTCGCCGCACGCAGGATGGACGTCCCATTGCCAATCTGCGCATCGCCACCTCCGAGACCTGGCGTGATCGCAATTCCGGCGAGCGCCGTGAAAAGACCGAATGGCACACCGTTGTCATTTTCAATGAGGGCCTGTGCAAGGTTGCCGAGCAATATCTGAAGAAGGGCTCGACGGTTTACGTCGAGGGTCAGCTTCAGACCCGCAAATGGCAGGACCAGAACGGTAACGACCGTTACTCCACCGAAGTCGTGCTTCAGGGCTTCAATTCCACGCTGACCATGTTGGGCGGTCGCGGTGACGGCGGCGGGGCAAGCCGTGGCGGCAATGACTTCGGCGGTGGCGGTGGCTACGACGATTACGGCATGGCGCCCTCATCGGGCGGTCGTGGCGGTTCATCCGGCGGCGGCCGCGGTTCTTCGCAGCCTTCCGGTGGCTTCTCCAACGATCTGGACGACGATATTCCGTTCTAGTGATTTGATCGAGACAAAAGATTCCGTTCCGAGATTCGCAAGTGGTCCAGATTGTGCGACATTTGGGGATGCGCACAGGGATCAGATTTGACGTCACAGCCGCCTACCGAGTTCGGCTTGAAGCCATCATTGGCGCTCTGACTTCTGCGCAGAAACATGTGTGGCGAGCGAAGATCATATCTTGATGAGCGGCGACGGTCTGGGAACATTCGCCATCATGGAGGTGAAGGGAAAATCCAAACCCTGCGTTTGGCGCTGGCAGGAGCGTTTCATGTCCGAGAGTGTCGATGGCCTCCTGCGCGACAAGAGCAGGCCGCCCGGCATTGCGCTGCTTGATGGCGACTTGTTGAGCAGGTCGTGGCGCTGACACTTGAGACACCTCGACAGGAGGCAACGCCTTGGACCGTTCGCGCGATGGCGAAGGCTGTTGGGATTGCCGCCTCTTCGGTCGTGAAGATCTGGCATGAACATGGCCTGGCGCCGCACCGCTGGCGCAGCTTCAAACTGTCCAACGACAAGGCGGTCCCCGTCATTCTCGACAATTACGCGACCCACAAACAGCCGAAGGTCCGAAAATTCCCGAGCCATGGTTTTTCTCCGATGTTGAGGAGTTCAGGTTTCAGTGCTAGGCAGAGTGCCGATATCAGGTCAGGAGTTTGCTATGAGCGAGACCAGAACACAGCAAGAGATATTCGACATTGTTTACCGAGGGCTGGCGGCGCAGGGTTTCCGCCGTAGCGAGAGAAACTATCGATCTGCCTACCGTGGAGAAGGTGGGCTTAAATGTTCCATTGGCCACCTTATTCCAGATGCCCGTTACGTTCCCGAACTAGAAGGTCGAGCGACGACGGATCCCCTCATCCGAGAGGTAGCAGGGATTGAAGAAGCTAATGCCGAGTTCATGGAAGACCTACAGGCTGCGCACGATGCTTCGGACGCTGTTGAAGATACTCCCACTTACATGAGGAAAAGGCTCGAAATGTCCGCGGCCAAATACAACCTCGTCATCCCCTCCTGATATTTCTCCTACTCCTCAGAAAGTTCGCCTATGTCGCCATCCCTTGGGACTGCAATTTGCACATACAATCGATCCGCAGCTTTCGCTGGCTTTTGGCCTCCCTCCGCACGTTCACGGACACCAACTTTCACCTAGTCGTTTGCGAGGACGGCGGCGCCGATGAAACAGTTCGCATCTGCGATGGCCTTGGCATCCCTGTAGTGACAGGTAAAAACCGCGGCATTTCGTGGAACAAGAACCGCGGCCTCTATTGGCTCGTCAATCATACAGACGCCACGCATATCCTCATCATTGAAGACGACATGATCGCCTTTGAGAAAGGCTGGCAAAAGAGCTGGATGGCTGCTATCGACAAATGGGGCCATGTTAACTGGGCCAACGATCATCACCTTAAACCCTACCTCGAGAGCCGCAACGTAACGGGGAAGGGAAGTATCGAAGATCCTTATTTCGCAAACGTTCTAACGGGCTGTCTTATGGGATTCTCGCGCGAGGCCATCGAGAAGGTTGGGTACTACGATCCCAGGCTGGCGGGATATGGCTTTGAGCACCTAGACCTTTCGTTCCGTCTCAAACGCGAAGGGTACGGCATTGTATCGACCCCAGACGGCAAAGGCGGAAATCTCGTCCGCTACGTGTCGTTGGAAGCCGGGATGAATATGAAGGTTCTGCCCTCCCCTTCCGATAAGTCACGGGTCTCAGCCAATAAAGAACTGTACGAGAAGATTAGGAACGAAGCCACTTTCCGGCTCCCGTGGTTGAATGAAGTTGACGAAGCGATCCTCAAGACGGAGATCGATGTGGCGCTGTCGCGTCGGAAGCGACAGGCGCCATGGCTGTAATCCCTACGGCACCTGCTTGATGACATTCCCGCTGGCTGTGTCTCGCCAGAAGGCACCAGATGTGGCCGGGGCTGCTGTCGGGAGGTTGAGGCCAATGATCCTGTCGATTTCCACGCCACCAGTCCCCTGACCTCGCAAACGAAGCGGAACATTGGTCGTCGCGTTGCCTTCGCGCTCGGTTGCTGTGATCGCGAAGCCATTGCCCATGTCGCGACAACAGAGGGCATCAGGAGTGAGGACGTCCAGGACCTGATCATTACGGCTGTTGAGAACCGCTTCGGTCTCATCAATGCCCTTCCAAAGCCAATCGAATGGCTGACGGAAACGGTTCCTGCTTCATCGCGAAGGACACCAGGTCACTGCTTGTCGATATCGGCACTGAGCCTTGCTCCACGCCCATTCGCAGCCCTCAATCCAATGGGATGGCAGAGGCTTTCGTTAAAACATTCAAGCGCGACTACGTCTCAGTGAACCCTCGACCAGACGCCGCAACCGTCATCGCGCAACTGCCCTCATGGTTCGAACACTACAATACCCTTCACCCGCACAAGGCATTAGGGTATCGCTCGCCTCGTGAGTTCTTAAACCGTCAAACAGAAACCTGATCCTGTCCGGTTTTTGAGGAGCAGCTCCAGATTGTTGTCATAAAGACGTCGGCACGGTGGTCATACCGGGTAGCGACACGCTGCCAATCCTTGAGTTGGCTGAACATGTTCTTGATCTTATGACGTTGTAGGCGTTGGGCTTTGCAGAAATCATACCACGGGTCATTAAAAATGACTCTTGGTATTCCCCTTTCGAATATCTCAAGCCTCTGACGCAATTGAAATATTTGAAATTCCTTATAATAATCCCTCCTCGACGCCGAAAAGGCGACGCGAAAAACCTATGCCCAAACCCTTGAAAACGGACATGAGAATCACACTCCTTCCCTCATGGCAGATTAACAGGTCCCGACCCTAGCTTTCGAAAAAAAACGGTACAAAAACGAAGAAAGATAACCCTCAAGCCCGTTTGGAAAAAGTGGTCGGGACCGGGGCAGTTTCGGAACTGGGAAATTCCTGTATTCATCGGTCCCAGTATGATGGCAAATCGGAGGAGTGAGCCCGTGGACAATAGTAACATGACCACAGCATCGGCCTTTTCCGAAGAGGAAAAGGCAGCCGTTTATCGCGCCATTATGACGCGCCGGGATGTTCGCGATGAATTTTTGCCGGATCCGATCGAGCCCGAAACGCTCATGCGCATTCTCGAGGCTGCTCACCACGCGCCGTCGGTCGGTTTCATGCAGCCCTGGAATTTCATTCTTGTGCGGGACGAGGAAAGGCGCAAGGCTGTGTTCGAGGCCTTTTCACGCGCCAATGACGAGGCGGCAGAGCTTTTCAGCGGCGAAAAGGCGGTGCTTTACCGCCAGCTCAAATTGCAGGGCATTCTCAAGGCGCCGCTGGGTATTTGTGTTACGTGCGATCCTGACCGGGCCGGTCCCGTCGTGCTCGGGCGGACCCATAATCCGCGTATGGACAGTTACTCGACGGTCTGCGCGATCCAGAACCTGTGGCTGGCCGCAAGGGCCGAGGGCATCGGTGTGGGCTGGGTCAGCATTTTTCACGATGCCGACCTGCGCGCCATCCTCAACATTCCAGCGGGCATCGAGATTATCGGCTGGCTCTGCCTTGGCAAGGTGTCGGCCCTGTACGACCAGCCGGAATTGCAGGTCAAAGGATGGCGCGACCGCCTCGCACTCGAAGATTTGATTTTTCACGAGGAATGGAGGCGGGAGCCTTAAAGCATTTTCAGGAAAAGTGGTCCACGGTTTTCCGTCCGAAAATGCGTCAATCAGGCAGCCAAAGCATTTTCAGGAAAAGTGGCCCACGGTTTTCCTGAAAACGGTTAAAAATATCCGCTGCGCCTGTTCAGTTTTTCGTCGCGTTCATTTCACCGAATATACGGGCGATCTCGTCCTGAAGTTCGGCGTCGGCGTGTTTTTCCCTGGCGGGCTGATTGTCCTTGACGGCTGTGGATGAGGTGGCTTGCGGTGTGGGGATGGGAGGAATTGCGCGCGCGACGGGCGGCTCCACCGTAGGCTTCGGCGGAGTTGGCTTGGCTGAAAGTGCCGTGGCGGGCTGTTGGGTTTCCGCATTTTGCAGCTGTGCGGCGGCGGTCATCTGGTTATCGAGGACTTTTTCGAATTCGGATTTGGGTTCCGGGGCAGTTTTGGGTGCCGGGGCAGCGGCGGGCTTTGTATAGCGCTCGGCGGGAAATGGCTCGGTTCTTGGCGGAAGAACGCGATTGCGAACCGAATCCAGAAGGGCTGAGGCGGCTTCCGCCTGGGCCTCGATTTTTCGCGTAGGCAGGCTGCCAGCCGGTTTGTCCTGAGAAATCGCAACGTCGGCGTTCTCTGGCCGGGTGGTGGGCGCAACGACCGGCGCCGGGGCGGGTGGGCTGACCGGCTCAGCCACGATGGGCTTTACGGCCTCACGGACAGGCGCAGGTGTCGATGGCGCCGGGGCGATCGTTCGATCGACGGTTTCCTTGTGGGGCTGTCGTTCCGGGGCCGCATTGGCTTGAGCTGCGGCAAGCTGAACCGTTGGCTGCGAAAGCGACGTTGCACCGGCAGCGTCGGGTATGGCCGTTGTCGCAGGCTCTCGCCTCTGAGGCGGTGCTTCGAGGGCTTCACGCCCTGCCAGTTCACCGGCCAGCACGGTGCGGGGTTCGCCAATGCCGCTTTCGACCACGATGTCGCTTGGGCCGCCGATCAGGATGAGATGCTCGACATTATCCCGCCGGACAAGCACCAGGCGGCGGCGGGCATCGACAGCGGCGGCATCCAGCACCTGCAAGCGCGGCTGACGGCTACGGCCACCACGGACAAAGGGCGAAGGCGCGCGATTTTTCAGGATCCACAATATGACGACCAGAACCGCCAGAGCCAGAATGACGCCGAGTGCGGCGATCAGGAAACGGCCCCCGTAGGCGTTGATGATTTCGTCCATCATGGTCGTATTCTCCCGTCGGATGACAGTTGCAGTCAATGGAATGCCGCCACGTGCCGGGCGCTGGCGGGGTTCAAACAAAGCCTGACCGGGCGGGGGCTGCTCTTTACCTCGCCGACGGCTTATAGCCATGCTCGAACCAAATTCCCACCCTATCTATGGCAGAGCATTGCCAAGGGAAGAAGGGCTGGCCCGCAAGAATGCGGGAAAGGCCGGAGATTGCCTGTGAATGTCCGCGATTGTGGCGCTGCGGCGCTTTGTGGTGTTCGCGCAAGTTGCTAAGAATGGTTTGGCTGCGATTCTGCTGCCCGTAGGATACAGATGAGGAAAGAATGAAAAAGCCGCAGCAGACCGATGACAGCCTCGGGCCGCTCGTCGATCGCCGCCCGCATGGCGGGGCCGCTTTACGCATCATCATTCTGGCCTTCGTACTGCTTGCGGCGGCGGCAGGATTTGTGTTTTTCAAGAACTCTCTCGATAATCAGATCGTTCTGGGTGTTCTCGGCATTCTGGCGATCGTCGGCATCTTTTTTCTCGTCTCGGCTGCCATTGGCTTCATCGAGGTAACGCCACAAACACCCTCCGATGGACTGGGCAGGGCATTTCTCGATAGCCAGAGCGAAGGCACGGTGATCACGGATGCGCGTGGCCGCATCATCTACGCCAATGCCGCCTATGGCCGAATGACCGGCACGCGCCGCGCCACCGAGCTTCAGGCGCTGGAAACGCTGCTTTCGCGTCACCGCGAAGCCGGTGAGGCGCTTTATCGGCTTATCAACGGTCTGCGGGAAGGCAAGGAGGGATATGAGGAGTTTCGCCTGCTCAAGCCCCTCGGCCCGAAGTCCGATAACGGCTCTGGCGCCCATTGGTACCGGCTGCGGGCCCGGCGTCTGGTGGGGCAGGGCGAGGGTCTGCAAATCTGGCAGATCGCCGACATCACTTCCGAGCGCGACGATCAGGAGCGCTTCTTCAAGGAATTGCAGAATGCAATCGATTATCTCGATCACGCACCGGCGGGATTTTTCTCAGCCGGGCGCAAGGGCGAGATTTTCTATCTGAACGCCACGCTTGCCGAATGGCTGGGCATCGATCTCACGCAATTTTCTCCCGGCTCCGTCTATCTGGCGGATCTTGTGGCGGGAGAAGGCATGGCGCTCATTCAATCCGTTCAGGCTCAGCCGGGCCTCAGCCGCACGGCAACGCTCGATCTCGACCTTCGCCGCGCTGATGGCCGCAGCTTCCCGGCAAGGCTTGTGCACCGGGTACGCTCGGCGCTGGACGGGGCGCCCGGTGAAAGCCGAACCATCGTGCTGGCACGACAGGAATCCGCGTCAGGTGAGCGCTCCGATTCCAGCGCTTCCATGCGCTTCACACGCTTTTTCAACAACACCCCGATGGCTATTGCCTCCGTGGATGGCGAGGGGCGCATTCTGCGCACCAATGCGCCCTTCCTGAAATTCTTTTCCGACGTGGTTTCAAGGGATGAGATCGATCGCAAGGCCAGGCTCGATGCGGTTATCCATCCCAATGAGCGCGAGCGTTTCGACGAGGCGCTTCTGGCCGCGCGGGACCGGCAGGTGGATATTATCCCCATCGATTCCCGCCATCCCAACGACGATGCGCGCCATTTCCGCTTTTACGTCAATGCCGTGATCGATCAGAGCGACGAGGCGCCGGAAGAGGCGGCAATCGTCTATGCCGTCGATGTAACGGATCAGAAAGCGCTGGAAACCCAGATGGCCCAGACGCAGAAGATGAATGCCGTCGGCACGCTGGCGGGCGGCATCGCCCATGATTTCAACAATGTGTTGACGGCCATTCTTCTTTCTTCCGACCATCTGCTGTTGCAGGCGCGGCCTTCCGATTCGAGCTTCGCCGATCTGATGGAAATCAAGCGCAACGCAAACCGTGCAGCCGTTCTCGTGCGGCAATTGCTCGCCTTTTCGCGCAAGCAGACCATGCGGCCAAGCGTGCTGAACCTCACCGACGTGATCGGCGATCTCAGAATGCTCGTGGATCGGCTGATTTCCGGCACCAATGTCAAGCTGAATGTCGATTATGGCCGCGATCTTTGGCCGGTAAAGGCCGATCTGTCCCAATTCGAACAGGTGCTGATCAATCTCTGCGTCAATGCGCGTGACGCCATGCCGCAGGGCGGACGCATTACCATTTCCACGCGCAATATCGGCGGGGTCGAGGCTGCTTCGTTCAATTATCGAGGCTTGCCGAGCGAGGATTTCGTTCTGATCGAAGTGTCGGATACCGGAACGGGTATTGCCCCGGAAATCATGGACAAGATCTTCGAGCCGTTCTTCACCACCAAGGAGGTCGGCAAGGGAACGGGTCTGGGGCTCGCCATGGTCTATGGCATCATCAAACAGACCGGGGGCTATATCTATCTCGAATCGGAGGTGGGTGAGGGCACCAGTTTCCGGATTTTCCTGCCGCGTTTCGTGCCGGAAACACCCGCTGTTGCTGCGGCCATCGCAAATACCGGCCAAGCCCCTGTCCAAAGCGCGGAGGAAGGTGCGAAGACGGCTGCCACTTCGAAAGCCGCCGCTTCCGGCGCCGATAACGAGCCTGCCGATCTCACGGGCAAATCCGCCGTGGTGCTTCTGGTCGAAGACGAGGATGCCGTGCGCCGCGGCGGCAAGCGTATGCTTGAAACCCGCGGCTATACCGTCCACGAGGCCGGGTCCGGAGTGGAAGCGCTGGACATTATGGAGGAGCTGCAAGGCAAGGTGGATATCGTCGTTTCGGATGTTGTAATGCCGGAAATGGACGGCCCTTCGCTGTTGCGGGAGCTTCGCAAGAACTATCCCGATCTCAAGTTCATCTTCGTATCAGGCTATGCCGAGGATGCCTTTGCCCGCAACCTGCCTGCCGATGCGAAATTCGGCTTCCTGCCCAAGCCCTTCTCGCTCAAGCAACTGGCTGTCGCCGTCAGGGAAATGCTGGATAGCTGAGCGGCAATTCCGGCGTTTCTCCAGGTTATGGCCAGACATGATGCGGAGCGCCGTGCAGGCTCCGCATCGCAGGTCCGAAAGTATTTTGCGAATGAAAAGCGCCCGTCAGCTCATGGCAACGGCGATTTCCGCTGCAAGCCGCGCGTTGTTTTCCACCAGTGCGATATTGGTGGTCAGGCTGCGTCCTTCCGTGATGTGAAAGATCGCATCCAGAAGAAAGGGAGTGACGGCCTTGCCGGTAATCTCCTCGCGCTCGGCCTGCGCCAGGGCTCGGGCAATATAGATCTCCATTTCCTCGCGGGCGATTTCGAATTCTTCCGGCACGGGGTTTGCAATCAACATGCCGCCATCGATGCCAAGCTGCTCGCGCACCTTCTGGAAATTGGCAATTGCTGCCGGACTTTCCAGCGAAAGAGGGCTTTTCAGGCCAGAATCGCGCGACCAGAAGGCCGGAAAAATGTCGCTGTCATAGGTTACGACAGGCACGCCCAGCGTTTCCAGGACTTCAAGGGTTTTAGGAATGTCGAGAATGGATTTGGCGCCCGCGCACACCACGATGACCGGTGTGCGGCCCAGCTCCTGCAAATCCGCCGAAATGTCAAAGCTTTCCTCTGCCCCGCGATGCACGCCGCCAATGCCGCCGGTGGCAAAAACCGAGATATTGGCGCGCGCTGCCGCAATCATCGTGGCCGCAACGGTCGTGGCCCCGGAACGTCGCTCGGCGATGGCGAAGGCCATATCGGCGCGCGACACCTTCATGACGTCGGGCAATTGTGCCAGTTTTTCAATCTCTGCGGTTTCAAGGCCGATATGCAGTACGCCTTCGATGATGGCGATTGTTGCCGGTACCGCGCCACTTTCCCGAATGATGGCCTCCACGCCCTGCGCCATTTCGACATTGTCGGGATAGGGCATACCGTGCGTGATGATTGTCGATTCCAGCGCAACGATCGGCGCATTGCGGCTTTTGGCGGCGGCGACCTCGCGGGAGTAAACGATTGGCAGGAGGGGCGAGATGGCGCGTGTCATAGGGGCTCCATGATTTGGCTTTGGCTTTTCGGCGCGACATGCGCCGCGATCAAATGTCTGGCGTTCAAGTGTCTATGGTGTTTGGACATTCGGCATTGGGGGTGGCGAAAGCCGTGATTTTCGAGAACCGGAGCGGAGTGTACTTGAGTACATGAGCACCGGGAGCGCAGAAAATTACCGTTTGCAGCCCGCTCAAGGGCGAATGTCCACACACCATAGAGCATTGTCCCAAGAAAAGTGTAGTCACGGTTTCGTTCGGAAATGCTGGAAAACAAGAGCTTAGAGGGCTTCATGATCCTAGCGGCACGGCCTCCGCTACGCGGGTAAGTGCTTTGCCAAGTTGGTCGGGATGCAGATCGGCGACGATTGCCTGAGGAGATAGCAGCGTCAGTCCTGCCAGTGCAACACCGTGCCGCAGCGCTTGCGGCGGCTGAAAGCCACGGGCCAAGGCGTAAATCATGCCCGCCGCCAGCGAGTCGCCCGCACCTGTGACGTCTCTGATAGCCGATAGCGGCGGCGGATCGATGGTGAAGGCCCCGCTCGCATGAAAGCAAAGGGCCGGCGAGGGGCCGCGCGTCACAACGGCTGCCTTTAAACCCTCGGCGCGCAGGAGATTGGCCAACTCAAGCGGAGCAGAGCCCGCTCGCCCCGTCAATGCTGCGGCTTCAGCCTCATTCAGGAAAAGCCAGCCCAACTTGTCAAGGCAATTGCGATAGCGAATGACCTTGGCCGGGGAGATGGCAATGCCCGCCAGCATTTGCCCCTGCCGGGAGGTGATCGCCGCAATTGCCTCCAGCGTCTCCGTGGGCAGGTTGGCGTCCACCACAACAATCCGTGCCTGGGCCATGGCCTCGCGCACTGACTTTACCTGCAAGCGGCGCGGGGTGAAAAGCCGGTAAAGCTCCATATCGGCAAGGCCAACGACGAGATTGCCGTCGTTCTCTAGGATGGCCGTATAGGTCGGGGTCGCGCGATCAAGAAAGACAAAGGGCCGGTCATCGACGCCTGCCGCAAGAGCTGCCTCCGTGACCTTCTCACCTGTCGCGTCGCCGCCGCGGGGAGACACCATCGTGACGCTGAGCCCAAGACGCGAAAGCGAGCGGGCGGCGTTGAAGCCACCGCCGCCCGGCTCTTCGATCCAGCTGCCCGGATTGCTGGCGCCCGCCACGAGGCGGGCGGAAATGCGGCCGCGCCGGTCGATATGGGCGCCACCGAGAACCAGAACATCGATTGTCATTTCACCCTTCCGTGGCCTTTCAAGGCGAATCGAATACCGCGCAGCACGATGGAATACAAGCGTGCAAGCGCGAGCAGCACTCTTGCAAGCGTATGAAAACATTACAAGAACAAATAGGAAAAAATTAAATAAGGCAATGGCTTGAGAGGGGCTTGCGAAATGAGAACAAAATAAGTACATATTCGCAATCAGCCGTTTCGTTGCCTATGCGGCGGCAATAACCTAAAGGTGGTTCCCATGTCTCAGAATTCTTTGCGGCTCGTAGAGGACAAATCGGTGGATAAAAGCAAGGCATTGGAAGCAGCTCTCTCGCAGATCGAGCGAAACTTCGGCAAGGGCTCGATCATGAAGCTCGGCGCCAATGAAAAGGTCGTGGAGATCGATACCGTTTCGACGGGTTCTCTCAGTCTGGATATTGCGCTCGGCATTGGCGGCCTGCCGAAGGGGCGCATCATTGAAATTTACGGTCCCGAAAGTTCGGGTAAAACCACGCTTGCCCTGCAAACCATCGCCGAAGCGCAGAAGAAGGGCGGCATTTGCGCCTTTGTCGATGCCGAACATGCGCTGGATCCGGTTTATGCGCGCAAGCTGGGAGTGGATTTGCAGAACCTGCTTATCTCGCAGCCCGATACGGGCGAGCAGGCGCTTGAAATTACCGATACGCTGGTGCGTTCCGGCGCAATCGACGTTCTGGTCGTTGACTCCGTTGCAGCACTGACGCCACGCGCCGAAATCGAGGGGGAGATGGGCGACAGTCTGCCGGGTATGCAGGCACGTCTCATGAGTCAGGCGCTCCGCAAGTTGACCGCATCCATTTCGCGCTCGAATTGCATGGTCATCTTCATCAACCAGATCCGCATGAAGATCGGCGTGATGTTCGGCTCGCCGGAAACCACCACGGGCGGCAATGCGTTGAAATTCTATGCGTCGGTCCGTCTGGATATTCGCCGTATCGGCTCGGTGAAGGAGCGTGAAGAGGTGGTGGGCAACCAGACGAGGGTCAAGGTCGTCAAGAACAAGATGGCGCCTCCCTTCAAGCAGGTCGAATTCGACATCATGTATGGCGAGGGTGTTTCCAAGACGGGTGAGCTGATTGACCTTGGCGTCAAGGCCGGTATCGTTGAAAAGTCCGGGGCGTGGTTCTCCTATAACAGCCAGCGGCTTGGTCAGGGGCGCGAAAACGCCAAAAATTTCCTTCGCGATAATCCGGCCCTTGCCCAGGAAATCGAACTGGCGTTGCGGCAGAATGCCGGTTTGATCGCCGAGCGGTTCCTGCAAAATGGCGGTCCGGATGCAAATGACGGCGATTCTGCGGAAGAATAAGTCTTTGCCCGCGTGAGCATCGGATAATGTTGAAAGGGTCGGGATCGTTTATCTCCGGCCCTTTTCTATCTCTGGCTGGACAGGCGACAAGACCGGCGATAAAAGCCGGTGGTTTCTAAGGTCCGTCCGGTTTGGACACTATATCAAGGGCATCCCATGAGCGGCGTAAACGACATTCGATCGACCTTTCTCAATTACTTCAAGTCGAATGGTCACGAGGTGGTGTCGTCAAGCCCGCTTGTGCCGCGCAATGACCCGACCCTGATGTTCACCAATGCGGGGATGGTGCAGTTCAAGAACGTTTTTACCGGACTTGAGCAGCGGCCCTACTCCACGGCAGCGACGGCGCAGAAATGCGTTCGCGCCGGCGGCAAGCATAACGATCTGGATAATGTCGGTTATACGGCCCGCCACCACACCTTCTTCGAAATGCTCGGCAATTTTTCCTTCGGAGATTACTTCAAGGAAAACGCCATCGAACTTGCATGGAACCTGATCACCAGGGAATTTGCCATTCCGAAGGATCGGCTTTGCGTGACGGTCTACCATACCGACGATGAGGCCTTCGATCTCTGGAAGAAGATCGCGGGCCTGCCGGACCACAAGATCATCCGTATTCCCACGAGTGACAACTTCTGGGCCATGGGCGATACCGGCCCCTGCGGTCCCTGCTCTGAAATTTTCTACGATCACGGCGATCATATCTGGGGCGGTCCTCCCGGTTCTCCGGAAGAAGATGGCGACCGGTTCATCGAGATCTGGAACCTCGTTTTCATGCAGTATGAACAGGTGACGAAGGAAGAGCGTATCGCCCTGCCGCGTCCCTCCATCGATACGGGCATGGGGCTTGAGCGCGTGGCCGCCCTGCTTCAGGGCCAGCATGACAATTATGACATCGATCTTTTCCGCGCCCTTATTCAGGCGTCGGTGGAATTGACCGGCGTCAAGGCCGAAGGTGAGCGCCGGGCAAGCCATCGCGTCATTGCCGACCATCTGCGCTCTTCCGCATTCCTGATCGCCGATGGCGTTTTGCCCTCGAATGAAGGCCGTGGCTATGTGCTGCGCCGCATCATGCGCCGCGCCATGCGTCACGCCGAACTTCTGGGTGCGCGCGAGCCGATCATTTACAAACTGCTGCCGGTGCTGGTGCAGCAGATGGGCCGGGCCTATCCCGAACTCGTGCGCGCCGAGGCGTTGATCTCCGAAACGCTGAAGCTTGAGGAGAGCCGTTTCCGCAAGACGCTCGAACGCGGCCTCAATCTGCTTGCCGACTCGACCTCCTCGCTTTCCAAGGGCGACAGCCTCGATGGCGAGACCGCTTTCAAGCTTTACGACACCTATGGTTTCCCTCTGGATTTGACGCAGGATGCGCTGCGCGCGCGCGGGATCGGGGTGGATATTACCGGTTTCAATGATGCCATGCAGCGCCAGAAGGCGGAGGCACGCGCCAACTGGGCTGGCTCCGGCGACAAGGCCACCGAAACGGTCTGGTTCGAATTGAAGGACAAGTTCGGCGCCAGTGAATTTTTGGGCTATTCCTCGGAGACGGCTGAAGGCGAAATTCTTGCCCTCGTGCGCGATGGCGCCGTGATTGCAAATGCCGTGGCCGGTGAAAGCGTTCAGGTTGTCGTCAACCAGACGCCGTTCTACGGCGAATCCGGTGGTCAGATGGGCGATGCGGGCGTGATCGCCGGTGAAGGCTTTATTCTGGATGTGACCGATACGCAGAAGAAGGGTGAGGGGCTTTTCGTGCACATCGCAAATGTGCGCGAAGGGTCGGTCAAGGCCGGCGAACCGGTTTCGTTGACCGTTGACCATGCCCGCCGCAGCCGTTTGCGCGCCAATCACTCTGCAACGCACCTTCTGCATGAAGCGCTTCGGGAAGTGCTGGGCACGCATGTTGCCCAGAAGGGCTCGCTTGTTGCGCCGGAGCGCCTGCGCTTCGACATTTCCCACCCAAAACCGATTTCGGCTGAAGAGTTGAAGCTGGTCGAGGAGATGGCCAATGAGATCATTGTGCAGAATTCTGCGGTCGTAACCCGGCTTATGGGGGTCGATGACGCGATTGCCGAAGGTGCCATGGCGCTTTTCGGTGAGAAGTACGGCGATGAAGTGCGGGTGGTTTCGATGGGGACGGGCACGCGCGGGGCGAAGGCTGGCAAGACCTATTCCATCGAGCTTTGCGGTGGCACGCATGTATCGGCCACCGGTGACATTGGTCTTGTGCGCCTCGTGGCGGAAAGTGCGGTTGGCGCGGGAGTGCGCCGTATTGAAGCGCTGACCGGTGAGGATGCTCGTGCCTATCTGGCTGAACAGGATGAGCGCGTGAAATCCCTGGCCGCAGCGTTGAAGGTACAGCCCGGCGATGTCGTCGGCCGGGTGGAGCAGCTGGTTGACGAACGGCGCAAGCTGGAGCGCGAGCTTGCCGAGGCAAAGCGGAAACTTGCCATGGGCGGCAATGCAGGCGGGGCCGATGCACCGCGCGAGGTGAACGGCCTCAAATTCGTCGGCAAGACGCTGAACGGTATAGACGCCAGGGATCTCAAGGGTATGGTCGATGAGACCAAGGCCTCTATCGGTTCTGGGGTGGTGGTGCTGATTGCCGTTGCTGATGACGGCAAGGCCAGTGCCGTGGTGGGCGTCACAGGCGATTTGAGCGGGCGCTTCTCGGCTGTTGATCTGGTTCGGGTTGCGGCTGCGGCTCTTGGCGGCAAGGGCGGCGGCGGCCGTGCGGACATGGCGCAGGCTGGTGGACCGGATGGCGCCAAGGCTGCGGAGGCCATCGAGGCTGTCGCTGCGGCTCTGGTCTGAGCGTCACCCTGGGGGCTTGCAGCGCCATGCGTGTGATAAAACGCTCGGCGCTGTATGTTCCTGTATCTGCGGCATCACTCCTTGCCGGAAATTACGGTGAGGAATGGTGCGGGTCAGAGGGCGAAGGCTGATTTTACGCCATCAACGACGAACTGGACGGAAAGCGCGGCGAGGATGACGCCGAGCAGGCGCGTGAGAATGGCGCGACCTGTTACGCCCAGGAAACGGTCCAGCCGATCGGCGATGATGAGGGCACAGAATACCGCCAGAATGCTGACTGCGATGACGGCGAGCAGTTCAATTCGTCCCACAGCGCCGGGCAGTGATCCCGCAAGCAAAATAGTGGCTGAGATCGCGCCTGGTCCGGCAATCAGTGGCAAGGCCAGTGGAAAAACCGCTATATTGTGGACGTGATCGCGCGTGATGGCGTCTTCGGATGTCTTTTCCTTCCGCTCCTGGCGCTTTTCGAAGATCATCTCGAAGGCAATCGAGAAAAGCATCAATCCACCTGCGATGCGGAAGGCGCCCATGGAAATGCCCAGCGCCGAGAGAATGCTGGCGCCAAACAGCGCGAAGACCGCCAGAATACTGAAGGCGATGATCGATCCGCGCAGGGCTACCTGCTTGCGCTGGCTTCGGCTCATGCCCCGCGTCAGCCCGAGAAAGAGGGGCGCAAGACCGGGTGGATCGAGCGTGACGAGCAGGGTCGTGAGGGCGTTGATCAGCAGTTCGAAGGTCGTCATGCGCGTCTTTCCCGTAAGGGTTTTTGGCGGTGCGGGTTCAGTTGCTCAGTATGTCAGCAAAAAATGTAAAATGCCTTGTTTAATCCGCAAAAGACTGTTCAAAACATCCGCGAAAATTGGCGCTGAAGGGTTGTTTCGGCTATAAATCCATCACTGGTTGGCGGGTTAGGCGAATCGTCCTCACTTGCCATCCGCAAACATGGCCAGCCCATGCCGGCGCCGTTGCGCTGCTGCATGGAGAGGCGCACAAACGAGAGATCGTGACCCGTTTTGACTGACCAGAGCAGCACACAAGGCGGCGGCAAGATGCCGTCTGATATCGAACCCATCTCGATCATGACGGAGATGCAGCGCTCCTATCTCGATTACGCCATGAGCGTCATCGTGAGCCGTGCGCTGCCGGATGTGCGCGACGGGTTGAAGCCCGTTCACCGGCGCATTCTCTATGGAATGTCCGAACTCGGCATCGACTGGAACAAGAAATACGTCAAATGCGCCCGCGTCACCGGTGACGTGATGGGTAAATACCATCCGCACGGCAATGCCGCGATTTACGATGCGCTGGCGCGTATGGCGCAGGACTGGTCCCTGCGGCTTCCGCTGATTGACGGTCAGGGCAATTTCGGATCCGTCGATGGCGATCCGCCCGCAGCCGAGCGCTACACGGAATGCCGCCTTCAGAAGGCCGCCCATTCGCTTCTGGATGACCTGGACAAGGAAACCGTCGATTTCCGCGATAACTATGACGGCACGCTTTCCGAGCCGGTCGTGGTTCCCGCCAAATTCCCGAACCTGCTGGTCAATGGTGCGGGCGGTATTGCCGTTGGCATGGCCACCAATATTCCGCCGCATAATCTTGGCGAAGTGGTCGATGGCTGCATTGCGGTCATCGATAATCCGGCAATCGAATTGCCGGAGCTCATGCAGATTATTCCCGGCCCGGATTTTCCAACGGGCGCCATGATCCTTGGCCGCAGCGGCATTCGCTCCGCCTATGAAACGGGACGCGGCTCCGTGATCATGCGCGGCGTTGCGCGGATCGAGCCGATGCGCGGCGATCGCGAGCAGATCATCATCACCGAAATTCCCTATCAGGTGAACAAGGCGACGATGATCGAGAAAATGGCCGAACTGGTGCGCGAGAAGCGTATCGAGGGCATTTCCGATCTGCGCGACGAATCTGACCGCCAGGGCTATCGTGTCGTCATCGAGCTGAAGCGCGATGCCAATGCCGATGTGATCCTCAACCAGCTCTACCGTTACACCCCGTTGCAAACCTCGTTCGGCTGCAACATGGTGGCATTGAATGGCGGCAAGCCGGAGCAGTTGACACTGCTGGATATGCTGAAGGCCTTCGTGTCCTTCCGCGAGGAAGTTGTCAGCCGTCGCACCAAGTTCCTGCTGCGCAAGGCCCGTGACCGCGCCCATGTGTTGGTAGGTCTTGCGATTGCGGTTGCCAATATCGATGAGGTCATCAACCTCATCCGGCGCGCCCCGGACCCGCAGACGGCGCGCGAGCAATTGATGGAGCGGCGCTGGCCGGCCCATGATGTCGATGCGTTGATTCGCCTGATCGACGATCCCCGCCATCGCATCAACGAGGACAACACCTATAATCTCTCCGAGGAGCAGGCGCGCGCCATCCTCGAATTGCGCCTTGCCCGCCTGACGGCTCTGGGCCGGGATGAAATCGATGAGGAACTGAACAAGATCGGCGCGGAAATTGCCGATTATCTGGAGATCCTCTCATCGCGTGTCCGCATCATGCAGATCGTCAAGGACGAGCTGGCGGCGGTTCGCGATGAATTCGGCACGCCGCGCCGCACCCAGATCATGGAAGGCGGCCCCGATATGGACGATGAGGATCTCATCGCCCGTGAGGACATGGTTGTCACGGTTTCCCATGCCGGTTACATCAAGCGCGTGCCGCTCGCCACCTATCGCGCCCAGCGCCGTGGCGGCAAGGGCCGTTCCGGCATGGCAATGAAGGACGAAGATTTCGCCACGCGGCTTTTCGTTGCCAATACCCATACGCCGGTGCTGTTCTTCTCCTCGCGCGGGATTGTTTACAAGGAAAAGGTCTGGCGGTTGCCGATCGGTACGCCCACCTCGCGTGGCAAGGCGCTGATCAACATGCTGCCGCTTGAGGCGGGAGAGCGGATCACCACAATCATGCCGCTGCCTGAAGATGAGGCGAGCTGGGATAATCTCGACGTCATGTTCTCGACAACGCGCGGGACCGTGCGCCGTAACAAGTTGTCGGATTTTGTGCAGGTCAACCGCAACGGCAAGATTGCCATGAAGCTGGAAGAGGAGGGCGATGAAATCCTCTCCGTCGAAACCTGCACGGATCGTGACGATGTGCTGCTGACCACGGCGCTGGGCCAGGCAATTCGCTTCCCCGTCGATGAGGTGCGCGTCTTTGCCGGGCGTAACTCCATCGGGGTGCGCGGCATCACGCTTCAGCCGGGCGATCGCATTATCTCCATGACGATTGTCGGCCATGTAGATGCCGAACCTTGGGAGCGCGCCGCCTATCTCAAGCGGTCTGCTGCCGAGCGGCGCGCCAGTGGTGTGGATGAGGAAGATATTGCGCTGGTCGGCGAAGAAGTCGGCGATGTGCAGGACCTGCCGGAAGAGCGGTATCAGGAACTCAAGGCGCGTGAACAGTTCGTGTTGACGGTCTCGGTGCGCGGCTTCGGCAAGCGGTCTTCGTCTTATGACTTCCGCACCTCCGGTCGCGGCGGTAAGGGCATCCGTGCCACCGATACCTCCAAGACCAATGAAATTGGTGAACTGGTGGCTGCTTTCCCTGTCGAGGACAAGGATCAGATCATGCTGGTTTCCGATGGCGGGCAGTTGATCCGTGTGCCGGTGGACGGCATTCGCATTGCCAGCCGTGCAACCAAGGGTGTGACGATCTTCTCCACGGCCAAGGATGAGAAAGTGGTTTCGGTCGAGCGTATCAGTGAGCCGGAAGGCGATGAAGATGCTGCCGGAATAGCCGAAGAGGATATTTCGCTGGCCACGGATACGGATAACGCATCCGAATAACTGCCCATATGCTTAACGTGAATTAACATGAACGGCCCCGCAAGGGGCCGTTTTGTTTTGAAACATGGCTTGTTAACGAAAATGCCAGCCAGATTTCATAGATCATTAACCATGATGGGAAGTAATTTCGCTAAGGCTTTAACCATAATCGCATTTTTGCCATGTTATCCCCGCTTTTGCTATGGCAGGTTCTGTGCCATTCGGGGAATGAGGACGTACCATTTTGATGCTGCGCGGCGGCGAGGCAGGCAAGTTTGGGGTCCGGATGCGATGAAGGTTATGCAGGTGTTTAAAGCTGTTCGGCCGGTAGCGGTCTCAATTCGTGGCGTTGCGCTGGCCTTTGTCGGCTTCTCGCTGGCGGCGTGTTCGACCACGCATGACACGTCGAAGGTTGATACGGCAAAGAAGCGTAGCAAGGAGTATTTCGCCGAATCCGCCTATGGCGTGAAGGCCAGTCCGCGTGTGGTGGAAAACGGCCCGGTACCCAAGGGTGGTGGCCGCCGCCTGGTAGGCGATCCTTATGTGGTTGCGGGAAAAACCTATACGCCGAAGGAAAACCCGAATTACGAAGCCGTCGGCCTTGCCTCGTGGTATGGCTCGGCTTTCCATGGTCGTTATACCGCCAATGGCGAGGTCTATGACCAATACAGCATTTCCGCTGCACATCCGACCATGCCCTTGCCCAGCTATGCCCGCGTGACCAATCTGGATACGGGCAGTTCCGTTCTTGTCCGCGTCAACGACCGTGGTCCCTTCCATCAAAACCGGCTGATCGACCTTTCCGACAAGGCCGCCGAGCTGCTTGACGTGAAGGGGCGCGGCACGGCGCATGTCAAGGTGAAATATGTTGGCCCGGCCGATATGAGCGGGCATGACATGCCGTATCTGATGGCCTCTTACACGCGCAAGGGCGAGCGGGTGCCGCTGGTGGATCCGATGTCCAACGGCAATGTCATGGTGGCGTCGAACAATTCTCCGCTTCAGAATTTCCTTGGACGCTTTGCGGGCCCGACGGAGCCTGCGCGCCCGGCTGCCAAGACATCTCGCCCGGCGGTGCAGCCGGGGCCGGTTGTTGCTTATAACGCCCCGCCGCAAGCGGTTGAGCGCGCCGTGCCTCCAGTTGTTAATGCGCCAATGGCGAAGCCTGCCAGCGCCCCGCTGCCCGTTCAGCGTGCGGCTGTTGCACCTGCGGCGCAGCCGCCGTTCACGAGGCCTGTCGCTTCCGCGCCGGTCGCAACTGTCGCTCAACCGGTTTACCGTGAGCCGGTGCGCAGCCAGCCGCAGCCGGTGCAGCGGGCCAAGCCAGCCGTAACAATTGCCGCTCAACCGCAATCGGCGCCTAAAAACGGCTTGCCACCGGGTTGGAATGTCGGCCCGCAACCTGTGAAGACCGGCACGGCCTATATGGCGACGGATGGTTAGAGCGGATCATTGTGTCACGGAAACATTGACCCTCTCTAACATTTTGGTTTTACGCATCTTCGGACGAAAAACCGGTTTCCACTTTTCCTGAAAATGCTCTAGGGAAATTGCCTCGGGTTCCGGACGCAAGCGGGCTTGAAATCATCGGCTTTCGAGGGGCTCACCGTGAATCTGCGCATTATTGCGATCGGCGTCATTCTCCTCACCGGCTTGCCAGGGGTGGGCGTTGCGGCTGAACAGCCGGCATTCACCACGCAAGCGCGCCAGGTTCTGCTCGTCGAGGAAGAAACGGGCAGTATCCTGTTTGAAAAGCAGGCGGATGAGGCGTTTGCGCCAGCCTCTCTTGCCAAATTAATGACGGCGGACTTGGTCCTCGAAGCGGTGAAAACGGGACAATTGCGTCTGCAAGACGAGCTTCCGGTTTCTGAAAACGCCTGGCGCACAGGTGGTGCGCCTTCCCGAACCGCAGCCATGTTTGCCGCGGTACGCTCTCGCATTCCGGTAGAGGCGCTTTTGCAGGGCCTTATGGTGCAGATGGCCAATGATGCATGTCTTGTGCTTGCCGAAGGCATGGCGGGGTCGGAGGCGGATTTCGTAAAACGCATGAATGCGCAGGCCGCAAAACTCGGTTTGAAGGCCAGCCATTTCGCCAATGCTACAGGCCTTCCCGATGCTGAAAACAAGGTCAGCGCCCGCGATATGATTACACTCGTTCGGCATTTGCGGGAGCATTATCCTGAGTTTTATGGATACTATAAACAACCGGATTTTACCTGGAACCGGATTTTTCAGCGCAATCGGAATCCTCTTTTAGGGCAGGTGCCGGGGGTAGATGGTCTTGCGGCGGGCTATGCCGAGGGTGAAGGCTACTCCGTTGTTGCCTCCGCAGAGCAGAATGGCACGCGGCTTCTTCTTGTTCTGGCTGGAAGCGAGAGCGAAAAGACCCGGCTTGAGGATGCGGCGCGGGCCTTTGCCTGGGGCTTCTCGGCCTTCGAGAAAATCCGGTTGTTTCAGGCGGGCCAGCAGGTTGGGCGGGCCAAGGTTTATGGCGGGGCGCCGGAGGATATTGGGCTTGTAACTGAACAGCCGGTGGATGTTTATGCGCCGCTGGGTTCTGCCGTGCGCCTCGAAATCACGACGACCTATGCATGGCCCTTGAGGCCCAAGATTTCGGCAGGCGAGGAAATTGGCACATTGAAGGTGCGGTTGGGGGAAAAAGTGTTGCGGGATCTGCCACTTAGATCCGCAGATGACGCCAGTTTTGGGAGTTTGCCTGCGCGGGCGCGTGATGCGCTGATGGAGCTTTTGTTTTTCTGGCTTTAAACATTTACAGGAAAAAGGGCTTCCGGTTTTCCATAAGCAGATGCCTGGAAGGGGGATTTACAGAAAAAGTGGTTCCGGTAGCAAGCCAATCGGCTTGGCATTGGGTTTTTCGGGCTTTTGCAGTAAAGAGCGGGATCAGCTTCCCCAGGCGGGGACATGGAGAGATAGGCTTGTGGCAGTTGGGCTAGGATTGTTCGTGACATTCGAGGGCGGAGAGGGCGCTGGTAAATCCACGCAGATTCGTTTGCTTGCCGAGCGTCTGCGCGCTCTTGGATTTCCCGTCACGATCACTCGGGAGCCTGGCGGTTCACCTTCGGCAGAGGCATTGCGACGGGTGCTGCTTTCAGGCGCGGCGGAATCCTTCGGGATTGAGGCCGAAGCCATGCTGTTTGCCGCTGCGCGAAATGACCATGTGCGCACGCTCATTCGCCCCACGTTGATGGCGGGCGGCATTGTCCTATGCGACCGCTTCATGGATTCCACCCGCGTCTATCAGGGAGCGACGGGTGATCTGGAGCAAGGCTTCATGGTTCATCTTGAGCGGGTGGCCGTTGAGGGCGTAGTGCCCGATCTAACGTTTATTCTGGATCTTGATGCTCGAACCGGTCTTGCTCGCGCGCAGGCGCGGGCAGGAGCCGAAGGCGGAGGCGATCCGGATCGCTTTGAAAAAGAGACCGGCGCCATTCACGAGCAACGCCGGGAGGCCTTTCTGGCGATAGCCGCGGCTGAGCCGGATCGCTGCCGGATGGTACGTGCCGACCGGGGGCGTGAAGAGATTGGCGAGGAGATTTTTTCGAATGTGTGGCCATTGGTCGAGCGGCGCTTTTCCAAAGCCGGGCAGGAATGATGATGGAGCAGCCCGGTGTCCTGGATGGCGCAATAGCGCCCGTTCACAATAGCGCCCTTTTTGGCCATGAGGCGCAGGAGGATTTTTTGGCGCGGGCCTATCGCAGTGGCAAATTGCACCACGCGCTTTTAATTGAAGGACCGCAAGGTGTGGGAAAGGCAACTTTAGCCTTCCGGTTTGCGCAGCATGTGCTTTCCCACCCCGATCCACAAGCAGCGCCGGAAACGATGGCCGCACCCGATCCGGAGTCGCCCATTGCGCGCCAGCTTGCGTCTGGTGCCTCACATAATCTTTTGCATATTACACGTCCCGTGGATGAGAAGACCGGCAAGGTAAAGACGGCAATTACCATTGAAGAAATCCGGCGGGTTGGTCATTTCTTTTCGCAGACATCCGGCACGGGAAACTGGCGGATCGTGATTATCGACCCTGCCGACGACATGAATCGCAATGCCGCCAATGCTGTGCTTAAAGTGCTGGAAGAGCCGCCCAAACGCTCGCTCTTTCTGGTTTTGTCGCACGCGCCGGGAAAATTGCTTCCGACGATCCGCTCGCGGTGCCTGCCGTTGAAGCTTTCGGCATTGCAGCCCGACGATCTCCTCAAAGCAATCGGGCATCTTGGGCTTGCGGTTCACGGTGACCAGAAGCCCGTGCTGGTGGATCTTGCCAAGGGCAGTGTCTCCCAAGCCCTCAAGCTGATAAATTATGGCGGCGCCGATATCATTGCTGCGTTTCGGGAGGTTCTTTCAAGCGATGCTTCGACTGCTCGCAGAAAGATGCATAAGCTGGCCGATGCCCTTTCTGGCAAGGACGGCGACGTCGTATTTCAGTTCTTCCTTGACCATCTGACTGAATATCTGATGCAAATGGCCAAGGATGCAGCCATGACAGGAAATCTGGTTTCCGCAGATCGCCTCTCACACCTGACAAGTGACCTGACCCAGCGACTGGTTATTGCAGGCGCGTATAATCTTGACCGAAAACAGACGATTCTGGACGTTCTTGTTGACGTGCGTGCCTGTTAGCGCTTTTGGATCTGATTGAATCGGATCGGCGCTCTACAGCGCCGTGCGTTTTGTCAAATGCACAAAAACGCTGTAAAACCCTAAATCTGCTGGATAATTTTCACCAAAATCGATTCCGGTTTAAGGAATTATGCAGTATATTTTTATTTGTGACGCATAGTCTTGTCGATCTTCGTTTCACTCTGATCGGATTATGCTCTAACCAATGCTCGAAGATGCTAACGCATCCTCGCCTTGAAGGGATTTCGAATATCTCAACTACATCATATGATTGAGATATTCGAAAAGGGAATACCAAGGTCATTTTCAATGCCCCTTCAATCCCATCAAACCGTGCTCACTATTGCATCGTGTACTGCGGATAAATATGGCATTGTAGTGCTAAACACTTAGAGCGTCTCAGCATTTTACGGAAACATTGAAACGCCACGCGGATTCGTAACATTTCGACTTGTCATTGCGGCGGGTCGCCGGGGCGGCGTCTGCGGTTCAGCCAATCGGCCACCATCCACACGCACAGCGCCCAGGCGGATCCCACCGTCCAGCCCGCCATGACATCGGTTGGCCAGTGGACGCCAAGATAAATGCGGCTCATTCCGATCAGCAGCGTCAGGAACAGGCCGCAGCCGAAGACGAAACTGCGAAGCCGCCAGCCTGTCTGACCTCTCGCCAGCATGGCGCCAAGTGTCAGATAGGTGATGGCCGACATCATGGCATGACCGCTGGGAAAGCTCATGGTCTGCACATCGACAAGATGCGGAACCACATCCGGCCTTGCCCGCGAAAACAGCAGTTTCAGCCCGCTTTCCGCCGCCGCTCCAAGAACGATTGCGGACGTGACAATGGCAGCATTGCGATATTTCCCGGCAGCCATCAAATAAAAGACGGCCAGCACCGTAACCAGCGTGATGATGGTGAAACCGCCAAGACTGGTTAGGTCGCGCACCGAGGCAATGAGCCACGGTGGTCCCAGGGGTTGCGAAAGATCCCGGCTATCGCGAAGCGCCAAGAGAATTGCACGATCAAAGCCGTGCTGTTGCTGATTGAAAACACCGTCTGCCAGAAAGGCAAAGCATAACACCAGAGCGGCCAGAACGCACAGGCTGGCCAGCAGTCTTGGTTCCATCCGCGCCTTCAGGCGTTGCCACATGCGGCCTGCCTTCTCAGGTGCAAAATCGGGCATGGCGCCCCTTGCGGCAGCGCAGAGGCATGAGGCGGACGAATGATGAGGCAATCGGCCTCGGCCAGCACGCGCATCATCGAGGAATCCTGCCTGTTGAAGGGCTCGGCCATCAGTTCGCCCTCCGGTGAGGTAAACAGCCGGGCACGAATATAATCCTGCCGCTGGTCATTCTGTTTCATGTCGATTGCGGCCCGCGCGGTTGCCAGACGGTTGGGAACCGGGTTGCAGCCAAGCCGCGCCAGGAGCGGCTCCAGAAACAGCAGCGCGCAGACCATGCTGGAAACCGGATTGCCGGGAAGGCCAAGAACAGGCATGGCCTCAAGCCTGCCCACCATCAGCGGCTTGCCCGGCCGCATGGCGATTTTCCAGAAGTCCAGCACCATGCCCGCGTCTTTAAGCGCATCCTGCACAAGGTCATGATCGCCCACCGATGCGCCGCCCAGCGTCACCAAAGCGTCCGCCCCCGCTTTACGGGCGCGGCGCACGGCTTGCGTTATCGCGGTCCGGTCATCAGGCACAAGTCCGAGATCGATAATGTCGGCACCATTTTCTTCGGCAAGCGCTGCAATGCCGAAACTGTTGGAGGCAATGATCTGGCTTGGACCTGGTGCCGCACCCGGTAAAACGAGCTCGTCCCCGGTGGCGAGAATGGCAAGCCTTGGCTTGCGGTAAACCGTGATCATTGGCTGGTTTGCCGCCGCTGCCAGCGTGAGGGAGGCAAAGTCCAGCTTTCGCCCGACTTCCAGCAATCGATCGCCTTGCGCAAAGTCCTGTCCCCTGGGGCGAATGTGCCGGGAGGGCGCGACGGGCAGGTTCGCTCGAATGGAATTGCCGGAAAGCTTTTCCGCATCTTCCTGGAGAAGAATGGTATCCGCGCCCTCAGGCACAGGCGCGCCGGTGAAAATGCGAACGCATTGACCCTCGGCCAAAACGCCGGAAAAGCCATGTCCGGCTGCCGATTCACCCACCAGTGTCAGAATGGACCCGGCATGGTCCGCATCTGCGGCCCGCAGCGCATAGCCATCCATGGCCGAAGCATGGAAGGGCGGTTGTGTAAGACCTGCCACCACGGGCGCGGCCAAAATCCGCCCATTGGCCTTTGCCAGTGGCAGGGGCTCTGTTTCCGTGATCGGCGAAGCTGCCGCCAGCAACCTTTCAAGCGCCTCCGCGACCGGCAAAAGCGCCATCAGCCTGCCTCCGGATGACGAAAATCGCCGGATTTGCCGCCCTGCTTTTCGATGACCCGGATGCCGGTGATTTCCATCATTTTATCGGCAGCCTTCGCCATGTCGTAAATGGTGAGACATGCCACCGAAACGGCGGTCAGCGCTTCCATTTCCACGCCTGTCTTGCCGGTCAGCTTGACGGTGGCGCAGACCTTGAGGCCGGGAAGGGCCGCATCCTCCACAATATCGACGGAAACCTTGCTCAACATCAACGGATGGCACAGCGGGATAAGGTCGGCGGTGCGCTTGGCCGCCATGATACCTGCCAGTCTCGCCGTGCCGATGACATCACCCTTTTTGGCATTGCCTTCGATAATCAGCCGGAGTGTCGAAGGCGCCATTTTCACCGCGCCTTCCGCCATGGCAATGCGCGTGGTCTCAGCCTTTTCGGAGACATCGACCATATGCGCCTCGCCTGAGGGGCCGATATGAGTAAGCCCGCTCATTCCGCCGCAATCGCGCCGGTCTTGCCGGTCAAAAGCGCTTGCGTCGCCAGCGTCACATCGTCCTTGCGCATCAGGCTTTCGCCGACCAGGAAGGTGGAGATGCCGGATTGTTTCAGCCGCAGGCAGTCTTCATGCGTGAAGATACCGCTTTCCCCGACCAGCAGCCGGTCGTCGGGCACCATGGGCGCCAGGCGTTCGCTCACAGCAAGATCGACCTCGAACGTACGGAGATTGCGGTTGTTGATGCCAACCAGAGGCGATGTCAGCTTGAGCGCGCGCTCCATCTCCGCCTCGTCATGAACCTCAATCAGCACATCCATGCCGAGGGAGAGAGCAAGCCCCTCCATATCCGCCGCCTGCCCATCGTCCAGCGAGGCCATGATGAGCAAAATGCAATCTGCGCCCCAGGCGCGAGCTTCATGCACCTGATAGTCTTCGAACATGAAATCCTTGCGCAGGGCGGGAAGGCTGCACGCCTGCCGCGCCGCAACCAGAAAATCCGGCGAGCCCTGAAAACTCGGGGCATCCGTCAAAACCGACAGACAGGCCGCGCCACCTGCTTCATAGGCGCGCGCCAGCGCTGGCGGATCGAAATCGGGCCGGATCAGCCCCTTGGAAGGGCTGGCCTTCTTGATTTCCGCGATCAGGCCAAACGAGCCCGCATCCGCCTTCGCCATCAGGGCGCGGTAAAAGCCGCGGGCCGGTGGCTGGTCTTCTGCCCGCGCCTTGATGTCGGCAGGCGAAACGGCCAGCTTCGCGGCGGCAATTTCTTGGCGCTTATAGGCTTCGATCCTGTCGAGAATATCGCTCACGCGCTCGCCCTCCCGTTTGAAACGGCAATCAGATTGTCCAGACATGCCCTGGCTGCACCGCTTTCAAGCGATTGCCTGCCGAGCGCCATACCTTCCATAATCGAACCCGCCTTGCCTGCAATGACGAGTGCGGCGGCTGCATTGCAGAGCGAGACATCGCGATAAGCGTTTTGCGCGCCATCGAGAACCGCCCGCAGCGCCCTGGCGTTATATTCGCCGTCACCACCCTTGAGGGCGGAAAGGTCAACTTGCTCGACGCCAAAATCGGCGGGCTGCAACGCGAACTGACGGATGGTTCCGTTTTCAAGTGCCGCCACCTGCGTCGTGCCGGTCGTGGTGATTTCATCAAGGCCATTGCCATGCACCACCCAAACCGTTTCGCTACCGAGATCGCGCAGGGTTTCCGCCAGCGGCAGCACCCATTCCGGCGCATAGACGCCAAGAAGCTGTCTCTTGACCCCCGCCGGATTGGCCAGCGGGCCAAGCAGATTGAAGATGGTGCGTGTTCCAAGCTCGACGCGGGCAGGGCCTACATGGCGCATGGCGGAATGATGCAACTGCGCGAACATGAAGCCCACGCCCGCTTCGCGAATGCAACGGGCAATGGTGGCGGGATCGATATCGAGCTTGACCCCAAGCGCGGTCAGGCTGTCGGCCGCGCCGGATTTGGAGCTGAGCGCCTTGTTGCCGTGCTTGGCAACCGTTACCCCGGCGCCCGCGACGATCAGCGAGGCGAGCGTGGAGATATTATAGGTGCCGGTGCCATCGCCGCCTGTGCCCACAATGTCCACGGCATTGGCGGGCGCATCCACCGGCAGCATTTTTGCGCGCATCACGCTGACGGCGCCGACAATTTCCGGCACGATTTCGCCGCGCATCCGCAATGCCATGAGAAAGCCGCCGATCTGCGCGGGCGTTGCCTCGCCCGACATCAGGATTTCGAAGGCCGCAGCCGCTTCATCGCGGCTCAGCGCCTCGCGATTGGCGACCTTGGCGATGAATGGCTTCAACCCGTTCATGAGTGTCTCCTCAGCGCACCATGGCTTGCTGCGCAAGGGTCTGGTTGATCGTCACGCCGTAATTGGCCTGCAACTGGCTGACCATCTGGTCCAGAATATCGTCGCCAGCGGCATTTGCCAGTGCCGTGATCTGCCGGTCGTCCTCGCTCAGCACGTCGGTGGAGGTGGGCTGGGTCTGCACATCCGTTACCTTCATGAGGATCTGGGTCATGGGGTCGGCACCGGTGGAAACGGCCACGAGACCGGCTGGCCCCTTGAAGGCCGCTATAACGCCCGTTTGCCCGAGAATCGGGTCATCTGCCTCACGCTTCAGGCCCGTCTTGGTTTCGACGCTGATCGACAGCGCCTTGGCGATGTCCTGAAGGCTCTTGCCGCCTTCCGCATCCTTTTTCAGCAATTCCGCCTTGGCGCCCAGCGCCTGCTTCTGCTGTTCGCCGGTCCAGTCCTTCAGCGCCTTGTCTTTCACCTCTGCAAGCGTGCGGTCGCGGGCCTGTTCGATATTGGTCACGTCCAGCCACACATAGCCGTTGGTGCCGATCGTGAGGGGCAGGGCCTCGCCACCCACATCGGTGTCGAAGACCGTTTTCAGCAAGTCGGCCTTCTGCGGCAGGTTGGCAATTTCATTGCCCGCCTTGTCATTGCCCTGCCGGTCGGCGCCATCCACCTTGACGAGCTTCAGATTGAGTTTTCCGGCCACCTCCTCAAGGCTGGAGCCGGAAGCGCGCATATCCTCGAACTGGTCATGGACATTATTGAGATCCTGAAGTGCCGCGGAAGCAGCAAGATCGGCACGGATCTGGTCCTTCACCTCGTCAAGCGTCTTCAGCCGCTCGGGTTTGATATTGGTCACGCGCAGGAGAACCGGGCCGAAGGCGCCTTCGACCACCGGCGTCACGTCGCCATCCTTCGCAACAGCAAAGGCTGCATCGGCCACTTTCTGATCCGGCAACTCATCCTTCTTGAAGTCGCCCAGCAGCACGTCGGTGGCGCTCTTGCCCTGATCGGCAATGAGCTGATCGAAGGTCTTGCCGTTCTTCAGGCTCTGGGCGGCAGCTTCCGCCAGTTCGCGGGTCTGGAAGGTCAATTGTTCCAGCGTGCGGCTACCCGGTACGGCAAAGTGCGACTTTTTGGCCTCATATTCCTTGGCCACCTGATCGTCGGTGATTGCGGCGGTGTTGGCAATGTCCGAAGGCTCAAGCTTCACATAGGAAAAGGCGCGATATTCGGGCGCACGGTAGCGGCTCTTGACCCCTTCGAACCATTGCGCAAGGGCGGCATCGTCCGGCGCCTTCACAGGGTCGATATTGGCCGTGGTCAGGATGAGGTAATCGATGCTGCGGCTTTCCTGGCGGTAGAGCTTGAGGGCATCGACCAGTACTTTCGGAGCGGTAAATCCCTCGGCCGTCGCGTCAACGATCTGGCTGCGGACCGCCACGCGCGAGCGTTCGGTTATGTAGTCCTGCTCGCGAATGCCGGAATTGCGCAGGCGCGACGAGAAGAGCTGACGGTCGAACTGACCGTTCGTGTTCTTGAAGGCCGGGTCGTCGGCAATCAGCTTTGCGAGGCGATCCTGCGACAGGCCGAGCTTCATGTCGTCGGCAAGCTGGTCAAGTGCGGACCCGGCGACGAGCTGCGCATAGACCTGCGATTCGATGCCGAGAGAGCGAGCCTGTTCGCTGGTGAGCTGGGTTCCGAAACGGCGGCTGAGGTCGGAAACCTGCCGCTGATAGGCCAGCCGGAACTCGTTGACCTTCACGGATTGATTGCCGACCTTGATGACGGCATCGGACGTATCCTGGATGATGGAATGAGAAACGCCCCAGATGGCAAAGGACGCGACAAGGAGAAGAAGAAGCCCTTTGACGACCCATGTGTGGGCAGCTTTTCTCATATGAACCAGCATCGGAACAAAAACCTCTAGCAACATGCAAAATGGAGCCCTGCAAACTGGCGTTCGCAGGACGGATGCCGTTCCTTAAAGCAAAGTCTCGCCGAATTGAAGGCGTTATGCTGAAGCTTGCTGAAAATGACGCCTTTCATCGCCACACGATGGCGGCAACGCATCCTCATCGCTGGCAAGGGGCAGGACGAGGGGAATAAAAAAGCCCGGCGCGTTTGCCGGGCCGGGCTTTTCTGAAAAGTCTATGCCGAGCGAATCAGCGGCTGCCAACCGGAACGTAATCGCGCTTGGGCGCGCCGGTATAGAGCTGGCGCGGACGGCCGATGCGCTGCTGCGGGTCTTCGATCATTTCGTTCCACTGGGCAATCCAGCCGACGGTACGGGCCAGCGCGAACAGCACGGTGAACATTTCCGTGGGGAAGCCGAGCGCGCGCAGCGTGATACCGGAATAGAAGTCTACGTTGGGGTAAAGCTTCTTTTCCTTGAAATAGCTGTCGCTGAGGGCGATGCGTTCCAGTTCGAGCGCGACCTTCATCAGCGGGTCGTCCTGACGGCCGGTGGCTTCCAGAACCTCGTACATGGTCTTCTGCATGATCTTGGCGCGCGGGTCGTAATTCTTGTAGACGCGGTGGCCGAAGCCCATCAGGCGGAACGGATCGTTCTTGTCCTTGGCGCGGGCGATGTATTCCGGAATCCGATCCACGGAGCCGATTTCGGTCAGCATGTTCAGCGCGGCTTCATTGGCGCCGCCATGCGCGGGACCCCACAGGCAGGCAATACCGGCGGCAATGCAGGCGAAGGGGTTGGCGCCGGAGGAACCGGCCAGACGAACCGTGGACGTGGAAGCGTTCTGCTCGTGATCGGCGTGCAGAATGAAGATGCGGTCCATTGCGCGGGAAAGAACAGGATTGACCTTGTAATCCTCGCAGGGAACGGCAAAGCACATGTGCAGGAAGTTGGAGGCGTAATCCAGATTGTTCTTCGGATAAACGAAGGGCTGGCCAATGTGATATTTATAGGCCATTGCCGCAATGGTCGGCATCTTGGCGATCATGCGCAGGCTGGCCACCATGCGCTGATGCGGATCAGTAATGTCCGTGGAGTCGTGGTAGAAAGCCGAAAGCGCGCCAACCGTGCCGACCATGACAGCCATGGGGTGGGCGTCGCGGCGATAGCCGGAGAAGAACTTGCTCATCTGCTCATGCACCATGGTGTGATGCGTGACGCGATAATCGAAATCCTTCTTCTGTGCAGCGGTGGGCAGTTCGCCGTAAAGCAGGAGATAGCATACTTCGAGGAAGTCGCCCTTTTCGGCCAGTTGCTCGATCGGGTAGCCGCGATGCAGCAGCACGCCTTCGTCGCCGTCGATATAGGTGATCTTCGATTCGCAGGATGCCGTGGAGGTGAAGCCCGGATCGTAGGTGAACTTTCCGGTGTGCTTGTACAGCGCGGCAATATCGATGACGTCAGGGCCGATTGTACCGGATCGGACGGCAAGCTCGGCTGCCGTTTCTCCAATCTTCAGATTTGCGCTTTGGTCCGTCATGCTGATCCTCCGGATATAAGGCGGGAAGACGTGGCATTTCGCCTCGTCTCGGTTTTTTCTGTTGGAATAGCTATATGATGCAGAAGTTAATGCCAAGCTATCCGCACGATAAAGTGTGCATTGCAATATTTCCTCACTTGCACATCTGACATGCAGAAAAACATGAACTGGATGCCAAATTCGGCATGGCGCCTGCATCCATGGATTGTTAAGGGTTTTTCCGTGGGAAGCGTCAAGCGGGAATGACGGGCCGGGATCATGCGGGAAAAGCTGGAGTGGGTGCCCTTTTTTCCTGATGATGCAGGCGGCACTCCCGATGGCGCCACCAGAGGGGAGATACCCTCTAAAGTAGATATGCCTGAATTTAAGGCATTTTCGCAGGATGAGGACGGCAATCCCGCCCCGGTACTACCGGACAGGCTGGCGTGGCTGGCCGGTGTGCGGCGCAATCTGGCCGCTCTGGTGGAAGACGAGCTGGCCCATGGGCGAGCCTTTCTGGCGGCGCCGGTTCTGATCGGTTCGGGGGCGGCGTTCTGGTTTTCACTTGCCACAGACCCGCCATTTCCATGGGTTCTGGGCCTTATGGCTGCTTTTGTCGGGCTCTGGCTGCTGGTCCGGCATCATTTTGTAATCGGGCCACTCATGGCGGGCGCCGCCCTTTTTCTGTGCGGCATGGGGCTGGCCGATGTTGAAACCACGAGACAGGCAACGATTCTTCTGGACCGTCCCGTGACCACCGAAATCAGCGGGCGCGTGGTTTCGGTGGAGCCAAACAAGCAGGGAAATCAAAGATATGTGATTGCGCTGGAGGGAACAAACAGGCCAATGCTTTCGCGTATGCCGCAGCAGGTGGCGCTTCTGGCGCGTGGCAAGGGTGAGCCGCTTTTACCGGGTGATGGCATAAGCGGGCGCGCGCGTCTCAGTCCGCCATCCGGGCCCGCCCTGCCGGGATTGAACGATTTTGCCTTTGCCTCCTTTTACGATGGCATCGGCGCGATAGGATATTTCTACACGCCGCCGCAACGCATCGCCGTGACGACACGTGCAAAAACACTGTTTGAAACAGCGTCGGACGCCTTCGGGGAGGCAACGGAGAACCTCCGGGATACGATCTCGAACCGTATTCGCGCCCTTGTGCCCGGCGATGCCGGTGCCTTTGCCGTGGCGATCGTCACCGGCGAACGGCGCGGGCTTTCCGATCAGGCCAATAGCGATCTTCGCGTTTCGGGGCTTGCGCATATCATTTCCATCTCAGGCCTGCATATGGCGCTGGCGGGCGGTCTTTGCTTCGTGGGCCTGCGTCGTGGCTTCAGCCTCGTGCCGGGGCTTGCCGAACGCATCGCGACCAAGAAGATCGCCGCCGCAGGCGCTATTTTGACCACCACGGCCTATTTTCTCATTTCAGGCTACGATGTCGCCGCCCAGCGATCCTATCTGATGATGGTCATCCTGCTGTCGGCGGCTCTGTTCGACAGGCCGGTTTTCAGCCTGCGCAATACGGCCTTCGCCGCGCTTCTCGTCATTTGCCTTTCGCCGTCACAGGTTCTGGGACCAAGCCTGCAAATGTCCTTTGCCGCGACCTTTGCGCTGATTGCCGGTTTCGATCTCTGGCGGCGGCGTCCGCCCATGCCGGGCTGGCTGGAAGGAATTGCCGTTCCGGGAGTTCTGAAGACCTTCGCCAAGGCCGTGGCGGCAAGCCTCATGACCTCGGCGCTGGGCGGTTTTTCAACGGCGATATTTTCCGCCGCCCATTTTCACCGCTTCGGCCTGCACGGGCTGGAGGCCAACCTCATGGCCGCGCCCATCATTTCCATGCTCGTCATGCCTGCTGGCATGATCGGCATGTTGCTTATGCCGTTGGGTCTGGATGCCTGGGCAATCCGGCTGATGGGGTGGGGGGTGCAGGCCGTTTTGTGGATTGGTCATCTGGTGGCGGGCTGGGGCAATGGCTTGAGCTTCGGGCGCTTCGACTGGTGGTTTCTTCCGGTGTCCACGGCGGGATTGCTGCTTCTGACCCTGCTGAAAACGCGGCTGCGGCTTTTGGGGGTGGTGCTGATGGTGGCCGCCATCACCCACGAGGCGACACGCCCGGCCGACCCGGAGCCTGATCTGCTGGTATCGGAAGATGGCCGCTTCGTCGCGCTGCTGGAGAGGCAGGTCACGGGGGAGTTGATTGCCATCGTCAACCGGCGCAAACCGCCCTCCTTTCTTTTCAATCAATGGAGTTCCGCGCTGGATATTGCCCATTCCGGGCAGCCGGTGATCGTGGAAAAGCAGGCGCGGTCCGAAGCGGATCGAAAAAGCCTGCCGCCTGAGCGCGCCGAGGCGGAAATGCGCAATGCCATTGTCAGCGCGAAGGCCAATCCCACGGTGTTTTATTGCCAGTTGGGCGAATTCTGCGCCATGGCTGTCCGTGACTGGCTGGTGGTTACGGTGGAGCGGCGCGACTTTCTCTCCGCCGCCTGCGCATCCGCCGGTCTGGTCATTGCCGCCGTTCCAAGGCCGCAGGCAGGGTGCGATACGCAAAGGCCGGTGATCGATCTGGAAAGCCTGCGCCGGGGCGGCTCCATGGAGATTACGCTCGGCGATGCGGATAAAGCGGATTTTCACCTGAAAGCCACCTTTTCCGGCGAAAATCGCCCGTGGATCCGCCATCGCTATTATGATTGGCGCAGCCGTAGCTTTACCTTGCCTGAAGCCCGGCAGGAACGCGCTTCCGACGCAGAAGATGAGGGTAATGACGACGATGGTTCCCTGTAGAGCATTTTCAGGAAAAGTGGAATCCGGTTTTCCGTCCGAAAATGCGTAAAAACAGATAGGTAGAAGGCGCAAGGACCGCTTGACGCCGGCCCGGATCAATCTTGCGCGCGGTTTATCAGCAGCACCGGAATGGCAAGGCGACGGGCCGCCTCTATCTTGCCATAGCCAGCAGCGCCGCCTGAATTGCGGCAAACCAGATGCGTAATGCCGTGACGCTGCATCAGCGCCATCTCACTATCCGGGTCCGGGCTGGGTTTGCCAATCGCAAGCTCGTATTTGGCAAAGGGCAGGGGTGCGAGCGGCGCATCGACCATGCGCAAAAGAAACCGGCAATCGCTGCGGCGGGAAAAAACATCGATATGCTGGCGGCCAAGGGCCAGGAAGGCCGTTGCGCCGGATGGCAGGGCGTTGACCGCTGCCTCAAGAGATTGGCAGGGGCGCCAGTCATCTCCCGGCTCCTGCTGCCAGACGGGTCGTTCCAGACGCATGAGAGGCAGGCGCAGTCGCGCGCAAGCCTCTGTGGCGTGGGCGGATATGGTGCGTGCGAAGGGATGGGTGGCGTCGTAAACCTGCGTGATTCCCTCTGCTTCGAAATAGGCGATCATGCCTTCGACACCGCCGAAGCCGCCTGTTCGAACCTCTCCCTCAAGCGAGGCAGGGTCTGCGGTGCGGCCCGCCAGCGAGGTAATCACCCGCAATCCGCCTTCACCCGCAAGGCGGGCGGCAAGGGCGGCGGCCTCTGCCGTGCCGCCGAGAATGAGGACGGTTTCACGCGCTGCGGGCAAGGATTACGCCCTTCCGGTCGGTAACGATGATTTCCACGGCAACGGGTGCGCCGCGCAGCGTCTCAAGCGCGGTTTCGCGGGCGCGCCTTGCAATGGGGCCTGCAAGGTCTATGCCCTGTTCATGCGCGATTTCAAACACTTCCAGCGCGGTGTTCGCGTTCAGGATGCGGTGTTCTAGCGTGGATGTGCGGGTGGGAAACAGGCTGGCGAGGAAGCTGTTGTCAATCTGGCTGCGGGCGGAATGGAGGTCGAGCGCGCCCTGGGCCAGCTTGGTCATCTTGGCAAAGCCGCCGGCAATCGTCAGGCGCGGCAGGGGATGGTGCCGCAGATATTTCAGCAGGCCACCGGCAAAGTCGCCCATGTCCAGCAGCGCTTCTTCCGGCAGGCCATAGAGCGCCTGCGCGGCCTTTTCCGATGTGGAGCCGGTTGCGCCGAGAACGTGCTCGAGCCCCATTGCCCGCGCCACATCGATGCCCCGGTGAATGGAATGGATCCAGGCGGCGCAGGAAAACGGATGCACAATGCCTGTGGTGCCAAGAATGGACAGGCCGCCGACAATGCCCAGACGCGGGTTCCAGGTGCGGGCAGCAATGGCTTCGCCGCCGGGAATGGAGATTTCCACCTCTATGTCGGCGATCCGACCCCGGCTTTCGGCGATTGCCGTCAGTTCGGCGCACATCATCTGCCGGGGTACGGGGTTGATTGCCGCCTCGCCAATGGCAAGCGGCAGTCCCGGACGGGTGACTGTGCCGACGCCTTGCCCGGCGGTGAAGCGAATGCCGCTGCCGGGCGGACCATGGCGCAGGCGGGCAATGACCGTGGCGCCATGGGTGACGTCCGGATCGTCGCCCGCATCCTTGATGATTCCGGCGCTGGCCTCGTCTGCCAGAAGCTTTTCCATCGCCAGCGCAAAGGCAGGCGCCTCACCGCCCGGCAGGCGAATGCTGACAGGATCGGGAAACTCCCCCGTCAGCAGCGCGATATAAGCGGCCTTGGCAGCGGCGGTTGCGCAAGCGCCTGTGGTCCAGCCGTTGCGCAGCGGACCTTTCGGCTTTCGCCCGCCTTGCGGGTCTGCTTTTTGCGGCATCTGCGTCGATGGATCGGTCATTGCAACCTTATAGAACATCTCCCGGAAAACTGCGTAGGGGTTTTCCATCGCCAAAGGTGTAAAAATGGAAATGCGGGGCATTTCCCCGTTTCCGTAGAGGCGGGAAACTGTCTATACAGCGAGGATCATGACAGGTGACGTCTTGCAGCATCTTCCTTCTCTTGAGCCGGGCCATGTCTGGCTGGCTGGCGCCGGGCCGGGCGATCCGGGCCTGTTGACGCTGCTTTCCCTCAGAGGGCTACAGCAGGCCGATGTCATCGTGCATGACGCCCTGGTGGACGATGCCTGCCTGTCATTCGCAAATCCGGCGGCGGTGCTGGAATATGCGGGCAAGCGCGGCGGCAAGCCTTCTGCCCGCCAGCGGGATATATCGCTCCGGCTGGTCGAGCTGGCGAAATCCGGCAAGCGCGTGCTGCGGCTGAAGGGGGGCGACCCCTTCGTGTTCGGCCGTGGCGGTGAGGAGGCGTTGATGCTGATCGAGCATCATGTGCCCTTCCGCATCATTCCCGGCATCACGGCGGGCATTGGCGGGCTTGCCTATGCGGGCATCCCCGCAACGCATCGTGACATCAACCACGCCGTGACATTCCTGACCGGCCATGATGCCTCCGGAAAAGTGCCGGACCGGCTGGATTGGGCTGCCATTGCCAAGGGTTCGCCGGTCATCGTCATGTATATGGCCATGAAGCATCTTTCGCATATCCGCCAGCAATTGCTGCTTGCGGGGCGTAGCGCGGCAGAGCCCTTGGCCTTCATTTGTGATGCCGCAACGCCGCGCCAGCGCGTGCTGGAAACGACGCTGGGCGATGCCGAAACCGCTCTTGCGCGTTCGGAGCTTGAGCCGCCCGCCATTATCGTGCTGGGCGAGGTGGTGCGTTTACGGCCGTCGCTGGACTGGCTGGGCGCGCTTGGCGGCAGAACGCTGCTGCCGGATCCCTTTGGCGCACAGCCGCAAGGAGCCAGCGCATGAGCGGGCTGATGATTGCAGCGCCTCATTCCGGCGCAGGCAAGACCACGGTAACACTGGGCCTGTTGCGCGCGCTCAGGCAGACGGGCATTCCGCTTGCGCCGGGCAAGGCCGGGCCGGATTATATAGACCCTGCGTTCCACGCTGCCGCCAGTGGCGAAACCTGCCTGAATTTCGATGCCTGGGCCATGCGTTCACCGCTGCTTCTGGCCAATGCCAGCCTGCATCGCGGCGGCGGCAGGTTGCTGGTTGTCGAGGCCATGATGGGGCTTTTCGACGGCGCTGCCGATGGCAGCGGATCGGCGGCGGATCTGGCGCAATTGCTCGGGCTTTCCGTTGTTCTCGTCGTCGATTGCGCCAGCATGTCGCATTCAGTGGCGGCACTGGTCAAGGGCTTTGCCGATTTTCGCCCCGGTCTTCTGGTGGCGGGCGTCATTCTCAACCGGGTTGGCAGCGCAAGGCATGAAGCCATGCTGCGACAGGCCCTCGATGCCATTGGCATGACCGTCTTCGGCGTTCTTGGCCGTGATGACGCGCTTGCCCTGCCGCGCCGTCATCTCGGTCTCGTACAGGCGGCGGAACATGCCGAACTGGAGCGCTTTATCGACCATGCTGCCGCAAAGGTTGCGGCGGGCTGCGATCTGCCGGAACTGGTCAAGGCGGCGAAACTCATGCCCGACCCCGCGGCCGAAGCGGATTTCCCGCGCTTGGCCCCGCCCGGACAGCAGGTGGCCGTGGCGCGGGATGGGGCCTTTGCCTTCTGCTACGATCATATGCTGATGGACTGGAAACGGCGCGGGGCAGAGATCACCGTGTTTTCGCCGCTTCGAAACGAGGCCCCGGCAGCCGATGCCGATGCCATTTACCTGCCCGGCGGCTATCCGGAGCTTCATGCGGAAACGCTTGCCCATGCCGAAAGCTTCAAGGCCGCCATGCGGGAGGCGGCTTCTCGCTCGAAGCGGATTTTCGGCGAATGCGGCGGCTATATGGTGCTGGGAGAAGCGCTGGTGGATGCCGCAGGGCAGGGGCATGAGATGCTTGGCCTTTTGCCGCTTGTCACCAGTTTCGCGGTTAAGAAGCGCCATCTCGGCTACCGGCGGCTTGCCCCTTTGCAGAGCGATTTTTTCCCGGCACCCATGACGGCCCACGAGTTTCATTACTCCACCGTCCAGTACGAAGGGCAGGCGGACAGGCTGTTCAGCGCAGAAGATGCGCTTGGGGAAAAACTCGGAAATGTAGGGCTGCGACGCGGTTCGGTTGCTGGCTCCTACATGCATCTCATCGATCTGGCGGGAGATGGCGCATGAGCGGCAGCGGCATTGCGCATGGTGGCGGGCTTGCCGCCGCCGCTCTCCTTCATGGAGGCCGGGTCGAGGATTGGCTGGATCTTTCAACGGGTATAAACCCCTGCCCACCCGCTCTTGGCGCAATCGATCCCCGCGCCTGGCACCGCTTGCCCGACCGCGAGCGGGAAGATGCCGCCCGCCATGCCGCCCGGAGCTTTTATGGTTGTGGGGCAAATATCCCGCTTCCGGTTCCCGGCACGCAGGCGGCTATCCAGCTTTTGCCGCAACTCCTGGAAAAGGGTGCCCGCGCCGCCATTCTCTCGCCAACCTATGGCGAATATGCCCGCTGCCTTGCGCGGGCAGGCCATGATGTCGATGCCGTGGCCGGGCTGGATGAGATTGGGCCAAAGCACGGCCTTGCCGTGATCGTCAATCCAAACAACCCGACGGGACGGAAAATCCCGGCCACCAGCCTGCTGGCCTTGGCTGAGCGCATGGCCGCGACCGGCGGTTTGCTGGTGGTGGATGAAGCCTTTGCCGATGCCGAGCCGGAATTTTCCCTGGCCAGCCACGCCGCAACACAGCCCAACCTCCTGATCTTTCGCTCCTTCGGCAAGTTTTTCGGACTTGCGGGGCTTCGTCTCGGATTTGTAATTGCAGGCCCTGCCATTGTGCAAGCCATGTCCGAAGCCTTGGGGCCGTGGCCGGTTTCCGGCCCGGCGCTCAGCGTGGCAATCGATCTGTTCGCTCGCGGTGGAAGCCTCGTTGCCGCAAGGATTGCCGAGAGGCGAAAAGCCCTTCAAGCCGTTCTCGACAGGCATGACATGACGGTGATCGGCGGCACGGCGCTTTTTGCGCTGGTGGAAGACGAAAGGGCGCAAGCTCTGCAAGAGCATCTCTGCCGCGCCCATATTCTTACGCGGGCCTTTGATTATGCGCCGCATTGGTTGCGGATCGGTCTTGCGCCGGACGAGGCGGGGGATGACCGGTTCGACGCTGCATTGGCGGCGTGGAAAGCCCTTGCATGACGGAGCAACTTCTCCTGCTTCTTGCCGCATTGCTGCTGGATCGGGCCGTGGGCGACCCACCCTGGCTCTGGGCCCGCCTGCCGCATCCGGTCGTGCTGTTTGGCAAGGCGATCAGCCTTTGCGATCGCCTGTGGAACAGGCCGATGACACTGTCCGACGGACACGAACATTCTCGGCGGCAAAGGCGGCGAAACACTTTGAGGGGCGTTTTCGCAATCACTGTTCTGCTTGCGTTGGCGCTGGCCGTCGGGGCGGTTCTGCATTGGGTCTTCAGGCTTGCCGGACCACCGGGCCTTGTGCTGGAAGTGGTGCTGACGGCTATTTTTCTTGCGCAGAAAAGCCTGCTGGATCATGTCTCGGCGGTGGCCGTGGCGCTGCGTCGGAACGGGATTTCGGGTGGGCGTTACGCGGTTTCCATGATTGTCGGGCGCGATACAAGTGCACTGGACGAGGCGGGAATTTGCCGCGCAGCCCTTGAGAGCCTTTCAGAGAATTTTGCCGATGGCGTCGTTGCGCCCGCCTTGTGGTATGGCCTTTTGGGGCTGCCCGGCATCATGGCTTACAAGATGCTGAACACGGCCGATTCAATGATCGGCCACAAGAATGAAAAGTACCAGGACTTCGGCTGGGCAGCGGCCCGGCTGGATGATCTGGCGAACTGGCCCGCAGCACGGCTTTCCGGCTGGCTGATCGTGCTCGCTGCCGCCGTAAACGATGGACGGCAGGCGGCGGCCCGAACGCTTGCCGTGATGCTGGCGGATCACGGCCTGCACCGCTCTCCCAATTCCGGCTGGCCGGAGGCTGCCTGCGCGGGCGCCCTTGATGTGGCGCTGGCCGGTCCGCGTGTCTACAATGGTGAGCGCGTGAACGAACCCATGATGAACGCCGCAGGCCGCCGAGACATTTCCGCCGGGCATGTCGTCCGTGGCCTGATGCTGATCGACCGGGCCTTTCAAGGCTTGATTGCCGCCACGCTGATTGCGGTCTTTCTGCTGGCCGCAGGTTGACTTCGCGCGCTTGCGCACCATTCTGCGCTCAAGAGACAATGCGTTGAGTCTGAGCGGGGGCATGATGAGTGAGATCGAGGAAGAGCTGCGCCCCAAGGACCAGACGGAAGACGAGCGCGACGACATTTATGACGAGGATGGCTCCGTTCGAAACGACTTCCTGTCGCTCGTCTGTGCCGCCATTGCCGATCGCGATGTGCTTTATCTGCGCAATCACGTTGCCAAGCTGCATGAATCCGAACTCGGCCATCTGATCCAAGCTATTCAGCCGGATCAGCGTCTTGCGCTGGTGCGTCTGCTGGGCGACGATTTCGACATGACGGCCCTGACCGAGGTGGATGAAGCCATCCGCCTCCAGATCGTCGAGCAGATGCCGAACGAGCAGATCGCGGCTGCCATCGGCGAACTCGATTCCGACGATGCCGTCTACATTCTCGAAGATCTGGACAAGGAAGACCGGGAAGAAATTCTCGCCCAGCTTCCCTTTACGGAGCGTGTGCGCCTGCGCCGGGCGCTGGATTATCCCGAAAGCTCGGCTGGCCGGCGTATGCAGACGGAATTCGTCGCCGTGCCACCCTTCTGGACTGTGGGCCAGACCATTGATTACATGCGCGACGAGGAGGAACTGCCGGAAAGTTTCACGCAGATTTTCGTCATCGATCCGACCTTCCGGCTGCTGGGCGCCGTTGATCTCGATCGCATTCTGCGCACCAAGCGCACGATGAAGATCGAAACCATCATGCGCGAAACCAACCACCCCATTCCGGCGCAAATGGACCAGGAAGAGGCCGCCCAGCTTTTCGAGCAATACGACCTTCTCTCCGCCGCCGTGGTGGACGAGAGCGACCGGCTGGTCGGGGTGCTGACCATCGACGATGTGGTGGACGTTATTCAGGAAGAGGCGGAAGAAGACATCATGCGCCTGGGCGGCGTGGGTGACGAAGAGCTTTCCGACACCATTCCGGAAACGTCGCGCTCGCGCGTGCCATGGCTTCTGGTCAATCTGCTGACCGCATTTCTGGCGGCTTCGGTCATCTCGCTGTTCGAGGCCACCATCGAGCAGATCGTGGCGCTGGCCGTTCTCATGCCCATTGTTGCAGGCATGGGCGGCAATGCCGGATCGCAAACCATGACCGTGACAGTGCGCGCGCTCGCCACCCGCAATCTCGACATTCACAACGCCTTTCGCGTGGTGCGCCGTGAGGTGGGGGTCGGCCTGCTCAACGGGTTGATCTTCGGCGTGTTGATCGGCGTTGTCGCCGGTCTGTGGTTTCACGACGCCAATATCGGCGGCATCATCGCCACCGCCATGCTGATCAACATGCTGGCTGCGGCGCTGGCGGGCATCATGATCCCGCTGCTGCTTGACCGGTTCAATATCGACCCGGCGGTTGCGTCTGCGGTTTTCGTCACGACCGTTACGGATATAACCGGATTCTTCTCCTTCCTCGGGCTGGCAACCTGGTGGTTCGCCATCTCCTGACGTGCTTGAGGTGCCCTGCCTTATCGGCAGAAAGCCGCCTCTGGCCGGCTTTCTTCCACGCTGTGCTGCTATCAAACTTCTCTTTTCATGCATTTGTGTATGGAAGGCCGATTTCGCAAATGGCGGGTCGAAATTGACTTTTACGTCAAGGTCAATAAAATAGCGAAAAACAGAGGCATTCCGGCATTGAAGAAGTTTTACAGCATCACGGAGCTTACGCGCGAATTTGGCGTCTCCACCCGCACCCTTCGGTTCTACGAGGATGAGGGGTTGCTGAATCCTGAGCGCCGCGGCCGCACCCGGCTTTACCGCGCGGCGGACCGGCGCCTGCTACAGGAAATATTGCGCGGACGGCGCATTGGCTTCACCATAGCCGAAATTCGCGAAATCGTCCATGTTTACAAGGAGCCGCCCGGAGAGATCGGTCAGCTGAAGCTGATGATGAAGCGCATCGATGAAAAACGCGAAGAGCTTCGCCAGAAGCGCAAGGACATTGAGGAAACCTTGAGTGAACTGGATCAGGCCGAGGAAGCCTGTCTTACGCGCCTTGTCGAGATTGGCGTGGGTAGCTAAAATATTTCGCGCAAAAGCGTGAAGCGGTTTTCCGTTCGCAACTGCGAAGATGCAAAGCATCAAGTCTTTCCGTACTCCACGGAAATACGGAAAGACCTTCAATAAAACAGGCATTTGCAAACGCAACCTTGCGCTCACCCTGCCATGCTTGCTGATCGATCAGATCCAGCGTCGGGTTCTGCGGCAATACCGTTCGAAATCGACGCCGAACCGCAACAGCAGATGCATCTCCTCCTTTCGGATGGCAATCGAGGTGGTGACAAGAGCCGTCAACGGGGCGGCAAGCAACATCCACTCATTGCCAAAAATCAAGGCGCCGCCAATCATCAGCAGCGTATAGCTTAGGTAAATCGGATTTCGGGTATAACGGTAAGGCCCCTCAGTCACCAGACGCCGCGCGCAGCGGTCCAGTCTCACCGGGGTATCGAGGCCAATCATCGTATTGACGGCCCAGAGATCCAGCGCCACCGCAAGCGTGGCGATCAGGCAGCCCGCAATCACGGGGAACAGCCCCTGCAATTGCAGCAGGGTGCCGGGTGCGATATATTGCTCCATAACGACGGACGCCATGCAGGCGCCGCCATAGACAAGCGGAAGCCATGGATATTTCAACGAGGGTCTTCGATAGGCGTTCATGGCAAATTGTCCCCAGCCCGGCCATGGTCGATGGCAGGGCACCCAATGGTCGATTGGCGCTTACGAACACAAACCACCGACAGTCTTCGAAAGCGCTGGCTTGCAAAGCGCAGCTTCAAGCAGAAAACCGCAGACACTTTTCCTGAAGGCGCTTTACTCGCTGGCGATTGTACATTCCCGCGCCAGCTTCAGGACCCTTTCATCTTGCGCTGGCAAGATTGCGCCAGACTGTAGCGGTGCAAGCAATTGCTGCTGCTGGAGTTTTTGCAGGGTACAGGCGCAAAATCGCGTGCAAAACGCTGCATCGGTTCCGCCAGCGACACAGGATCGTTCGCAACTATTGCCATAGCTGATGGCGGGATCCGGGGCAGGGGCAGGCGCGATGAGAGAGGCAAGATAGACGAGTGAAATCAGCACGGGCTGATGGATGAGATAAAAGGCCAGACTGTGGCGACCGGCCCATTGCAACAGGTTTGGACCGCCTGGAAACCTTGCAAGCTTATGCAACAGTCCGGTCGAAACCATAACCCTTGCCGCAGCCATGCCCAACAGCACGGGCGCGAACCACGGAATGAGCGGCACGTAATCATTCGAACGCGGCAGAGATTGGGAGAGGCCAAGCCACCACAGCCACGGCGGATCGAAAAGGCTGGAATGGCCGTAAGCGCCAAGCAACAGACAGGCGATTGCCGCAAGCACCGTGACCGCCACAGGCAACCTGAGGAAGGCAAGACCCAGAATGCTCATCAGCGCGATGGCGTGCAATATGCCAAAGAATATCCAGCCAGCACCCATGACAAAATAGGTTGCCAGCGAAATAAGCAGCGCCGCCGCCGCAATCTGCCCTAGCCGGACCCGGAAGGATTTCCATTTGATGCGGCTGCCATGCGCGAGAACAAGGCCGACGCCAACCAGAAAGAGAAATGTGGAGGCAATGGCGCGCGCGTAATATTTTAGTGGCCCGGAAACGGCAGTTCCTTCAGGCAGATACCCAAAGAACTCAAGATCCCAGGTGAAGTGATAGGATGCCATGGCCAGAAGGGCGAGGCCCCGCAGGCTATCCACTATCAAGATACGCGGGCGTTGCGCCGATGCATTTTCATCGCTCACTGAATGATGTCCTGTCTGGTTTCGTTATGGCCGCGGGATCGTCAAGGGGCCACGTCGCCAGCAGCAGCCCGCGCCTCGGAGAAGAATTGCCGATGAAGCAGCACGAGGAAGATGAAGCCCGTCATCAGCATGAACATGTAGGCGTTCAGGAACCAGCCGAGATAGCCGATCGACATGAAGATGGCGCGCAGCCCGGCATTGAAGTGCTTGCCCGCAATGATATTCATGGAGATCACACGCTCCGTTCTGCTTGCCGCTCCCTGCGGATCAAGCTCCACCTCTTGCGACATCGGCAATCCGCCAAAGAGAATGGTGCAGTAGTTGAACAGCCGGTAGGACCAGCCGAACTTGAAAAACGCATAGCCGAAAATGGCGATCAGCCCGCAAACCTTCAATTCAAAGGCGGCGCGGCCTCCCGTACCGATCAGTGGCAGGTCACGCAGAACGGCATCCACTTTTTCCGTCGCTCCCAGCATGGCGAAGCAGCCGCCAATGGCGATGATGGAGGTGGAGGCGAAAAAGGCGGTTCCGTTTTGCAGTCCAGCGAGAATTTGCGTGTCGATCATGCGCAGGTCGCGCTTCAGGGCATTGAACATCCAGGCGCGGCGGTGCTGCTGCATGACCCGGCTCAAGCTCACCCGGTTGCGAAAAAGATACCCGCCGCTGATCAGCGCGAAGCCGAACCAGCTGAACACGAAAAATGCCAAGGCAACGAAATCAAGGGGCGTGAGGGACGATAGGGTCACGGACGTCCTGTCTTTTCTGGCTCGCTTAGAGCGTTTCATTGTTTCACGGAAACCACAGTACACGACGCTACGGTTTTGCGTGTGGTTTACCCCCCTCTGTCCTGCCGGACATCTCCCCCTCAAGGGGGGAGATCGGCAAGATCAAGGCCCTGACTAAATTCCTGAAAAAGGCCGTCATCGCCAATACTCTTTGAAGGATGGCGCTTTGTCCGTATTGCAATCTCCCCCCTTGAGGGGGAGATGCCTGGCAAGGCAGAGGGGGGTAGGTAACGCCAAATTCCTCAGCGTCGTGTACTGTGCACGGAAACATTGAACCGCTCTGACTATTTGTTTTTAAGCATTTTCAGTCGGAAAACCGGCTTCCACTTTTCCTGAAAATGCCCCAAGGTTTTGGGACCGGCAACAGCCGCCACTCTTCAGAAGCAAACTGATTCCGGCAGCAAGAATACCTCATTTCTGCCTGTGGCGGGACGATCTTTTCTCACCCTGACAACGCTTTCATGACAAGGCACCGCTTGAGATGCGCCAGCGAATGTTTTATTGAGCTTGCAGTGCATATCGGGGGATATTGCACTGATCCGCAGGAATTTCCGGCGGGGGACGAGGCAGCGCGGCTTTTTGCTGCGCTGCCTTTTGTTTTCTCACTCCCTGCCCACGGCGACAGGCGGGAGGAGAGGAGGAGAATGTCGCACTCCGCGAAGACAATGGCGGTGGTTCGGCGGGCATAAGCAGCGTTTTGCGGCATTCTCCCTTGAGTGTGTCGCTCTGGCGCGGGACGGATTTTCATGTTTCTTTCTGTATTCGATGTTTTCAAGATCGGTATCGGCCCTTCGAGTTCGCACACCATGGGACCGATGACGGCGGCTGGGCGCTTCCTTTCGCTGATCCTGTCCGATGAATGGCCAAGGCCTGCTTCGGCGCGCGTGTTCCAGTTAAAGGTCAGCCTGCACGGCTCTCTGGCCTTCACCGGCGTCGGCCATGCAACCGATCGTGCCGTTATTCTGGGGCTGACCGGCGTCCTTCCCGATACAGTCGATCCTGACGGCATGGATGCCACGGTGGAGACGGTGATGAAAAGCGGAGAGGTCTGTCCCCCCGGCCATCCGGCCTATCGTTTCCAGCCCGCCACCGATCTCGTCCTCGACAAGAAAACGCCGCTTCCCGGCCACGCCAACGGGATGCGATTTTCCGCGCTGGACGCAGACGGCCGTGTCCTTCTGTCGCGTATCTATTATTCGATCGGCGGCGGCTTCGTCGTCACCGACACCGAGCTTGAGGCCATGCAGGCCAGGAAGAAAGCGGAACAGACGGCGTCGGTCAAAATACCCTATCCTTTCTCGACAGCCCGGCAAATGCTGGCCATGGCATCGGCGTCCGGCCTGTCCATTGCCCAGATGAAACGGGCGAATGAAGAGGCGGTGTTGAGCCGCGAGGCGCTGAATGCCGGTCTCGATCGCTTGTGGGAGGTGATGAGCGGCTGCATTGATCGGGGCTTGCGTGTCGAGGGTCAGTTGCCGGGCGGGCTCAAGGTCAAGCGACGCGCCAAGGCTATTCATGACAAGTTGCAGGAGGAGTGGCGCTCCAACCGCTTCAACCCCGTGCTGGCCAATGACTGGCTCTCGGTCTATGCCATGGCCGTCAATGAGGAAAACGCCGCCGGAGGGCGCGTGGTAACTGCGCCGACCAATGGCGCGGCGGGTGTGGTGCCGGCCAGCATTCGCTACTACCTGCATTTTCATCCGGATGCCGATCAGGACGGCGTTCGTGATTATCTGCTGACGGCTGCGGCAATCGGCGGCATTATCAAGCACAATGCATCGATTTCCGGAGCGGAGGTCGGCTGTCAGGGCGAGGTGGGCTCTGCCGCCGCCATGGCTGCTGCGGGGCTCGCCGCCGTGATGGGCGGGACGCCGGAACAGGTGGAAAATGCCGCTGAAATCGCCCTTGAACATCATCTCGGCATGACCTGCGACCCCATTGCCGGGCTTGTTCAGGTGCCCTGCATCGAGCGCAATGCCGTGGGCGCGGTCAAGGCGGTAACGGCGGCATCGCTGGCCATCAAGGGGGATGGCAGCCACTTCGTCCCACTCGACGCCTGCGTGGAAACCATGCGGCAGACAGGCAGCGACATGAGCGAGAAATACAAGGAAACCTCGCTGGGTGGTCTTGCGGTCAACGTGGTGGAATGTTGAAAAGGCGTTGACGGCAAGCCATCTTGACGCCAGCGCGCAAAGGTCTATCTCGTTTTTCCATGGCTCTTCATCTCATCAAACTCTGCGTCGGTGCAGACAGTCTCGACGATCTTCGCCAATGGGTGGCGGACCGTTCCATGGTGGCCATGGCAGCGGGCCTTCAGCCGCATAGTTCGCATGTGACGCGCATGGTGCCCAAGCGGCTGGAAGAACTGCTGGATGGCGGCTCGCTTTACTGGATCATCAAGGGACAGGTGACAGCCCGACAACGCCTGATGGATGTCGTGTCCTTTACCGGCGGAGATGGAATCACGCGCTGCGAACTCATTCTCGGCCCGGAGGTGATCGAAACCACGCCCGCCCCCCGCCGCCCATTCCAGGGCTGGCGATACCTCGAAGACAAGGATGCCCCGCGCGACCTTTCCGCCTCAGGCGCCAATCTTGAGACCATGCCCGATGATCTGAAGCGCGAACTGGCCGAACTGGGCTTGCTTTAAAGCATTTTCAGGAAAAGTGGGCACCGGTTTTCCGTCCGAAAATGCAGCAAGGTTGGACATCCGGCCTTGAATAAGCGGGATGCAAAAGACCAGATCAAAGAAGTCTGGCGTCGATTTTTATGACGGCCTTGCGGATTGGTTCGCTGCCATCGACCTCGCAACAGGGACGGTGGAATTCTCCGGGAAAAAACACGATGAATTCATTGGCGGCAAGCGTGACGAAGTTTTCGGACGCCTGACCCGGATAGAATGCGATGTCATGGTTCGTCAACCGGTCTTCGACCGGTTGCAGGTCGGGATTGGGGGAGGAAAAGCCGTAAGCCTCCCGGCCCTTGAGCAGAATCTGGATGTCGATATAGCGCCGGTGGGCTTCCGGGCGAAGGTCGTTTGCCGGTCTCGTGGGCATTTCCTGAATGAGGACGAATATGTCATCGCCCTCGATCGGATGGCGCCCGATTGCAAGAGAGTCGAGATCCAGCGTCAGTGTGCGCTCGATGGCGTGCCGCAGCGCCTCGGGCAGCGTTTTCCTGAACATGGGCCAATGGGCGAGCGAGCCGACAATCATGATAGATCCACACCAAGATAAAAATTATGCAGGCCGAATCCGTGCCCGAATGCCCATGAGCCGCGCGCGGGCGGCCCATGGGGGGAGAGGAAAGCCATCCTGCTTCCACATCATTGATTACAGGCTGGCGATCCGTTGGCGGAAGTGCTCCGTACCGGCGACGATTTTGTCGAGAACGGCATCCAGCGCCCAGAAACGTTCGCGAATGTCGTAATCGATGACGCGGCAGCGAATGCTGCCGAAGGTGCCGATGCGCTGATGGTAGAGCTTGGCGAGCGCCGGGTATCCAAGCGATTCCGATACCGCAGAAAGAACCAGAAACGTCGCAAGTTCTTCGGCCAGTTGCGGATGGTTTTTACCCTCACGCCAGAGCCAGTTGTAAAGATCGGGGTGGAAATTGGTGAAGACGCCGTTGAAACCGGGCACGCCCGCCTGCATGGCGTTCCAGGCGATTGCAGCGTTTGCATTGAGGATCTTCAGCGGGGTGCCTTCCGTCAGCTTCAAGCGGCGCTTTACGGTGTCCAGATCGCAGCTCACATCCTTCAGCATGATGAAGCGGCCGCTATTTGCGCAGTAAGACAGTTCCTCGTCGCTCAACAGGCGGCGGTACGGGGCAGGGCATTCATAAAGGCCGAGCGGCAGATCCTGCGGCAGGGCGGCAAGAATGGCGTCCAATGTCGCCTTGAAGGCGCCGGTTCCCTGATTCTTCGGATCGAGATGATTGGTCACGAGGATGAGGGCGTCGGCCCCGACACGGCTCATGGCGTGCAATTCCTCAAGCTGGGCGTCGAGATCGTCGCTGATATGGCCGGATACCACGACCGGGATGCGGCCTGCCGTCTTTTCGACAACGAAGCGCCCAAGCTGCACGCGCTCTTCCAGAGACAGGAACATCATCTCGCTGGATTGGCAGACGGCAAACAAGGCGCTCGATCCGTGGGCAATATACCACTCTATCAGGCGTTCCAGACCGGGATAGTCGATCTGCCCGTTGTCGAGAAAGGGGGTCAGCATGACGGGAATGACGCCCTGAATGGCGGGAGCTTGGCTGGTCATCATCAGTATCCGTTTTCGATTTGAGTATTGCCCTCCGGGCAAGCCCGGAAGGCTGCATATTTTTGTCGGGCTCAGGCCTGTTCCATCGGCTCACGCACCAGCAGGAAGTAGCTGGCGGCGCCGAGGAAGGCGATGGCCGCACCCGTCAGCAAGGCCGGGACGAAGGAAGAATATTGCGCGATGAAACCCGTTGCGATCGGCGCCAGAGAGCCGCCAAGGAAACCGCCGAAATTCTGGAGCGAGCCAAGCGAGGCCACGCGGTTTTTAGGCGCCACTGCTGTTACCAGTGCCCAGGAGCAGGCCGAAGCGGCATTGGTAAGGAAGATCACCACGGAAATGCAGAACACGGCAATGTTGTTATCCTGCACCAGTGCGGCTGGCACGGTAAAGGCGGCCATGCCCAACATGGCGATCACGACAGGCACACGGCGGCCGCGAACCGGAGATGCCTCGGTTCTCTTGATGATCTTGTCGGAAAGCCAGCCGGCAACCAGGCAGCCAATGAAACCGCAAAAGAACGGTACCGACGCCATGAAACCCGTGCGGGAAAGCGACATGTGCCGTTCATTGACCAGATAGGCAGGCAGCCAGCTCAGATAGACCCAGTTGAGATAGACATTGCCGAAATAGCCAATGATCATGCCCCAGGTGGCGCGATAGGAAAACAGCTTGCCCCAATCGCCCAACGTCACTTTCTGCTGGGCCTCTTCTGCCTCGGAGGTAAGGTAGGCCTTTTCCTCGGCGCTCAGCCCCATATTCGCAGGATCCTTGTAGAGCATGAACCAGAGGCAGGCCATGACCAGACCGGCAGCGCCGGTGATGATGAACACCCAGCGCCAGTCGAGGACGATCAGCAACTGGGTTAGAAGCAGGGGCGCAATAGCCGTGCCAAGCGGCGAGGCCGAATTGAAGATGCCCGTTGGAACACCGCGCTTGCTGACCGGAAACCAGTTGCTGACGACACGCGCTGCCGAGGGAAACTGCGGAGCCTCGCCAACGCCAAGCCCGATACGGCTCAGGACGAACTGGGCAAAAAACGTCACCAGACCACCGGCAGCCTGCGCCAGCGACCAGAAGACAAGGCCGTAGCCCAGCAACCGGCGTGGGCCGAACCGGTCCACCATGGCGCCGACCGGCAACTGTGCCAGCGCATAGCTCCAGGAGAAGGCGGAGAGGAGAAGGCCCATTTCGCCCAGTGACAGGCCCATGTCCTCGGCGATGCGATGATTGGCAACCGCCAATGTGCCGCGATCCATATAGTTGATGACACCGGCCACGACCAAAAGGCAAAGCGAGGTAATCTGCATTCGCCGGATGCGGGGTGGCGCCTTTGAGGGTTCCGCCGCTGCGGGCATGGTCTGCGAACTGGAAATGCTGCTCATCTATCTCCTCCGTAAACGTAATTACCGTCAGGAGCGTTCTGTCCCGACTTTTTATTGGGTCGGCAGAGGAGAGGCGCGCGCCCCGTGAAGGCAATCGCAAGCTCCTCCTTGCAACCGGTATGTAAGCGCTTACATGCTCTGCTTTGCCAAGAGTGTCAACGCAGAATCTCAGTCATGGGGCAATCTGACCCGCGCAATTTCGATGCTGGCTTTCCGTTTCCATGCCGCCCTCTTGCAGCATCGATATGTGTCCTTCACGCCGACGCACAGGCAGACATGCCGGAGTGACTTGTTCTTGCGGGGCATTTGCCGCAAAAAGCCCATCACTGCATCCGAGGTTTCGGCTGTAGCGTGACGTCTGGTTCTCTGAACGGAAATGACATGACGGAAAAACCTGATGAGCCTGCCACGCAGGCCCGGCGCGTGCGGGAAGGCAGCGGCAGGGCGCGGCTGGAGGAAGTTGCACGCCGTGCCGGCGTGTCCACCGCAACGGTGTCTCGCGCCTTCAATATGCCGGAGCGGGTTTCGCCGGAAACGCGGGACAGGATTTTTTCCACGGCGAAAGCCCTGGGCTGGGTTCCCAATGCTGCGGGCCGCGCGCTTGCCTCAAACCGCACTCATATCGCTGGTGTTATTATCCCGACGCTCGATAACGAAATTTTCTCGCATCAGGTCGGCGCGATGCAGCGCGTCTTTGCCGAACACGGACTGAACCTGTTGATCGCCTGTTCCAATTATGATCCGGACCTCAGCTTCAGGCAGGCCAAGGCGATGATAGAAACTGGTGTCGAGGCGCTGGCGCTGGCGGGAGAAACCCATCCGCAGGCACTTTATGACAAGCTGGACGCGCTGCGCATTCCCTATGTTCTGACCTATGCCTACCGGAAAGACGCCCCCCATGCCATGATCGGCTTTGACAATGAGGCAGCCTTCATCCAGATCACAGATTATCTTCTGAACCTCGGCCATCGGCGCTTTGCCGTCGTCATGCAGCCGAGCGACAATAATGATCGTGTTCTGGCCCGTTTGCGCGGCATCGATAGTGCGCTGTCGCGGGCCGGGCTGAAATTGGCGCAGCACCATTTCTTTACCGGCAAGGCCAGTCTGGATTTTGGAATAAGGGCGGCGCGTCAGCTTGCCGCAGAGGCGCCGGAAACACGTCCGACAGCCATTGTTTGCGGCAATGATACGCTGGCGTTGGGCGTGCATATTGGTCTGACGCAGGCAGGAGCGCGTATTCCGGGCGATTTTTCCATCACGGGCTTCGACGACATCGAACTCGCCTCCAAAATCTCCCCCGCCCTGACGACGATGTTTGTCGATAACAAGGAAATAGGCACCATTGCCGCCCGGCAGCTTGTGCTCTGTCTGGGCAAGGAAAATACGCGGCCCGCCTCTCACCAGATCATGGCCGCGTTGCGTGCGAGGCAGACCACCGACGGGCCAGCCTGACCCTTACCCCTGACCCAGGCATTTCACCAGGTTGGCGGCAAGGTTGCGCATGAGGGTTGGGTAAAGGTCGGGGCCGTCCTTGATGTCGGCGCCCAGCGGATCGAGGGTGCCGGTGCGGGCATCCGTGCCTTCGGCAACCACGGCGATGAGCTTGGGCGGAAATTGCGGTTCGGCGAAGATGCAGGCAGCGGAGAGGCTCTTCACCTTGCCGTGAACCTGGGCGACACGCTCTGCGCCGGGCGCCACATCCGGGCTGACCGTGATCGATCCGGCGACCGCCACCTGATAGTGATGCTCGAAATATTGATAGGCATCGTGGAAGACGATGAAGGGCTTGTCCTTTACCGGGCCAAGACTGGTCTTCAATTCGCTATCCAGCGCGTCCATGCGCTGCTCGAAACCCTTGAGGTTTTTGTCATAGAGGGCGGCATTGGCGGGATCCTTGGCCGCGAGCTTTGCCGCAACGGTCCGGGCGATGGCCCGCGCATTGTCCGGATCGAGCCAGAGATGCATGTCCATTCCTTCATGTTCATGTGCATCCTGATGGGCGTGCTCGTCATGGCCATGCGCGCCCGCATGGTCTTTATGGTCCCCGCCCTCATGGTCATGGTCGTGGGCATCGAATGCCCCGCCTTCTCGCAGCGGCAGACGTATCACGCCTTGTGCCGTAGAAAGCTCGACGACCTCTGCGTGGCCGGATAGCGCATCGAGCGGCTTTTCCAGAAAGCTTTCAAGTCCCGGTCCAACCCAGAAAACAAGGTCTGCCTTTTCCAGTTGCCGCGCCTTGGAGGGTTTGAGGCTGTAGGCGTGCGGAGAACCGGCGCCTTCCACCAGAAGATCGGGCGAGCCCGCCCCCTCCATGATGGCGGCGACAATGGAATGCACCGGCTTGACCGAGGCAACCACCTTGGGAGCCGCCACCCCTAGAGCCGGTGTGACGAGGCAGAGGAGACTGGCGAGAAGGGTGTGTTTCAAGGTCTTCATCCGGGCATGTCCTTCGCATTTGCAACACCGGCCACACATTCTTGCCTGCCCAGGGGCAACCTGTTCAGGAAAAAATGGCAACAGACCGTGCTGGCGGGGTCTGGTATAAGCGTGTAACGTTATTACATTAGTTGCGTAACCCTATAACGTGTGCCATAGGCTCATGCAAGCTCATTTCCTGAAAGGCCAGATCCACTTGTCGTCCCCAGTCCGCTCGCCCCTTGTGACGCTTCGCAATGCCGGCATCGAAAGGGATGGCCGATGGCTGGTGCGCGGTGTCGATCTCTCCGTTCATCGGGGTGAAATCATCACGCTCATCGGGCCCAACGGGTCTGGAAAATCCACCACGGCCAAGCTTGCCATCGGTATCCTGAAGGCGGACGAGGGCGCGGCTGAACGGCTTTCGGGGGTGCGGATCGGCTACGTTCCGCAAAAGCTGGCGATTGACCGCACGATGCCGCTGACCGTGCGGCGGATGATGCAGCTCACCGCACGGCTGGACGATGCGGCGATTGCCGATGCACTTGCGGCGGTCGGGGTGCCGCATCTTTCCGGGGCGGAGGTGCACAATCTTTCCGGCGGCGAATTCCAGCGTGCGCTTCTGGCCCGCGCCATTGCGCTCAAGCCTGACCTGCTGGTGCTGGATGAGCCGGTGCAAGGCGTGGATTTTGCCGGAGAGATCGCCCTTTACGAGTTGATTTCAAGGATACGCCGGGAAAGCGGCTGTGGTGTGCTGCTGATTTCCCATGATCTCCATCTGGTCATGGCCGAGACGGATACGGTGGTCTGTCTCAACGGACATGTCTGCTGTCGCGGCACGCCGCAAAGCGTCAGCGCCAGTGCCGAATATCAGCGCCTTTTTGGTGCGGCCGCCGCCAATATGCTCGCTGTCTACAATCATCGCCATGACCATACCCATCTGCCGGATGGCCGGGTTCTGCACAGTGACGGTTCGGTTACGGATCATTGCCATCCGGGCGATGGCCATCACCACCATGGCGACCCGCACGATCACCGCCACGACCATGCCGCCGGGCATGGGAACAAGGAGCATCGCCATGGATGATTTCTTCCTGAGGGCGCTTCTTGCGGGCATCGGGCTGGCGCTGACGGTCGGGCCGCTCGGCTGTTTCATCATCTGGCGGCGTATGGCCTATTTTGGCGACACCATGGCCCATTCGTCGCTTCTGGGTGTGGCGCTTGCGCTGATGTTTTCCATCAATATCACCGTCAGCGTCTTTGCCGTGGCGGCACTGGTGTCGGTGCTGCTGCTGGTGCTGCAACGGCGCAAGGGCCTTTCCGCCGATTCGCTTCTTGGCATTCTCAGCCATTCGACGCTTGCGATCGGCCTTGTTCTGGTCGCCTTCATGACATGGATTCGCATCGATCTCATGTCCTATCTGTTCGGCGACATTCTGGCCGTTACCTCGCAGGATGTTCTCGTGGTCTGGCTGGGCGGTGCCTTCGTCATTGCCGTTCTTTGCCTGTTGTGGCGCCCGCTTCTGGCGGCAACGGTCAGCGAAGATATTGCCGAAGCCGAAGGGCTGAAGCCGGAGCGCGCACGGTTTATTTTCATGTTGCTCCTGGCGCTGGTCATTGCCATTGCCATGAAGATCGTCGGCATTCTGCTGATGACGGCGCTGCTGATTATTCCGGCGGCAACAGCAAGGCGCTTTGCCGCAACGCCGGAAACCATGGCGCTTCTGGCCTCGGTGATCGGCGCGGGGGCCGTTATTGGCGGGCTTTACGGTTCGCTCAGCTATGATACACCATCGGGACCCTCCATCGTCGTCGCGGCGCTGGTCCTTTTCCTGCTCAGCCTGCTGCCGCTCCGGGGCAGCCGTGCCCTGAAAGGATGAAGATATGTCTACACAGCAACTTACCCGCAATCAGACACTCGTCTATCAGGCGCTGGAAAAGGCAGATGGGCCGCTTTCGGCCTATTCCATTCTTGATAAACTGCGTGACCATGGCTTTCGCGCACCGCTGCAAGTCTATCGCGCTCTCGAAAAGCTGCTGGAATTCGGGCTGGTGCATCGGCTGGAAAGCCTGAACGCCTTCGTGGCCTGCGCGCATCCGCAACATGATTGCTGCAACCACGGCACGGTCGCCTTTGCCATTTGCGAGCGATGCGGCCATGTGCGTGAATTTCATGATCACAGCATCGATCATCGTCTGGAGGACTGGGCAAAGGCACAGGGTTTCAAGGCGGAAAAAACCACCATCGAGATTCGCGGCCTATGTGCGCAATGCCGTGTCTGACGGGCCCGATAACGGGGCAGGGAATGTGCGCTTGAAAAATGCGCGGAATCGTTTTCAATTCCAATGATGTGATTTTCAAATCAATCTTATTATGTCCATAAAGCCCTGGCTCGAAAGCTGAAGACCAGAGCGATAAAAGGGCGCGCGGCGATTGCTTCGGTTTTACGGGAGTGGAAAGATGGGACGCACCCATCCGCAACCAGAGGAGTGTAAAGGGGAGAGTATGAAAAAGGTCTATGAGAACGCCCAGGCGGCGCTTGATGGAGTTTTATTCGACGGCATGTTTATTGCCGCAGGTGGCTTTGGCCTTTGCGGCATTCCCGAATTGCTGATTTCGGCCCTGCGGGACTCTGGTGTCAAGGAACTGACCATTGCCTCGAACAATTGCGGCGTCGATGATTTCGGCCTGGGCGTATTGCTCAAGACCCGCCAGATCAAGAAAATGATCTCTTCCTATGTCGGCGAAAACGCCGAATTCATGCGGCAATATCTCAGTGGCGAGCTGGAGCTGGAATTCAACCCGCAAGGCACGCTGGCTGAGCGTATGCGGGCAGGGGGTGCCGGTATTGCCGGCTTCTATACCCGCACCGGCGTCGGAACCGTTGTCGCGGAAGGCAAGGAGCTGAAGACCTTCAACGGCGAGACCTATGTGCTGGAAACGGGCATCGTTGCCGATCTTTCCATCGTCAAGGCGTGGAAGGCAGATACGACCGGCAATCTGATCTTCCGCAAGACGGCGCGCAACTTCAACCCGCCTGCCGCCACCTGCGGCAAGATCTGCGTGGCCGAGGTGGAGGAGATCGTTCCTGCCGGAAGTCTCGATCCGGATCACATTCACCTGCCCGGCATTTACGTGCATCGCCTCATTCAGGGCGAGCATGAAAAGCGCATCGAGCAGCGCACCACACGGGCAAAGGCATAAGGCGGGGAGAAACGGCATGGCTTGGGACAGAAACCAGATGGCAGCGCGTGCTGCCCGCGAACTTGAAGATGGAACCTATGTCAATCTTGGCATCGGCATTCCCACACTGGTTGCCAACTACATTCCCGAAGGCGTTCACGTCACGCTGCAATCGGAGAATGGTCTGCTCGGCATCGGACCCTTTCCCACCGAGGACGAGATCGATGCCGATCTCATCAATGCGGGCAAGCAGACGGTGACGGCACTGCCTCACTCGGCCTTTTTCGACTCCGCGCAGAGCTTTGCGATGATCCGCGGCGGCAAAATCGCCATGGCCATTCTGGGCGCCATGGAGGTTGCCGAAAACGGCGATCTGGCAAACTGGATGATTCCCGGCAAGCTGGTAAAAGGCATGGGCGGCGCCATGGATCTCGTGGCAGGCGTAAAGCGCGTGGTCGTCGTTATGGATCACACCAACAAGGCGGGCGAATCAAAGGTGTTGAAAGCCTGCACCCTGCCACTGACAGGCAAGGGCGTGGTGGATCGCATCATCACCAATCTCGGCGTTCTCGACGTGGTGGAGGGCGGCTTGAAGCTGATCGAGGTGGCGGAAGGCGTGTCGGAAGCCGAAATCCGCGCCGCCACCGAGGCGACAATCGTAAACTGAAGGCGTTTTGCGCCCTTTGATCCTGTCGCGTAATTAATATAGAAGGCCGGGAATAATCCCGGCCTTTGTCTTTGCTGAGGTATTGGCGCAGTGGCCGCGAGGCTTTCGGCAAGGCGGAAACAATTTGCCTTTCGAAACAGCAATCGAAAGCTAAACCATATCAAGAAAGAAGTGTCACAGATGACTGAAAAAAAAGAAAAATCTCATCTGTCCTTACCCGTCTTCGCCGTCGCCCCAATGATCGACTGGACGGATACGCATTGTCGCCGTTTTCACAGGCTGCTCAGCGGTCATGCCTTGCTCTATACGGAAATGGTGGTGGCCGACGCCATTATTCACGGCAAGCGGAACAAGCTGCTGGATTTTCACGAAAGCGAGCATCCGCTGGCGCTTCAGCTTGGCGGTTCGGATCCTGTGAAGCTGGTAGAGGCGGTGCGCATTGCGTCGGATTGGGGTTATGACGAAATCAACCTGAATGTCGGCTGCCCCTCTGACCGCGTTCAGGCCGGAACATTCGGCGCATGTCTCATGCGTGAACCGCAGACCGTGGAGGCCTGTGTGACGGCGATGAAGAAGGTTTCGCCGGTGCCAGTAACCGTCAAATGCCGGATTGGCGTGGACGAGCAGGAGCCGGAAGCCGTGCTTCCCGATTTTATCGACCGCATGGTTGGCGCTGGCGTGGATGGCATATGGATCCATGCGCGCAAAGCGTGGCTTCAGGGATTGAGCCCCAAGGAAAACCGCGAAATTCCGCCGCTCGATTATCCGCTGGTTCATCGCATGAAAGCGCGTCATCCAAAGGTCTTCATGGGGATAAATGGCGGCATCACCACGCTGGAAGAGGCCAGGGCCCATCTGGCCGTCATGGATGGCGTGATGCTTGGGCGGGCGGCTTATCATAATGCCACGCTGCTGACCGGCGTCGATCATGCGATTTATGGAGATCCGGCTGAGGCTGTGGATTGGAGCACCATCTGCCAGGCGATGATGGAGCACGCGGCCCGCCATATCGCCGACGGCGGCAGGCTGGTGCATCTCACCCGCCACATGGTGGGGCTCTTTCAAGGTTTTGCCGGTGCTCGCCGCTTTCGCCAGATTTTGTCGGCGGATGCGACAAGGCCGGGCGCGGGGCCGGAAATTATTACCGCTGCTTTCGCTGAGGTCGATGTGGCGGCGGGGCCAGTTCGCGCGGCATAGACTGTTCGCTTGGAAAAAGGCAGGATCGGCTTTGTGTCCTGAAACCTGGCATAATGTAAAAAAGCGCCGATCTGAGAGAGTCAGATCGGCGCTTTTTATGTCTTACACGTCATTTCCCAAGCGCGCAGAGTGCCGGGAAGTGACGGTAAAATCAGGCGGCGCGGATGTTCACAGCCTTCGGGCCCTTGCCCATGCGATCCGGCTCGGTGTCGAACGTAACCTGCTGGCCGTCCTTGAGGGTCTGGAGGCCGGCAGCCTGAAGAGCGGAAATGTGGACGAATACGTCCTTAGCGCCGCCTTCCGGGGTGATGAAGCCGAAGCCCTTGTCCTGGTTGAAGAATTTTACGGTGCCTTTGGTGGCCATGGGATGAAGTCCTTCCCTTGAGTTTCATAAAGCGCGCCGCCCTGAGCGCAGCGCATGGATCGCCCGCAAAAAGGGGCGGATCGGAAGTCCGATAACGGGGAAAGAACATCTACACCCGGTGGTATAGCCACCATGACCACAGTCTTGCGGTCCTACACGATCAGTCCAGTCTCCGGGATCATAATGCCCGAACGCGGCGATTCATACAGGAAGAGGTTTGTTCCGGCAAGCGCAACATGCGATTTCACTGTGCCGAACTGCGACGCCGAAGAGCTTGAAGCGCTATCACAAGATGTTGAATAGGCTTCATCATTTCAAAATAACCAGAAAATCCGCCCTTGTGGGTGAAACCTGTCGCGAGGATGAACGTTACCCTCAGCGGAAATTCATGGAGCCGGATTTAAGCCGGTTTCAAGGTGAGGATGGTTGCGCGAATCGCGCAAGCACCTCTCCGGATGGTTGTTCCAGCAGCCGGGTGCGCAGTCCGCCGCCACGGCTGAAATCGAAACCACGAACCGAATACGGTTCAGGAGGAAACATGAAGAAGTTTATCGCTGCTTGCCTCATCGGTCTGGGCTGCATTGCCGCCACGGCCGCTCCCAGTGCCGCCCAGGGCGTGTCCGTGACGGTTTCGGATGGCCAGTATTATCGCCATGGTCCTGCCTACCGACATCATCACCATGAAGAGCGCCGCGCCTGGCGCCAAACCCGCACGCGTTGCTGGACCAAGACTGAACGCTACCGTCATCGTGGCGAGGTCGTCATTCGCAAGACCCGTGTCTGCCGCTAATCTGAACTCATCCTTGAAAGATTCCCCTGTCCATAGCAGGGGAATCGCATATTAGAATAAAATATTGATCGTATGGTGTAAATTGATCCATTGATCCCTGGAATGGAGGGTTCGTATCTTTGGCTCGATTCCGGATCCGCGTGCTATAAATATCTATTATCACTCAACAGTGTCGGTTCACTGCTGTGGGTTTGAGCGGACTCAGCAAGCGCAGTGACAAAGCCCCGTCCCTGCAACTGGTGAACATTTGGGCAGCGGATCAGCTCAAGACCATCGGAAAAGCACCTGAGCACTTCCGGTGAACACGGGTTCACTTGGAATGCTCTAACTCCTTGTTTCGGCGCATTTCCGGATGCAAAACCGACTACACTTTTGCCGGAAATGCATCAAGGGGAGATATCCGGCAGAGCAGAGAGGGGCAAACTGGCGCAAAGCCATTGCGTCGTATACTGCACCGTCTGTTTTAACGGGAACGATATCGTCAAACATCCTGCTGCTGTTCTAGCGCCTTGGCGTCTTGCCACAACTCTTCCATGCGTGCGAGTGTAGCGCCTTCGAGCGCTTCACCGTTTCGCTCAAGATTTTCTTCTATATGCCGGAATCGTCTGCGGAATTTTGTGTTCGTGCCGCGCAGCGCCTGTTCGGGATCCGCCTTGACATGGCGACCGATATTGACGAGTGCGAAAATCAGGTCTCCAAGCTCGTCCTTTATGCGCTCGTGCTTCTTTTCAGCCAGTGCCTCGCGCAATTCGGCGATTTCCTCTTCGATCTTGTCGAGAATAGGTTCCGCCGCATTCCAATCGAAGCCGACTTTTGCCGCTTGCTCCTGAAGTTTGAGTGCTTCGGTGAGGGCTGGAAAACTGCGCTGCACCTGGCCCAGCAGACCGTGCTTGTCATCGCGCGCAATGCCGCGCGCGGCGCGGCGGGCGGTGCGCTCGCGTTTTTCCTGCTGTTTGATCGCGTCCCATTGTGCCTTGACCGTTTCGGGCGTGTCGGCCTCGGAGCGGTCAAACACATGCGGATGGCGGCGGATCATCTTGGCTGTGATTGCCTCCACCACATCGCCAAAGCTGAACAGGCCCTGCTCCTCGGCCATTTGCGCATGGAACACCACTTGCAGCAGAAGATCGCCCAGTTCCTCGCAAAGATCGTCGGGATCGTTGCGCTCTATGGCATCGGCAACCTCATAGGCCTCCTCGATCGTGTAGGGCTTGATGCTCTCGAAGGTCTGTTGCACGTCCCAGGGGCAGCCGGTTTCGGGCTGGCGCAGCGCGGCCATGATTTCGATCAGCCGTCCAATATCTTTCGAAGGCTTCATTTGCCTTTCGCCCTTTCTCAATTGAGGGGTATGTCGTTGTCGCTCTTGCCGGATTGGTAGCGGGCGGAAAGATCGCCATATCGGGCACGAATGCGCTCTGCCTGCACCATCAACGCCTGTCTTTCACTGTCATCGGCCAGTTCGATCATGTCGTTGAGCCAGAAGCTGTGCCAGAAGGCGTTTTGCTTGCGATAGCCGCCGGGTTCCAACCCGAAAACCTCTTTCAGAATTTTCAGGTCATGAGGAATGGCAAAAGCATCCCGGCTGTCTTCATGGCTGAAGAAAAAGTAGAAATTATCGAAGCCTGCCCAGGTGATTGCCGACATGCACATGGTGCAAGGTTCATGGGTAGAGAGAAAAATCAGGTCGGAAGGCCTGGGGCGATCTGCCATTTCGTAGAATCGCTTCAGCGTATGCACTTCGCCGTGCCATAGCGGGTTTTCCAGCTCGTTGTTGGTTTCTGCCAGCACAAGAGACAGGTCCGACTTCCTGAGAAGCGCCGCACCGAAGATCTTGTTTCCGGCGGCGACACCCTGTTCCGTCAGGGGTATAATGTCCTTTTCCATGACCTCGAGAAGGCGGGCAGTCAGGCTTGTTTCGCTCACGGGGCGGGCTCCTTGTCGTGGATGTTTCTTTTAACCGCGCCAGTGGCCGGATTGCAAACGACGACGTTCAAAGGATGGGTGGCTTTTGCTCATTGGGGCGGTGTACGAGCAAAGAAATGCGCGCCATCGCCAGCCTTCGCATTTCTGTTTCTTTTAAAATCATGCTTTACTGACGATACTTATGTCAAAGAGGTGCGATTTGGTGTTGCAGGATCAGGACAAATTGTCGGTATTTCCGGCCTTCTTTCGCGTCGTGGGCGCGAAGGTTGCTGTGTTTGGCGATGGCGATGAGGCTTATGCCAAGGCGCGCCTGCTGCGCAATACCTGTGCCGAAATCACCGCTTTCGCCCCTGCGCCTGAGGCTGACTATGCCGCCTTCCTGTCGCGCGAGGCCATTGCAATCGATTCGCGGCCTTTCTGTCCCGAGCTGCTTGAGGGCTGCTCACTGGTCTTTGGTGCCACCGGCGACAATGCGAAGGATCGCGCCATCGTCGAAGCGGCACGGGCGTTGAAGATCCCGGCCAATGCCGTGGATCAGCCTGATTACTGCGATTTCTATACGCCAGCCCTGGTCAATCGTGCGCCTGTGGCTGTGGCCATCGGCACGGAAGGGGTGGGGCCGGTATTGGCCCAGATGATCCGCGCCGACGTTGATCGCCTCCTGCCGCCTTCGCTGGGCAGGCTTGGTCGGCTTGCCAATTCCTACCGGGCGGCGGTTGAAAAGCTGGTGCCACGCGGTGCCCCCCGCAGGCTTTATTGGCGGTCTTTTTTCAAGGGCAAGGTTGCCGATGCCGTGGAAGCGGGCGACGTAAGTGCTGCCCGCCGTGAAGCGACCCGGCTCTTGAAAGGCGTTGTCGCGGAAAAGCAGGAAGGCCGGATTTTTCTGGTGGGCGCTGGGCCGGGGGCCGAAGATTTGCTGACATTGCGGGCCCATCGCTTGATGATGGAAGCCGATGTCATCGTGTATGATGCTTTGGTGCCGCAGGCGGTTGTCGATATGGGGCGGCGTGATGCCGAGCGCATTTCTGTGGGCAAGCGCAAGGGCTGTCATTCCAAATCGCAAAGCGAGATCAATGCCCTTCTGGTCGAGTTGGGCCAGGCCGGCAAGCGGGTGGTGCGGCTGAAATCCGGTGATCCGCTGGTGTTCGGGCGGGCCGGTGAAGAGATGTCTGTGCTGCGCGATGCGGGCATTGCCTATGAGATCGTGCCGGGCATCACGTCGGCGCTCGCTGCGGCGGCGGATTTTGAATTGCCGCTGACGCTGCGCGGCGTTTCGTCCTCGCTGGTCTTCACCACCGGCCATGATCTGCATGGCGATGTTTTGCCGGATTGGGCGCGTCTTGCTCTTTCCGGCGCAACGGTTGCGGTTTATATGGGCCGCAGTGTCGCGGCGTCGGTGGCGGAGCGTTTGATGCAGGGCGGGCTTGCGCCCGATACCACGGTTGCCGTGGTGGAAAATGCCGGTCGCGCCAGCCGCACGCTGCTGCATGGCACGCTGGAGGAACTGCCGGGGCTCGAGCATCGCGAAGAGCTTAAAGGGCCCGTAATGGTCATTATCGGCGATGCGGTGGCGGGCGCGAATTTTGCCTTGTCGCAGCCGCTTCGCATGGCGGCGAATGCCGCCCAGGAAACAGTGAGGGTTTAACCATGGCTCAGAAAGTCTTGACTGCCAATCGCCTGCTCGATGGCATCGCCGTCTGGCTGGACGCCTCCGGCAACTGGACCGAAAATCTTCAGGACGCCTTCGTGGCCCGCCATGCGGAGGCCGTGGCGGCGCTGGAAGAGACCGGCAAGCGCGCCTTTGCCGACAATCTCGTGGTTGATGTGAATGTCGTGGATGTCGAGGAGAAGGATGGCAAGCTGTGGCCGCAGCGCCTGCGTGAACGCATCCGCGCCCTTGGCCCCACCATTGCCTATGCTGACGGATATGGCGCTGCCGATTCCGCTTTCGTTTCTGCCTGAGGATTAGCATGTATCGTTACGATGAGTTCGACCACGCCTTCGTTTCTGCCCGCGTGGAGCAGTTCCGCGATCAGGTAACGCGCCGTCTCGCCGGGGAGCTGGCTGAAGATGCCTTCAAGCCGCTGCGGTTGATGAATGGCGTTTACCTGCAATTGCACGCCTATATGCTGCGGGTGGCCATTCCCTATGGCACGCTGAACGCCCGGCAGATGCGGATGCTGGCGCATGTCGCGCGCAGATATGACCGTGGCTATGGCCACTTCACGACGCGCCAGAACATCCAGTATAACTGGCCAGCGCTGAAGGATACGCCGGATATTCTCGCCGATCTCGCAAGCGTTGAAATGCACGCGATCCAGACGTCGGGTAACTGTATTCGTAACGTTACGGCAGACCATTTTGCCGGTGCAGCCCGCGATGAAGCCGCCGATCCGCGCCCTTACGCGGAAATTCTGCGGCAATGGTCGTCCGTGCATCCGGAGTTTTCCTTCCTTCCGCGCAAGTTCAAGATTGCCGTGACGGGTGCGCCGCATGACCGCGCCGCCATTCAGGTGCATGACATCGGCCTGCAATTGAAAAAGGATGATGCCGGCAAGCTCGGCTTTGCGGTTTATGTTGGCGGCGGCCAGGGCCGCACGCCGATGATTGCCAAGAAGATTCGCGATTTCCTGCCGGAAGAGGATCTTCTGTCCTATGTCACCGCCATCGTCCGCGTTTATAACCTGCATGGCCGCCGCGACAACAAGTACAAGGCACGTATCAAGATCCTCGTGCATGAAACCGGCACGGAGGAACTGACGCGGCAGGTGGAAGCTGAATTTGCCGAGTTGAAGGACAGCGTGTTGAAGCTGCCCGATGCCGATATTCGCGCCATCGAAAGCTATTTCGCGCCGCCGGAACTTAGGGCACGGCCTGAAGGCTGGGAATTGCTGGCAAAGGCCAGGAAGGCTGATGCCGATTTTGCCACATGGGTAGATCAGAACGTCCAGCCGCACAAACACCCCGATTATGGCATGGTGACGATTTCGCTCAAGCCGATCGGCGGCATTCCGGGCGATGCGTCGGATGTGCAGATGGAACTCGTGGCGGATCTTGCCGAGCGTTATGCTTTCGATGAAATCCGGGTCAGCCACGAGCAGAACCTCATTCTGCCGCATGTCGCGATGGCCGATCTCTATGCGCTTTATGAAAACCTCAAGACCGCCAATCTGGTGACGGCCAATTCCAACCTGATCACGGACATCATTGCCTGTCCGGGGCTTGATTATTGCGCGCTGGCCAATGCCCGTTCCATTCCGGTGGCGCAGGCCATTTCGGAGCGCTTCGGTTCGCAGGCCCGTCAGGCGGAAATCGGTGAGCTGAAAATCAAGATTTCCGGCTGCATCAATGCCTGCGGCCATCACCATGTCGGCCATATCGGCCTGCTGGGTGTGGAAAAGAAGGGTGCGGAACTCTATCAGATCACGCTTGGCGGGTCGGGCGATGAAAACTCCTCCATCGGGGAAATCATCGGCCGTGGTTTCGAGCCGGAAAAGGTAACGGATGCCGTGGAGACGGTGGTCGATACCTATCTCGGCCTGCGCCTGAACCCGGAAGAAACCTTCCTGCAAGCCTATCGCCGCGTCGGGCCGAAGCCCTTCAAGGACGCGCTTTATGGCGCCGCTGCCGAAGCCGCCTGAGGACAAGAGAATGACCCGTATCTGGAAAGAAAGCGGCTTTGCCGGGGATGACAACTGGATTATCGAGACCGACGAGGTGAAGGCTGCCGAAGGGCAAAGGCCGCTTCTGCCACTCGATGAATTCCTGACCGCCGTGGCCGAAACCAATGAGGTCGGCCTCGGCGTTCTCATCAAGCCCGCCGATGACGTGACGAAACTTCATCCGCATCTCGACCGGATCGAACTGGTCGCAGTGCAGTTTCCTGCTTTTAACGATGGACGCGGCTTCAGCCATGCCTCGCTGCTGCGGGAGCGTCTCGGTTTTGCCGGTGAAGTGCGCGCCGTGGGCGACGTGCTGATCGATCAGGTGCCTTTGATGCTGCGCACCGGCTTCAGCAGTTTTGCCGTCACCAATGCGGTTGCGATCGAGCGGCTGGAAGAAGGCCGCCTGCCGGGTATTGCCAATCATTACCAGCCGACGGCGCGTGCGGCGGCGGAAGTGGAAGGCTATAGCTGGCGCCGCCGCACGGTGGCCGGATGAACATATTGATGTCCGTGGATCTCTGTCCGTAACGAAACGGGTTTTCGGCCCCGCGTTCGATATGTGCCGGTTGCGAGGCTGGCCTGTCGTGCACGGGGTTTTTCTCGGCGCTTGTTGGATATATAGCTGCCGGGGAAAAGTGGCCGAAGACCGATATGCAAGGTTAGAACTTCGATGAACGCTCCTGTGAAGACCGATCAAGCCGAACTCATCGTGCCGGAAGGCGTTTACGCCGAAACGGTGCTGAGCGTGACGCATTATACGGATCGCCTTTTCCGATTCCGCATGACCCGGCCGCAAGGTTTCCGCTTCCGCTCCGGCGAGTTTGCGATGATCGGCCTGATGGTCGAGGGAAAGCCGATTTACCGCGCCTATTCCATTGCCAGCCCCGCCTGGGACGAAGAGCTGGAATTTTTCTCCATCAAGGTGCCGAACGGGCCGCTGACCCAACATTTGCAGCGAATCCAACCCGGCGACAAGGTGCTGATGCGCAAAAAGCCCACCGGCACGCTGGTGCTGGATGCACTGGTGCCCGGCAGGCGCCTCTACATGTTCTCGACCGGCACGGGCATTGCGCCCTTCGCCAGCCTGATCCGCGATCCGGAAACCTATGAGAAGTTCGAGGAAGTCATCCTCACCCATACCTGCCGTGAGGTGTCCGAGCTGAAATACGGCTTCGATCTCGTTAACGAGATCAAGCAGGACGAGATGCTGAGCGAAATCGTTGGCGACAAGCTGAAGCATTACGCCACCGTGACGCGAGAGGATTACCCCTTCCAGGGCCGCATCACCGACCTGATGGCCAATGGCAAGCTTTACGCCGATCTCGGCGTGCCGCCGCTCGATCCGTCGATTGACCGTGGCATGATCTGCGGCTCGGCAGCCATGCTGAAGGACACCAAGGAACTGCTGGAAAAGGCCGGCCTGACCGAAGGCGCCAACAACAAACCGGCAGAATTCGTCATCGAACGTGCCTTCGTAGGCTGATCTGATTTTATACCAATAGAAAAAAGGCCCGGAACGCGATCGTTCCGGGCCTTTTCTTTTCAGTCGGTCAAAATCCTCAGGCCGGGCGGACCAGAATGTGCTTCTTCTTTCCAAGCGAGAGCTTGATGACGCCGTCTGCCGTCACGTCGCCTGTGCCAATCGTGGCCCGCTCGTCGGATATGGGCTTGTCGTTGATCTTTACGGCACCGCCCTGCACATGGCGGCGGGCTTCTCCGTTGGAGGCGGCAAGACCTGCGCGCACGATCAGCGCCAGAAGGCCGAGGCCTGCGTCAAGTTCGCCTGCGGCCACCTCGATGGACGGCAGGTTGTTTGCCAATGCGCCTTCCTCGAAGGTCTTGCGGGCGGTTTCGGCGGCTTGTTCGGCGGCGGCGCGGCCGTGCAGGATGGAGGTGACTTCCGTTGCGAGGATTTTCTTTGCCTCGTTGATTTCCGACCCGCCGAGTGCGGCAAGGCGGGCAATCTCGTCCATCGGCATTTTGGTGAAGAGCTTGAGGAAGCGCTCGACATCGGCGTCCTCGGTATTGCGCCAATATTGCCAGAAATCATAGACGGGCAGCAGGTCGGCGTTCAACCACACGGCGCCGGAGGCGCTTTTGCCCATTTTCTGGCCAGATGAGGTGGTCAGCAGCGGCGCGGTCAGCGCGTAAAGCTGCGGCGTTTCCATGCGATGGCCAAGGTCGATGCCGTTGATGATGTTGCCCCATTGGTCCGAGCCGCCCATTTGCAGGCGGCAGCCATAGCGCTTGTTCAACTCCACGAAGTCATAGGCCTGAAGGATCATGTAGTTGAATTCCAGGAAGGAAAGCGATTGTTCGCGATCCAGGCGCGTCTTGACGCTGTCGAAGGACAGCATCCGGTTGACCGAGAAAAAGCGGCCAACATCGCGCAGGAATTCCAGATAGTTGAGCGAACGCAGCCATTCCGCATTGTTCAGCATCAGGGCGCCGCCCTTGGGGCCGTTGTCATAATCGAGATAGTGCGAGAAGCAGCGCTTGATCGAGGCGATGTTTTCCTCGATGGTTTCGACGGTCATCAGCTTGCGGGCTTCTTCCTTGAAGGAGGGATCGCCAACCATGCCCGTGCCGCCGCCCATCAGCGAGATCGGCTGGTGGCCGGTCTGCTGGAACCAGTGCAACATCATGATCTGCATCAGGTGGCCGACATGCAGGCTGGAAGCCGTCGGGTCATAGCCGATATAGGCTGTCACGCTTTCCTTCGAGAGGAGGTCGTCAAGCCCGGTTTCATCGGACATCTGGTGAATGAACCCACGCTCGGAAAGAATGTTCAGGAAATCGGACTTGAACTTGGCCATGACGCACACGCCTTCTGGTATTTTGGATTTTCCGGGCGGCTTTAGCATTGTTTTTTCACTTGTGCATCCATTTCATGGCATGGCGCCGAACTTGCCGATGCGCAGGCATTTTCAATGCCCGTCGCAATCTGGCATCAATCGGCAGAGGCATTCTGGAGAATCGCATGACCGAACTTTTGCGCGCCATTGGCCTGATGAGCGGCACCTCGCTGGACGGGGTGGATGTGGCGCTTCTGGCAACGGATGGGCAGGCCAGCGTCACGCGAGGGCCATCCATGGCCTTTCCTTACGATAAGGCCATGCGGGAGGCGCTGAAACAGGGGCTTGCAGACGCAAAGGCCATTGAAAAACGGCATGAGCGTCCGGGGGGGCTTGCGGCGCTGGAGCGGGCGCAGACGCTTTTTCACGCCGCCGCCGTTGCCGCCTTTCTGAAGGAAACCGGCATATTGCCGCAGGATGTTCATGTCATCGGCTTTCATGGCCAGACGGTGCTGCACAGGCCGCACAAGGCGCTGACCGTGCAGATTGGCGATGGCCCGCTTCTGGCGCGGGAAACGGGTATCGACGTGGTCTATGACATGCGCGCCAATGACATGATGCATGGCGGGCAGGGTGCGCCATTGGTGCCGGTCTACCATGCGGCGCTGGCGGAATGGCTGGGAAGGGATGCCTTTCCTGTTTGCTTCGTCAATATTGGGGGCATTTCCAACCTGACGGCCATCGACAGGCACGGCGAAATCGCCGCCTATGACAGCGGTCCCGGCAATGCGCTGATCGATCAATGGGTGGAGGCCCATACGGGCGAGGCCTTCGACGCAGGCGGAGGGATTGCTGCGCGCGGCGCGGTGCGGGAAGCTTTGGTGGCGCGCTATCTGGGCCATCCCTTCTTCACCGCCAATCAGCGCCTGTCGCTGGATCGCAATGATTTTTCCCCGCCTGCGAAGGGTGAAGCAAGTCTGGAAGACGGGGCGCGCAGCCTTGCCCATGTGACGGCCGCGGCAATCTTCGCCTCCGCCCGGCATTTGCCGGAAAGGCCCCGCAGCTATGTGGTCTGTGGCGGCGGGCGGCACAATCGCGTCATCATGGCGGATATGGCCGGGCTTGCTGCAAAGGATGGCGCAACCGTCGTTAATGCCGACGATCTCGGGCTGAACGGCGATTCGATGGAGGCTGAAGCCTGGGCCTATCTGGCCGTGCGCTCGCTGAAGGGCCTGCCACTGACCTTTCCCGGAACGACCGGCGTGGTGAAGCCCATAAGCGGTGGTGTACTGGCGAAGGCGAAATAGAAAAAGCCGCCCGCAGGCGGCTTTGACATTGCTGAGAGCATAATCCGACCGAGTGAAACGAGGATCGACAAGATTATGCTTCAAAAATACGATGTTAGAGCGCCGATCTGATTCAGTCAGGTCGAAAAGCGTTCTAATCAGCGCAGCCGCTTTGCAGCGGGTTCTTGAGGACATGAGCACCGGGAGCGCAGAAAATTACGGTTTGCAGCCCGCTCAAGGGCGAATGTCCACACACCCTAATCAGCGCAGCCGCTTTGCGGCGGGTTCCGGCACAAGATCGCCGTCCAGACGACGGTCCAGATAGTCTTCGCATTCGGCCATCAACGTTTCCACCTGACCGTTGAAGAAGTGGTTTGCGCCGGGAATGGTCTTCTGGGTGATGAGAATGCCCTTTTGGGTCTTCAACTTGTCCACAAGGCCCTGAACATCCTTTTCGGGCGCAACCTTGTCGCTGTCGCCGTGAATGATGAGGCCGGAGGACGGGCAGGGCGCCAGGAAGGAGAAATCATAGGTGTTAGGCTGCGGCGCAATCGACATGAAGCCTTCGATTTCCGGACGGCGCATCAGAAGCTGCATTCCGATCCATGCGCCGAAGGAGTAGCCAGCCACCCAACAGCTCTTGGAATCAGGATGCAGGCTCTGAACCCAGTCCAGCGCGGAGGCCGCATCCGAAAGCTCGCCCGCGCCATGGTCGAATTCGCCCTGGCTGCGGCCAATGCCGCGGAAATTGAAGCGCAAGGTGGTGAAGCCACGCTTCTGGAACATGTAGAAGAGCTGGTAGACGATCTGGTTGTTCATCGTGCCGCCGAACTGCGGGTGCGGATGAAGAATGATCGCGATGGGGGCACTTTTCTCCTTGGAGGGCTGATAACGGCCTTCAAGACGACCCGCAGGTCCGTTGAAGATGACTTCGGGCATGGATACTCCGATCTTTACCTTCTTTTTGCCGATATGCGCGCCTGCCCAATAGAGATGACTTGACGGGTGCGCTCAGCTTTTCTACAAGTTTAGAACAATTCAAAATCGAGTGGCAGGCCACCCTGTGGTCCGTGTCATAGGGCATACGGGCCGGAAATTTCAAGAAAAATGCGCTTTTTCTTGAGGTTCGGGGCAAAACATTTCGGGATCGACACACATCATGGCCAGGAGCCGCATCTACCTTGACTGGAATGCGACGGCGCCTCTGCTGCAAGAGGCGCGCGATGCCGTGATGCTGGCGCTCGATAGTGTGGGCAATCCCTCGTCCGTTCATGCGGAAGGGCGCGCGGCGCGGGCCATGGTGGAAAAGGCCCGCCGTCAGGTGGCCTCGCTTGTGGGCGCGCAGCCCGCGCATGTGGTTTTCACGGGCTCTGCCACCGAGGCTGCCAATCTCGCTCTGTCGCCTTCCTATCGCATGGGGCGTTCGCCGCTCACCATCGGCCGGCTTTATGTATCGGCAATCGAGCATCCGGCGGTGCGGCTCGGCGGGCGCTTTGCGGCCGGGCAGGTCAGTGAAATTGCCGTAACGCCGTCCGGGCAAATTGATCTTGCCGCTCTTGAGGCAGCGCTTGCCGCCCATCCTGACGAGGACGGACTGCCGATGGTGGCAGTGATGCTGGCCAATAACGAGACCGGCATTATCCAGCCGGTGGCGGACGTTGCCAGACGGGTGCGGGCGAAGGGCGGCCTGCTGCTTGTGGATGCCGTGCAGGCGGTGGGCCGTATGCCGGTGAATATCGCCGCGCTGGACGCTGATTTTCTCATTCTATCCGGCCATAAGCTGGGTGGCCCGAAGGGCATAGGCGCCTTGGTGAGCCGAGGCGAAACGCTGATGCCTCAGCCTCTCATTCGCGGTGGCGGGCAGGAAAAGGGTCATCGTGGCGGCACCGAAAACCTTCCGGGCATCGTTGGGCTGGGCGCGGCCTGCGAATTTGCGGAAAAAGATTTGACTGAACGCAATTTTCGAATTGCCGCCTTGCGCGAAAAACTGGAAGAAGGCATTCGAAAAGCCGCGCCGGATGTGGTGATCCACGGGGCGGGTGTGGACAGAATAGCGAATACCAGTTTTTTCAGCCTGCCCGGACTGAAAGCGGAAACCGGACAGATTGCCTTCGACCTTGAGGGGATTGCGCTTTCGGCGGGGGCGGCCTGTTCGTCCGGCAAGGTCGGTCAAAGCCATGTGCTGACGGCGATGGGGCTGGATGCCGCGCTTGGCGGGCTGCGATTGTCGATCGGTGCGGCAACGACGGAAGAAGAAATCGGCCATGCCATCGAAGCCTTTGCGCGCATTGCGGCGCGGCGGCGGGTGGCAGGGCAGGCGGCGTGAAATTTATCCGCAAATCCCTCCAAATCGGGGGTGATCGGGGTGAATTTTCGGCCGGGGAAACTACATAAGGGGCAATCCCCAAGACAGATCATGCATTGCGGACAAAGTTTGCAATGCGGAGTTTACAAGCTGCCGGACCTTGGACCCGGCGAGATTGGAGAACGAGAATGGCTGCCGTACAGGAAACGATCGATCAGGTTCGCCAGATCGACGTCGATCAGTACAAATATGGTTTCGAGACGACCATCGAAGTCGATAAGGCTCCGAAGGGGCTTTCCGAAGAAATCGTCCGTTTCATTTCCGCCAAGAAGCGTGAGCCTGAATGGATGCTGGAATGGCGTCTGGACGCCTATCGCCGTTGGCTGACCATGGAAGAGCCGACCTGGGCGCGCGTCGATTATCCGAAGATCGACTTCAACGACATTTATTACTATGCCGCGCCGAAAACGGCGGAAGGCCCGAAGTCGCTGGATGACGTCGATCCGGAACTGCTCAAGGTTTACGAAAAGCTCGGCATTCCGCTGAAAGAGCAGGAAATCCTTGCCGGTGTGCAATCCTCCAAGATTGCCGTCGATGCGGTTTTCGATTCCGTTTCGGTCGTTACGACGTTCAAGGAGGAGCTGAAGAAGGCGGGCGTGATCTTCATGTCCATTTCCGAAGCCGTTCGCGAACATCCCGAACTGGTGCAGAAATATCTGGGTTCGGTGGTTCCGACCACGGACAATTATTACGCCACGCTGAACTCCGCAGTATTTACCGATGGGTCTTTCGTGTTCGTACCCAAGGGCGTTCGCTGCCCCATGGAATTGTCCACCTATTTCCGCATCAATGAGAAGAATACCGGCCAGTTCGAGCGCACGCTGATCATCGCGGAAGAGGGCGCTTACGTTTCCTATCTGGAAGGCTGCACCGCGCCCCAGCGCGACGAGAACCAGCTTCACGCCGCCGTTGTCGAGCTGGTGGCGCTGGACGATGCGGAAATCAAATATTCCACCGTGCAGAACTGGTATCCGGGCGACAAGGAAGGCAAGGGCGGCATTTACAATTTTGTCACCAAGCGTGGCGATTGCCGTGGCGCCCGCTCGAAGATTTCCTGGACGCAGGTCGAAACCGGTTCCGCCATCACCTGGAAATATCCGTCCTGCATTCTGCGCGGCGATGACAGCCGTGGCGAATTCTACTCGATCGCCGTTTCCAACGGTCATCAGCAGGTGGATAGTGGCACCAAGATGATCCATCTCGGCAAGAACACGTCGAGCCGCATTATCTCCAAGGGGATTTCGGCAGGTGTTTCGCAAAACACCTATCGCGGTCAGGTTTCCATGCATCGCAAGGCGGCCAATGCGCGCAACTTCACCAATTGCGACTCGTTGCTGATCGGCGACAAGTGCGGCGCCCATACCGTGCCCTATATCGAAGTGAAGAACTCGACCGCCAAGGTGGAACACGAGGCCACGACCTCGAAGATTTCCGAGGACCAGAAGTTCTACGCCATGCAGCGCGGCATTCCGGAAGAGGAAGCCATCGCACTCATCGTCAACGGCTTCGTGCGCGACGTTATCCAGCAATTGCCGATGGAATTTGCCGTTGAAGCGCAGAAGCTGATCAATATCAGCCTCGAGGGCTCGGTCGGCTGATTTCAGGCCGACCTTACCAATTCAATTTCGCGCTGCGGCGCTGACCCATTCGTCCGAAAGGATTGTCACATGCTTGAAATCAAGAACCTGCACGCCCGGATCGCCGAAGACGGCACCGAGATCATTCGCGGCCTGAACCTCACCGTCAAGGCGGGCGAAGTTGCCGCCATCATGGGGCCGAACGGCTCCGGTAAATCGACGCTTTCCTACATTCTCTCCGGCCGGGAAGATTATGAGGTTACGGAAGGCGAGATCCTTTTCAACGGCGAAAACATTCTGGAGCTTGATCCGGCAGAACGCGCGGCAAAGGGCGTGTTTCTGGCCTTCCAGTATCCCGTGGAAATTCCCGGCGTTGCCACCATGCAGTTCCTGAAGGTGGCCATGAACGAGCAGCGCAAGGCGCGCGGTGAGGAAGAGCTTTCCACGCCGGACTTCATGCGCCGTGTGAAGGAAGCAGCTGGCGAGCTGAAGATCAACCCGGACATGCTGAAGCGGCCGCTGAATGTCGGCTTTTCTGGCGGTGAAAAGAAGCGCGCTGAAATTCTGCAAATGGCGCTGCTGGAGCCGAAGCTCTGCATTCTCGACGAGACCGATTCCGGCCTCGACATCGATGCGCTCAAGATCGTTGCCGATGGCGTGAATGCCTTGAAGCGTCCGGATCGGGCCACCATCGTCATCACCCACTACCAGCGCCTGCTGGATTACATCGTGCCGGATACGGTTCACGTTCTCTATAAGGGGCAGATCGTCAAGACCGGCGACAAGAACCTTGCGCTGGAACTGGAAGCCAATGGCTATGCCGACATCACTGGCCAGGCGGCCTGAGCGCGGCAGGGACAAGGAGCTTTGACATGAACATGCAAGCGGCCAATCGGTCCACTGCGGCCGAGGCGCAGCTCATCGAGGCCTATGAAGCGCAGCTTGGCGAATTGCCGGGCGATGGCGCGGTTCTCGGTGCGCGCGACATTCTTTTCGATAATTTGAAAAAGACCGGACTGCCCTCCCGTCGTATCGAAAGCTGGCATTACACCGATCTGCGCACCCTGCTGAAAGCCATTCCCGCCTCCGTTCAAAAGGATGCAAAGGGCGGCGCGCCGCTCATCGAGGGCGGCAAGGTGATCGAGTTGCGTCAGGGCGTCTCCATCGAGCGCGAGGGGCCGGAAGGCGTCAGCATTCGCCGGTATCAGGACAGCCTGCTGGACGGTTCTGCTGCGCCGGGTCTTGTGGCGCGCGGCGCTGATGACGCCATTGGCCGGTTGAACGGAAGCTTTGTTCGCGACGGCTATTCGATCGACGTGCAGGCTGCGACGGAAATGGAAAGTCCGATCGAAATCCAGGCGGTTCACGCCGGTGGACAGTCACACATCCGCCTGCCGGCCCGTTTTGGGGCTGGATCCAGGGCTGCCATCATCGAGCGTCATGTCAATGTCGCCGAGGCTGACGGGCTTGTGTCCAGTGTCAGCGAACTGACTCTGGAAGACGATGCCGACGTTTTGTGGATCATCGTGCAGCAGCAGGGCAAGGGCGATACCCATCTGGCCCAGGTCAAGGCCAGCCTTGGCGCGAATTCACGGCTCAAGCTGTTCATCGTCAATGCCGGCGGCAAGCTGGTGCGTCAGGAAATCCACGTGGTGACGGCGGGTGAGGGTGCAGATTTCACCCTTCGCGGCGTGAACCTTCTGGGCGGCGACAGCCATACCGACATCACCATGACACTCGGCCATGACGTGCCGCACACCACCTCGACGGAAATCATCCGCAACGTGGTGTTCGACAAGGCGCGCGGCGTGTTCCAGGGTCAGATCCGCGTGGCCCCCGATGCGCAGAAGACCGATGCCCGCATGGCCTGCAACACGCTGCTGATGTCCGACGACGCGGAATTTTCAGTGAAGCCGGAGCTCGAGATCTTTGCCGACGACGTACAATGCGCCCATGGCGCAACCGTTGCCGATATTTTGAAAACCCACCTCTATTATCTCATGTCGCGCGGCATTCCGGAAAAGAAGGCGCGTGGCCTGCTGATCAACGCCTTCGTGGCCGAGATTGTCGAGGAACTGGAAGACGAGGCGCTGGTTGAAGCTCTGGAAGGGGTGATCTCCAACTGGCTTGAGCATCATGGCTGATCAGGCAAAGTCCCGTGGCGGATATGATGTGGAGGCGGTGCGGCGGGATTTTCCCATCCTGTCGCGCAGCGTCCATGGCAATAAGCCGTTGATCTATCTGGATAACGGAGCGTCCGCGCAGAAGCCGCAGGTGGTGATCGATGCCGTGAGCCACGCCTATTCGCATGAATATGCGAATGTCCATCGCGGTCTGCATTTCCTCTCCAATGCCGCGACGGACGCTTATGAGGCGGCGCGTGAAAAGGTGCGGCGATTTCTCAACGCTCCCTCCGTCGATGAGGTGGTGTTTACCAAGTCCTCCACCGAAGCCATCAATACCGTGGCCTATGGTTATGGCATGAAGGAGATCGGCGAGGGGGACGAGATCCTCCTCACCATCATGGAACACCACTCCAATATCGTGCCCTGGCATTTTATCCGTGAGCGCAAGGGCGCGAAACTGGTCTGGGTGCCGGTGGACGACAATGGTGTTTTCCATGTCGAGGAGTTCGAGAAGCGCCTGAGCGATCGCACGAAGCTGATTGCGATAACGCATATGTCCAATGCGCTCGGCACCGTGGTTCCGGTAAAAGAAATTTGCCGCATCGCGCGGGAACGTGGCATTCCCGTGCTGGTCGATGGCAGCCAGGGCGCCGTGCATATGCCGGTGGATGTGCGCGACATTGGCTGCGACTGGTATGTCATGACCGGCCACAAGCTCTATGGCCCGTCGGGCATTGGCGTGCTTTACGGGCGCATGGATCGGCTGCGCGAGATGCAGCCCTTCATGGGCGGCGGCGAGATGATCGTGGATGTCACCGAAGACATGGTGACATATAACGACCCGCCGCATCGGTTTGAAGCGGGAACGCCGCCCATTGTCCAGGCAATCGGTCTTGGCTATGCTCTCGATTACATGGAAAAGCTGGGCCGCGATGCCATAGCCGCGCATGAGGCGGACCTTACGGCCTATGCCCGTGAAAGGTTGAGTGCGATCAACTCGCTGCGGATCATTGGCGATGCGCCGGGCAAGGGGGCTATCTTCTCCTTCGAGCTCATGGGTATCCATGCGCATGACATTTCCATGGTTATCGACCGGCGTGGCGTTGCCGTACGTGCCGGTACGCATTGCGCCCAACCCCTTCTGCACCGTTTTGGCGTGACATCCACTTGCCGCGCCTCGTTTGCCCTTTACAATACGCGCGAAGAAGTGGATGCGCTGGCAGAGGCGCTCGTCTATGCCAGAGACTTCTTCGGCTGAGGAAAGACCATGAGCGTGAGTGAAAACGAACAGAAGCCGGATGTCCGCGAGGGCATCGTGCAGTCCAGCATTCCGCAGGAGGAACTGGCGCGGCTTTCGGATGACATCGTGGCGGCTTTGAAAACCGTCTATGATCCGGAAATTCCTGCCGATATTTTTGAGCTTGGCCTGATCTACAAGATCGACATCGAAGATGACCGCATGGTCAAGATCGTCATGACGCTGACGGCGCCAGGCTGCCCCGTGGCCGGCGAAATGCCAAGTTGGGTGCAAAACGCGGTGGGAGCCGTCGAGGGCGTTTCCGGCGTTGACGTCGAAATGACCTTCGACCCGCCATGGACGCCTGACCGCATGTCGGAAGAGGCGCAGGTGGCCGTCGGCTGGTATTGACCGCAGGCCGCTTGCAGTCCCGATCACCGGGAATTACATATCCTGAAGAAAGCGCCGGACCTTGAACCCGGTGGCGAAAAGGAGACTGACATGGGATTCGCCGTGATGACCATGACCGACGTGGCCGCAAACCGCGTCAAGGAAATTGTCGAGGGTTCCGGTGCGGATGCCAAAGGCATTCGCGTTGGTGTGAAAAAAGGCGGCTGTGCGGGCATGGAATATACCATTGACCTCGTCACTGACCCCAACCCGAAGGACGACCATATCGAGCGGGACGGCGCGCATGTGTGGATCGATCCGGCCGCCATTCTCTATCTGCTCGGCACGCAAATCGATTTTGAAACCACGACCTTGCGCTCCGGCTTCACCTTCCGCAACCCCAACCAGACATCGGCCTGCGGTTGCGGCGAGTCGGTGGAGTTGAAGGCCGCCGACCTCGCCGAACTGGCAAAGGCCAAAGAGATAGCGGCCAATTGAGGCGCTTGCAGCGCGCATCTGCCTAGAGCATTTCCAGCAAAAGTGTAGTCGGTTTTGCGTCCGGAATTGCTCTAATTGAGGGCGAATTTCCACATACCTGCTGTAAATTTTCGTTTTTACGCATTTCCTGATGGAATAGCCGTATCCATTTTTCTCCGGACGGCTGAACGAAAGTCAGCCATCGCGGTCGATCCGTGATGTATGGCGGGTATCGGGCATGATGGCGTAGACGATCAGAGATATTGCAATGCAGCCGGACACATACCAGTAGAACCAGCTTTCATGGCCCGCTTGCTTGAACCACAGCGCCACATATTCGGCCGTGCCACCAAAAATCGAGACGGTGAGGGCGTAGGGCAGGCCGACGCCAAGCGCTCTTATGGAGGTGGGAAACAGTTCCGCTTTCACCACGGCATTGATCGCCGTATAGCCTGAGACAATGGCCAGCGCCAGAATGATGATGATTGCCGCCTCAAGCGCCGAAGCTGCATGGCTGAGAGTCGTCAAAAGAGGGACAGTGCAGAGCGTTCCCAACACCCCGAAGGCCAGCAAGACGGGGCGACGCCCGACCTTGTCGGAGATGGCGCCGACGACCGGTTGCAGGCACATATAGACGAAAAGCGCACCGGCGGACACCAGCGTCGAATCCGTCTTTGTCAGACCCACCGTGTTGACAAGGAATTTCTGCATATAGGTGGTGTAAGTGTAGAAGGCGACGGTTCCGCCAAGCGTCAGGCCGATGACGATCAGAACTTCCCTGGGATAATTCATCAATTCCCGTAGCGGGTTGATCCTCGCCTCGGTCGCGTTGCGGGTAAACTGCTCGGTTTCCACCATGCCTCTGCGCAAAAACAGTGCGATGATGGCAAGCGCGGCGCCAATGATAAAGGGGATGCGCCAGCCCCAGCTTTCCAGTTCCTGCGGCGTCAACAGCACCTGTTGCAGCAGAAGCAGCACGAGAATGGCCGAAAGCTGACCCATGATCAGCGTGACATATTGAAAGCTGGAATAGAAGCCGCGCCGTTCCCTCGTGGCCATTTCCGACAGATAGGTGGCGCTCGTTCCATATTCGCCGCCCAGGCTGAGGCCCTGCAACATGCGGGCAATCATAAGAATGACGGGCGCGGCATAGCCGATGGTCGCAAAGCCGGGTGTTATCGCCACCATCAACGAGCCAAAACACATGAGGAGGACGGATAGCGTCAAGGCCTCCTTGCGGCCACGCCGGTCGGCATAGGCGCCAAAAAACCAGCCGCCAATGGGCCGCATGATGAAGCCGACAGCAAATATACCGGCCGCATTCAAAAGCTGTGCCGTTGGGGAGGAATTCGGAAAGAAGCTTTGGGCGAAATAAAGCGAGAAGGCCGAATAAACGTAGAAATCATAATATTCGACGAGGTTGCCGATCGATCCGCTGAAAATCGATTTCAGGCGTTTGGCCATGTCGGCATAGGTCTCGCCGTCGTCTCTATGAATCTGTGGGGCCTTTGTCATGCTTCCTCCCTCGGACCATGCTGCGTGAGTCCGTTGAAGGTACAATCCAGAATTTTAGTGTGAATGGCAAACGAGAACGGGAAATTTTTGACGAACGTCTGTTGCGTCCTTAAAATATGCGGAATAAATTGATTAACGACGAATATATTGCTGAATTTTCCTCATTTTGCCGTAAGAAATGAAGTATGGACCAGATCGACAGACGGATTATCGAGATCCTGGTTGATGATTCGCGCCGCTCGCTTGCCGAAATCGGCGAGGGCGTCGGCCTGTCACCCTCCTCGGTCAACGACCGTGTGAAGCGGCTGGTGCAGCAGGGCGTGGTGAAGCGGTTTACCGTGGAGGTGGATCATGGAAAGCTCGGGCTTCCAATCACCGCCTTCATCTTCGTGCAATTGCATTCAGAGGCCTCGGAAGAGGGGTTTCGTGCCTTTTCGGGCAGCCATGCGGCGGTGGAGGAGTGCCACCATCTGACGGGTGGCTGGTCCTATCTGCTGAAGTTGCGGCTCAGGGATCTTCAGGAAATCGAAACCTTCCTGTTGGAAATCAAAAGCCATCGCTTTCTCGCAAGAAGTGAAACCATGATTTCCCTTTCCGCGATCGCGGAAAAAACCTGCACCGGAACGGAGACCCCATGATCCTGCTTCTGCTCGTTAAGGGTTTCCTGCTGGGCTTTGCAGTGGCTGCACCCATTGGACCCATTGGCACGCTCTGCATCAACCGAACCATGGAGCGTGGATTCTGGTATGGGGTGTCCGCAGGCCTTGGGGCGGCCATTGGCGATATGGTTTTTGCCGTCATCGCCGCTGCTGGTTTTGCCGCCACGCAGCATGTGCTGGAAACCATCTCGCTCCCGCTGAAAATCATCGGCGGACTGCTCATTCTGGTCATGGGTATCCGCATTTACAAGGTGCGTCCGGTGGTCGCCGCCGCACGTGTCGATGCCGCGGACCTGATCAAGACAACAATCTCGACCTTTCTGTTGACGATCACCAATCCGGCCACGATCTTTGGTTTTGCCGTTCTGTTTGCCGGGGCAGGGCTGGCGGAGACGAAAGGTGTCAGCCCCTTCTTTCTCGTGGCCGGCGTGTTTCTGGGCTCGCTTGCCTGGTGGTTCCTGTTATGCGGCACCGTAAGCTGGCTGCACCGGCGCCTGCCCGATCACTTCACGGCCTGGGTTTCACGTGTTTCGGCGGTCTTTCTCATCGGCTTTGGCCTTGTCACGCTGTCGCTGGCAGCCCGGCAATACTGGGCGTGATGAAGCATACCGTCCTGGAGAGATCAGTCGTCCTTCTTCATGGTCATCAGCACGTCCCATAGATCGGCGCCGGTTTCGAAAACCTTGGCATTGGCCTTGAAGCTGTTTTCAGCCGAAATCAGGTCCACCATTTCCATAGTCGGGTCCACCGTGGATTGGTCCGGGGTTGCCGGTTCTTCCGTGGTCTGAACCGTGGTGGCGGCCACGCCGGAAGGGGTGGAGGAAAGCGCGGTATCCAGCCGTTTATAGCCGGGCGTGTCGATATTGGCGATGTTCTGCGCGGTGTTGTACACGCGCTTTTGCTGCGCCAGCAGGCCCGAAGTTGCCGTATTCAAAATTGCCGAGATACTCATCCGCTCTCTCCCGTTCGAGAGCGGAGGAATATCAAGTTTGCCTTACGGAAGCCTGAAAAGTCAGGGTAAAGCAAGCACTTCAGGGGATGTGCGGCTGTCTCACGCTGAAACAGCCGCACACCACGTCATTCCGCAGCTTCGGCGTATTCGCTCATGGGCGGGCAGGTGCAAACCAGATTGCGGTCGCCATAGACATTGTCCACGCGGTTGACCGGCGACCAGTATTTGTCCACCCGAAACGCCCCCGGCGGATAGCAGGCTTCTTCGCGGCTATAGGGTCTGTCCCATTCGCCGACGAGGTCCTCTACGGTATGGGGGGCGTTTTTCAGCGGGTTGTTGACCTTGTCCATCCGCCCGTCCTCAATGGCGCGGGCTTCTTCGCGGATTGCCAGCATCGCTTCGCAAAAGCGGTCGAGTTCGGCTTTGGTTTCCGATTCCGTCGGTTCGATCATCAGCGTGCCAGCCACCGGCCAGCTCATGGTCGGGGCGTGGAAGCCGCAATCGATCAGCCGCTTGGCTACATCGTCCACGCTCACACCGGCGCTTTCATTCAGCGGGCGGGTATCGATGATGCATTCATGCGCCACCCGTCCGGCCTTGGAGGTGTAAAGCACCTCATAGGCGCCCTTCAGCCGTGCAGCGATATAGTTAGCATTGAGAATTGCCACCTTGGTCGCCTGCGTCAGGCCTTCGCCGCCCATCATCAGGCAGTAGGACCAACTGATCGGCAGAATGGAAGGCGAGCCGTAAGGCCCGGCGGATACGGCGCCCGGACGGCCATCGGTGGTCACATGGCCGGGCAGATAGCCGGCCAGATGCGCCTTGACGCCGATCGGCCCCATGCCCGGACCACCGCCACCATGCGGGATGCAGAAGGTCTTGTGCAGGTTGAGGTGGCTGACATCCGAGCCGATGTCGCCGGGGCGCGAGAGGCCGACCATGGCGTTCATGTTCGCGCCATCCAGATAGACCTGGCCGCCATGCTGATGGGTAATGGCGCAGATTTCCCGCACCGTTTCCTCAAACACGCCATGGGTGGAGGGATAGGTAATCATGCAGCAGGAGAGGTTGGCCGCATATTGCTCGGCCTTGGCGCGGAAATCATCGAGATCCACATCGCCATTATCGCGGGATTTCACCGGCACCACCGTCATGCCCACCATCTGCGCCGAGGCAGGGTTGGTGCCATGCGCGGAGGTCGGGATGAGGCAAACATGGCGATGCGCCTCGCCCCGCGCAATATGATAATTGCGGATGGTGAGAAGCCCCGCATATTCCCCTTGCGCACCGGAATTGGGCTGCATGGAAATCGCGTCGTAGCCGGTCACGGCGCAGAGCTTTTCGGAAAGGTCATCGATCATTTCCTTGTAGCCCAAGGCCTGATCGGCTGGCGCGAAGGGATGCATGTCGGAAAATTCCGGCCAGGTGATGGGCAGCATTTCCGCCGTTGCATTCAGCTTCATCGTGCAGGAGCCAAGCGGGATCATCGCCCGGTCCAGCGCCAGATCACGGTCCGACAAGCGGCGGATATAGCGGGTCATCTCGCTTTCCGCCCGGTTCATGTGAAATATCGGATGCGTCAGGTAATCGCTTGTTCTCAGGAGATTTTTCGGCAACCGGTATTCGGGCGCGAAATCCTCCACCTGGAAATTGCCGCCAAAGGCGCGCCACACCGCTTCAAGCGTCGCAGGCCGGGTGCGCTCATCCAGCGACATGCCGATTTTCGTGGCGCCGACCTTGCGGAGATTGACGCCCTCGGCAACGGCCGCCCTGACGATGAGGCCCTGCATGTGGCCGACTTCGACGGTGATGGTGTCGAAGAAGTTTTCCGGTTCGATGGTGTAGCCAAGCTTTTCCAGGCCCTTGGCCATGAGCACGGTCTTTTGATGGACCTGCTGGGCAATGGCCTTGAGCCCCTGCGGGCCGTGGAACACGGCATACATGGAGGCCATCACCGCCAGCAGTACCTGCGCGGTGCAGATGTTGGAGGTGGCTTTTTCGCGGCGGATATGCTGTTCGCGGGTCTGAAGCGACAGGCGATAGGCGCGGTTGCCGCGCGCATCGACGGAAACGCCGACAAGACGTCCCGGCATGGAGCGCTTGATTGCGTCCCGGACCGCCATATAGGCCGCGTGCGGGCCACCATAGCCCATGGGCACGCCAAAGCGCTGGGTGGAGCCGATAGCGATGTCCGCCCCCATTTCTCCCGGAGACTTCAGCAATAGCAGCGCCAGCGGATCGGCGGCCACGGCAGCAATCGCCTGCGCATTATGAAGCGCATCGATCAGCGGCGTGAAATCATGCACATGGCCGTTGGTGCCGGGATACTGGAAGATCGCACCGAAAACCTCGCCGGGGTTGAGATCGGTGAAGGGATTGCCGACGATCACCTTCCAGCCCAGCGGCTCGGCGCGGGTCTGGATGACGGCAATGGTCTGCGGGTGGCATGCGGCATCGACGAAGAAGGCTTTCGATTTCGCCTTGGCCACGCGCTCGGCCATGGCCATGGCCTCGGCGGCGGCGGTGCCTTCATCCAGCAGCGAGGCATTGGCCACATCGAGGCCGGTCAGGTCGCAAACCATGGTCTGGAAGTTCAACAGCGCTTCCAGACGGCCTTGCGAAATCTCGGGCTGGTAGGGCGTATAGGCCGTGTACCAGGCCGGATTTTCCAGAATGTTGCGCTGGATGACCGGCGGCGTGATGGTGCCGTAATAGCCCTGACCGATCAGCGAGGTCAGAACCTTGTTCTTGTTGGCCGTTTCGCGCAGCTTGTCTAGCGCCTCGCGCTCCGTCATGGCCGCGCCCCAGGTGAGAGGCACGGGCTGGCGGATGGAGGCGGGGACCGTGGCGTCGATCAGCGCATCGAGGCTGTTATAGCCCACCACCTTCAGCATTTCTGCCATTTCGCTGGGCGAGGGGCCGATATGCCGCCGGTTGGCGAAATCATAGGGCTGGTAGTCGGTAAAGTGAAATTCGGTGGTCATGCGATCAGCTCGTTATAGGCGGCTTCATCGAGAAGGCTTCCGGCATCGGCGGGGTTGGCGAGCTTCAGCTTGTAGAACCAGCCCTCGCCGCGCGGGTCGGAATTGACCAGCGACGGATCATCGACAATCGCCTGATTGATTTCGACCACTTCGCCTTCCAGCGGACAATAGACGTCGGATGCCGCCTTGACGCTTTCAACGGTGGCGGAGGCTGCATCCTTGGCAAAGCTGGCGCCCACTTCGGGCAGCTCCACGAACACCAGATCGCCAAGCTGGCCAGCGGCGTGGGCCGTGATGCCAACCGTGGCAACATCGCCCTCGATCTTCAACCATTCATGTTCAGGGGTGAATTTCAGCATGGGTCTCTCCGGAGGATCAGCGTTTGTAGGTGGGAGTGATGAAAGGAAGTGTCGCAACGGTCACGGGCAGATATTTGCCGCGCACCTCTGCAAAAATCTGTGTGCCGGGGGCGGCATGGCTAATCGGCACATAGCCCATGGCGACCGGGCCTTCGGCCGTCGGCCCGAAGCCGCCGGAGGTGACTTCACCGATCTCGGTCCTGCCCTCTGCATCGGCGTAGAGCTTGGCGTGGCCGCGCACCGGGGCCTTGCCTTCCGGCTTCAGCCCCACGCGGCGGCGGGCAGTGCCGTTCTGCAATTCACGCAGAATGCGCTCGGCGCCCGGAAAGCCGCCTTCGCGCTCGCCCCCGGTGCGGCGGGCTTTCTGAATGGCCCATTCCAGCGAGGCTTCGATGGGCGAGGTGGTGGCGTCGATGTCATTGCCGTAAAGGCAAAGACCGGCCTCCAGCCGAAGCGAATCCCGTGCGCCAAGCCCAATCGGTTCGCAATCGGGATGCTCCAGCAACGCCTTTGCCAGCGCCTCGGCCTTTTCCGCGGGCACCGAGATTTCAAACCCGTCCTCGCCGGAATAGCCGGAGCGGGAGACGATACAGGCGCAATCGAGCAGCGGAATCTCGCGAACATCCATGAATTTCATGCCGGATACCCCGGCGAACAGCTCACCCAGCACCTGTTCGGTGCCCGGCCCCTGAAGGGCGAGAAGCGCGCGATCGTCCAGAAGTTCGATCGTGCAGGTTTCTGAGAGATGCGCCTGCATATGGGCAAGGTCGGCCTGCTTGCAGGCGGCATTGACCACCACGAACAAATGGGTGCCGCGATTGGTAATCATCAGGTCATCGAGAATGCCGCCGGTCTCGTCTGTAAAGAAACCGTAGCGCTGGCGGCCTTCCTTCAGGCCAAGAATATCGACGGGCACAAGGCTTTCCAGCGCTCGCGCGGCATCTTCCAGCCTGCCGCTTTTCGGTGTGACAACCACCTGACCCATATGCGAAACGTCGAAAAGCCCGGCATTGGCGCGGGTGTGCAGATGCTCCTTCAGTACACCCGCCGGATATTGCACCGGCATGTCATAGCCCGCGAAAGGCACCATGCGCGCGCCAAGCGCCAGATGAAGGTCGTGAAGCGGGGTGTGATGCAGTGGGGTCGGGTCGGTCAAGATCGCCTCCGGTTCGTGCGGGCCATGCCTGCACATGCTCAAGACTTAAGGCACGGTCGTGCCGGTTCATGAGCCCCCTCTGTCCCTTTGCCTGAGATTGTTATCCCTTCGGCGCGGCCTGCCTTTCCAAGCAAGCCTCTCTCCAGAGTCCGTCAGCGCCTTGTGGTCCTTTTGCCTGAGAGTTTCCGGGGCGGTTGCTCCTTCGGCACCGGATCGAACCGGTTTCTCCCTACAAGGTCTTGCTCGCCATTATCTGGCCTTGGGGGCGCTTGGCAAGGGCCTGTGTCGCGTGGAAACAAAAATTTGTCGCTCGCAACGCTGGCATCCGGTTGCCGGATTGATGCAGCGCAAGGACTGTCCAGAGAAAGCCATGCATCAGAATGAGATGTGGGGTTGTATTTCCCGAGTTTGTGATTATGCCTTGAAAGGCGGGAGGACAAAGCTGACATGAGGAAAAGGGGAAGGCATATCGGCACGGGCCTGCGCATTTTCTGCGCCCTGGTGCTGCTTACCCTTGGCCTTGCGCACCGCCCCCCACCGGCGCTTGCCGATCTTCAGCTTTCCCTTGCTTTGCAACTGCCGGATGGCAGCTTTTCAGACCTTTGCCTTGGCGATCATGGCTTGGCGGATGGCCATGGCGATGCCGCTGGGCTTGTGCCCTGCGATGCCTGCATTCTGGCCGCCTCCACCGTACTGCCTACGGCTCCTGATGAAGCGCTTGACCGGCCCTATGCCGGGGAATTCGATAACTCTTTTTTCTCCCGGTTTTCGCTGCCCGATGGCGGAGCATGGGTTGAGCCGCGTTCGCGTGGGCCTCCCGTTTCGGCTTGAAATCCTTCATCCCTGACGAATTTCGCGGTGGCCGCCGGAAAATGCACCTGCGTGCGCGTGCGCCCCGCATGGAGAAAACTCATGAGAAAACCATCTATTGCCAATGCGGCCCTGCTGGGCCTTTCTGTTGCGTTGTTTGCCTCTGAGGCCAGCGCCCATGCCACCTTTGCCAATGGCGAGGTCAAGGCCGAATCATATGTTTCCGCCGTGTTGCAGGTGCCGCATGGCTGCGACGGCAAGGCAACCACGGAAGTGCAGGTGACACTGCCGGAGGGCTTCATTGCCGCCAAGCCGCAGCCCAAGCCCGGCTGGGATCTGGAGCTGACCAAGGGCAAATACCAGAAGAGCTATGACAATCACGGCAAGCCCATGACAGAGGGGCTGGTGCAGGTGCGCTGGAAAAACGGCAATCTGCCGGATGATTATTACGATACCTTCGTGATTTACGGCAAGGTTGCCGGTGTTGCGCCGGGAAGCAGCCTGCCGTTCAAGGTGGTGCAGCTTTGCGGCAGCGAAGGCAAGGTGGCCTGGGATGAAATCGCGCCCGCCGGAACCGATCCGCACAGCCTGAAAAATCCCGCACCCGTTCTGAAAATCGGATCCGGCGATGAAGCGGGACATTCCCACGGGGAGCATGACCATGCGGCCATGATGGGTGAGGGGGCGGCTCCAGCCCCGGCAGAGGCCGCGCAGGCACAGACCGGCGCCCTGTCCTTGAGCAATGGTTATGTAAAGGCAATGCTGCCGGGGCAGCCGGTTGGCGGCGGCTATGTCGTGATCGCCAATTCGGGCAAGCAGGATGACCGGCTCGTCTCGCTTTCATCCCCTGCGGCCGCGCGGGTGGAGATGCACGAAATGGCCATTGAAAACAATGTGATGAAAATGCGCGAGGTGAAGGATGGTTTTGTCATTCCCGCCGGCGGCAAGCTGGAGATGAAGCCCGGTGGCTACCACCTGATGTTCCAGCAGGTAAAAGAACCGTTCAAGGCTGGCGGCAAGGTGCCGGTGCAATTGACCTTTGAAAAGGCTGGCACGGTTTCAATGGAGCTTCCCGTCACGCCTGCGGGGAAATAAGGCCTCTGGTAACGACAGAGCGGTTCATTGTTTCACGGAAACATTGAACCGCTCTAACTATTTGTTTTTACGCATTTTCAGGAAAACCGGCTTCCACTTTTCCTGAAAATGCTCTAGGAGGGATCGCTGAAAGCGGTTCTCCTTTCATTCGGCAAGTTTTTCCGCTTCTTCATAGGCGGCCTGGGTTTCTTCCAGGCTGGCGCGGGGCTGTTTGTTCTGGCCCGCCCGCATGAAGTAAAGGCCCATGGCAGACGATTCCTTCAGGTTGGCAATCGTTGTCTCTGTTGCGCCCTCTACCCGGCGCTTCTTGGCGTAAACCTGCTTGGCAATCTGCCCGACATAATCCGTCTGCCCAACCCGTTGCGGTTTCAAAGTATCCGCAACGTAGCCAGCCGATGTTGCCGAAACTGACAGAACCTGTGTCATGGTGACATCCGTATTTTCGTGTCCATGGACGCTTGCGCCATGCAAGCGAGCAGATATGAAATCCAAGTATAGTGGCGTCCGATGGATGCTCCCTTAAGTAGAATAGATAATTTTTACTAAAATACCTCGGTTCCCCTCAAATCACGGTGTTTTGCGCAGGCGCTCGGCGGCTTTCACCCTTCAACTGCTTGTGAATTCAACGCCACCACGGCTAATAAGACCTGAAACAGCATGAGGTCATTATGATACAGATTATCTATGTCGCCCTTGGCGGGGCGTTCGGTTCTGTCCTGCGTTACTGGACGGGGCTGGTGACGCTGCGGCTTTTCGGCCCGTTTCTTCCGTGGGGAACCTTTGCGGTCAATCTGATCGGCTCCTTCTGCATCGGGCTTTTCGCGGAAATGATCGCCCGCCGTTTCGATGCCTCTGCGGATGTGCGCCTGCTGCTGATTACCGGCGTGCTTGGTGGCTTCACGACGTTTTCGGCCTTTTCCCTCGATGCTGTTACCCTCATCAATCGCGGCGATATGGCCTGGGCGCTTGCCTATGTGGCGGGCACGGTCGTTCTGGCGCTTGCCGCCGTCTTTGCCGGATTGGCGGCAGGAAAGCTGGTGTTTTGAGTTTTTTCGGTTCCTCGCATTTCCGAACCGGGGATTATAGGCTAAAGCCTGCCCAATCGATCAAAAAGCCGCCGTTGCGGCAGGACTGAAAACCCATGGCAGGCATAGAACACATCAAGGTAGAGCCGGACGAGGCAGGTATGCGTCTCGACCGCTGGTTCAAGATCCATTATCCCGGCCTTGGCTTCGGGCAGTTGCAAAAGCTTCTGCGCTCCGGCCAGGTGCGGGTGGATGGCGGGCGGGTCAAGACCGATGCCCGCGTGCAGCCCGGCCAGATGGTGCGTGTGCCGCCGCTGGATGTGGATGCGCGCGTGGTGAAAGCCGGCCCCATCGCCGGCAAGGATCTCAAGCATTCCGGCGATGGCGAATTGCTGGCCCGCATGTTGCTGCACGAGGATGACAAGGTTTTCGTGCTGAACAAGCCCGCAGGCCTTGCCGTGCAGGGTGGTTCCGGCGTTGCCCGCCACATCGACAAGATGCTGGAAGCATGGACCAGCCAGAAGGGCGAAAAGCCGCGCCTCGTTCACCGGCTCGACCGGGATACCTCCGGCGTGCTGGTCGTGGCGCGAACGCGCGGTGCCGCACAGAAGCTGACGGCTGCCTTCCGCGAGCGCGATACCAAAAAGACCTACTGGTCGCTGGTCAAGGGCGTGCCGCGCAAGCGCGACGACAAGATTTCCACATGGCTTGTCAAGGAGCAGACCATGGATGGCGACCGGATGCGCATTGCCAGGCATGGCGAGGATGGCGCCGATCACGCCGTGTCCTATTACAGGGTGATCGAAACGGCGGCACAGCGCCTGTCCTGGCTGGAGATGGAGCCCTATACGGGGCGCACGCACCAGCTTCGCGTTCATGCCCTGCATATCGGCCATCCCATCATCGGCGATCCGAAATATTTCATTGACGATCCCAACTGGGATTTTCCCGGCGGCGTGCAGAAGCGGTTGCATCTCCATGCCCGCCACATCGATATTCCCCACCCCAATGGCGGGCGGCTGAAGGTGACGGCGCCGCTGCCGCCGCATATGGTGCAGACCTGGAACCTGCTGGGCTTCGATCAGAACCATGGCGGAGACGACGAGGAATGAAACTCGTCCTGTTCGATTGCGATGGCACGCTGGTCGATAGCGCGGCGACCATCCACGGCACCATGCGGCGCACCTTTCTGGAATTCGGCAAGCCCGAACCAAGCCTCGAGCAGACCAAGGCAATCATCGGCCTGACGCTGGACATTGCCATTGCCCGCATCGACGGCAAGGATCATGCCGATGAAGAAGCCGTGGCGATGGCCGCGCATTACAAATCCCTCTTCACGGATGTCCGTAAGGACCGCAGCTTCAATGAACCGCTTTTCAACGGGATCGGCGAGGTCTTGGAGCGTATTTCCCGTGAAGACCATATTCTCATTGGCGCGGTGACGGGCAAATCGCGTCGCGGCCTGTCCTTCATTCTCGATCTTCATGGATTGTCGCAGCATTTCATCGTGCGGCGCACGGCGGATGATTGTCCTTCCAAGCCACATCCGGCCATGGTGACAGAGTGCTGCGTTGAAACCGGCATTGCCGCTGACAGGACCATCGTGATTGGCGACGCCATTTACGACATGCAGATGGCAAGGGCGGCAGGCGCAAAGCCGATTGGCGTGAGCTGGGGTTATGGCCCCGTGCCGGAGCTCGAAAAGGCCGGTGCCGCAGTTATTGCCCATCATCCGCTGGACCTGATTGACCTGATCTTGCAAGAGTAACGACATGCGTGACATTTTCGACGGACTGGCGCCTGAGCCGAGTGACCCGGATCCCGTGCGCCGGGCGCAGATACAGATGAAGCGCCCGCTTCCCAAGCGTTTTTACAAGAACGTGACCGTCACTGCCGCCGAGGGCGGCTTTGCCGTGCAGCTTGACGGGCGCGCCGTAAAAACGCCGGGCAAGAACCCGCTGGTCATGCCCACTCTTGCCGCAGCAAAGCTGGTTGCAGGTGAATGGCAGGCTCAGGGCGAAGAAATCGATCCCGCCTCCATGCCGCTGACCCGTCTGGCCAATACCGCCATCGATGCCGTGTCCCGAACCATGGACGAGGTGCTGGAGGATATTGTCCGCTTTTCCGGTTCCGACATGGTGTGCTACCGCGCCGACGAACCACAGGCTCTGGTGGAGCGGCAAAGCAGGGATTGGAACCCGATTCTCGGCTGGCTGGACGCGGTGCATGAGGTGCGCCTCATCACCATTACCGGCATCATGCACCAGGAACAGCCGCAAAACTCGCTGGCCGCCTTTCGCCGTGCCGTTGAGCGTCACGCGCAACCTTTTCCTCTGGCGGCGCTGCACGTCATGACCACATTGACCGGCTCTGCCGCTTTGGCTTTGGCGCTCGCCGATGGCTTCCTGTCGCTGGAAGAGGGGTGGCGCCGCGCCCATCTGGACGAAATCTGGACGGAGGAGCATTGGGGCGTGGATGCCGAGGCCGAGGCCCGCCGCGCGGCGCGGTTCGTCGAGATGCAATCGGCTTACGCGCTGCTGTCAGCCTGCAAGGACTGAACCGGCAAGCCTGCGGCAAGGCTTCAGGCCCATTGAAGGTTTAGTCTTTCCCTGGGCCTTGCCATGCTTCTCAAACGTTTTTCCCTCGGTATTCTGCTGGCGCTCTCACTGATCGTGGCAGGCTGCGTTTCGTCGCTGCTGCCCGACAGGCCGAAGAAATTTTACTATGACGTGCGCGCCGTCACCGTTCTTGCCGGTACAGATGTGCCGGTGGCGTTGGTTCAGGCGGTGGAGCGGCGTATGCAGGCGGCGGTCGAGGCGACCATTCGCCAGGATGTTGCGCCGCGCGTGATCCTCACGGTTCGCATCCGTGATTTTGCCACGGGCAGGGGATTGCAAAAACGCCTGAATGAAGCAGATGTCATGGTGCGCGCCATTTATGTCGAAAACGGCGCAACCGCCTCGGAAGGCAATTTCAAGGTCCAGACAGAAACGCTCGATCCCAAACTTGCACCGGAAAGTCTGGCGGAAGCGATCTCGGCGCGGTTGAGAAGCCTGTTTTCACTCACCGCGCCCAAGGTATGAAGCTTTTGTTCCTGACGCAGGACCGTGTCGATCCTACTGCATAATTCCTTAAATCGGAATCGATTTAAGGTGAAAATTATGCAGCAGATTTAAAGCGTTACAGCGTCCTTCGTGCGTTTGATAAAACGCACGGCGCTGTAGCCCCACTCCGGTCGGGTCATGTCCTGAAACGTGGATATGGATACAACTTTAAAGATTATCGGTGCCGCCTTGTAACGTTTTGTCCCTATTTCATTCCTGCGTCGATTTATGACTGGATCAAAATGGCGCGGCATCTCGCATTGGGGTGGGATGCCTGGGGCTTAATCCGGTTTCGGGGCGAAATCGGACCCGGAAGAGTTGTGGGGACAAAATGAATTTTACCAAAATAAGCCACGCATTGATTGTATCTGTTGCGAGCCTTTCGTTGAGTGCACAAACGATCATGGCGCAAGGCGTCGAGCCGGGCATGGCTGCGGATGCCGCAGGCGCGGCCGCCGCCGCACCGCAGCCCGCAAATGCCTGGGAGCAGGAATATGCCTTGTGGCAGGCATCGGCCAACGGCAATACGACTGCGGATTATCAGGCATATCTTGCGGCCTATCCAGCCGGCAAATTCGCGGATCTTGCCAAAAATCGTGTCGTGCGGCTGGAGGCAGAAGCAACGCCGCCTGCGCCAGCGGAGGTGAAGCCTGTCTTTACGGCGGGGACACCGCTCAGCGAAGATGCGCTGCTGGACAGGGGTGCGCGCCGGGAGGTGCAGGGGCGCCTGACCTCGCTCGGCTTCCGGACGGGCGGAACGGATGGTGTGTTCGGCAATAATACGCGCCTTGCACTGTCCAACTGGCAAAGCGTGATTGGCGCGCCGGTCACGGGCTATTTGAGCTATGATCAGTTGCAACGTTTGCGGGCCGACAGTCAAGGGCGCTACGAAGACTGGCTGAGCCAGCAGACGGCTGCAAGGCGGCCACCGCGTCCGGCAGGCCCGGTCCTCGAAGGGCCGGTTCGCAGGAATAACGATGGAGAGGTGGCGGCCGCATTGGCGCTTGGTGTTATCGGCGGCGCGATTTTGGGCGGCGCCATTGGCGGTGGTCGCCATCACGGCGGACCCGGATTGCATCGCGGGCCAATTGGCTGCGGCCCGCGCCCCTGCCGATAAGGCTCTCTGCCGCTGCTTTCTTGAGCGCCGATCCGACCGGATCCGATCGGCGCTCAATATTTTTTCTGAATGAAATTTTACCCTCGCGCAACGACGCACCATCAGGAATTTACGCCGGTCCGGTTTTTCGCGCGTCACGCGCAAGGCGTCGTTATTGACTTGAAACATGTCCCATCCTATCACTTGAACCGGATGGTTTTTTCTTCGGCAAAGGCTGAAGGGAAAAGCAAAAGGGAATGCGAAGGGGCTGACCCATACAGGGAGCTTCAAACGCAGCCGACCCCGCGACTGTAGAGCAGTGAGGGTTTTCCATCCGGTCAGGCGTTTTTGTCGTGGCGTTTCTGCATGGTGCAGGGCGGCGGCAATGGCAAAAGGCCGGAAAAGCCACTGGAGCGGCAAAGCGATAAACCGGGGCAGGACGCCTCTATCATCTACGAATCGTCCGCCTTTTCGCCTTGCTACTGCATATTTCCTTAAATCGGAATCGATTTAAGGTGAAAATTATGCAGCAGATGTAAAGTGTTACAGCGCCGTGCGTTTGTTAAAACGCACGGCGCTGTAATACCTCCGGGAAGGTGAGGAAAGCCTGTAGGACGTGGCCACCACGTCCCGACATTGCGAGCCAGGAGACCTGCCGTCCGGCACGGGCAATCAAGCCCAATTGGGGATTTCCCCGCCGCCAGCACGGAGGTTGTCGTGGCGAAACAGTGTATCGGTAGAGCGTCCGCGCTCTGCTCCCATTTGCGCACCTCTTCGGAGGGCGACCATGGTTGACGTTTTCTCCTCCGGCCGGGCGACCATGATCGCCGTCGCAGCGCTTTTGCTTGCGGCTGTTGCCTTTGCATTTCTCCCCATGGTGAAGAAATCCACCTTGCGTGATCAAGGTCACGTAACGGAACCTGCCGAAATGCCTGGAAAATCCGGGTCATCCACCTTTGGTGGCCGACTGGCGGAGCCTCGTGGCGATGTGCGGGGTGCGGAGGCTACTCCCTCTGCCACGCAGCGCAATGCGTGGCCGGGCTTCGTGCCGCGCTCCAGCGGGCTTTACACGGCTCCGGGCGGCAATTGATCCATGAGCAAGCAAAATTCGAAGCGCGTCTTCGTTCTCGGAGGCGCGCGCTCCGGCAAATCCCGTTTCGCCGAACAGATCTGCATCGAAACCGGGGCGGAGCGCCATTACATTGCCACCGGCCGCGCCTGGGACGATGAGATGCGCGCGCGCATCGCCAGCCATCGCGAGGAGCGCGGCCCCTTGTGGACCACGCATGAGGAGCCGCTTGCGCTTGCCGAAACCTTGCACCGCCTCGATGCGCCGGGGCGCGTGGTGCTGGTGGATTGCCTCACCCTGTGGATCACCAATCTGATGATGGAGGAAAGCCTCGACATCGTGGCTGAAAGCGCGGCGCTGGCGGAACTTTTGCCGCAGCTTACGGCCTCCGTCATTCTCGTTTCCAACGAAGTCGGTCTTGGCATCGTGCCGGAAAACCGCATGGCGCGGGCGTTTCGCGACCATGCAGGCCGCCTCCACCAGATGATTGCCGCCAGTGCCGACGAGGTGTTTTTCGTCGCCGCTGGCCTGAGCCTGAAAATGAAGGGTTGACCATGTTGCAACAGAAAATTCCCGCCACCGTCATCACCGGCTTTCTCGGCGCTGGCAAAACCACGATCATCCGCAACATGCTGATGAATGCCGGGGGCAAGAAGATTGCCCTCATCATCAATGAATTCGGCGATCTCGGCGTCGATGGCGAGGTTCTGAAGGGCTGCGGCGCGGAGAATTGCAGCGAGGACGACATTATCGAGCTGACGAATGGCTGCATCTGCTGCACCGTGGCCGATGATTTCGTGCCGACCATGCAAAAGCTTCTGGAACGGGACGTCAAGCCCGATCACATCGTCATCGAAACCTCCGGTCTTGCCCTGCCGCAGCCGCTGGTGGCGGCCTTCAACTGGCCGGATATTCGCACCCGCGTGACGGTGGATGGCGTGGTGACGGTGGTGGATGGCGCCGCCGTGGCGGCAGGGCGTTTTGCCGACGATCACGACCGGCTGGAAGCGCAGCGCGCCGAAGACGAAAGCCTCGACCATGAAAGCCCGATCGAGGAATTGTTCGAAGATCAACTGACCTGTGCCGATCTGATCGTCCTCAACAAGACCGATCTTCTCGATGCCGATGGGCTTTTGCGCGTCAAGGCAGAGCTTGCCGACCGCATTGCCCGCAAACCCGCCCTGATAGAGGCGCGGCATGGCGAGGTTTCGCCGCTGGTGTTGCTGGGGCTTGGCGCGGGCTCGGAAGCGGACATCGAAAACCGCAAGAGCCATCACGAGCTGGAGCATGAGGCGCTGCATGAAAGCGGCGTGCCGCATGACCATCATCACCACGATCATGACGAGTTCGAAAGCTTCGTGGTGCCGCTTGACGCCATTGCTGCTCCCGACCTTTTCGTGGAGCGGCTGAAGCCGATCATCGAAGCCCATGACATTTTGCGGTTGAAGGGCTTTCTCGACGTGCCCGGCAAGCCGATGCGACTGGTGGTGCAGGCGGTTGGCAGCCGCATCGAGACCTATTTCGACCGGCCCTGGGCGGCGGGCGAAAGCCGCAAGAGCCGTCTGGTGGTGATCGGTCTGCACGATCAGGATGCCAAGGCGATTTTCGATGCCATTCAGGCCGCGGCCTGATCCATGCATCTGCTGCTGGCCCAGAAAGGCGCGTTGAACGACGGGGAAGAGGCGGTCGATCTCGGGCAGTCGCCCGGCGATATTCTGTTTCTTTCCGCTGCGGATACCGAGCTTTCGGCGCTGGCGGCGGTTCTGGATGGGCCGGGCCACGCATGGCGGCTGGCCAGCCTGATGAGCCTCAAGCACCCCATGTCGGTCGATACCTATGTGGAGCGCACCGCAAGACATGCGCGGCTCATCATCATTCGTGCGCTTGGCGGCGCCAGCTATTTTCATTATGCGCTGGAGGCGCTTTGCGCCATCGCCCGCAAAACGGGGGCGGCAATTGCCGTTCTGCCGGGCGATGACAAGCCGGATGCGGGCCTTGAGACCTTTTCGACAGTGAGCGCGGCGGTGCGTCAAGCGCTCTGGGCCTATCTCTGCGAAGGGGGCGAGCGCAATATGCGCCACTTCGCTGCTTTCGCCGTATCGCTGTTGACAGGGGAAGAGCCGCCGCCGCCTGCCGAACCCCTGCTGCGGGCAGGCATATGGTGGCCGGGAAAAGGCGCGATTGGCCTTTCCGAATGGCAGGCGCTGGCGGGCGCAAGGCCGGTTGCCGCCATCTGTTTTTACCGGGCGCTGGTGCAAAGCGGCGAAACCAGGCCGGTGGAGGCTCTGGTGGACGCGCTGGAGGCACGCGGCATGGCGGCGCTGCCTGTTTTCGTTTCCAGCCTCAAGGATGCGCTTTCCAGCGAAACGCTGCGGCAGATTTTTGCCGAGGCACTGCCCGTTGTGGTGCTGAACGCCACCGGCTTTGCCGTCTCCAGCCCCGGCAGCGCCCATGGCGGCACCGTGCTGGATGAGCAGGGCGCCGTGGTGTTGCAGGTGATTTTCTCGTCCTCGCAGCGCGCTGTCTGGGAGCAATCGCTTCAGGGACTGAATGCGCGGGATCTTGCCATGAATGTCGCCCTGCCGGAGGTTGACGGGCGCGTGCTGAGCCGGGCGGTCTCCTTCAAATCGGCAGCGCGTTATGCGGCAAATGTCGAGACCAATCTTGTGAGCCATGAGCCTGAAGCCAGCCGCATTGCCTTTGTGGCGGATATGGCGGCAAATTGGGCGCGGCTTCGACAAAAGGCAGCCAGCGAACGCCGGGTGGCGCTGGTCATGGCCAATTATCCCAACCGTGATGGCAGGCTGGGCAACGGGGTTGGCCTCGATACGCCCGCAGGCAGCATTGAGGTGCTGCGCGCCATGGGCGAATCGGGCTATGAGGTGGGACGCCTTCCCGCAGACGGCGATGCGCTGATGGCGCTCATCATGCAAGGTCCGACCAATGCCGCCCGCGATGGCAGGGTCGTGCGCGAGAAAATTTCCTTAGCCAGCTACCGGAGATTCTTAGCCGGCTTACCATCAGATGTTTCCCAACAGGTTTTCTCGCGCTGGGGCGAGCCTGAAAACGATCCGTTTTTCGATGGCGATGGCTTTGCCCTGCCTTTGATGCGGCTTGGCCATGTGATGATCGGCATTCAGCCAGCGCGCGGCTACAATATCGACCCGAAGGACAGCTATCATTCGCCCGATCTCGTGCCGCCGCACGGCTATCTGGCTTTCTATGCCTTTTTGCGACAGGATTTTGCGGCAGACGCCATTATCCATATGGGCAAACATGGCAATCTGGAATGGTTGCCCGGCAAGGCGCTGGCGCTTTCGCAGACCTGTTTTCCAGAGGCGATTTTCGGGCCTTTGCCGCATCTTTACCCCTTCATCGTCAATGATCCGGGCGAGGGCACGCAGGCCAAACGCCGTTCCGGGGCCGTCATCATCAACCATCTGACACCGCCGCTGACGCGGGCCGAAAGTTACGGTCCGCTCAAGGATCTTGAAGCGCTGGTGGATGAGTATTATCAGGCCGCAGGCAGCGATCCGCGCCGTCTGGTGCTGCTGCGCCGGCAAATTCTTGATCTCATGGCAGATACCGGCCTTGATGAGGATGCGGGCATTACCCGTGGCGAGGCGCCCGAAAGCGCTCTCGAAAAACTGGACGCCTATCTTTGCGATCTCAAGGAGATGCAGATCAGAGATGGCCTGCATGTTTTCGGGCGCTCTCCCGAAGGTCGCCTGTTGATCGATCTGACCGTGGCGCTGGCGCGGCTGCCGCGTGGTGGCGGCCATGCAGGCGATGCAAGCCTGCAAAGAGCGATCGCCGCCGATTGCGGCCTCAATCGCACCCTGGATGAAGGCGGTTTCGATCCGCTCGATTGCGATTTTGCCGCTCCCTGGCAAGGGGACAGGCCCGAACCGCTGCTCGGTGCGACGGTTGATCCCTGGCGCAGTGCCGGTGATACGGTGGAACGGCTCGAAATTCTGGCCGCCCGCCTTGTCAGCGGCGAGATGCCGTGCCCGGCGCATTGGCACCGTACGCGGCTGGTGCTGGACGAGATCGAAGGCGTATTGAAGCCCGCCATCGTCGCTTCCGGCCGGGCTGAAATCCTCGGACTGATGCAGGGGCTCAATGGCTGCTTTGTCGCGCCCGGTCCATCGGGTGCACCAACCCGCGGCAGGCCGGATGTCCTGCCGACAGGCCGCAATTTCTATTCCGTCGATAGCCGTGCCGTACCGACGCCTGCGGCCTATGAGCTTGGGCGCAAGTCCGCCGAGCTGCTGATTGCCCGCTATGCGCAGGATCATGGCGAATGGCCCACCTCCTTCGGCCTGACGGCCTGGGGCACCTCCAATATGCGCACGGGCGGCGACGATATTGCCCAGGCGCTGGCGTTGATCGGCGTCAAGCCTTTATGGGACACGGCGTCCCGGCGCGTGACGGGCTATGAAATCCTGCCGCTGGCAATTCTGGGCCGTCCGCGTGTGGATGTCACCTTGCGCATTTCGGGCTTTTTCCGCGATGCTTTTCCAGAGCAGATAGCGCTCTTCGACAAGGCGATCCGCGCCGTTGGAATGCTGGATGAGGAGGCTGCGGAAAATCCTGTCGCCGCCCGGATGCAGGCGGACATAGCGGGCTTTCTGGCCTCGGGCCATACGCAAGAGCAGGCGCGGCGAAGGGCGAGCTACCGGGTTTTTGGCTCGAAGCCCGGCGCCTATGGCGCAGGCTTGCAGGCTTTGATCGATGAGAAGGGCTGGGAGCGCCGGGAAGAGCTGGCGGAAGCCTATCTCGTCTGGGGCGGCTATGCCTATGGCGCGGGAGATGAAGGGCGGGCCGAGCGCCAACTGTTCGAGGCGCGGCTGCAAGGGCTTGATGCCGTGGTGCAGAACCAGGACAATCGTGAGCATGACCTTCTGGACAGCGACGACTATTACCAGTTCGAAGGCGGCATGACGGCAGCGGTCGAAAGCCTGTCCGGCAAGCGGCCCACTGTCTATCACAACGATCATTCCCGGCCGGAAAAGCCGGTGATCCGTACACTGGAAGAGGAAATCGGCCGCGTGGTCCGTGCCCGCGTCGTCAATCCCAAATGGATTGAAGGCGTGATGCGCCACGGCTACAAGGGCGCCTTCGAAATCGCCGCAACGGTGGATTATCTTTTTGCCTTTGCCGCCACCACCGGGGCGGTGCGCCAGCCGCATTTCGAAGCCGTTTACCGGGCCTTCGTGCTGGATGAACAGGTGCGTGATTTCATGGCGGAGAAAAACCGGCCCGCCTTGAAGGAAATGGCCGCAAGACTGATGGAGGCAATCGACCGCAGCCTCTGGACGCCGCGCAGCAATTCCGCCAGATACGATCTCACCAGGCTTGCCGCCCTTCCATGAAGGAAACACCATGACCGACGCTCTACCCATCGAAACGCCCGAGGATCTGGCCCGCCACGCCGAGAAAATGGCAAAGAAAAAGGCCGCCCGCGACAAGATCATGGCCACCAAGACCGGAGAAAAGGGTCTGATTATCGTCCACACCGGCAAGGGCAAGGGCAAGTCCTCTGCCGCCTTCGGCATGATCTTCCGGCAAATTGCCCATGGCCGCAAATGCGCGGTGGTGCAGTTCATCAAGGGGGCGATGTCCACCGGCGAACGCGATTTGATTCTGGCGCATTTCACCGATCTTTGCGCGTTTCACACCATGGGCGAGGGCTTTACCTGGGAAACGCAGGACAAGGCCCGCGATACGGCCATGGCGCGGGCCGCCTGGGAAAAAGCCAAGGAACTGATCCGCGACCCTTCCCATTCCATGGTGCTGCTCGATGAGATCAACATCGCCATCCGCTACGACTATGTGCCGCTTGCCGAGGTGCTGACATTTCTGGCGGAAGAAAAGCCGCCCATGACCCATGTGGTGCTGACCGGACGCAATGCCGCCGACGGGTTGATCGAGCTTGCCGATCTGGTGACGGAAATGGAACTCGTGAAGCACCCCTTCCGCTCTGGTATCAAGGCGCAGGCCGGCGTCGAATTCTAGAGCATTTCCGGGAGAAGTGTAGTAACGGTTTTCCGTCTGGAAATGCGCAAAAACAAAAGCTTGGAGCGCGTCTCGTGAACCGGTGTTCACCGGACGCGCCCTAGATAAACGGCTTCAGAACCCCATCCACACGCGGATGGGGTTGGTGGGATCGAGAATGAGCTTGGCGGCGAGCGCCACGCAGGTGATGACCAGCAGGGGCTTGATGAGTTTTGCGCCGCTTTTCATGGCAAAGCGCGATCCGGTCTGCGCGCCCAGAAACTGGCCGACGCCCATGACAATTCCCACTTTCCACAACACCACGCCATTGAACAGGAAAACGGCAAAGGCGCCGATATTGGAGCCGAAATTCAGAAGCTTGGTGTGGGCGGTGGCCTTCAACATGCCGAAGCCCGCCAGCGAAACGAAGGCGAGCATGAGGAAGGACCCCGTGCCGGGACCGAAGACGCCATCGTAAAAGCCGATCAGCGGCGCCATGGTGAGCGAGAAGATCAGCGGGCTCATGCGCTGGTGGCTATCCACATCCGACATGTTGGGTTTGAACGTGAAATAGGCGGCAATCGCCACCAGCAGAAAGGGCAGCAGCGCCTTCAGAACATCGCCCGGCACATAGGTTGCCACATAGGCCCCTACCGCGCCGCTGGCAACGGATATGGCGGCCATGGGCAGTTGCGTTTTAAGCTGCACATGGCCCTTCCTGGCATAGGCAATGGTTGCCGAGGATGAGCCGAACATGCTTTGCAGCTTGTTGCTGCCAAGGGTTTGCAAGGGCGGAATGCCCGCGATCAGCATGGCGGGAATGGTGAGAAGGCCACCGCCGCCAGCAATCGAATCGATAAATCCGGCAAGGAAACCAACGATAAACAGGAAAAGCAAAAGATGCAGCGCAAGATCGGTCACGGGAGAGATTCCGAAAGGGAAGGTTGTATTGCTTTTTGGAGCAAAGCCTTGACCGCCGCAACCTCTCCAGCGCCGATGACCCAATATAATTCCGGTTTGACCGCGCCAGCCGCATTGGCTAAACCACGTTTCAATGTGCGACGGCGCCTGTTCGACAGGCTGGAAATAGTCCGGTGCGGCCGACCCAATCCGGGGGCCAATTCCGGAGCTGTCCCAAAGGCCCATGGAGACGCCGGAAAACCGGTGGCTCTGGCGCTTCGTACAGGGGTGAAAACGAAGCAGGAGGCCTTGGTTTATGGCTGAAAAACTTGGAATCATGGTGTGCGGTCACGGCAGCCGCAACCAGAATGCCGCGCGCGAATTCGCGGTGATCGCAGAGGCGCTGCGCGCCCGCAATCCCGACATGCCGGTGGAATACGGCTATCTGGAATTCTGCAACCCGGTGATTTCCGCGGGGCTGGATAGTCTGCGCGAGCAGGGTGTTACCCGCGTTCTTGCCGTTCCCGGTATGCTGTTTGCGGCAGGCCACGCCAAGAATGACATTCCCTCCGTTCTCAACACCTATCAGGCCCAGCACAAAGGCTTCGTCATCAATTACGGGCGCGAGCTTGGCATCGACCTCAAGATGATCCGGGCGGCGGGGGACCGCATCCAACATGCGGTGGATCTTGCCAATGCCACGCAGGGCTTCGTTGACAAGCACGAGACCTTGCTGATGGTGGTCGGGCGCGGGTCTTCCGATCCCGATGCCAATTCCAACGCCACCAAGGTCATGCGGATGCTGTGGGAGGGCATGGGATTCGGCTGGGGCGAGACCTGTTATTCCGGCGTGACCTTTCCGCTGGTGGAGCCGGGCCTGACCCATGCGGCAAAGCTTGGCTACAAGCGCATTGTCGTCTTTCCCTATTTCCTGTTTACCGGCGTGCTGGTCAAACGCATCTACAGCTATACCGATGAGGTGGCGCAGCGTTATCCCGACATTCAGTTCGTCAAGGCAAGCTACCTGAATGACCATCCGCTGGTGCTGGACGCCTTCCAGGACCGTGTGCGCGAAATTCTCGATGGCGCGGCGGTGATGAACTGTCAGATGTGCAAATATCGCGAGCAGGTTCTGGGTTTCGAAGCCGATCTCGGCCAGCCGCAGGAAAGCCATCACCACCACGTGGAAGGCATTGGCGGCGGGCTGGAAAACTGTCCCTGCAAGGGCGATTGCGACGCCTCGTGCCGGGATGAGGAATTCTGTCGCCAGCATGACCTGCCGTTCACGCCGGTTCATAGCCATGCCGCCCCCAACGACTTGACGCCTGCCTTCGACTATTCGGCCTCCTTCACGCTCGGCGGCAAATATGCGCATTTGACCGATACAAAGCCCGATGCCGAACTGGAAGCAGCGATGAATGCGCCCTCCACCGGCAAATATGCCGATCACCATGAGCATGGTCCCAATTGCGGCTGCGGGCATCACCATCACGATGGCGGCCACCAGCATCATCACCATGGTCATCATCACCATGGTCATCATCACCACGATCATGGGCATTCCCACCACGATCACCACGGCCATCATCACGCGCCTTATCCCCATGCGGATCATCCGCTTGGGCCGAAATCGATGGAAAAGAAAAAGTAAGTGCCCCTCTTCGACCGCTATCTCATCGTTGACTGGTCGGGGGCCGGTGCGCCTGCGCGAGGGGCAAACTCGCTCTGGGCCTGCCTTGCCGAGCAGCACGGGCAGGGCGCGAGGGTATTGTGGCTGGAGAATTTTCCCACGCGGGCGCAATTCATGTCCAGGCTGTTGGCCGTGGTGGAAGAGACGACGCAGGCGGGCAAGCGCTTGCTGGCGGGCTTCGATTTTGCCTTCGGCTATCCGGCAGGCGCGGCCCTGCGGCTGGCGGGCAGGGCGGACTGGCGTAAGCTTTGGCACAAGATCGCCACTGAGGTTCAAGATCTGCCTGACAACAGCAATAACCGGTTTGAACTGGCCTCCCGCTGGAATGCCACCCACTTTGCAGGGGAGCCGCGCTTCTGGGGGCGGCCCCATCAACATCGCTATGCTGATCTGGGTGACAAGAAGCCGCCTGCGCCAACCACGCCGCCCTTTGCCTTCCGTCGCAGCGAGAGCTTTGCAAAAGGGGCAAAATCGGTCTGGCAGATGAGCTATAACGGCTCCGTTGGCGGTCAGACCCTGCTTGGCATTGCCCGCCTTTCCCGTTTTCTCGATGAAAGCGGGCATGGGGAGCGGATTTCCGTCTGGCCTTTCCAGACGGGATTTGCGGAGCGGTTTGAAAAGCCGGTGGTGTTTGCCGAAATCTATCCTTCGCTGTTTCCTCTGACGGAGTGCCATGCGGTGCGGGATGCCGCGCAGGTGGCGACGGTTGTAAAGATCTTTGCCAGATATGACGAAAATGACCGTTTGGCGCGGCTTTTTGCCCCGCCGCCCATGCTGGGCGAAGAAGAGCGGGCAATTGCCATTGCCGAAGAGGGTTGGGTTCTGGGGATCGGCCATGAAAAGCTGGAATGTGCCGCATGACGCTTTGCTATATTCGTGATCCGGCGGAAATTTATCGCCAGTCCTTCGAGACCATCCGTCGCGAGGCCGATCTTTCCCGCTTTGCCGCGCAGATGCAGCCGCTCGTCATCCGCCTCATCCATGCCTGCGGCATGGTGGATCTGGCAGAGGATGTGCAATTTTCCGAAGGCGCCGTGGCAGCGGGCGCAGAAGCGCTGCGGCAGGGCGCGCCCGTATTGTGCGATGCCGAGATGGTGCGGCACGGCATTATCCGGCGGCTTCTGCCTGCCGAAAACGAGGTGCTGTGCCTGTTGAATGACGAGCGCACTCGTCCATTGGCGGCGGATCTGAACAATACCCGCTCCGCCGCGCAGGTGGATCTCTGGGATGCGCATCTGCAAGGGGCGGTGGTTGCCATCGGCAATGCGCCGACCGCGCTATTCCGCCTGCTGGAGCGGCTGGACGCAGGCGCCCCGAAGCCTGCGCTGATTCTCGGTTTTCCGGTGGGGTTTGTCGGCGCCGCGGAAAGCAAGGCGGAGCTTGCGGCCAATAGCCGGGGCGTGCCCTTCATCACGGTTGGCGGCAGGCGCGGCGGGTCCGCCATGGCCTCCGCAGCAGTCAATGCGCTGGCGGGAGGGTTAAATGGCAATGTCTGAACCATGGCTGACGCTGATCGGCATGGGCGATAGCGGGCTGGACAGCCTTGACGCCTCGCAGCGTGCCGTTCTTGCAAAGGCCGAAATTCTGGTGGTGGGCGAGCGACTGGAGCACGTCCTTGCCGGTGCAGCACCGAATGCCCGGCGCATCCTCACCTGGGGCGCCGGATTTCGCCCGACGCTGGATGCGCTTTTAAAGCTGCGCGGCACGGCGGTCGTGGTGCTTGCAACCGGCGATCCCATGCATTTCGGCATTGGCGCAACGTTGCGGCGTTATATCGAGGCCTGGGAAATGCGGGTATTGCCCAGCCCCTCGGCCTTTTCGCTGGCGGCGGCCCGGCTTGGCTGGCCCTTGCAGGCGGTGGCGCAGATTTCGCTGCATGGCCGGTCTTCCGCCTTTCTCAATCGCCATATCCTGCCGGGCCAGCGCATATTGGCGCTGACGTCTGATGCAAGGACTGTGTTCGAAGCTGCCGAACACCTGGTCCAGCGCGGCTTTGGCGCCTCGAAACTGACGGTGCTGGAACATATGGGCGGGCAGGACGAGCGTATTATGCGTTTTTCCGCCGAAGACCTTTTGAGGGAGGCGCCAGCGCTTGCGGATTTCAACACGCTGGCGGTGGAATGCCTGGGAGCGGGCGCATGGTTTGCGCCGCTTGCCGGCCTTGCCGATGAAGCCTTTCGCCATGACGGGCAATTGACGAAAAGCGAGGTGAGGGCGGTAACGCTTTCCAAACTCCAGCCTTTCCCGAATGCGCTGCTATGGGATGTGGGGGCCGGTTGCGGCTCCATCGCCATCGAGTTTTTACGGGCGGGGCTTGGCACCCGCGCCATTGCCATCGAGGAAAAACCGGAGCGGGTGGCGATGATCCGTGACAATGCGCAAAATCTTGGCACGCCCGATCTTGAGATCATCGAAGGGGCGGCCCCCGCCGCCTTGCGGGGGCTGGAGGGGCCGGACGTGATTTTCATTGGCGGCGGCATTACGGTTGACGGGCTTTTTGAAACCTGCTGGCAGAGCCTTAAAGATGGCGGACGGCTGGTTGCCAATGCCGTGACCGTCGAAGGGGAGGCGCGGCTTGCGCATTTGCGAAGCCAGCATGGCGGGGAGTTGTTGCGGCTATCCGTTTCCCGTGCCGCGCCCGTCGGCCGCTATTGCGGCTGGAAGTCGCTGATGCCCGTGACGATGTGGAGTGCGCGCAAATGACCGGCAGACTTTACGGGCTGGGGCTCGGTCCCGGCGATCCCGAACTTCTGACGCTGAAGGCATATCGGATTCTCACGCATTCGCCGGTGATTGCCTATCCGCAGCCGGATAACGGTCCAAGCTTCGCACGGCAGATTGCCGCGCCCTATCTGCGCCCGGACCAGTTGGAAGTGCCGATCATCGTGCCGATGCGGGTGGAGCGTTTTCCCGCCCAGGATGTCTATGACGAGGCGGCTGAGAGGCTTTCCCGTCATCTGGATGCCGGTGCCGATGTGGCGGTGCTGTGCGAGGGCGATCCCTTTTTCTATGGCTCTTTCATGTATCTCTTTGAGCGGCTGGCCCTTCGCTATCCAACGGAGGTGGTGCCCGGCGTTTCCTCCATGATGGCCGCTGCCGCCGCCTATGGGCGTCCGCTGGCGGCCCGCAACGATGTGCTGACCATTCTGCCGGGACCGCTGGACAACGACGTGCTGAAAGCAAGGATCGAAGCCTCGCAGGCCGTTGCCATCATCAAACTCGGGCGGCATTTTTCCCGCATCAGGACCTTGATTGCCGAAATGGGGCTGGCACCTTGCACCGGCTATGTGGAGCGCGTTTCGCTGGACGCGGAGCGCATTTCGCCATTGGCTGACATTGCCGAAAACAGCGCCCCCTATTTCTCCATGCTGCTGATTTACAAGGGTGCGGAAGGCTGGGCCATATCCTCCGCCGCCAGACTGGAAAGATGACAATGCCTGAGATGAATAAGCCCGCCATCATAGTCCTCATGCCGGGGGCATTGCCGATGGCGCAACGCCTTGCCGCCTGTGTCGGGGGCGAGGTGCATGGGGCGGAAGGGCGCGTTTCTGATGCGCAGGTTCGTTTTGCGGAGGTCAAGCCGCATGTGCGAGACCTGTTCCGGCAAGGCCGCCCGATTATTGCGTTGATGGCAAGTGGTGCGGTCATTCGCCTGCTTGCGCCGCTTCTCGACGACAAGCACAGCGAGCCGCCTGTTCTGGCCGTGGCGGAGGATGGCAGTGCTGTCGTGCCGCTGCTGGGCGGCCACCACGGCGCAAACGATCTGGCCCGCCAGATTGCCGGAGAACTCGGCATTGCCCCCGCCATCACCACGGCGGGCGATTTGCGCTTCGGCGTGGCGCTGGACCAGCCGCCGGAAGGTTACAGGCTTGCCAATCCCGATGCGGCAAAGGCCGTAATGGCGGAACTGGTGGCCGGTGGAGCGGCAAGGTTGAATGGAAAAGTGCCATGGCTGGAGGCCTCGCGCCTGCCTTTCGCCGATAATGGCCGTGTCACGCTGACTGTGACGGATGCCGTAAAGACACCGGAAGCGCTCGAACTCGTCTATCACCCGAAAACCCTGGTGCTTGGCATGGGATGTGAACGTCATGCCCCGGTGGAAGAAGCGATAGCGCTGGCGGAAGAAGCGCTTGCCAAGGCCGGACTTGCACGGGAAAGCCTCACGGCCATTGCCTCCATCGATGTGAAGGCGGATGAAAGGGCGGTTCATGCCGTTGCCGCGCATTTTGGCGTTCCGGCCCGCTTTTTCCCCGCCGACAGGCTGGAGGCGGAAACACCGCGTCTGAAGACCCCATCCGACGTGGTTTTTGCGGAAGTGGGCTGCCATGGCGTGGCAGAGGGTGCGGCCCTTGCGGCAGCGGGCGCGCAGGGTGAGTTGATCTTGCCGAAGATCAAATCCCGTGGTGTGACAGCGGCCATTGCACGAGCGCCACAGGTGCTGGAGGCGCAAGGCTTTGGCCGCGCTCGTGGCAGGTTGTTCGTGGTTGGCATCGGCCCTGGCGCCGAGGGCTGGCGCTCGCCGGAGGTGTCGCGCATGGTCGAGGCCTCCACCGATCTCGTCGGCTATTCGCTCTATCTCGATCTGCTGGAAGGGCTTGCCGACGGCAAGAAGCGCCATGATTTCGATCTTGGCAAGGAAGAGGCCCGCGTGGTCCACGCCATGGAACTGGCAGGTGAGGGGCGAACGGTCGCGCTGGTCTGCTCCGGCGATGCCGGGATTTATGCCATGGCGACGCTTGTCTTCGAACTGCTGGACAAGGGCGGCATTTCCGATGCGGCAAGCCGCATCGAGATTGCTGTTTCACCGGGCATTTCAGCGCTTCAGGCGGCAGCGGCCCGCGCCGGTGCGCCTTTGGGGCATGATTTCTGCACCATTTCACTCTCCGACCTTCTGACGCCATGGGAGCATATTCAAAGGCGGGTGAAGGCGGCGGGCGAGGGCGATTTCGTGATCGCATTCTACAATCCCGTCTCGCTGAAGCGCCGCACGCAACTGGCCTATGCGCGAGATCAATTGCTGACATACCGGCCCGCCGATACGCCCGTCATCCTCGCCAGCAATCTCGGCCGCGAGGGTGAGAGGGTGCGGGTGGTGCCGCTCGGTGGCCTGAATGTGGATGATGTGGACATGCTGACCGTCGTCGTCATCGGCTCTTCCGAAAGCCGCGTGGTCAAGACAGGTGACGGGCGGGCATGGGTCTATACGCCGCGCGGCTATTCCGGCAAGGCAGGTACGGGAATGAAGAAGGAAGATGTGGCATGACGGTTTATTTCATTGGCGCCGGTCCCGGCGCGCCGGACCTGATTACCGTGCGCGGCCTGCGGCTGATCGAACGCTGCCCGGTCTGCCTCTATGCCGGTTCGCTGGTGCCGGAGGAAATCGTCAAGGCGGCTCCGGCGGATGCGCTGGTGCGCGACACCGCTCCCATGCATCTGGAAGAGATCATCGGCGAGATCGAAAAGGCGCATGGTGAAGGCAAGGACGTGGCCCGCGTCCATTCCGGCGATCCCTCCATCTATGGCGCGATTGCCGAGCAGATGCGGCGTCTGGATGCGCTTGGCATTCCCTATGACGTCGTGCCGGGCGTCCCGGCCTTCGCCGCGACTGCCGCCCGGCTGAAGACGGAATTGACGCTGCCGGAAATTGCCCAGACGGTGATCGTGACCCGCACGGAGATGAAGGCCTCCTCCATGCCGGAATTCGAGACGCTGGAGATTCTTGGCAAATCGCGCGCCACACTTGCCATTCATCTTTCCATCCGCAACCTCGCCCATATTCGCGATGTGCTGACGCCCTATTATGGCGCGGATTGCCCGGTGGTGATTGCCTATCGCGCCACCTGGCCGGATGAGCTTTTCATACGCACCACACTGGAAAATATGGGCGAGGACGTGCGCAAGGCCAAGATCACCCGCACGGCGCTTGTCATGGTGGGGCGCGTCTTCGGCCATGTGGAGTTTCGCGATAGCGACCTCTACAATGCCGACTTCACCCATGTGCTGCGCAATGCCGGCAAGAAAAACAAGGTGAAAGGTCCGCAAGGCTGATTGCCTCACGGCTCGCGGCGCGGTTATTCTGGGCGGACCAGCAGAAGGAAAAGACATGCACAAGGTGATTTTCGATACCGATCCCGGCGTAGACGATGCTATGGCATTGCTCTTTTTGCACCATCATGCAGAAATCGATCTCCTCGGCATTACGACTGTTTTCGGCAATGCCACCATCGAAACCACCACGCGAAATGCGCTTTTTCTGAAACGCGAATGGAACATAGACGCCCCCGTTGCGCGTGGCGCCGGTGAAACCTTCATTCCGCATCGCGTGACCCATGAGCCGCCGAAATTCATCCATGGCGATGACGGGCTTGGCAATATCGGCGTGCCGGAGGTGATCGATCTGCCGGTCGATCCGCGTCCGGCCCATCGTTTCATCGTGGAGACGGTGCGCGCCAACCCGCATGAGGTGACGATCGTTGCCGTTGGTCGCATGACCAATCTCGCCAATGCCCTCAAGGATGACCCGGAAATTGTCTCGCTGGTCAAGGAAATCGTCATCATGGGTGGCGCCTTCGACGTGAACGGCAATGTGACGCCTGCTGCGGAGGCCAATATTCACGGCGATCCGGAGGCGGCGGACGTGGTTTTTACCGCAAGCTGGCCACTGGTGGTCGTGGGCCTCGACGTGACGACGAAAACCGTGATGACCCGCAGCCAGCTTGCCGATATTCGCGATGCGGCGGGAAAGCGGGCCGAGCTGCTTTTCGATCTTTCGCAATTCTACATCAAGTTCTACGAAACCCGCGTTCCGGATGGCATGGTGGTGCATGACAGTTGCGCCTGCGCCTATGTGGTGCGCCCGGACCTGTTTACGACGCGCACCGGCTCGATGCGGGTTATCTGCGGCGGTCTTGCCGACGGCCAGACCATCCAGAAACCGGATGACATGGGCTTTGGCCCCAGTGACTGGGATGGCCTGCCCAGCCAGAAGGCCTGCATGGACATCGATGCGGACGGCGTACTCAAGCTTATTCACGACACCATCGTTTCCGTGCGCGAGGGGTGATCTGCCGAAGCCTGGCAAACGTATGAGCTCATGTCGCAATTGCAGGGAGCCCATGATGTTTCTCGACTTGCAGGGCTATGGACGCAGACCCGAAGAGCCGCCGCCACCGCCGCGACGGCTATCCCCGCAAGGCGAAAAGGTCATGCTTTGGGTGATCTGCGTCAATATTCTGCTGCTTTTCATCGCTCCCATCGCGGGCGGAAGCGTGGTCATGACCCTCATCAACGTTATCCGCCATCTCTTTTGACCGTTCCGCAAGGGATCGGTTTTTTCATTCAGGATAAAGCTCATGTCGAATTCGGAAATCGTGACTGCCGCCATGCTGGCCATCGGGGATGAATTGCTCTCCGGCCGCACCAAGGACAAGAATGTCGGGCATCTGGCAGAGGTGCTGACGCTGGCGGGTATCGATCTCAAGGAAGTGCGGATCGTTTCAGACGATGAAGAGGCAATCGTGGAAGCGCTCAATGCCCTGCGCAGCCGCTATGATTACGTCTTCACCTCTGGCGGGATCGGCCCCACGCATGATGACATCACCGCGGATTCGGTTTCCAGGGCATTCGGTATGCCCTGTGTTCATGACGAGAAAGCCATGGAATTGCTGGGTGCGATGTATGCCCGCCGCAACATGGAATTTACCGAGGCACGCCAGCGCATGGCCCGTATGCCGAAGGGGGCAACCCATATCCCGAATGCCGTTTCCACCGCGCCCGGTTTTCAGGTGGAGAATGTCTATGTCATGGCGGGCGTGCCGCAGGTATTTCAGGCCATGCTGGAGGTTGTCATCAAGACGCTTCCGGCAGGAAAGCGCATCCTGTCTCGCGCCATTGCCTGCCCCTTCGGCGAGGGCGACATTGGCACGCCGCTGGGAGAGGTGCAGAAGGCTCACCCCGAAACCAGCATTGGCTCCTATCCGCGTTATGACGAGATGAAGGGCTTCCATGTGGAACTCGTGGTGCGCGCCCGCGACGAGGCAGTCCTGAATGCGGCGGCTGCCGATGTCGAACGCATGATTGCCTCCCTGAAGGCAAGCCGCCCGGTGTTGGAGGCCTGAAATTTCACCTGCCAGCCTTTGACCGAAGTCAAGGAACTGCCCCGCGTTTGGCGCATTATTCTAGCCGGTGGAACAAAATCCGCCAGCCTGCCTTCCGGTTTCCGAATATCGGAAGGCCGCGCCTTTTGCGACCGCCGAAAGGCCTTGTCGGGGCAATGCGGACATGACTTTGGGAGAATGACGATGGGTTACAAGACTATTCTCGCCGTGCTGGACAGCACGAAAACCGCCAGACAGATTTCGGATTTCTCGATTGCGCTGGCCGAGCAGTTCGGCTCTCACGTTATTGGCCTGCATTCGGAAGCGGTGGCGGCCATGCCGCTCATTGCCCCGATGGAGATTCCAGACCCCGTGGCCGTTCAGGCCATGCAGGATATGGCGCATGAGGAAACCCGGACGATCTGCCGCTTGTTCGAAGAGGCCGGACGTCGCGAAGGCCTTTCGACGGAGTGGCGCAGCTTCATGGCGTCTTCCGGTCTCGGCAAGACTTTTGTGGAAAGTGCGCGGGCGGTCGATCTGATCGTGGCTGCTCAGGGCGAGCAGGGTTCCGCGTCGGAAAATCGCAGCGAGCTGGAAACCGTGATGCATGAAAGCGGCCGCCCGCTTTTGCTCGTGCCGCATATTCTCAAAGAGCCGCGTCCCATAAAGCGCGTATTGGTCGCGTGGAACGGATCGCGGGAAGCCACCCGCGCCACCTTCGACGCGCTTCCTTTCCTGAAACAGGCGCAAACTGTCGAGATTTTCTCCGCAGTGAACGGGGAAAATATGGATGCATCCCGAGCCTTGCCCGGCGGCGAAATTGCCGCCACCCTTGCCCGGCATGGCGTCAATGTCACCGTCGTCACCAAGGATCTTGCCGAATTGCAGGCTTCCGCCCATATCGAAAACCGCTTGTCGGATGCCAGCATCGACCTTCTGGTCATGGGCGCCTATTCCCACAAGCGCTGGTGGGAGGTGCTGTTCGGCGGCGTGACCCGTACCGTACTGGACAGCATGACAGCACTGACGCTTCTGTCGCGGTAAGGCTCATTCAGGCTATGCAACCCCCTGTCGTTCGGACGAGGGATTGAGTGCGAGGCGCCTAGCCCTTTGCAGTAAACACGCTACACGACGCAATGATGAGAACGGCTTGAGATAAGAGATTCTTCCCCAAAAGGCCCGCTCCATGTTTTCCTCAGTTCATACCGTTCTCATCGACACTTGAGAGCATTTCCAGCAAAAGTGTTTTCGGTTTTGTGTCTGGAAATGCGTCAAAACAAGGGCTTATACCAAGGGTCATTGAAAATGACTTTTGGTATTCCCTTTTCGAACATCTCAAGTCTCTGACGCAGTTGAAATATTCGAAATCCCTTCAAGGCGAGGATCCGGTAGCATCTTCGAGCCTTGGCATTAGAGCGCCGTGAATTTTGTCAAACGTACAAAATACGCTGTAAAATGCTGAATCTGTTGCATAATTTTTACATTCAATCGATTCCCATTTAAGGAATTATGCAGTGGCGAAGAGGGACCAGAAGGCCTGACCCGCCATAGGAAACGGCCGCCCGGCAAGGCTCCATTTGGCGCCAGCGTCACGGCACGCGTGCTGGCGCTGAGCTGCTCGGAGCCACCCGCTTCGATAACACTGTGGACCGGGCGTATCATTGGCATCTCGCTTGGGTCTGTCCAGGCGCCCGAAATCAGAAAGCCCCTAAAATCTCCGAAAGGCCAGCACTGCATTTGTGCCGCTCATGCCGAAGGCGTTGCTCATGGCGACCGAAATCTTGCGCTCGCGCGCCACATTGGGGGTGACGTCAAGATCACAGGCAGGATCATGTTCACGATAATTCGCCGTAGGCGGCACGACGCCTTCCCGGATCGCCATCACGCATGCTATCATCTCCAGTGCGCTGGCGGCCCCTAGGCAGTGTCCGTGAACGGATTTGGTGGACGAGATAGAAAGATCGGTGGCATGAGGCCCGAAAACCCGCTTGATGGCCGTTGTTTCCATCTGGTCATTTGCCTGGGTACCGGTCCCGTGAGCATTCAGGTAATCGACATCTGCCGGATTTAGACCTGCGTCGCGAAGACAAGCGCGCATTGCCGCTTCAGGCCCTTCTACAGCGGGTGCAACAAGATCATAAGCATCGGCGGAAAGGCCAACCCCCACAATTTCAGCAAGAATCGTTGCTCCTCGGGCTGCTGCATGTTCATAACTTTCAAGAACTGCCATGGCAGCTCCTTCGCCAAGCACCAGCCCCCTTCTATCGGCAGAGAAGGGCCTGCACATATCAGGAGCCAGCACCCGCAACGCTTCCCAGGACTTTAAAATCCCCCATACGAGCGGCGCTTCACTGCCTCCCGACAGCATCACGTCAGCCCGACCCAGCCGGATCTGGTCCACCGCCGCCGCAATGGCATGATTTCCCGATGCACAGGCGGAGGTCACGCCAAACATCGGTCCGCGCAGGCCCAGGTTCATGCTGACATGTCCAGCCGCCGCACAAGGCATGACCTTTGGCGCGGTAAGAATGTCTGCGCGCTTGCTGCCATGCAAAAGGATGTTGCGATAATTGTTTTCAATCGGCATCCATCCGCAAACTCCCACACCGACTGTGGCGCCGTAGCGGTATGTGTTATCGGCATTTATCGAAAGGCCTGCCTGTTGAACGGCTTGCCTTGCCGCAATAACGGCAAGCAAACTGAAACGGTCCATGGAAATAAGCTGCCGACGATCGATATCGTGGTCCGGCAGTGTTCTTATTTCACATCCAACCAACCCCTTGAGATCATGGAGTTCGCTGTTCTCGATCGGCCCAATGGCGCAACGGCCATCCCGCATTCCTGCCCAGATTGAGGCTACATCCGCTCCCAGGCCGCAGAGGCCGCCCATTCCTGTAATGACAACGCGGCGTGTCATCAATTTGCCTTCGCCCGCAAACCCCGAACGACCTCCACGAGATCGCCGATTTTCTGGATGCTCGCCCATGCATCAACAGTATTGAGTTCAATTTTGATGTTGTAGGCCTGCTCGATATCCCAGAGCATATCGGCCAGAGTCAGAGAATCGATACCCAGCGCATTCAATTCAGTGTCGCTCGTCATCTCGGCATCAGCCAAGACGGCCAGATCCGCGTCCCCTGTCGCTGCCTTGGCCTTGGCCTTGAACATAGCGATGATTTCGGCAGTCAGTTGATCTTCCATAATCTATCCTTCAGCAGCAACCAGAGCACGTCGCACGCCCTCCAGTTTTTGATTTTGCGCATGTTGAACCGAAAAACTGCGACTATACTTTTCCTGGGAAATGCATTCATCGCTCCGCATCAAACAGATATGCCAACATAATCAGGACATCCTCACCACTACGGGTTGAGTAATTACTGATGAAAGGCGCATTGCCTTTCCATGAACATTGGTTGATCTTTTGATTTAAAGGCGCAGACGCAGCCGTGTGCTCTTGATTATGTATTTTCTTCACACGAGAAATGCCCCGAATTGCAACCCTTACACAGGCACATTAAGGGTATTTGATGAGGTGGGTAAAATCGATTGTTTCAATTGTATCAATTTGTATTTTGGATGGATGGAGACCAGCCGCTTCAAAGGATTCGATCTTAATCTACTTGTAATGCTCAACGCGCTGATAACCGAACGCAAAGCTCACGGCGGTTGCACAAAGCATTGACCTCGGCAACCCTTCATGAGCGCTACCAGTTTTGCTTTTGAACCTTTTCGGCTATGAACTTTTCACGATGCAAGGCTGCGAACTCATGTCTGTTCGGTCAGGTCTTATACCAAGGGTCATTGAAAATGACCCTTGGTATTCCCTTTTCGAATATCTCAAGCCCCTGACGCAATTGAGATATTCGAAAAATCTTCAGGGTGAGGATGTGTGAGCATCTTCGAACCTTGATATTACGGAATGATACTCATTCTCAGTAAGCCTGTCAGATAGCCAGTGAATGAAATGGGCCAGATTGGAACCCTGATCATCTAGATGTGAGCTTTTCGATCTGATTGAATCAGATCGGCGTTCTAATGTTTTCTTTTTGAGGCATAATCTTGTCGATCCTCGTTTCACTCCGGTCGGATTATGCTCTAGCGGGTGACAGAATCGGGAATTAAGACATAGGAGGATTTTTGTGTGTGTTTTTTTGGTGAGCGCGCAGGGATTCGAACCCTGGACCTACTGATTAAAAGTCAGTTGCTCTACCGGCTGAGCTACGCGCTCCCTTGAGGAATCTCGTGACCCTCTGGAAGTGCGCGGACCATATTCAGGGGGGCTTTCGCGGTCAACCCAAAATTTTCAGAAAAGCGCGCTTTTTCACAGGCATGGTTGCTGCGACGAAAAGGTGATTGGTTTCCAATGGCCATCTTGGCTATAGCGGGCCGATCATGTGTGATGCGCCATGCGTGGCAATTGACACAAGTTGCATATAGTCTCCGGGAGACCATTGGTGTCGATTGCTGAAATTCCGTTTCTGACTGCGCTGCTTGCCGGTGCGCTTTCCTTCCTTTCTCCCTGCGTGCTGCCGCTCGTGCCGCCATATCTTTGCTACATGGCGGGCATCAGCGTGGAAGAGTTTCGTGGCAAGGACGGACAGGGCGCCACTGCCGCCGCCCGTGGGGCGGTGATGGTTTCGGCACTGTGCTTCACGCTCGGCTTTGCCACGGTATTCGTGGCGCTTGGCGCGGGCGCTTCATCCATCGGCATGATGCTGCGCCAGCATCTCGACCTCCTGTCCAAGGTCGGGGGCTTAATCATCATCGTTATGGGGTTGAATTTTCTCGGATTGTTCCGCATTGGACTTCTGGCGCGGGAAATGCGGTTTTCCGGCAGCGGCAAGCCGGCAACGGCCACGGGCGCCTATATCATGGGTCTTGCCTTTGCCTTTGGCTGGACCCCCTGCATCGGGCCGGTTCTCGGGGCGATACTGGCGGTGGCCGCGGCCCGCGATACCGTGGGGCAGGGCGCTTTGTTGCTCTCCGTCTATTCGCTCGGTCTTGCCGTTCCCTTCTGGATTGCGGCGGGCTTTTCCGGTGCCTTCATGCGGTTTCTGGCAAGATTCCGCCGCCATCTGGGTCTGGTCGAGAAAGCGATGGGTCTGCTTCTCGTGCTGACCGGACTTGCCTTTGTCTTCGGCTTCGTGTCCGATCTTGCAATCTGGTTCCAGCAGAGCTTTCCGATCCTGTCGAAAATCGGCTAAGGCGCGTCAGCGTCTTGCCATAATCCGCTCTTTCAGCATTTCCGGAAAGGCCTTGAAGCCTCTGCCGGGCTCCACGCCTTCACGCATCATCAGATGGCGCAGCGGCGACAGGGCGGAAAGCACATGCAAACCGGCAGCGCGCACCATCTGCACAGGCAGGAAGGATGAAAGCAGCGATCGATTCAAAAGATCGACGCTTGCCGTGCGTGTCCAGACATCGACCCGGCGGCTGCGATCGAAGCGATCTCCGAAATCCTGCGGAACCGGCGTCTTCATATCCTTGCCCGCCAGTTCATCGAGCGCCATCACATCGCGGAGGCTGAGGTTCAGACCCTGCGCGCCAATCGGCGGAAAAGCATGGGCCGCCTCGCCGATCAGCACGGCGCGTCCACGGCCATAGCGGGTCGCGCTCATGCCGGACAACGGCCAGGCCTGCGGAAGCTCCGTCACCTCGACGTGACCAAGCAGGGAATCCATGCGCCGTTCCACCGCCTGCGAAAGCGCCTCCGCCGAAAGGGTCATCAACCGCTCTGCTTCCTGTGGCTGCACCACCCAGACAAGGCTGGAAAGATTGCGGGAGAGCGGAACCTGCGTGAAAGGGCCGCTTTCCTGATGAAACTCGGTGGAGCAATTGTTATGTGGAAGGCTGTGGCGAAAATTAAGCACCACGGCCGTCTGCGGATAGGACCACTCACGCGTGGAAATCCCGGCTGCCGCACGTGTCGCAGAGCGCTTGCCATCCGCCCCCACCACGAGGTCTGCTTCAAGCGCGGTTCCGTCGGCAAGTGTGAGAAATACGCCATGCGGCTGGATGTCGATGTGCCCGGCGGCCTGGTCGTGCACGGTCAGATTGGGCTCTGCGGCCACCGCCGCATCCAGAAGGTCGAGCAGGGTGGCATTTTCGAAATTGTATCCAAAAGCGGAAAGACCGATTTCGGAGCTGCGAAAAGCCACCGGCGGGGCGCGAAGCAGACGCTGCGTCCCGTCAACGATCTGCATGGTGGACAAGGCCTCCGCCTTGGGACGCAGGCTTTCCCACAGCCCAAGCCGATCGAGATAACGGATCGATTGGTCCATCAGCGCCGTCGTGCGCCGGTCCCTTGGGCCGCGAGGCCCGGCGATCAGCGCCACCTTGCGTCCGCGCCGTGCCAGTGCCAGTGCGGCAATGGAGCCCGCAAGACCCGCACCGATCACAGCAATCTCGATTCTCTGCATGGCAAACTCCCTTCTTCCCGTTTTCATGTAGTGCTTTGCTCTGCTGAAATCCATGGGATGAAATGGCGCAGTTGCATCCTGCTTTTCAAAAGGCACGCTTTGGAAGGTTGCATTCGGCTGGAATTCAGTGATTATCCGGGCCGGTGCGGTCTTGAACGGGCGCATGAAGTGACGATTGGTCTGCGCCGGGGCAAAATGTGGTAGCCGGCGCGCAAGACGATCGGAAACAGAAACACAGGGGCATTGCGTCATTTGCCGTTTTCGGCACAATGCCAGAACACGGCGCGGCAAGGCAGGAGCTGCCTTCATGCCGCTCCTGAGCCGGGGCTTGAGATCAGCGCATCATGAAAATTTTCAATTACAAGCGTGTACCCTATGCGGAAATGCGCGCTTTTTCCGTGCATATTCTCACGGCATCCGGTTCGTTTCTGGCGTTTCTGGGCGTTGTGGCCGCAGCAGAACACCGCTTTGTCGATATGTTCTGGTGGCTGGGGCTGGCGCTGCTGGTGGATGGCATTGACGGACCCATTGCCCGCAAGGTGCGGGTCAAGGAAGTGTTGCCAAACTGGTCTGGCGACACGCTCGACAATATTATCGATTACGTGACCTACGTGCTGTTGCCTGCCTTTGCCCTTTATCAAAGCGGCATGATCGGCCAGCCATGGTCGTTTGTCGCCGCCGGCATGATCGTCGTCTCCAGCGCCATCTACTATGCCGATATGGGCATGAAGACGGATGAATATTTCTTCTCCGGCTTTCCCGTGGTGTGGAACATGATCGTGTTTACGCTGTTCGTGATTGATGCCTCGGCCCTGACGGCGATGATCGTGGTGACGGTTTCCGTCTTGCTGACATTCCTGCCCATTCACTTCCTGCATCCGGTGCGGGTAAAGCGGTTGCGCCCTCTCAATCTGGGGATTTTCCTCTTGTGGTGCGCCCTTGGCGGCTATGCGCTGCTCATGCATTTTTCCACACCGTCCTATGTGGTCATTCCCTTCATCATCACAGGAATCTACCTTTACGCAATTGGAGGAATTCTTCAGATTTTTCCAAGGCTTGGGCGATGATTGCAGAAGGCTTCTGCCTTAAAAAGGGGCAAGCTCCAAAAAATAATCTTTGGCCCGGTTGTGCGGCGGCTAAAACTCGGTATCAATAAGGATATTAGGGCATATCACGGGTGTTTACTCCCGCTGAAATTTGAATTGGGCCGCCCCCAACGCCGCTTGGGCGAAGACGGGCGCCAGGGAGGCAGAGTGCCGCATAGCCAAGAGGTCGCGCAGCCCTCGCTGCTTTCGGTTCAGGGATTAACGAAGCGGTTCGGTGATTTCACCGCGTGCAACGCCATTGATCTCGATATCCGGCCCGGTGAAATCCACGCTTTGCTGGGTGAGAATGGCGCAGGTAAATCCACCCTCGTCAAAATGCTGTTCGGCGTTCTCGCACCCAGCGCGGGGTCGATTGTGTGGAATGGCGAGGAGGTAGAGATCGCCTCTCCGGCGGCGGCGCGCAAGCTGGGCATCGGCATGGTGTTTCAGCACTTCTCCCTTTTCGAAGCCCTGACGGTTGCGGAAAATATTGCGCTTTCGCTGGACGATGGAAGCTCCATTGCCAGCATTTCAGCCCGCGCCAGGGAACTCTCGCAAGCCTACGGCCTGCCTCTCGACCCGCAGGCGCATGTGGCCGATCTTTCGGTGGGCGAGCGCCAGCGCATAGAAATCGTGCGCGCCTTGCTGCAAAATCCGCGCCTGATCATTCTGGATGAGCCAACATCCGTGCTGACCCCGCAGGAAGCCGACAAGCTGTTCGAAACGCTTGAGAAACTGAAGGCCGAAAACCGCTCCGTTCTCTATATCAGCCACAGGCTGGAGGAAGTGCAGCGCATTTGCGACCGTGCGACGGTGCTGCGTCATGGGAAGGTTACGGGAGCTTGCGATCCGCGGCAGGAAACGCCCGCTTCGCTGGCGCGGATGATGGTGGGCAGCGAGGTGGCGGGCGTATCGCCGCAGGCGCCGGTCGCTGACGGCCCTGTGCGCATTGCCATAACGGGCCTTTCAGCCCCGGCCAGAACGCCCTTTGCCATGCCTCTCAAGAATGTTTCGCTGACGGTTCGGGCAGGAGAAGTGCTCGGCATTGCGGGGGTTGCGGGCAATGGCCAGAGCGAATTGTTCGATGTGCTGTCGGGCGAAACCACCGTTGCCGATCCGCAGGCCGTGAGCCTTTGCGGCCAGCCGGTCGGCCGGCTTGGTATAAACCGCCGCCGCTTGCTGGGGGCGGGCTTCATTCCCGAAGAGCGGCATGGACATGCGGCGGTATCCACCATGGTGCTTTCGGATAATCTCCTGCTGGCCCGCCACCGTTCCGATGCGGCCCGCTTCCTTGGCGGCGGCATCCTGCGCCTCATCCGGCACGGGGCGGTAAAGGCCGCAGCCGCCGCAATCTGTCGGGAAATGGACGTGCGCAAGAGCGGTGAAGACCCCGCCGCCGCCTCGCTTTCCGGGGGGAACCTGCAAAAATTCATCGTCGGCCGGGAGCTGGACCGCAAGCCGGAGGTGCTGGTCGTCAATCAGCCAACCTGGGGCGTGGATGCGGGCGCCGCCAGCCGCATAAGGCAGGCGCTGGTCGATCTGGCTCGCCAGGGCTCGGCCGTGGTGGTTATCAGCCAGGATCTCGACGAGATTTTCGAGGTTTCCACCGCAATTGCCGCCATTTCGGATGGCCGGCTTTCCGCAAGCTATCCCGCAGAAGGCATGACGCGGGAAAAAATCGGCCTGCTGATGGGCGGGCTGCATGGCATGGAGGGCGCCCATGCGCATTGAACTGGAGAAGCGCGCCCGCGCTTCGGGCTTTTTCACGCTGGTTTCCCCGCTTCTGGCGCTGGTGTTGACGCTGGCTTCAGGGGCTATTCTCTTTGCCGCATTGGGCAAGGATCCGGTTTCGGCGCTCTACAGCTTCTTTATCGAGCCGCTGACGGAAATCTGGTCGCTGCATGAATTGGCCGTCAAGGCGGCCCCGCTTATTCTCATTGGTGTGGGGCTCTCCGTCTGTTACCGCTCCAACAACTGGAATATCGGGGCGGAGGGCCAGTTTACCATTGGCGCGGTGTTTGGCTCCTTCGTGCCGGTCATTTTTTACCAGTGGGAATCGCCCCTGCTTTTGCCGCTGATGATGGTGATGGGGATGATTGGCGGCGCGCTTTATGCCGCTATTCCGGCCCTGCTTAAAACCCGCTTCAACACCAATGAAATTCTCACCAGCCTGATGCTGGTCTATATCGCCCAGTTCATCCTCGATTACCTGGCCCGTGGCCCGTGGCGCAATCCTGAGGGCTTCAACTTTCCGCAAAGCCGGGATTTCAACGATAGCGGGGTGCTACCGGCGATTTTTGCCGAGTCGGGCCGGGCGCATTGGGGATTCGTCTTCGCCATTCTGGCGGCGCTGCTGGTGTGGTTCATCATGCGCTATACCATGAAGGGCTTTGAAGTCGTCGTTCTGGGGCAATCCGAACGGGCAGGGCGGTTTGCCGGTTTTTCCTCGCGGGGCATGGTTTGGTTTTCCATGCTGTTTTCCGGGGCGCTGGCGGGACTTGCCGGTATTTCCGAGGTTTCCGGCTCTATCGGCCATTTGCAGCCGTCGATCTCGCCGGGTTATGGCTTCAGCGCCATCATCGTTGCCTTTCTTGGACGCCTCAACCCGCTCGGCATCATCGCCGCAGGCCTCGTGCTGGCCCTCACCTATCTCGGGGGAGAGGCGGCGCAGCTTTCCATCGGCGTATCCGACAAGGTAACGCGGGTATTCCAGGGCTTGCTGCTGTTCTTCGTGCTGTCCTGTGACACCCTCATTTATTACAAAATTCGCATTGTCTTTTCCAAGGCAAGGGCGTCTCTCGGCGGAGGACGCTGAATGATTTTCGAAGCCATTTTGTTGACGATCATCACGGCATCAACGCCGCTGGTCATCGCCGCCATGGGTGAATTGGTTACGGAACGCGCAGGCGTTCTCAATCTCGGCGTCGAAGGCATGATGATCATGGGGGCGGTCGCGGCCTTTGCCGCCGCCCAGCTCAGCGGATCGCCCTTTATCGGCATCTTTGCTGGTATTGCAGCTGGCGCATCGTTCTCGCTTCTGTTCGGGTTTCTGACGCTGACGCTTGTTACCAATCAGGTTGCCACCGGCCTTGCGCTGACCATTCTGGGCCTTGGGCTTTCCGGCCAGTTGGGCGAGGCTTTCGTGGGGCAGCCGGGCACCAAATTGCAGCCGATCGAGATTCCGCTTCTCTCGGATATTCCCGTGGTGGGAACGGTGCTGTTCCGGCAGGACCTGATTTTCTATCTGTCGATTGCGCTTGTCATCGGAGTCAACTGGTTCCTTTTCAAAAGCCGCAAGGGTCTTGTGCTGCGGGCGGTCGGCGACAATCACGCCTCCGCCCACGCCCTCGGCATCAAGGTCATTCGTGCCCGTTATCTGGCGGTAATGTTCGGCGGCGCCTGTGCGGGCCTTGCCGGTGCGCAGCTTTCGCTGGTCTATACGCCGCAATGGGTGGAAAACATGTCTGCGGGCCGCGGCTGGATTGCCTTGGCGCTGGTGGTTTTCGCCTCGTGGCGGCCATGGCGCGTCCTTGCCGGAGGCTATCTGTTCGGTGCTGTTACCATTGGGCAATTGCACGCACAGGTTCTGGCGCAAACGCTGGGCATTGCGGTGCCCTCGCAGTTCCTCTCTGCACTGCCCTATGCCGCGACCATTGTGGTTCTCATCGTCATTTCGCATAATCGGCGCGCGACGCTGATCAATACGCCCGCTTCACTCGGCAAGGGCTTCGTGCCCGATCGCTGAGCTATCGTTCAACCTGAACCTCTAGGGGAAACCATGAAAAAACTTACCATCGCTCTTGCGGCAACAGTTGCTTCGGTGCTGTCCTTCGGCGGCGCGGCCAGTGCTGCGGACAAGACCAAGGTCTGCTTCGTCTATGTCGGCAGCCATACGGATGGCGGCTATTCGCAGGCGCATGATCTGGGCCGCCAGGAATTGCAGAAGCATTTCGGCGACAAGATCGAAACCACCTATCTGGAAAACGTTCCGGAAGGACCGGATGCCGAGCGCGCCATCGAGCGTCTTGCCCGCGACAACTGCCAGCTGATCTTCTCCACCTCGTTTGGCTTCATGGATGCCACCATCAAGGTTGGCAAGAAATTCCCCAAGGTGAAGTTCGAACACGCCACCGGCTTCAAGTCGGCTGAAAATGTCGCCACCTATAACTCGCGCTTCTACGAAGGCCGTTACATTCTGGGCGTGATTGCCGGAAAAATGTCGAAGAAGGGTGAGGCAGGTTACATCGCTTCCTTCCCGATCCCGGAAGTGGTGATGGGTATCAATGCGTTCGAACAGGGCGCAAAGTCCGTCAACCCGAACTTCAAGATGAAGGTCGTCTGGGTCAATAGCTGGTTCGACGCAGGCAAGGAAGCCGACGCCGCCAAGGCGCTGCTGGATCAGGGCGTGGACATTCTGACGCAGCACACCGATTCCACCGCCCCCATGCAGGTTGCCGAAGAGCGCGGCATCAAGGCCTTCGGTCAGGCGTCCGACATGATCGCCGCCGGTCCGAAGTCGCAGCTCACGGCCATCAAGGATACCTGGGGCAGCTACTACATCAAGCGCACACAGGACCTGATGGACGGCAAATGGAAGACGCAGCAGAGCTGGGATGGCCTGAAAGACGGCATTCTCACCATGGCGCCCTATACCAACATGCCCGATGACGTGAAGAAACTGGCCGAGGAAACCGAAGCCAAGATCAAGTCCGGCGAATTGCACCCCTTCACCGGCCCGATCAACAAGCAGGACGGCACGCCCTGGCTGAAGGCTGGCGAAAAGGCCGACGACGGCACGCTTCTTGGCATGAACTTCTACGTTGAAGGCGTGGACGACAAACTGCCGAAGTGATCTTGCAGCCAGTGTGAATAATCGTGCGGGGCGCTTTCAAGCGCCCCGTTTTCGTTTTGGCAGACTCATGCTGCTTTACCTCAGGGGTGGGCCCTCTTACTATGCGCAGACCTATCGGCCCGGCCTACCCGTTTTCCCCTTCGTCCGCCCCTTGCGCTTCTGCTCCGCCGGGTCCTCATAAGACCCAGCACCCACTTTGCCGCGGATGATGGGGCGGGGGTCTGCCCCACTCTGCCCCGCCCGCAAGCTCCTCTGATCGTCGTCGCTGGCGGGGACACCGGCGGGCTTTTCCGGGAGCTTGCCGGGCACGGGTTTTTCCGTGCGGCCAACTGTCATTTCGTCCAGCGTGTTTTTGCGGAATAGGCCTGCGGTTTGTGGTTCCGCGTTGGATAGTGCCGCTTGGCTGGACGCGCGCTCCATGGCCTTTGTTTCGTCGTTGATCTGCCCGTCGCTTGGGCTCCGGGCGTTCGTCCTTCGGAACGATTCGCCGGATCTTTCCGTCGGCTGCGCCGACCAGTCCTCACCGTCCATCGTTTCCAGTTCGATGGCCTTGAGCCGTTTGATTTCGTCGCGCAGGCGGGCGGCGGTTTCGAAATCGAGGTCGGCGGCGGCGTCGCGCATCTGTTTTTCCAGCGCGGTGAGGTGGCTTTGCAGGTTGTTGCCCACCAGATGGCCGCCCGCCGCAAAGCCCTTGCCGCTGGCGCCAGAAATGTCGGCGCGAACGTGGTCGCGTTCATAGACCGAATCCAGAATATCGGAAATCTTGGCCTTGACGGATTCCGGCGTGATGCCGTGTTCCAGGTTATAGGCCACCTGCTTTTCGCGGCGACGCGCGGTTTCATCCATGGCGCGCTGCATGGAGCCGGTGATCTGGTCCGCATAGAGGATGACCTTGCCATCCACGTTACGCGCGGCGCGGCCAATGGTCTGGATCAGCGAGGTTTCAGAGCGCAGGAAGCCTTCCTTATCCGCATCCAGAATAGCGACGAAGCCGCATTCGGGAATATCGAGCCCCTCGCGCAGCAGGTTGATGCCCACCAGCACATCAAAGGCGCCAAGGCGCAGATCGCGAATGATTTCAATGCGCTCCAGCGTGTCGATATCCGAGTGCATATAGCGCACGCGCACGCCCTGTTCATGCAGATATTCCGTCAGGTCTTCCGCCATGCGCTTGGTCAGCACCGTCACCAGCGTGCGATAACCCTTTTTGCTGGTTTCGCGGATTTCGCCCAGCACGTCGTCCACCTGCGTCTTGGCGCTGCGGATTTCCACCGGCGGATCGATGAGGCCTGTAGGACGAATGACCTGTTCGGCAAACACGCCGCCCGCCGCTTCCATTTCCCAATTGCCGGGCGTTGCGGAAACCGCCACAGTTTGCGGACGCATCGCATCCCATTCCTCAAAACGCAGGGGCCGGTTATCCATGCAGGAGGGCAGGCGGAAGCCGTATTCCGCAAGCGTTGCCTTGCGCCGGAAGTCGCCCCGATACATGCCGCCGATCTGCGGGATCGTGACGTGCGATTCATCGATGAAAATCAGCGCATTATCAGGAATATATTCAAACAGCGTCGGCGGCGGTTCGCCCGGTTTGCGGCCCGTGAGATAGCGCGAATAGTTCTCGATGCCAGCGCATGAGCCGGTGGCCTCCAGCATTTCAAGATCGTATTTCGTGCGCTGTTCCAGCCGCTGCGCTTCCAGCAGACGACCGGCCTTTTCCAGTTCGGCAAGGCGCTGCTTCAGCTCGTCCTTGATGGATTTGATCGCGCCGTTCAGCGTGGGGCGAGGAGTGACATAGTGAGAGTTGGCATAGATCTTTACCGACTTCATATCGCCGGTTTTCTTGCCGGTCAGAGGGTCGAATTCGGTGATGGATTCGATTTCATCGCCAAACATGGTGATGCGCCAGGCGGCATCCTCAAGGTGGGCGGGAAAAAGCTCGATCGTATCGCCGCGCACCCGGAAGGAGCCGCGCACGAAATTAATATCCTGCCGCTTATATTGCTGCGCGACGAGATCGGCCAGCAATTGCCGCTGATCCAGCCGGTCGCCGACCGACATCTGGAAGGTCATGGCCGTATAGGTTTCGACGGAACCGATACCATAGATGCAGGATACCGAGGCCACGATAATGCAATCGTCCCGCTCCAGAATGGCGCGGGTTGCGGCGTGGCGCATACGGTCTATCTGTTCGTTGATCGAGCTTTCCTTCTCGATATAAGTATCCGAACGCGGCACATAGGCTTCCGGCTGGTAATAATCATAGTAGGATACGAAATATTCTACCGCATTATCGGGGAAGAAGTTCTTGAATTCGGAATAAAGCTGCGCGGCGAGCGTCTTGTTGGGCGCCAGAATGACGGCGGGACGCTGCGTTTCCTCGATCACCTTGGCCATGGTGAAGGTCTTGCCCGATCCGGTGACGCCGAGCAGCACCTGCGAACGCTCGCCGCTGTTCAATCCCTCCACCAGATCGCGAATGGCCGTGGGCTGGTCGCCAGCGGGGCTATAATCGGACGCCATGCGAATACTGATGCCGCCCTCGGATTTCGGCGGGCGGGCAGGGCGGTGCGGTGTCCAGATTTCCCCGTTTTTGAACAGCGGATTGCCGCTTTCAATGAGTTTGGATAGCGCATCCACCGTGGCGGTCACGGCATTTTTCGCCAGTTGCCCGGCTTCCTCCAGGCTCACATCCATGCCCGCCACCGGGTTTAGACCAGCCGCAGCGCGGGTTTTGGGGTCCGACGACCCGCCGATGGAGACACCGCGCGACGTTTTTGCAGCCGTTGCCTTTTGCGGCGTAGCTTCAGAGGCTTTACGGCGATGCTTGCCTGCCTTGGACGCGATCTCACGCTGTGTTTCTACGCCGGAAGCCTCGGCCTCCGCCTCCAATTGCTTCACCCAATCCGCGACAGAACCGGAAAGTTGCACGGGCGCTCCTTCAAAAGCGGCCTGAGGCGCTTCTTCGAAGCCGGGATGACTGGAGGATTTCTTCGGTGCTTTGGCCATGAGCCGAATATGGATAATCCGCGACCGGAAGGAAAGGGGGTGAATGCCTGTCAGAACAAAAAAGCAACATGGGGATGTCTCTGGGCCTGTAAATTTCAAAAAAATGCTTTTGACAGGGAGATTTTAATTTTAAGAAATGTTAAAAGCCCCTGATCGTTGTGGGGCGAGAATGACTGATTTCGTACTGATTGGCACGTTAGCGGGTGCCGGAATCGCTGTTGTTGCCGCCTTGCTTCTTGCAATGGTGCTGGCCAGAACCGGACTTGTGTTGCCGCAAGATCGGCGCGGCTCTGGATGTCTTGATGGATTGCGGGGATTTCTGGCTCTGTCCGTCGTGGTGCATCATTTCTGGATGTGGGTCGCTGTCACACGATTTGGTGCAGATTGGGAGCCGCCGGGGATTAATTTTGTCAATCAGCTTGGGGCAGGTGCGGTTGGTCTGTTTTTCATGATCACCGGATTTCTGTTCTATGCCTATGTGTTGCAGGGTTTTTCCGCGACATCATGGCACCGGGTTTACGTCGGACGTTTTTTCCGCATCGTTCCACTCGTCGGTTTTTCCGTCTTGGTGATCCTGATGATTATTTGCGTGCGAAACGGGACGCTGCCCGATGCGTCGGTTCTCCCTGCCCTGGTGAAATGGATCTCGACATGGGCAATGCCACCCTTGCTTGGAGAAGCAGATGCCGGACGGATCAACGCATATGTTCTGTGGTCGCTGAAGTTCGAATGGCAATTTTATATTTTTCTCTTGCCAGCCTGTGCTGTCGCCATGGACGTTCTTCGTCGGCGAAAAGGTCTTTCCAGTGATAATGCTCTGCGGCATAGCTGGATTATTCCCGCAGGTCTTCTTGGCCTGGTCATCTTGCTCAACCTGCTGCAAATTCGGTCAAAATTTTTGATATACGTCCCGCTCTTTGCGGCTGGAATGCTCGCCAACGAAGCCAGCCGTATCGAACGGCTCGCCTCGGCCTTGCGGACATCACGGGCAAGTGTCGCGGCGGGGGGTGCGCTTATCTCCGCCATGCTGGTCAGCCCAACGCCCTATGGCTGGTCGATGCCGCTCTTTGGATTTTTCTTCCTCTGCGTCGTCTGCGGCAACAGCATGGGTGGCCTGCTACGATTGAGGGCTGCCTGTGCGCTGGGCGAGTGTTCCTTTGGCCTTTATCTCATGCATGGCATCGTATTGAGCCTGTTCTTCACGGACGCGGGTAAAGGTCTCGATCCGCTCATTCTACCATTTTTCCTTCCGCTGCTCGTCGTAATCTCGATTGCCGTCTCCGTGGTTGGACATGTCCTCATTGAAAAACCCGGCATCCGGCTTGGAAGACGCCTGTTAAGCATGACGCAGGTTAACGGCCCCAGCGTGGAGCGAAGCGGTTTGGCTGCCAAGCAAGCCGCACGTGTCTCCATATAAATTGGCTTATCGCTTGAATTGCTAAACTAGCCCAGAATTCGCCGTTGAGTTTAACTGCTTATGAATTGCATCCTCACGAGCCAAAGATATTTTGCGCCCGCCCTGAGAGGCGCGGGAAAATTTCAGGCCGGATTTCAGGCTGGTGTGGGGACACAATTTCATGACGAGCTATGCTGATATTTTGAATCAGATTTCTACAACCGGCAGCAGCAGTGTCAATTTGGCCGATGACAAGGCAAGCCTCACTCTAGCCCAGGCGCTGTCGCTGGCCTCGCAAGGTGTGGTCTTCGCAAGTGGCGACACCATCGAAATTCAGGATGCCGCCGCTACCCTGCAAACCTTGACCGGCGATCAGGTCTCCACTCTCAAGACACTGGGTGTTGATGCGGTTCTCGCAAACGACACTGTCCTTGCCCTGAGCGTCGCGCAGGTCGAGGCATTCGCACAACAGAATATTTCGATTTCTTCTGAATATGCTACACTCAGCGAGGCAAGTGGACCGACCGTCATTGACGGCGGCGCGCAATCCGGACGCGAGAGCATCTCTACGCAGACGAACGGTGATTACCTGATCGCCTATTTGGTCATCAACGGCTCTTCGTCGAGTGTTTTCGCAAGTCTTTATGACTCCGACGGCGTGCAAACCAAACAAATTGACCTTTCACAACTGGATATAGCTTCGTATCTGACGACAACCGCAATTTCCGGCGGTGGTTATGTCGTGACGTGGGTTGAGTCGGACGCTTCCGGGGACAGTGTCTTTAGCGCCCAGCTTGATGCCAGCGGCAACCTCGTAGGGTCCGTAGATCTTCTGGCATCGGCCGGGCTCTACTATGCGCCAACGGTTACGGCGCTTTCCGACGGCGGCTACATTATCGTCTGGCAGTCCAATACAAATGAAGTTTATGAGGCTCGCTATGACTCAAGTGGAAATCTGCTAGGATCCGTTGAGCTTCTCGACAGCAATACCCCTGATTATACTGGGAGTCTGGGTAATCTTGACGAGCTTAAGGTGGGTGCTGTCGTCGAGTTGGGTGACGGCAAGGTTCTGGTCCTTTGGAACTCCTACTCGATCGATGGCAGCAGCACTGGCGTTGCCGCACAAATCATCAGTTCGACAGGTGCTCTTGTCGGGTCGGCCTTTGCCATCAATGAGACAACGACCTCGGCACAGTCCGGCGGATCGGCAGCGACGCTGGAAGATGGCACGATAGCGGTGTCCTGGATCTCATTGCGCAAAGTGTATTTGCGCCTACTCGACGCCGACGGCAATTTCGTGACATCCGAAGTTCAGGTAAGCACCGACTCTGCCTCGGCAACGTCTGTGACAGCACTGGAAGGCGGCGGCTTTGTTCTGGCGTGGCGGCTGACCGCTTCGAGTGATACGCAGATTGCCTATCGTGTGTATGATGCCGATGGCAACGCAAAGACGGCGGCCATTTATATCGATGCCAATGACGGTCAGATAGACCGGGTTCCAACGGTCGAAGCGCTGGATGGCGGCGGCTACATTATTGTATGGACGAAAAATTCATCGAACGTCGAAACCCTCTATGCGGAGGTTTTCGACGCAAACGGAACGCTGGTGGGAAGCCGGATCGAGATTGGTGGGTCTTCCGGCGTTGGCTCCTATTCGGTGGATACGTTTTCTGATGGCGGTTTCGCAATTACATGGTCGGTAAACGGCGTAAGCTATGTCGCGACCTTCCGGAACGACACGGCTGCGGCCACGTTATCGACGACTGCGTCGGGTCTCTCCGCTTTGACGGCAAGCGATGCCTCCGATCTTGCGGAACTGGGGATTACGACCATTACCGTTTCCGATAGCGCCGATGTTTCGCTGACGAAGGCGGTAGCGGCCGCGCTTATTGCGGTCACGGGGCTACACATTGTCGGCGACGCAAGTATTTCGGTGACGGGAACAGGTTCTTCGATTGACGACTTTACGGCTTCCGAAATTGCCAGCCTCGCCAGCCTTGGTGTTTCTGCGATCGATTTGAGCGATGATGCGGCCACGCTAACGCTTGCGCAGGCGCTTGCTTATGTGAATGCGGGCATCTCATTCGCCAGCGGTGATGCGCTGACCGTGCAATTGTCATCGACTGATTTTTCGGCGCTGACGTCTACTGAGCGCACCCAGCTTGCCGAACTCGGCGTTCATACGCTTGATCTCAGCGATAATGCTATTTCGCTGACGGTCGAGGAGATAACAACCTTGCGGAACACGGGCCATTCCAGCGAGGGCCTGAGTTTTGCTTCGGCCGATGTGGTGACGCTTGCCGACACCAGCGCCAATATCGCGGCCCTTTCGGCCGAGAATATCGCAACGCTGGCAAGCTGGGGCGTGGACCAGATTCAACCGACTGACGGTACGGTGACGGTCAGCCTGACGCAGGTTGAGGCTCTGGAAACGGCTGGCATCGGTTTTACGGCAGCCAGTAGCGTGGTGCTTTCGGCTGAAGTGGCCACTATTGCCGCCTTGACGACGACCGAGATTGCCGCCCTTGCGGCAGCCGGGGTGGATGAGGTTTCCGTCGATGGCGACATCAGCCTGAGCGTCAGCCAGATTGAGGCCTTCCTCAGCAATGGTCTGGCGCTGGAAGCCACGGACCACAAAGTGATGATCTCCGACACGGGCGCGAATTTCGCGAGCCTTTCGGCCACGGGCATTGCCGCTCTGGCCACGCTTGACATTGCTTCAGATGGCAAGATCTGGCTGGATGCCTCGGACAATAAGGTGACACTCACCTTCACCCAGATCGAGGCCTATACCACAATCAACGCCAGCTTCAGCGATACCGACCTGCTTTCGATCACGACCACGTCGAGCGAACTGGCAAGCCTTTCCTCGTCTGATCTTGCGGAGGCTGCGGCACTTGGCGTGACCCTTGTGACCTCCTCATCCACGACCATCGACGTTTCGGCGGCATCACTTGCGCTGATCCGCACGGCAGGCCTGACCTTCGATAGCACCGTCACCACCCGTTATGCCGATACGGCTGCGACGCTGCTGGCCACCGCCGCCGATGATTTGACGGCATGGAAGGCGCTTGGCGTGGACGAGCTGCGCCTGGCTGATAGTGGTACCAACATTGCTGCGCTCACCTCTGCCAATATTGCCGCACTCGATACCCTTGGCATCAGCACGATTGACGTGACGAGCGCTTCCGCAACGATCAGCATGGCAAAGGCGCTGCTGTTTGCGCAATATGGCATGGTCTTCGACAGTTCCGATACGGTGATCGTCTCGGCCGCTTCCACCACGCTTTCCGATCCTGACAGTTTCGATCTGGCCGGTCTTCAGTCCATTCATGTGGACAAGATTGATGCATCGGACAACAAGCTGGCCTTCTCTCTGGATCAGGCTGAGACCTATGTGAATGCCGGGATTGGTTTTGTCTCCGGCGATGCCGTGTCCGTGGACATGACGCTGACGGAAGCCAAAGCGCTTGGCAGTACGGCAGGTCAGGCGCTGCGCGCTGCCGGTGTCGATACCATGCGCGTGGACCTTTCCGCTTCCGAGGTGAAGTCGCTGACGGTGGCGCAGATTGCGGCGCTTGGGGCTGCGGGCATCAATGCCATCGATATTTCCACCACTAGTACGGTGGTATTGAGCAGGGCACAGATCGCCGCCTTTACCAGTGCAGGCATCAGCTTTGCCAGCGATGACGTGATCTCGCAACACAAGGCCCCGACCCTTGCAAGCGACACTGCCACCACCACCGAACACGCCACCGCCAAGGTATCGGTTCTCAGCAACGATACCGTTTATGACAGCATGACGCTCAGCGTGGCGTCCGCCACAGTGACGTCGGGAAGCGGCCGTGTCACGGTCAACTCCGACGGCACGCTTTCTGTGACCTATACCGGCGCGGACATCGATGCGTCGCAAACGGCAACGGTCGTGGTATCCTATACTGTCACCGACAGTATCGAAACCGCCACGTCGCAGCTCACCGTCTCCTTCACCGGCGTGACCGATACGGTGAGCGGTACAAGCGGCGCCGACACCATTACGGGTTCAAACGCCGGGCAGATCACCAAGGGCCTTGATGGTGATGACAAGCTCTATGGCCTGGGCGGCAACGATACGATCTATGGCGGCAACGGTAATGACACGATCAATGGTGGCGCGGGCAATGACAAGCTTTACGGTGAGGCCGGCAATGACACGATTGCCGGGTCGGATGGCAACGATACGATCTATGGCGGTGCTGGCGATGACAAGCTCTATGGCGAAGCCGGAACCGACACGATCTATGGCGAGGCTGGCAACGACACGATCAGCGGCGCGGCCGGAACCGACACCATCAGCGGCGGCGACGGCAACGATACGCTGAACGGCGGCGATAGCAGCGACACCATCACCGGCGATGCCGGTAACGACACGATTGCGGGCGATGCTGGCAACGATATACTGAAGGGCGGCGCAGGCAATGATGTGGTTCATGGCAATGCCGATGACGACAAGGTCTACGGCGAAGCCGGTGACGACAAGCTCTATGGTGATGCGGGCGCCGATACGATCTATGGTGGAGACGGCGTCGATACGATCTCCGGTGGCGACGGGAACGACACGCTCTACGGCGATGCGGGCAACGACACCGTCACGGGCGACGCAGGCAATGATACGGTCTATGGCGGCGCTGGCATCGACACGCTCTATGGCGGCGCTGGCGACGACAAGATTTATGGCGAAGCCGGTGACGACAAGCTTTATGGTGATGCGGGCGCCGATACGATCTATGGCGGAGACGGCGTCGATACGATCTCCGGCGGCGACGGGAACGATACGCTGAACGGCGATGCAGGCAACGACACCATCACGGGCGACGCGGGCAATGATACGCTGCACGGCAATGCGGGCGATGACAAGCTCTATGGCAGTGCCGGAGATGACAAGCTCTACGGTGAAGCTGGTGCCGACACCCTGTCGGGCGATGCAGGCGCAGATACGCTTTCGGGCGGCGATGGCAATGATACGCTCAACGGCGGCGACGGCAACGACACGGTTTCCGGCGATGCGGGCGACGACGCGGTCAATGGCAATGCTGGCGATGACACGTTGAACGGCGGAGCAGGGGCCGACACGCTGCGGGGCGGTGCAGGCGCGGACAAGCTCTATGGCGATGCCGGCGACGACAAGCTTTACGGCGATGCCGGCAACGACACGCTGACCGGCGGCGACGGCGCCGATACGCTTTACGGCGGTGACGGCAATGACAAGCTGATCGGCGGGGCAGGGCGCGACACGATGCAGGGCGGCGCTGGCGCCGATGAATTCGTATTCACCAAGCTGAGCGACCTGACGACCACAAAGACCACAACCGATGTGATTACCGACTTCAGCCACAGCCAGGGCGATCATATCAACCTCTCGGCCATCGACGCCAATACATCGTCCTCCGGGGATCAGGCCTTCTCCTTCATCGGCTCCGCAGCCTTCACAAAGGTCGCAGGCCAGTTGCGCTACGAGGTCAGCGACAGCAAATATTACGTTTATGGTGATGTAAACGGCGACGGAAAAGCGGACTTCGTTCTCGAAGTCGCTTCAACCACCAAACTCGTCGCTTCCGACTTCATACTATGACGAAACCAAGCGCAACGCCTGAAACAGGGCGTTGCGCAGGAGCCTGCCTTGCTTAGAGTAATCCGACCGAAGTGAAACGAGGATCGACTAAAGCATGTCGCGCAAAAATGTGCAGCGGTTTTGCGATAGCGACATGCGAAAAAACAATGACTTAAAGCGTCAGGAGCGAATCTGAACCACAGTACACGACTCAATTTGATTTGAGTCGTTTTGGGAATGTTTTCTTCCATGCGTTGACAGCGTTTTGTGGATTGAAAGCGATCCATGCCCTGAGTGCGTCCAGGCCGATGCGAAACCATGATTTCTCGCGGCGGCCATGGGTTTTGCGTTTGATGGCTTTCATTCCCATTGTCTTTGTTGCGCAGCGGTAAGACCACGTGATCGCGAGTGTGAGGATGGCTGTCAGGGTGTCGATTTTCTCTGATGCCGTCATTCTGGTATCTTCGATGTTGAAGCCTCTGGTTTTTGCATCGCCGAACAGGCATTCGATAGCCCATCTTCCTTTGTAGGCGCGCAGTGCGGACTTTGCGTCCTGGCTGTTGGTCATGACCACCAGCCACTCGCCTTGGGCTCCCTTTCTGCCTTCGATCCATTTGGCGGCGAAAAGCACAGGAACCGATGCCGCAGGCAGAAAGGCTTCGAACGTCGTGATGCTGCGGCTCCTGCGACGTTTGCGTAGCAAGGTGCGCAGTGCCCATAGCCGTCCATCGCTGAGAGCCACGCGCTGGTTTTCCTTCACGCGAATGGCAAAGGCAACATTGTTTTTCCTCAGGAATTCGATCCAATCGCCACCAATAAACTCGCGATCGGCCATCAGCAGTTCAATGGAGGAGGCGCCGAACAGATCCAGATAACGCTTCATCAAAGCAATGCGCTGATCGGTGTTGCTGTTGCCTTGGCGGTCAAGCACCGTCCACAGCAATGGCACACGAAAGCGCCGCGTCACGATGGCGAGCATGAGAATATTGATGTCCTTGCGACCAACCTTCCAGTTGGTCCGGTCAAGCGCCAGACATTTGGGCCGTGAGAGGTTCAGCATTGCCACAACGATCTGCGCAACACTTGCCTGATCAAGACGGATCATTTGAAAAAAGCGTTGCAGACGGCGATAGTTCGAGCTGTGCTGAGCATGTGCGGGAAAATGGCTGGCAATATGGCTCAGGTTCACTGTGCGGCACTGTATCAGGCCGACGATAAAAACGGCCAGTGTTTCCAACCGCGAATTGCGCAACACAAAATGACGGCTTAATGTCTCGATGAGAGCGGCGTGAACATGGGCCTGCATGGAACGATCCTTCTGGCGAAGAATCTTCCAAGCAACCACATCAAGCCGTTCTCACCCTTGCGTCGTGTACTGTGGGGATTAAATCAGATCGGCGCTCTAACTCCCTGTTTTGACGTATTTTCGGACGCAAAACCGGCTTTCACTTTTTCGGAAAATACTCTAATAGCAAACAACAAGGGTGCCGTTTGCGGAGCTTACAGCCTCCCGGCTCCGGTCGTTTGACTGATTACAGGCCGGGGCCAGCATCGCCGCCGTTACCTGCGTCCGGTCCATGCGTGTCCGGGCTTATCACTGTCATGCCGGAGCCTGCCCATGTCCCTTCCCGATAAAGCCTTTCCCGTTTCTTGGGACCAGTTCCACCGCGATGCCCGTGCGCTTGCCTGGCGGCTGGCGGGGCTGGAGCAGGAATTTCGCGCCATCGTGTGCATTACGCGCGGCGGTCTCGTGCCTGCGGCAATTATTTCGCGAGAGCTGAATATTCGTCTCATCGAAACGGTCTGCATCGCGTCCTACCACGATTACACGACCCAGGGGCAGATGAACCTGTTGAAGGGAATTTCCGCGGAGTTGACCACCGATGGTGGCGCGGGCGTGTTGGTGGTCGATGACCTTACCGATACCGGCAAGACGGCAACGGAGGTCCGGGAAATGATGCCCAAGGCGCATTTCGCTTGCGTTTATGCCAAGCCGAAAGGCGTTCCCACCGTTGATACCTTCGTGACCGAGGTGAGCCAGGATACCTGGATCTATTTCCCGTGGGATATGGGGTTCACCTATCAGGAGCCGATTGCCAAGGGCAGCAAGGGCTGATTTCGTAAGCGCCACGCGCGTCCGCTTCAAAGTAAAAGAGCGTTTCAAGCCGTGCTTGAAGCGCTCTTTTTTGTTTCAATCAAAGCTTCCCGCACAAGCATCAAAAGGGTCGGCTCCGTTCCAGCATCAATTTCATTTCATCCTGCTCGCGTCGCAGTGCGCTTACCGTGGAAACCACACATGCTGCAAACATAACGCTGATCAACGCCGCAAGGGCGCAAAGAATAAAGAACATCATCTCAACCTCTTGTTCGTGTTTCTACACGGACAATGCCCGTAAACTTCGAAAGTTCCGGTAACGTGTTCACATGATCTGTGTTCTGACGTGAAATACGGGTAAAAGATGAAGTTTTGTCTTGCCTTCCCGCAGCGGCGCGCGGGTCGCCAGCAAGGCGCACTCGCTATCTGGCCGTTGTTTTCATTGATTTAATTAAAATATCTGCAAAACCATGTCTTGCATGGCCCTCAACCGTCAAGGCTAACGAAAGCGTGATTGACCCTGCTGCATTTTCGCCGTGATGAATAGCCAAAAACATAAAGCGCGTCAGCGATTATCGCGACACGCTTTACGCAGATTCTATTTTTGAGTTTTCGATCCGCTTCACAAGCCTCTTGGGAGGTCAGGCTTTCGAACGGCAATCGGGAAAATTAGCGCACGGTCTCATAACGAGCGGTTACGGACGGGCCATACATGGAGGCGGTCTTTTCCTCATTCATGTGAAACCCGATGCTGGTTGCGAGCATAGCGCCGATCATGGCAGTCCATACCAAGTTAATCATCGTCACTTTGTCGAGCATTGATTTCATCCTTTTGTGAGGCTCACCGGAACGGCCTACCCTCGTGGCCGCCATTTGCTCCCGATGAGCATTGCACCTCTTTTACGATGGCCGGGCTGAAGCTGCCCTTAACACCCCGTTCATCTGGCGTTCATCTTTCCTACTGCGGGAAGGCCAGATCGGGTTGCTGCCCTTTACCGGTCTGCGCCAAGATCCAGCAGGAGTTCCAGAAGAATGGATGCGCAAATTGCCATGATGACAGTAATGACGAGCATTCTTCTCTCCACTGGCCTCAGTTCGACCGTGGATCAATGTATAATCGCGCTGCGCTGAAACGGCCCTGAATGGGGCGTTCATTCGGCATTCATCGGGCAAGTCTGCCTCAAAGATGAACAGGATCGTTCATTTTCGTCGCTTGCGGCAGCCACCTCTCCATGACAAAAGGCTTTGACTGCTTTTCTGGGGGTGCCATGACAATTGCCTTCTATCCCGGCTCTTTCGATCCGATGACGAACGGACATCTGGATGTTCTGGTCCAGGCGTTGAATGTGGTGCCTCGCGTTATCGTGGGTATCGGGGTGCATCCCGGCAAAACTCCGATGTTTTCTTTCGCTGAACGCTCCGAACTCATTCGCCGCAGCCTGCACGAGGTTTTGCCGCAAAGGGCAGGGGATATTCATGTCATTGCCTTTGATGGTCTGGCGGTCGATGCCGCTCGCAACCACGACGCCACACTCCTGGTACGGGGCCTGCGCGACGGTTCCGATCTCGATTATGAAATGCAGTTGGCGGGCATGAACCGGCAAATGGCACCGGACATACAGACGATTTTTCTGCCTGCGGGCACCGCCTCCCGGCCCATAACGGCCACATTGGTTCGCCAGATCGCCACCATGGGCGGCGATGTGAGCGCTTTCGTGCCGAATGCCGTTCTACAGGCGCTAATTGCGCGTATTTGAAGACGGGTTGCGTCTTTGACATTCAGGGTGGGCTACTGAACGCCCCCTTCAACGGAGTCTTTCATGAAACTGATCAAATTTGCCCTTGCGGGTCTCGTGACGCTTCTGGCCTCGTTTTCGTTGGCCAATGCGCAATCTGCCGATAATTATCTGACCATCCAGCTCAAGGATGGACCGGTCGTGGTTCAGCTCATGCCGGAGGTCGCGCCCAAGCATGTGGCCCAGATCAAGACGCTGACGGCATCTGGCCAATATGACAATGTTGCCTTTCACCGCGTCATCCAGGGCTTCATGGCCCAGACCGGCGATGTCCAATACGGCAACATGAAGAGCGGTTTCGACAAGGCACGGGCGGGCACGGGCGGTTCCAAGCTTCCGAACCTTCCGGCCGAGTTTTCCAAGGTGCCGTTTCAGCGCGGCACGGTGGGCATGGCGCGTTCACAGGATCCCAACTCCGCCAATTCGCAGTTCTTCATCATGTTTGCCGATGGCAGCTTCCTGAACGGCCAGTATACCGTCGTCGGCAAGGTTGTTTCCGGCATGGAGTTCGTGGACAAGATCAAGCGCGGCCAGGGTGGCAATGGCGAAGTGGCCGATCCCGACCGCATGGTCAAGGTTACGGTTGGCCGTGCGCAATAAAGATGATAAGTGCGGCGGCAGAAATGTCCGCCGCATCTTGTAAACGGCGGCATTACAAGCCGTAAACGGGCGGGAAGCCCGCAAAGGAGAGAGACATGGCCGAGATCAAGGACCCGGAAAACACCATCATCATGGAAACCACCAAGGGCAAGGTGGTCATCAGCCTTTTCCCGGATCTGGCCCCCGACCACGTAGCCCGGATCAAGGAACTGAGCCGCGAAGGCGCCTATGACGGCGTTGTTTTCCACCGCGTCATCGAAGACTTCATGGCCCAGACCGGCGACGTCCAGTTCGGCAAGAAGGGGGCGGAAACCTTCAACCCGGCCCGCGCCGGCATGGGCGGCTCTTCCAAGCCGGACCTGAAGGCCGAATTCTCGGCAACGCCGCATGTGCGCGGCACCTGCTCCATGGCCCGTTCGCAGATGCCGAACTCCGCCAATTCGCAGTTCTTCATCTGCTTCACCGATGCACCCTGGCTGAACAAGCAGTATTCCGTCTGGGGTCAGGTCATCGAGGGCATGGACATCATCGACCAGATCAAGCGTGGCGAGCCGGTAAAGGATCCCGACTCCATCGTATCGATGAAGGTTGCTGCCGACGCCTGATGCCGTCATTTTTGAAAGCCCGCCCGGCGTTGTGAATGCCGGGCGGGTTTTCGCGTTTCCAGATGTGTGAAAACCATGCGCGTAGACCTCTTCGATTTCGACCTGCCGGATGCCAATATCGCGCTGCGGCCCGCAAGCCCGCGTGACCATGCGCGCTTCCTTGTCGTGCGCCCGGATGACGAGCCGCGATTGCAGGATGCGCATGTCTATGATCTTCCGTCGTTTCTGAAGCCCGGCGATGCGCTGGTGTTCAACGATACCAAGGTTATTCCGGCGCAACTGGAAGGCCTGCGCCTGCGCGAGGGGGCCGAGCGCACGCCGGTTTCCTGCACCTTGCACATGCGGGTGGCGGCAAATTGCTGGAAGGCTTTTGCCCGTCCGGGCAAACGTATCAAGCAGGGCGACCGCATCGTTTTTGGCGCCACCGAAAACAATGCCTGCATGTCGGGCGAATTGATTGCGACTGTGACTGAAAAATGCGAGGCGGGGGAAATCGATCTTGCTTTCGATCTTTCCGGCCCTGATCTCGATCAGGCAATTGCCATGGTTGGCCACATTCCGCTGCCGCCTTACATCGCCGCCAAGCGGCCTGAGGATGAAAAGGACCGCAGCGATTACCAGACCATTTATGCCCGTGAGGAAGGGGCCGTTGCTGCACCGACCGCCGGCCTGCATTTCACTCCGGACCTCTTCGCGGCCCTCGACAAGGCCGGCATAGAGCGGCATTTCGTGACGCTGCATGTGGGCGCGGGCACCTTCCTGCCGGTCAAGGCCGATGATACGGCCGACCACAAGATGCATCACGAGATCGGTCATGTCTCTGCCAAAACGGCTGCCGCCCTGAATGCCGTTCGCGCCCGTGGCGGGCGTGTCGTTTCCGTTGGCACCACCTCGCTTCGGCTGCTGGAGAGCGCGGCAAACGAAGCGGGCGAAATTCTGCCGTGGTCCGGCGCGACCGATATTTTCATCACGCCCGGTTATCGTTTCCGGGCGGTGGATATGCTGATGACCAATTTCCACCTGCCGAAATCCACGCTGTTCATGCTGGTTTCGGCCTTTGCCGGTCTGGAGACAATGCAGGGCGCCTATGCTTATGCCATTGCCTCCGGCTACCGCTTCTATTCCTATGGCGATTCCAGCCTGCTCTTCCGGAAAGACAAAGAATAATGAGCGAGCAGTTCACCTTCACCCTCAAGGCCACCAGCGGCAAGGCGCGGCTTGGCGAAATTACCATGCCGCGCGGCACGATCCGCACGCCTGCCTTCATGCCCGTGGGCACGGTGGGCACGGTCAAGGCCATGTATCTCGATCAGGTGCGGGAAGGGGGCGCCGACATCATTCTCGGCAACACCTATCATCTGATGCTGCGGCCCGGCCCGGAGCGTGTGGCGCGCCTTGGCGGCCTGCACGAACTGATCCGCTGGCCGCAGCCGATCCTGACCGATAGCGGTGGTTTTCAAGTCATGTCGCTTTCCGGCCTTCGCAAGCTCGACGAGCAGGGCGTGACGTTCAAAAGCCATATCGACGGTTCGCTGCACCACATGTCGCCGGAGCGCTCCATTGAAATCCAGGGCCTGCTGGACAGCGACATCCAGATGCAGCTTGACGAATGCGTGGCATTGCCCGCCGAGCCGCGCGAGATCGAGCGCGCCATGGAAATGTCGCTGCGTTGGGCCGAGCGCTGCCGGGTGGCGTTCGGCAACCAGCCGGGCAAGGCCATGTTCGGTATCGTGCAGGGTGGCGATCAGCCTGCCTTGCGCATTCGCTCCGCCGAGGGGTTGAAGCAGCTCGACCTCAAGGGCTACGCTGTCGGCGGTCTGGCGGTAGGCGAGCCGCAGGATGTCATGCTGTCCATGCTGGATGTGACGCTGCCGGTTCTGCCGACCGAAAAGCCGCGCTACCTGATGGGTGTCGGGACGCCGGACGATATTTTGAAGTCGGTTGCACGAGGCATCGATATGTTCGATTGCGTCATGCCAACGCGGTCCGGGCGCCATGGTCTGGCCTTTACGCGGCGTGGCAAGGTGAATATCCGCAATGCCCGCCATGCCGAGGACATGCGCCCGCTGGACGAGCAATCCTCCTGCCCGGCGGCACGCGATTACTCCCGCGCCTACCTGCATCACCTCGTGCGCTCAAACGAGGCGCTGGGCGGTATGCTGCTTTCCTGGAACAACCTGTCCTATTATCAGGAACTCATGCAAGGCATTCGCCAGGCAATTGCCGAGGGCCGCTTCGAAGACTACATGGCCGAAACCATGGAAACATGGGCCAGGGGAGACGTCGATCCGGCTTGAGGTTTCCAAACTGCAAGCCAGACCGGTTGACCATCGCTCAATGCGAGGCGGGAGACTGTGGATGAGAGCCGAAGCCCGCCACATCTTCCGCCACGACCCCCATTGTCAGCGCTTCGATGAGGCACTGCTGAATGGCCTCGCGAAGTTGCTGTGATGTCCGTAGGGTTTGTTTCTTGTCAAGCCACTGCGCCGCCTGCATCAGATTGGCTCCCTCGCGAACCATGATGCGGTGAGCCCGCTCGAGAGCCCAGCTCTCCATTTGATCGACACTAGACATATCATTCGCCCCGTATTGCCGCCGCCAGACAATGCCGCCAATGCCAGCATCTCTGTTTGTTTGAAAAGCATTGTCTGAAGAAACCCCTTACGCTTTCTCCAAAAATACTTCCGCTTCGCGAGTCATTCGCTGAATGCACAATAACAAGCGTTACGATTCGCTAAAAAAGGAATTTTGTCTTCGCAGCGCCCAAACCCTTGGCCCTCTTTCGAGGAAAACAGGTAAGGCATTGATATTATTATATTATATATGCCTTTAAACTTCATTGCTCGCGGGATTTCTCCCAAAAATGAAGCAAAAATCTCCTTTTGCGCGAATATTTTCGCGTTTCGCCTGATAGAATTAAACGTTAAAAAAAACGGCCATGGAGCATGGCCGTCTGCTGGATCGGCAGGCGCTGCACGATGTGCGGTTTTTGTTTTTTTCAGGCCGCCTCATGCGTGCGTGAGGTGGCATTGCTGACCTTGCGTTCAGCGCGCTCCTGCTGCGGCGAGCGACTGTAGAGTTCGCGATAACACTTCGAAAAATGCGATGCCGAAACAAAGCCGCAGGCCACAGCCACTTCGACCACGGGCATGGAGGATTGCACCAGCAGATGCCGGGCGCGATCGAGGCGGATTTCCAGATAGTAGCGGGCGGGCGAGCGGCCCATTTCCTGCCGGAAAAGCCTTTCGATCTGGCGCCGCGACAGGTCAACCTTGTCGGCGATTTCCAGAAGCGACAGCGGTTCCGAAAGATTTGCTTCCATCAACTCGATGATATGCAGCACCTTGGAGTTCTGAACACCAAGGCGCGCGCGCAAGGGAAGGCGCTGGCGGTCATTGGCGGCGCGAACCCTGTCTGTGAGGTGTTGTTCGCAGACGCGATTGACGAGCCCCTCGCCAAAATCCTGACCAATCAGGTTCAGCATCATGTCAAGAGAGGCCGTGCCGCCGGCACAAGTGTAGAGGTTGCCATCCACTTCGTAAAGATCGGCATAGACCTCGGCCTGCGGAAAGCTTTCTGAAAATCCTGGAAGATTTTCCCAGTGAATGGCGCAGCGCTTGCCATTCAGCAATCCCGCCTGCGCCAGAACATGCGCGCCGGTGCAAAGGCTTCCCACGGCAACGTTGCGATTATACGCTTCCCGCAGCCATGCATTCACGGACTTGTTGTTGAAGTCTTCCACGAAAACGCCGGAACAGACGATGGCCATGTTCGGCCTGTTTTCGCCCGACAGAAACCGTCGTTCATCGGCAAGAGAGGAGTTGACCTCTATCCCGATGCCCGAGGAGGAACAGACCCTCTCGCCATCGGCAGAGGCAATCCGCCATTCATAAGCGGTGTAACCGAGCATCCGGTTGGCGATGCGCAAGGTTTCGATCGCACCCGCAAACGGCAGGAGCGTGAAATTCGGAACCAGAAAAAAAACGATGCTGCGTTTGGTGGAAGGCGTTTTGCTCATTTGGACACCGTACTCAGAGGGATAGCCAAATTTGCCCGGAATCAATTTCTCCGATGGCTTAAAAGCGACAATAGCAGCCACGAAAACGACATCAATAGCTATCGGCAGAGAATTTCCGCTGATTTACGTTTCTTATAGGCGGTGTGACTAATTTGTTTGCAAAAACAGCAAGTAATGGATGATATTTAATCTGTAATTTTGAAAATTGAATAAAAGATTGGCATGTGACGGCGGCATTTTTCGGGCCATGAAGAGATCCGCCGCCACGTGCTTTCATCCGTGGCGTTCGTCATGTGCGGCAGGCCATCCAATATCCTTCAGAATAGCCTCTGACAGTCCGGCATATTGGTTTTCCTGCGCCTGACGGATGCGTCGCAAACGGACTTCGCTGAAGATCCGGGCAATAGTCTGCAACAGGCCCTTTGACCTCAGGGGGCGATCACGACAGGGCCTTGTCGTGGGGTCGCATTGCGAAAGCGTATAGCTCATGAGTTTCTCCTTATCGTTCGGTGCTGAGTTTTTCCCTTTGCGCAATCAGAAACGTGAATGTTTTCTGGTGAAAGCATTCCATACTCTGATGAATTTCATCATGGCAGCCACTTACAATTCAGACAAACAAAATGATATGATGCATCTGTTCAAATAAATTGAAGGTTAGACTCTATGACTGTCCGTTCTGCCGCGCCGGTCCATTCATCGCTTCCCCTGCTGGAAAACGACGTGTTGCGGACATTTGTCGCAATTGCGCAAACGCGCAGTTTCACGCAAGCCGCAGAACAAGTGTTCCGCACGCCCTCGGCGGTGTCCATGCAGGTGAAAAAACTGGAAGACATGCTGTCGGTGCCGCTCTTTCGCCGCGATGCCCGTTCCGTTTCGCTGACGCCGCACGGAGAGCTGCTGTTATCCTATGCGCAACGAATGCTGTCGCTGAATAATGAAGCGGTGTCGCGCTTTCTGGCTCCCGAGATGAATGGTGTCGTAAGGCTCGGCGCACCGGACGATGTCGGTGAATTGCTGCTTCCGGAAATTCTGACCCATCTTGCCGAAGCCTGGCCCCAGCTTGCCATCGACGTGACCATCGATAACTCGGCGCCGCTGCGAAAGGCGGTAGAGGAAGGACGGCTTGATTTGACGCTTTTCAACTTTCCGGGAGGGAGCATGACGGAATCGCCCTTGCGTATTCTGTCCGAAAAGCTGGTTTGGGCTGGCAAGAAGCACGGGCAGGCCCACCTCAAGTCCCCGCTGCCGGTCTCGGTGTGGAATGAGGGCTGCGTCTGGCGGGTGCGGGCATTGGAGGAGCTGGAAAAGCAAGGCCGCGACTATCGGATCGCCTATTTTTGCGGACATCGCATGGGGCAGATTGCCGCCATCCGCGCCGATATTGCCGTTGCACCGCTCGCGCGTTTTCTGCTTCAGGATGACATGGTGGAGTTGGGAGAGCATGACGGCCTGCCGGATCTGGGCAGTTACGATGTTGGTCTTGCGGTGCGGGAGGGGGCGTCTGCGCCGGTTCTGGCGGTTGCCGATTATGTGCGCTGTGCCCTGGGGGATCGCGGTGGAATGCGGCAACCGGCCGCGGCGTGAAAGGGCTGCGCATTGAAACGACATATTCGATGCTTACATGCAGGTCTCGCCCCGCCGAGATAGCCTCGGATGAAGAGGAATTCGCGATGACTGCAATGCCCGCCCCGGAAATTTCGCCTGCAAGCCCCGGTGTCGTCTTCAGCCGAAGATCACCGATTTCCACCATTGCCCGTCTTATCCGCAACCCTTTGGATGCGATACCGCCGGAAACCTTCATCCATCCCCTTGTCCATGTGGAGTTCAACGGCGTTCGAAGGCTTTACATCACCGATCCGGCGCTTATCCAGGAAGCATTGGTCAAGAACAGCGCCTCTCTCGGCAAGGGAGACGAGGTTCGCCGTGCGCTGGGACCGGCCCTTGGCGATGGCCTGCTGACGGCAGAAACGCCAAGCTGGAAATGGCAAAGACAGGCAGTCGCCCCGGCTTTTCAGTGGGAAAGGCTGAAAGGTTTTCTGCCCGCGATGATCGATGCCGCCGAGAAGCGCCGCGATCTCTGGGCGCTTTTGCCCCACAGGCAGTTGGATATTGGCCATGAGATGATGCAGACGACCTTTGACATCATCGTTGAAACCATGATGTCAGGGCGGGAAAATATCGATGTCGCTGCGGTAGAGCGCAGTGTGAGCGATTATCTTGGCCCTTCCGGCTGGATGTTTGCGCTTGGCGTGCTGAAAGCACCGGAGTGGGTGCCTTATCCGGGCAAATCCAGGGCCGGTGCTGCCGTTGCCTATCTGCGCGGCGTGATGCGTGACATGCTGGAAAGACGCCGCGCCAGCGGCGAGGATCGCAAGGATCTTGTCGGCATGATGCTGGCCGCGCATGATCCGGAAACAGGCCGGGGCATGGATGATGAAAACATCATCGACAACCTTATGACCTTCATCACGGCCGGACATGAAACGACGGCATTGGGGCTTGCCTGGACCTTCCACCTTCTTGCTGCCCATCCGGATGTCGAACAGAAGATCTGCGAAGAACTGCACCGTGTTGTCGGCAATGGCAATGTCCAGCCGGAACATATCGAAAAGCTGACCTTTCTGAAGCAGGTCTTCAACGAGACCATGCGGCTCTATCCTCCGGCACCGATCATCGTGCGCAATGTGGAGCAGCCTTTCGACCTCGGTGGCCATCATCTGCCGAAGGGCATGGTGCTGATGATCCCGATCTATGCCATTCACCGTCATAAATTGCTGTGGGAGGCGCCGGAGAGGTTCGATCCGTCACGCTTTGCCCCGGAAAAGGCAAAGGAGCGGCATCGTTATGCCTTCATGCCCTTTGGGGCAGGCCCGCGCATCTGCATTGGCAGCGCCTTTGCCACCATGGAGGCCGTGGCAATTCTCGCCGTACTGCTGCAACGCTTCAGGCTGGCAAATCCAGGCCGTCGCCCTGCGGAGCCGTTGATGCGCATCACGCTTCGCCCGCGCAACCCGATGATGATGGAGCTGGCCGATCGTCCGCCCTTCTGCTCGCCGCTGGAACCGGCTTGATTGCTACCAGATGCGCTTTGTCAAGCCATTCAGGATCCAGTTCCAGAGCGTCGGCGGAAAACGCAGGCTGGAAGGACCGTGCGGCGTCTGCGGTTTCATGTCGCCGCGCATCGCGTCTTCCACGGCCCGAACGGTCGCCGGCAAGGCGGCGGCGGTCAACAACATGGGATAGGTTGAGATGAAATCGCCCGGCTCCGGGCGGGTGCGGACCTGATAGAGCGTCGCGCCCGTATCCGTGCCTGCATCGACAAGATGCACGGTTGCGCCGAAATTCTCGCGGTCTTTTTCCACCAGAGACCAATAGCCGCCCATTTGGCCTCGATAGGCCGGATTGATTCCGGCGTGAAGGTTCAGCACCGGGCAGGGCAGGGAAGAAAGCATGGCGCGGCTCATCAGCCGCGTGCTGACGAGAAGAATGACGCCGGGGGCAATGCGCCGCACGGCTTCGAGTGCCTCCGGGGAATTGATGCTGGAAACCGCCGTGACGGGTACATCGGGATTGAAGCGCGGATCGGCATCGAAAGCCTTGCAAATTTCCTGCATTCGGCGGTTTGCGGCGCCGCGCATGAGCTTTGCGGCGGCCATTGTCGCCATCTGACCTGCCGCTGCCAGCCTGCCCAGTCTGCGCGCTCGCCTGCGGAATATTTCGCCTTTGGATTCCGGTTGCTCCAACAGCACTTCCACGGAGGGAAAGTGCCGGGCAAGCGCGTTGATGACCATCCACGGGTTTGGCCCGCCAGCGGTCATGACCAGCACGGGCAGATGATTGGAACGGAAATCCTCGGACACGGCAGCCTCTCTTGCAAAAGAAAGCAGGCAGAAATGATTGAGCCGTGCAGATAGAGGGTTTCGGGGCAGGTGGAAAGCCCCGAAACCACAGAGTGTCAGCCAATCGTAACGGTCAGAGAGATCGGCACTGCCTTCAAGGCCTTGGAAACGGGGCAGCCTGCCTTGGTCTGCTCCGCCATTTCCTTTACCTTTGCTTCATCGGCGCCGCTGACCTTGGCGGTCAGCGCAAGTTCGATGCCGGTGATGGCAAAGCCGCCATCTTGCTGCTCCAGGGAAACGATTGCCCTGGTGTCTAGGCTTTCGGCGGTAAAACCTGCATCCTGAATAGTCTTGGACAGCGCCATGGAATAGCAGGAGGCCAATGCTGCGCCGATAAGCTCTTCCGGATTGGTGCCGGGCTTGCCTTCGAAGCGAATATTGAAGCCGTAGGGCTGCTCTTTGAGCGAGCCGCTTTCGGTGGAGACGGTGCCCTTGCCATCCTTGATGCCGCCCGACCAATGCGCGGAGCCGTGCTTCCTGATTGCCATCGGAATGTCCTTTCCTGTTGAAATTCCCTGTTCAAATTCAATGAACAGAATTCATCAGCCGGAAAGGAGTTCCCTGCAACGCGAAGAGCGTCCACTATTTCTGACGGGCCAGTTCCGCCAATTGCGTCATGATGGTTGCAGCACCTGCCAGCCGCTTTTCCGGCGTCGGCAGATCGCGGGTCAGGAAAACACTGTGGTCGGGGCGAATTTTTGCCATGCTGCCCTGTTTGGCGATGAAGCCCACAAGCGCCGCCGGATTGGGGAATTCCTTGTTGCGGAATTGTACGACCACGCCCTTCGGCCCGGCCTCCAGTTTCTCGACATTGGCCTTGCGGCAAAGCGCCTTGATGTAGACGACCTTGAGCAGGTTCTGCACCTCCACAGGCAAGGGGCCGAAACGGTCGATCATCTCCGCGCCGAAACCGTCGATCTCGTTGAGATCGGTCAACTCGCCAAGGCGGCGGTATAGGCCAAGGCGCAAATGCAGGTCCGGCACGTAATTGTCGGGGATCATGACCGATGTGCCGACCTGGATCTGCGGCGACCAGCCGCTGTCCTGCACCTCGTCCACGCCCTTCACCTCGGCCACCGCCTCCTCAAGCATCTGCTGGTAAAGCTCGAAGCCAACTTCCTTGATATGGCCGGACTGTTCCTCGCCCAACAGATTGCCCGCACCGCGAATATCAAGATCGTGGCTGGCAAGCTGGAAGCCCGCACCAAGCGTATCGAGAGATTGCAGCACTTTCAGCCGTCGCTCCGCGCCTGCCGTCAGCACCTTGTTGACCGGCAGCGTCAAAAGCGCGAAGGCGCGCACCTTGGAACGGCCCACACGGCCCCGGATCTGGTAAAGCTGCGCAAGGCCGAACATATCGGCGCGATGCACGATCAGCGTATTGGCCGTCGGCACGTCCAGACCGGATTCGACGATGGTGGTGGAAAGCAGCACATCGTAACGGCCCTCATAGAAGGCGTTCATGATGTCTTCCAGCTCGCCCGCCGCCATCTGGCCATGGGCGACGGCGACTTTCAGTTCCGGCACGTTTTCATCGAGGAAGGATTTGATGTCGGCAAGGTCGGCCAGCCGAGGGCAGACATAAAAACTCTGTCCGCCGCGATAATGCTCGCGCATCAATGTTTCGCGGATCACCAGCGGATCGAAAGGCGAAACGAAGGTGCGCACCGCCATGCGGTCCACCGGCGGCGTGGTGATCAGCGAAAGCTCACGCACGCCGGTCATGGCCAATTGCAGCGTGCGTGGAATGGGCGTGGCAGAAAGCGTCAGCACATGCACATCGCTTTTCAGTTCCTTCAGCCGCTCCTTGTGCTTGACGCCGAAATGCTGCTCCTCGTCGATAATCAGCAGGCCGAGATTGGCGAATTTGATGCCGGAGCCGAGCAGCGCGTGGGTGCCGACGACAATATCGGTCTTGCCCTCGGAAATCTCTTTCTTGGTCAGGTTCAGCTCTTTGGTCCCGACGAGGCGGGAAGCCTGCTGAATGCGGATGGGCAGCCCACGAAAACGCTCGGAAAAGGTCTTGAAATGCTGGCGTGCGAGAAGGGTGGTCGGGACAACGACGGCCACCTGAATACCGTTCATGGCGGCAAGGAAGGCAGCGCGCAGCGCCACTTCCGTCTTGCCGAAGCCGACATCGCCGCAGACAAGCCGGTCCATCGGGCGACCGGCGGAGAGATCGCCCTTCACCGCCTCGATGGCGTTCATCTGATCTTCCGTCTCGTCATAGGGGAAGCGAGCGGCAAATTCGTCGTAAAGTCCCTCGGTGGTGGTCAGCACTGGGGCGGAACGGGTCATGCGTTCGGCGGCAATGCGGATCAGCCCGTCGGCCATGTCCAGCAGGCGCTTCTTGAGCTTGGCCTTGCGCATCTGCCAGGCGCCGCCGCCCAGCTTGTCCAACACTGCCTCGCTGCCTTCCGATCCGTAGCGGGACAGAAGCTCGATGTTTTCGACCGGCAGGAAAAGCTTTGCTTCGTCGGCATATTGCAGCTCAAGGCAGGCATGTTGGCCGCCTGCGGCATTGATGGTGCGAAGCCCGATAAACCGCCCGATGCCATGTTCGGCGTGAACGACGATGGAGCCCTCATCCAGCCCCGCCACTTCCGAGATGAAGTCAGCGGCCTTTTTGCGGCGCTTGGCGCGGCGCACCAGCCGGTCGCCCAGAATGTCCTGTTCGCCGACCACCACGAGATCGGCAGCCTCGAAGCCGCCTTCCAGCGAAAGAACGGCTGTGGCCGCTTCGCCCTTTTTCAGCCCATCAAGATCCTTCAGCGCCGAAACGGGTTTCAGCCGCTCCAGGCCATGCTCGTTCAACACCTGCAACAGCCGGTCCAGCGAACCTTCCGACCAGCCTGTGACAAGCACCTTGGAGCCGGAGGCGCGCTTGTCGGCAATGTATTTCACAGCCTGGGTGAAAACGTTGATGCGCTCGCTCTCGCCGCCCTCGTTGTTTTCAGCCGAAAGCTTGGCCCAGCGCGGCCCGGCATGTGCCCCGGTTTCGATGACCTTGCGGCTTCCCGCATCCGGCTCGGCGAAGGGCGTGATGCGGATGGGGTCGAGCGCATCGAGCCGTTTGCCGAACTCCGCGCCCATCAGATAGAGATGTTCCGGCGGCACGGGCTTGTAGGGCGTGCCCTGCGCCAAATGCCCCTTGCCGGGCGTGGCCGCGTTGAGGCGGGCTTCGTAATAGTCGCGGATCAGTTTGGTGCGTTCTTCCGCCGCCTCCCGCACCGTGTGATCGGTGACAACGAGATAATCGGCCAGATAATCGAACACCGTTTCCAGCTTTTCATGAAACATTGGCAGCCAGTGTTCCATGCCGGCATAACGGCGGCCTTCGGAGACGGCGGCATAAAGCGCATCGTCGCGCGTTGCCGCACCGAAGAGCGACAGGTAATTCTTGCGGAAACGGCTGATGCTTTCCGGTGTCAGCGTCACTTCGCTCATCGGGTTGAGATCGAGCGAGCGGACCTGGCCAATGGTGCGCTGGCTTGCAGGGTCGAAACTTCTGATGCTTTCCAGCGTATCGCCGAAGAAATCCAGCCGCACCGGATCTTCCGATCCCGGCACGAAAACATCGAGAATGCCGCCGCGCACGGCAAATTCACCCACTTCGCGCACGGTCGCCACGCGCTCGAAGCCGTTTCTGGCAAGACGGTCGGCAATATCGTCCATGCGGACCTGATTGCCGGGCCGGGCCGAAAAAGACAGGCTTTCGATCACATCGGCAGGTGCAAGCTTTTGCAGGAGCGCGTTGGCCGTGACGAGGATAATGGCCGGATGCGGCTTTTTGCGATGCGCAATCAACCCGGCAAGTGCGGAAAGACGACGGGCGGAAATATCGGCACTGGGCGAAACACGGTCATAGGGCAGGCAGTCCCACGCAGGCAGGGTGAGAACCGGAATATCGGGCGCGGCAAAGGACAGCATCTGTTCGATGTCGTTCATGCGGCTGGAATCGGAGGTCACATAGGCCACCGGCCGGCCCTGTCGGGCAAGCTCTGCCACCACGAAGGCATCCATGCCGTCCGGCACGGGCGAGAGCGTGACGGAAGCCTTGGCGGCTGCCACCTTTTTTGCATCGAACAGGGAAATCATCGGATTACTTCACAGGGGAAAAATCGGGACGGATCGCGGCAACACGGGTGAACATCGGCGTCTGGTGGCGCTCCGGCACGGGTTCGGCACCGTTGATCCACTTGATGAGGTCATTGTCTTCCTCGGCCATGATGAGTTCAAGCTCATCCAGCTCCACCTCTGAAAGAGTCGCGATTTCGGCTTCGGCGAACTGGCCGAGAATAAGGTCCATCTCGCGAATGCCGCGATGCCAGCAGCGATATAGAATACGCCTGCGGCGGGGATCGAGATCGGCGCTGCTCAAAACCAGACCAGTCATGACGTCATCCTTCTTCTTTCAATCTGCGCTCTATAACGGTTCCGCCGTGGAATGTCAGCCTTTTGAACACCGGCGCAAACGTCTCAACCTGCATCTGCCGCTCAGCCGCCGCTGGCTGCCGAAAGCAGTTTGACGATTTCCTCATTCTTCAGGTTCGTTGCAATATCCAGTGCGGAAATGCCGCTTTGCGTGCGTTCATCGGTGCGGGCGCCGCGCGCCAGAAGAAAACGAACCATGGGGATGTTCTGTTCGCTCACCGCCATCATCAGCGGTGTGCTGCCGCTTTCCGTAGCGCGGTTCACGTCAGCCCCGGCATAAACGAGCGCTTTTGCCCAGAGGTTTGGCAGGGGCTTGGGGCATCCGGTATTGTCGAGGGCAGAAAGCAGGGCAGGCGGGTTAAAGCTGGTGCCTGTTTCCTGCGCATTCACATCATCGCCACGCAGGAGATAAAAGCCTGCCCAGAACAGATTGGCGCTGCACACGGCCCGCTCCAGAGTGGCGGGCTTGACCCAGGGCTTCGTTTCCAGCGCCAGAAAGGCAAGAAGAAGCACGAAAAGGATTTGAAGTTTGCGCATGGCCTGCCAGTCTAGCTGTTGAACCCTGCCGTCTTATCCACCGCAGCACGTGCAGGCAACTGTCTTCAGCCTTGCAATCACCGGGCCAAGGCTGCATTTTGCCGCCATCATGCGTCCGTTTTTGCTCGATCCGCTGTTTTCATCCGTTTCGACGCTGCAAGGCGTGGGGCCAAAGCTGGCCACGCTTCTGGCAAGCCTATTGGGCCGTGAAAGCGCCGATGACACCAAGGTTGCCGACCTTCTCTTTCTGGCTCCACACCGGCTGATCGACCGGCGCAACCAGCCCGGCATCGCACGCGCGCCGCAGGGCGCGATCGTCACCGTTACCGGCCGGGTGGATCGGCATGTCGCGCCGCCCAAGGGCAATAACGCCCAGCCTTACCGCGTGTTCATCCATGACGAAACGGGCGAACTTGCGCTGACCTTTTTTCGCGCCAAGGGCAACTGGCTGGAAAAATCCCTGCCGGTGGATGAAATCGTCACCGTTTCCGGCAAGATCGACTGGTTCAATGGCCGTCCTTCGATGGTGCATCCCGATTTCATGGTCAAGGCCAGCGAGGCCGCCACCATGCCGCTGGTGGAGCCGGTTTATCCGCTGACGGCCGGTCTTTCCCCGAAGGTCTTGCGCAAGGCCATCGATGCCGCCCTGCCACGGCTTCCCGACTTCCCGGAATGGATCGATTCAAGCCTTCTGGCCAAACAGGGCTTTTCCGGCACAAAGGCGGCATTCGAACGCCTTCATGCGCCGCGCGATGAAAAGGATGTCGATCCGCAGGCGCCCTGCCGCAGAAGGCTGGCCTATGACGAGTTGCTGGCAGGCCAGATCTCGCTCGCGCTCGTGCGCCAGAGGCTGCGCAAGGTGGAAGGCACGCCCGTTCATGCCACGGGAGAGTTGAGCGCAAGGATTCTGGCGGCCCTGCCGTTCCGGCCCACGGCGAGCCAGTCGGCGGCGGTGGACGACATTCTCAAGGATATGGCCAGCGACAACCGGATGCTGCGGCTGGTGCAGGGCGATGTGGGAGCTGGAAAGACGCTTGTTGCGCTTCTTGCCATGGCAGCCGTGGTGGAAAGCGGCGGGCAGGCCGTGCTGATGGCGCCAACGGAAATCCTTGCGCGCCAGCACCATGCGACGATTTCGAAAATGGCCGCTGAAGCGGGGATTTGCACGGAAGTTCTTACAGGTCGCACGAAGGGAAAAGAGCGCGAAGCCGTGCTGGCCCGCATTGCTTCCGGCGAGGCGCAGATCATCATCGGCACGCACGCCCTGTTTCAGGATACGGTCAATTATCGCAATCTCATGCTGGCGGTGGTGGACGAGCAGCACCGTTTTGGCGTGCATCAGCGTTTGCGGCTGACGGCAAAGGGCATTTCGCCCCATATGCTGGTGATGACCGCAACACCCATTCCCCGCACGCTGGTTCTGGCCGCCTTTGGCGATATGGACGTGTCCAAGCTTACGGAGAAGCCTGCGGGCCGCAAGCCGATCCAGACCGTGACCGTGCCAACCGACCGCATTGGCGATATTGTCGGACGGTTGAAGGCCGCTCTGTCCGAAGGCAAGAAGGCCTACTGGATTTGCCCGCTGGTGGAGGAGAGCGAGGAATCCGAACTGACATCGGTGGAAGAGCGGTACGATACGCTGGTGCGCTCGCTGAATGCGCCGGTGGGGCTTGTGCATGGCCGCATGAAGGGCGACGAAAAGGACGCCGCCATGCTGGCCTTCAAGCGCGGCGACACGCGGCTTCTGGTGGCCACGACCGTGGTGGAAGTGGGTGTGGACGTACCCGATGCCACCATCATGGTGATCGAACATGCCGAGCGTTTCGGCCTTGCGCAATTGCACCAGCTGCGGGGCCGCGTCGGGCGCGGTTCGGAAGCCTCTTCCTGCATTCTGCTCTACAAGGGCCCGCTGAGCGAAAACGGCAAGGCGCGGCTTTCGATTTTGCGGGACAGTGAAGACGGCTTTCTGATTGCCGAGGAAGACCTGAAATTGCGCGGCGAGGGTGAATTGCTGGGCACGCGCCAATCCGGCACGCCGGGCTTTCGGATCGCAAGCCTTGAGGCCCATGCCGATCTTCTCGAAATTGCCCGCAAGGACGCCGCCTATCTGCTGGACCGTGACCCCGACCTTACCTCCGAGCGGGGTGAGGCGATCCGCACATTGCTCTACCTCTACCGCCGCGACGAAGCGGTGCGCTTCCTGCGGGCAGGGTGAAGCGACGTGATTATCTTGGCATCTGTTCCAGCCGGTCCAGCAGAGCGTTGGCCGGATTATCCGCCACGCGGCTGGCGGCTTTGCCAAACAGCATGAGCTTTCCGCCGGATTCGGACAATTGCGGCCAGTCGCCCGGCACCAGTTGCGGAAGCCCTGTCTTGGCAAAGGCAACCCAGCGATCAATCATGGCGGCGGACAGTCTGGCGCTTTCGGGATCGGCCTGCTTGTCTGCTGCAATATGGCCAAAAACAAAGGGAATTTCTGCGGTGTGGATCGCGCCGGGCTGATCTTTCCGCTCTGAAGGTTTCACGAATTCGAAGCGATAGGCATAGACCCGCATTTTCGGCGCGGCGGCTGCGGCAATGGCGCGGGTATTGATGCCCGCGAAACGTTCGGATGCCACCTGTTCGGCACAGCCATCTTCGCTTGTCGCGCCGTAATCGAAGCAATGGGCCTTGATCTCCGGCCAGGCGCCGCCGATTTTTGCCGGCATCCCGGCCCAGAAGTCCGGCCCGAAAAAGCCCGCCTCGGCATTGTTGTAGCCGATCAGCAGCGGCATCCGGTTGACGCGGACCGCGCTGAAGGCGGCGCGCATTCCAAGCGGCAGGATCTTGCCATCGATAAAGGGCTGCGTATCGTCAAGGCCGGTCGCCGCATCGCGAAGGGCTTCGGCGGGCAGGGCGCGGAGCGCCGCAAGGTCGGGGGCGTTCAACGCCTTCGAGACGCGCTCTGCGACCTCGCCAGCCTCTGCGGGTGAAAGCTCCGGCAGGGCAAGCGCCCCGGACTGGATGATCGCCTTCTGGAACAGGCCGCGGGCAAGCGGCGAGGCCATGAGATAGCCGACGCTTGCGCCACCTGCCGATTCACCCATCAGCGTTATATTTCCCGGATCGCCACCAAAGGCGCGGATATTGCCGCGCACCCATTTCAATGCGGCCATGACGTCGAGAAGTCCGAAATTGCCGGTGGGCGCGTTGCTTTTCAGCAGTTCTTTCTGGGCGAAAGTGCCGAAAATCCCCAGCCGGTAATTGAGCGTGACGAAAATGACGCCGCGGCGGGCAAATTCCGATCCGTCATAAAGATCAAGCGCGCCCGTTCCGAAGCGGAAGCTGCCGCCATGAACCCAGACCACCACGGGCAGGGGCATATCCTGTGGCTTCGGTTCGCGTGGAACCCACAGATTGAGGGTCAGGCAATCTTCGCTTTGCGGCTTGTCCTTGAGGCTTTTTTCAGGCTCGCGGGCCGCTTCCTTCTGAATACAGGCCGGGCCGAAAGCCTTGGCCTGCCGAATATCGCGCCAGATTGCCGGTGGCTGAGGCGGCTGCCAGCGCAGCGCGCCAATGGGCGGTTGGGCATAGGATACGCCCCGGAAAACAAGGAGATCATTCTCCACGCTTCCCTCCACCATGCCATTCGGCAGACGAAACATGGCCTCATTGCCCTTTTCCTCAGCCTTCAGCGACAGGGGAGCCGCGAACAGGAGACATAGCAGGAGAGGAAAGAGGCGTCTGGCAATCATGGTGCAATCCGGGCGGGAGCGGCGACTCAAAGGCTAACCACAAAGTTATAGAGCATAACAGTATGGCGCAATGAAAAGCTGCCGCCCGGCCCGGATTTGCCCGTCAGCGGTTCGCGACACCCGGAAGGGTTACGCGAAAGACCTGGAACATGGTGTCTACCTCGGCACCGCCTTCCGCCTTGTAGCTGGCGCCCACCTGATAGCCTTGCTGCGTCAGAAAGTCGTTGTCATTGGCGACGAAGAGGAAGAAGTCATCGGGCGCGGCGGGATCGAGCGCCGGGGCCAGCGACATGGCCTCCCACTTTTCCGAGAGGTTGTTGCGGTCGTTCGGAGCGCCGTTATGCAGGCCGAAGCGGCCAAGCTCGGCATTGTCGTTCAGGTCGATGAAGGGGGTGACGGTCGCGACCTTGACCGAGGCATCCACCACGCCCTTCGGCGCAACCGGCTTGTCCTTGTCGAAATCGGTATTGGCAATATCTGTCGCTGCCGTCAGATCGACGAGTGCGATCTTGCGGTAAACGGACGTATCGCCCTTCATGGCCTGCCCGTTATTGCTGTCGCGTGCCAGCATCAGGAAGGTCTTGTCCGAAAGTGCCAGAATTTCGCTCTGGGCGGCGACGCCGACCTTGCCTTTGTTATCGAAGGTCGGCAGCGGCACCACATATTCATGCACCAGCTTCAACTGATCCACATTGGCAGCGTCATAGATCATCACGCGGGTATTCATGCGTGTCGTGCCGGAATCGCCGCCATCCTGGCGGGTTGCCGATTGCAGCAAGGCAATGAGAAACTTGCCGTCCGGCGTCATAGACATGCCCTCCAGCCCCTGATTGTTCTGGCGGCCGGTATCGGGATCCTTCGGGTCCGGCTTCACCCCACCTTCTCCGACATTGTTGGAGGAAAAGTTGATCTCGCCCTTGCGCATCGGCAGCAGCGCCTTGGGCGGCTCGGTCGCCGAAATCAGCCTGCCGTCCTTGGAAAAATGATAGATATAGGGGCCGTATTCGTCGCTCACCATGAGGGAGCTGTCCTTCAGCCGCACGACAGCTTCAGCATCGAGAGAAATCTTGCCCGTGCGTGCCTGCGGCAGCACCGGCAGCGTGCCTGTTGCGGCACGGGTGCCGGATTCAGGATCAAGGCCCGTCATGGATTTTCCCTGGTCGTCGGTCAGCAGCATGGTATCGGTGAGCTTTGCCTGAAGGCCTGTCTGCTGCTTGTCGGGGCTGATGGCTTGACCAGCAGGCGCTGGTGTCAGCACAACGTCGATGCGGTTGATGCGGGCGTTGTAATCGGTGGTGCCTTCGACATTGTAGCCGCGATCCGGCAACAGCAGCAGCGAGCCCTTGTAGCCATCGCCCGCCTTGACCCAGCTGGTGGGATCGATTGCCATTCCCGAACCTGAGCCGAAGGTTTCACCGAATTTGTCCTTCTCATTGGCCGGAATGCGACCCACAGCCACCAGCCCTTTGTTGACGAGGGTGAGGCCCGATTGAGAAAGCGTGCTTTGCGCCTGCGCAAAGCAGAAAGACGCCATCAACGATGTTGCCGCGAGCAGTCCGATCCTGAAAGAAAAAGTCATGGCCTCATCCCAAACCTGTATTGACGAAAAACAGAGATTTATTAGGCAGGCTGGATGACAGGGGCGTGACGAACCCTTCAGGTTTTGGGGGGCAGGCTGATGCTTTGCGCCTGGGCCTTCCACTCCGGCATGACGAGGCCGCCGGACAAAAGCAGTTTTGCCGCCTCTTCCGGCGTCATGTCCAGCAGCTTGAGCTTGCTGCGCGGCACGAACATGAGAAAGCCTGCGGTGGGAACCGGCGTGGGCGGCATGAAGACGGCCACCATTTCATCGCCATCCTCGTTGAGGCGGGCGGCAATTTCCCCGGAGGCTTCCGTGGCGATAAACACCAGAACCCAACTGCCGGGATGGGGAAATTCGACGAGGCCGACCTTTTTGAAGGAGTTGGACTGCTCCTTCAGCACGGATTCAAAAATTTGCTTCACGCTTTTGTAGATGGAGCGTACCAGCGGCATCCGCTGCACGATGCGCTCGCCAAAATCCACGATGGAGCGGCCGATCAGGTTGGTGCCGAGAAAGCCGATCAGCGTGATGGTGAAGACGGCGATGAACAGCCCCACGCCCGGAACGTAATATTTCAGATAATTTTCAGGGTTGTAGCGCGCCGGAATATAGGGCGTGACCCAGCTATCGGCCCAGTTGATGAAGGTCCAGGTCAGCCAGAGCGTGATGGTGATCGGCGCGCAGATGACCAGACCAGTGAGAAAATTGTTCCTGAGCCGCATGGCAAAGGAGGGCTTGGTCACGGGCGGGGTCATGTCACTCCGTTTGTTAGGCTTTATCAAAGGGAATCAGAATCACGAAAACCCTGAGAAGAAATAGTGCGGCGGAAGCGGGACAATAACAAGCAAAGACCCGATCACGAAACCGAAACCGGGTCTCACCTTCAGGTTTATTCAACCGTCACCGATTTTGCCAGGTTGCGGGGCTGATCGACGTCGGTGCCCATGAACACGGCGGTATGATAGGCCAGAAGCTGAACGGGCAGCGAGAACACCATTGGCGCGATGATTTCGTCCACCGTGGGCAGGACGATGGTGGCCATGGTGTCGAGCTTCGAGGCCGCCGCCCCCTTTTCATCGGTGATGAAAATGATGCGACCGCCACGGGCCGCCACTTCCTGCATGTTGGACACGGTTTTTTCGAAGAAGCGATCATGCGGCGCAATGACGATCACCGGCATGTTCTCGTCGATCAGGGCGATCGGCCCATGCTTCAACTCTCCGGCGGCATAACCTTCGGCGTGGATATAGGAGATTTCCTTGAGCTTCAGCGCGCCTTCCAGCGCCAGCGGATAGCTGGTTCCGCGGCCGAGATAAAGAACGTCCTTGAACTTGGATAGCTCGCGGGAAAGGCCCTCGATCTGCGGCTGGATGCGGTTGAGAACGGCGCTCATGATGCGGGGCATCTCTGCCAGATGCCGCACCATCGTCTTTTCATTGGCCTCGTCGATCAAGCCCCGCGCCTTGCCTGCGGCTACGGCCAGCGAGGCCAGAACCGCAAGCTGGCAGGTAAAGGCCTTGGTGGAGGCCACGCCGATTTCCGGCCCGGCCATGATGGGGAAAATTGCATCGGCCTCGCGGGCGATGGAGGATTCGCGCACATTGACGATGGCGCCGATCTTCAGGCCCGCCTCGCGGCAATAGCGCAGCGATGCCAGCGTGTCGGCGGTTTCGCCCGATTGCGAAATGAAGAAGGCGGCCTGATCCGTTGAAAGCGGCATTTCCCGGTAGCGGAATTCCGACGCCACATCGATTTCCACCGGCAGGCGGGCATAGCGTTCGAACCAGTATTTGGCCGTGAGGCCTGCCAGATAGGCCGTGCCGCAAGCGGAAATGGCAAGCCCGCGCAAAGCCTTGAAATCAATGACGTTATCGGAAGTCTTCACGCGGTGGTCGGCCAGATCGACATAATGCGAGAGCGCGTGGGAAATCACCTCCGGCTGCTCGTAGATTTCCTTTTCCATGAAATGGCGATGGTTGCCCTTGTCCACCACGAAGGCGCTGGCCTGCGAAATCTGCCGCTGCCGCTTGACGGGCTTGCCGGCATAGTCGGTGACTTCGGCGCCCTGGCGATCGATCACCGCGAAATCCCCATCCATCAGATAGGAGATGTCGTTGGTGAAGGGCGAAAGCGCAATGGCATCGGAACCCAGGAACATTTCACCCCGGCCGTAACCGATGGCAAGCGGCGGCCCGAAGCGACCGGCATAAAGATGGTCGGCATCATCGGCAAACATCACCACCAGCGCATAGGCCCCGGTAATACGGTTCAGCATCGCAAGCATGGCGGCTTTGGCATCCATGCCCTCGCGGCGAAAGCGGGCCAGAAGCTGCGCCACGACTTCCGTATCGGTCTGCGTGGTGAAAACGGCGCCCTCGGCGGTCAACTCGTCCCGCAATTCGGAGAAATTCTCGATAATGCCGTTATGCACAACCGCAACGCCATCGACGAAATGCGGATGAGCATTGGTTTCGTTCGGTACGCCGTGGGTGGCCCAACGGGTATGGGCAATGCCAAGCGTGCCGGGCAGGGGCTCTTCGGAAAGCTTCTTTTCCAGGTTGAACAGCTTGCCCTCGGCGCGGCAGCGTTCGAGTTTTCCGTCCACCAGAGTCGCGACGCCTGCGGAATCATAGCCCCGGTATTCCAGCCGCTTCAGCGCATCCACCAGACGCTCCGCCACCGGCTGATTGCCAGCAATCCCAACGATTCCGCACATGCCATTCTCCTTCTGCACCGGATAAGGTCCTCCGGCGCGGATAGTCCTATCGTCTCCGCAGCATTTCGCAACTGCGGGAACAGTCAATTTCAATTTCGTATCGTTACGAAATGCAGCGTTACCTTTTATTACCCTTTTTCGCCGCCTTGAGCGCCAGATTGCGCTCGCGCATGACGGGTGCACGCTCAGGCTTGACCTCCTGCCGCGCCCTTCCAAGCGCCAGCGCATCGGCGGGAACGTCCTGCGTAATCACGCTGCCGGAGCCGACGATTGCGCCGTCGCCAACGCTGACGGGGGCGACCAGCGCCGTATTGGAGCCGATAAAGGCATGGGCGCCGATATGGGTTTCATGCTTGTTCACGCCGTCGTAATTGCAGGTGATCGTGCCTGCGCCAATATTGGTTTCCGCGCCGATGAAGGCATCGCCAATATAGGTGAGGTGGTTGATCTTGGCGCCCTTGCCAATTTCGGCCTTTTTCACCTCACAGAAATTGCCGACCTTGGAGCCTTCCGCCAGATTGGCGCCGGGGCGCAGGCGCGCAAACGGCCCGACCGTGGCGCCGGAGGCGACATACGCGCCTTCCAGATGCGAAAAGGCATGGATGATTGCGCCGCTTTCCACGGTGACGCCCGGACCGAAAACGACGTTCGGCTCGATCACAACGTCCTGGCCGATCACCGTGTCGTGGGCCAGAAACACGGTTTCCGGTGCGATCATGGTTACACCCGAAACCATGATGTCGTGGCGTCGTCTTTCCTGCCAGAGCCGTTCGATAATCGCCAGTTCCGCGCGGTTGTTGCAGCCGGCAAGCTCGGATTCCGGCGCATCGACGGCAACGGCGCGGCCACCCAGCGAGCGGGCGATTTCGACGAGATCGGTCAGGTAATATTCGCCCTTGGCATTGCTGTTGCCGATGCGCGACAGAAGATCCAGCGCCTTGCGGCCGTCTATTGCCATCAGGCCGCTATTGCACCGGGTAATGCGGCGCTCGTCCTCGCTTGCATCCTTTTCCTCGCGGATGGCGACGAGTTCGCCCCCTTCCACCAAAAGCCGTCCGTAGCCGGTGGGCGAGGCTGTGTGAAAGCCGATGACGGCGAGATCGTTGCCCTCGGCCAGCGCGGCGCGCGCGGCCTTGAGCGGTGCTTCGGTAATCAGCGGGGCGTCGCCATAGGCCACGAGAATATCGTCATAGCCGCGCTCGATCGCCTCGCGCGCGGTCAGAACCGCATGGCCGGTGCCAAGCCGTTCCTTTTGCAGGAAGGGGGTAACATTCAGTCCGCCCTGGCTTGCGGCCTTCGTCACCGCGTCGGCATCGCGTCCCACGACGATCGCGGTATCGGTCACGCCGCTGGCGGCGACGGCCTTCATCACATGTGCGATCATCGGCAGGCCTGCTACGGGATGCAGAACCTTCGACATGGAAGATTTCATGCGGGTGCTGTCACCGGCAGCGAGGATAATGGCAAGACAGGTGCGCGACATGGCAAGGCCTCCGTAAAATCAGCTTCCGCGCAGCTACCATGGGCCTTGCCCGATCCGCAAGGGCAGCTCAGCCCCCGTCCTGCCGAGGAAGGGCGGCGACGGGAGAGGAGGTTACGGAATGCGGCAGCGTTACCCCGCGCTTCTTCTCCCGCGTAATGGTAATCAATCCGGACCCGATGATGAGCAAAATACCGAACAGCATGGGCTTATCCACGCTGTCGCCGAAGATGGTGTAGCCGAAGAGAATCGCCCACAGCATCTGGCTGTACTGGATCGGCCCCAGCGATGCCGCCGGGGCATGGCGCGCGGCCAGCATCATCAGCACGGTTGCGAGCGCCGCAAACAGCCCGTAGGCGGCGATATAGGCCCAGTCGAATATTTCCGGCCAGCGGAAATTTGGCAACATGGCCAGGCCGCAAAGAGCAAGTGTGCCGAGTATTCCCGCGCCGTAAAGCGAAATGCCTTTTTCGTGCGGGCCAATGGCCCGGTAAGTCACGATGGAAATCGCCCCGCCCAGTCCGCCCATGACGGCGCCGAAATGCCCTATGGACAATTCGCGAAAGCCCGGCCGAAGCACGACAAGCACGCCGAGAAAGCCAAGGAGCACCGCACTCCAGCGACGAAAGCCGACCTGCTCTTTCAGAAACACAACGGACATGACTGTCACGAAGGAGGGCAGAAGAAAGATCAGGCAGAAGGCTTCCGCCATGGAAAGATGCGTAAAGGCCACAACAGCGCCAGCCGTGCCGCCGGCAGAGGCTGCGAAGCGCAACAGCCAGAGTGGTCGGCTGGTCGTTTTCACCATGTCGATAAGGCGATCACCACCCTTCATCAGGAAGGGCAGGGCGCAAAGCCCGAACAAGGCCCCCAGAAAGGCAGACTGGAAGGAGCCAACCCGCCCGTCCACGAGCTTTACGCTGGCATCGGAAACGGCATAGGCCGCAAAGGATGCGAAACCGAATGCAAGGCCGCGATAAGAGCGATCCTCCGTCATTGCGCTTTATCCCGGCACAAGCCGCGAGAGGGAAGGGAAGGCTTTTGCAATAACGACATGGATCAATCCGAAGATGTGGGGCCGCGCCCGCGACGAGCGGGCGAATCTGAAGATCGTTCCCCGATTAGGATGATTGTTGCCGTGTTGCAAAAGCATTTTTTGCAATGCGCAAATTTTGCCGCAGGTGCGAAGGTCTCAGTTCAGGCCGGAAAGATGTTTTGCCTTTTCGGCGGCAATTTCGCGGAAAGCTCCGGCCAGCACCTGCGGCGGTTGCGCGCCGCTGACGGCATATTGCTGGTCGATGATGAAAAAGGGAACGCCATTCACGCCCATTTGCTGCGCGGCGTCGATTTCGGAAAGGATGGTGTCCTTATCGGCATCGCTTTTCAGCAATTGCTCGATGACCTTGCGTTGCAGCCCGGCGGCGGCGGCAATATCCAGCAGCACGGCATGATCGCCGACATTGAGACCCTGCTCGAAATTTGCCTTGAACAGGCTGGAAACGACGGCATCCTGCGCCTCGCGGTTTTCGGTGCCCGCCCAGTGGATCAGACGGTGCGCATCCAGCGTGTTGGGTCCGACGCGGATGGCGGCAAAGTCAAAAGCAATGCCGACCTCCCTGCCAAGCTCCGTCAGGGACGCATGGGCCTGATCCATCTTTTCCTTGCCGCCCAGTTTTTTGGCCAGCTCAACCTGCTGGTCCACGCCCTCCGGCGGATAGTCCGGATTGAGCCGGTAGGGCCGCCAGTTGATGTCGATGCTGACCTCGTCCTGCACTTCGGCAATGGCCAGATCCAGCCGCGCCTTGCCCAGATAACACCAGGGACAAACGACGTCCGACACGAGATCGATGGTAATTCTTTGCATGACAATCTCCTGCCTGCCGTTTTCAGAGCTTTCGTTCGAGGGCTCTTTATTGGGGATTTGACCTCGGCGTGCAAGCCCCGCGCAGGGTGCGTCGTGGATGAACGGCGTTCGTAATGGCGAAGCTTGGTGAATTGCTGATGGACGCGCAAACGCTGTATCGTGACGGATGCTTTCAGGCAGCCGCTGATATTCTGGAAGCGGAAAGGGCGCAGGCGCCGCTCTCACTCCCGAATACGCTGATCCTCGCGCAATGCCGGGCAAAGCTTGGGCAGCCCGCTGACGCCGCCCGCCATTTCGGCGAGGCGGCCGATCTGCCGGGGGCGGAGCGGAAATTGCTGCTGACGCTGGCGATGACCATGATGCGGCAGGCGGGAAGGAATGCCGATGCCTTCCCTTACGCGGCAGGCCTTATCGAAATGGATCCGCTGGATGAGAAGGCGATTGCCCTTTACCGCCACATCCTGCACCGGCGGCTGGATATTGACGAAAAGCGCAAATCGAATGCAACGCTGCGTGCGGCACTGGCCAGTGGAAGCGAATTTGCCGCGCAGGTCGAAAATCCGCTGGAAAATCTCTACTGGTGCGGGGACGAAGCCCTCAATGCCGCCGTGCGCCGGTTTCAGGGAGGCGCCTCCTTCACCGAAGAGTCGCGGCAATCCCGTCGCAGCCGTCCGCACCGCTTCCACCACCCGCTACGCATCGGGTATCTCTCGGCGGATTTTTCCGATATTCACGCCACCATGATCCTTTTACAGGGCGTGATCGACTGCCACGATCCGCAACGGGTGGACGTCCGGCTGTTCTGCATCACCCCGGAGGCGCTTCGCAAGGCCGATCACGATTTTCGCAAGCGCCATGAGGACAAGATCATCGATCTTGCGGGCCTGTCGGATGAGGAGGCGCATCGGTGCATCCGCGCCGAAGAAATCGATATTCTCGTGGATCTGAAGGGGCATACGATGGATGCACGCCCCAATATCGTCAACAGCGGCCCCGCACCCATTCAGGTTGCCTATCTGGGGTTTCCGGGCTCATCGCACGGCATCGATTGCGATTACATCCTCACCGATGCCATTGTAACGCCAGAAACGAGCAAGCCCTTCTACCACGAGAAATTCTGCCTGCTGCCGGAAAGCTATCAATGCAATGATATGCTGCGCCGGCCACTTCCGATACCTTTGACCCGCGCCCAACTCGGCCTGCCGGAAGATCGTTTCGTTTTTCACTCGGCCAATGCAGTCCAGAAAATATCGCCCGAAACCTTCGATGCCTGGATGCGGATCCTTATGGCCAATCCAGACAGTGTGCTTCACCTGTTTTGCCCGGATGAAGATGCGGGAAGGCAATTTCTCGCCGCCGCCGAGGCATCGGGTGTGGCAGGGAACCGTGTCGTGTTTCGCAGACGGTCGAGTTATCAGGATCATCTCGCCTCGATGCCTGCGGCAGACCTTGCGCTGGACTGTTTTCCCTGGAACGGCCACACCACGACATCGGAACTGCTCTGGATGGGGGTGCCGGTAGTGACGCGGCGAGGGACAAATTTTGCCTCCCGCGTTTCAGAAAGTCTGCTTCGTGCCATCGGCCTGCCGGAACTGGTTGCCGGGAATGAAAACGACTTCGTCAATCTGGCCTGCGAGCTTGTGCGCAACCCGGAGAAACTGAATGAATACCGCCGCCGATTGCAGGAAAACCGGCGAATGCAGCCGCTTTTCGACACCCAGCGCTTTGCCCGGCATCTCGAAAAGGCTTACCGCATGATGGTGGAGCGGGCACAGGCCGGTTTGCCGCCCGATCATTTTGCCGTGCCGCCGGAGCCGCCGCGCACGCTGCCCTTCACCCTTGGCCGGATTGATTGATGGTCGCCACAGCTGTCATTGGGCTGCGGCATTCCACCATGTGGCAAGCTGGTAGCCCAGGAGTGGGGTGAGGTCAGGACGGCCAATGCGCTTCCACCGGGCCACCCATTGATCCGGGCTGTAGTAGAGCGGTACCAGATAATGACCGGCAACAAGCAGCCGGTCCAGCGCGCGGACGCTGGCCTGAAAATCCTCCTGCGCGCGGGCATTGACCATTGCGGTCAGAACACGGTCTATTTCCGGGCTTGCGGTGCCTGCGTAATTGAAGCTGCCCGGCTGGTCGCGTGAGGCGGAACTCCAGCGGTTGAACTGCTCCATGCCGGGCGACAGGGAGGCCGTGTAGGCCTTGACGATCATGTCATAATCGAAATTGTTGGATCGGGCCTGATATTGCGCGTCGTCCACCGTTCGAATGGCCATATTGATGCCGATCAGCCGAAGCGTGCGCTGATAGGCAACCGCCATTTTCTCTTGACCCTCGTTCTGGGTCATCACTTCGAAAGACAGGGCCTTGCCCTGAGCGTCCACCATGCGGCCGTCATTGATGGAATAGCCCGCCTGGCTGAGCAGGGCGACGGCCTGCCGCAACACGTTGCGGTCCGCGCCGGAGCCGTCAGAAATCGGCAGCGTATAGGTTCCAGCCAGAATTTCCGGCGCGATCTTCTCCTTCGCCCCACCCAGAATAGCAAGCTCGCGCTCGTCTGCCGCATGACCATAGGCGCCGAGTGCCGAGTTCTGCCAAAAGCTCTGGCTGCGCTTGAAAACATTACCGAACAGGTTCTTGTTGACCCATTCGAAATCGAAGGCCAGCGTCAAGGCCTCGCGCACCTTCGCATCGGCAAACACAGCACGGCGGGTGTTGAACACGAAACCCAGCATGACCGGCGGCTTTTCGGGCGTGAAGCTGTCTCGCACCACATCGCCATTGTTCACGGCGGGAAAATCATAGCCGCGCAGCCAATGGCTCGAATCACCCTCCACATAAACATCGACGTCGCCTTTCTTGAAGGCTTCGAACAGCGTGCTTTCCTGAAGGAAGTAATTGATGGTGATTTCATCATAGTTATCGAAACCGCGCTTGGCAGGCAGTTCCTTGCCCCAGTAATTTTTGTCCCGCTCATAGGTAATGGCTTCCCCCGGCCTGAAGCTCTTGATTTTGTAGGGGCCGGAGCCGACCGGGACAGAAAGTGACGTCTGCTCGAACCGGCCGACATCGGTGGCGTGGCGCGGCAATATGGGCGTGGCAAAGGCAATCAGCATGGGTGTTTCGCGATCCTGCTTGCCATCGAAGGTGAAACGAACGCTGCGCTCACCCGTTTTTTCCAGCCGCGCTACATTTTTCATGCGGGCGTTGAAGGGCGGGCGGCCCTTTTCCTTCAGAAGCTGGAAGGTGAAAATCACATCTTCCGGCGTTACGGCCTGTCCGTCGTGCCAGCGCGCTTTCGGGTTGAGGTTGAACTGCACGAAGCTGCGGGCATCGTCGGTCTCCACGGATTCGGCCAGCAGGCCGTAAAGCGTGTAAGGCTCCCCGGCCGAGCGGGTCATCAGCGTGTCATAGAAGAGATTGCCATAGTCCGGATCCCAGATGCCGCGTGCGGTGGTGCGCATACCTTTCAGCACGAAGGGATTGAACGAATCAAACGTGCCGACGACGCCATAGGAAATGCGCCCGCCCTTCTTCACGTCGGGGTTGACGTAGGGGAAGGCCTTGTAATCGGCGGGCAGGGCAGGTTGCCCATACATCGCCATGCCGTGCATGGCCTGCGCCAGCGCCGGTGAGGCCGACAGGATTGCAACAAGCAGGCCGCAAAGAAAACGCCGCACTAAAAGCCCTCTTCATAAAGCGAATTTCAGTTTTGCGGCAAATTATCATGGCCTGCCGGAAATCCAACAAGAATTGGTATAAAATGGCGCCATGGCGCTTCTTGCCGAAAGAAGCACTGGATATTCGAGGCCTCTCGCTGTAACAGGTGTCGCCATGCACGCCGGGTCATCTATTTGCCTCATTTGAAACCCAGGGGGAGCAAATGGCACGAACCGGCCCGGACTCTACCGGTTCACAAGCGAATTTCAGGAGACGGAACCCGTTATGACGTTCATCACCACCAAAGCCGCGCGCGTTGCACTTTCTGCTCTCGTGCTTTCTTCCAGCTTCGCCGGCGTATCTTTTGCGCAGCAGGCCGGTGGCGATCTGCCGCCGCAGGGTTGGTTCAAGACCTGCGCCAAGCAGGACGATAACGACATCTGCACCGTGCAGAACATCCAGGTGGCCCAGAACCGCCAGATGATCATTGCCGTTGCCATGATCTCCATCGACGGCAAGGGCGGCAGCCGCAAGATCATGCAGGTTTCCGTGCCCTCCGCACGGATGATCGCGCCCGGCGTAGTCATGCAGATCGATGGCGGCAAGGGCCAGAAGCTCGATTACGCCGTTTGCTTCCCGGATCGCTGCACCGCTGAAATTCCGATGACGGATGCTCTCATTGCCAGCCTGAAAAAGGGCCATGAGGTCGTCTTCACCTCCATGAACTTCCGCCGCGCGCCAAACCCGATCAAGATTTCGCTGGATGGCTTCACCGGTTCTTACGACGGTCCGGCCATCACGCAGTCGCAGGCGCAGGAGCGCCAGCGTCTGCTGGAAGAAGCGATGCAGAAGAAGAATGAAGAGTCTCAGAAGGCGCTTGAAGACGCACAGAAGGCTGCAAAGACCGGTCAGTAAGACGTGTTTGAATGGAAATGAAACAAGCCCGGCGAAAGCCGGGCTTTTGCTTTGAACCACATCATGAGTGGTGGAATGCCGCGTGTTTGCGCGATGGGAGCTTTCGCCTCAATGCGCGAAATTCATACGGGGCTTATAGTGGCCCTCGCCCTGCTTGACGAAGATCTGCTGCACCTGCGGATTGCGAAGCGGCTCTTCGCTGGTGTCGCGCTCCAGGTTTTGCTCCGAGACATAGGCGACATATTCCGAATCGTCATTTTCGGCCAGAAGATGATAGAAGGGTTGATCCTTGCTTGGCCGGATCTCGACCGGAATGGAGTTCCACCACTCTTCGGTGTTTGAAAACTCCGGATCGACATCAAAAACGACACCGCGGAATGGAAAGACCTTGTGGCGTACGATGTCACCGATTCCAAATTTTGCGATACGTTGTTTCATGGGCTCATCCTTTCCCTGTCTTATTTGGGGAGGCATTTGCCATTGATCAAGAGGTTGTCATTCAACTGTGAATGAGCCGGGCGGCAACGACCATAAGCACGATTGCCAGAATGATTCGCACCAGCCGCTCCGGCATACGCGGGGCAACATGGCTGCCGAGCAGAATGCCGGGGATGGAGCCGAGCAGAAGCGAGGCAAGCAGCAGCCAGTGGACATCACCGATCATCCAGTAACCGATGCCGCCGACAAGGGTGAGGGGAATGGCGTGGGCAATATCGGAGCCGACGATTTCATTTACGGCAGCTCGAGGATAAAGAAACAGCAGGATTGTGACGCCAATGGCGCCTGCACCGACCGAGGTGAGCGTGACAACCGTGCCGAGGACAAGCCCCAGAACAACGGTGGCCATGGTAATGAAACGGGGATTGGGTGCCCGGTGGCTTTTCAGCCAGTTCAACTCGTATCGCATCAAAAAATCGCGAAAAACCAGGATGGCTGCGGTGACAAGCAGCATCACGCCAAGTCCCGAAGTCAGCATGGATGCCGAGGCGGCGCTTTTCCGGTCCACACCGCTCATGAGCCACAGGGTAAGCGCGGTTGCGGGAATGCTGCCGAGACAGAGAAGCCCCACCAGACGCCAGCGAATATGACCGTGGCGGTGATGGACGCCAGCGCCTGCCATTTTCGTGATTGCCGCATAGAGCAGGTCCGTGCCAACCGCCGTTGCCGGATGAATGCCGAACAGCAAAACCATCAGCGGCGTCATCAGCGATGCCCCGCCGACGCCGGTAATTCCAACGAGGGCCCCGACCAGAAAGCCAGAGAGAGAAACCATGGGATCGAAAGAAAATTGGTCTGGCACGCGATCCTTGGCCCTCATTCCGCCTTACTTCACTTATGCAAGCTGTAAGGAGGGCTTGCGCCAGCGTCAAGCGCCGGACACGGGGTGTATGCTGACTGAAACTTGTTGTTTCGCATCCGCAAAACATGCGCTAAAGCATGTCGCGCAAAAGTGTGACGCGGTTTTGCGGTAACGACATGCTTGCCGGAAAACCATGTCGCGCAAAAGTGTGATGCGGATTTGCGGCAACGACATGCTTGCTGGAAAACCATGTCGCGCAAAAGTGTGACGCGGTTTTCAGGTGGTGTTTTGCCAGTGAAACCGCCCGTCATGCGAACATCTCGAGTCCTTGTTGCATTTGAGATATTCGAAATTCGTTGAAGGCGAGGGGCGGCAGCTTCCTTGCCCTGCTGTAAGACCTGCACGCCAAGGGCCAAACCCGATGAAAGACACCTACTACATCACGACCGCCATTTCCTATCCGAACGGCAAGCCGCATATCGGCCATGCCTATGAGCTGATCGCCACGGATGCCATGGCGCGTTTCCAGCGGCTGGATGGAAAGGACGTGTTTTTCCTCACGGGTACGGACGAGCATGGCCAGAAAATGCAACAGACGGCACGCAATGAAGGCATAACGCCGGAAGCGCTCGCCGAGCGGAACTCCAACGAATTCCGCGCCATGGGCAAGCTGCTGAATGCTTCTAACGACGATTTCATTCGTACCACCGAGCCGCGTCACCACGCCGCCAGCCAGGAAATCTGGAAGCGCATGGAAAAGAACGGCGACATTTACAAAGACAGCTATGCCGGCTGGTACTCCGTGCGCGACGAGGCTTATTACGCCGAAGACGAAACGGAGGTGCGCGCCGATGGGTTGCGCTACGGGCCGCAGGGAACACCGGTGGAATGGGTGGAGGAGGAAAGCTACTTCTTCAGGCTTTCCGCCTATGAGGACAAGCTGCTGAAACTTTATGAGGATCAGCCCGACTTTATTGGTCCGAACGAGCGGCGCAACGAGGTGATTTCCTTCGTCAAATCCGGCTTGAAGGATCTTTCGGTATCGCGCACGACCTTCGACTGGGGCATCAAGGTGCCTGGCGATGACAAGCATGTCATGTATGTCTGGGTGGATGCGCTGACCAATTACGTGACGGCAACCGGCTATCTCGCTGATGAGAGCGGCCCGCGCGCCAAATACTGGCCCGCAGACGCTCATATCATTGGCAAGGACATTATTCGCTTCCACGCCGTTTACTGGCCCGCCTTCCTGATGTCGGCAGGGCTTCCTCTGCCCAAGCGCGTTTACGCCCACGGCTTCCTGCTCAACAAGGGCGAGAAGATGTCGAAATCGTTGGGCAATGTCGTCGATCCGGTCAATCTGGTGAACCATTTCGGCCTCGATCAGGTGCGCTTCTTCTTCCTGCGCGAGGTCTCGTTCGGCCAGGATGGTTCCTATTCCGAAGAAGGGATTGCAACGCGCATCAACGCCGATCTTGCCAATGGCATCGGCAATCTTGCCAGCCGCTCCCTGTCGATGATCGGCAAGAATCTCGAGGGCAGGGTGCCGCAGCCGGGTCCGCTGACCGATGCGGATAAGGCCATTCTGGCAATTGCCGACGAAACGATCGCCACCTGCCGCGAGGAAATGTCCCGCCAGCAGATTCACAAGGCGGTCGGCGCCATCATGAACATCGTCAACGAGGCGGATCGCTATTTCGCCGCGCAGGAACCGTGGGTCTTGCGCAAGACCGACGTGGCCCGCATGGCGACGGTGCTTTACGTGACGGCAGAAGTGGTGCGCCAGATTGCAATTCTCTTCCAGCCGATCATGCCGGACAGTGCGGCGAAACTTCTCTACCTGGTGGCCGTTGGCCCGGAAGACCGCATTTTTGCAAAACTGGGAGAGGCCGGGCGCCTGAAGCCAGGCACGGAGCTTCCGGCGGTTTCGCCGGTCTTCCCGCGCTATGTCGCCCCGGAAGCAGACAAGGCCTGAGCCGATGCTGATCGACACCCATTGCCATCTGGACTTCGCCGATTTCGATGAGGAGCGCGACGAACTTGTCAAACGCGCCCACGACGCGGGCGTGCGGCAGATGGTGACAATCTCGACGCGCGTGGCAAAACTGCCGGTGCTTCTGGCGCTCACGGAACGCTACCCTTCGGTTTTCTGCTCGGTAGGTACGCATCCCAACAATGCGGGCGAGGAGCTGGATGTCAGCGCTGACGAGCTGGTGCGGCTGGCAGACGCCCATGAAAAAGTGGTGGCGATTGGCGAGTGCGGACTGGACTATTTTTACGACACCCAGACGCCCGAAGATCAGAAAACCGGTTTCTTGCGCCACATAGATGCCTCGCGGCGCACGCAATTGCCGCTGGTGATCCATAGTCGCAGCGCCGATGACGATATGGCCGATATTTTACGGCAGGAGACGGAGAAGGGGGCTTTCCCCTTCATTCTCCACTGTTTTTCGGCCGGGGAAGATCTTGCCAGAACGGGGGTGGAGCTGGGCGGCTTTATCTCCTTTTCCGGCATCCTGACCTTTCCCAAATCACAGGAACTGCGCGATATTGCCCGCGACGTGCCGCTGGACCGGCTGCTGGTGGAAACCGATGCGCCTTATCTGGCGCCGAAACGGTGGCGTGGAAAGCGCAACGAACCGTCCTATGTCATCAATACGGCGGAGGTTCTGGCGGAGGTCAAGGGCCTGAGTTACGCTGAGATGGCTGCGATTACCACGGATAATGCGTTGCGTTGTTTTTCAAAAATGCCGAGGCTGTGAGGAATGCAATACAGGCGCCGTTTCACCATTCTGGGCTGCTCGTCTTCTCCCGGCGTGCCGCGCATCAACGGCGATTGGGGCGCCTGCAATCCCGATAATCCGAAAAACCGCCGTAGCCGGGCAGCCTTTCTTATCGAGCAATTTGCTCAAAACGGCGGCGTGACAACGGTGGTGGTCGATACCGGACCGGATTTTCGCGAGCAGATGGTGCGGGCAGGGGTAAAGAAACTCGACGCGGTGATTTATACCCATGCCCATGCCGATCATCTGCACGGAATAGACGATTTGCGCGGCTATTTCGTCATGCAGCATCACCGCATCCCGATCCATGCCGAACCGGAAACACTGCGGCGCATCAAGGACGGATTCGGTTATTGCCTCGAAACACCACCGGGCAGCGGCTATCCGCCCATCGTGAAGGCCGAACCCATAGCCGATCTTGATCGGGCCTTCAGCATTGACGGGGAAGGGGGGCGCATAACCGTTTTGCCCCTGCCCCAGCAGCATGGCGATATTCTTTCGCTCGGCCTGCGCATCGGCAATGTCGCCTATTGCAGCGATGTGAGCGATTTTCCGGCGCAAACCGTCAGCCGTATGGGCGGGCTCGATGTCCTCATCATCGATGCCTTGCAATACAAGCCTCATCCAAGCCACCTGTCGCTTTCGCAATCGCTGGACTGGATCGAGCGCATCGCGCCGAAGCGCGCAATTCTTACCCATATGCACACGCCGCTGGATTACGATACGGTCATGGCCGAAACTCCGGACCATGTCGAGCCAGCCTACGACCAGATGACTTTTGAAGCGATGATCACACAGGAAGACGGCCTTTCCGGATCACTTTCCAATCTGTGCTGACAGGGAAAAATCAGGCAGCCAATGCTCAACAAGCCGTATCGATCACCCAGCACATCCAGCTTTCTGGATAATTTGCGCCTTTCACGGCTGCAATCGCTGCTGCGACGCGGTGAACTGGGGCTGGTTGTTCTTGCCGCCATCGTCGGGGTCATCGCCGGTCTTCTCGTGGCTCTTGTCAGCTTCCTCAGCAACGGCTTGCATTGGCTCGTCTTCGGCGTGGAGGGAACGCTCAGCGGCAGCAATATTACCGGCCATATCGTCCTGCTTGGCCCGATTATCGGCGGCGTGCTGCTTGGCGTAATTTTCTTCGTGCTGTCGAAAACGCGCAAGAAACCGATGATCGACCCGATCGAAGCCAATGCCCTGCATGGCGGGCGGCTGTCACTGACGGATAGCATCATTGTTTGCGTGCAGAACATCATTTCCAACGGCTTCGGCGCTTCGGTGGGACTGGAGGCGGGCTATACGCAGATCGCCTCTGGCGCAGCCTCCAAACTTGGATTGAAGCTCAAGCTGCGGCGAGGGGATCTCCGTTTGATGGTGGGCTGCGGTGCGGCCGGCGCCATAGCCGCCGCCTTCGATGCGCCGCTCACGGGAGCTTTTTATGCAATCGAGCTGATTATCGGCAGCTATACGGTCTTGTCGCTAACGCCGGTGATCGTGTCAGCGCTTGTGGCAAGTCTCGTGGCCAACCAGATTTCGGAACATGGGCTGGTGTTCGAAATTGCCACGGCCGACAACATCATGCCGGTGGATTACGTGCCCGCCATCGTTCTCGGCATCGTCTGTGCGGGGGTCGGCATTCTCCTCATGCAGGCAGTGTCCTTTATCGAGGAAACGGCGCGCAAAAGCGCCATTGCCCAGCCATTCCGTCCGTTTATCGGCGGTTTCATCGTTGGTCTTCTGGGGCTTGTCTCACCGCAGGTGCTTTCCGGCGGCCATGGCGCGCTTCATCTCAATATGAATGCCCAAAGCAGCATCTGGATGCTGCTCATGCTTTTTCTGCTGAAGTCTTTTGCCAGCGCCATTTCCATCGGTTCCGGTTTCCGTGGCGGGTTGTTCTTTGCCTCGCTTTTCATGGGCGCCCTGATCGGCAAGATTTTCGCTTTTGGCGTACCATTCTTCCACGGCGTCAGTGTCGATCCGGGCATTTATGCCGTGGTGGGCATGAGCGCCTTTGCCGCCGCCGTGATTGGCGGCCCAATGACCATGACCTTTCTGGCGCTTGAGCTGACCGGCGATTTTCCGATCACGGCGCTCGTGCTTGCAGCCGTCATCACCACGTCGCTGGTGGTCCGTGTTTCCTTTGGATATTCCTTCGCGACATGGCGTTTCCATTTGCGGGGCGAATCCATTCGCAGCGCCCATGATGTCGGCTGGGTACGCGACCTGACCGTTGGCAAGATGATGCGTGCCGATATGCGCACCGCCAAGGTTGGCATAGGCCTGGAGGCGTTCCGCAAGGAATTTCCGCTTGGCTCGACGCAGCGCGTTATCATGACCCATGATGATGGCCGTTACGCAGGCATTGTCCTGGTGCCGGAAATCTACGCTGATCCCATGGAACGAAGCGGCGAAAATCTGACACTGGAACGCTTTTTGCGATACCAGAAAGACGTTCTGCTGCCGACAATGAATGTAAAACAGGCCGCAGCACTTTTCGATTCCACCCAAAGCGATGCGCTCGTCGTCGTCAACGACCGCATCGAAAACCGGCCTGCGGGACTTTTGACAGAAAGCCACACCTTGCGTCGCTACAGCGAAGAACTCGACCAGCGCCGCCGAGAGGCGTCAGGGGAGTTCTGACGCCGGGGGGAATTGCTCGAACACACAGAATAGTTCCATAATCTATCTTATCTGATTTTTGAATGTCGCTCTTGATAATCTGAACCCGAATAGCATTTCGCTGTAAAATTGCGTTAAATCGATGCCTTTCCCTTCCTTCTCGCGCTACAAGCTTTTCGCGCTATGATGAACCTGAAGGATAAGACCTCATGCGAACGCGGATAATGATGAGTAGCATTGCGGTTTGGCTGGCTGCCTTATCGCACCCCGTTCAGGCCCAACCCCTGGATGAGCAAAGAAGAGTTGACTTTGCTTATCGCGCCCAGCATCTGACCGCCCTCGCCGCCAAGGCATTGATCGCTTCCTTCTATGGTCAGGCCGAAAAGTTTTCCTACTTCAACGGTTGCTCGGATGGTGGCCGTGAGGCGCTCGTGGAAGCGCAGCGCTATCCTGAGGATTTCGACGGCATCGTCGCAGGCGCGCCAGCCATGCTGTTTCAGGTGCAAAACACGCTTTACCATGGATGGCTTGCCGTTTCGAATACAGCAAAGGACGGCTCCACCATCCTCACCTCAGACCGTCTGCCGCTTGTTCACAAGGCTGTGGTCGAAGCCTGTGACGCTCTGGACGGCGTGAAGGACGGTCTTATCTCCGAACCTGCCAAATGCAATTTCGACATCGCCACCATCACCTGCAAGGAGGGACAGAAAGACACCTCCACCTGCCTCACGACGGCAGAGAGTGCGGTGGTGCGGAAAATCTATGAAGGCCCGAAGGATGAAAAAACTGGCTTGCCGCTGACGGCCGGGCAACCGCAGCCCGGATCCGAATTGAACTGGCAGGGTGTTTTCGTGGCTGATGAGCGCCGGGGGCACTTCATGAGCCAGATGATTGCAACCCCGGTTCTGCAAACGATCGCCTTTTCGAAGGCCGATCCCAGGTTCGAACTGAACGATTTGCAGTTCACCCGTGAGACGCTTGATGCGCTCAGAGCCCGCCATCCTCTGTTTGATGCAACGAGCACCGATCTGAAGGCTTTCGAAAAGGCCGGCGGCAAGCTTATTCTTTGGCACGGTCTGGCCGACCAGCATATTTCACCCGCCAACACCCTCTCCTACCACAAGGCGCTGATCGACTTCATGGGAGACCAATCCGTCAATGGTTTCGAACGCCTTTATCTTCTGCCCGGTACCGCTCATTGCGGCGGTGGCGAAGGCCCCAGCAATCTCGACCTCTTGACCCCGATGATGGCATGGGTCGAGAATGGTCACGCGCCCGATGGCATCATGACGACATCCACTGGCGCGCGAAGCGATTTCGGTCAGCCCGAAATGCCCGCGAAGGGAAAGGGCGACGCAGGCCCCCCTCCCCAGAAGAAGCTTGACTATCCGCCCCTGCCCGCCATGACCCGTCCGGTATACCCCTACCCTTATGTGGCCGCCTATAGCGGCAAGGGCGATGTAAACGACGGCGCAAACTGGCAAAAAGGGAATGCCGGGGAGATCGTAAAGCTGCGCGATTGGCCGGGCGCCGATCTTTTCAGTCCCTTCAAGCCAGCCGAGCGTTAAACAACATGTCTTTATACCAAGGCTCGAAGATGCTCACACATCCTCACCTTGAAAATTTCTCGAATATCTCAATTGCGTCAGTGGCTTGCGATATTTGAAAACCGAATACAAAGAGTCATTTTCAATGACCATTGGTATGGGAGCATTTCCAGCAAAAGTGTATTCGATTTTGTGTCCGGAAATGCGTCAAAACAAGGGGTTAGAGTATAATCCGATCGGAGTGAAACGAGGATCGGCCAAGATTATGCTCAAGGATAAGGCGTTAAATAGCAAAAGACTCTAATCCCGCTCCCAATCTTCCTTTTGCCGCTTTTGCTGAAGGCCAAGCTTTCGCTCAAGCTCGATTGCCTGTCTTTCGGTCAAGCGAAGATCGAGGCTGACCGAACCGTCTTCGTGATCCTCCCGGCCATCGACGACAGCATTTTCATAGGCCCAGTGCACAACCGCATGACGATCCGCCGGAATAGTGATGGTAGCCTCCGTCAACACCCCCGAAAGGCGCTGCGAAATCACGTCCATCAGCCGGTCTACGCCCTCGCCGGTCAGAGCCGAGGCGGGAATGACATCCTCACGCGCCGCCACCTTCTGGATCAGGGCATCGTGGCTTTCCGGCTCCAGCCGGTCGATCTTATTCCAGACTTCGATAATGCGTTCAGCGCGCTCTTTCTCATCGATGCCGAGATCACCGAGAATCCGCAACACATCCGCCGCCTGCGCGCCATTGTCGGGGTCGGACATATCGCGCACATGCAGGATGAGATCGGCTTCCAGCACCTCTTCCAGCGTTGCCCGGAAAGCGGCGACCAGATGGGTCGGCAGGTCCGAGATGAAGCCGACGGTGTCGGAAAGTATCACCGTGCGCCCTTGGGGAAGTTTCATGCGCCGGAGAGTCGGGTCCAGCGTGGCAAACAGCATGTCTTCCGCCAGCACGCCAGCGCCGGTGATACGGTTGAACATGGTGGATTTGCCGGCATTGGTATAGCCCACCAGCGCCACGATGGGATGCGGCACCTTGCGGCGCTTGGCGCGATGCAGTTGGCGGGTGCGCACCACCTGCTCAAGTTCCCGCTCCAGCCGCACGATGCGATCCTGAAGCATACGCCGGTCGGCTTCGATCTGCGTTTCACCGGGGCCGCCCATGAAACCCGCGCCGCCGCGCTGGCGTTCAAGGTGGGTCCAGCTTCGAACCAGGCGCCCTTTCTGATAATTCAGATGCGCAAGATCGACCTGGAGCGTACCCTCCTTTGTGGAGGCGCGCCGCCCGAAAATCTCGAGGATCAGGCCGGTCCTGTCGATGACCTTTGCGCCCCATTCCTTTTCGAGGTTGCGCTGCTGAACCGGCGTCAGCGGGTGATCGACGATCACCAGACCCGCATCATGGGCATCGAGCAGCGCCTTGATCTCGGCAATCTTGCCCGTGCCGATCAGGGTGGCCGGTCGCGGCTGATTGACCGGAACGATCAATCCCTCGGCAATGGTGAGATCAATGGCGCGCGCAAGACCTTCCGCCTCTTCAAGACGGCTTTCATTGCTGCGGGTTGCCGGTGGAATGCCATCACTACCCGCACGATCTGCGGTGCGGGCAGCTTTCAGAACAGGCACAAGCACCACGGCGCACATGTCGTCGCGGTGCTTTTCCTCTTCAGGAATGATGGAATCGGATGTTGTGTCCCGGTTGGCTATAGCCGTGTTCCTGCTTGCAGGCGCCCGAAATCAGGACGCGCTTTCTTCACTCTCGAACATCTGCATGGGCTGGCCCGGCATGATGGTCGAAATGGCATGTTTATAGACAAGCTGGGAATGACCATCGCGGCGCAGCAGCACGCAGAAGTTATCGAAGGACGTTACCACCCCGGTGAGCTTCACGCCATTGATAAGGAAAATCGTGAGAGAAATTTTCTGCTTGCGAACCGTATTGAGAAAGAGGTCCTGCAAATTTTGAGAACGTTCCGCCATGGCGCCGCTTCTTTCTATTTGTTTGCCGGCCGGGGTTGCCGGTTGAATTTTCTATCTGTTTTCTGGACAAGTTGCCCCAGTGCCCCTCAGTCAGATGTGGTATCAAATCAAATTGTGTTCCGCAATCTGGAAAACCTGCCCTTGTCAGCCAATTTCGGTCCCGAAATCAGACACCCAGGGATTTCAGTTTGCGGTGCAGGGCCGAGCGCTCCATCCCCACGAATTCCGCCGTTCGGGAGATATTGCCGCCAAAGCGGTTGATCTGGGCGATGAGATAATCGCGCTCGAACATTTCCCGCGCTTCCCGCAAGGGTAGCGTCATGATCTGGTAATCGCTCTTGCCGGATACCTTGGGCAGCATCTCGCCCAGGTCGTTCGGCAGCATATCGGCGGTAATCGGCTGATCCTGCCCGTCGTTTTGCGCAAGAATCAGCAGGCGCTCGATATTGTTGCGCAACTGGCGGATATTGCCCGGCCAGTCATGGGCCTGAAGCACGGCCATGGCGTCCTCGCCGATCTTGCGCGGGCGAATGCCCTGCTGATCGCAGATATGGCGGACGAACATGTCCACCAGAAAGGGAATGTCCTCCCGCCTTTCGGCAAGCGCCGGCACCCGCACCGGCACCACGGCCAGCCGGTGGAAAAGATCCTCCCGGAAGCGCCCCTCGGCAATCATGCTTTCAAGATTATAGGCGCTGGAGGAAATGATGCGCACATCCACCTTCACGCGCTTGGAACCGCCGACCCGCTCGAACTGCTGATCCACCAGCACGCGCAGGATCTTGTTCTGCGTTTCCCGCGGCATCTCGCCGACTTCATCGAGATAGAGTATGCCGCGATGGGCCTCCTCCAGCGCACCGATGCGGCGCGGCTGGCCGGGGCTGCCCTCGGTGCCGAACAGCGCCACCTCCATGCGGTCAGGGGTAATGGCGGCGGCGTTGAGGCTGACGAACGGCCCGCCAGCCCGGCTGGAACGCTTGTGGATCATTCGGGCCACAAGTTCCTTGCCTGAACCGGAGGGGCCGACAATCATGATGCGGCTATTGGTGGGCGATACCTTTTCGATGGTCTGGCGCAGTTGCGAGACGGCGACGGAGGTGCCGATCAGCTCGCTCGAATCACCCGTGCGGCGCTTGAGTTCGGAAACCTCGCGCTTCAGCTTGGAATTCTCGAGCGCCCGCTCCGCGATCAGAATCAGGCGATCGGCCTTGAACGGCTTTTCGATAAAGTCGAAAGCGCCGCGCTTGATGGCTGACACGGCGGTTTCGATATTACCATGGCCTGAAATCATTACCACCGGCAGTTCGGGATGACGTGTGCGGATTTCATCGAGCAGCGCAAGCCCGTCCAGACGGCTGCCCTGCATCCAGATGTCCAGGAAAATCAGCCGCGGCACACGATCGGAAATGGCCGCCAGCGCGCTGTCTGCGTCGTGGGCGGTACGGGTCTCGTGGCCCTCGTCGCTGAGAATGCCCGAGACGATATCGCGAATGTCTTCTTCGTCGTCAACAACCAGAATATCAGACGCCATGGGCTGCTTCCTTGTCATGTGCTTCAGCGGAAAGAACGGCGGCGGGGCTGCGGGGCAGAACAACGCGGATCATCGCGCCGCGCCCCCCATCGAACTCCGCTGGCGCGTCATGCAGCTCAAGCTGTCCGCCATGTTCTTCAATGATCTTCTTGACGATGGCGAGACCGAGGCCGGTGCCCTTTTCGCGCATCGTCATGTAAGGTTCGAGAATGCGGTGACGGTTCTCCACCGGCAGACCCTTGCCGTTATCGATGATATCGACCACGAACACATCGCGGCTTTCATCCTCGCGCGCCCTCACCCAGACCCTGCCCGGCAGGGCGGGCAGATCGGATGGGACCGCCTCGATCGCCTCCACGGCATTCTTGATGAGATTGCCGAAGGCCTGCGCCAGCATCCGGCTATCGAATGAACCTTCCAGCGGCTCTTCGCCCACATCGCGGATGAAGCTACATTCCGTATGCCCCATTTCCCGCAGGAAAACCGCATCCTTGAGAATATCGCGCAGGTCGCCGGGCTGCTTGGTGGGCTTTGGCATCCGCGCGAAAGACGAGAACTCATCCACCATGCGGCCAATATCTTCCACCTGCCGGACGATGGTGTCGGTGCATTTATCGAAAACCGCCCGGTCGTCTTCGGCGATCTGGCGGCCATAGCGGCGTTTGAGACGCTCGGCGGAAAGCTGGATCGGCGTGAGCGGGTTCTTGATTTCATGGGCAATACGGCGCGCCACGTCGGCCCAGGCGGTGGAGCGCTGCGCAATCACCAGATCGGTAATGTCATCCAGCGTGATAACGTAGGAATCCGTACCGCTGCGGGCTTCCTCCCGCGTGACCTGCACCGAAAGCGTGCGCTCCTTGCCGCCCCGGATCAGGTTGACCTGCTTGCGCAGATCGCCCCGATGACGAAGGGCGGCTTCGGCAAAAACCGCATTGATTTCCGGCGTTACCGTTTCGAGATGCTGGCCGATCAGCTCTTCTTCGCTGCGGGCCAGGAAAAGTGCGGCAGAGGAATTGACGATGGTAATGCTTCCATCGTCCTCCACGCCGATCACCGCCGCCGTCACCCCGGAAAGCACCGCCTCGATGAAGCGGCGCCGGTCATCGACTTCATCCTTGGCTTCGAGAATTTCATCACGCTGGGTTCTGATCTGCGAAATCATCTTGTTGAAGGTTCGCGACAGGCTGCCCACGTCGCCATCGGCGGTTCTCACCGGCACCACGACATTCATATTGCCGGAAGCGACATTGTCGGCGGCCGAAATCAGCAGGCGGATCGGCCGGACAATACGGTCGGCAACGGCAATTGCGGTCCAGATGGAGGCCAGAAGCACGATCAGCGCAAAGCCGAGATAAAGAATGGCAAAGGCAAATTGCAGCGAGGTTCGGCCCGCCTCCATCGATTTGTATTCGGCGGTATTGTCTTCCATCTCGCGCATCGCATCCATCACCTTCGGATCGACGGCGCGAACGGTGTAAAGAAAGGCGCCGCTGATGGAATCCAGCTTGACGATGGCGCCAACCAGATTGGTCACGCCCGGCGGGATAAGGGTCGGTTGGCCAGCGGCCGCCTTGTCCAGCGCATCTTTGGGAATGGCGGGAAGCGGCTTTTCGGTCGGGATATTGGCCTGCACCAGCGCCGTTCCATCCGCCCGCACGAGAAAAGCGCCGAGAAGGCCGCGCAACCGCGCCTGGCGCGTCATGAGATCCACGAAGCCGCCACGGTCGAGAAAATAAAGCGGGCGGTTGCGTTCAAGGTCGCTGGCCATGGAAATGGTCTGGCCCTGAAGATAGCTGGCATTTTCCAGCATATAGGCCTGCGCGACATTCATGGATGAACTGACGATGGATTGCGTGCGCAGCGAAAACCATCGATCCAGACCGACATTCAGCGTGATGCTGGCAAAGATCGCCACCAGAATGGCAGGCGTGATCGCCACGATGGAAAACAGCCCCACGATACGCACATGCAGCCGCGCCGCCGCCCGGCCCCGGTGACGCGCCTTGACCAGCCGGCTGACCTCACGCCCGATCAGGAACATCAGCCCGAGAACAAACAGCGAGTTCACCGCCGCAGAGGCGAAAAGAACGTTCGACGTGGGTGCAATGGGCGTCAGCCCCAGCAGAACCGGCAGAGTAAAGACGGCGCAGGCAAACGCGCCGCCCGCCAGAGCGAGCCCCTGCCAGGTAAAGGAAGAGCGCTTGTCCTGGATAAGCGCTGCTGCCTCATCCATGTAGATCGCCTTTCGGCTCATCATCTGCCGTTCACATGGCTGCGGCCATGCGCCTTCCCCCGTTTGCCGGCCAAACCATCTGCTCTATGGTCCGGCCTTCGTCCGGTATCGAATTGCTCCGAAATCCGGTTCCCACATTTCGGCCCTGTGTGCTGGCCTTCGCCATTACGCCTCTCAGGCAAGAGGCGCATTACGCGCATAACGTTGCTATTGAGCAACGCATTGTGGCGAAATTGCAACGGTTAACATCAACAAGTCAAGCGCCGCGGGAGCTGCGATAGACGGATACCCCCAGTTCCCTGATCTTCTTGCGCAGGGTATTGCGGTTAAGGCCAAGCAGATCCGCCGCCTTGATCTGGTTGCCGCGGGTGGCGGTGAGTGCGGCGAGAATCAGGGGATACTCCATTTCCGTCAGCACACGGTCGTAAAGACCGGGCGGCGGCAGATTATCGCCGAAGCTGGAGAAATAGGTCCGCATGTTTTCTTCCACCGCCTGGGCAATGGTCATGCTGCCTCCGGCCGTGCCCACCTTGGCAATCGGGCTGTCGGAAACATCGGAGCGCAATTCCTGCTCGATGATTTCGCGGCTGATGACATCCTGCGGATAAAGCGCCATCAGCCTTCGCACGAGATTTTCCAGTTCGCGCACGTTACCCGGCCAGGCATAGGCCTTCATCAATTCCAGCGCCTCCTGATCGAACCGCTTGGCGTCGAGCCCTTCCTTCTCCCCCTGCTGGATGAAATGGCGCACGAGGTCGGGAATATCCTCCGCTCGGTCGCGCAAAGGCGGCAGACGCAGCGGCACCACATTGAGGCGGTAGTAAAGATCCTCACGGAACAAGCCCTGATTGATAGATTGCTTGAGATCCTTGTTGGTGGCCGCCACGATGCGCACATCGGTGCGAATGGGCGTACGCCCGCCGACAGTGGTGTATTCACCCTGTTGCAGCACGCGCAGCAGGCGGGTTTGCGCGTCCATCGGCATGTCACCGATTTCATCGAGGAAGAGCGTGCCGCCCTCGGCCTGCTCGAAACGCCCCGTCGAGCGGGTTTGCGCACCCGTAAACGCCCCCTTTTCATGACCGAACAATTCCGATTCGATCAGGTCGCGCGGAATGGCAGCCATGTTGATGGCCACGAAGGGACCGTTGCGACGCTTGCCGTAATCATGCAGCGCCTTGGCTACCAGCTCCTTGCCGGTTCCAGATTCGCCGGTAATCATCAGCGTCAGGTCGGTCTGCATGAGGCGCGCAAGAACCCGGTAGATTTCCTGCATGGCAGCGGAGCGGCCCACCAGCGGCATACCGTCCTGCATGTCGTCATCGAGGCGGGCGGGCTTTTTCTTCGGCTCCGACAGCGCCCGGCCGATGATGGCGATGAGTTCGGTGAGGTCGAAAGGCTTGGGAAGGTAATCGTAAGCGCCCTTTTCCGAAGCGCGAATGGCCGTCATGAAGGTGTTCTGCGCGCTCATGACCAGCACCGGCAGATCGGGCCGGGCCTTCTTGATGCGCGGCAGAAGGTCGAAGGCGTTTTCATCCGGCATGACCACATCCGTGACCACCAGATCGCCCTCGCCTGCCGAAATCCAGCGCCAGAGGGTTGCGGCATTCGAGGTAATGCGGACATCATAGCCCGCACGGCTCAAGGCCTGGTTGAGAACGGTGCGGATTGCGGCATCGTCATCGGCAACAAGAATCGTGGCGCTCATCTGGAAAGTCCCGTGGATTTCGCTGTGGGCGCATCCTCAACCGGCATTTCCTTGGAAACGGGCATGAGAACGCGGAATGTGGTGCGGCTGCCCTGACTGTCGCATTCGACAATGCCGCCATGGCCACCGATAATCTTGGCCACCAGCGCAAGACCAAGGCCTGAGCCATTGGTCTTGGTGGTGATGAAGGGGTCGAAGAGATGGGGAAGCAGATCCTGCGGCACGCCCGGCCCATTGTCATGCACGCAGAATTCCAGCGGCAGGGAAATCTTTTCCCGCGCACCTGCCACCGAAAGCCGGATGCCCGGACGATAGGCCGTGGTCAACTGGATTTCGCCATCCGGCCTGTCGCCCACGGCTTCGGCGGCATTCTTCACGAGATTGAGAAAGACCTGTACAAGCTGGTCGCGATTGGCAAAGACCGGCGGCAGCGAGGGATCGTAGCTTTCGGTGATTTTCAGTCGCCGCGCAAAGCCCGCCTGCGCCACCGCTTTCACGTGGTCGAGAACCGAGTGAATATTGATGGAGGTCCGATCCACGGGGCGTTCATCCGAAAACACCTCCATGCGATCGACGAGCTGGACGATACGGTCCGTCTCATCGCAGATCAGCCGGGTGAGCGCCCGGTCCTCATCGGGAACCGAGCTTTCCAGCAATTGCGCCGCCCCGCGAATGCCTGAAAGCGGGTTCTTGATTTCATGCGCCAGCATGGAAGCAAGGCCGGTGACGGAGCGGGCGGCGGCCCGATGGGTGAGCTGACGGTCGATCTTGTCGGCCATGGAGCGTTCCTGGAACACAACCACCACTGCCCCCGGCTCGCTGACCACAGGCGCCACATAAAGATCCACCAGCTTCTCCTGCCCCAGACGCGGCGAACTGAGATCCACCCGATATTCATTGACCGGCGCCAGACGCTCGCGCACCTGATCGATCAGCGACAGCAGTGGACTGCCGAAAGGAATGAACGTGTTGATCTTGTAGCGCGACAAATGGCTGGCGCTTGCACCGAAAAAGGCTTCCGCCTCCCAATTGGCAAAAGCGACGAAACCGTTTGCATCCACCATGACCACGGGGTTCTGAATGGCGTTCAGCACCGCCATGGGCAGGGCATTGCCGCCGGTTCCGCCCGGCTCACTCTTGCTCATGCTGCCTCCTCGCACTGGCTTTCCAACGCTTGCGACAGCGCCTGACGAAGGCGGACCGCAACGAATTCAGGATCCTTGGATGTCATGATTGCCGCCCTTTGCGCGTCATCCAGTTTTGCGCCATGGCGCTCCAGATACCAGGCGACATGCTTGCGCGCATGACGCACCGCAACCTCGGCGCCATAATGCTCCAGCATCATCCGGTAATGTTCCTCGGCAATGACGGGGATTGACGCGGGCGCTGGCGCAGCATGACCAGCCACCACGCCCACATGCCACGGGCGGCCCTGGCAGGCTCGGCCAAGCATCACGGCATCGGCACCCGAACGGCGCAGGATCTCAAGGGCATCGTCGCGGCTTTCCACATCGCCATTGGCAATCAGCGGAATGCGAATGGCATCGCGCACGGCGGCAATCGCATCCCAATCGGCACGCCCTTCGTAAAACTGCATACGGGTGCGGCCATGCACGGTAATCGCTGCAACCCCAAGCCCCTCGGCGGCCTTCGCCAACTCCGGCGCGTTCTTCGACTGGTCATCCCAGCCGAGCCGCATCTTGACGGTGACTGGCACGTTCACCGCCTTTACCGTGGCATCGATAATGGCAAGCGCGGTTTCCGGTTCGCGCATCAGCGCCGAACCGGCATAGCCGCCAATCACCTTCTTGGCGGGACAGCCCATGTTGATGTCGATAATGTCGGCACCATTGGCCTCGGCAATGCGGGCAGCCTCGGCAATCCAGCGGGGTTCGCGACCGGCAAGCTGAACCATGTGCGGATCAAGACCAGCCCCCTTCAGGCGCGACCAGCTTTCGGCCGCGTTGAACACCAATTCCCGGCTGGCCACCATTTCCGTGACGACCAGCCCAGCGCCATAGCGAAACGCAAGTTGCCGAAAGGGAAGATCAGTGACCCCGGACATGGGCGCAAGCACCACCCGGTTGCGAATGGCAACCCCGCCAATGCTGAAGGCTTGATCCAGGCATGGAGATGACAAGATGTCTATCTTTCAGGCAAGTTGATATTTTGCCCGATTTTTAGACATGAAATCCCGTCTTGCCAAGGTGCCTTGCCACTCATATCGACAATTTTTCGGGCATATGCTGGAAAAACTTTGGGGGCCGGTCTAGAGCAGGACCGTGTTCATGAAAAATGGAATGAAAGCGTGCATAAAGGCAGGCATGGGGTCAGGTCAATCGCGGTTGTGATTGTCGCAGCCGGACGCGGCGAGCGGGCAGGCATTTCCGCCGAAGGGCCCAAGCAATACAGACGGATTGGCGGCAAGCCGGTCATTGCTCACACGCTTGAAAAATTTCGCCGCTTTCTGCCGCAGGCGCAACTCATTGCGGTGATTCATCCCGATGACCACGGCTATTTCCAAACCGCGCTGGCCGAAAGCGGTTTGCTTGCGCAGGACGTGGTCGTTGTTGAAGGCGGCCGCACGCGGCAGCAATCGGTTCTGCACGGTTTGCGGGCAGCCAGCGCAAACCAGCCTGATCTTGTCATGATCCATGATGCGGTGCGCCCGTTTTTCGACTTGAGCCTGCTGGAGCGCATCATCGCCGCCTTTCACGCCGGGGCGCGCGCCATTTTGCCCGCAATGCCGGTAACGGACACGCTGAAACGCGCCAATGGTGACGCCCGTGTGATCGACACGGTTTCAAGAGAACGGCTTTACGCGGCACAAACGCCGCAAAGCTTCGATTTTGCCGCAATCCTCTCAGCCCACGAGGCCGCCGCCGCTGCGGGCCGGGAGGACTTTACCGATGACGCCGCCATTGCCGAATTTGCAGGCCTTGCGGTCACTCTCGTCGAAGGCGCGCCGGATAACGTAAAACTGACGTTGAAAAGAGATATTGAAATGGCCGATGCCCGCATATCCACCCCCCTGCCGGATGTTCGCACCGGAAACGGTTACGACGTTCACCAGTTGGAGCCCGGCAATGGTGTCACGCTTTGCGGCATCTTCATCCCGCATGACCAATCTCTCAAGGGCCATTCCGATGCCGATGTGGCGCTTCATGCGCTGACCGATGCCTTGCTCGCCACCTGCGGCGCCGGTGACATTGGCGATCATTTTCCGCCTTCCGATCCGCAATGGCGCGGCGCAGCTTCGCGCATCTTCCTGGAACACGCGGCAGGCATCGTGCGCAAGGCGGGCGGCACCATCATGAATGCCGATATATCGCTGATTGCCGAAGCGCCGAAGATCGGGCCGCATCGGCAGGCCATGCGCGAAAAGCTCGCGGAAATTCTCGGCATTTCGCTCGACCGCTGCTCGGTAAAGGCAACGACCAATGAAAAGATAGGCTTTATCGGTCGTCGGGAAGGCATTGCAGCCATTGCGACAGCAACGGTGGTTTATCAGGCGAGGCAGGAATGAGCCTTTTTCCAGCTGACATAGAGGCTTCCGCAAAGGGACTTGTCACCCGTCTTGCGGCTGCGGGGCTGACGCTTGCCACGGCGGAATCCTGCACGGGCGGGCTGATTGCCGGGGCATTGACGGATATTGCCGGCTCTTCCGCCGTTGTCCTCTGCGGCTATATCACTTATGCCAATCAGGCGAAGACGGATATGCTCGGCGTGCCGGAACTGACGCTTTCCACCCATGGCGCCGTATCGCGGCAAACGGCCATGGCCATGGCACAGGGCGCGCTTTTGCGCTCTGGCGCCAATGTTTCGGTTGCTGTCACCGGCATTGCCGGTCCGGGCGGGGGAACACCGGAAAAGCCGGTGGGCCTTGTGCATCTTGCCGCCATCAACCGCAACGGCATGATGCTGCACAGACAAATGCATTATGGAGATTGCGGCCGGGAGGCCGTGCGCCTTTCCACCGTCAGAACGGCAATTGAAATGCTGTTAGAGGTGACGCCTTGAGCGTCATCCGAACAGCATCAAACGATGATCTAGCTCCGGGCGCTGAAAATCTTATCGGCCCGAGCTTCAAAGGCTTCCGCAAACATGCGGAAGGCACGATCAAACATTGACCCCATCAGCGCGCCGAGGATCATGTTCTTGAACTCGTAATCGATGAAGAACACCACGGCACACTTGCCCTCGCCCGCATCCTCGAACCGCCAGCGATTATCCAGATAGCGGAACGGCCCTTCGATATATTTCACATCGATGGCCTTTTCGCCAGGATTGAGCAAAACCTGCGTGGTGAAGGTTTCCCGGATCGCTTTGTAACCCACGGTCATATGCGCAATCAGCAGGGTCTTGCCGTCACGCTCCTTGCGGGACTGAATGGACAATTCCTCGCAAAGCGGCAGAAATTGCGGATAGCTCTCCACATCCGCAACAAGATCATACATGCGCTGCGGGGAGTGATTGACGATGCGGCGGGTTTCGAACTTGGGCATGATGGGGACTTAAGACGGGAAAGCCGGGATATCAAGGAGCCCGGCTTTTTCTCCCTGCGATTTCACAATTTCTATCGGTGGCGGAAGGCATGAAAGCGGCGGCGGGTCAGCCTGCCGCCAGCAATTTCTCCCGATTGGCCTTCAGCCGCGCAAAGTCCTCGCCCGCATGGTGCGAGGACCGCGTCAACGGGCTGGAGGAAACCATGAGGAAACCCTTGGTATAGGCAATATCCTCATAGGACTTGAACTCTTCCGGCGTGACGAATCGCTCGACCTTGTGATGCTTGCGGGTGGGCTGGAGGTATTGGCCGATGGTGAGAAAATCCACGTCTGCCGTGCGAAGATCATCCATCAATTGCAGCACTTCGTTTCGCTCCTCACCAAGGCCCACCATGATGCCGGACTTGGTGAACATGGTGGGATCCAGTTCCTTGACCCGCTGCAAAAGCCGGATGGAGTGGAAATAACGCGCCCCCGGACGAACCGTGAGGTAATTGCCGGGCACGGTTTCCATGTTGTGATTGAACACATCCGGCTTGGCCGCCACGACCCGTTCCAGCGCGCCGGGCTTTTTCAGGAAGTCCGGCGTCAGGATTTCGATGGTCGTTTGCGGCGAGGCGTCTCGGATGGCCCAGATGACCTTTTCGAAATGCTCCGCACCGCCATCGGCCAGATCGTCACGGTCCACCGAGGTAATGACGACATGGGAAAGACCCATCTGCTTGACGGCCTTGGCCACATTGGCAGGCTCATCCATATCCAGTGGGTTCGGCTTGCCGGTGGCGACATTGCAGAAAGCGCAGGCACGGGTGCAGATTTCACCCATGATCATGAATGTGGCGTGCTTCTTGTCCCAGCATTCGCCGATATTTGGACAGCCAGCCTCTTCGCACACTGTCACCAGCTTGTGCGAGCGCACGAGTTCGCGGGTTTCCTGATAGCCCTTGGATACCGGCGCCTTGACCCGGATCCATTCCGGCTTGCGCAGCACTTCCGTATCGGGCTTGTGAGCCTTTTCCGGGTGCCGGACGCGCTTTTCCGTTGGTTGGGTTCTATCCAGAATCGTGACCATCGCACTACCTCTGCCGCTTAGCGCGGCCTTCAAAAACTTTATTTCCGAACCAGTTTCGCAAAGAACAGCAGAATGCAGCCGCCGATGAAACTGGTGATCAGGTAGCCGAGCCAGTCACCCGCCACAAAGATGTCGAAACGCCGCAGGATGGCGTTGGCAATCACCGACCCGACAATGCCGATGACGATATTCATGAAGATGCCGAAGCGCATATCCATGAGCTTGCCGGCAAGCCATCCGGCAAACCCGCCAACGAAAATGGCCGTAAGCCAGCCGACATTTTCCATTCCGACACCCTCGTCTGAAGCCCTTACCCGGCCCTATATAATGGGCCGGGCCTGCCGGAGCAATGTCAGGCGTTCAGGACTTTGCCATAGGCATCGAGAACGGCTTCCTTCATCATTTCCGAAAGTGTCGGATGCGGGAAGATGGTGTGCATCAGTTCTTCCTCGGTGGTTTCGAGGTTCATGGCCACCACAAAGCCCTGAATGAGTTCGGTGACTTCCGCGCCGACCATATGCGCACCGATCAACTCACCGCTCTTCTTGTCGAAAATCACCTTGACCATGCCCTGATCTTCGCCCAACGCGATGGCCTTGCCATTCGCTCCGAAGGAGAAGCGGCCAACGCGAATATCGCGGCCCTCCGCCTTTGCCTTTGCTTCCGTCAAGCCCACCGAGGCGACCTGCGGGTTGCAATAGGTGCAGCCGGGAATCTTGCTTTTTTCCATCGGATGCACACCGGGAACGCCAGCGATTTTTTCGATGCAGATGACACCTTCATGTTCCGCCTTATGGGCCAGCATTGGCGGACCGGCGACGTCGCCGATGGCATAAAGACCCGGTACATTGGTCTTGCCATAGCCATCAATGACGATGCAGCCGCGATCGGTCTTCACGCCGAGCGCTTCCAGGCCGAGATTTTCGATATTACCCTGCACGCCAACAGCCGAAATCAGGCGGTCGGCGGTGATCTGGTTCACCTTGCCGTCCTTGGTTTCAACATGGGCGGTAATGGAATTGGCACCCTTTTCAACCTTGGCGACCTTGGCTTCGGTAATGATTTTCAAACCGCGCTTTTCAAGCTGCTTGCGGGCGAAGGCGGAGATTTCCGCATCCTCCACCGGCATGATCTGCGACATGACTTCAACCACTGTGACGTCAACACCCATCGACCGATAGAAGGAGGCAAATTCGATACCAATGGCACCGGACCCCATGACGACCAGCGATTTGGGCATGAAGTCCGGCTTCATCGCCTCGAAATAGGTCCAGATCAGCTTGCCATCCGGCTCGATACCGGGCAGCGCGCGCGGCCGCGCACCCGTGGCGACGATAATATGCTTTGCGCTATAGGTTCCCTCGCCCAGCACACCCTTCGGAACGGGGTTTTGCGGCTCGACAACGGGTTTTGACGATTTGCTGACGACGATTTCGTTCGCCTTGGTCAGCTTCGCCTCTCCCCAGATCACATCGACCTTGTTCTTCTTCATGAGGAAGGCAACGCCACCCGTGAGACGCGCAGAGACCCCGCGCGAGCGGGCCACGACCTCTTTGACATCCGCAGTCATCTTGCCTTCGAGCGTCAGGCCGAAGCTCTTGGCATGATTGGCGTGGTCGAGGATTTCCGCCGAGCGCAGCAGCGCCTTGGTGGGAATGCAGCCCCAGTTGAGGCAGATACCGCCAAGATGTTCGCGCTCGACAATGGCAGTCTTCAGGCCAAGCTGGGCAGACCGGATGGCCGTGACATAGCCCCCCGGACCGGAGCCGATGATGATGACGTCATAAGCATTCGACATGGGCGCTTCCACTCCTCGGTTTCCTTGAGGCAGTCCCTTCGGAACTGCCCGTAACGGGATTGGAAGCGCGTCCGGCTCAAACCGCCGGTGTCTCGGCTTCCGGCTCGTGACGAACCAGCATCCCGTAGATTTCGTCCTTGAGCCGCATCCGCTTCTTGCGCAGGTCTTCCATGTGGAAGTCGCTGAGCGGCTCGATATTGGCTTCAGCACGATGAACCTGCCGGTTCGTCTCATGATAGGCGTCGAACAAACGGGCAAAATGACCGTCCGTCTCCTTGAGATGCCGCATCAGAGGCGTGAATTCCGGAAATTCCTCTGCCAGTTCATGAGGTGTATGGGCCATGATCTTTCTCCCTCTCAGGTAACAAGATCAGCTTAGACACCCCGGCTCATTAATCTTTGATCCCGATCAACCCGGCGACGCCAGCCCCTCACAGACCAAGCATCATCCGGACCACCGGCTCCAGCCCACGCCCGATGGCGCGGGTATTGTCCGCATCGAGATGAATTCCATCGAGCGGCGTGGTTTTCGCCACGGAGCCCGCATCGAAGAAACTGCATCCCAGCTCATCCGCTGCATCCCGGTACAGGCTGGCCATCATGGCGCCTTCCTCAACGGAGCGGTTGAACATGGCGCCAAACATCGGGTGGGCCGTTTCGCAAATCGGCGGCGGTGAGACGATCAAGACATCCGGGCCGTCGAAATCGAAACCCCAGTCATGGGTCTGCACCTGACGCACCAACCGTTTCATGCCCTGCACCGCGCCATCCGCCGTGCCTTGAATGCCGCGTTTAAGGTCATTCGTGCCAAGCATGATGATGACGAGATCGATGGGCTTGTGTGTTGCCAGGATTGTCGGCAACACCTTCACGCCATTGCGCTCGCAATCGGCAAGGTAGTCGTCATAGGCGGTGGTGCGCCCGTTCAGGCCTTCGGCGATAACCCGGACACCGTGGCCAAGCGCCTTTTGCAGCACGCTGGTCCATCGATCCTCATGGGCATGGCGACCGAGATTGACCGGATCGTAACCCCAGGTCAGGCTGTCTCCATAGGCAAGAACGGTTTTCATGCGCGCCCCACATTCTGAAACGAGCGGAGAGGCAGCGACAGCCACCTCTCCTTCATCTCGTCAGACCAGCATACCCATCGGGTTTTCGATATAGCGCTTGAAGGCACCGATCAGTTCGGCTCCCAGAGCGCCATCGACGGAGCGATGGTCAGTGGAAAGCGTCACCGTCATGACATTGGCCACCTTCATCTCGCCTTGTCTCACCACGACCCGCTCTTCGCCCGCGCCAACGGCGAGAATGGTGGAGTGCGGCGGGTTGACGACGGCTGCAAAGTGCTTGACGCCCATCATGCCCATGTTGGAAACCGCCGTGGTGCCGCCCTGATATTCCTCGGGCTTCAGCTTGCGTTCCTTGGCGCGCTTGCCGAAATCCTTCATCTCGTTGGAGATGGCAGAAAGCGATTTCGTCTCGGCCTTGCGGATGATCGGGGTAATCAAGCCGCCCGGAATGGACACGGCAACGCCCACATCCACATGCTTGTGCTTGACCATATTCGTATCCGTCCAGGATACGTTGGCATCCGGCACATCGCGCAGCGCCAGCGCCATGGCCTTGATGACCATGTCGTTCACCGAGAGCTTATAGGCAGGCTTGCCATCCTTTTCAGGCGCTGCCGCATTCAGCTGGGCGCGAAGCGCAAGCAGCGCATCCAGTTCGCAATCCACGGTGACGTAGAAATGCGGAATGGTCTGCTTGGACTCCTGCAAGCGCTTGGCAATCGTCTTGCGCATACCGTCATGCGGCACAAGCTCGTAAGAGCCAGGCTCGAACAGCTTGAGAACGGATTCCTCCGACGGCCCCTTGGCAAGGGCAGCGGCAGGAGCGACAGCCGCAGCCGGTGCGGCAGCGGCTTTTGCACCACCACCGGCAACAGCCTTCTCGACGTCGCTTTTTACCACGCGGCCCTTGGGGCCGGTGCCGGAAATGGCCTTGAGATCAAGACCGGCATCCTTGGCAAGACGGCGCGCCAGCGGCGAGGAGAAAACACGCTCGCCCGAAGCGGACGGTGCCGCTTGCGAAGCAGGTGCCGCAGCCGGTGCTTCGGCCTTGGCGGCAGGGGCCTCGGCCTTTGGAGCTTCCTTGGGCGCGTCGGCCTTGGCAGGCGCGGCAGAAGCACCACCGGCAGCGGCGGCGGCAACGTCTTCGCCTTCAGCGGCCAGAATGGCGATGAGCGAATTGACTTTGACACTCGCCGTACCAGCAGGCACGACGAGCTTCGCCACGACGCCCTCATCCACGGCTTCCACTTCCATGGTCGCCTTGTCGGTTTCGATCTCGGCGATCACATCGCCGGACTTGACCGTATCGCCTTCCTTGACCAGCCACTTGGCCAGATTGCCTTCTTCCATGGTGGGAGAAAGGGCCGGCATTGTAATATTGATCGGCATTTTTCAATCCTCCCATACGTTTGCTATCACATGTGTATTGCTACCACATGTAAACGTTCTGCTTCCGTTTTGATTAGAAGACTTAGTTATAACTAATTCGCTACGCACGCCGTCAAAACACTCTTTAACTTCGTATGGCTTAAGAGCAGTTGATTGAAGGCACCGCATTACGGTCTCGATTTCAAAGTCAGCAGAACATGAACTTAAAATAACCATCTCGGATACTTTAAGACTATCGTAAAGAGTTATCTCAGCTTTCATACCAAGATCCCTTACTTGTAGCAGACGGCTTTGACGGCCTGGACCACTTCGCCGACATTCGGCAGAGCGAGCTTCTCGAGGTTGGCCGCATAAGGCATCGGCACGTCCTTGCCAGCGATGGTGATGACCGGCGCATCGAGATAATCGAAGGCTTCGCGCTGGATGGTGTTGGCGATGAAATCGCCGACGGAGGACTGCGGGAAGCCTTCCTCGACCGTCACCAGACGGCCCGTCTTCTTGACGGATTCAATCACGGTCGGCAGATCCATCGGGCGCAGCGTGCGCAGGTCGATCAGCTCCACATCGATACCGGCGGCGGTCAGCTCTTCCACAGCCTTGACGGCATAGGTCATGCCAATGCCCCAGGACACCATGGTGACGTCCTTGCCCGCCTTGTGGATGCGCGCCTTGCCAATCGGCAGAACGAAATCATCGAGCTTCGGCACTTCGAACGACTGACCGTAAAGGATTTCGTTTTCAAGGAAGATCACCGGGTTCGGATCGCGGATGGCGGCCTTCAGCAAGCCCTTGGCATCGGCAGCCGTATAAGGCTGGATGACCTTGAGGCCGGGAATGTGGCTGTACCATGCGCCGTAATCCTGGCTGTGCTGGGCGGCAACGCGGGCAGCCGCACCGTTCGGGCCGCGGAACACCATGGGCGCACCCATCTGACCACCGGACATATAGAGCGTCTTGGCGGCGGAGTTGATGATCTGGTCAATCGCCTGCATGGCAAAGTTGAAGGTCATGAACTCGACGATGGGACGCAGACCCGTCATGGCCGCACCAACGGCGATACCGGCAAAACCATGCTCGGTGATCGGCGTATCGATGACGCGCTGCGGGCCGAATTCCTGCAACAGGCCCTGCGTGATCTTGTAGGCGCCCTGATATTCGGCAACTTCCTCACCCATGATGAAAACATCGGGGCTGGCGCGCATTTCCTCGGCCATGGCTTCGCGCAGCGCTTCACGCACCGTCATCGTCACCATTTCAGTGCCTGCGGGAATGGCCGGATCAGCGGCAGCTTCCACCTTCGGAGCGGCAGGCACCTTGGTGTTGTCGGCAGCGGAAGATGGCTCGGCAGCGGATTCGCGCGCCTTTCCACCGGCTGCATCCGCGGTTGCGGCGGGCGTGTCGGCGTCCGCCGCCTTGGGGGCGGCTGCAACCGCATCAGCACTTTCGCCATCCTGCAACAGCACGGCAATGACCGTATTGACCTTGACGTTCGGCGTACCGGCTTCAACCAGCAGCTTGCCGATCACGCCTTCATCCACGGCTTCCACTTCCATGGTCGCCTTGTCGGTTTCGATTTCGGCAATCACGTCGCCGGACTTTACGCTGTCGCCTTCCTGCTTGAGCCACTTGGAAAGCGTGCCTTCCTCCATGGTCGGAGAAAGGGCGGGCATGAGAATATCGACTGGCATGGGCTAACCCTCCCTTTCGCCTTAGAGCAGAATATCGGTGTAGAGCTCGGATACATCCGGCTCCGGATCGGTCTGGGCGAAATCGGCACTGTCAGCTACGATGTCGCGCACATCCTTGTCGATCTGCTTCAGGTCGTCTTCGGTTGCCCAGTTGAGTTCGATCAGACGGTTTTTCACCTGTTCGATCGGGTCCTGCTCGGAGCGCATCTTCTGGACTTCATCCTTGGAGCGATACTTGGCCGGGTCGGACATGGAGTGACCGCGATAACGATAGGTCATCATTTCCAGAATGATCGGACCCATGCCGGAGCGGCAATGCTCCACCGCGTAATCGGCCGCAGCCTTCACGGCGCGAACATCCATGCCATCCACCTGGATGCCGGGGATATTGAAGGATACGCCGCGCTGGGAGAAATCGGTCTGCGCGGAAGCGCGCGAAACCGCCGTGCCCATGGCGTAACGGTTGTTTTCGATGATGTAGATCACCGGCAGGTTCCACAGGCGAGCCATGTTGAAGCTCTCGTAAACCTGACCCTGGTTGGCCGCGCCATCGCCGAAATAGGCGAGCGACACGTTGTCATTGCCGCGATACTTGTTGGCGAAGGCCAGACCTGTGCCAAGCGAAACCTGGGCGCCGACGATGCCGTGACCGCCATAGAAATGCTTCTCTTTCGAGAACATGTGCATGGAGCCGCCCTTGCCCTTGGACAAGCCGCCACGGCGGCCCGTCAACTCGGCCATGACGCCGCGCGCACTCATGCCGCAGGCCAGCATGTGACCGTGGTCACGATAGCCGGTAATGACCTGATCACCTTCCTTCAGCGCCATCTGCATACCGACAACGACAGCTTCCTGCCCGATGTAAAGGTGACAGAAGCCGCCGATGAAGCCCATGCCGTAGAGCTGGCCGGCCTTCTCTTCAAAGCGGCGGATCAGCAGCATTTCGCGATAGGCCTTGAGCTCTTCGTCGCGATCGAGTTCTGCGATAGCTCCCTGCGAAAAATTGCCCTTGGCTGGCTTTGCCTTGCGACCGGAAGCGGTCGCGGTGGTGCGCGGCGCCATTCATCCCTCCCTGACTTGCTAGGGTTCTTGATTGCGCAACACCATATGCAAGAACGCCGAAAGTCGCAATGCATTAAATGCATGACTTCTATTCGCCATAAACATAGAGAAATACAGGATTTTTTTAATATTAACCGGCTTTCGGTTAATTCAATCTACCCGTGATTTTGAGGGGGTGCAGTGCAGCATTTCAGGTGCAAGCGCAGCAATGAAAACACGCGAGTCATCACCGGTTGAAGATCACGATCTCATCCGGCCTCGACATATTAAGCTGATAACGCGCCTTTTCATCGATCATGTCGCGCTCAAGCGAACCGTCGCTCAACAATTCCACCTGCTTTTCGATGGCCTTGCGCTTCTTGACGAGATCGGCGAGCTCGGCGTTGCGGTCCTGTCGCAATTTATCGAAACGCTCGCCAGCGCGCAGGCCATAATCGCCATGCACGCAATGATAACCGAAATAGCCAATGAAGGCGACAGTGATGGCGGGCAGAATCAGACGGCCGAATTTTCTGTTCTTGTGATGGCGAGTCCACATGCCCGGGCAACCTTGTACGCTTGACTTCCGGCACGCCTGCATGGGCCGCCGCAACAGGGAAATGATTCCCCTTTTGGACAAGCTTAGGATGGAACTCTTAACCGTTCGTTGACCATGGGGCACAGTCATTAAAAAACCGCCGCGATGCAACAGCATGTTCAGGAAAAGTGGAAACCGGTTTTCTGGCCGAAAATGCGTTAAAACAAAAAGTTAGAGCGGCCCATCGTTTCCGGGAAACGATGGGCCGCTCTGAGGATCGCGGCAGTTTTGCATTCAGTTCGGTAGAAACGGGCCTGGCCCGCTCAGCCTCACCCCTTCAGGATGGAGCTGCCTGCATAGGCGGCCTGCATACCCAGCATTTCCTCGATACGGATAAGCTGGTTGTACTTGGCGAGCCGGTCGGAACGGGCAAGCGAACCGGTCTTGATCTGTCCGCAATTGGTGGCAACGGCGAGATCGGCAATGGTCGAATCTTCCGTCTCGCCGGAGCGGTGCGACATGACGGCAGTGTAGCGCGCCTTGTGGGCGGTTTCCACGGCGTCCAGCGTCTCGGACAGCGAACCGATCTGGTTGACCTTCACGAGAATGGAGTTGGCAACGCCCATGCGGATACCATCGCGCAGGCGGGCGGAATTGGTGACGAACAGGTCGTCGCCGACGAGCTGAACCTTGGAGCCGATCTTGTCGGTCAGCGACTTCCAGCCATCCCAATCGTCCTCGGCCATGCCGTCTTCGATGGAGATGATCGGATAGCGGCCAGCCAGTTCAGCCAGATATTCGGCCATGGCTTCCGGCTCCAGCGTGCGGCCTTCGCCTTCCAGCACGTATTTTCCGTCCTTGAAGAACTCGGTCGAGGCGCAGTCCAGCGCCAGATACATGTCCTCGCCCGGACGGTAGCCAGCCTTTTCGATGGACTTCATGATGAAGTCGAGAGCGGCAGGCGCGCTTTCCAGACCCGGAGCAAAACCGCCTTCGTCGCCGACATTGGTGTTGTGGCCCTGGGCAGCCAGTTCCTTCTTGAGGGTGTGGAAAACCTCCGATCCCATGCGCACGGCTTCGCGAATGTTTTCCGCGCCCACCGGCATGATCATGAATTCCTGGAAGTCGATCGGATTATCGGCGTGGGCGCCGCCATTGATGATGTTCATCATCGGCACCGGCAGGACGCGGGCGTTCGGGCCGCCGACATAGCGGTAAAGCGGCAGGCCGGAGGCTTCGGCCGCAGCCTTGGCAACGGCAAGCGAAACACCGAGAATGGCGTTTGCACCCAGACGCGACTTGTTGGGCGTGCCATCCAGCTCGCGCATGATGTTGTCGATCTGGATCTGGTTTTCAGCGTCATGACCGCCGATGGCATCGAAAATTTCGCCGTTTACGGCCTCTACGGCCTTTTCCACGCCCTTGCCGAGAAAGCGCTTGCCGCCATCGCGCAGTTCCACGGCTTCATGCGCGCCGGTGGATGCACCCGAGGGAACCGCCGCGCGGCCCATGCTGCCGTCTTCAAGGTAGACATCGACCTCGACGGTAGGATTGCCGCGGCTATCGATAATTTCACGGCCGATGATATCGGTAATGGCAGTCATGTTCGCTCCCTGCTGAATGAAAGGCCAAGGCCCGGTCAGGCGGCAACGCCGCCCTTCGGGTTCCTGTCTTATCCGATGAAACCAAAATTACAATGACGGTTTGCGCGGCGCCGGGGCGAAAGCTAATCGATTTAATCCGCTTTCTTCACCTGAGCGCCGGGATAAATCGGTTATAACGGCCTCAAGCCGCCTTGCTGATGGCGTCGAAGGCCATCAATTTCTCCAGAAGCGCCTCCAGCTTGTCCAGATAGACCATGTTCGGCCCATCGGAGGGAGCGGTATCGGGATCCTGATGCGATTCGATGAAGAGGCCCGCAACCCCCACCGCCACGGCGGCGCGCGCCAGCGTTTCCACGAATTCGCGCTGCCCGCCGGAAGAGCCACCCTGCCCGCCCGGCTGCTGCACGGAATGGGTGGCGTCGAAGATCACCGGCGCGCCCAAGCCCGCCATGATCGGCAGCGAGCGCATGTCGGAGACAAGCGTGTTGTATCCGAAGGATGCGCCCCGCTCGCACAGCATGACATTGGGATTGCCGGAAAGCGTGAGCTTCTCCATCACGTTCTTCATATCCCAAGGCGCGAGGAACTGGCCCTTCTTGACGTTGATGGCGCGGCCGGTTTTGGCGGCAGCCACGAGAAGGTCGGTCTGGCGGCAGAGGAAGGCTGGAATTTGCAGCACATCCACCACTTCCGCCACGATCGCGCATTGCTCTTCGGTGTGAATATCGGTGAGCACCGGAAAGCCGAATTCCTTTTTAAGATCGGCAAAAATTTCCAGCCCCTTGTCGATGCCGATGCCGCGTCCGCCTTTCAGCGAGGTGCGGTTTGCCTTGTCGAAGGAGGATTTATAGACGAGGCCGATTCCCAGCCGGTCGCAGATTTCCTTGATGGAACCGGCCATCATGAAGGCATGTTCCCGGCTTTCCATCTGGCAGGGGCCGCATATCAGCGAAAAGCGCTGGCTGTTGCTGAAGGAAACGGTCCGATCACCGGTGCCTACGGTTACGATGGCATTGGGTTCAGTCATCCATCATTCTCCTCGAATTCGAAGCTCAGGCCCTGTCCGGGCGCCGCCATAACAGAAAGCCCGCTCGGCCTTCTTTGATAGGCTACGCCATTAGCAGCCAGCACCTCTGCTGTCACCTCCAGATCGGCGACCGAAAAAGCGATGGACCTGGCGCATAGCAGTTCATTTGTCTTCCTTTCGATGCGAATGGGCCGATTTGCGGTCTGGATGACGATATTTTCGCCCTCATGGTGGCTCGTCGCGCCGAATACCAGCTCGAACCAGCCTGCGAAACGGGCCGGATCATCGGCTTGCAACGTCACTTGCTTCAATCCCGTCACGCTATTGGCATGGGCTTCCAGGCTGCCCCTGTCGGAAGGCAAGGGCTGAAGACGCTGGCAGCCAAACAGGAAAAGCCGCCCCACATCAGGATGGGTCGCAAAGGCCAGCCGGAAGCGTGCCTCCATTTCCGCGCCATCGGGAAGGCGCATGACGCGGCCAAACTCCAGTACCCTGCCGCCGGATATATCGGCGGCAAGAAAGGCCTGATGATCCATCTCGGCATCTGGCGTCAGCGCCACGATTGCCGAAAGCCCCTCCTCAGCGGTTTTGCGAAACAGCCGGTCGCGGGCCACGAATACATTTCCGTCTCCGATTGCCGCCTCGGCCATGGCAGGATCGGCCACCACCAAGGGTTCGAGATAGGTCTTGTCAGCCAGGAATATACAGGCATTGGCCGTTCCGAAAGGATGGGTGGCATCCGCGGCCACCGTAAAGCCAAGCTGGCTCATGCGGCGCCGGGCAACCGCCAGATCGGCCACCGGCATGACGAGATGATCGAGCGGACAGGGCTTTCCGTCTGACATGCTTTCTCCTTCACTGGCGCGGCTTTTGATCAGCGATTTTCGGCAGGGGAAAAGCAAGAACCTGCCTCGTATAGGTTTCCACCACAAGACTGATGGGCGTGGCATCCGGCAACGAAAGCAAGGCCCGATGTTGCAGAACCTCTTCCGGTATATGGAGCGGATCAGGGCCGGTTTCCACGGGCGCGCCCATTTCCCAGGCCTCCGGCATGGGCCACCACAACAATTCGGCGCTGATTGTGTGACGCTGGAAATGCAGGGGCTGCACCACCCGCCCGAAGGCGGCATCGGTGGTATCGAGCGCGGTGTTCATATCCGCCGTCAGACGTCCGGGAACATACCAGTTATCGGCCTCCGACAGCACATGTGCGCCGCATTTGAGGCGAACGCGGCGGTAATTCACCCTTTCCCCGTCCGAAACCTTCAAGGCAGCCCGGACATCCTCAGACGCCGGCTTGTCGATGTCTCTCATGCGTTCGGCCACCACCTTTTCGCCTCGCGCCAGATCATGGCGCTCACACCAGTGGTCAAGCGTCAGCGTGGCGCTGTCATGGCTCAAAAGCCGGGCGTTGAGGTCTTGCAACAGGGCTTGCGCCTGAAGGCGCACGATGGCCGTGTCCGGCCAGACGGGGATTTCTTCCGTATGCCCCGCGACAGGTAAAATCATCGAACTCACCAGTAAAGGCAGGGAAATCAGGATGGAACGCATGAATACTCCTTGAGGAATGAGGGAATCAACCTCCGCAGCCACCAATTCGAGATTGAGCGACATTCATGACCGTTCCACGGCAGGCCGAAATTTGGCTGAAGTGCCCCACCGGATCTCGGAGGCATCGTGCCTTGCAGGCGGCGAAAAAGGGAGACTGCTTGCCGCATAAAGCATAATCCGACCGGAGCGAAACGAGGATCGAAAGGCGCTCTATTCAAAAAAATAGTCCTTTTTGATCCAGGTTCTTGAGAAGGGCTGGCATGGGCGCTAATTGGCCCGATGGCTGAAGGCCCTCCGGCCATGCTGCTTCCATGCAGTATTTTCAGCCGCAACATCAACCTGTGGCCATGTTTCCATCGCCGCACAAGAAAAGAACCGAAAAAATGGCAGGACTTCAAACGGGCGCAGCATCACGCTCCAGCGCCGCAACCAAGGGCGGCCGCTCCTATACCGGCGCGCTGATGGCCCTCACTTCCTTGTTTTTCCTCTGGGGCCTCATCACCTGCCTCAACGACATTCTCATTCCCCATCTGAAGAATGTCTTTCATCTCAGCTACACACAGGCGATGCTGATCCAGTTCTGCTTTTTCGGCGCCTATTTCATCGTGTCGTTGCCTGCGGGTGCTTTGGTCAAGCGGATTTCCTACAAGTGGGGCATCGTGACGGGCCTGATGGTGGCCGCCATTGGCTGCGCGCTGTTCATTCCGGCAGCAAGCCTTCGCGTTTACGGCCTGTTTCTCGCGGCCCTGTTCGTGCTGGCATCGGGCATCACCATTCTTCAGGTTGCCGCCAATCCCTATGTCACGGTTCTCGGCCCCCCGGAAACATCCGCCAGCCGCCTGACGCTGACACAGGCCTTCAACTCGCTCGGCACCACGGTTGCGCCAAGCTTTGGCGCCCTGCTGATTTTCTCGGCCGCCACGCAGGCCGCCGAAGCGGAAGCCGATGCCGTCAAATTTCCCTATCTGCTGCTGGCGGCGGCCCTGCTCCTGCTTGCCGCCCTCTTTGCCGCTCTTCGTCTGCCTGCCGTAGAGGGCGAGGACGATGCGGCCCATGCGGGCGAAACGGGCGGCTCAGCCTGGCAATATCGCCACCTCGTGCTGGGCGCCATCGGCATTTTCGTCTATGTCGGCGGCGAAGTCAGCGTCGGCAGCTTTCTGGTGAACTTTCTGGCCGATCCATCCATTGCCGGGCTTTCGGAGCAGGATGCAGCCCATTACGTCTCCTATTTCTGGGGCGGCGCCATGATCGGGCGTTTCATCGGCTCATTCGCCATGCGCTATATCGATGACGGCAAGGCGCTGGCCATCAATGCCGTGGCAGCGGGCCTGCTGCTGCTGGCAACGGTGCTGTCCACCGGGCATGTGGCGATGTGGACCGTGCTTGCCGTGGGCTTCTTCAACTCCATCATGTTCCCGACGATTTTCAGCCTGGCGCTGAAGGGCTTGGGTAGGCACACCAGCCAGGGATCGGGCATTTTGTGCCTTGCCATCGTCGGAGGCGCCATTCTGCCTGTCATTCAGGGGGCTCTGGCGGATACCGTCGGCATTCACCTTGCCTTTCTCATGCCCATCCTGTGCTATGCCTATATCGCCTTTTACGGGCTGATCGGCTCGCGCGTCAGAACATAAGGTTTCGGGCGCCAACCGGTTTTAGCGGTAAACATCGCGGCGGAACCAAATGGCCGCCGCGACTGTTGCATGGTCTTGAATAACAGGAGACATGCCATGCAGATTACCTATCACGTCGGCGAACATGATGGCGGTTATGCCTACAGGCTCCGCGATGTCTGGTCCGAACCCTTTCCGGACCATGAAACTGCACTGAAGGCCGCACGTGACGCCGCCGAGCGGCAGCATCTGGAAGGCCGGGATGCGGAGATCACCTATCAGCTTGGCGATGGCACCTGGCGCACGGAACATGCCAGCGGCGGCGACAGGCCGGAAACCGAAGTGGTGGACGATGTTGCCGCGCAGGAACAGGCAATTCCGCCTGAAGACGTCGATAAACATTGAATGACAAGCTTTCCGTGCTTCCAGAAAGCACGGAAGGTTTTTACTGCCGATCGATGAATTTGTTGAAACGGCTGTCCTGACCGTCAGCAGTTTTTTCCTGAAACAGGAATGCCAGCTTGTTGTCATCGAAGATGGACAGGAATTCCTCCCAGCCGATCTGTTCCAGCCCTTCCTCGCCCTCACCGAAATCAATTCGCAGTATACCGCCCTTTCCCTCGCTGCGGACTACGGAAGGATGACCACCGCGTTCTTCGACCCACTGGCGGATCTGTTGATGATCGGTTGTGGTTTGCGATGTGGTCATGGCTTTCTCCTGCGCAGCTTGCCCGCATTGTTGCGACCGGCGCCGCAAGAAGCACGGCTAAGGCAAGCGGAGGTCGCCACCGGTCATGATGACCAACCCGCCTTTCGCCATGAAGTTCCCCCGCAGCGCCTGGCACACGGGTCAAATGCCGGAAACGTTACGCAAATTTTGTTGCCGGTAACGGAAGGCTGCCATGCGTTCCATGCAAAGAGAAATAGTTTGAAAGCTAATTATTTATATCCTACTTATTACCCATGACACAGGATGAACCATCGCACCGCTCCTTCACCACCCGGCTGTTTGCCGCTGCCAGATTATGGCGCCGCTGCATCGACGCCGCTTTGAGCGAACACGCCATTTCCGAAGCCACCGCCGCCCCGCTATTGTGGATCGGCCGGATGGGTGGGGGCGTGCGCCAGATCGCACTCGCCGAACAGATCGGGATCGAGGGCGCATCGCTAGTCCGGCTTCTGGATCAGCTGGAGGGCATGGGCTACATTCTGCGCAAGGACGATCCCACCGACCGGCGCGCCAAGGGCTTGTGGCTCACCTCTGCCGGCGAGGAAATGGCAGGAAAGCTTGAGGCGCTTCTGGATGAGGAACGAAGCCGCCTGCTGCATGACATTCCGCTGGCGGACCTTGAAACGGCCCTTCGCGTTATCACAGTTTTCAACGACCGTTGTGCGGCGGCACGCTCGGCACGCACCAGGGGAGAGGCTTGATGTTGCGCCATGGAGTGCCTTCGGCAAAGGCTGAAAACCCGGTTGCCTTGCTGGCCACGTTAACACAGCGCTTGAGAGCGCCAGTGCTTTTCACCGAAACACGCAGGCGCCATACATGGCGGGATTGGCTTTTTTCCTTCAAGGCCTTCATTGCCGCCATGCTTGCGCTTTATATCGCACTGGCATTCGACCTTTCCCGGCCCTACTGGGCGGTATCGGCTGTCTATATCGTATCCAGCCCCTTTTCCGGCGCCACGAAATCCAAGGCGCTCTATCGCTGTCTCGGCACCATTCTGGGCGCGGTCGCGGCGGTTGCCTTCGTGCCCGTCTTCGTCAACGCGCCGGAACTGCTGTCGCTGGTGGTGGCGCTGTGGACGGGCAGTTTGCTGTTCATCTCCATGCTGGACCGCAGCGCGCGCAGCTATGTGTTCATGCTGGCAGGCTATACGCTGCCGCTCATTGCCCTGCCTGCCGTCAGTTCGCCCGCCAGCGTCTTCGATCTGGCACTGGCCCGCACGGAGGAAATCACCCTTGGCATTCTTTGCGCCAGCTTCGTAAACACCATTTTTCTGCCCTCCAGTGTTGGCACGATCTTTCGCGATCAGGTGGATGGCTGGCTTGCCGATGCAGGCGCCTGGGCAGAGGATATTTTGCGCGGCGAAGGCGCCACCCCAACCACACCGCTCAATCGCCAGAAGCTTGCCACCGATGTTGCCGCACTGGATCAGGTCATCAGCCAGCTCGGCTACGACCCCGCAACCAGAGACGTTGTGCGCGAGGCCCGCGACCTGCGCAGCCGTCTGTTGATGCTTCTGCCGGTTTTCTCCGGTCTTGCCGATCGTCTCCATGCCCTTCGCCAGCCTTACGGCGAGGCAGGAGCCCAGGTTCCTCTGCCGGAAGACCTGCGCCTCCTCCTGAACCGCGCCGCTGACTGGATGAAACAGGGAGCCGCCAGCTCAAAGGATGAAGGCGCCCATGATCTTCTGATCGAGATCGAGCGTCTTGGCGCGCTTCACGGTCGCCAGACGTGGTATCCTCTGCTGCTCTCCGGCGTTCTGGCCCGCCTGAAGGAAGTGGTGCAGCTCTGGCAGGATTGCCTTACCCTGCGCGACACCATGGGCAATCCCGGTCAGGCCGGTCAATTTCAACCGGTCTTTCGCGAACGGAGAATTGCAGCGGGCGCCCGCCATTACGATCATGCCCTGCTTGCCATCAAGGCTGGCACGGTGGTGGCTGGCATTTTCGCCGCCTGCATGATCTGGATTTTTCTCGGCTGGGATCAGGGGGCAGGCTTTGTGGCCATGTGCGCCGTCGCGTCCTCGTTTTTTGCCGCGCAGGATCGGCCCGGTCCACAAATCATGTCCATGCTCATCTGGACAGGCGTGGCCATCCTCACCTCCTTTGTTTATATTTTCGGCATTCTGCCGATGGTCAACAGCTATGAAATGCTGGTGGTGGTCTTCGCGCCCATCTTTCTGCTTCTGGGCCTTCAGATGACCAATCCGGCGCTCACGACCATTGCCATGCTGATGGCGGTCAACAATGCCTCGTTCATTGCCATTCAGGATGCCTATAGCGCTGACATGCTGACCTTCGCCAACAGTTCGCTCTCCACCGTTCTGGGTGTTGGCTTCGCGCTGGTCTGGGTCATGGCAACGCGGCCCTTCGGCGTGGAGCTTGCCGCCAGACGCCTGCTCATGCAGGGCTGGCGCGATCTTGCCGCAACGGCGGCCGGCCGCAGCATGGTGGATCAGGACCGGCTGGCCGCCCGGCTTCTCGACCGTCTCGGCCAGCTTGTACCGCGGCTTTCCACCATAACAACGCAGGATATTCAGGCCGTGGACGGATTGGCCGATGTCCGGCTGGGCTTCAACGTGCTGACCTTGCAGGAAGAGCGCGGCGCTTTCACGCCTGCCGGCGCCGCAAGGGTGGATGAGGTGCTGAGCCAGATTGCCGGCCATTACCGCCAGCAGGTGCGCGCTGCCCGCCCTCTTCCATCGCCACCCTCGCTTCTGGCGGCAATCGACACGGCACTGGATGCCCTGCCGCTGGATGGCGCGCCCGCCCAAAGTCAGAAGGCGGTCAATTCGCTGGTTGGCCTGCGCCGGGTGCTGTTTCCCCATGCGGCACCACCGGACGCGCTGAATGCCGCCCTGCCTTCCTCCTCGCTCCAGCCTGCCGCAGAGTAATATCATGCAAATCGATTTCGACTTTTTCGGGCTCCTCGTGCCTCGCCTGCTGCTTCTGATGTTGCTGGCGCTCGTTCTCAACATGATCCTCCGGCGCATCCTGGGCTGGATCGGCTTTTATCGCATGGTCTGGCATCGTGGCCTGTTCGACATTGCCCTCTATGTCATTCTGCTGGGGGGCATCGCCGCCTTGACCCGCTCCCTGTAACGCTTGCTCCGCAGGCTTCTCCGCAATTCATGCCTTTGGGCATTCTCGCAAGGTGCACTTTGAAAACGCCTTGCCTCAACACGCTATCAACCGCTGGAACTGGTGATGAATACGCTGAAACTCCTTGGCCGGGTGGCCGTAACCCTGATCTTCGTGGCCGCGGCGCTGTTAGCCGCCCGCAATCTCTGGAATTTCTACATGGAAGAGCCCTGGACGCGCGATGGCAAGGTGCGGGCCGATGTGGTGAATATCGCACCCGACGTGTCAGGCCTCGTCAGCGACGTCATGGCCATCGACAACCAGCCGGTTCGCAAGGGCGATATTCTCTTTCGCGTCGATCGCAAGCGCTTCGAGCTTGCCTTGCAGCAGGCTGAAGCCTCCCTGCAACTTGCGCAATCCAGCCTTGCCGAAGCCACGCGCGAGCGCCAGCGTCAGGAGCGGCTGGGCGATTCCGCCACGGAGCAGGCAAGAGACAAGGCCATTTCTACCGAAGAACAGGCCGCCGCTACCTACCGGCAGGCAGTGGCCTCCCGCGATATTGCCAGCCTCAATCTCGAACGCACCGATGTGCGCTCCACCGTGAACGGCACCGTCACCAATCTTTCGCTGCAACCGGGGGATTATGTCTCTGCCGGAACCGCCAAAGTAGCGGTGGTCAATACGGATTCGCTGCGGGTGGAAGGCTATTTCGAGGAAAACAAGCTGCCGCGCATTCAGCCCGGTGCCCGCGCCCGCGTGCATCTTCTGGGGCGTGATGGTGTTCTGGAAGGAACGGTGGACAGTATCGCAACCGGCATCGAAGACCGCGAGCGCTCTTCCTCCACCGGGCTTCTGGTCAACATCACTCCCACCTTCAATTGGGTGCGCCTTGCCCAGCGCGTGCCGGTTCGCATTCGTCTGGATGGCGTGCCAAAGGACATGCCCTTGATTTCCGGTCAGACCGCAACCGTGGAAATTCTGGGCAGCGCCCCCACGGCGAATGCCGCAAAGTAAGCTGATGGATGAGAGATGCTGAAATGAATGTCACGCCGCAGCTTTTTGCTTGCGGCGTGACCAAAGCATTTTCAGAAAAGGCATAATCTGAAGCGCCCTGCCTGCTTCCATGAAACCGGCAAGGCGCTGCTTTTATTCGCCACCGCCCAGCGAGTGAACGTAAACGGCCAATTGCTTCACGGTTGTATCGCCAAGACGTGCCGTCCATGCCGGCATGACACCGTGCCTGGGATGGGCAACCTGCTGGGCAATCTCGGTCTCGCCCTTTACCTTCAGCCAGATGGCGTCAGACAGGTTGGGCGCGCCGACATCGCGGTTGCCCTCTGCCTTTTCGCCATGGCAGGCAACGCAATTGGCGTCGAAGACCGCCTTGCCCGGCGCAACCAGCGCCTCGTTCGAGGCCTTGCCGGAGAGGCTGACCACATAGGCTGCGACCTGCCGGATTTCATCCGGCTTCAGAATCTCTGCAAATGCGGGCATTTCAGAGATGCGGGTTTCAGGATCGCTGGTATAGCGAATGCCGTGCTGAAGGGTGGAGTAGATGGCGTTGATGTCGCCACCCCACAGCCAGTCGTCGTCATTGAGGTTGGGATAGCCCGGCCCGCCTGCCGCGCCGGAGCCGTGGCAGGGCGTGCAGTTGACCTTGAAGGCAGCAGCACCGCCAGCGACGGCAAACTGGGCAAGATCCTTGTCCACCAGAATATCACCCACCGGCAGAGAGGCGATCTTGTCGGTAAAGACGGCTTGGGCCTGTTTGGCCGCCGCCACTTCTTCCGTCACTGCCGCGCGGTTGGTGTAGCCGAACAAGCCCTTGGTGTTGCCGGTCAGGGTTGGCCAGGCCGGATAGACCACGGTATAGCCAATGGCCCAGACGATGGTGGCATAGAAGGTATAGACCCACCAGCGCGGCATGGGATTGTTCAGCTCGCGGATACCGTCCCACTCGTGGCCGGTGGTTTCGACGCCGCTGATTTCGTCAATGTGTTTTTCCGACATGATTAGTCCTCCCTCAGAGGGATGCTGGCGGCTTCATCGGCGTGCTTCTTGCCGCCGGGCCGCAAGGCGAAGATGACTGCGCCGACAAAGAAAAGGGCCATGGCCAAAAGGCCCCAGCTATCGGCAAAGTGACGCATGGCCGTGTAGAGTTCGGTTTCGTCCATGATCCACCTCACCGATAGCCGGTTGCGTCGTCATACTTGGTGAAGTCCACCAGCGTGCCGAGCATTTGCAGATAGGCAATCAGGGCATCCATTTCGGTGACGCGGGTGGGATCACCGTCGAAATCGCCGGTCTTGGCCTTGGGATAGCGGGCAAGCAGGCCCGCCGTATCGGCATTGGGATCGGCCTGGGCGGCAAGGTCGGCCTTGGCGTTGTCGATCATGTCCTGGCTGTAGGGCACGCCAACCTCGCTGTTCACCTTCAGGTCCATGGAGACATTGGTGATCTTCAGCGGCGTTTCCTTCAGGAAGGCATATTTCGGCATGATCGATTCCGGCACGACAGAGCGAGGATCGCTCAGATGCTGGACGTGCCATTCGTTGGAATAGCGGTCGCCGACGCGGGCAAGGTCAGGCCCTGTCCGCTTCGAGCCCCATTGGAACGGATGGTCGTACATGCTTTCGGCCGCCAGCGAATAGTGGCCGTAACGCTCCACTTCATCGCGGAAGGGGCGGATCATCTGGCTATGGCAGAGATAGCATCCTTCGCGGATGTAGATGTCGCGGCCCGCCAGTTCCAGCGGGCTGTAGGGGCGCATCCCTTCCACCTTTTCGATGGTGTTCTGAAGGTAGAAGAGCGGTGCGATTTCCACGATGCCGCCAATGGTGACGACAAGCAGCGAGCCGAGAAGCAGAAGGCTGGCGTTCTTTTCGAGAATCTGGTGTTTATCAAGAATGGACATGGCAGTCCTCCTTATTCGGCAGGCTGGGCATGAGCCGGCATGACGGCACCCGGAATGGGCGCTTCAACCCGCTGATGGCCACGAATGGTCATGAAAACGTTCCAGGCCATGATGATGCCACCGGCCAGATACATGGCCCCGCCAAGCGTGCGCAGCACGTAATAGGGGAACATGGCAGCAACGACTTCGGCGAAGGAATAGACCAGGAAGCCCTGATTATCGTATTCGCGCCACATCAGGCCCTGCTGAATACCGGCCACCCACATGACGGCGGCGTAGACGACGATGCCGAGCGTGGCGAGCCAGAAGTGCCAGTTGACGAGGCGCAGCGAATAGAGGCGCTCGCGGTGCCAGAGTTTCGGCGTGAGGTAATAGACCGCACCGAAGGTAATCATGCCGACCCAGCCAAGCGCGCCGGAGTGAACGTGGCCGATGGTCCATTCGGTATAGTGGCTGAGCGAGTTCACCGTCTTGATCGACATCATCGGGCCTTCGAAGGTGGACATGCCGTAGAAGGCAATGGCAATCACCATCATGCGGATAATCGGATCGGTGCGGATCTTGTCCCAGGCGCCCGAAAGCGTCATCAGGCCGTTGATCATGCCGCCCCAGGAGGGCATCCACAGCATGATGGAGAAGACCATGCCCAGCGTCTGCGCCCAATCCGGCAGGGCGGTGTAATGCAGATGGTGCGGACCGGCCCAGATATACATGAAGATCAGAGCCCAGAAGTGGATGATCGACAGCCGATAGGAATAGACCGGACGGCCTGCCTGCTTCGGCACGAAATAATACATCATGCCCAGGAAGCCAGCAGTCAGGAAGAAGCCCACGGCATTGTGGCCATACCACCATTGCGTCAGGGCATCCTGCACGCCGGAGAAGGCCGAATAGCTCTTCACGCCGAGGAAGGAAACCGGGATCGCCAGATTGTTGACGATATGCAGCATGGCAATGGTGACGATGAAGGCAAGATAGAACCAGTTGGCCACATAAATATGCGGCTCCTTGCGGGTCAGGATCGTGCCGAGGAAGGCAATGAGATAGCCGACCCAGACGATGGTGAGGAACAGGTCCACATACCATTCGGGTTCGGCATATTCACGGCCTTGCGTAATGCCCAGCAGATAGCCGGTGGCAGCCATGACGATGAAGAGATTATAGCCCCAGAACACGAACCAGCCGAGCGTGCCGCCAAACAGGCGCTGCCGACATGTGCGCTGGACAACATAGAAGGACGTGGCGATCAGCGCATTGCCGCCAAAGGCGAAGATCACGCCGGAGGTGTGCAGCGGACGCAGACGGCCGAAGTTGAACCACGGCGCCACATTGAGATCGGGAAAGGCAAGCTGGGCGGCAATCAGCACGCCCACCAGAAAACCGACAACGCCCCAGAACACCGTGGCGATGACGCCGAAACGGATCGGATCGTCGAAATATTCCGCTTTCGACGCGGCAACAGCGCGCTGCTGCCCGATAACGGCGGCGCGCGGCTGGAACTTGATGTGGCGCAGCATGAAGATCGTGCCGATCAGCAGCACGACGAAAGCCACCCACATATGGGCGGCAAAAAGGCTGTCATAGGCGAAACCCGCCCCGAGCAGCGCGGCGAAGGCCATTACGGCCAGCACCATGGTCTCGAAAGTGTAATTCATTGTTGGCATCCCCCAACGCTTGGTGTGCAAGAGCAGAGTCGCGCATGGGCTCCGCGTCATATGCAGGTTTGCCATTGGGTGCGGCCAGGAGCCTTGATTTGGATCAATGCATTTCAGGGGGCGGGGAAGGATACAGGAGCATGAGAGGAAGGGTTTGCGACGAACCGGTTCGCACCCCCTTCCATTACAGCGCCGTGCGTTTTATCAAACGCACGAAGGACGCTGTAACACTTTAAAACTGCTGCATAATTTTTACCTTAAATCGATTCCGATTTAAGGAATTATGCAGTAACAACCCTGGATTACACCTCCGGCAGCCGGGATCAGTCGATCTCCCCGCCGGCATCTGGCGGAGAAGCAGGATGCAGACCAAAACTGATGGCGTTAACGACAATGACCGCCACTGCGCCGGGCCACTCGCCGCAGGCTCCTCCGGGCTTGTGTGGCTGGAAAGCGCGCATTCGGAGCAATTGGCGCTTTGCCGGGAGCTGGAGGAAATTGCCGATTCCCTGCCCTCAAGCGTCAACCGCCAGAAATGCATCTATGCCGCCAAGGCGCTCGGGCCCCTCATCAGCGGCGCCCACCACTATGAGGAGCAGGTGCTGTTTCCATGGCTGGCGGAAAATCTGACCATTCCGCATCTTCAGGAAACGCTGCATCGGCTGAAATTCGAGCATTGCGAGGATGAATGCTTCGCCGAGGAACTGACTGACGCGCTGCTGCGGCTGGGCAGCGGCGATAACGTCAACATGGAGGCCGTGGGTTACATGTTGCGGGGCTTTTTCGAAGGCCTGCGCCGCCACATCGCCTTCGAAAGAGAGCATATTCTTTCAGGGCTCTGAAGAGCGGCCTGAAACAGAAACGCCGGTCTGGGCAAGCCCGACCGGCGTTTTTTTCTTTTACAGCAAGTTTACAGCCCTGCGACCTTCAGCCGCTTTTCGTCACGGCCGCCCTTCATGCGCTCTGCCAGAAGGAAGGCCAGTTCCAGCGCCTGATCCGCATTCAGACGCGGGTCGCAATGGGTGTGATACCGATCCTGAAGATCCTCGGCCGAAAGCGCACGCGCGCCGCCGGTGCATTCGGTCACATCCTTGCCGGTCATCTCGATATGGATGCCGCCTGGATGCGAACCCTCCGCGCGGTGGATCTGGAAGAAGCTCTCCACTTCCGACAGAACCCGTTCGAACGGGCGGGTCTTGTAGTTGTTGAGCGTAATCGTGTTGCCATGCATCGGATCGCAGGACCACACCACCTTGCGGCCTTCGCGCTCGACGGCGCGAATGAGGCGCGGCAGGTGTTCGGCAACCTTGTCATGGCCAAAGCGGCAAATCAGCGTCAGACGTCCCGCTTCATTGGCCGGGTTGAGGATGTCGATCAGGTTCAGCAGATCGTCCGCCTGGAGGGACGGGCCGCATTTCAGGCCGATCGGGTTCTTGATGCCGCGGCAATATTCGATATGCGCATGATCTGCCTGACGGGTGCGGTCGCCGATCCAGATCATGTGGCCGGAGGTGGCGTACCAGTCGCCGGAGGTGGAATCGACACGGGTCAGCGATTCTTCATAGCCCAGCAGCAGCGCTTCATGGCTGGTGAAGAAATCGGTTTCGCGCAGGCTCGGATTGTTGTCGGACGTGATACCAACGGCCTTCATGAAGTCCATGGTTTCCGAGATCCGGTCGGCCAGCTTGCGATAACGGTCGGCCTGCGGGCTATCCTTGACGAAGCCCAGCATCCACTGATGAACGTTTTCCAGATTGGCGTAACCACCCATGGCAAAGGCGCGCAGCAGGTTGAGCGTCGCGGCGGACTGGCGATAGGCCATCAGCTGGCGATGCGGATCCGGGATACGGTCTTCCGGGGTGAATTCGATGCCGTTGATGATGTCGCCACGGTAGCTCGGCAGCTCCACATCGCCCTGCTTTTCCATGTCGGAAGAGCGCGGCTTGGCAAACTGGCCGGCAATACGGCCAACCTTGACCACGGGCTGTTGCGCACCGAAGGTGAGAACCACGGCCATTTGCAGGAAGGCGCGGAAGAAATCGCGAATGGTATCGGCGCCATGTTCGGCAAAGCTTTCGGCGCAATCGCCGCCCTGCAACAGGAAGCCATTGCCCTCGGCAACATTGGCAAGAGCCTTCTTCAAGCGGCGCGCTTCACCGGCAAAGACCAGCGGCGGATAAGAGGCGAGCTTCTGCTCGGCCTTCTTCAACGCTTCGAGGTCGGGATAGGCCGGAACCTGCTTGATCGGCTTCTGCCTCCAGCTGCTCGGGGTCCAATTCTGCGCCATGGTCTTCACCTGCATCTAGAGCGCGCCGGGACTTTTTCCGGCACGCATGAAAGGGAACGATAGAAGCATCGGATCGCGCGGCCAAAACCGGCTTCCGGAACATCCGATGCACGAACGACAAACTCGCCATCGCACCATTTCCGACTGTTGGCGCGAGGTTTCGTACCGCAACCTCGTTTAAAGGCGGCGATGCCCGGCTGCGACCGTCTGCACGGGTGCCGCTGGATGGCGGGCTTATAAACTTTTAAGACCTGAATGAAAAGCGGAAGTTTCCGAGGCTTTCATCCCAGCTCTTCAGACGCGCGCACCGTTGGAAATGCGGTAGCTCGGCGTATACATCGTCACCAGTTCCTCCGCAGCGGTCGGGTGAACGGCCATGGTGCGATCGAAGTCATCCTTGGTGCAGCCAGCCTTCAGCGTAATGCCCAGAAGCTGCGCCATTTCCCCGGCATCATGGCCCAGAATATGCGCGCCGATAACCTTGCGGTCGGCTGCGTTGACAATGAGTTTCATGATGACCTTTTCCGCCCGGCCGGAAAGCGTGGCTTTCATCGGCCGGAATTCGGCGCGGTAGACCTCAAGCTCATCGAAGGCCTTGGCCGCCTCTTCCTCGCTGTAACCGACCGTGCCGATTTCCGGCTGCGAGAATACAGCCGTGGCGATCAGGTCGTGATCGGGAGAGGTCGGATTGTTCCGGTATTCCGTTTCGATGAAACACATGGCTTCGTGAATGGCCACTGGCGTCAGTTGCACGCGGTCCGTCACATCGCCAAGCGCAAAAATGCCGGGAACATTGGTGCGGGAATAGGCATCCACGATAATTGCGCCCTTGCCGTTGGTCGCAACGCCCGCGGCCTCAAGCCCCAGACCCTTCGTGTGAGGGTCACGGCCCAGCGCCAGCATGACCTGGCCTGCAACAATCTCGCCATTGTGCATCGTCGTTGCGACAAGGCCCTTTTCGGTCTTCTCGACCTTTTCGATGACGTCGCCGGTGATAATGCGAATGCCCTTGTCCACCATGGCCTTGTGGACACCCCGGCGCAAATCGCCATCGAACTTCGAGAGGATTTCAACGCCACGGTAAATCAATGTGGTTTTGACGCCAAGGCCATGGAAAATATTGGCAAATTCCACGGCGATGTAACCGCCGCCCGCAATCAGGATTTCGTTCGGCAACGCCGTCAGATGGAAGGCGTCGTTGGAGGAAATGCAAAGCTCGTGGCCCGGCAGCGAAGCATGGGGATTGGGGGCGCCGCCCACCGCAATCAAGATGCGTTCCGCCGTCACCTCGCGACCCGTCGCAAGGATGCGAATGCTGTTGGCGCCCGTCAATACCGCGCGGCTTTCAATGATTTCAGCCCCGGCATTTTCCAGGCCTTTGCGATAAAGTCCTTCAAGGCGAGCGATTTCCTGATCCTTGGCGGCCATCAGCTTTTGCCAGTCGAAGCGCGTCTCGCCCACTGTCCAGCCAAAACCTGCGGCATCTTCGAAATGCTCGTGATATTGCGAGGCATAGACGAACAGCTTCTTCGGAACGCAACCGCGAATGACGCAGGTTCCGCCAAGGCGATATTCCTCGGCAATCGCCACGCGCTTGCCCATGGATGCGGCAAGCCGCGCGCTGCGCACGCCACCCGAACCGCCGCCAATGACGAACAGATCATAATCATACTCAGCCATGGGAAAACTCCGAAAAAGAACGATACAGCCAGACGCGCAATGAGCGTGGACCGGAAATGGTAGGGGACAGGTCTTGGGCCGCCAAGCGCCCTGCCCCTATATGGGAGGTAAGCCTTAAAAAGAAAAGCCCGGAAGAACCGAGCTTTTCGATGTTGCAACGCTGAATACCGGCAAGCGATCAAGGCTTGGCAGCGGGCGCTGCCGGCATTTTCAGCGCTGGCGTTGCCGCAGCCGGAGCCGGAGCCTTGGCGGCAGGCGCCGCAGGGGCGGCAGGCGCTTCAGCCGCCGGCATCTTTGCATCCTTCAACTGGGCGCCAGCAACCTTGAGCAGCGCGTCATTGGTGTTCTTTTCCAGATCACGGGCAATTCCGGCAGCCCAGATGTCGGCGGCCTTGCCAAGCTCGCGATTGGCGACCGGCTGGTCGTTCAGCAGCTTCTTGCCGGCAGAACCGCCGAAGAAGGTGGCAATCTGCTTCAGTTCATCATCGGTAAAGGCCTTTGCGTAAACAATGGCAGCCTCCTTTTCCAGATCGCCACGACGGGCAGCGAGCGCGATGGCCTGCTGGTCAACCGTCTTGTTGATGAGGTCCTGAAGGTTCGGATAGCCCTGAATGAGCTGCGCCTTCAGGCGGGCAGCAAGATTGGGCAGGATATTGTCGAAGATATTGGTAACGCCAAGCGCGGTAATAGCGCTGCGCGCCATCTGGATACGCTCTTCAGGCACATCCTGCGCCCTGACGGCGGGAGCAGCCAAAAGCGACGCCGCAACGAGAAACCCGGCGGTGACGCGGCCGAAAGCTTGATATGTCTTCATAAACTCATGCTCCTTCTAAAACATCTCCGGAAGTCCGCGCCCGCGGTTTTCCATCCGGACATGCGTAAATCCCGGTGAAAGGCCACTTTCGCCCCCTTGAGAGCAATGCAAGCAACCCGCAACATCGTCTCGCCAGAGGATAGCGGCCCGATGCCGCATTAGAGCACTTTTCGACCTGACGACATCAGACCGGCGCTCTAACGCTTTATTTTAAAGGCATAATCTTGTCGATCCTCGTTTCACTCCGGTCGGATTATGCCATGTAAGCAAGAAAGGCCCGCCTTACGCCTGCCTGCCCCGCGGCGCAAGAACCCGCGCCCCCGAGGGTCCAGCAACGACAGCAAGCGATGCCATGCCAATGAAAAGACCGTGCTCGACCACGCCGGGAATCGCGTGCAGGGCTGCCGAAAGTGCCACTGCATCAGGAATGCGGCCAAAAGAAGCATCTATGATGTAATGGCCGCCATCGGTCGTCAGCGTTTCGTCGCCGGTCTTTCGCAGCGAAAGGGTGCCGGAAAGACCAAGCCGGGAGGCGGCCTTTTCAATGGCTATGCGCGTGGCAACGGCGCCAAAACTATTGATCTCGATGGGAAGCGGGAAAGCGCCCAGCATATCCACGACCTTGGTTTCATCGGCAATCACGATCATGCGGGCGGAAGCCGCTGCAACGATCTTTTCCCGGAGAAGGGCTGCTCCCCCGCCCTTTACCAGTGTCAGATCGCCATCCAGCTCGTCGGCGCCATCGATCGTCAGGTCAAGCTCCGGCAGTTCATCGAGAGATTTCAGCGGCACGCCCAGTTCAACGCAAAGCCTTGCGGTGCGCTCGGAGGTGGGAACCCCCTCCACCTTCATGCCGCCCGCCACCTTTTCGGCGAGAAGACGCACGAATTCCTCAGCCGTGGAGCCGGTGCCGATGCCGAGGCGCATTCCGTCCTCAACGTAAGACAAGGCGGCTTCCGCAGCCTTTATCTTCATTTGCCGAACATCCATGCGCCAGTCTCCCCTGCATCGGCCACCTCGATCACCGTGGCTGAGCCCTGCTATTACACGGCTCATCCGGCAAACGAAAGCCCTCTTATCGCCATGGCCTCACCGGGCAGGCACATTGCATTTTTCTCCCATCCACCCTACCCCTTTGCGGCGACGCATTTCACCGACCGGAGACAAAATCCCTTGAGCAAGCCAGTCATCATTTTCGACCTCGACGGCACCCTTGTCGATACCGCCCCCGACCTGATGGCAAGCCTCAACCACACCATCGAAGCCGAAGGATTGCAGCCGGCGGGCTATGACGACATGACCCATCTCGTCGGTCAGGGCGCGAAAATGATGATCCAGCGGGCCTTTACCCTGCGTGAACGTTCACTGGACGAAACCACCCTTGCTCGCCTGCTCGACCGCTTCATTGCCCATTATCGGGCGGGAATGCCCGGCAAGAGCAAGCCCTATCCCGGCCTTGTCGCGGCACTGGACCGCCTTCGCGGCGCAGGCTGCACGCTCGCCGTGTGCACCAACAAGCTGGAAGGGCTGGCGCGGCCGCTGCTGGAAGGCCTTGGGCTGAGCGGCTATTTCGCAGCTGTGACCGGCGGCGACAGCTTCTCCATGCGCAAGCCCGACGCCGGACATATTCTCGGCACACTTCAGCGCGCCGGAAAGCCCGGTGAACCGGCCCTGATGATCGGCGACAGCATCAATGACATATTGGCGGCGAAAAATGCCGGCATCGCCTCGATCGCCGTCCCGTTCGGCTATTCGGATGTGGATGTGCGCAGCCTGGGCGCCGATCGGATCATCGAGCATTTCGACGAGCTGACCCTGGAACTGGTGGAAGGTCTGATCGCCGAAAACCTTGCCCGACGGATTTTCCGCGCATTGTAGCGAATTTCCCGCAAAGCCTATTCGGTTTTACGTCCGGTGACGGCCACCCGCCTTTAACCACTCCCTTACCAAAAAAGATCTTCTTTCCCCTCACCTATGCATTTTTCCGGACGTTCAACTGCGGTTCTTTCTCTGGCTTTCGTGCCAAAGACATCCAATTGCGGCAGATTTGCCACAGTACACCCGGCGTATCTGAAACTCGCGCTCTTCGATCCTCACATTGAAAACCTCGCTTATGCAGCTGTTTTATATCGTTTTTTTAAATCACAGGATATATATCGTTAGAATTTTATTCAAATGCTGCGTAAGTATAATTTCCAAATTCCTACATCAAAACTCGGATTTTAGATAAACTTACATAGCCTTTGAGCGTTGTATTTTGCGAGACCTCAAAAGGTCGGGCGTCATTGTGCTTCCATGACAGGGAGTACCGCAATGGCCCGCAAAAACAGAAAAACCCATGCCATCGGCGCCGCATTTCTCATGCTTGCGGCGGCCGAGCCCGCCTTTGCCCTTTCCGGCTCGATGAAAGTCACCGGACGGGCAAGCCAACCCATAGGTCACTACGAATTTTGTCGTCAGTCCCCTTCAGAGTGCAAGCCGCTGGATGGCGATTCCGGCCCGCTACCTCTTTCACCCGCCCTCTGGCAGGACATCGTAAACGTCAACGTCTCGGTAAACAGCGCGATCAAGCCGGAAACAGACAAGGAGATTTACGGCGTGGAGGAAAAGTGGGCCTATCCCACGACAGCCGGAGACTGTGAAGACTACGCGCTGCTCAAGCGCAGGATGCTGATGCAAAAGGGCATATCCGCTTCCGACCTGCTGATGACCGTGGTGCTGCAACCGAATGGTGAGGGCCACGCCGTGCTGACGGTGCGCACCGACCGCGGGGACTTCGTGCTGGATAACATGCGCGATCAGGTCAAGCTCTGGTCGGAGACCGAATATACCTATCTCAAGCGGCAAGCGGCAGACGATCCGGGTCATTGGATGAAGATTCTCGACGGCCGCGCTCCCGCCTCTGCGACGGTTACTACGGTTGCAGGCAATTGATAGCGGAAAGGTTACGCAAAATCTGAAAGGTTCGGCCCGGTCGTTCCCCGCACAACTCGTCCAGTCCGGGCCACGAGCCGGCTCCGCTGCCACGGAGCCGGCTCACTTTTGTAAGCGCGAAGCCCATGCCTTCGCGGGCACCATCTCAAATCCCCGTCGATGCCGGAGCCTTGCAAGACGTTGTGGCGCGCTGCGCTCACATCATTGCACAGACAGGATGAAGTTCAGGACGCAAGCTGCTGTTTTCGAGGCATAGTCTCGTGATGACCGCCCCTTGCTGGGTAACAGACATTAAGGACGACAACACCCAACTTAAACATTCATTAACCATATGGGCGCAACCTGATCCCAACGACTCTCCCGGCCGATCTTGCGGCTGGCTCAAGGATGAGGTTGCACATGGCGCATCTGGAGCATTCGCAGGACCATTGGGAACCGGTTTTCCGCCAGCAATTCCGTGAAAACAGGGAAAGGCAATCGCCCGGCCTTGCCCGCCAGGACCGCATCGTCGCAGTGCCGGAACCGATGAGACCAGACCTCGAAGAGGGCGAGGAAGACCTTCTCTCCTCTCCGATGATTTGGCGGGCCGCCATGGCGGCTGCCTTTCTGGCGCTGGTTTCGATCACCATTACGCTGTCTGCCGATCGCATCGCTGCCTGGCTGGACGTGATGGATTTCAGCGCCTCCACGACACCACGGCTTGTGACTGTCGGGCTCGACACGCTCGCCATCGAGGAAAACGCCATACGATTCGAGCGCCAACGACAGGACGGCCCGGCCGCCCGCATTGATCTGGCCCTCACCTGGCCTGGCCTGCAAGGCTTTCGCGAGGCCGACAGGATGCGCTTTGCCGATCCCGCGCAGGCATCGGGCCTCATCTTCGTGCAGATCACCCAGAGCGTCATGTCGCGGGACATGTCAGGCAGGATGGAGCCTATCTATAGCCAACTCTTCGAGGGCGACGCGCAATCGGCGCCCTTCGGTCTGACGGCGCACCGGTTCCGCAAGGGCACAGGCTACGACGGCGAACTCATCTATTCCGCCCGCCGCCCCGCAGACGCAGATTACGCCGTGCGCTGCATCGATCCCGCCGCCGCCGCCACCCTTACCGCAGATTGCCAGCGCGACCTCCACATGGGCCGCGATCTCACCATTCTCTATCGGTTCTCCAGCAAGCATCTGGCGTCATGGAAGGCCATCGATACCGCCATCCGGGATTACATCACCCACCGTCTTGCCAGCGCTGGCCCGGCGAAAGCCTGAATGAAGCGCCTGCAATGTCGCAAACTGACAGTTGCGCCGCATTGAGACAGCATCATCGAAACCGCAGGAAAAGGTAAAGCAAAGATTCATCATAAACCACTTGGTAACGCTGACCTTCTAAAGTGCATTCCTAGTCGCTGGGGGGCGGCCAGGAATGAATTCAGGAAAAGAGAAGACGTGGTGAACAAGCCTTTTGCTACCCTCCTTGGCCGGAGCTTAAACATCCGGCGCATTTGCTGTTTTTCCGTTGCGTTGGCCATTGCGGGCGCGTCCGTTCTGGCGCCTCGGGCCGCAGAAGCCGCCGCAGGTCCCCGCTATTCGGACATCGTGATCGACGCAAATTCCGGTAAAGTGCTTCACGCGACCGATCCGGACGGGCTGCGCTATCCAGCCTCTCTCACCAAAATGATGACGCTTTACCTGACGTTCGAAGCGCTGGAAAAGGGGCGTATCCGTCTGGATAGCAGGGTTCCCGTGTCGGTTCACGCGGCCACGGAGCGTCCGACGAAGCTGGGGTTGAAGCCCGGCAGCAGCCTCACCGTGGAGCAGGCCATTCTTGGCCTTATCACCCGCTCGGCCAATGACGCCGCAACCGCGCTTGGCGAGTTGATCGGCGGTTCAGAGCCCCGTTTTGCGCAGATGATGACAGCCAAGGCCCGGTCGCTCGGCATGTCGCGGACCACCTATCGCAATGCCAACGGTCTTCCCGATCCCGGCCAGATGACCACCGCCCGCGATCAGGCGCGGCTGGGCCTGGCGCTCCGGCAGCACTTTCCAAAGTATTACCCATATTTTTCCACCCGCAGTTTCACCTTTAACCGGCAGGTCATCGGCAATCATAACCGGCTGCTCGGCAATGTTCGCGGGGTGGATGGCATAAAGACCGGCTTCACCAACGCTTCCGGCTTCAATCTGGTGACGTCGCTGCGCCTTGACGGGCGTTCGCTGGTTGGCGTTGTCATGGGCGGCGCGACCGGTGCGTCACGTGACAAGCGGATGCGCGATCTTGTGCTCGCCGCACTGCCGCAGGCCAGCACCCGTGGTGGCGGCGGCGCCATGGCGCGGGCCGAACCGGTGCCGGAACCCGTGGAGCCCGTTGCCGCCCGCACCGCCCAGATGCCGCGCCTGCCACAAGACGACGTACCTGTTCCCGGTTCGCGGTACGAGGACGTGGCGAATAATGACGAAACAGAGGAAGACGCCCCTGCGGCGATCGCCCCAGTGGCCAGCGCCCCAGTAGCCAGGGCTCAAATGGCCAGCGCAGCACCCGCCGTGCAGGCCTATGCCCGGCCTGTGGAAAATCCCGCCCATGCCGATGCCGCCACCAATGCGCTTGCGGCACAGGCCGCAGCCCTTGATGCCGCCTCCGGCGCGGCACCCCTGCCCGAGCAGCGCAAGACTGCCAGCCATAAGCGCGGCGGCAAGGCAAATGTCGATGAAACGGTGACGGCCTCCACGTCCCCGGCTTCGGCCACCGGCTGGACGGTACAGATCGGCGTTTCAGACAGCCGCGACGGCGCGATAGGTCTTCTCAAAACCGCGCAGACCAAGGCCGGAAAGCCGCTGCGCAGCGCAAAACCGCTGGCAGTGGCGGTGAGCGATGATGGATCACAGCTTTATCGCGCCCGCTTTGGCGGCTTCAAGAACCAGAAGGAGGCCGTAAACGCCTGTAACGCGCTGAAAAAGTCCGGCGTCAGTTGCTGGGCAGCCATGCAGTGACCTTGTTCAAGGGGCCATTGCCCCTCCAAGCCAAACCTCGAAAAGTAGTGAGTACGAGGCCGTAAATGTCAAACAGCGATTATCCCCGCAATGGCGGGCAGGATCTGCGCGAGGAGGCCTACAATCCGCGCAGCCACCTTTCCCCCCTGCATGACGCAGCCATGCGCCTTGCAGAATACGGCTTGCACAAGCCGCGCTCCAAGACCCGCGAACTCATGACCCTCCTCTTGTGCCATGGGGCGCGGGCGTGGCGCTATTCGCAGCCTGAAGCGCGTATTCACCTGCATATCTGCACCTATGGAAACCGTAAGCCCGTACGGCTGAGGCTGCGCTAAGTCTGGGCGTGCGCGCTCGCCTGCATGTTGCATTCTTCCCGCCGTGTGGCAAAACTTGTTCCGGCAGGCGAGGCGAAATTCGCCTTCGCTCTTCGGTCCCATGAACGGCGCTTATTCACGGAGACTTCCCCATGGCCCTTTATGCCCTCGGCAATCTCGTACCGCAGCTTCCTGCCGAAGGCCGTTACTGGATCGCGCCGAATGCGCAGGTCATGGGCAATGTGGTGATTTCCGAAAATGTCGGCATCTGGTTTGGCGCGGTGTTGCGGGGGGATAATGACCCCATTACCATCGGAGCTGGCACGAATATTCAGGATAATTGCACGATCCATACCGATATAGGCCTGCCCACGATCATCGGCGAAGGCTGCACCATCGGTCACAACGCAATTATCCATGGCTGCGTCATCGGCGACAATTCCCTTGTCGGCATGGGAGCAACCGTGCTGAACGGCGCGAGGATCGGCAGAAACTCTCTGGTCGGCGCCAATGCGCTGGTGACAGAAGGCAAGGAATTCCCGGAGAATTCCCTCATTGTCGGCTCGCCCGCCAAGGCAATCCGCACGCTGGATGAAAATGCCATCGAGGCGCTGCGCCAGTCCGCCCGCAACTATATCGCCAACTGGCAGCGCTTTGCCCGCGATCTGAGGCCCTTGGCCGAAAAGTGAAGGCCCGACTTGGGTCTTGAAGGATAATCTTGTCGATCCTCGTTTCACTCGGGTCGGATCATGCCCTAAGGACGTCTTGAGCCGACCTGCCCCAGCACCCAATTCTCGAAGGCGTCAGCCATGGCCTGTGTGCGCCGGCTTTCCGGCCGCACCACATAATAGGCGTTTTCCGTGGACATCGGCAGTGCGGCAATCGGCACCAGAAGTCCCGCCTCCATTTCTTCCTCGATAAGGTATGTTGGCAAAAGCGCCACGCCCAGCCCCGCCTGTGCCGCGGCGGAAACCATGGAAAACTGGTCGAACCGCAGACCGGAATAGGCGTTTTGCACCTCAACACCATGGATCTCGCACCAATCCGCCCACAGCTTGGGCCGCGTGGTCAGGTGAAGAAGCGATGCCTGTTCCGGCAGGACCGGCACCTGTCCCCGCAAACGCGCGGCAAGGGATGGGCTTGCCACGGGCAAGACCTGCTCACCGCACAGGAAGGTGACGAACCCACCGGCCCAGACCGGCTGGCCGAAATGAAAGGCAAGGTCGAAATTCTCCTCGTTCAGATCAAACGGGCTCGACCGGGACTCCATGGTAATGGCAACATCGGGAAAGCGCGCCAGAAAATCGCCAAGGCGGGGCACCAGCCATTTCGAGCCGAATGTCGGCAAGGCGGCGATTTTCAGCGCTGCACTGCGATGGCCACGCGCCACAGCGCCGATCATCAGGCGCTCGGAACGAATCAGGAGTTCCTTCACCTCTGGCAAAAGCCGCTGCCCGGCCTCGGAAAGCACCACGCGCTGACGAATACGCTGAAAAAGCTTCATGCCGATCTGCCGTTCAAGATCGGCAATCTGGCGGCTGACCGCGCTCTGCGTAAGGTTCAGCTCCTCGGCGGCGCGGGAGAAATTCTGATGCCGGGCGGCACATTCGAAAGCCTGTAAATTCACGATGTCCGGCACGAGGCTTCTGCGCATGGTCATTCTGCTTTTGCATGAAGTTAGGAGAAACAATCACTACTGCTTGCGGCAAACACCGCCTATGGTGCATTTTCAGAATGATGTTGCATATCCTGAAGGGAATAGCCACCATGACAGCCAAGGTCTCCGCAAGCGAGATTCGCGCCGCCTTTTCCGGCGCGATGTCGGCCATGTATCGCAATGAGGTTCCAGCTTACGGCACGCTGATGGACCTTGTGGCCGAGGTAAACGAGGAAACACTGGCCGCGCAGCCGGACCTCAAGGCCCGCCTTGATGCCACCGACACGCTGGAGCGCATTTCCGAAGAGCGCCACGGCGCAATCCGGCTAGGCACCGCGCAAGAGCTTGCCACGATGCGCCGGATTTTCGCGGTCATGGGCATGTACCCCGTGGGCTATTACGATCTTTCCACCGCAGGCGTGCCCGTGCATTCCACAGCCTTTCGGCCTGTGGGCGAAGAGGCGCTGAAGCGCAACCCTTTCCGCGTCTTCACCTCCCTGCTCCGGCTTGATCTTATTGCCGACGAGGCATTGCGGCAGGAAGCGGCGGCCGTCCTCGCCCAACGTCAGATCTTCACCCCCGCCGCGCTTGCCCTGACGGAAAAGGCTGAAAAAGAGGGCGGACTGGCTACGGAGGACGCCGCCCGCTTCGTGGCCGAGGTGCTGGAAACCTTTCGCTGGCATGACAAGGCCAATGTCGAGCTTTCAATGTATCATCGCCTGCATGACGCCCACCGGCTGATTGCCGATGTCGTCTCCTTCAAGGGGCCGCATATCAACCACCTGACGCCGCGCACGCTGGACATCGACAAGGTACAGGCTCGAATGCCCGATTACGGCATTGCTCCCAAAGCCGTTGTCGAAGGCCCGCCCACGCGCAAATGCCCCATTCTCCTGCGTCAGACCTCGTTCAAGGCGCTGGAAGAAGCGGTTTCCTTCCAGAACGGCCATGGCGGCTGGGAGGCAGGAACCCATACCGCCCGCTTTGGCGAAATCGAGCAGCGCGGCATCGCATTGACGCCGAAAGGCCGCGCCCTTTACGATGCATTGCTGGATGAAACACGCAAACACGTTCGCCCTGCCGCTGATGGCTCGAATGCGCAGGCCTATGAACAGGCGCTGGCCGAAGTGTTCAAGGCCTTTCCCGACGACTGGGCGCAAATCCGCGCCGAAGGCCTTGGCTATTTCAGCTATTCGCTGACGCAGAAGGGCGCAAATGCCCTGCCCGCCAACACAGAGACGGACACGCTGATTGCCGAAGGCTACATCTGCTTCGATCCGATTGTTTATGAGGATTTTCTCCCCGTCAGTGCAGCCGGAATTTTCCAGTCCAATCTGGGCGATGGCGCTCAGCAGGAATTCGTGGCCAGCCCCAACCAGAAACGCTTCGAAGCAGACCTCGGGGCGGCTGTATTGAATGAATTCGACCATTATGCCGGCATGGAAAAGGCCTCGCTTGCGGCCTGCCTCGCCAATTTTACCCAACAGACGGCTGCTGAATAAGCGCCCCCTTAACGGAGAATTTTCCCCATGAACATCGCTGCGAAGCCCGCTTCGATTGCCGCCGACGCCGCCGCCATCCTGGACCGGCTGGGCGTAGACAAGGCCGCTTACACCACAGGCGATCTCAAATCCTTCTCGCCCGTTACCGGTGAACAGACCGGCAGCCTGAAAACCGTATCCGCCAGCGAAGCAAGCGCCACGATCGAACGGGCAGACGAGGCTTTCCGGGCATGGCGTCTGGTGCCCGCGCCCAAGCGGGGCGAACTGGTTCGGCTTCTGGGCGAAGAACTTCGCGCCGCCAAGACCGATCTTGGCCGACTCGTTTCCATCGAAGCTGGCAAAATCCCTTCCGAAGGTCTGGGTGAAGTGCAGGAAATGATCGACATCTGCGATTTCGCCGTCGGGCTTTCCCGCCAGCTTTATGGCCTGACCATTGCCACGGAGCGCCCCGGCCACCGCATGATGGAAACCTGGCATCCGCTGGGTGTCGTCGGCATCATCTCCGCCTTCAACTTCCCTGTTGCCGTCTGGGCCTGGAATGCGGCGCTGGCGCTGGTCTGCGGCAATAGCGTGGTGTGGAAACCATCCGAGAAGACCCCGCTGACGGCACTGGCAACACATGCCATTCTTGAGCGGGCAATCAAGCGCTTCGGAGAAGCGCCCGAAGGCCTTTCGCAGCTATTGATCGGCGATCGTGCCATCGGCGAGGTTCTTGTTGACCACGCCAAGGTGCGGCTGGTGTCTGCCACCGGCTCCACCCGCATGGGCCGCGAGGTTGGCCCCAGACTTGCCCGGCGCTTTGCCCGCGCCATCCTCGAACTCGGCGGCAATAATGGCGGCATCGTCTGCCCCTCGGCCGATCTCGACATGGCCTTGCGCGCCATCGCCTTTGGCGCAATGGGCACGGCCGGGCAACGCTGCACCACCTTGCGTCGGCTTTTCGTTCATGAAAGCGTTTACGATCAGCTGCTTCCCCGGCTGAAAAAGGCATATGCCAGCGTTTCCGTCGGCAACCCGCTGGACGGCAACGCTCTGGTCGGCCCGTTGATCGACAAACTCGCCTTTGACGCCATGCAGAAGGCTCTCGATGAGGCACGCGCCCTTGGCGGCACAGTCCATGGCGGCGAGCGGGTAATTCTCGGCAACCACGACGCATTCTACGTCAAGCCAGCTCTCGTTGAAATGCCTGCCCATTCGGGTCCGGTGCTGGAAGAAACCTTCGCACCCATTCTTTACGTGCTGAAATATACCGATTTCGACGCCGCCCTTGCCGATCATAACGCCGTGGGCGCCGGCCTTTCCTCTTCCATATTCACGCTGGACATGCGCGAAGCCGAACGCTTCCTTTCGGTCGATGGTTCGGATTGCGGTATTGCCAATGTCAATATCGGCACGTCCGGTGCGGAAATCGGGGGGGCATTCGGCGGCGAAAAAGAAACCGGTGGCGGGCGCGAATCCGGCTCGGATGCGTGGAAGGCCTATATGCGACGCGCAACCAATACCATCAACTATTCCAAATCCCTGCCGCTGGCACAGGGCGTCTCATTCGACATTGAATAAGACGGCAAAAGGCGCTTCGGGAACCCATGCTGGCGCCACGCCAGCATGGGAGCCTTCCTGCCTGAAAACTTTCGCTCTGCCAGAAGGTGCCAAGACCACGCACCGGGAAAGCATCTCTCCCTTTTGCAGCCCCGGCACATCCATCCATGCGTGCAGAATTTTTTGAAATTCTCCATGATTTGGAAAGCCAATTCAGAAGCTCAACAGCCTATTGCGTGACGAGGGCTTGCATTTTCCTTCCACTGCGTTGAAAACACATGCCGCGCGGACGTGGCGAAACTGGTAGACGCAAGGGACTTAAAATCCCGACGTGTCCGCAGAAAAGCGCAACCGGATCATGCGCTTAGGCCTAGTCGAGCCGATAAGGGCCTGATATAGGCCCGATGCGCGTGTTTCGTCTATGAGTCTGGACGCGTTGGAATGGAAGGCCGCTTGCCGAAATTGGTAGACGGAAGGCACTTAAAATGCCTCGGGCTACGCCCGTGTGGGTTCGATTCCCACAGCGGCCACCAGCTCCAACCGCTATTGCGGTCGAGGCCAGCTTGACCTCAATAATCGTCTAAGCTTTTGCCCAGTTGGGTGAAAATCGGCCTAAGTTCCTCTCGTGTGAGGGGCCAATTCTCGACAGTCTCGGCAGGCTTGGAGGCCCCACCTAGATAAGCCAGCAGTATGGCGGGCTGACGAAACAGGTGGCTGTGCGTGGCCTGGCTTGCTACATGAGCCGGAATGTGGGGCTTGGAATTGAGGAATGTCCTGAGTGAGGCGGCGGCATCGGTTCCGAGAAGCGGGGCAAGGGCGTCGATGATAAGAACGTTTGACTTCGCTGCTTCCGGCGTGACGCCAGCCACAGCCTCTCGATAAATGCCGTCTACCTGCACAAGCAGTTCCCGCCCTGGTCGATCCAGTTCTTCAAGCGCGATGACTACCTGACCGAAGAAGTCATCTGTTGTTTCGATAAGCGCCATGCTTCTCGCGACCGTGCGCCGGACGCTGGTCGGTGCTTCTTTCTTCCCTTTGTATATCCGGTCGTGCGTAAGCTCACTGTGCGCATGCTGGAGGAGCGTGCGAACCTGCACCTCACATGGCATGCCTTTGGCCAGCGTTAGGCCATCGACCTGCATCTCAGTCGATGTGCGCACAACGAAATGGTCGGACTGACAGGCAAACTCTAAAGGCCTAGCCTCTCGCTCTTGCTCAAAGTCTCTATCCTTAGATACTTCGAAGCCGCATTCGCTGAGCGCCTGTCCTACAAGCTTCACATCTCCCGCAAGCAGCACAACGAAGCGGACGCCGACCTTATCCTCTACGCCCGCATAAGGATCCTGATAATTCTTGCGGTGAAATGCCTTGTCGATGAAGGAACTATCGGTCTTCGTCCGGGGCACTGGCGCAATCTTTATGACTTCGTCGAGCGTACGGGGAGCGACGATCATGGCGAGACGATTGGTCACGCAGGAAACAACGTGCCGCCCCCAAGCCTCATATAGCGGTTTCTCCTGCGCCCAACGCGCTAGTAGCTCCGACTCATTCATTGCTCATTGCGGATACGATCCCGCACGGTGATGCGCGTCCACTCGGGCCTCGTGCCATCTGCGGCAGGATCGCCGGCAATTGGCTCGACGGTGACGAGCTCAGCGAAGCGCTCAGCGGGACCCGAAAGCTGTAAGTCCGAATTGAAGACCACCTTCCGCCGCCGGAGTTGGTACTTGAGATCAGACAGATCCTTGCTGATAGCCGCGTCAGGGAAGTCGTTTCGCTCCATATAGGTCGCATACGCGTCTCGCATGTCCGCTCCCTTAAGATAGCGGGTTGCAAACGTTGCCGTGTCGACGGTCGGTGACTGGTCAACCTTCAGATAGGTATATAGACTAGTGTTAATATCCAGTTTCTCGTGCTCCGGTATGTCAAGCTTCCCGACAAATTCCTTCGTTAACTCAAAGAATTTTCTAGTTTGCCGGGCGCTATCCTGCGGTATGTTGCAACCAAGGAACGTCTCGTAAAAATACTGCGCTGCATTGTCTCGATTGGCCGCCGTCATGAGGTCGTCGTACACAAACGCTTTCCAGCCCTCGCTTTCTTCTGAATGCGTATCGACTTCCACGAATGCGCCGATCTTGTACAGTCTGGCTTCGGGAGTGAGGACAAGGTTCCTCAGGAATTCGAGAGTTAGCGAGCCGTCCTCACTGAATGCGAAACCGGAGTGGGGCTCGGCTTTAATTATGCCGATGAACCGTTTTGGTGGATAGCTGACTTGTCCGCTGATCACGACCACTATACCGCCGGGGATATTAAGGCGTGTCTGCGCCCGTGCCAACATGTCGGCAGCTTCACGTGATTGGCTGATGAAGAGCGGGTCGTCACTGTCTGCTAAACGTCTCGCTAGATCGAGGGCGCTACCGGCCGCATTGGCAGTGATGTGCATTTCCATGCAACGAGAAGCGCTTCCTAGAGCGGTGATGAACCGATCCTGCAAGGCGGCAGAATCTTCATTGCCGAGTACGGTCAACGATCCGGCATACCTAGGCTGGACGATCTGTCTGTCTTCTAACCTCTTGTAAATCTGATGAATTATAACGCGAGAAATGTTTAAATTCTCGAAGATCACGCGCAGCCCCCTCGCGATTGCTCGAAGATTCGTGAAACCGAATCTGTAAAACCTTAAAGCGAGTACAGGTATTGCTTAAAAACTATAAGGATGTCCATAGTTCTTATTATGTACTTAAAAAGTACGAGCTCTTGGTCATCGGTTGCTATCTCTTCGCTCATTCTCGGCCTGCTCCCAGGATCAATGTAGCCAGCTCGTCCAGCCGCTCTGGCGTCAGCTCACATTCCCAGGCTACCAGAGGTAGCCAACCCGCAGCCCGAAGTTCGTCCTGCACTCGACTATCTCGCAGTACATTAGCCTCCAACTTGCCCCGCCAAAAATCCGTCCTCGTCTTCGGCAGGGTCGCCGCCCGACACCCCGGATGCTGGTGCCAGAAGCAGCCGTGCACGAACACGGCGATACGCCGCGAAGGGAAGACGATGTCCGGTCGTCCGGGCAAGTCGTTGCGTCGAAGGGAGTAGCGTAGGCCCTTCGCGTGAAGATGGTGACGCACGATCATCTCTGGGCCTGTGTCTCTTGACCGGACGCGCGCCATGATCTCGCTGCGCTTCTCCTGTGTGAACACGTCAGCCAATGAACTTTCCCCGTTCCCGTTCTCCATCCGATGCGTTAACTATGTCTCGAATGACCAATCACACACAAGATGATATCCCTTAAATGAGCCTCAAGTTCGTCGATCTATTCTCCTGCGGCGGCGGGATGTCCACCGGCTTTGTGCGCCGCGGCTTCCGCACGATTGGCGCCGTGGACCTAGAGGTCGCCAAGCCGAGCCACGGCGTCGGTGCAACCTTCTGCAATGACACATATGAGCGGAATCTCGGCCTTCGGCCTATGTCGGCAGACCTTGCAGTAACGGGACCGGAGGAGGTTGCGTCCTACTTCGGATTTAAGCCGGGGGATATCGACGTCCTCATCTCATGTGCGCCGTGCACCGGCTTCAGCCAGAAGCAGAGCCGCAACCACGTGCATGATGACGGCCGTAACCAACTAGTCGAGCGAGCCGCGGTGTTCGCCGCAGCCTGGCGCCCCCGCTACGTCGTTATCGAGAACGTCAAGGAACTTCTTCGGGGCCGTCATAAGCATCACTTCCACGGGCTACACAGGGGGCTCACAAATCTCGGCTACGACGTTTTCGCTGAGATACACGACCTTAAGGACTTCGGACTTCCACAAAGCCGCATCCGGTCTTTGATCGTGGCCAAGCTCGGCGGGACGTTTCATCTGGACCTTCGGAGGGTCAATGCCCACCGCACCGTCCGTGACGCGATCGGGCATCTCCCGGCGATCGACGCTGGGGAGACCCACTCGGAAGACCCCATGCACACTTGCCCGCGACTCAGCGGCCACTCACTTGAGAGGATGCGCGCTATTCCTAAAGATGGCGGGAGTTGGACCGATCTGACCGACGAACAGGCTCATCTCCGCATTCCTAGCATGAACGTCGAGAAGCCGGGATCTTTTCCCGACGTCTATGGCCGTCTCGCCTGGGACCGACCGGCGCCGACGATAACCCGCGAATGCAGCCACCCCGGAAATGGGCGTTATAGCCACCCGGAGCAGGACCGTCTCCTGTCAGTCCGGGAAATGGCTTTGCTGCAGGGGTTTCCATCCGACTACCAGTTCGAGGGGTCGCTGTCCTTCAAGTATCGGCAGATCGGGGATGCAGTGCCGCCAATGATTGCCTCTATGATCGCGGACACGATTGCCGAGGACATCGCCGGACGCCGCGCAGAGCCGAGTCAACTGCGAATGGCCGTCTAGCCGGGACGGCCCAATTCCCACCAAGCGTGCAATGGACAGAAGTCGATGTTCAGGCCGGAGATAGTCACCTTCTCGACGCTTCCGTCCAACACTAGCCGGAAAGCCTTCCGGCCGTTAATCCGAACGTCAGCACCGGTACCGCCTGCCTTAGTGATTTTGCCGAAATCGTCGCCACCGAGGTCGGCGACTGCGGCCAGAACCTCTTTCGGTATTTCGCGCAGGTCGTATCTGACCCTCTCCTCGTCGCCGTAGCTGCGGAGTATGAAGATGCGCTCATACTCGTCGAGGTGCGAGAGGATCCGGCGCCGGACCTGCTCCGGCGCGTCTTCCGGTCCGCTCAGGTCCCTGATCCAGCGGGCCTCCATGAGCTTGGAGATGGTAATTGACTTAGGGTTCAGTCCCTTTGCAGCTTCTGTCTTTAGCGAATAGAAGCGACCGTCAACTTCCAGATCTGCGCCTCTGTGGACCATGCTATCGGTTCGTCTCGCTTTGTGGCCGGCCCGCTTGAATGATTGCTCGAGGATATGCTCAAAGTTTTCTTTCTTTAAGGGCACCCCGCTTGAGGCGTGGTGGGCAGCAAGACGAGTGGAGAAATATTCTAAGGCTGCATCATCGAGAAAATCTTTACGTAGGTGCTCACAAATCTGCTCCTCCGCGAATTTTGCAATTATGCCGGTCAGAACCTCGACTTGAATCGGAGTCAGCAGTTTTAGCGCTGCAACCGCCGCTTTTATATCTTCCCTCTTGTCTGCCTCGTCCACCTTCGGTCCCCATAGCTCACTTTTGGGGCACTATCAGGGACCGGAGGCCGGCGGTCAAGAAGACACTTTCAATAACGCCTCCAGTGTCTTGGCTTAATTTTCGTGGGGAGGGATGATCCGTTCGATTTGTCTCAAGGGCGGCGAAATAGCGAAAGGTTCCGACCGTCAGTAGTCGATTGCGTGAATTCGGTCTTCGTCCGTTACTATTTTCGTCTGCAACTCTGCCGACACCCGCTTGAGAAATGCCCTATGTCGGCTGTCCGGCGCGAAGGACGCAGCGAGCATATGGTCGCCGATAATCCTGTGCGCTTCGGCTCCGTAATATTCACGATATAGAGCCGCAGCGTGACGAACGTCGTCATCGGTCGGTTCGCGCCGCCTGTCTCGCCTCTCAGCAGCAAGTATCAGAACGCCACCGACGATTGCCGCCACATACCATGTAGCGAGCGCCTTATAGACCCAGGTAACGATCGTTCCAAAGCTATCCATGAATGTTGAGTATAATCGACAAATCAAAAAAGTAAGCAAAAATGTGACGATCAGTCCGTGGACGATTTGTCTACATGCCGGCGCTATGCCGATATGTTGGATTACAGAAGAATCTTGGCAGAGAACGTGAAGGCAGCGAGAAAGGCACTCGATCTGTCCCAAGAGGCTCTCGCGCTGGAGGCATCGATAGATCGCACCTATGTCAGTGGCATCGAGCGGGGTAGACGAAACCCATCGCTGACCATGATCGCGAAACTTGCCGAAAGGCTGAAGACCACGCCGGCGGCACTATTGACGCCCATTAACGAAGACCAGACGGGGAAAGTAGATGGGGGATAGGCTGTTCGTCGCGGTGCTGGGGAACCGCAACTCAGGAAAGTCCACGACTTGGAACAACCTGTTTGGCCGGACTGTAAAAACCGGCAAGCAGTCGCGATCTCTTGCGCTCAGGCCGGGGGAATGCGTCGAGGTGTTCCTTGTAAGCGGTTCGTTCGAGGAGCGTAATCTATACGCAGGCGATGTCCTGGAAGACCAAGCCAGCAAGATCGTCCTCTGCTCCATGCAGTATACCGACGAAGTAGCCAAGACGCTCAACTACGTGAAGGAAAAGGGGGTCGACCTATACGTCCAGTGGCTCAACCCCGGCTTCAGCGATCCGGGCGAAAACTGGGACCGATTGGGTCTCGTCAACCGTATACTCTATGGCTCCTCCGTCATCGCCGTACGCTCCGGGAAGCTGCCGCCCGCGGGCCGGGTGCAGGAGATCAGGGAGTTCATCTACGGGTGGGCGATCTACCGCGGGCTGGTCTTCGCCTGCTGAGCCGAGGCAGCCCTACTCGTCCACGATCCTCGTCCCACGGACGGTAGCGAGTCCGTCGAGCACCGCGAGCCTCACGAAGTCGGCCGGCACCTGCTTCGAGTGGCCGTCGTTGAGCGCTTGGATGTGCCCGGCGTTGTTGGTGATGTGGATTTCCCGGTTCGCGCCGATGTCGAACGCGTCGATGACCGGCGCGCCGGCCTCGATCGTCGCGACGGCATTTGCGTCGGCGGTCGATCCCTTCGTGCCCGGCACCCGCGCCGGGAAGAGGCCCTCGAAGGCCCGGTCCAGCTCGGGGGTCCAGTTCGAGCGGGCGGTGCCGGTGTCCACCGGCGTGGCCTCGACGACGGACCTCAGCACCGCCTGGGCGCAGTCCTTGACTGCCCGCTCGACGTTGCCCTCCACCCTCACGGCGATGCGGTCGAGCCGCTTCGCCAAGTCATCCAGTCCGGCCATGGCGGTATCTCCCTTCAGTGCTTCGCGCCGTCCGCGGATGCCCGCAGCGCCCGGCTCACCAGCAGCGCCATGAGAGGGTCGCCGTCGGCGAGGTAGGGGAGCATGGCCGCGGGCACGGCATCGGCGGCGGCGTCCACCGCCCACGGGCCGCGGACGAACACGACGACGCGCACCGCGCCGGACAGCGCCGGGAGCAGGACCGGCCTGTAGCCGGCCCCGATCAGCCGCTCCGCGTGGTGCAGCTCCATGTAGATGCGCCCCTCGTCGTAGTAGTCGCGGCCGAGCCCCGCCTCCTCGGCGAGGTCCCTGAGCTGGACGACCGGACGGCCTGCCAGAAGGCAGGCCATCAGGGCCCGGTTGGCGTCGCCTGGGGCGACGACAGGCTTTCCGGCCATGGTCAGGTTCCCCTCAGGTAGGAGCCGCCCCGGTCGAGGTTCGGCCAGACGGACTGCGCGCGGGCACCCACCGGCAGGCCGCTGACGAAGGCGGACGGGGCGCTCGTGAGGTCTACCGAGGTCCAGCCGACCAGGGCGTTCGGCTCGCCAAGCAGGGTCTCCGCGACGACGCGGGCTGCCGATGCCGAGGCTCCGACGGCTATCGCCGCGTTGAGCCCGTCGGCGCGGCGCTGCTCCTCGCGGGCGGGGTAGAATGCGTATGTGGGCATGTTGTCACTCCTCTTCGGTGTCTGGGATTTCGCCGGCGTCGAGCGCGGCCCTGTCGCGGGCGCGGAGCGCGAGGCCGACGCGGTCGGTGGGACGGCCGGTCTCGAACTCGCGATCGTCGAGGAGGGCGCGCTGCGCGAGCTCTCCCACCTCCATGATCGCGGCCTGTATCGCCCGGTGCTCCTCGCCCGCGAGGTGCTGTGCGAGCTCGTGGGGCGAGAACGGACGCTCGCCGTGCGGCATGCGGCCGACCTGGGACGCGAGGACCGCGCCGAGCTCCCGGTCCTTCGTGGAGACCGCGAGCGCGGCGAGGCTGGCGAGTTCGACCTTTCCTGCGTGCTCGAGCTGCCCGATCAGGCGGGAGCGGCGCTCGCTGCCGAGACTGTCCCGCATGAGCATCTGCATGGGGCTCTGGTAGTGCGCCGCCGCGTCCTCGACCTCGCGGCGCAGCGCGTCGAGCTCGCGGAGCCGCGCTGTGCGGGCATCGAGGCTGGAGCGCTTCAGCTCGGACCTGAGGCCGCCGAGGGCACGGCCAAGCACCTGCGAGCGCTGTGAGGGGCTGAGGTCGTAGAGGGTGGCGTCGAGCTCTTCGCGGCGCTTCGCCACCCTTGCGTTCATCTCGGCCAGCCTCTTGGAGGCCTCCGAGTGGAGTTCGCGGGCCCGCGAGAGCGAGGCCTTCAGGTCCGTCACGGACCGCCAGGGCTTCGTCAGGGTGGGCGGCGACTTCTTCTGTGCCATGGTCAATCTCCTTCGTGGTCGCGCGTCACGCTCGACCAGGCTCGGATGACCCCGGCGCGGGTCACAGCCCGCGTATGAGCGTCCAGGCCCATCGGCCTGACCGGGCCGACCCATCGGCCGGCCCGTAGACGCCTTCAGCATGTCCCGACGCCGTGCCGGATCGGACCAGCATTCAGATCAGTCTGCTTGGTCGATCGCCCGCTTCGGGAACGGGACGACCGAATAAGCCCTGGAAAACTCTGGATTTTGAGGCGTCTGCCCACGCTGGATTCGGCTGTGCCAAATCGATCGCGCCTCCTTCATCGCACGCTTTTCCAGATCAAGGGCGTACAGCCCACCATACTCAATGCCCCCAGACGTATCGTCGGCGTCGGCGCCGATCGCTACCGCGGTGAGCATCCAGTCTGTGGGAACGCCCGCCTTCGCAAGTTCGCCAGCCTCTATGGCAAACCTGGCCAGAGCTGCCACCTGCTTCGGTTCAAAGTCTACGGGCTCAATGAAGCCTCTGATCGTCTGTTGAATTCGCGCCATTGCCAATATGTCTGCCGCAAAGACACGCGTCCGATCCGAGGAAAGCGGGCGGCGGCCCTTAATAATCATGTTCATTTCTGCACCTCCTTTTTTTTGCCGGTTGTTGCTTGGCAGAAAGAGAATGGCTGAAGAGACGAAAGATTGAAATCAAGTTATTGATTTCATAGGACATCAATAGTACAAACTGCATCCCATGAGAGAAATTCGCTGGACGGATGACATCATCGAAAAGCAGCGCGCCCTCAAGCCGGGCGACCGAAACTACTCAAACGAGTGGGTGATGATGAGGGCCTACGCGCTGCACCTCAATGATCAGGGCATTAGACCCACCTACGCCCGCATTCGCGAAATGCTGGATAGTTTGGAGCGGGGCTACACAGGAAGGCCTTGCCAGATCTACGAGGCGCTTCGCCGACTTTATGCAACCGGCCAACTCGACCGTTACCCGAACGGGCGGCGTGTTCGGGTCTGGGAAAGAACCTATAGAAGCATAAGGGAGGCGGCGCGTGGCGAGCGCTGCCGGCAATCGACAGTGCGGCAGAATATTGCGCGGGCTGAGCTAGGTTGGGCCTTCCTTGACTAGTCGCTGCCCGCGTTCACGCGATGCCCCTCGTTGGCCTCTCTCGCCATCGCCTCCCAGAGCTCGGACGGGAAGGGCCGCAGGCCCCAGAACTGCGCGCCGGTCGGCCTGCCGAGCAGCCGCACGAGCGCGTCCCCGCCGCCCTCCAAGGCGACGGTGCCGGGGGCAGTCTCCTCCAGCCGACGCGACAGGTCTGAGGCCTCCCGGAGGTCCCGCAGCATGTCAGCCCAGGAGCGCGACGCCATCGGAGGCCTCCACGTCGAGTGCGACGTCTCCGGCCACCTCCTGGTACTTCTCCAGGAGCGCGATGAGCGCGGACCGGTCCTCGGCGGGCATGCGCGCTATGACCATGGGGTCGAGCCCGCCGGAGCCGGCATCACCGCCCGCCACCTGGAGGAAGGAGCCGAGCCGCTCGGGCCACCGGAGCCGCAGCAGGACCTCCGTCAGCCGGTCCGAGGGCCGCACCTCGTCGAAGGAGCGCGTGAATGCGTGGCCGAGGACGGCGGTGAAGGCGTCGTCCATCGCCACGGCGTAGCGCGCCCGGAACTCCGGGTCCCTGCGCCGGTGGTCGTGGATCGTCGAGACGCCGACGCCGACCTCCTCGGAGGCGCGCTTGGGACTGCCGGTGCGCGAGACGACCTCGAGGACGGCGTCCTCCACCTCCGGCGACCACCGGCGGTCCATCTCCGGCCTGCGCCGGCCCTCCTCGAACCGCTGCGCGGCCTCCTGCTTCCTGTCGGACATCTCTCGCTCCCGTGGCTCGTGTCCCGCGCACCGTGCGCCCCGTGTGGCGGGAAGCACGCCAGCACTTTCAAATTTCTGGGAATCGGCCCCCCGGCGCCCTCCCTGCGCAGGGGAGGCTACGGGGCACACGGACGCCCCAGGACGCCGGCCCTTTCCTGTAGGGAAGTGGGTTGTTCGCCCCCTCTGTGTCGGGCCTGGGGCCGGGCTTCGCCGGCGGCTGCCCCCAAGCGCTTGCGATGCTTGGCCTTTTCGGCCTCCCGCAGGGACGTGTGACAGATGATCCCCTGTGTCTGAAGTCGAGGCTGCCACTTCGCTGTGCTGGCGCTCACCCATGTCGGCGTGCCCGACCCGCAATCGCCCTCCGGGCCCGCACTGGCCGCGCTCGTGCCAGAAAGGGGCGTCACCTCGCCTCCTCGCGCAGGAGCCTCGCGGGCAGCTTCCTTCAGCCTCGCGCGCGAGGCCATACGGGACGCAGGTGGCGGGCTGCGCCATCTCCCAGAGTGGCGCCGCATCCTGTGCCTTCCCTTCAGGTCGGCGCATGACGCGACATGACGCTTGGGCTCGGCCAAGTGGCATGTTTAAGGCACTGAAATCGCTGCCTTATGACAGGTATGACGCGATGGCGCGTCCTTTCCGACGTCGACCCGGAAATCTCCGGCGCGCCGCTGCCTCGATCCTCCAGCGGCAGACGGTAGGGCCGATGCTGTATAATTTTCTGTTCTATTTCTGAAGTGTCATAAGTGTCATATCTGTCATAAGGCAAAGATTACATAGACTTATGCCATGACACTTTGAGGCGCGCATGACGCTTCTAAGCGTCGTGCGCGTTTCCCCGTCCCGTGCGTCCCGTGCTCTCACTCGAACAGCTTGCCGGCCCCTAGGCGCTCCTCGAATAAGCGCCGAGACTCATCCAGCGGTGGGAGGACCCACGCGCGGTCCTTGCCCCCTTTAGTCCTGACGGTTTCAAGACCAAGCGCCTTGCCGGTCGTGACCAAGGTCTTATGGCTGGCCTTTGCGCTGTACACGCGGTTCGCCTTGAGGAAGCGGTCGTAGTCCTCGACGAGTTCGGCCCTCGCAGCTTGGTCCAGCTTGACCGTCCCTTCCTCCCAACGGAATGCGGCCTTGTCGGCAAGCGGCAGCACGCCACGGTCCAGGACTTCCATCCACCACTTTGCCGCCGGGTCCAGGCTCAGCGCCTTCTGCTCCGCCAGGGCTTGTGTCTGCGGAATGCCGCGCGAGGGGTGCCAACCGGTAAGGTCGAGCGCTAGCAGGTCGTGCAGCATTGCGGCGTGCCCGCCGTTCGCCATCTGGTTGTTGAGTGCCGCGAAGAACGCCTTGTCGTTGCGTCGCTCGTCCGACACGTCGAAGACGGCAAAGCGCCGTGCGTCGAGGCCAGCCGGGACGATCCACTCGTTGTTCGAGGCCATCATGAGATGCACAAGGTTACGGCCCGAGACGATGTCCGCGCCCTTGCCCTCGTAGGCGATGACCGGCTCCGTCACTAGCTGCTTCAGGACCCCCTCGGCCTCCTTGTTACCCGGCCAGAATGCTTCGTCGGCGAACAGGAAAGCGACGTTACGCAGGTGTGAGTTGAAGCGGCCCGCAAACTGCGCAGGTGAAGAGACGGTGAGGCCGTGGGCGCCCGAAATCGCCATCAGTGCTCGGCCGAGAGTGCTCTTGCCGGTTCCTTCCTTGCCGCGAAATGCGATCGCGGCCTCGGGTGACGTTCCGGGATGCTGGAACATGAAGGCGATCCAGCGCAGCACGTATTCGAAGTAGGCCCTTTCGCCGCAGCAGAGCACGCGCTCGATCAGCTCGCGCATCAACGACCAGTCGCCCGCCTTCGGTGTAACCGACCAGCCGCGCCAGAGGTTGAGCTTATCGCCGCCGCGCCGCCGCTCCGGGTCCATGACAATGCCGCTATACTTCCGCCGCCTGGGACTCGCGAGCCAAACCTCCGCCACGCTGAGCGCACGCTTGCCGCCGTTGACCTGCACGCGTTCGTCCTCGTGGAAGTGGAGAAAGGACTCGCGAGACAGCTTCGTCCAGACGCGACGAGGCGGATCGAACACATCGTCCTCGTCCTCCATGTAGATCAGGAACCTTCCACCGTTCAGGACCGCGCAGAAGCGCTCGTTCATGCGCTCCACGAGATCGGCCTTGCCGACATTGGCGAGCAACTCGTCAATGTCATCAAGGGGGAAATCGTCCAGCGGGTCAGAACGCTCTGCCTCCTCGACCAGATCGCCTCGGCCTGCTTCGTGCAGCGCCTTGTAAAGGGTACGGCGCGTCACCGACGCGGGGCGATCCCTGCCGAAAGACTCCCACCTTGCACGCGCCGTGTTGAGCCTGTCGGAATAGTCCGGGTCTGTCGCGCACCAGTCGAGGAAGGCGTCGATACCATCCCCGCCGGTCGCATGGTGGCAGGCCATGGCGATTGGAAGCCAGAGGTCGTTGCTGCCGAAATCGCGCGCATCCAGTCCGTCCAGGAGCTTCGAAAGCTGCTCGGAGGTCATCGCGCCGTCTACGGCCACCGAAGCGGTCGGCGGCCTCCGCAGACGACTGAGGAGCGCATCCGGTACAATCGGCACGGTCATATCGGAACCGAACAGAGGATCCCACTCATAGCGCCGGCCGTTCGGATGCACCGAAGGTGGTACGACGACCTGACGACCTAGAGTCTTGAACTCGATGCCGGGGTACTCTTCTAGGGCGCCGCGCACCCGCAGGCCCTCGGGCTTGCGCATGTAGATATGGAAGCCCCCGCCACCGGTCTCGACTGTGGGAGCATCCGGCAATCCCATATCCGCGATCAGCCGCGCGAGCGGATTGTCGCCAGCCGGGTAGTTCCTCGGATCGGCGTCGATCACAAGCTGGTCGGCCTTAAGCCGGGCGCCAAGATTCTTCCCGCTGGCAAGGTGCGCCGCCGCCTCTGTTCCGGTCAGCGGCATTTCACGCCGCCAGCCAGAGTGCAAAGGAGCCTTTCCGACTGAACGGCCCTTGCCGTCCACGTCGTTCGGGGCGTGCAGCGGGATAAGGTCAAGGATCAATGGCGTCGTGGCGGCCAAGGGCACGGCATTCTTGGAATCGACGTTGCGCTTGAACTCCGCTCCGTCTCTCTCCAGATGCTCGCTCGCGGGCGCGTCGATGACAGCGGCGCGCCCGCTCTTCGTTTCGAGCGGGCTCATGACAGCGCCTCCCTGCCGAACGACTCGACAAACTCCCGCAGATCGCGGACCGCGTACAGGACCTTCCGGCCCATCTTGATGTATCGCGGGCCGCCGCCGCGCGAGCGCCACTCGGCAAGCTGTACCGCCGAGATGCTGGTGAAGACGGCCGCGTCCTCCGTGTCGAGGTACTCCTTCGACGGCGTCCTCAGACCCGCTTCGATACGATCGAGGCGCACCAGCGCCTCTCTGACAAGCTGTTCCATGTTTCGGTTCCTTTCCGATCTGTGTTCAGATCGGGAAAGGCTACCGAAGTGGCAGGTCGTGACATACCAACGTTTCATGCCGGACCGTGTGGAGGGCGTTTTCAGCCGCCCCGGTGCTTGACCAAGGCGGCGCAAACCTTCTCCTGCGCTTCCCGCATATGGCCGAGAAGATGAGCGCGAGTGACGTATCCCCATGTCACACCAGCAGGCCGATGGTTCATCAGCAGCGTGACCGTCTGCATATCCACGCCCGCCTCAAGCGACCACGTCCGATAAGTATGACGCATCTGATGTGGAGCATGAGGAAATTCATCGGTGCGCCGCATTTCCTCGATATGGCCGGACTTGCTGGTAACCGACGGGAAAACGAACGGGCTTTCCAGCGGAGCGGTCTCCTGCTTGACCCTTTCAAGGACCTGAAGCAGGTGGCGGGGCAGCGGCAGCCGGAACGCCCTGTCAGCTCCACCCTTGGGAGACGGGACCGTGAGCACGCCATCAGCGTCCAGATGCTCCCACCGCATCGACCGTGCATCGTGCGACCGCAGGCCGGTCAGCAGCATGACCGTCCAGCACGCCGCCCTGTTGTGATCTTCCATGGCGTCAAGGCAGCGCCATGCTTCGGTAAGGCCTGCGGCGTCCAACGCCCACTTGCGCGGAGCCTCCTTGTTCATCCTCACTGCACGGCTGACCGGATTTGGCGGCAGGTCCTGGGTGCGGGCTGCGTCATTGTAGACAGCCTTGAGGGCACGCATAGCCCCATTGGCGCCATAGGGTCCGTTCTTCTTCGTGATCTTCTCATGGAGAGAGCGGACCGTCTCGCGGTCGAGTTTATCCAAGGGAATATCGAGGACGGACTTCAGAACGCCGATGACCTTCTCCTCGTACCACGCCACGGTGCTTGGCTGGAGTTCGACGCCTCTGGTCTCCTTGTATCGTTCCCAAGCCGTGCGAAGGCTCGGGACCGTCCGCTTCGGCGCCCGCGGGTCCTCGCCACGCCGGAGCGCCAGCTTCAGCTCGGCCGCCTTCTCGCGGGCTGTCTTGAGGCTCACCTCGTCTGTGCGGCCGATGATGATGGAGACGTAGCGGTTGCTCCCGTCGTTAATCCGCCCAACCAGCTTGAAGCTGGACGACTTGCTGCCCACGACAATGCGCAGGCCGGACACGTCGGCATCGTAGACCTGCTGTCCCGCCTCGTGTTCCTCGGATATCTTGTTGACCGTTCCCTGTGTTAGCTTCGTACCCATGTTCCGTGATCCTCATCATCGAGCCCGGACCCGAAGTCAGGCCCGGTACGAGACCAGGTCCGACACGGCCCTACACGATGATGATGTCGCGAAAGTCAGGGGACGTAAGCCATGAAACGGCTCGGCATATCCCTGTATGTCATTGATTTTATTACTTAAAATCCCTCACCCTCGGGTATACGGGTTCGACCCCCGTCGTCCGCACCATAATAGAACATAACCATTGGTTGCTATCGAGCCAATTTAGGCCCTTGCGGAACACAACTGGAACATATAGGGTATGTTCTGGATTTGTTTCAAAGAATCGAGGCCCGGCACATGCTCACGAAAAAGCAACAGGAACTCTTGCTTTTCATTCATGAACGGATGAAGGAAACCGGTGTGCCGCCTTCATTCGATGAGATGAAGGATGCGCTCGAGCTGGCGTCGAAATCGGGCATTCATCGCCTTATTACCGCTCTTGAGGAACGTGGTTTCATTCGCCGTCTGCCAAATCGTGCCCGCGCGCTTGAGGTATTGAAGCTGCCCGAGGCGATGATTCCCGCCTCACCGCCGCGCCGCGGCACATTCTCGCCCTCCGTGATTGAGGGTAGCCTTGGCAAGCCGCAGCCTGCCCCACCCGCAAAGCCCGTCGAAGAGATACGATCCACCTCCATTCCCGTCATGGGTCGCATTGCCGCTGGCGTGCCGATTTCCGCAATTCAGAACAATACTCACGACATCTCCGTGCCTATGGAAATGATCGGCCACGGCGAACATTATGCCCTTGAGGTCAAGGGTGATTCAATGATCGATGCCGGCATTCTCGATGGCGATACGGTGATTATCCGCAATGCCACCACTGCAACGCCGGGAGACATCATCGTGGCGCTGGTGGACGATGAGGAAGCCACATTGAAACGCTTTCGCCGAAAAGGCGCATCCATTGCTCTTGAAGCGGCAAATCCGGCCTATGAGACCCGTATTTTCGGTCCCGACCGGGTCAAGATACAGGGAAAGCTCGTTGGCCTCATTCGGCGGTATCATTGATACCAACCCTCGCCCTCATGTTCCGGCTGGCCACATCAACCCGATCAAAATTCGATATGCTGACGGCCATCCTCACCCTTGCCATGACCTCGTCTTATTGATGCGCGACACAAAAAATGGGCATGAAAGCAATCAAACGGAAACCCAGGGCGACGTCAGAACCATGGTTACGCCTGGGCGTCGATACCCTCACCGCATGGATCGCATTATCACCTCAAACGCTATCAACGCATGTAAGAACAAGTACTCAAAACGAAGCATGATGGATTGAGTCGTGTACTATGAACCAGAATCACCACGACGCTCTGCTTTCTTGTTGCCGATTGGAATTTTCCGAAAAACGGTTCCCACTTTTCGGACCGATGTTCTACAGCGCCGGACGTTTTGTCAAACGGACAAATGGCGCTGTAATGTACTGAATCTGCTGCATAATTTTTACCTTGAACCAATTCCGGTTTAAAGAATTATGTAGTGGGTATTTCAGGTGAACACGGGTTCACCTGCACTGCTCTAAGCGTGTCGCGATCGTTCAGATTCGCTCCTGACGCTTTAGTCATTGTTTTGTCGCATGTCGTTATCGCAAAACCGCTGCACACTTTTCCTGGAAATGCTTTTGTTTTTGCGCATTTCCGGACGCAAAACCGAATACCAAGAGTCATTTTCAGTCACCGTTGGATAAGCCCGGAAACACTCTGCCGCCCCTGCTGCTGATATTACAGTTCAGCCGAACAAGTCTTCCAGCCAGCGCGGATCAAGCTTGGCCTCAAGCTCGCGGGCAACCTCGTCAAGCGCCTGCTCAACCTGCGTGCGATAGCTTTGCGAACTGACCGCCACGCCGAAACTGGCCAGCAGCGCGGCGCGATAGCCATCATTGGCGAAGAGCCCGTGAAGATAGGTACCAATCACCCGGCCATCCGCCGAACAGGCGCCATCTGCCCTGTCCTCAATGGTCAGGGCTGGACGGCTGCAATCCGGCCCTTCAGTCCGTCCAAGATGAATTTCGTAGCCCTCAAGGGCAGTGTGGTAGTGCGGTGAATAGGCCCGACTGTTGCGAAGTGTCTTTTCCGGCGCCATTTCCGTATGGACATCCAGCAGGGAAAGGCCATTGACCTCGCGCGGCGCGCCTTCCAGCCCCAGAGGGTCGGCAATTGTGCGCCCAAGCATCTGATAGCCACCGCAAATGCCAATGATGCGGCCGCCGCGCCGCACATGCAGCGCCAGATCCCGGTCCCAGCCCTGGGCGCGCAGGTCTTCCAGATCGGCAATGGTGGATTTAGAACCGGGCAGGATGACCAGCGCTGCATCCGCAGGCAAACGTTCCCCCGCAGGTATATAGCACAATTCCACCTGCGGTTCGGCGGCCAGCGGATCCAGATCATCGAAGTTGGCGATCCGGCTTAACACCGGAACCGCGATTTTCAGCGCTCCCCGGCCCTGCCGCGTCAGCCGCTCCAGCGCCACCGAATCCTCTGCGGGCAGACGCCCGGCCGCCTTGAGCCATGGAACAATGCCGAAGCATGGCCAGCCGGTATGATGCTCTATGGCAGAGAGACCATCGGCAAACAGGGTCTGGTCGCCGCGGAATTTGTTGATGAGATAGCCGCGAACCATGGCCCGGTCTTCCGGCGGCAGAATGGCATGGGTGCCGACCAGCGAGGCGATGACACCACCGCGATCAATATCGCCCACCAGCACGACGGGAACATCGGCGCGTGTCGCAAAGCCCATATTGGCAATATCGCCTGCGCGTAGATTGATCTCCGCAGCCGAGCCCGCGCCTTCCACGATGACAAGGTCTGCCCCGGCCCTCACCGCTTCGAAACTCTCCAGAACGGACGCCATGAGGCGGGGCTTAAGCCGTTGATAATCCCGCCCGGCCGCCTGTCCCACCACCTTTCCCTGCACCACGACCTGGCTGCCGGTTTCGCTTTGCGGCTTGAGCAGAACCGGGTTCATATGCACCGAAGGCGCGATGCCCGAAGCCAGCGCCTGCAACCACTGCGCGCGCCCAATCTCCCCGCCATCCTCCGTCACGGCCGCATTGTTGGACATGTTCTGCGGCTTGAACGGCCGCACCGTCAGGCCCTTCAGCCGCGCAAGACGGCAAAGCCCCGCCACAAGGACCGTTTTCCCGACATCAGAACCGGTTCCCTGCAACATGATCGTCCGCGTCATCTGGCTGCCTTTGTTATCAGAAAAATTTTCCCATGTTCCGGGGGAACCTTTGGTGCAGAAAAAGCTTTAAATGTTGCGTGGCGCTATATCAAATCCTCCGCCGGATGACCATACCGATACGGTTACAGATGACAGGGCAAGCCATTGATGGCTTTGATATATCTGCAATCTTCATCGTCGGTTTCGCATTGAAAATACCCTTACGCGGAAGCTGACGGCGTAAGACGGCCGGACCATCATCAAGGGGCCGATATTTCTTTTCGGGTTTGCAGGCAACCTCTTCGGCTGCCGGGTTCAGGGGCGCAAGAAAAATGGTTTTCAGACGGGCGAAAATCGGCTTTGAACAGCAAGCCGCGCCGCAGCTCAGCCCTACTTTTTTCAAGGTCATTTCAAGCCTTGCCTGCAATGTTTTGAAAAATAATTCGAAAAATGACTTGATATTCCGCATTTCTTGGGTATTTTTCGCCGAAACGGAAAAAGAAAAACCAATTTCTGCCGCTTATCGGCTTTCATCACGGCATCATCGACTGTGTCTGCCCCGTCGCTGCGCGGGTGCGAAGCCTGCTGCCTTTCGCACGCGGCGTCTCTCCAACAAGGAAGGTCAACGAACATGAAACGCCTGCTCCTTTCCACCATTCTGGCCACCGGTTTTATCGGGACCGCCCAGGCCGCCGAAACCACGAAATGCGGAAGCGTTTCCATTGCGGAGATGAATTGGGCATCGGCAGGCGTTGCCGCCTATGTCGATAAATTCATTCTTGAAGCCGGATATGGCTGCGATGTGGACGTTGTCACAGGCGACACCATGCCCACCTTTACCTCCATGAATGAAAAGGGCGAACCCGATCTGGCGCCGGAAATGTGGGTCAACACCGTGCAGAAGCCGCTGGCGGATGCCGTGCGCGAAGGCCGCCTCATCAAGGCCGCCGCTATTTTGAAGGATGGCGGCGTGGAAGGCTGGTGGATCCCGAAATTCGTCGCGGATGCCCATCCCGATATTAAAACCGTCGATGATGCGCTCAAGCATCCCGAACTTTTTCCCGCGCCGGAAGATCCCTCGAAAGCGGCGGTTTACAACTGCCCCGCCGGCTGGGCCTGTCAGATCACCACCGGCAATATTTTCAAAGCACTGAAGGCGGGTGAAAAAGGTTTTTCACTGGTGGATAGCGGATCGGCGGCCGCCCTTGACGGCTCTATCGCCAACGCCTTCGAAAAGAAGGCTGGATGGCTTGGTTATTACTGGGCGCCAACGCCTATTCTCGGCAAATACGACATGGTGAAGCTCAGTATGCCGGTGGCCTTCGACAGGGCGGAATGGGACCGCTGCACCTCTGTTGCCGACTGCGCCGACCCGAAGGTGAACGATTATCCTGTTACGGATGTCTCTACGGTCGTCACAAAGAAATTCGCCGAAAAGGCCGGTATTGCCATGGATTATGTCAAGCAGCGGCAGTGGGACAACGAGACAATCGGCAAGGTTCTGGGCTGGATGAGCGAAAACCAGGCCGACAATGAGGAAGCAGCCGAGTATTTTCTGAAAACCTATCCGGACATCTGGAGCAAATGGGTTGCCCCGGACGTCGCTGAAAAGATCAAGGCAGAGCTTTAAGTTAGCCGTCCTGCCGCGTTTCCGGCAGCCGCTCCCGGAGGCTGTATCTGGAAACGCCTTTACCGGAATGATCCGCGCCGCGCGCCGAAGGCGGGCCGCAATCATCCTCATTTCCTGATGCGCCTTGAAGAAAGGAACGCATATGGCTTCGTTTATTTGCGACGCATTGCCACGCGCCCTCTGCCGCTTCCCGGAAATCGATTCAGGGTTGATGCGCAGTTTTCGCCAGACTGTCGATAATGGCTTCAAAACCTTTGTCCGCAGCTATGGAGATGTGCTGGACACCCTGACCCGCCCCCTGCAATGGTTTCTCAACGGGTTGCAGGATCTTTTCACGGACAGTCCCTGGCTGCTGGTGGTGCTGGCGCTGGCTGCCATTGTGTTTGCGCTCGGCCGCAGCGTGAAAACCTCACTTGGCACAGCACTGGCACTCATGGCAATCGGCGCGGTGGGCCTTTGGGAAGACACGATGGTGACGCTGGCCATGGTCACGGTCTGCACCCTGTTTGCCATTGTCATCGGCATTCCGCTTGGCATCTGGATGGGGCGTTCGGAACGGGCGCAATCGGTTTTCAATCCCGTGCTGGATGTCATGCAGACCTTGCCCAGCTTCGTTTATCTCATTCCGGTGGTCATGATTTTCGGCATCGGCAAGGTTCCGGGCCTGATTGCAGTGGTGATTTATGCCGTTGCCCCCATCATCCGGCTGACCAATCTGGGCATCAGGCTTGTTAGCCGCGAGGCGCTGGAAGCTGCCGACGCTTTCGGCTCCTCACCGTGGCAGAAGCTTTTCCATGTGCAATTGCCGCTTGCCCTGCCCAACATCATGGCCGGGATCAACCAGACCATCATGATGTCGCTGGCCATGGTGGTGGTTGCCTCGATGATCGGCGTTGGCGGACTGGGCAAGAACGTGTTGCAGGCCATTACCAACCAGTTCTTCACCGTGGGTTTTCTCAACGGCTTTGCGCTTGTTGCGATTGCCATCATTTTCGACCGCGCCAGCCAGGCCTATGGCCGGCGCCTGCAAAAACACATGGAGGTGGTCCATGGCTAACCAATCCATTGAGATCCGCAGGCTTTTCAAAATCTTCGGACCACAAGCAGACAGCTATCTCGAAGCCGCGCGCAAGGGCGAAAGCAAAAGCGACCTGAACCGGCGCAGCCGACATGTCCTTGGCCTTCGCGACATCAACATCACCATGCCGGGCGGCGAGATCACCGTTGTCATGGGACTTTCGGGCTCAGGCAAGTCAACGCTGATCCGCCACATCAACCGGCTGATCGAACCGACTGCGGGTGAAATTCTCTATGACGGCGAAGACATCTGCCGCATGTCGGAGCGCGCGCTGAGGGCATTTCGCCGCCAGAAGACCGCCATGGTTTTTCAGAAATTCGGTCTGCTGCCCCATCGCACCGTGCTGGAAAACGCCGTTTACGGGCTGGATATTCAGGGTGTGGCGCGCAGCGTGAGCGAAAGGAAAGGCCGCTACTGGCTGGATCGTGTCGGGCTTGGCGGCTATGAAAACCATTATCCCAACCAGCTTTCGGGCGGAATGCAGCAGCGCGTTGGCCTTGCCCGCGCGCTTGTGAACGATGCGGATATTCTGTTGATGGACGAGGCCTATTCCGCGCTCGACCCGCTGATCCGCGTGGATATGCAAACCATGCTGCTTGAATTGCAGCAGGAACTGAAGAAAACCATTGTGTTCATCACCCATGACCTCGACGAGGCCCTGCGGCTGGGAGACAAGATCGTCATTTTACGCGATGGCGAGGTGGTGCAGCAGGGCAGCGGTCAGGACATCGTGCTTCGCCCCGCCGATGACTATATTGCCGCCTTCGCGCGGGAGGTCAATCGAGGCCGGGTCATCCGCGTTTCCACTGTCATGAGCCCACCGCTTGGCTTGAAAACCCCGCTGAAGCTTACAGGCGCAACCACGCTTGAGAATGCGGCCGAGGCCATGGTGGAAGCAGGCGTTCAGCAGGCCGCGATTACCGATCGCCACGGCGTGATCATCGGGCAGGTCGATCTCCCGGCTATTGTCGCAGGCATGGTCAACCGGCAGCCACCTCAGAGCAAGCCAGCGGCACTGGCCGCCGAATAGCCTGACAAGCCCGGCTCCAGCTTGGGTTGTTTAAGGAAAGGATAATGTCTGGCCAAAATGCAGAGTAGAAAGTGAGTCTGCCATGTCGTCTTTTCCGGATCGCGAAACCGTCGCTGACAAGCTCTCCGCGCTTGGGGAAGCGGAGCAGTCGTTCATGCAATTGCTGTTTGAAAATCCGCAGCAGGATGAGGCACTGGCGGAAGGCCTGTTTATCTATCTGGACAATGCTACGAAATCCCGCTTTCTCAACTCCCTGAAGCTCGAGCGCTGTGGGGAATGGCTTGGGCATAATGCTCCGGGCCGCATTCAGGTCCGGCTTATGGAAATTGCCAAATCCAGCCAGGAGCCCGCCTATCTTGCCTTCCGGCAGGGCCTCACCCGGTCTGGAGGGTTGGAACGGGCCTATCCCAAGGCGAAGGTTTGAGCCGGATTTTCCCGCAAGTCGGACAGGTCTTCAGGGAGCAAGCGGCGTGGATGCATTGCAAAAGATAGTGACCGCTTACCGTGCCGGGGCCTTGGAAGAGTGCCTCAGACTGGCAGCACCGCTTTTGAGGCAGCCCGGCATTGCTCCCGGAGTTATTCTGATTGCAGCTCAGGCAAGCGCCAAGCTGAAGCGCGACGCGGACGCGGCCCGTTTTTACGAGCAGGCCGCCGCGCTTCATCCCAGGGAGGCGCCACTATTGCTGGTGATGGCTGGCCGCCTACGTTTCAAATTGCATCAGAACGATGCCGCCCTTGACCTGCTGCGGCGAGCCGAAGCGCTTCGTGCTCTCGATGTCGAGGGATTGGCAACGATGCGGCGCGTGTTACGCGAACAGGTGGCCCTTGAAGAATGCGAGGCCAGGGATGCCGCGCTGCGAAAGGACATGCTGGCTGGCAAGCCAGACGCCTTTATCATCGACGATCCGCACGAACATCTGATGTGGTGCGACGACGAGCGGCTGAACGCAATGGTGAGACGCCTTCCCACAGGCAGAGCCTTTACGCCCGAAAGCCGCCGCAACCGCCGGGAAATGCCGCACGGCTTCGGCCCGCGCATTCGCATTGGCTATCTCAGCAACGATGTTTCGGACCAGCACCCCACAATGCTGCTGTTTCGCGGTGTGCTGGCCGCGCACGATGCCTCCCGCTTCGATGTCACGCTGTTTTGCCACACCGATCCGGATGTGGCCGCCACCGATCAGGGGTTTCGTCAGAATTATCCGCACCTTGTTCCAATTCATCACCTTTCGGATGAGGCAGCGGCGCATGAAATCCGCAACCGGAACATCGACATTCTCGTGGACCTGAAAGGTCACACCAAAGATGTGCGGGTTGACCTTATCAATAGCGGGCTTGCGCCGATCCAGGTGGCATGGCTTGGTTTTCCGGGCAGCAGCTATGGCATTGATTGCGATTACATGATCGGCGATCCGGTGGTGCTGCCGGATGGGGTGGCGCCGTTCTACCACGAAACCATTTGCCGTCTGCCTGAATGCTATCAATGCAATGATGCCTTCACCCGTCCGCTGCCGCCCGCCTTGAGCAGACCGGAACTGGGCCTGCCGGATGACGCTATCATCTTCGCATCCTTCAACGGCCTGCGAAAACTCAATGCCCCCACCTTGCGGGCATGGGCGCGCATCTTGCTGGCCGTGCCGGACGGCGTGCTTTGGATGATGTGCAAAGGCGATACCCCAAGACGCAACATCACGGATTTTCTGGCCCGGCATGGCGTCGATCCGGCGCGGATCATCTTTACCGGACGCGCCGGCTATGCAGAGCATATCGCCCGGCTTCAGGCGGCTGACATTGCCCTCGACAGCTATCCCTATAACGGCCACACCACCACCTCGGATGCGCTGTGGGCGGGACTCCCGGTTGTGGCGCGCAAGGGGCGCAATTTTGCCTCCCGTGTATCGGAAAGCCTGCTGAAAGCGCTGGATGTGCCGGAACTGGTTGCCGAAACGCCGGAGGCTTACGAAAGGCTTGCCATAGACCTTGCCCATGACAGGGCACGTCTTGCCGCGCTCAAAGCCACCATTCAATCAAACCGGCTGACAACGCCCCTGTTCGACACGGCAAGATTTACCCGCCATCTGGAAATGGCTTTTGAAATGATGGTCGAGCGGAAAAAATCAGGCCTTCCGCCTGCCCCTTTCGATGTTCCTGCCCTGCCGGTCATCAGGGACGCGGTGCGATGACCGCGATGATGGTTCCCAGCGGAAATGCCTTATCCATCCTGCCCGCAGCGGGATAGGCCATGCTGGATATGCTGCCATCGAGAAAAAGCGCATCCGGCGTATCGAGCCGATCGCGGTAAAGGCTGGCAAGATCGTAAAAACGGACCGGTTCCTCGCTGATGACGAAAACAACCTTGCCGTTACGATCCACGCCCACGCCATTGCGGATCTTCCGGCTGTCGCTATCAGGCAGAAAGCGAGGATGAATCTTGCCATTCGTGACAAGCATCGGGCCGGATTGCGTGGCAAAATCCACCTCCATCCCGGCCTTTGCGAAGGCTTCGCTTGCCATCACACCGGCCTTTGCGCCTGCAATGTAAAACACACCATTCGGTTTCATGTAAAAATTGCCCCAGCCATCAGCGAGATTGATCGGCTTTCGGGTCCTGCCATATTCGACATGCAGCCCCACGGGCGAAAGATCCTCTTCATACATGCCGCCGTTGAAGGCCAGACGTAAAATCGCGTGTTCATCCCACAGTGCTCGACGCAATGCATCGAAACTGCCAAACGGCTTGCCTTCCGGGCTGCGATTGTAGATGCGGATGGTTTCGTGGGCAGGATCGACCGTGCAAATCGTGTATCGGGCATTCTGCCACAGCTCGATACGGCAATCATCGGATGGGTAGGTAGCGACCGGTTGCGCGGGGGACGCGGCCCTTAAAACGTGAAGAAACACCGTGGACAGGAAGACACGCGAAAGAACAGATTTCATCGTGCCCTGCCACGATTTCTTTTGGGCCAACGCCATGCGGCAGGTTTATCCTGATGATTACTGGAGCGCCACTGTCTGCCTGCTTGCCATATGCATCTCGGCGAAAGAAGACGGAGCGGTTTGCCAGAGCGTATGGGCTGCGGCAGATGCGAGAATGACAAAAATATAGGCTGCACTGAGCTTCGCAACAATATCGAGCGACATTTCGGTCTCCTTCTCTCCCACAAAAGAGGATGTGCTCATCACGTCGTCCGGCTTCCACCACTTTTTACGATCGCATCCGACCGGACACCGGGGCGATTCTTGATGCAGACTTTAAAACGCCATGCTGACGAAATGAAATCATATTTCCTTGCAGAGGCATGGATCAATTTGATCCCAAGCCGAAGCACCGTGAGGTGCTTTCGGCAATTTCGGATGGACAATCCTTACGGATCTCCCTGCCTTTTACTTGGCAGCCTTTTCAACGCGATTGCCCGCATCCTGCGTTGCATTGACGGTGTTTGCGGCATCCTTGCCCATTCCACGAATGGTATTGCCACAGGATGACAGGGCCGTGACGGTCAGGAGAAGAGCGGCGGTGACTGCAATTGTTCTGGAGTTCATATTCCCAATCCTCTTTTCACGCACATTTTGTGCTTTGCTTTGCGGATGGAACAACGCTGTAGCCGCGAAAAAGTTCAATGCCGGATCCATCTTCTGTGAGATTGCTGGCCTTGATTTTGCAGCCCTTCGAAAAAACGGCCAAAACAAAAATGGACCCGAAGATGACCTTCGGATCCACTTTCTTCAGCTATTTTGCGAAGCTCAGGAGCACCCGCTCGTTGCGCCGCAGGTGTCGCATTTCTCGCAGGTGCCGTTGCGAACCATGGTGAAGTTCTGGCATTCCGAGCACATATTGCCGGTATAGCCCTGAGCGATGGAGCGCATACGGCGCTGGTTTTCCATTTTCTTGGCTTCTGCCTTGGCCGCTTCCGCCGCATCTGCGGCTTCGTCGGTGAAGAGGCCTTCATCGGCGATCTCTTCCGCAAGTTCTGTAGCCCGTTCCTCATAGTCGCGCTTGAACGACACGACTTCCGAGGTGGATATGGCCGTGGTTACGTCCAGCTTGCGGGCAGCGTTACCGGCAAAGGCGGTGACGCTGCTGGCCTTGGCCGGCACGGCCGTGGCCGCACCCCGAGGCTCTCCCGTGCCGGAAGCGGCGGAGGAAACCAGCGTCGGCTTATAGCCGCGCGTCAGGCCCTTGGACACGACATCGGCCTTGCCTTCCTTCATGCCACGGCCAAGGGCCGTGTTGGAGAAGTCCGACGTATCGACATGCGCCAGATCATGGCGGCCGAGATAGGAAATTGCCAGTTCGCGGAACACGTAGTCGAGGATCGACGTGGCGTTCTTGATGGCGTCATTGCCTGTCACCATGCCTGCCGGTTCGAACTTGGTGAAGGTGAAGGCATCCACATATTCTTCCAGCGGCACGCCATATTGCAGGCCGAGCGACACGGAAATCGCGAAGTTGTTGATGAAAGCACGCAGTGCCGAGCCTTCCTTGTTCATATCAAGGAAGATTTCACCAAGACGGCCATCGTCATATTCGCCGGTGCGCAGGAAGATGGTGTGACCACCGATCTTGGCCTTCTGGGTATAGCCCTTGCGGCGGGTCGGCAGCTTTTCCTGACTGCGGATAACGCGCTCCACCACGCGCTCGATGATCTTTTCCGTCACCGTCACGGCCTGGGCGGCTGCGGGCTGGGCCAGCAGTTCCTCGACCATGTCCTCCTCGTCCTCATCCTCGATGAGCGAGGCATTGAGCGGCTGGCTGAGCTTGGAGCCATCGCGGTAAAGGGCATTGGCCTTCAGCGCCAGCTTCCAGGACAGCATATAGGCTGCGCCGCAATCCTCGACGGTCGCCTCGTTCGGCATGTTGATCGTCTTGGAAATTGCACCCGAGATGAAGGGCTGGGCAGCCGCCATCATGCGGATATGGCTTTCCACGGAAAGGTAACGCTTGCCGATCTTGCCGCAAGGGTTGGCGCAATCGAAAACCGGCAGATGCTCCTTCTTGAGGAAGGGCGCGCCCTCCAGCGTCATCGCACCGCAAACATGGATATTGGCGGCTTCGATGTCCTTTTTGGCAAAGCCCATATGCTCCAGCAGATTGAAGCTCATGTCGGAGAGCTGTTCGTCGGAAACGCCAAGACTTTCCTTAAGAAAATCAGCGCCCAGCGTCCACTGGTTAAAGACGAACTTGATGTCGAAAGCGCTCTTCAGGGCGCCGTTGACGGCCTCGATCTTCTCATCGGTAAAGCCCTTGGCCTTCAGCGTGGACGGGTTGACGCCAGGCGCCTGATTGAGATTGCCATGGCCAACGGCATAGGCCTCGATCTCGGCAATCTGGCTTTCGCTGTAGCCCAGCGTGCGCAGGGCTTCCGGCACGGCGCCGTTGATGATCTTGAAGTAGCCGCCACCGGCCAGCTTCTTGAACTTCACCAGCGCGAAATCCGGCTCGATGCCCGTGGTGTCGCAATCCATGACAAGGCCGATCGTACCGGTCGGCGCGATGACCGAAACCTGCGCATTGCGGTAGCCATGCTTTTCGCCAAGCTCCAGCGCTTTGTCCCAGGCCGCCTTGGCATGGGAAATCAGCGCCGCATCGGTGCAATCGCCATGCACCAGCGGAACCGGATCGACAGACAGGCCTTCATAGCCCCGCGCTTCGCCATGGGCGGCGCGGCGATGGTTGCGGATGACGCGCAGCATGTTTTCGCGGTTCGGCGCATAGCCCGGGAACGGACCGAGTTCGGAGGCGATTTCCGCAGAGGTTGCATAGGAAACGCCCGTCATGATCGCCGTGAGCGCACCGCAGATGGCGCGGCCTTCCGACGAGTCGTAAGGAATGCCGGAGGACATCAGCAAGCCGCCGATATTGGCGTAGCCGAGGCCCAGCGTGCGGTATTCGTAGGAGAGTTCGGCAATCTGGCGCGAGGGGAACTGCGCCATCATCACCGAGATTTCCAGCACCACCGTCCACAGGCGCACGGCATGTTCGTAATCGGCAATGTTGATCTTCTTGGTGTCGGCATCCTTGAACTGCAACAGGTTGAGCGAGGCCAGATTGCAGGCCGTATCGTCCAGGAACATGTATTCCGAGCAGGGATTGGAGGCGCGGATCGGGCCTGCCGCCGGGCAGGTGTGCCAATCATTCATGGTGGTGTTGAAGTGCAGGCCCGGATCGGCAGAAGCCCAGGCGGCGTAGGAAATCTTTTCCCACAGTTCGCGCGCCTTCAGCGTCTTCATCACCTTGCCGTCGCGGCGTGCGGTCAGGTTCCAGTCACCGTCATTTTCAACGGCGCGCAGGAAATCGTCCTTCAGCGAAACCGAATTATTGGAGTTCTGGCCGGAGACGGTCAGATAGGCTTCCGAATCCCAGTCAGTGTCATAGGTCTTGAACTCAAGGTCCTTGTAACCCTGCTTGGCGAACTGGATGACGCGCTTCACGTAGTTTTCCGGAACCTGATCCTTCTTGGCAGCGCGGATTTCGCGCTTCAGGGCCGGGTTCTGGGCGGGGTCGAAGCAGGCATCGTTATCGGCCGAGCAATTGACGCAGGCCTTCATGATGGCCTTCAAGTGACGTGCAACGATCTTGGAGCCGGTAACGAGGGCGGCGACCTTCTGCTCTTCCTTCACCTTCCAGTCGATATAGGCCTCGATGTCCGGATGATCGATGTCAACCACCACCATCTTGGCGGCGCGGCGGGTGGTGCCGCCGGACTTGATGGCGCCAGCGGCGCGGTCGCCGATCTTCAGGAAGCTCATCAGGCCGGAGGAACGGCCACCGCCGGAGAGCTTCTCACCCTCGCCACGCAGATGCGAGAAGTTGGAGCCGGTACCGGAGCCGTATTTGAACAGGCGCGCCTCACGCACCCACAGGTCCATGATGCCGCCTTCATTGACCAGATCGTCCTCGACAGACTGGATGAAGCAGGCATGGGGCTGCGGATGTTCGTAAGCCGACTTCGACTTCACCAGCTTGCCGGTGAAGGGGTCGATGTAGAAATGCCCCTGCCCCGGACCATCGATGCCATAGGCCCAGTGCAGGCCGGTGTTGAACCATTGCGGGGAGTTGGGCGCAACGCGCTGGGTCGCCAGCATATAGGCCAGCTCATCCCGGAAGGCGAGCGCATCTTCCTCGGACGAAAAATACTTGCCCTTCCAGCCCCAATAGGCCCAGGTTCCGGCCAAACGGTCGAAAACCTGACGCGCATCGGTTTCCGAGCCGTAGCGTTCTTCCTCGGGCAGGTCCTTCATGGCCTTCTCATCGGCCACGGAACGCCACAGGAAAGACGGAACGTCGTTTTCCTCGACCTTTTTCAGAATTTTCGGGACACCCGCCTTGCGGAAATATTTCTGTGCCAGAACATCGGTGGCAACCTGACTGAACTGGGCCGGGACATCGATATCCGCCAGCCTGAAGACAATGGAACCATCCGGGTTCTTGATTTCGCTGACCGCCTTGCGGAATTCAATCTGCGCATAGGCGGATTGTCCCTGCTTGGTAAAACGACGTTCAATGCGCATCTTCATATCCTTCGTGTGCTGCGCCGGAAAAAGGCGCAAGAAAATCGTTCGGCCCGCCCGTCAGGGCAGTGCAGCCGGTGCTTCGCTCTCATGGAGCGAGGCCGTCATCATGATGGTCCGCTCTATATCTGGTGTTTGGCCGTACCGCGATACCCAATATGTGGAATTATTATAGTTTCCACAGTGGACATTTTCCAGCCTTGAGCGTTGTTGCGAGCATGGGAAAAAGACATGATAACCCCGTCGGCGAAGCGGGCCTGTCCAGCCAGCCTTTCCTTGAAAGGGCGCGAATGTCAGATTTAGAACCGCCTCGTTACTTTCGGTCCGGTTGCCGCCACAACGTGGAATTCATTAACCGTGATACACCCCCCGCCGTCAAGGGGTGGTTTGTGACGAAATTATTAACCCAATATCTTGTGGTTTGCATCTGTGGAAAACGGGGAAAGAGGCTTGGCGTGAGATTTCATGGACTTGGCGGAAAACCCTCATGGTTAATCTTTCATAGTCAAGCCACTTGTCCACTGTCCAGTTTGCAGACAGCAAAGCGCCGCCCTAGCTCGCGCCCGTCACAGCGCTACTAGATTTTGCGCTTCATAACCAGAATCACTGACTGAACCACAAGCTCTCGTTCCGCCTCCGGCACTCTTGCCAAATCATAAATGTGGTAAGGCTTATTAACTTCCCCCTGCAATAAATAGGGGTATGGACGGGAAATGACGTTCCCGTTGGGGAAAGCTGCGTGCGCCAAGACGGCCCACGACTTTCGTAGGGTTTCACCATGAACATCAGCAATCTTTCCATTTTGAAAAAGATCAGCCTCCTGGTCGTTCTCATGGGGGTCGCAGCGGCCGCCATTGCCACGGCAGGAACGGTCGGGCTGTCATCACTTGGCACATCACTCAGAAATACGGGCGCGCGTGAAGAAGTCGCCCGTGAGGCCATGGATCTTCGCGTCGATATCATCGCCATCAGCCGCATGACCTATCAATTGGCGCTGGCGCCGGAAAAGGCCGCCGATTTTGCCGCTGAAACGGAAAAGCGTTCCAAGGAAATGCTGGAGCGCCTGCCGAAGATCGCCGCAACGGCAGACCAGAACGAACAGAAATATCTGGGCGACATCCGCACCACCCTCAACGCCTATTTCGATCAGATCCGCCAGATGGTGAAGGTGGCCTCCACCGATGCCGGGCGCGACGTGGCCGTCATGAAGGCAGAGCTGGACAAGGCGCTGAAAAGCCAGCAGACGGTGACGGCAGCTGTGAAGGTCTACAGCAACTACTCCGCCGAAACCCTGGGCGCGGCGCGCCGCGATGCGCTTGATACCTCCAGTTCCACCATTCTCATCCTTGTTGTCACGGCTGCCATCTGCATCGTGGCGGGCGTATTGGCCAGTGTGGTCGTTGCCCGCCGTGGCATCGTCAATCCCATTCGTGGCCTGACCGAAAACATGACCGGCATTGCCAAGGGCCAGCTTGACCGGCCAATTCCCGGCACGGATCGCAAGGACGAAATCGGCGAAATGGCCCGCGCTCTCGAAATTTTCCGGGCAAACCGCGCGCAAATGCAGGAAATGGAAGCGCAGGAAGCCGCACTCAATCGCCAGAGCAAGGACCTGCAATCCTCCATCAGCGGCATTGTTGCAGCCGCCGCCGCGGGCGATTTTTCCCGCCGCATCACGCAGGCCTATGACGATGCCGACCTCCAGCGTTTTGCGACCTCCGTCAACGAACTGGTGGAAAGCGTCGATCTCGGCATTACCGAAGTCCGCCGCGTCATTGCCGCCCTGTCCGATGCCGACCTGACGCAGGATATGCGCGGCAATTTTCAGGGTGCGTTTGCCGAGTTGCAGGTAAACGTCAATCAGACCATGGCCACGCTGCGCGGCACGATGCAAAGCATCAGGGTTGCTTCCAGCACCATCACCGATAATTCCGGTGAACTCAGCTCAGCGGCAAATCAGCTGGCCCGCCGGACGGAACAGCAAGCAGCGGCACTCGAAGAAACCGCCGCCGCCCTTGAGGAAATCACCACCACCGTGCGCACCTCCACCGAACGCGCTCACGAAGCCAACCAGATGGTGGAGGAAACACGCCAGAGTGCGGGGCGATCCGGCAATATCGTTCGCAGCGCCATCGACGCCATGGGGCGCATCGAGCAATCCTCGCAGAAGATCAGCCAGATTATCGGCGTCATCGACGAGATTGCCTTCCAGACCAACCTTCTCGCGCTCAATGCGGGCGTGGAAGCAGCCCGCGCCGGTGAAGCGGGTCGCGGCTTTGCGGTCGTTGCGCAGGAAGTTCGCGAACTGGCGCAGCGTTCTGCCAACGCAGCCAAGGAAATCAAGGGCCTGATCAACACGTCTGCCGAGGAAGTTAAGGGCGGGGTATCGCTCGTTCTTTCCACCGGCGAGGCGCTGACGGAAATCGAGGAGCTTGTAAATCGCGTAAACGGCCATGTCAGCAGCATTGCGCGCGCCGCGCAGGAGCAATCTGCCGCGCTTGGCGAGATCAACACCTCCGTCAATCACATGGACCAGATGACCCAGCAAAACGCTGCCATGGTCGAAGAAACAACAGCCGCAAGCCAGGTGCTGGCCACCGAGTCCAGACAACTTCTGGCCCAGCTCGAGCGCTTCCGGCTGGATGGCCGCGCCAGTGCCGGACAGTATCGCTCTGCCGCATGACGACTGCTACAGCGCCGTGCGTTTTATCAAACGCACAAAGGACGCTGTAACACTTTAAATCTGCTGCATAATTTTCACCTTAAATCGATTCCGACTTAAGGAATTATGCAGTAGAGCGCGTCCGGTCAACCAAGGCAGAGTAACACGACGCTGAGGAATGCCGGGTGGCCTACCCCCCTCTGCCTTGCCAGGCATCTCCCCCTCAAGGGGGGAGATTGCAATACGGACAAAGCGCCATTCTTCAATGAATAGGTGTCGTTACGGCGTTTTTCAGGAATTCTGGCAGGGCCCTGATCTTGCCGATCTCCCCCCTTGAGGGCAGGGGAATCGCATATGGGTTTCAAGCTATTGAATGATTGAGGCAAATCGCTTCATCTTCCTCCGACTGATTCGGAGGGTTTGATGAAAGGATTTGCCTCTTTGTTTGGATCTGTTCCTGATCCTCGTGCTGCCAATGTGCGCCATCCGTTGAACAGTATTTTGTTCATTGCGCTTGCGGCGGTGCTGTGTGGTGCAGAGACGTGTCAGGACATGGCTGATTTCGGCGTTTCCAAGCGCAAGCTCTTAAAAGAGATCATACCCCTGCCTTATGGCGTCCCAAGCCATGATGT
>NZ_JHXQ01000003.1 GCF_000621665.1 Allorhizobium undicola ORS 992 = ATCC 700741
ATCGGCCCGAAAAGTGGGAACCGGTTTTCGGACTGAGCCGATGCGGCATGAAGGCGCGATAGCATCGGCCCGAAAAGTGGGAACCGGTTTTCGGAATGAGCCGATGCAGGGAATGCGGCAGGAAAGGCATGGGGCAAGGAACCTGTTGGTCGCTCCCGCTTGGGGGAATTATTTCGGAAAAGGTCGGGGTGAGGAGGACGGACAGCCTTGTCCCCCGCTTTGGCTTTCTGATGATGGCTGGCTGCGGATCATGCCGCGAATACCCGGCCAGAAAATGTGAATCGCATCTCCAGCTTGACGGAAATTCGATTGAAGTGATTGCCATTGAGGCCTGAAATGTTTGAAAAGGAAATAGGCAATCTGTCTCGGCGACTTTGTTTTTAGGGTGTGTGGGTTTTCAACGTTGGATGGGCTGCAAACGGCAATTCGCTGCGATTCCGGTGCTCATGTACATTAAGTACACTCCGCTCCGGTTCTCGCAAATCACCGTTTTCGCCTCACCCAACGTCGAATCTCCAGACACTCTAGTCAGGCCCGGACGGCAAGCCGGCTTTCGCTTTCATGAGTTTTCGGTCGCGGGCTCCTTTTGCGATCAGATGCTTGGGATCAATCGGCTGAAAAGAGGTGTTTTCATGGCCAAGGGCTACTGGATTGCGCGAATGGATGTTCGCGACGGTGAGCGCTACAAGGACTATATCGCGACCGCCAGGCCTGCCTTCGAGCGGTTCGGCGCGGTATTTTTGGCACGCGGCGGGCAGGTCGAGGCCTTGGAGGGCGAAGCGCGCGCCCGCAATGTCATCATCGAATTTCCAAGCTACGCAGCAGCCGTGGAATGCTATCGATCGGCGGAATATCAGGCGGCCGTAAAAATTCGTCAGGAGGTTGCCGAGGGCGAAATCGTCGTTGTGGAAGGTGTTTGACGATGGTCAAACGGCGCTTGAAACGGCTGGGGTTGCGGGCCTGATTCTGCTTCACCTTCTGTGGTATTTCAGCTAGAAAGCGGCAGGATAGCCGATCGTTTCATCTTCATGTCCAGGAGCCTTTCATGACACTCGCCACCCTTCCGCCGCTCGTCACCGTTTTCGGGGGCTCCGGTTTCGTCGGCAGGCATGTGGTGCGTGCCCTTGCCCGCCGTGGTTATCGCATCCGCGTTGCCGTGCGCCGTCCCGATCTTGCCGGTTTCGTCCTGCCCTTCGGCAATGTCGGGCAGATTTCGCTGGCCCAGGCCAATCTGCGTTACCCGGAAAGCGTGCGCAAGGCCGTGGAGGGCGCTTCTTTCGTGGTAAATTGCGTCGGCATTCTTTTCGAGGCCGGGCGCAACAAGTTCGATGCGGTGCAGGATTTCGGCGCGCGCGCCGTTGCCGATGCCGCCAAGGGCGTTGGCGCAAAGCTTGTGCATATCTCGGCCATCGGCGCTGATGTGGCCTCCGCATCGCTTTATGCCGCTTCCAAGGGTCGTGGCGAACAGGCCGTATCGCAACTGGTGCCGGATGCCGTGATCCTGCGTCCTTCCATCGTCTTCGGCCCGGAAGACGGCTTCTTCAACAAGTTTGCGGCCATGTCGCGCACCGCGCCCTTCCTGCCGCTGATCGGTGGCGGTAAGACGAAATTCCAGCCGATCTTCGTGGAAGACCTTGCCGAAGCCGTGGGCCGTGCCGTCGATGGTCACGTGGCGCCCGGAATTTATGAGCTTGGCGGCTCCGAAGTTCTGACCTTCCGCGAATGTCTCGAGGAGATGCTGCGCGTCATCGACCGGCGCAAGCCGCTGGTCTCGCTGCCCTTCGGCCTTGCCTCCTTCATCGGTGGTGTGGCTTCCGCCGTTCCGCTGATCGCCCCGCCGCTGACCGCCGATCAGGTGGTGCTGCTCAAGAAGGACAACGTCGTTTCCCCGGCCGCGACTGCGGAAGGCCGTACGCTGGAGGGGCTTGGCATTCGTGCAACGCCGCTTGCTGCCGTGCTGCCCGGCTATCTCGTGCATTTCCGTCCGCAGGGCCAGTATACGCGCTCCGGCAAGGCGGCCTGATACCCGAACGCCCTGCCGCGGTTTCGAAAGAGCGGCGGCAGGGTTTGATTGGCCTGAAGACGGCGCAAAAACCCTGCGTCTGAGATCTGAACGTGCGCCTTGCACTGCCGCTTCCCGCGACGTTTGACTGTCAGACCGTTGCACAAAAGACGCAGGCGAAATTTCCTTGCGTTAACGGGCGGTTCAGCAAGATATTCTATTGATGTAAGCGCGAGGCCTGATTAAACCAAGCCACTGCTTCGGGTCTCGTAACACGTCCCCAGCCCCCCATTTTTGCATTTTTGAGGTCAGTCTCCATGGGCAAGTCTATCGCACTGTTTTTTGCGTGTGCGGCATTGGTTGTCATCGCCGGTTCTTTCATGGCTCCTTCTACCGTCGCTGCCCGCAAGGGAAACTGCGCTCCCGCCTATGGCGTGGACCCGTGCAGCACGGCCTCCATCACGCCGGTTGAACAGAAGTAAACGCAAAGTCCCGGCGGGTCATTGCGCCCGTCTGGCCTGCATTCGGTAAAGGGGGAAGCCCGCTTGGCTGTCGAGCCCCTTCCGAGCGATTATTCCGGCGAGAGCATAATTCGACCGGAGTGAAGCGAGGATCGACAAGATTATGCTTCAAAAAGAAAATCTTAGAGCACCGATCTGATTCAATCAGATCGAAAAGCGCTCTGATTTCGAAGGGCGCGCCACAGTTACTGCGGCGCGCTTTTTCCGTTTGCCTCTTCAAGGCGAGGATGCTGTAACACTTTAAATCTGCTGCATAATTTTCACCTTAAATCGATTCCGATTTAAGGAATTATGCAGTAGCATCTTCGAGCCTTGGTATTATGCCCTTGCCCCTATGGAACCGGCCGCTGATCTGAGACCTGGCTTTTCAATGAGGGGCACGTGAGGCAGGGTGGCCGCAGCACGCATCAACCCTTCACGGGCTTTCCTTCCGCGTCCAGGACTGCCTCGCCGTCTTCCTTGGTGAAGGCTGAGGAAAAAAGCGCCGGTGGCAGGATGTCCAGCAAAGCCTCCGAGGGGCGGCAAAGCCGTGTGCCAAGCGGGGTGACAACGAAAGGCCGGTTGATGAGAGCAGGGGTCGCGATCATCACATCGAGCAATTGGTCATCGGGCAAGGACGGGTCATCAAGGCCAAGCTCGGCAAAGGGCGCGCCCTTTTCACGAATTGCCTGCCGCACGGTGAGACCTGCGGCTGAAATCATCGCGCGCAGCAATGCTTTGTCCGGCGGACTGCTTAGATACTCCACGATGCGGGGTTCTATGCCTGCATGGCGGATCAGTGCCAGCGTATTGCGCGACGTGCCGCAGGCGGGGTTGTGATAAATCGTGACGTCCATGAGGCTTATCCTTTCGGGTGATGCTTGCTTGCCTCAAGAGAAGGCCGCTCGTACCAGCCCTTGCTGCGATTGACCATCCATACGACAGACAGCATGACGGGCATTTCCACCAAAACGCCAACCACGGTTGCCAGCGCCGCTCCCGACTGGAAGCCGAACAGCGAAATTGCGGCAGCGACTCATCAACACTCTCTCGATGCGCAGCAGGCTTGAAGCTCGCTCAGCAGCGGCAAACACAGGTCAGGCCGTCCGCCGCAACAATCCTGAAGCAGATAAAGGATGACGGCGCGCAAAGCCCCAAGGTCGGCGCGGTACACGATGGATCGCCCATGCCTTGTGCCGTAGATCAAAGCGGCCTGTGACATGGCGGAAAGATGCGCCGACATGGTATTTTGCGGAACATTCAGCCTTCTGGCCAGATCGCCAGCTGAAATACCCTGCGGCTCCTCGGCAGCAAGCAGCCGGAACAATTGTAACCGGGTGGGTTGCGCCAGTGCGGCGAGACTGTTGATCGTCGATTTATCATCCATATATCCAGATAAATGGATATATTAATTCGAGTCAAGCCTATCAAAGCTTGCCATTATCAAGCGGGATTCAGGAGAAGTGAAAACCGGTTCTCCGTCCGTAAATGCGAAAAAACAAAAGCACAAAGCGCGTCCGGTGAACCTGTGCTCACCGGACGCGGTCTAATCGTCGTCTCTCATTCCCACTCGATGGTGCCGGGCGGCTTCGATGTCACGTCATAAACGACGCGGTTGATGCCGCGGACTTCGTTGATGATGCGGGTTGCGGTGCGGCCCAGGAAGTTCATGTCATAGGGATAGAAATCCGCCGTCATGCCGTCCACGGACGTCACCGCGCGCAGTGCGCAGACGAAATCATAGGTGCGGTAATCGCCCATGACGCCCACGGTCTGCACCGGCAGCAGCACGGCAAAGGCCTGCCAGATGGTATCGTAGAGGCCAGCCTTACGGATTTCATCGAGATAGATCGCATCCGCCTTGCGCAGGATGTCGAGCTTCTCGCGGGTAACGGCACCGGGGCAGCGAATGGCAAGGCCCGGACCGGGGAAGGGATGGCGGCCAATGAAGCTGTCCGGCAGGCCAAGTTCGCGGCCAAGGGCGCGCACTTCATCCTTGAAGAGTTCGCGCAGCGGCTCGACGAGCTGCATGTTCATGCGCTCGGGCAGGCCGCCGACATTGTGGTGGCTCTTGATGGTGACGGACGGGCCGCCGGAGAAGGAGACGCTTTCGATCACGTCGGGATAGAGCGTGCCCTGCGCCAGGAATTTCGGCGCGCCCTTGCCATCGGCGGCAATCTTGGCGGCTTCCGCCTCGAAAACCTCGATGAACAGGCGGCCAATCGTCTTGCGCTTGACTTCCGGGTCGCTCACGCCAGCCAGCTCCGTCAGGAACAGGTCAGAGGCATCCACATGGATCAGCGGAATATGGTAATGGTCGCGGAACATGCCGACGACCTGTTCGCTTTCGCCCATGCGCATCAGGCCATGATCGACGTAAACGCACGTGAGCTGATCGCCGATCGCTTCATGGATCAGAACGGCGGCAACGGAGGAGTCCACGCCGCCGGAAAGCGCGCAGAGCACCCGGCCATCGCCCACCTGCTCCTTGATCTTGCGGATCATTTCGGCCCGGTAGGCCGCCATGGTCCAGTCGGATTTCAGCCCGACGATCTTGTGCACGAAATTGGACAGAAGCTTTGCGCCATCCGGCGTATGCACCACTTCCGGATGGAACATGGTGGTGTAGTAGCGGCGCTTTTCATCGACGGCGATGGCGAAAGGAGCGTTTTCCGACGTTGCGATGACCTCGAAGCCGTCCGGCAGCTTCGTCACGCGGTCGCCATGGCTCATCCAGACGGGGTAGTGCTTGCCAACCTCCCAGAAGCCTTCAAACAGCGGGCTTGCTTTTCTGATCTCCACATCGGCGCGGCCGAACTCCGCCGCATGGCCGCCTTCCACCACACCGCCAAGCTGGGTGCAGAGGGTTTGCTGACCGTAGCAAATGCCGAGGATCGGGATACCCGCCGTAAACACCTCCTGTGGCGCGCGCGGGCTGCCGTCATCGGTCACGGAGGCCGGGCCGCCGGAGAAGATCACGCCCTTGGGCGAGAGCTTCAGAAAGGCGTCTCGCGCGCTCTGGAAGGGGTGGATTTCACAATAGACCCCGGCCTCGCGAATGCGGCGCGCAATCAGCTGCGTCACCTGGCTGCCGAAATCAATGATCAGGATGCTGTCGGGATGTGCTGTCTGGGTCATGGCGAGCCTTTAAATAAAAGCGATGCGTCTGGCAATCACCCGATTGCCGGAATCTTCAAAATCCGTTTCGTGCGCGGCTTTCCGTCCGAAAAGGCTCTGGGGCGCTTTTCGATCTGATTGGATCAGATCGGCGCTCTCGCGTTTTCTTTTTGAAGCATAATCCTATCGATCCTCGTTTCACTCCGGTCGGATTATGCTCTAGAACCAGAAAACACCATTGCCCATGGCAGCAAACAGCGCATCCACCGATGCCGCCAGCTTGCGGTCCACCACATGCAGATATTCCGTCCAGTCATCGATGTGATTGACATCGGACTTGCCATCGGAAATCCCGCGAAGGCCGATCAGCGGCAGATCGAAGGCATGGCAGGCGCGCAAAACGGCCCAGCTTTCCATGTCCACCATGTCCGCTTCGATGGTGTCGTAGACCGCACCGGAAACCACATTGGCGCCGGTGGAAAGGCTGGCCGTGGGAATGCCCGGAATGCGCAGCGGCAGTTCCACCACCGGCGGCAGGTCCAGAAGCGGCGTCTGCCCTTTTGCAAAGCCGAAGGCGGAGGCATCCATGTCGCGATAGGCGATGGACGAGACCTGATAGACTTCCGTCTGTTCCAGACGGCGCGATCCGGCCGATCCGAGCGATACGACGAGATCGGGGAGCCTTCCCTCCGCCTCCAGCCGCGTCAATGCCTGCGTGGTGACGATGGCGGCTTCCACCGGGCCAATGCCCGTCATCAGCGGCTGGATGCGCGGGCGCAGCAATTGCCCATATTCAGGCTCGGCCGCCATGATGAAAAGGATGGATTTGCCGGAAACCGATTTCAGTTCGAATGTCATTCACGAATGTCCTGGCGTCCGCGAATGACCATCATCGTGCTGGTCATCGAGGCGATCAACTTTGCGGGTCCGTCGCCTATAGCATAGCCACGGCCATCGGCAACAATGATGGTGGAACCCGGCTTGGTAATTTCGCCGCGAAACAGGAAGCGCTCGCCGCGCCCCGGCGACATCATGTTTACCTTGAACTCTATGGTCAGCAGTGAAGCATCCGCTTCCAGCACCGTATAGGCGGCATAACTACAGGCCGTGTCCAGCGCGGCCGAGATGACGCCTGCATGGAGAAAGCCGTGTTGCTGGGTCAGCTTCTGGTCGAAGGGCAGCTCGATTTCCACGAGCTTGTGGCTGATGCGGGTCAGTTCCGCCCCCAGCATCTCCATTGCGCCCTGTCTGGCAAAGCTTGCGCGTATCCGCTCTTCCACTGTTCCGCCCGAAATTGTCCAGAGCGTTCCGGCATTTTGCAGACATGCCGAGGCGCTCCGAAGATCTATTTGCCCATCACCGCGGGAAAGACGATTTCCGTCTTTCTCGGGAAATGTTTTTTGCGCTGCAAAATCTGCCATGCGTTGGCGCGGGCGGCAAGGTGCCGTGACGGGGAAAAAACCGCGCCGGGCGCTGGCTGATGGATTAGAGCCTTTCCCTGTTTCACGGAAACAGGGAAAGGCTCTAACTGTCTGTTTTTACGCATTTCCGGACGGAAAACCGGTTTCCACTTTTCCTGAAAATGCTCTAATTCAGCACAAAAAGCGATAGGTTGAGAAGGGTCGCGAAGGAAACCCACAGCGCATAGGGCCAGAAAAGCAGGGAGGCGGCCCGGTCCACCGCTGCCGCCTTGGCGATGAAAACAAAGATCAGCACCAGCAGCGGCAGGATGACGATCAAGCCGAAGCCGGGGCTGTGCAGCCCGAAAAAGGCGGGCGTCCAGATGAGGTTGAGGATCATCTGCGCCAGCCACAGCGCCATGGGCGTGGAGCGCGGCGCCTTCAGCCAGATCCGGGCGCCCGCCACGCCGATCATCACGTAGAGAACGGTCCAGACCGGCCCGAATATCCATGCCGGCGGATTGAAGGATGGCTTTTGCAGCGACTGATACCATTCTCCCGGCAGGTTCATGATGCCCATCAGCGAGCCTGACCCGACAACGAGGAGAACGAAGACAATGTAAGTCGCGGCACGGCGCATGGGAAACCTCTTTATGCTGTTTACGCCACGTCAACGCAAACGGATGATGTGCTGATCCCAGTTCACCGCCTGTTTTTTATCGCCGAAGTCGCCGCGATAGGAGGAAACGGCAAAAGATGCGGTAGATGCCGCGATACCGGCTGCATCGGCGACCGCACGCTCATTCACCACCCTGCCGGATTTGCCGTCGATCGTTACCGCCATGCCCTTGTTGGGGGAGGTGATGCCGACAAGCCCTTCGCCCCGGTTGACGGCAATGGCGCCGACATAATTGCCAAGCGCCTGCGTGACCTGCCGTGGCAGGTCGATGAAGCGAAGATCCTCGCCGCGGGCAAAATGGCCGACCAGCGGTGGAAGATCGGTTCTCGGACCTTCATACTGGCAGGCAAACCAGACGCGGCCCCGCGCATCCACATCCACATGCCGGGTGGAAAGCTGCCGCAAGGCTTCCGGCATGTCGTGCTTTTCGATCAATGCGCCGGTTGCGGCATCCGCCAGCACCAGAGAGGGCTGCATATTGTCGAGATTGAGCTTCGTTCGGCCAAAATCCGGATGGGTTTCGATCCCGCCATTGGCGATGATCAGCAGCCTGCCGTCGTCGCTGACGGTCATGTCATGGGTGCCCAGACCATGTGCTTCGAACTCGCCGATGCGGCGAAAACCATCCCTGGCGTCATAAAGGCCGATCATGCCGCGATTGCCGTCGAAATCGTTTTCGCTGGCGTAGAGAATGCGGCCATCTGGCGAAAAATGTCCGTGGCCGTAATAATGTCGCCCCTCGGGCGCGGAAATCACCAGCGGCGGAGCATTCCCATCGACATCCATGACCAGGGCGTACATGCCTGGGCGGCGGGCAAAGGCAACGACCTTGCCGGTGGCGGGGCTGGAGGCAAGCCCATGGGCGCGGCCCGGCAGCTCTGCCGTGGCGAGAATATCGCCAGCCTCGCTCAGGATCGCAAGACCGAAGGCGCCGTTGCCGTCGCGAAAGGCCGAGGCATAGACGGCGTCGCTGCGCATCAGCGCTTCCGCCGCGCCGGGCGCAAGCCCTGCCAGAAAGACGGCTCCCGCAGCTTTCAGAAAATGCCGCCGGTCAATGAGCGCGCTCGCTGCTTGCACCGCTCAATCCCCGTCCGCGAAGGAAAAGCCCGCAGAGAGCCCGACCGCTCCGCCCACGCCGTCGCTGAGCGCGGTAATCATTGCGCGGCTGTCGGCCAGAAGGAGATCGAGCCTGGCCTTCTCGCTGGCATCGCCTGTGGCTTTTTCCGGGTCGGCGGGCAGGCTTGCCAGCGTGGCCTTCAGCTTTTCCGCCAGTGTATTGACCTTGTCCACCTCGCCGCGCTTGTCTTCGGGCATCAGTTCCTTCACGCCCGCTCCGTTCAACAGGCTGGTGATGCCGTCGATATTGGCCTGCATGGAGGCGAAGGTCAGGCCCGAGCGCCAATAGATCGCCTGCCTGGGAGCAATGCGGCCACCCGCGCCCTTGTAGAAGGTCTCCAGTCGCTCGTCGCGTACGGTTTCCATGCCGTGGACGAGAATGCCTATCAATCCGGTCACAGCCTCCGGCGCGTCACGGAATATCTCGTTGGCGGGGCCGGGTTCCTTCCACGATTTGGCAATGCCGTCCGGCGCATCCCATAATGCGGCAAGCTCCGCTGCCATGTGTTCGACATTACCGGCAATGGCTGCGCCATAAAGGCAGCGGGACGCGCCGTCCTTGCCTGTCAATTGTTCGGCCCCTGTGCCGTAAAGCACATAATCCAGCGCGCCCAGCCCCTGTATGGCCACGGATTTCTGCCGCAGCGCCACGGAATTCGCAAAGTTGCCATCGGTGGAGGCGATGGCGGCCTGAATCTGCTTGAGCGCCAGCCCCTTGCGATCGGGATAAAACAGGATGTGTTCGAAACGGTTGTCCTCGATGACCGGGCCGGTGCGGACGATCTCGATCCGCGACCAGGCAAGCACGGCATCCCTGTAGCCGTTCCGGGCCGCTTCCAGCCCGGCCTGCGAAGGATTGGCGCAGGCCTGCGTCATGCTTTCTTCCAGAGATTTGGCGCTGGCGTGGAAACCCCGGTAGCCCGGTCGAATGAAGCCGTCCACGACCTTTGCCATCACGGCGGGAACGGCCTGAAGCTGCAAGCCAGCGGCATGGTGGACATCTGCCTGTTGGGCGGCGAGCGCCGATGGCAGGAGTGCAAGGGCGGCGACCAGAGCGGATATACGGGCTTTCATCAAAGCGACTCCAGAAAGGTGATGAGCGCCCGGCGATCGTCGGGCTGCATTGTCTTGAAGGCGTCTGCCGCCTTTTCGGCTTCGCCGCCATGCCAGAGGATCGCCTCCTCCAGACTGCGGGCGCGGCCATCATGCAGATAGAAGCCGTGTCCGTTGACGGTGCGGGCCAGTCCCAGACCCCAGAGCGGCGGTGTTCGCCATTCCCGGCCCGTGGCCAGCCCCACCTGCTGACCGTCGGCAAGGCCGTCTCCCATATCATGCAGGAGAAAATCGGAATAGGGCCAGATCAGATGGAAGGCAAAGGCAGGGTTTGCGGCATCGCGCTGCGTCACGAATTTCGGCTGGTGGCAGCTTGTGCAGCCAGCGGCGTAAAAATTCTGCTTGCCGCGCAGCACCTGCGGGTCGGCCACATTGCGGCGTCTGGGCGGGGCGAGGCTTTCGCTGTAAAGGGTGATGAGATCGAGAACGGGCGGCGGCGCTTCCACGGGGCCAAGCCGCGCCTGTACGCCGTTGGGCAAGGCAAGGCAGGCTTTTTCAGCGGCGGTGCAATCGCCCGCATGGCGGGGATCGTCAGGCGAGGAAATGCCGATGTCGCCGGCCAGGGCCGATGCGCTCTGGTCGCGCACTGTGCCATTCTCCGCCTTCCAGCCAAACCGGCCCAAAACCCGTTGATGGCTGCGGTGATCCAGCACGAAGGACGGCTTGCCGGAAATGCCGTCGCCATTGCGATCGTCGGGATCGGCCAGTGCCAGAATATCCTCAGGCGCAATCGCCTCGATCAGCCCCATGCCGATCATCGGGTTTGCCATGCGCGGGGAAAGGCTCGTGCCGGCTTCCAGCGCCCCATAGGCAAGGCCGGTAATGGCATAGGCCGGTTTTTGCAGCCGCACCACCTCGCCGCCGGAAAGCGTCACGGTCTCTTCGCCATAGGTCACGGCCATATGGCCTTCGGCGGCCAATCCTGGCACGGCCTGATCCTGCAATTGCCGTCCATAGGTGGCGTCGGGAAAATTCAATTGCTTCAGGCTGGCAATGTCGGCCTCTTCCTGCGCGGTGCGGGCCGGGCGGGCAAGACGCAGGAACATGGAGGTGGCATCGCCATCGTCACGCGGAGGGCGGCCGCGACCGCCGCCCTGATGACAGCTTTCGCAGGAGCGCGCGTTGAACAGCGGTCCAAGCCCGTCCGAGGCTTGCGTGGAGGAGGGGGAGGATACCCAGAATTTCTCGAAAAGCGCCTTGCCCAGCACAAAGCGGTGCTGGTCTTCAAGGCTCAATGTCGGCAGCGGATGGCGAAAGGCGTCATGGTCCGGCTTGCCGGAAAAGCTGGCAGCCCCCGCCGTCATGGCCTCGAACGGTTCGGGTCTGGAAAAATCCGTGGCCGGGCGCGTGACGTCCGCAACGCGGGCGCGGTCCGCCTCGCCCAGATCCGCGCGCGCGCTGCGCTCTTGTGCGGATGCGGGCAAAGCAGACAGGAGTACCAAGGTCGCAAAGGTCCATACCCCTGCGAGCAAGCGAGCCTTCGCGCCTCCGGTAAATTGACGGCCGGAAGCCGGATTAATCCCTGAAGGGAAATAGGAACAGAATTTTAAAGCGCCCCCATGCTTCAGGGAAGCACGAGGGCGCGTGAAAGACTGTTTTGGCAGTGTGAAAGGCAGCAAGGCGCGGTTGCCTTACTTGAAGACGGCGCCCGGATTGTCGAGGCTGTCTGATCCTTCCAGCTTGACTTCGCCCAGATCAAGCGCGGCAATGACGCGCTGCACGGATTTCGTCTGGTCGATCAACCCGTCGATGGCGGCCTGCACGGTGGCGTTGCCTTCCTTGTTGCCCTCGGCAATCATCTGGTCATAGGCCTCCACGGTCTTGCCGCGCTTGACCATGGCCTTCATGGCCTTGTCGGTGACGGTTAGCTTTTCCTTCATTTCCTTGTCCAGCGCCTTGTCCTTGGCGGCAACGAGCTGGGAGAGCGAGGGACCGGAAAGCTTCGTGCCGTCAACACGGGTATACTGGCCGGTATAGGCCGAACGGATGCCGACGGAATCATAATAATGCGAGTTGTAGGTGTTGTCGGAGAAGCAATCATGCTCTTCTTCGGGATCGTGCAGCAGCAGGCCAAGCTTCATGCGCTCACCGGCCAGTTCGCCATAGGAGAGCGAGCCCATGCCGGTGAGAATGGCGGCAACGCCCGCCTTGGGGTCGTTGAGGAGGGTCTTGGTTGCCTCGCCTTCCGGCTTCCAGGCATCGACCATTTCCTGAAGATCCTTGACCAGCAGCGTGGAGGCCGATTTCAGATATTCGGCGCGGCGGTCGCAATGTCCGCCCGTGCAGTTCTTGGTGTCGTAATCGGTGAAGGGGCGGTTGCCGGCGCCGGGACCGGTGCCGTTCAGATCCTGTCCCCAGAGCAGGAATTCAATGGCATGGTAGCCGGTGGCCACATTGGCCTCGACGCCGCCTGCCTCATGCAGCTTTTCCAGGAACTCCGGCGTCAGATGGCTTGCATCCACCTCTTCGCCATTGATCTTGATCTTTTCATTGGCAATGACATTGGCGGTGAAAAGGGCGTTGGTGTCGCTCTCCGTGCCGTAGGAGGCATCGACATAGTCGATCAGGCCTTCATCCAGCGGCCAGGAATTGACCTTTCCTTCCCAGTCATCGACGATCTTGTTGCCGAAACGGTAGACTTCCGACTGCTGATAAGGAACACGCGCCTTCAGCCAGGCCGTGCGGGCGGCCCGCAGCGTCTTCTTGCTGGGCGCGGCGATCAGCGCGTCGATGGCCTTGTCCAGCGCCTTGGCGGTGATCAGGGAATCGTCATATTTGGCCTCGGCCAGGGTGGCATATTGCTTGAGCACCGCCTCCTCGGTGGGTGCGGCAAAGGCCGGGGCCGCCACGAGGCTGGTGGAAGCGATCATCATCGCCAGACCGGCGCCGATCATGGAAAAGCGCGACATTCAATCTCCTTCGGCGCGGCGCGCCCTTTGCTCAGCAGGGGCTTGCCCTGCTCCGTAATCTCATCCCCCGAAGATCGACGGCAAAAGCGTGTTCACCGGCCCCTCTCCAGGCGTTCTGCGCGCCGGACAGGCCCGATGCGCGAAAAGACGATGACTGCAACGGCAAACATCGCCTCCGCCATGTGATGAAACAAAAGTAAACTTGTGTCAAACAATCAGGAATACTTTAGTGTTTTAGGCAATAAACACGTTTTACGCGAGGCAGAGTTCAGGCCCGTCTTTCCAGTCGCGCAAAGAAGAAGCCGTCCGTTCCCGTCAATGCCGGGCTGAGCGTAATGCCGCCGGTGCCGTTGGTTACGGGCGTGGCCGTTTCGCCGAAGCGGGCCTGCCAGCGCGGCATCATGTCAACTGCGGCAAAGTCCGGGTGGCGGGCAAGGAAGGCTGCGATCTGATCCTGGTTTTCTTCCGGCAACACGGAGCAAGTCACGTAAAGCAGCGCCCCGCCAACCCGCACATAGCGGGCGGCTTCGGCAAGGGCTTCGGCCTGCTGGTCCACGCGCTCCTGAAGATTGCGGGTCGTCAGCCGCCATTTCGTGTCGGGCCTGCGCCGCCATGTGCCGGTGCCGGTGCAGGGAGCATCCACCAGCACCTTGTCCATCTTGCCTTCCAGAGCCTGCAAGGCCTGGGCGCGGTCATGCACCTGCACATTATGCGTGCCTGCCCGCTTCAGCCGTTCGATGATGGGCGCAAGACGCTTGCGATCGGCATCGAAGGCATGGACCTGCCCCTTGTTGTTCATCGATGCGGCCATGGCCAGTGTCTTGCCGCCGCCTCCGGCGCAGAAATCCAGCACCTTTTCGCCTTCGGCTGCCTCTGCCAGTTCGGCCACGAGCTGCGATCCCTCGTCCTGCACCTCGAACCAGCCCTTCTGGAAGGCAAGTTCGGCGGTGACATTGGGAAGGCGCGAGGGGCCGGTGCCCGGCGGAATGCGAATGCCTTGGGGCGCAAGCGGGGCGGCTTCCGCGCCAGAGCGCTCCAGCACCTTCACCACCTTGTCGCGGGAGGATTTCAAGGTATTGGCCCTGAGGTCAAGGCTTGGGCGCTCGCATAGCGCCTTCGCCTGCGCAAGCCAGCCCTCGCCAAAGGCAAGCTGCAAGGAGGGTTCCACCCAGTCGGGAATATCGCCCTGAACGGAAAGAGGCGCATCGGCAAGATTGCGGCTGCGATAGGCGGAAAGCTGCGTATCGGTCAGGGGGGCGGGCGCGAAACTGTCGCCTTCAAGGGCGGCTGCCAGCTCTTCCGGGCTGTGGCCCCATTGGCGCAGAAGCACGGCATGGGCAATGGCGGCAGGGCTGTCGTCATCCAGCAGATAGGCGTGGGACAGTTTCATCCGCAAGGCGTCATAGACAATATTGCCGATGGCGGAACGATCGCCGGAGCCTGCGAACCGATGGGCAAGGCCCCAATCCTTCAGGGCGTCGGCCACGGGCCTGCGGCGGGCTTCAATATCCGCCAGAACTTCAATGGCACCACTCAAACGGCCGCCCAAACGCATCTCAATCTCCCTGGCTTTCCATCATGGCCGCCGTGGTAGCGGCGAAAAGCCGAAAGGGCAAGCCCGCAGCGTTCAGCCGACCAGCTCGTAACAGACCTTGGCTGTGCCGCTGGAAACCATGCCGATGTCGGCGGCGGCAGCCTTGGAAAGATCAAGAACGCGACCATGGATGAAAGGTCCGCGATCGTTGATGCGAACCACCACCGTCTTGCCGTTGTTGCGGTTGGTGACTTTGACCCTCGATCCGAAGGGAAGATATTTGTGGGCGGCGGTGAAGTTGCCAGCGCTCATTCTTTCGCCGGAAGCTGTACGGGAACCGGCGGAATACCAGGAAGCACCGCCACAGGTTGTTTGAGCAAAAGCAGTAAGAGGGGTCATTGCCAATGCGGTTGCAAGAACGGCTATAGCCATGATGGAACCAGTCGTGTCTGCCAAGTCTTAACTTCCCTTTGCTCATTCTGAGATGAATTTTGCGTGGGACGGCTAAGGCAGGGCAAAAAATGGCAAAAAAGTGCCATTTGCGTTCACGGAACATTACAGTCCGTAACATTCGTGATGGTTCTTCATAGTAATGATTTAGTAACTTTTGAGAAAAGTGCTTTGGAATCAGTTAAAAAGCAGGGGATTCTTGCTTATGACTCGCAGGGAATCTGATCACAAAAAATTTTTCTGATCCGGGGAGAAACAAGGCCACAAATCCGGCCTTATTTCGGGTGAAATCATGTCAGGCGCGAAAATTTCACCATGCAAATATCGTTTTTCCGGGAATGGTTGTTCAGGAAGCCTCCGCAGGACAGCATTTTTCCGCCCATAATTGCGCAAGTGAAACCCGATAATCCGGAAATTCGAATACAAATCCCAGGTTGCAAATCTTTGCGTTGGAGACCCGCTTGTTCTCGCCATAGAAGGAGCGCGCCATGGGGGAAAGCTCGGCGGTTTCGAAGGCTTGCTCTGGCGGCGGCTCCCTGCCCATCAGCCGTGCTGCCTCGGTCACGACGTCCTGTGGCGGGGCGGGCTCATGGTCGGTGACGTTGAAAATGCCGCCTTCGCCCCGTTCGGCCAGAAACAGGCTGGCGCGGGCAATATCCTCCACGCGGATCCGGTTGAAGACCTGTCCGGGTTTTACCAGCCGCCGCGCCGTGCCATTGGCGAGGTTGACGAAGCCATTGCGTCCGGGACCGTAAATGCCCGAAAGGCGCAGCACCGCCAGCGGAATATCAGCCTTTCCAGCCGCTGCCAGCCATTGCTGCTCGGCCTCCACCCGCTCCACGGACCGCTGCGAAACCGGACGGCAGGCGCTTTCCTCATCCACCCAGCCCCCGTCATGATCGCCATAGACGCCGACGGTGGAGAGGTAGCTTGCCCAGCGCAATTGCGGCATCAGCAAAAAAGGGTCGCCCTGGCTTACCCGCATCAGCGGGTCGCCCTCCGGGCCCGGCGCTACCGATTGTACGAAATGGGTGGCGCGGGCGAGGATGGCGAGCGCCTCGCTTGAAAGCGTTTCACCATCGAAGATCAGCGGCTCGATGCCAAGGGCGGCAAGGGCTGCCGCTTTCCGGCTGGAGCGTGTCGTGCCGTAAACCGTCTGCCCCCTGGCCGCAAACGCCTGGCCAATGGCCTTGCCGGAATAACCCGCCCCGAAAATCACCAGCACCATGTCATGTAACTCCTGCTGCTTCCCATTCCCGCAATACATCCGGGTCTTGTTCGTTCTTGCGTTTGGCCCTGAGCGCCTGAAGATAGGGCAGGGGCTTCAGCCGTGACAGCGCCCAGACCGCCATGGCGCGCACATCGGCGCTGTCATCGGCAATCAGGGCGGCACAGGCCGGTGCAAGCTCAGGCTTGCCGGAATTGCCTGCCGCAATCAGCACATTGCGTACAAAGCGGTTGCGCCCGATGCGCTTGACCGGCGAGCCGCTGAAAAAATGCCGAAAGCCCGCATCGTCGAGTGACAGAAAGCTTTCGATGTCGGGCGCGTTCAGCTCTTTCCTTGCCTGAAGTTTCATCTCTTGCGCCTGTTGCGCAAACTTGTTCCATGGACAGGCGGCAAGGCAATCGTCGCAGCCATAGATGCGGTTGCCGAAGGCGGGGCGCAAATTGCGATCGATCACGCCCTTATGCTCGATGGTCAGGTAGGAAATGCAGCGGCGCGCATCGATCTGGTAGGGGGCGGGAAAGGCCGCCGTCGGGCAGGCATCCAGACAGGCGCGGCAGGAGCCGCAATGGTCGCGCTCGGCCTCATCGGCGTCAAGCTCGGCGGTGGTGAACAGGCTGCCGAGAAAGAGCCATGAGCCAAAATCCCGGCTGACGAGATTGGTGTGTTTGCCCTGCCAGCCGAGCCCCGCTGCCGCTGCCAGCGGTTTTTCCATCACCGGCGCGGTATCGACGAACACCTTGACATCTTCGCCCGCGCGCGCGGCAAAGCGCGTGGCAACCTCTTTCAGCCGGCCCTTGATAATGTCGTGATAATCACGATTGCGGGCGTACACGGAAATGGCCGCCTTTGCCCTATCGCCCTGCAAGGCACGCGGGTCGTGATCGGGCCCGTAATTCATGGCGAAAATGGCAATGGAGCGTACTTGCGACCACAGCACGCGGGGATCGGCGCGGCGCGCCTGCGTTTCCGCCATCCATTCCATGGTGCCGTGATGGCCAGCTTCGAGAAATTGCCGCAGCCTTGCAGGCGCCTGCGGAATGGCATCGGGAAGGGTGATGCGACAGAGATCGAAACCCTTGTCGGCAGCTTCCTGCTTGAGAAAGGCGGTGAGCTTCACCTGCCTTTCCCGCTGCCGCGCAAGGGATGCTGCCTGCCCCATGGCGCCTGTCCGTTAAAAGTCGAGATCGGCGTAATGCGAAACCGGGGTCAGGCCGCGCACGCGCTCGGCCAGAAGCGGGCGGAAGCTTGGCCGGGATTTCAGCCGCTGATACCAGTCCTTCGCAAGAGGCGCTTCAGCCCAGTCGATTTCGCCCAGATAATCCAGCACGGAAATCGCCGCGCCTGCCGCCAGGTCGCCATAGCTCAGGCGGTCTCCGGCAAGCCAGGTGCGCGAACCGGCAAGCCAGCTCAGATATTTCATATGCTGGTGAATATTGCTGCGGGCCGTGCGCAGGATCTTCGAATCCGGCGCGCCGCCGCCAAGGCCGTTCGGCGTTTGCAGCTTGAACACGCGCTCACGCGCCAGAGGCCGGGTCACGTCCTGCTCCATCTTTTGCAGGAACCAGTCCACAAGACGGCGGATTTCCGCCCGCTGGAAGGGATCTTCCGCCAGAAGCCGCCGGTCGCGTTTCAATACTCCGTGGGTCTCGTCGAGAAATTCGGAGATGACGGTTGCCCCGCACAGGGTGCGCATATTGTCATCCACATAGACCGGCAGGGTGCCGGCGGGATTGAGATTGAGGAATTCGCGGCGCTTTTCCCATGTCTGCTCCTCCGCCAGATCGACCTGATAGCCGTATTCGGCCAGAATCAGACGAACGAAGCGCGAGGCGGTGGACATGGGGTGATGATAAAGAGTGGACATCTGGGTTCTTGGATCTATCCGGGGGCGGTGAGGCAGCGTGAGCGGAAGCGCAACGCATCCGTCACCATGGGCTTTCCGGCCTGTCATATAGGCGAATCGGTTGTTTTGTCATCTGCAATAGCCGCGCTTTCACCAGAGAGATTGACCTTTGCCGCCGAGATAGCCACAAATCCCTGCGTTTCAGGGGGAAGGAGAATCATTCCCGCGGTGGGAAGCCTGTTGCGCAACCGCCTCGTATTCCAACTGGTCATCGACCACCTGCTCTAGGATATTCCATGGAAGATCAATCGATCATCAGCGCGCTCATTCTCGGCCTCATCGAAGGTCTGACCGAGTTCATCCCCGTGTCCTCCACCGCGCATGTGTTGCTGGCCGGGCATTTTCTCGGCTTCAATTCGCCGGGAAACACCTTTGCCGTGCTGATCCAGTTGGGCGCGATCCTGGCCATCCTGTCAGTTTATGCCCACAAGCTCATTTCCATTGCGCTCGCCCTGCCCAATGACGTGCGCAGCCGCCGCTTCGTGCTGGCGGTGCTGGTGGCCTTCCTGCCCGCCGCCGTCATTGGCGCCATCGCGCATGATTTCATCAAGGCCGTGCTTTTCGAGACGCCGATGCTCATCTGCATCATGCTGATCGTTGGCGGCGTCATCCTGCTTCTGGTGGACCGGATGAAATTTCAGCCGCGCTATACCGATGTGATGGATTATCCGCTGTCGCTTGCCTTCAAGATCGGGCTTTTCCAGTGCCTTGCCATGATCCCCGGCACGTCGCGCTCCGGCTCCACCATTGTCGGTTCGTTGCTGCTGGGCACGGACAAGCGCTCCGCGGCGGAGTTTTCCTTCTTCCTCGCCATGCCCACCATGCTGGGCGCTTTCGTGCTGGATCTCTACAAGAACCGCAACACCCTGAGCTTCGATGACAGCATCCTCATCGGCATTGGGTTCATTGCCGCCTTTTTCTCCGCGCTCCTCGTGGTGCGCGGGCTTCTCAACTTCGTCAGCCGCCGGGGTTATGCACCTTTCGCATGGTGGCGCATCGCAGTGGGTGTCGTTGGCCTGATCGGACTTCTCGTCTGGCGCTGAAGCACGTTCAAAGAGACGCGGAGGCCGCTTTGTTGCGGCACCTCGTCAGTAATGCGGGGGCCTCGTCACGGGCGCAGGCCCCAGCGCCTGCTCCTCAAGGGCCAGGAAACTGTCGGTCAGCTGGTCCAACTTGCGGCGCATCTGCTCCACCAGCTTCCATTGCTGGGTCAGTTGCTCGGAAAGCTCGTCGATGGTCCTTGCCTGATGGGCCACGGTTTCCTCCAGACGGATCAGGCGGGCTTCGTCTTCTGTCATGATAGCGTCTCCTTGTGCCGGTGAGATGGCGGTCTTCCGGTGGCGCGTCAAGTCAGTCCCGGCGGGCTTTCTTCTTGCGATAGGGCATGAGCATCACCGCCGAGGCCGTCACGGCGGCGGCAAAGATCAGCGCCAGCGGCAGTCCAAGCATCAGCGCCACCACCGGAGCGTCGTTGCTATGGTCCAGCAGCCGGCCAATTCCACCCACGTCCAGCCACAGCAGCAAACCGGCAACGATCAGACCAAGCGCTGCCCCCAGTGCGGCATTGCCCGCCAGAAAACGCATCATGTCCCAATGGTCCCGCCGGGCCTCTTCCGGGGTCAAATCATCGTCCTGCATGGGTCAGCCTTTCAGATGGCAGTCTCCCACGGGCTTGCCCGGTGGAAAAGGCGGTCGCGCTCTTGTCTCATGCGGCGATTGCGCCTAGTGGTTTGATGAGTGAAACGAGGATCACGGAGTGATGCTCGCAGCACAGGAACCCAGGGTGCCGATCTGGGTGTAACAGGTCAAGCGGCCTCTTCTCCGGGCTTGAAGAATGAATGCGCGCCATGAAGCCGGCCTTCAAGCCCCATGCCGTGATTTCGAGGACCAGATGTCACGAACAGTCTGCAAGCCCGCGTCGTAATGCCTGAAAAAACCTTCATCACCCGTTTGAAGCTGACCGATTTTCGCAACTACGCGGCAGCGTCGCTTGCGCTGGATGGTCGCCATGTGGTGCTGACCGGCCCGAACGGTTCCGGCAAGACCAATCTCATGGAGGCGGTTTCCTTTCTTTCACCGGGGCGTGGTCTGCGGCGCGCGGTGCTGCAGGATGTGGCGCGGGCCGGGGCTTCCGGCGGATTTTCCATTTTCGCAGCACTTGAGGGCATGGCGGGGGAGGTGGAGCTTGGAACCGGCACGGAGGTGCAGGAGGAGGCGGCCCTTCGCCGCTTGCGCGTCAACGGGGCTGCGGCAAGGTCGGTAGACGAACTCACCGATCACCTGCGCCTCGTCTGGCTGACGCCCGCCATGGACGGGTTGTTTACCGGCACCTCGTCTGATCGCCGCCGCTTCCTTGACCGGCTCGTTCTGTCGATCGATCCGTTGCACGGGCGCCGCGCCAGCGATTTCGAGCGGGCCATGCGCAGCCGCAACCGGCTTTTGTCGGAAGGCCGTTTCGATCCGGCCTGGCTTTCCGGGCTGGAGGAGCAAATGGCGGCGCTTGGCATCGCCATGGCGCTGGCACGGCAGGAAATGATGCGGCTTCTCTCCGCGCTTATCTTCGAGCGGCAGGACCCGGAGAATTTTCCGGTGGCCGATCTTGCCCTGTCGGGCTTTATGGACGACGGCGCCAATCTGCCCGCCATCGATCTGGAAGATCGCTACCGCAGCCTGCTGGAGCAGGGCAGGGGGCGGGATGCGGCTGCGGGACGCACGCTGGAGGGCCCGCATCGCAGCGACCTTCTGGTGCGGCATCGGGAAAAGAATATGGAGGCGGAGCGCTGTTCCACGGGCGAGCAGAAGGCGCTTCTGGTGGGCATCATCCTGGCCCATGCCGAGTTGACGGCCACCATGACGGGATATGCGCCGATATTGCTGCTCGATGAAATTGCCGCCCATCTGGACGAAAACCGCCGGGCGGCGTTGTTTGGACGGATCGATGCGCTGGGCGGGCAGGCCTTCATGACCGGCACGGACCGGCAGATGTTCGCGGCACTGGGCGATAAGGCCCAGCATGTCAGCGTGCAGGATGGTATGTTGACGCTTTGAAATGGAGCTTTCCCGATGGAACCTCTGACACCAGACGAAATTGCCCGTTACCAGCGTCATATCCTGCTGCCGGAGGTGGGCGGTGCTGGCCAGCAGAAGCTGAAAGCCGCCCGCGTTCTGGTGATTGGCGCTGGTGGGCTCGGCGCGCCCGTCTTGCATTATCTGGCGGCGGCGGGGGTGGGCTCTATCGGTATCGTGGACGATGACCGCGTTTCGCTGTCCAACCTGCAAAGGCAGGTCATTCATGACACCCAGACGGTGGGGGAGCTGAAAACGGCAAGCGCAACCGCAGCTCTGGCCCGGCTCAATCCCCATGTCCGTGTCATCTGCCACGAGGAGCGCTTCGACCAGGCCTTTGCCGCGCTTTACCTGTCAGGCTATGACGTGCTGATCGACGGTTCTGACAATTTCGACACCCGATATGCGGCGGCCGATGCCGCGCAGGCGGCGGAACGTCCGCTGGTGACGGGTGCGGTCGGCCGGTTCGAGGGGCAGTTGACCGTGTTGAAACCCTATGAGAGGGACAAGGACGGGTGCCTTTTTCCGCGTTACCGCGATCTCTTTCCGGAAAAGCCGCCGCAGGGTCTTGTTCCCGCCTGTGCGCAAACGGGTATCCTCGGTGCGCTGACGGGGGTGATCGGCACGCTGATGGCCATGGAAACCATCAAACTCATCACCGGCATTGGCAATCCGTTAGTGGGCCGTCTGCTACTTTACGATGGCCTGTCGGCGCGTTTCGACACGGTGGCATATCGGCGGCGCAGGGAAGAAGGACAGCATCCATGACGGTGGAGATTCTTCAGATTGATGAGAGTTTCAAGGATTGGGACGGGCTTCTGGCGCTGGTGCTGGCCGCCTTCGATTACATGCATCCGCTGATCGACCCGCCATCCTCGGCATTGAAGCTGACGCCGGAGACGCTTCGTGCCAAGGCTGCGGAAGAGATCGGCTATGCGGCAATGATGGATGGCCGCCTCGTGGGCTGTCTTTTCTGCCGTCAGGAGGGCGCGGAAACGCTCTATCTTGGCAAACTCGCCGTTCTGCCGGATTTGCAGGGCAAGGGCATTGGCCGCGCCATGCTGGCGGCTGCCGAAGGCGTGGCAAGGGCCTGTGGCGTAACGCGGCTCAAGCTGGAAACCCGCATCGAGCTCAAGGGAAACCATGAGCGCTTCGCTGCCTGGGGATTTCGAAGGGTGGCCGAAAAAAGCCATCCCGGTTACGAGCGAACGACCTTCGTGGAGATGGTCAAGCCTCTACAGGCTTGATTGCCTCGGTGACGATGCGGCATGTGCCCGGCGTCAGCTCCGGCCGGGCAGCACCCGGTTCGGCGGACGGTGGCCATCGAAATAGGTGCGGATATTGATGATCACCTTGTCGCCCATATCGATGCGGCCCTCGATGGTGGCCGATCCCATATGCGGCAGAAGAACCACCTTGCCCTCTTCCGCAAGCTTCAGCAACTTTGGATTCACGGCGGGCTCGTTTTCGAAAACATCGAGCCCGGCTCCGGCAATCCGGCCCTCCCGGATATATTGAATGAGGGCCGTCTCATCGATGATGCCGCCGCGTGAGGTGTTGACGATGTAGCTGGTGGGCTGCATCAGCGCCAGCCTGCGGGCCGAAAGCAGGTGATAGGTGGCAGGGGTCGAGGGGCAATTGACGGAAACGATGTCCACCCGTGCGAGCATCTGGTCGAGGCTGTCCCAATAGGTGGCTTCCAGCTCGTCCTCAGTCTGTGGATTGACGCGCTTGCGGTTGTGATAATGAATGGAGAGCCCAAAGGCCTTCGCGCGCCTTGCAACAGCTGTGCCGATGCGGCCCATGCCGACAATGCCGATGCGCTTGCCCCAGATCCGGCGGCCAAGCATCCAGGTGGGCGACCAGCCTGCCCATTCGCCCGGCTGGTCGGTGAGGATGCGCGATCCTTCAGCAAGGCGGCGCGGCAAGGCAAGAATGAGCGCCATGGTCATATCGGCGGTATCTTCCGTCAACACGTTCGGGGTATTGGTAACGGTGATGCCCTTTCGGGCGGCGGCATCCACGTCGATGTGGTCCGTACCGTTCGAAAAACTGGCGATCAGCTTCATCTGCGGACCCGCCGCCTCGATGATGCCTGCATCGATTCGATCCGTCACGGTGGGAACCAGAACATCGCAACGCTGCACGGCGGCGATCAATTCTTCGCGCGTTCGCGGTGCGTCATCGACATTCAATTCGGCGTCAAACAGCTCACGCATCCGCGTTTCTACCGCATCCGGCAATTTCCGCGTCAGATAGACCGTGGTTTTTTTTCGTTGCGTCATGGCGAGTTTCGATACCTTGTAAAGATGTCGTTAACCAGGACGGGCGATGATTCCCGCATGATTCACATAGAGCAAGTCCAGGAAAAGTGTAACACGGTTTTCCTTGTCCGGACTTGCGTTGCAAAGAGGTTTGGGGCGGTGTTGCCCGTTTATCGGGCAAGGGCGCCCCATCGCAAGTCCAGGAAAAGTGTAACACGGTTTTGCTGATCGGATCCTGGTGAAACAAAAGAGAAAGCGAGAGCATTTCAGCAGATTGCTGGAAGGTGAAAAATGCTGAAGGGCTTGCAACATTTCATTCTTGCCGCCGTGGTCGTTGCCTCGGGTGCGTATCCTGCGGCTGCGCAATCCATGAAGGGCGCCAGCGGCCTTCCCTTGCCGCGCTTTGTCAGCCTGAAATCGGCCCGCGTCAATCTTCGCATCGGGCCGGGAACGGATTATGCCGCCTCGTGGATGTATACCAAGGCGGGTCTGCCGGTGGAAATCGTGCAGGAATATGAAAACTGGCGCCGGATCCGCGATGCGGACGGAACGGAGGGATGGGTCAACCAGACGCTGCTTTCGGGAGAGCGCACCGCGCTGGCCGCGCCATGGATGAAGGGCAAGGGCGATAATATTTTCGTGAACCTCCGCGCCGAGAGCCTGCCGAATGCTCGGGTCACGGCCAAGCTGCAACCGGGTGTGGTTGTCCATGTGCGCGAATGCAATGGCAATTGGTGCCATGTGCAGACCGACGAGGTCAAAGGCTGGGTCGCCCAGGGAGAAATCTGGGGCGCCTATCCCGGCGAAGTGTTCAAATAGACCGCTTTTGAAGGCGTAGGGAGCATTGTCGGCGAGAAAAGGCGAAACCGCTGCCGCCTTTGCGAATTGTTCGATGAAGGGGATGGTTGGCTCAAACTGACCCCCACAGCCCCAGCTTTGCCGCCGCCGCAGGATCAGACGGGAATAAGCCCGTAGTCCTGCCCGGCTTTTTTCAGCGACAGGTTGGGGCGGGGGCCGATTTGCTGGATGACAATGCCAGCGGACAGGCAGCCCAGCTTGCCGCAGTCTTCCAGCGAACGGTCGCTGGTATAGCCATAAAGGAAGCCGGCTGCGAAAAGGTCGCCAGCGCCCGTGGTGTCCACCAGTTCTTCGATCGCGGTTGCCGGGATGCGAATACGCTCCTTGCCGCGCACAATCACCGCGCCCTTTTCGCTCATCGTCACGGCTGCAAGCTTGCAATCGCTGGCAAGGCGCTCAAGCGCATCCTCGAAATTCTCCGTTTCGTAAAGGGCAAGCGCTTCCTGCTCGTTTGCAAAGACGATATCCACGGTGCCGGACCGCATGAGGTCGAGAAACTCATCCCGGTAACGGTGAACGCAGAAACTGTCGGAAAGCGTCATCGAAACTTCCCGGCCATTGGCATGGGCAATGCGGGCGCATTCGACAATGGCTTCCTTGGCGCGCGGCGGATCCCAGAGATAGCCCTCGAAATAGGTGACGCGGGATGCTGCAACCACGTCCGGCTCCACGTCTTCGGGGCCGAACTCGACGCAGGCGCCGAGATAGGTGTTCATCGAGCGCTCACCGTCTTCCGTGACGAAAATCATCGAACGGGCGGTGGGCGGCTCGGTCGTGCCCGGACGGGTCGTGTAATGCACGCCCTGGGCGCGAATGTCATGGGTAAAGATTTCACCCAGCTGATCGGCGGCCACCTTGCCGAAATAGGCGGCGCGTCCTCCCAGGCTTGCAACGCCTGCCGCCGTATTTCCGGCGCTGCCGCCGGAGGTCTCGATGGCTGGGCCCATCAGGCTGTAGAGCCGCGTGGCGCGCTCGGCATCGATGAGGTTCATCGCGCCTTTGGTGATGTCATTGTCGAGAAGAAAGCTGTCCTCGCAGCGGGATATGATGTCAACGATGGCGTTGCCGATGGTGAGGACGTCGAATTGCGTCATGATGACAAAAATCCCTGAATGAACAAACCCCTGCTTCATAGCCGATTTCTCCCGGCTTGGAAGCGGAAATGCTCACTCTTCGCTGCGTTTCATGCGGCATCCGTCCCGGCATTTTCGTTGGGCCGCGCGTGACGTGCCAGCAGGCGCCGGGTATCTTCTCCGCTGACCGGCTTGCCGAAGAGATAGCCCTGGCCAAAATCGCAGCCCACGCTTTTCAGGAAGTCGAGCTGATGGTTTTCCTCGATGCCTTCGGCGGTGGTGGATATGCCCAGGCCCTGGCCGAGGCCAAGAATAGCCCGCACGATGTCCTCCCGCTTCTTGTCCGTTTCGAAGCCGGTGACGAAGCTGCGGTCGATCTTGATCTTGTCGAAGCGGAATTTCGAAAGCTGCGACAGGCTGGAATAGCCGGTGCCGAAATCATCGAGGGCGATCTTGATGCCGGCCGCCTGCAATTCGCCGAGAATGGCGCCAGCGGAGTCCATGTCGCGCACCAATGCCGTTTCGGTGATTTCCAGCTCCAGGCGATGGGCGGGAAAGCCGGTTTCGAGCAGGACGTTCATGATCCTGAGCGGCATCTGCTTGTCGCTCAGTTGCAGTGGCGAAATGTTGAAGGCCAGAATTGTCTCGGGCGGCCAGTTTACGGCATCCCGGCAGGCCGCCTTCAACAGGCGCTCCGAAAGCTCGACGATCAGCCCCGCATCTTCCGCCAGCGCGATGAAATCGGAAGGCGGGATGATGTGGTTTGGACCAGCTTCCCAGCGGGCCAGCGCTTCAAAACCGCGAATATCGCCGGTGCGCAGGTCAATCAGCGGCTGGTAATAGGGAACGATGCTGTCACTGCGTATGGCGCGCTTCAGCGCCATCTCCGTCTCGGCCCGGCGAAGAATGCGATCCTCCATGATCCGCTCGAAGCCGAACACGCCGTTTCGCCCGCTTTTCTTGGCCACATACATGGCCACGTCGGCACAGTGAATTGCATCGGAAAAATCGGCAGAGTCTTCAGGATAAAGCGCAAAGCCAATGCTGGCGCCAATTTCGGAGGTCATGCCGCCGACGTCATAGGGGGCAGACAAAAGGCGCAGAATGCGATGTCCGAGCCTCATGCAATCGGTGGCCGGCGTCCTGTCGGCAATGACCAGAAATTCATCGCCGCCCAGCCTGTAGGCCTGGGCCGAAGGCAGCATGGTCTTGAGCCGATGGGCCACTTCCTTCAGCAGGAGATCGCCGCCCTGATGGCCGACAAGGTCGTTGACATTTTTGAACCCGTCAAGGTCGATGCAATAGATGACGGATGGCGTATCGGCCTTTGCCTTGTGGTCCCGCTTTTCCAGCGCGCGGCGATTGGGCAGGAGCGTCAGCGGGTCGTGATGGGCAAGCCAGTCGATATTGCGCTCTGCCCGGTTGCGGCGGGCGATTTCATGCTTGAGATCGGTAATGCGCCGGTAGGCATAGATCAGGCTGTATATCCCGATAATGTTGATGGCGGTAAACGCCTCATCGAACTGCCAGGTTTCGTGGGCGTGCAGAAATTTGTCGATGCTTTCATGCAGGTCGATCTCGATTGCGAGAATCCAGATGCAAAGACCCGTAAGGCCAAGGATAAGGGCCTCGCGAACGGGCTTGTCCTGTATAAATTTCGGAAGCTGCACGCTCTATCAACCCCCACCAGGTCGGATTGGCCACAGGCCCGCATGGGGTGGCCCCGACAGAGAGGTAAAGCATCTATATTAAAGACAGCTTAAGGACGTTGTTCGTTTTGAACTGAACCCGGTCTTTCCACGGTGGAGGCATCCGGTCTTCAGGCTGCGTTGGATGCCTGATCCTGATTGAGGAAGGTGTAAAGGGCGGTTGGCGAATCGCTGGCCCTGAGCTTTGCCACCAGATCCTGATCCCGCAGCACGCGGGCAATGCGCGACAGCGCTTTCAGGTGGTCGGCGCCCGCGCCCTCCGGCGCCAGAAGAAGGAAGACGAGATCGACCGGCTGCTCGTCCAGGGCCTCGAAGTCCACCGGCGTTTCAAGGCGGGCAAAGATACCCTTGATGGAGCCGATACTGGTGAGCTTGCCATGCGGGATGGCAATGCCATTGCCAACGCCTGTTGAGCCCAAGCGTTCGCGTTGCAGGATCACGTCGAAGATTTCCCGCTCCGAAATCCCGGTCAGCTTTGCGGCCTTTGCTGCCAGCTCCTGAAGCAATTGTTTTTTGGAATTGACTTTCAGGGCGGGAATGATCGCATCTTGATGCAGCAAATCTGCCAAGGCCATTGGGTTTTCCTTTACGCCGCCGCCGTCTTGGGGAAAGGCCATGGCATCCATCGCCTTTCCTTTCTGTTTCCTGTTTTACATGCGCCGCAGGCGGCGCATGTTTCCTGCCAGATCCAGTCAGCCCTTGATGGTCGCGGAATCGATCCAGCCGATATTGCCGTCATTGCGGCGATAGACAATGTTCAATTCATCCTTGCCCGGACTTCTGAACAGAACAATCGGCTCGTCTGTCATGTCCAGCGCCATGACGGCGGTGGCCACGGACATCGTCTTCAGCTTCTTGGTGCTTTCTGCCACGATGGTCGGCGCGAAATCTTCCGGCACTTCCTCATGTTCGTCGGGAACGGCGTCCATGACGGTATAGGCAATCTCGGTGGCGCTGGCGGCATGATGGTCCTTGAGCTTGCGCTTGTAGCGGCGCAGGCGCTTTTCGATCCGCTCTGCCGCCGCGTCGAAGGCAGGCTGCGGATCGTTGGCTTCACCGGCGGCATGGAGCTTCACACCGCTATCGAGATGCACGATGCAATCGGCGGAGAAGCGCGACGCGGATTTCGTGACCGTTACCTGACCGGAGTATCCCCCGTCGAAATATTTGGTCACGGCATCTGCGATCTGTGTCTCGATCCGCTCACGGAACGATTCGCCGATTTCCATATGTTTGCCGGATACACGCACACTCATGGAGTTTCCCTTCTTATAATGATTTGCGGAAACCAGTTTACGCCAAGGCGCGCGCACGTCCAAGCACTTCCGTGTTTGCCATGCCCCATCCCCGTTTCAGTCGGCAACCCATGGATGTTTCCATTCAGCTGCCCTGCCATTCTTCTCCGCCATCGTTGCCGTTTCCCCCTCGGTCGCCAGCGGCCTTGCCGGGACCTGCCTTCGCATCGATTGGCAATGTCCCGTGTTCGATCCCGGATTTTTCATCTTCTGCATGTATTTCGCGTCCCTCTAAAGATAGAGGCTGTAAAAGTCAACGTCTTGTTAACTCTGCGGCACGCCGTCAGCCGGAACTGCGGGCCATGGCGCGCTTTTCGCGTCTGCGTTGCACGGAGGAGGGAATATTCATGGCCTCGCGGTATTTCGCCACGGTGCGGCGGGCAAGGTCCACGCCGGAACTCTTCAGACTTTCGACAATATCGTCATCGGAGAGAATATTATCGGCGGTCTCCTGCGCGATCAGGAGGCGAATACGGTGGCGAACCGCTTCTGCGGAGTGATTATCGCCGCCCTCTGCCGAGCCGATCGAGACGCTGAAGAAATATTTCAGCTCGAAAAGGCCACGGGGTGTAAGCATGTATTTGTTGGACGTCACGCGGCTGACGGTCGATTCATGCATTTTTATCGCTTCGGCCACCGTCTTGAGATTGAGCGGCCGCAGGTGATCGACCCCGTGATGCAGGAAGGCGTCCTGCTGACGCACGATTTCTGTCGCGACCTTCATGATGGTGCGGGCGCGTTGGTCGAGGCTGCGCATCAGCCATGTGGCGTTTTGCATACACTCGCTGAGAAAGGCCTGCTCGCCCTGTTCCTGGCGGCCCTGTTTCTTGATCTCGGCGTGGTACTGGTTATTGACCAGCACCCGCGGAAGAGTTTCCGGATTAAGCTCCACCGCCCAGGCGCCGCCCTTGGCGGGGGTAACGATGACATCGGCGACAATGGTCTGGGTGGGGCCGGTATCGAAGGCGGCGCCGGGTTTCGGCATGAGGCCGCGAATTTCCGCCATCATGTCCAGGAGGTCGTCTTCATCCACGCCGCACAACCGCTTGAGCTGGGCGAAGTCGCGCCGCGCCAGAAGCTCCAGATGATCGAGAAGGGTGGCCATGGCAGGGTCGAGGCGGTTGCGCTGCCGAAGCTGGATGGCCAGGCATTCGCCAAGGCTGCGCGCGAAGATCCCCGGCGGGTCGAAGCTTTGCAATATGCCCAGCACCCGCTCCACGTCCGGCTTCGCTCTGCCAATGCTGCCGGCGATCTCGTCCAGATCGGCGCGCAGATAGCCAGCCTCGTCGATCTGGTCGAGCAGGGCCAGCGCAATCATATGGTCGGCTGCTGCGGTAATCGAAAACGGCAATTGCTGAAGAATGTGATCGCGAAGGGTGGTTCTGACGGCCACGAAGTCATCGAGGTCGTAGCCGTCGGCGCCATCCGCCGTCCCGCCGGGCATCGATTTCCACTGGCCAAGCATGTCCGGCATGTCAATCCTGGGGGCTGCGGCATCGTCGCTGAAGGCCACCCCGTAATTGCTGTCCAGGCTTTCGCCAACCTGGGCGTTGCCGTTTTCATACCAGTCGCTGGCAAGGCCTGCTTCGGGCTCGGGGCTGCTATCGGCCTGCGCATCGTTGCTTGCGGCATCCGCACCACCGCCTGCCGCTTCATCATTTGATGCAATTTCGAGCAGCGGATTTTTCTCAACCTCCTGCCCGATGAAGTGAACCAGTTCCAGGTGGGTCATCTGGAGCAGCTGGATGGATTGCATCAACTGCGGCGTCATCACCAATGATTGGCTTTGGCGAAGAAAAAGGTTGGCTGACAGGGCCATGGTGGACGCAAACTCCCCTACGCTCCCTTCGAACTCCCTTTGTTCTGCAAAATTTGCATAGGGAAGTTGCGATTGGCCCAAAAATTGCTTTTTTAGGGGGTTTGGTCAAGCGGTCTGCGGGCGGATTCCGCCTCGAAAATCAAGTTTGGCGGATTTTTATAGGGAGTCTGTGTTTCAACGAAACCAATGCCGCTTCATCAAAATCGAATTCAGGCCTTACAGGCTGAATTTGTCGCCGAGATAGAGACGGCGGACGTCCTGATTGTTGACGATGTCATCGGCGCGGCCATGGGTCAACACTTCCCCCGCATGAATGATATAGGCCCGATCGATCAAGCCGAGCGTTTCACGCACGTTATGGTCGGTAATCAGCACGCCGATGCCACGCGCGGTGAGATGGCGCACGAGATTTTGAATATCCGATACCGAGATCGGATCCACGCCCGCAAAGGGCTCGTCCAGCAGCATGAACGTGGGGTCGGTGGCAAGGGCGCGGGCAATTTCAAGACGACGCCGTTCACCGCCCGAAAGCGCCACGGCTGCGGATTTGCGCAATCGTTCTATGTTGAATTCCGCCAGCAATTCGTTGAGTTTTGCCTCGCGCTTCGTCTTGTCCGGTTCGTGCAGTTCCAGCACGGCGCGGATGTTGTCTTCCACGGAAAGGCCGCGAAAGATCGAGGCCTCCTGTGGCAGGTAGCCGACGCCAAGGCGTGCGCGCCGATACATGGGCATCGAGGTCACGTCGTTGCCGTCAATGGCGATCGTGCCTTCGTCCACGGGCACAAGTCCGGTAATCATGTAGAAGCAGGTGGTCTTGCCAGCTCCGTTCGGACCGAGCAGACCAACGGCTTCGCCGCGCCGGACAACGAGCGACGCACCATTGACCACGCGGCGGGTGTTGTAGGTCTTGGTCAGGCCGTGGGCAATAAGCGTGCCCTGATAGCGGCTCTTGTCACGCGGCGGCTTTGGCGCCGCGCTGGAGTCTGGCGTTGTCACGGGCGAAAACCTATTGTTTCTGCTGGGATTTCGGGTCGAGCTGGATCTGCACGCGCCCCCCGCAACTATCAAGCTTTGCTTCGCCCGTTGTCATTTTCACGGTCAGGCGGCAGCCGACGAAGACGTTTTTGCCTTCCGAAAGAACGACCTTGTCGCCCTCAAGGATGAAGACCTGGCTGTTCATATCGAAATGGCCCTTGTCGGCGGTTGCCTTCTGGGTCTCGGTGTTCAGCACCACGTCTTTCAACACATCGATGGTGTCGATCTTGGCGTCGCCCCCGGTCAGTCCCTGACCCGAACCCGATTGCCCCGCGCCGGCTTGCGCATTGCCCTGGCCTTCGCCCTGCTTGTTCTTGTATTTCACCACCATGGATTGTGATTGCATGGTGGTGGTGCCCTGCACCACCCGCACATTTCCCTTGAAGAAGGCGCTGTTTTCCTGCTGGCGCACCTCAAGCTCGTCGCTTTCGATCTGGATCGGCTTGTCGCCGGAAAGCTTCAGTCCGTTCATATTGCTGGTGGTGGATTGGGCAAATGCCGCCGAAGACAGCGCCAGAAGCGCTGCAAGGGCTGCGGAAACGGGAAGACCACGGGATCCTTTGGTCATGATCGGGCTCTCAATTGCCTTGTTTCTGAAGGGCGGAACCCGAAATCGTCATCCGAACGGCTCCCGTGAGTGTGATGATTTGCCCCTTATCCGTCATATCCATGGACTGCGCAACTATGGACGCTTCCTTTGTGTTGATGGAGACGGGGTCCTTGGTCTTGAGCTTCCCGGCCTTGATGTCGAGATCGCCGGATTGGAAGCGCGCCGTCATGCCGCTTGCCATGTTGATGTCAAAGGGCTTGTCGAGGACGAAGCGGTCGCTGGCCCGGTCATAGGTGCCGCGCTCGGCCCGGATGTCGGCCATGTCGCCCTCGCTGACGGGAACCTTGGCGGTGATGGTTTCGAGCGTGATGAGGTTCGGGTTCTTGATGTCCTGAAGGGCGCGCAGGGCATTCATGGAATAGGATGCACCGTCTGTGTTGCGTCCGGCGATGGCGGGTCTGGACATCACGACCTTGCCATCCTCGATGTCGGCGCCGGCGATCTTGATGGATTCAGGCAGGTAGGTCCGCACGATGGAAACCGCAACGAAGCCTAAAGAAAGGAGGGCGGCGCAAAGCGGCAGCAGGATCTTGAGCCTGCGAACGCGCGCGGAATGTCCAAGCGCCCGCCGGTAGCGGTCGTTCGACACTTTGGCAAACTGCTCGCGAGAGTTTGCGTCGAGGCTGTTGAGCATGGTTTTGCCATCCGTGAAGCTCTGCGGTCCGGTATTTTTGCAATGTCCGGGCGCAAGGCGCATGTTTTGCATGTCCCTCAAAGGCTGCCAATATGGTTTTTTTGGCGCCTCTTGCAAGGTTTTGCCGCCCCCGAAAGAGCGGCTGCGAGGAGATGTTTTACCGCAGATTGCCGCAAAAACCCTTAACCGATTGATTAATCCGATTTTCTATGGTGTTTTACCGGCATCCGCGCCCGAAGGCGCTGCTTTCTGCTGCAATATCATGCGGTGCGGCGATCGGGTGGTTAAATTGAAAACAATGTTTGCAAATCAAAGGGGGCTGTCGTGATCAAGTCGGAGTTGGTGCAGATCGTTGCCGCGCGTAACCCGCATCTTTATCACCGTGACGTCGAAAACATCGTCAACGCGGTTCTCGATGAGATCACCGACGCGCTGGCGGGCGGCAATCGTGTGGAACTGCGCGGCTTTGGTGCCTTTTCGGTGAAAAACCGTCCGTCCCGAACCGGGCGCAATCCCCGCACCGGGGAAACCGTGTTCGTCGAGGAGAAGTGGGTTCCCTTCTTCAAGACCGGCAAGGAGTTGCGCGAGCGGCTCAATCCGGGAATGGGCGATGTCGATATTGATGAAGATGCCGATTGAGGCAGAAAATGCCTCCCGCAATCGAGGTCTGGAACCGGCGGCGCCAGCGCGCATTCCTGCCTTGAGAAGGAAATGGCCGTTCCATCCTCGACGGTGAAAGGAGCATCGAAATGATCAGGAAAATCGTCAATCTGGTGGTGCTTGTTCCCCTTGCCGTCGTTCTGGTGGTGTTGTGTGTCGCCAACCGGCAGATGGTGACGCTGGCGCTCAATCCCTTCCGGCCAGAGGATCAGTTGCTGTCCACCGCAGCGCCCTTCTTTGTTTTCCTGCTTCTGGCCTTTCTGGTGGGCGCGATTGCCGGTGCGGCTGCCACCTGGCTTGCGCAGGGCAAGCATCGCAAGCGGGCGCGCATCGAGGCACGCTCTGCGGCGCGCTGGGAAAGCGAGGCCGACAGGCACCGCAAGCGCGCCGACGAGGTGGCTGCCGCCCAATTGCCGACGCTTTCTTCGCGCTGAGGGGGCTTTACGCCCTTCCTTGCGGCCCTGCTTGATGCTATGGGCCGCCCACGCCTTTCCGCGGCCTGTCCGGCGGCGGGCGCGCATTTCGCTTGAACCGAACAGAAGGCCGATCCTGCCGTGAAAGACAGATCCAAACGCCCGCCGCAGCAGCGCTCTGGCGCTGCGAAATCCGCTGGCGCACCACGGCGGCCGAGGCCGGATCGGACCTTCAGAGAAGACAGGCCGGAGAAGGCTGGAGCCGCGCACGCAAAGCCAAGGCCTGACGAGGCCGTGAAAGTGGGCCGTGTTGAGCCGCAAGCTGCAAGCGAGCCGCTTGCATTGCGCAGCGGCGCCCTGCCGCGTGAAGCGGTTCCAGTCATACTGGAATCGACCGGAGCTGGCGATTTTCACCTCATCGACAGCGGCCACGGCCTGAAGCTTGAGCAATATGGCCCCTACCGCATCGTGCGGCCGGAAGCGCAAGCGCTTTGGCCGCCCGCTCTGCCCGCACATGTCTGGGAAAAGGCGGATGCCATCTTTACCGGCGATACCGACGAGGACGGCATGGGCCGCTGGCGCTTTTCCCGTGAGGCGCTGGGAGAGACATGGCCGCTCAATCTTCTGGGCGTGGATTTTCATGGGCGCTTCACGGCCTTCCGCCATGTTGGCGTGTTTCCCGAGCAGATTGCTCATTGGACATGGATGAAATCGGTGATCGAAGCTTCGGACAGGCCGCTCAAGGTGCTGAACCTCTTCGGCTATACCGGGGTTGCCTCGCTGGTGGCGGCGGCGGCCGGAGCGGAGGTCACGCATGTCGATGCCTCGAAGAAGGCGATTGGCTGGGCGCGAGAAAATCAGGCCCTGAGTCGTCTTGAAAAAGCGCCGATCCGCTGGATCTGCGAGGATGCCATGAAATTCATTCAGCGCGAGGAGCGCCGTGGCAGCCGCTATGACATCATCCTCACCGATCCGCCGAAATTCGGCCGTGGTCCCAATGGCGAGGTTTGGCAGCTTTTCGACCATTTGCCGCAAATGCTGGCAACCTGCCGTGAAATCCTGGCGCCAAAACCCAAGGGGCTGGTGCTGACCGCCTATTCCATCCGGGCCAGTTTTTACGCCATTCATGAGCTGATGCGGGAGACCATGCGCGGCAGGAACGGGCTGGTCGAGTCCGGCGAGCTTGTGCTGCGCGAGGCGGGCCTGGATGGCAAGACACCGGCGCGCGCCCTTTCCACTTCTCTTTTCAGCCGTTGGACACCCCTATGAGCGAAGGTTTCAAGGATCAGGGCCGGGAACGGACGGAGCGCCGCGTCGGGCAGGTGAAAGAGGTTACGAGCCTCGCCAATCCGCTGGTCAAGGACATCAAGGCGCTTTCGCAGAAGAAAACGCGGGAAGAAACCGGTACCTTTCTGGCCGAAGGGCTGAAACTGGTGATCGATGCGGTGGAGCTGGGCTGGAGCATTCGCTATCTGCTCTATTCCAAGGCGGCGCGTGGCAAGCCGCTGGTGGAGAAGGTTGCGGCGCGGACCGTTGCCCGTGGTGGCATGGTGCTGGAAGTCAGCGAAAAGGTCATGTCCTCCATTACCCGCAAGGACAATCCGCAAATGGTGGCGGCGGTGTTCGACCAGCGCTGGCGTGCGCTTTCCGATGTCCGGCTGGATAAAAACGAAACCTGGGTGGCGCTGGACCGCGTGCGCGATCCCGGCAATCTCGGCACGATCATCCGCACCGCCGACGCCGCCGGGGCCTCCGGCGTCATGCTGATCGGCGATTGCACCGATCCGTTTTCCATGGAAACCGTGCGTGCCACCATGGGCTCCGTCTTTGCAGTACCGCTGGTGAAGACCGGCGTGGAGGATTTTCTGCGTTGGAAAAAGACGGCGGGTGTGGCCCTTGTCGCCACGCATCTGGCCGGGGCGGTGGATTATCGCAAGATTGATTACAAGAGCCGCCCGACCGTCGTGATGATGGGCAACGAGCAATCCGGCCTGCCGGAAGAACTGGCCTCCGCCGCCGACCGGCTGGCGCGCATCCCGCAGGCGGGGCTGGCGGATTCGCTCAATCTCGCCATTGCCACCGGCATCATGCTATTTGAGGCGCGCCGCCATCTCTTGACACTGGAAGGCGCAGAATGACCCGCTCTCCCGCGCTGTTTTCCCGCCCGATTCCGGCCATCCTCTGCATCCTGCTGGCGCTTTTGCTGGATCAGGCGATAAAATACGCGGTCGAGGCCATGCTGCCCATGCATGAGCTGGTGCATGTCGTGCCGATGCTGGGGCTGTTCCGCACGCATAATCTGGGCGTTGCCTTTTCCATGCTCTCGCATCTCGATGCCTGGGCCATCGTCGGAATGCGGCTTGTCATCGTGGCCTTCGTGCTATGGCTTTGGCGCAATACCAGCGGCGATCATCGCTTTGCTCATTTCGGCTATTCGCTGATCATTGCGGGTGCCTTCGGCAATATCATCGACCGTTTTGTTTACGGCTATGTCGTCGATTATATCCTTTTCTATACGCAAACATGGTCCTTTGCCGTCTTCAATCTGGCAGATTCCTTCATCAGCGTCGGCGCCGGTCTGATCCTGCTGGAAGAACTGCTGCTTTTGCGGCGCAAGAAGCCTTGAGGATCACGAGGCGCATCTCTGCAAGAGCATTGTTCCAGCCATGGCGGAGATCTCGCGAGGCGCATTGAAAGCCTGCGCGGTTTTGCCCGACATGTTGTAAATTTTAGCAATTACTTTTACAGTTCGGCAACAGTCCCTCTCACACAATGCCGAAATGATGCGACGTTTCCTTAACCGGGACGCTGTAGAGAAGAAACTGTCCCGAACAGGAACGATCCCGTTCCTTGTCCAGCAGCAGGATGGCAGGCGTGGCCCCGATGGATATGCAGGATGTCTCCCTACCGAGAGAAACGGCAGAAAGTGTGCGGGAGCGGCTTCTGGCAACTGTGAGCCATGAAATGCGAACGCCGCTCAACGGTATTCTGGGCATGAGCTACCTGCTGGGTCGGACTGAGCTGTCACCGGAGCAGAGAAATTATCTGGCCTCCATCGTGCAGGCGGGCGAGGCGCTTCAACAATTGGTGGCGGATCTTCTCGATTTTTCGACACTGGAAACCGGCCATTTCGAGCTTCACAACCAGCGTGTTTCACCCCGCCGGCTGATTGAGGGCGTGGTGGAAATGCTGGCCCCGCGCGCCCACGCCAAGGGCATAGAAATTGCCGCAACCGCCGCTGCCGCCGTACCGCCGGAAATCGAGGTGGATGTGGCGCGCCTGCGGCAGGTGCTGTTCAACATCATTGGCAATGCCGTAAAATTTACCCAGGAGGGGGGTGTTCTGGTGACAAGCACCTGCCTGGGTGAGGAACTGGTCATTCGTATTCGCGATACCGGCCCCGGCATGACGGAGGAAGAGCGGGCACGGCTTTTCGTCGAGTTCTCGCAGGCGGGCGATCTTCTGCAACGCAGCGGCGGCACGGGTTTGGGCCTTTTTATCTCGCAACGGCTGATGATGGCGCTTGGCGGTTCGCTGGCGGTTGCCGAAAGCCAGAAGGGCAAGGGTAGCCTGTTCGAAATCCGGCTTCCCTGCCGTCCGGCAGGTTCTGACCGGCCGCAGATCCCGCATGAGGAGCTTCTGGCGGGCTCCGTGGTGGTGGTGCTGGCGCCGGAGGGACCGGCGGCGGAAAGCTGCCGGGCCAGCGTCAAGGCGTTGGGCGGATATTGTTTCGCAACGGCCGATCCGATGCAGGCGCTGGAGGAAATCCTGCGACTGAGCCAGACTGCTGCGCCTGTTACCGATCTCATCGTCGATCACCGCAGCATCTCCGGTTACGATGCGCATCTGGCGGCAAAACTTGAAACCCTGCCCAGACTGCGTCGCACGTTTCTCGTGACCCCGGAGGAGCGCCCGACCCGTCCACTGACCGGCTTCGATGCCTGGCTCATCCGTCCGCTGCGTGAACAGACCCTCAGCGACGTGCTGCGCGGCCTGATGAGCGGCTTCGATAACGCCATTGAAGCGGAGGAGGAGCGAGACATCGGCGAGGCCAGCCCCACGGCTGAATGCCTGAACGTGCTGGTGGGTGAGGATGATCTGGTCAATGCCACGCTGTTGAAGGCCGTGCTGCAAAAGGCCGGTCACAAGGTCGCGCTGGTCGGCGATTTCGACGCCTTGCGTCGCGAGGTGGCCTCGGATGATGGCGCCAGCGCCGATCTCATCATAACCGATCTCGGTATGCCCGGCGGCGAGGGGCCATCGGTTCTGCGTTATATCCGCATGATCGAACAGCTCAAGCGCCGCCGCCGCTGCCCCATCATGGTGCTGACAGGCGATCTGCGTGACAGTTCGCGGGTGGATGCGCTGACGAGTGGAGCGAATATGGTCTTGCAGAAGCCGGTCAACCCGGATCGATTGCTGCGGGAAATACGCTCGCTGCTCCAATCCGCCGATTGCCGACGGGCTGGCTGAGCGAGCTTCAACGCTTTATAAAGCGTGTCGCGATCTTTCAGATTCGCGGCTGACGCTTTACGTCATTGTTTTTTCGCCTGTCGTTGTCGCAAAATCGAATACAGTTTTGCTGGAAATGCTCCAGGGATCACGCATCTGCCAGCATGGCTGCGATTTTTTCCGCCAGTTTTGCGGCAACGTCGGCCTTGGAAAGCTCCGGCCAGCTTTCCTCGCCCTCCCGATAAATCAGCCTGACGCTGTTGCGTTCGCCGCCCATGATGCCGGTTTCGGGTGAAACATCGTTGGCAACGATCAGGTCGGCCCCCTTGCGCTCCAGCTTTGCGCGACCATTGACGCTGACATTCTGCGTTTCCGCAGCAAAGCCGACAACCAGGCGCGGACGTGCCTGATGATGTCCGACGGTGGCAAGAATGTCCGGGTTCTCAGCCAGAACCAGCGCAGGCGGGCCTTCTCCGGGCTGCTTCTTGATCTTGTGCGTGGATGCGTCCGCCACGCGCCAGTCTGCCACCGCCGCGACCATCACCGCAATGTCTGCGGGCAGGGCGTTCAGCACCGCGTCTCGCATGTCCTCGGCACGCTCCACATGAATGACGTTCACCCCGGCAGGGTCAGCCAGCGTAACCGGCCCTGACACCAATGTCACCTCGGCGCCCAGCCTGGCAAGCGCCTCGGCAATGGCGTGGCCCTGCTTGCCGGAGGAGCGATTGGCGATATAGCGCACCGGATCGATCGGCTCATGCGTGGGGCCGGAAGTGACAATGGCCTTTTTTCCCTGCAAGGGGCGGGAGCGGGCGCTCAACATATCCTCGATAGCGCCCACGATCTCCAGAGGCTCGGCCATGCGGCCAAGGCCTGCCTCGCCGCTTTCGGCCATTTCGCCGCGCATGGGGCCGATGAAGGCAATGCCATCGGCTTTCAAACAGGCGACATTGCGTTTGGTGGCCGGATTTTCCCACATGCGCGGGTTCATGGCGGGCGCAACCAGCACCTGCTTGTCCCGCGCCAGCAGGGCGGCGGTGGCAAGATCGTCAGCCAGCCCATTGGCCATTTTTGCCATCAGGTCAGCCGTTGCAGGCGCGATGACGATCAGATCACACTCCCGCGCCAGCCGGATATGGCCGACATCCTGCTCATCCTCGCGGGAAAAAAGGTCCGTATAGACATGCGACGCGCTCAGCGCCCCCACCGCCAGCGGCGTTACGAATTGCTGCGCGGCTGCCGTCATCAAAGGGCGCACGCAGGCGCCTCGTTCCCGCAGACGGCGGATGAGGTCGAGGCTTTTATAGGCAGCAATACCACCGCCGATGACCAGGAGAATTTGCTTGCCTGCCAGGCTCATAAACGGATCGTCCTCTTCTGCGGGCCACACGCAATACGGTCGGACAATGCTCTATTGAAGGACCGAGGGCAATCTCCGGGCATCCATCCACAAACAGTTCCGCCGCCCAAAGGCGGCGGATATTGTCTTTCGCGTCATCACCTTGCCGGCGTGACCGCTTTGACTGTTTGTTTCTGCGCATTTTCAAACGGAAAACCGGTTTCCCCTTTTCCTGGAAATGCTCTAGCCTTCGAAGAATTCCTTCATCCGGGCAAAGAAGCCGGTGGATTCGGGGTTGTTTTCCTTGGAGGACAGTTGCTCGAATTCCTGCAACAGTTCGCGCTGGCGTTTGGTGAGCTTTTGCGGCGTCTCGATCTGGATCTGGATATAAAGATCGCCCATCTGCTGCGAGCGCAGCACGGGCATTCCCTTGCCCTTCAGCCGGAACTGCTTGCCCGATTGCGTGCCTTCCGGCACGGTTACGCGCGATTTGCTGCCATCCAGTGTCGTGACGTCGAAGGTTCCGCCAAGGGCTGCGGTGGTCATCGAAATCGGCACGGAGCAATAAAGATCCGCCCCCTCGCGCTGGAAAAACTGGTGCGGCTTGACCGAGAGGAAGATGTACAAATCCCCGGACGGCCCGCCGCGCAGCCCTGCTTCACCTTCACCTTGCAGCCGGATGCGCGTTCCGTCCTCGATGCCGGAAGGAATCGATACGGAAAGCTGACGCTCTTCGGTCACGCGGCCCTGGCCATGGCACTTGGTGCAGGGATCGGAAATCGTCTGGCCCCGGCCATGACAGGTGGGGCAGGTGCGTTCGATCGAGAAAAACCCTTGGGCTGCGCGTACACGACCGGAGCCCTGACAGGTGGAGCAGGTGGTGGGCTTGGTGCCGGGCTTGGCGCCGGATCCCGAGCACACTTCGCAGGTAATCGAGGTTGGCACCCTGATCTGCGCCGTCTTGCCGGCATAGGCCTCTTCCAGCGAGATCTCCATGTTGTAGCGAAGGTCGGCGCCGCGTTCGCGTCCACCGCTGGAGCGGGCGCGGGCCCCGCCACGGCCGCCTCCCATCATCTCGCCGAAAATATCTTCGAAGATGTCGGAGAAGCCACCGCCGCCGCCACCGAAGCCGCCCCCGCCAAAGCCGCCACCACCCATGCCGCCCTGTTCAAAGGCAGCGTGACCAAAACGGTCATAGGCGGCACGCTTCTGGGGGTCCTTCAGCGTTTCATAAGCCTCGTTTATCTCTTTGAACTTCTTTTCCGCTTCGGCATCGCCCGGATTCTTGTCCGGGTGATAGGTCATCGCGAGCTTGCGAAAGGCGCTTTTCAGCTCCTTTTCATCCGCGCTTCGCGAAACGCCGAGGGTTTCGTAAAAATCTGCCTTTGCCATGGTCTTACAAAGCTCTCAAAGCCCGTTCCACGCCCGCGTGGTTGCCGATTTTCTGTCCGGCCTGCACATCGCAGGCGGCCATGTCCTTGCTGAAATCCGCAGCCGCGTCCCGCGCGTCACCCATCAGCAGCTTTCGCGGTTCGCCGCGCTGCGTAATAGCCTCAGTCAGGGCGGTGGCGGCAAAACCCAGCGAATGCGCGGCCAGATCGCAGGACGAAACCTGTCCACCGGCCTTCTTGCGCTTCAACCCTGCTTCGATAAGCGGGGCCAGATCACTGATAGCCTTGCGCAACATGCCCGAATCCCGCCTGGCAATGGCCTGCATGACGGTTGCCTCGGCAGTGCTGATGCGGCGCTGCGCATCTCCCGCCGATTGTGCGAAGGCCGTCGTGGCGATCAGCAAGGAGAATGCGGCTGGCCCGAAGGCCAGCCATGTTCCGAAAGATGTTTTACGAGAAGTCTGCATCAAGCCGACTTCTTCGTGTTGTCATCCTTCACTTCTTCATAATCGGCGTCAACGACATTGTCGTCCTTCTCGCCGGATGCGCCTTCATGACCAGCCTCGGCCTGCTGCGCCTCGTAAATGGCCTGACCAAGCTTCATGGATACTTCCATGAGGGTCTGGGTCTTGGCCTGGATGTCATCGGCATCCGGCTCGGCCGCTTCGAGTGCGCCCTTGACGCTGGCAATCGCGTCTTCGATGGCCTTTTTGTCCGCCTCGGAAACCTTGTCGCCATAGTCCTTCAGGGACTTTTCGGTGGAGTGAACGAGGCTTTCGGCCTGGTTCTTCGCTTCCACCACGGCGCGGCGCTTGCGGTCGGCCTCGGCATTGGCTTCGGCATCCTTGACCATCTTTTCGATGTCGGCGTCGGAAAGGCCGCCGGAGGCCTGGATGCGGATCTGCTGCTCCTTGCCGGTACCCTTGTCCTTAGCCGAAACCTGCACGATGCCGTTGGCGTCGATATCGAAGGTCACTTCGATCTGCGGAACGCCACGCGGGGCCGGGGGCAGGCCGACGAGGTCGAACTGGCCAAGCAGCTTGTTGTCGGCTGCCATTTCGCGCTCGCCCTGCGAGACGCGGATGGTAACAGCCTGCTGGTTGTCTTCCGCGGTCGAGAAGACCTGGCTCTTCTTCGTCGGGATCGTGGTGTTGCGATCGATCAGACGGGTGAACACGCCACCCAGCGTTTCGATACCCAGCGACAGAGGCGTCACGTCGAGCAGCAGTACGTCCTTGACGTCGCCCTGCAACACGCCGCCCTGGATGGCAGCGCCCATGGCAACCACTTCATCCGGGTTGACACCCTTGTGCGGCTCCTTGCCGAACAGCTGCTTGACGATTTCCTGAACCTTCGGCATCCGGCTCATGCCGCCGACCAGCACGACTTCATCGATCTCGGCGGCGGTAACGCCTGCATCCTTCAATGCGGCCTTGCAGGGCGCGACGGTGCGCTGCACCAGATCGTCCACGAGGCTTTCGAACTTGGCGCGCGTCAGCTTCATCGTCAGGTGCTTGGGGCCGGAGGCGTCGGCGGTGATGAAGGGCAGGTTGATTTCCGTCTGCTGCGAGGAAGACAGCTCGATCTTGGCCTTTTCAGCGGCTTCCTTCAGGCGCTGCAAGGCAAGCTTGTCGTTCTTCAGCTCGATGCCATTGTCCTTCTTGAACTCGGCTGCGAGATATTCGACCAGTCGCATGTCGAAATCTTCACCGCCAAGGAAGGTGTCGCCATTGGTGGACTTCACTTCGAAGACGCCATCGCCGATTTCGAGAATGGAAATATCGAAGGTGCCGCCGCCAAGGTCGTAAACGGCAATGGTCTTGCCTTCGCGCTTGTCGAGACCGTAAGCCAGGGCGGCCGCGGTCGGCTCGTTGATGATGCGCAGCACTTCCAGACCGGCGATGCGTCCTGCATCCTTGGTGGCCTGACGCTGGGCGTCGTTGAAGTAGGCCGGAACGGTGATGACGGCCTTTTCGACCTTTTCGCCGAGATAGGCTTCCGCGGTTTCCTTCATCTTCTGGAGAACCATGGCGGAGATCTGTGAGGGCGAATAACCCTTGCCATTGGCCTCGACCCAGGCGTCGCCATTGTCACCCTTCACGATGTGGAAGGGCACGAGACCCTTGTCCTTCTCGACGGTCGGGTCCTCGAAGCGGCGGCCGATCAGGCGCTTCACGGCAAACAGCGTGTTGGTCGGGTTGGTGACAGCCTGGCGCTTGGCGGGCTGACCGACCAGACGCTCGCCGTCTTCCGAAAAGGCCACCATGGAGGGCGTCGTGCGTGCACCTTCCGAATTTTCGATGACCTTTGCGTCCTTGCCATCCATGACGGAGACGCAGGAATTGGTCGTTCCAAGGTCGATACCGATTACTTTTGCCATGTTATTCTCTCCTTGAAGCAGGCTGTCGGAACCCCAAAAGCATTCCGTTGACAGCCCCTCGACGTGGATTTTTGTCTTCGGGTTTGCGCAGCGATGCTGCCTTATGCGGCGTATATAAGAACCGGAATTTGGGACTGCAAGGCACCAAATTCACGGGATGTTGAAGTCTGTGGTTGCGGAACGAAAATTTGGTCCTTCGGAGCCGTGCCGGTTCGGTGGTTTGCCTTTTTGAGCGGCGAAAACCCGCCTTGTTATGCGAAAGCGGAAAACCATAACCGTGCTTGCTTGCGCCGGACCTTTGCCTGTGGCTTTTTGCATCAGCGTCCCATGATCACATCGAGAAGGGTCGTGCTTCCACCCTGCCTTTGAGCGGGCTGTCGAGATGTCTCGTCAAGGTCGGCGGGCGGGCCCATATCTTCCGCGGGGTAGCCGCTTTCGTCTTGCCAGTGGCCGGGTTCATTGCGCGCCGGCGGCATTTCTGCCCTGCCATAGGGATCGGCCGCTTCAGGCTGTTGCGCGCCGCCCGCGGGATATTGTCCGCGTAAAGCGCCGTTCGGCTGCATTTGCGGCTGGGCCTGCGGAAGAATATCACGGCCTGTCTGCGTCGGAGGCACGGCTGCCGAGGGTTGCTGCGGCGAGGCGGGAGCAGGCGGATAGGCATTGTCCGGCGTGCCGGACAGAACCTGCTGGATCATGGAGGTCAGCGAAGGCTCGCTGTCTTCCTGCGGGCGCTGGTCGCCAAACAGCGGCACGGGCGTCAGGCCCTTGTGCGCCACTGTCATGAAATCCTTGAAGGTCTTTGCCGGCAGACCGCCCCCGGTCACTTTCTTCATCGGTGTGCCGTCGTCATTGCCGAACCAGACGCCTGTGGTCAGATTGCTGGTGAAACCCACGAACAAGGCATCGCGGAAGGATTGCGTGGTCCCGGTCTTGCCCGCCACCTGCCAGTCCTTGAGCTGGGCGGCCTTGCCCGTGCCCTCGCGCACCGTGCCTTCCATGAGAAGCGTCATCTGCTGGACGATCTGCTGGTTCAGCACGCGCGGCGGCTCGCCGTAATCGGCCTTGTAGAGAGATTTGCCGCTCACATCGGCAATTTCGGCAATCACATGCGGGGTTGCCTTGAAGCCGCCATTCATGAAGGGCGCATAGGCCGAGGTCAGTTCCAGCAGAGAGACTTCCGACGTGCCAAGCGCGATGGACGCATTGCTTTGCAGCTCGGATTCGATGCCCAGACGATGCGCCAGCTTGATGACCTGATCGGGACCGGCTTCCATGACAAGCTGCGCGGCGATGGTGTTGAGGGAATGGGCAAAGCCATAGGCGAGCGTGACCGGGCCATTATACTTCTGCTCGTAATTTTCCGGCGTCCAGTTGCCAATGCGGATCGGGGCATCGTTGCGGATGGTGTCCGGCGTGTCGCCAAGCTCCATGGCGGACGCATAAACGAAAGGCTTGAAGGCCGATCCCGGCTGGCGTTTTGCCTTGACGGCGCGGTTGAACTGGCTGGTGGCATAATCGCGCCCGCCGACCAGTGCCCGGATCGCGCCATTGCCATCGATGGCGACAAGTGCCCCTTGCGAGACGTTCTGCTTGGCCCCGTCCTTGTCGAGTGTCGTGGCTATCGATTTTTCCGCCGCCTTTTCGAGATCCGCGTCAATGGTGGTGGTCACGACGACATCGGTTTTGACCTCGCCGATCAGGCCTTTCAGCTCGTCCATCACCATATCGGCCACATATTGACCGGCGCCGGACCAATAGCTTTTGGCGCGGGCAGGCGGCTGGGCCATGGCGCGCGTCAGGTCGCTGTCTGAAATATAGCCCTGCTCGCGCATGGCGCCCAGCACCACACGGGCGCGGTCCTGCGCGGCTTGCGGATTGGTGGCGGGGGAGAGGCGGGACGGCGCCTTAACAAGGCCTGCCAGCGTGGCGGCCTCCCCAAGATTGATGTCACGGGCCGATTTGCTGAAATAACGTTGGGAGGCCGCCTCCACCCCATAGGCATTCGAACCGAAATAGACCCGGTTCAGATACATGGCGAGGATCTGCTCCTTGGTGAACTTGTGTTCGAGCCAGAGCGAGAGCAGCACTTCCTGCACCTTGCGCTCCAGCGTCTTGTCCGGCGAGAGGAAAAGATTGCGCGCCAATTGCTGGGTGATGGTGGAAGCGCCCTGCGCCTTCTGCCCCACGAGAATGTTGGTGACGAAAGCGCGGGCGATGCCAATGGGATCGACGCCGAAATGCGAATAGAAGCGCCGGTCCTCGATGGCGACGATGGCTTCCGGCAGATAGGGCGACATTTCCTCGAGCGCCAGCGCCTCGCCGCCGGTTGCGCCGCGATTGGCAATGACCGTGCCATCGACCGAGACGATCTTGATGTTGGGGGGACGGTCGGGAATGGTCCAGCTGCTGGCGCTTGGCATTTGTGCGGCGAAATAGGCAATCACGCCCGCCACAGCGATGCCGCCCCAGATGCCAAGGGTTATGCACCAGTAGAAAAGACGGCGGATGGCACCGAAAAAACCGGGTCCGGACCGCGTTTTTCGCCGGGCGCTCTCTTGGGGCACGCGCGGCGTTTTGGCGGTTGCACCCCGTGGAGCGGTCCCCTTGCCGCGAGGGCCCGTCACACGATCCTCGCTGTCCAGACGAATATCGTCATCGCCCTCGTCTTTCGAGGGGCCGAGACTGGGTTCGATGCGGCGGGATGAAGGATTGCGTGCCATGCGTGCCGGTCGGTCTCCTGAGCGCGGACGGTTGATTGTTTTCAAGTACCGGATTCTCCCTGCCTATAATGGATCGTCAGGGATGAAAAGACCCGGTCCCTCTATGGCCCTTTCAAAAAAACGGGAAGAAGTCGCATTCGGAACAAAGCGCGGGGCAGTCCGTTGAAACGGCAGACGATGAACGAAATGCCAAAAGGAGTTGTTATGGCTGATAACATGCGAATGCAGGCTGAAATGCGCGAACTTCAAGCCCAGCTGGCTCATTTGAAGGATAGTCTGACAAGTCAGGGCTACTCGCTTGCAGACGATTTGCGCAGCAAGACATCTTCTGCCGCCCGTCAGGCAGAGCAGGCCGCGCGCTACGCCCGCGATGAAGCCGCAACGGTTGCGGGCATCGTGCGCGAGCATCCCACTGCGGCCTCCACCGCCCTTCTGGGCATGGCCCTGATTGGCGGTCTCGTGGGCTATCTGATCGGTACGCAGCAGCAGGAGCAGCGCCGCCCCTGGTATCGTTACTGAGCCGACATGCATTTCCGCCCGAAAAAGCCTGTCACACAAGATTGAATGGGTCCGCTTGTTAGAGCATTTTCAGGAAAAGTGGAAGCCGGTTTTCCGTTTGAAAATGCGTAAAAACAAATAGTTAGAGCGGCTCAATGTTTCCGTGAAACAATGAACCGCTCTAGTGGGGCGCGTCAATTTTCCTGAGTGGGCATGGGTGAGGAGGAGAGGGCGGCGTGGCAGGCGCCGCCCTTTTCATGTTTGCAGAAAGATCATTTCTCAGTCGGCCATATCTCAGCCAGCTATGCCCGAACCGGATTGGCAGACATCAACCCATTCGGCGCCGGTCAGTTCGATCAGGCGATCAGGGGTCAGCCGGACTGCCGAATTTCCGGCGCCGGCGGCGGGCAGGATTTCGGCGTGCGCCTGAAGAGACCTGTCGCAATATATCGCCATTGGCGTTGCAAGACCGAAGGGGCACACACCGCCCACAGGATGGCCCGTTCGCGCCAGAACCTCTTCCGCTTCCGGCATTTTCGGCTTTGCGCCGAAACGATCTCGAAACTTGCGATTGTCCAGCCGCGCCATGCCTGCCGCCACCAGGAGTATAACCTCTTCACCCGCCCGGATGCAGAGCGTCTTGGCGATCTGGTCCGGATCGACGCCATGCGCCTCTGCCGCCATGGCGACGGTTGCAGAACTTTTTTCGGTTTCCAGCACGGTAATATCCGGGGCGTGGCTGGCAAAGAAGTCTTTCACGGATTGCAGGCTCATGGAAACGTCATCCCTCATCGCGTTACAGTTTTCTTTGTGCGTTCCATAAAACGCCGGGCGCTGTAAATGATGGTTAAGTATTTTGCGCAATCATTTCTTCAAGCGGATGGAGATTTCATCTGCCCGATGTGATCGCCCTGCGGCCCTTGACCACGGATGTACTGGCAAGAGCGGCCGCAGGAGCGTCACAACGTGCTTATTTCGCCAGCGCGTCAATGATCCTGATCCAAGAGCGAATGCCCTTATGGAAGGAATTCAGCTCGTATTTTTCGTTGGGGGAGTGGATGCGATCATCCACCAGACCAAAGCCGACGAGAAGCGAATCCATGCCCAGCATTGTCTGGAAATCACCGACGATCGGTATCGAGCCACCCATGCCGATGACGACGGCGGGTTTGGGCCATTCCTCGGAAAGGGCAAGCCGGGCCTTGGTCAGCGCTTCGGAGTCATAGGGAAGCTGGATGGCGGGCGATGCGCCATGATCCTGGAACGTGACCGAGCAATCGGCTGGAATGCGGGCCTTCACGAAGGCATGGAAGCTTTCCCGGATTTTCTCGGGATCCTGCTGCCCGACCAGCCGGAAGGAAAGCTTGGCAGACGCCTTGGCCGCAATGACCGTCTTGAAGCCTTCGCCGGTATAGCCGCCGGTAATGCCGTTGACTTCTGCGGTCGGACGCGCCCAGGTCAATTCCAGAACGCTGCGGCCCTTTTCGCCCGCGGGCTCGGAAAGGCCGACTTCGCCGAGAAAGGATTTTGCATCCCGCCCAAGGGCTTCCCATGAGGCCTTGATGTTGTCTGGCGTTTCCTCGACGCCTTCATAGAAGCCATCAAGCGTCACGCGGCCGTTTTCGTCATGCAGATCGGCAAGGATTTTCGTGAGAATGTGGATGGGATTGGCCGCTGCGCCGCCAAACAGGCCGGAATGGAGATCGCGGTCCGCCGCCGTGACGGTGACTTCCTCCCCCAGAAGTCCGCGAAGTGCCGCGGCAATGGCGGGTGTCTGCGGGTCCCACATGCTGGTGTCGCAGACGAGGGCAAAATCCCGTTTGAGTTCGGCCTCGTTCGCCTTCAGGAAGGGTTTGAGCGACGGAGAGCCGGATTCCTCCTCGCCCTCGAAGAGAATGGTGATGCCGAGAGGCAGGTTGCCACGGGCGGCCTTATAGGCGCGGCAGGCCTCCACGAAGGTCATCAGCTGCCCCTTGTCATCGGAGGTGCCGCGCCCGGTGATGACCTTGCGGCCCGGCGAGATTTCCTTGATGGCGGGCGCGAAGGGATCGTTTTCCCAAAGCTCCAGCGGATCCACCGGCTGCACATCGTAATGGCCGTAAAACAGCACATGCGGCGCAGCCTCGTTTGCGCCCTCGTGATGGGCAACCACCATGGGATGACCGGGCGTATCGCGCAGGGAAGCGGTAAAGCCGATTTCGTTCAAGACCTCCACCAGCCAGGCGCCAGCCTTGCGGCATTCCTCCTTATAGGCAGGGTCGGTGGAGATCGACTTGATCCGAACAAGCTCGAAAAGCCGATCCAGACTTTCCGGCAAGGCCTTGTCGGCGGCATCGAGAACGGTTTGCAAATCGGTCATTGGGGTATCCGGGATTGTTTCGTTTGGGGGGGAGGGTAAAGTTTGTCGAGCAAAAGTGGAAGCCGGTTTTGCGTCACGACAAACGGAGGGTAAAGTTTGTCGAGCAAAAGTGGAAGCCGGTTTTGCGTCACGGCAAACGGAGGGTAAAGTTTGTCGAGCAAAAGTGGAAGCCGGGTTTGCGTCACGGCAAACGGGGAAAAAACTTTGTCGAGCAAAAGTGGAAGCCGCTGCACACTTTTGCTCGACGTGCTTTAGGCGGCGATATGGCCGTCGCTTTCCTCGGTCTGTTTCGGGGTGATGGCGGAAAGCGGAATCATGAGATCGGCCACGGCCCCTTCCGGCGGAAAGCGCAATGTGGCGCTGCCGCGGACGGCGCCTATGACCTTGCGCACCAGAACCGAGCCGAAGCCGCCCTCGCCATCATCCTGCGGTTTGGGGCAGGGGCCACCCCGTTCCTGCCAGCGGATTTCAAGGTGTTTTTCGTTCTCGCTCCCGTCAACCTTCCAGTCGATGCGGATTTGACCGTCTTGCACGGAGAAGGCGCCGTATTTCACCGCATTGGTGCCGAGTTCATGCAGGATGAGGCTGAGAAGCACCACGGCCTGACCGCTGACCGATATGGCCGGGCCGTGCAATTCGATCCGGGCGGTGCCGCGCTTGTCGAAGGGCTCCAGCGATTGCGCAATCACGCTTTGAACGGTGGCCTCGTCGCCGGGCCGAAGGCCGCGCAGCAGCAGGTTGGACCGCGCCATGGCATTGAGCCTTTCACGTAGCGCCTGTGAAAAGCCGGGGACATCGCTGGCATGGCGCTGCGAGAGGCTGATGATGGCGTTGATGGTGGCGAAGACGTTTTTGAGCCGATGGTCCAGTTCCCGCGCCATGACTTCCTGCTGCTCGGCCAGCATTTCCACCTCGGCGCGCGCCAGTTTCTCGGCCCGGTAGGCCCGCATCATCAGGGCGGTCAGGCCAAGATCGGTGATGACCACGAAACAATAGAGCAGCATGGCAATGGTGGTGCTGAGGGAAACTTCGAAGCTGAAATAGGGCGGTATGAAGAAATACCAGGAAGCAAGACCGCCCAGCACGGCCATCAACGCGCCCGGCCCAACCCCGAAAACGAAGCCAACCAGAAGAACGGCGGGGAAGAAGGTGACATAGGGAAAAGTGCCGTTGAGATAGGTATCGAGCCAGAAGCGAAGCGCCAGAACCGCGAGGAAAACCAGCACGGTGGCGCAACAGACCATCACATGTTCATGCACGCGGAAAGGTCGGTCCATGGCCTTGAAGGAAGGCAATCTGTCGAGCTTGCTTCGCAGGCGCATTATCTTTCCGCTTCATTCGGCATGTCAGAAAAGCGAGACCAGGGTGTGTGGACATTCGCCCTTGAGCGGCCGCAAACCGTAATTTTCTGCGCGCCCGGTGCTCATGTACTCAAGTACACTCCGCTCCGGTTCTCGAAAATCATCGTTTTCGCCACTCCGGATGCCGAATGTCCACACACCCTAGACCGGCTGCCGAATTTAAGCAATCGCCGTAGCTTGTTCATTTTACGATGTTATCGCGCCTGTTGCGGATTTTTCCCGCAGCAGACGCGATACGCGCATGTTTTGCCTGATTTACTCACCAAGCCCGGCGAAAAGCGCCGTTGAAAGGTAACGTTCTGCAAAAGAGGGAATAATGACCACCAACGTCTTGCCCTCGTTTTCAGGCCGCGAGCCGACCTTGATGGCGGCCGTCAGCGCCGCGCCGGATGAAATGCCGACCGGCACGCCTTCAAGTCGCGCCACGAGGCGGGCCGTTTCGAAGGCCTCGTCATTGGTCACGGTCACGATTTCATCGTAGATCGCGGTATCGAGAACCTTGGGGGCAAAGCCCGCGCCAATGCCCTGGATCTTGTGAGGTCCGGGCTGGCCGCCCGAGAGTACCGGGCTGTCGGCAGGTTCGACGGCAATCACCTTGAGGTCCGGCTTGCGGGATTTCAGCACCTGCCCGGTGCCGGTGATCGTGCCGCCGGTGCCGATGCCGGAAACGAAAATATCCACGGCGCCATCGGTATCGTTCCAGATTTCCTCGGCGGTGGTCTTACGATGGATTTCGGGGTTGGCCGGGTTTTCGAACTGCTGGGGAATAATGGCGTCCGGCAGGGTGGCGGCCAGTTCCTCGGCCTTGGCAATGGCGCCTTTCATGCCCTTTGGCCCTTCGGTCAGCACCAGTTCCGCGCCCAAAAGCGCCAGCATCTTGCGCCGCTCGATCGACATGGTTTCCGGCATGGTGAGAATGAGGCGATAGCCCTTGGCGGCAGCGGCAAAGGCCAGTGCAATGCCGGTATTGCCGGAGGTGGGCTCCACCAGCACGCTCTTGCCGGGGGTGATGGTGCCGTTGGCTTCGAGGCTCTCGATCATCGCCACGCCGATACGGTCCTTGACGGAGGCAATGGGGTTGAAGAATTCGAGTTTGGCCAGGAGGTTGGCCTTCACGCCCTTTTCCCTGGCCAGCTTGTCCAGCCTGACGATCGGGGTGTTGCCGATGGTTTCCGTGATCGACCCGTAAATGCGACCGCGACCGGGCTTGTTCGTGTCGGACATGCATATCTCCCTTCGACTGTTTTCGCGGCAGAGATTACGGGCAAAGGCGATGAAGCACCAGAACCCTTTATCTTTCACGACGAGCCGTGAGGGAAAAATCGCTTCGCAAAGCGGCCTGTTTCAAATCTTTATTTCAACGCCTCATAGTCCTGTGGAGCCGAAGCCGCCGGTGCCGCGCAGCGTCTGCGATGTTTCGTCAACCTCGGTCACTGCCATCTGCGTTACGGGGGCAATCACCATCTGGGCAATGCGCATGGCGCGGGTGATGGTGAAATCCTCCTCGCCCAGATTGACGAGCAGCACCTTCACCTCGCCACGGTAATCGCTGTCGATGGTGCCGGGCGTGTTGAGGCAGGTGATGCCATGCTTGAAGGCAAGGCCGGAGCGCGGGCGGATCTGCGCCTCGAAACCCTCCGGAATCTGCAATATGAAGCCGGTCGGCACCAGCGCGCGCTTGCCGGGCGAAAGCGTGAGGGGCCGAGCCTCTTCCACGGCAGCGCTCAGATCCATGCCAGCCGCGCCGGCGGTTTCATAGGCGGGCAGGGCAAGCCCTTCGCCATGCGGCAGGCGCTTGAGGAGAAGGCGGGGGGCATTGGCATCGGGCATGGCGTCTATCCTTTTTCGGCTCCTCAATTGCATAATTGCCGATGAAAGGCTAGATAACGCGCAATTCACAAGGATATTGCAGACCCATGCCCGAGACGCTCGCAGAAGCGGTCGCCCGCCGCCGCACCTTTGCCATTATCGCCCACCCGGATGCCGGTAAGACGACGCTTACCGAAAAACTGCTGCTGTTCGGTGGCGCCATCCAGCTTGCCGGTGAGGTCAAGGCCAAGAAGGACCGCATCCAGACCCGGTCCGACTGGATGAAGATCGAGCGAGAGCGCGGCATCTCGGTTGTCACCTCGGTGATGACCTTCGAATATGACGACAAGGTTTACAACATCCTCGACACGCCCGGTCACGAGGATTTTGCCGACGACACCTACCGGACGCTGACGGCCGTGGATGCGGCCGTCATGGTCATCGATGCCGCCAAGGGTATCGAGCCGCGGACGCTGAAGCTGTTCGAAGTCTGCCGTATGCGCGACATTCCCATCATCACCTTCATCAACAAGATGGACCGCGAAAGCCGCGACCCCTTCGAGATTCTCGATGAAGTGGAAGAAAAGCTGGCGCTGGACACGGCCCCTGTCACCTGGCCGGTGGGGCGCTCCAAGACCTTCTGCGGCTCCTACAATCTTAAGGCCAACACCTTCCGGGGCAATGATACGCAGGTGGAAGGTCTTGCCGTCAACGGTCCGCAAAGCGTTGCGGAACATCTGCCGGAAAACGAGCGCGCCGCCTTCATCGAGGAACTGGAGCTGGCGCGCGAGGCCTGCCGCCCCTTCGATGTGGAGGCCTTTCTGGAAGGGCACATGACGCCGGTCTTCTTTGGCTCGGCGCTGAGAAATTTCGGCGTGCGCGATCTCATCAACGCGCTCGGCGCCTTTGCGCCGCCGCCGCGCGACCAGGTGGCCGATACCCGCAAGGTTCATGCGGCGGAAGAGAAGATGACCGCCTTCGTCTTCAAGATCCAGGCCAATATGGACCCCAACCACCGCGACCGCATTGCCTTTGCGCGTATCTGCTCGGGCAAGCTGGAGCGCGGCATGAAGGCGCGTCTGGCCCGTACCGGCAAGCAGATGGGCCTGACCGCGCCGCAATTCTTCTTCGCCTCGCAGCGGCAACTGGCCGATACCGCCTATGCCGGTGACGTGGTGGGCATTCCCAACCACGGCACGCTGCGCATTGGCGATACGTTGACGGAAGGCGAAGCGCTGGTCTTCCAGGGCGTGCCGAACTTCTCGCCGGAAATCCTGCGCCGCGTGCGTCTGGAAGATGCGATGAAGGCCAAGAAGCTGAAGGAAGCCCTGCAACAAATGGCGGAAGAGGGCGTGGTGCAGCTGTTCCAGCCGGAAGACGGGTCTCCGGCCATCGTCGGGGTGGTTGGCGCCTTGCAGCTCGACGTGCTGAAAGAGCGGCTTTCGGCGGAATATGGCCTGCCTGTCTCTTTTGAAATGTCGCGCTTTTCGGTCTGCCGCTGGATCTCATCCGATCAGCCGGCCGAGCTGGAAAAGTTTCTCAACGTCCAGCGCGGCAATCTCTGCCGGGATCTCGATGGCGATCCGGTGTTCATGGCGCAGGACGGTTTCTCCCTGCGCTATGAATCCGAGCGTTATCCGGCCATCAAAATGGCGGCCATCAAGGAATATCACGTCGCCAAGGCGGCGTGAGCGGCATTTTCCTCTTCGGTCAGATCGCTGAGGAAATCGTCGCACCAGCGGTTGACGTCATGCACCAGCAGCCGGTCCATCATCTGCTGCCAGCGGGCCTTGCGCTCTTCCAACGGCATTTCTATCGCCCGCTTGATGGCATTGGCCGTGCCTTCCATGTCATAGGGGTTGACCAGCAGGGCGCCGTTCATTTCACGGGCGGCGCCGGCAAAGCGTGACAGGATGAGGACGCCCGGATCTTCGGGGTTTTGCGCCGCCACATATTCCTTGGCCACGAGGTTCATGCCATCGCGTAGCGGCGTGACGAGGCCCACCCGCGCCAGACGGTAAAGCCCGGCCAGCAGCGGCCTTGCGACGGAACGGTTGATGTAGCGGATCGGCACCCAGTCCACCGTGCCGAGCGCGCCATTGACCCTGCCCGCCTGTTCGGCCACGGTGCGCTGCATGGCCTCGTATTCGGGAACCTCGGAGCGGGACTTCGGCGTTACCTGCAAATAGGTGACGTTGCCCCGATGGTGCGGGTTGTCCACGAGGAAGCGCTCATAGGCGTCGATGCGCTGGGTCAGGCCCTTGGAATAGTCCAGACGGTCCACCCCAATGATCAGCGGACGGCTGACCAGGCTCTCCTCGGCCTTCCTGACCATGGCATGGCTGGCAGCACGCCGGGCAAAGCCGGCAAAGGCAGCCGTTTCGATGCCGATGGGATAGGCGCCGCCACGAAACTTGCGCTCGAAGGAAACCAGATGTCCGGGCGCTGGCGAGTGGCCAATGCCCTCCCGTTCGAGCGCGCCGACGAAATTGGCCAGATCGTGATCCGTCTGGAACCCCACGAGATCGTAATGGGCAAGGCACTTTATGATCTCTTCATGCACGGGCATGGTAAACAGCACATCGGCGGGGGGCAGGGGAATGTGCAGGAAAAAGCCGATGCGGTTCGTGACGCCCCGTTCCCGCAACTCCCGCGCCATCGGAATGAGGTGATAATCATGCACCCAGATGGTGTCGTCGGGCTGAAGCAGCGGCAGCAGCCGTTCGGCGAAGAAGCCGTTTACCCGGAAATAACCCGACATTTCCTTGCGTCCGTAATCGGCCAGATCCAGCCGGTAATGGCAGATGGGCCAGAGCACGCGATTGGCGAAGCCGTGGTAATATTCCTCCACGTCGCGATCGGTAAGATCGGTCAGCGCATAAGTGATGTTGCCATCCTCGATCATGGAAAGCGGGCCTGCGTCTTGCTCGCCGCTGGATTTGCCCGACCAGCCCATCCATACGCCGCCGCGCTCCTCGAGCGCGGCCCGCAACGCAACCGCAAGGCCACCTGCCGGGGCGCCCTTCTTTTCGTCTGGAACGGGAACCCGATTGGATATGACGACCAGTCTGCTCATGTCATGTCTTCCTGTAATTGGCGCCTGCCGGGGCAGGCCTTCCCTGGTGGTTTTTCGTATTTGCGCACGAAAAGCCGTGGCCTCAGCCATTCGGTGGCGGATTGGCCGAGGTGGCTGCAAAAACAAGCCTGCGCACGGCCTGCGGGTCGGCAAGCCTGTGGGTGGCGCGGGTTTCTCGCTCGCCCTTGCTGCCGATATGAACCGAGATGCCGCCTTTGCGGTTGACCGCATCGAACATGGCTTCGTCCGTCAGGTCGTCGCCAAAGGCGATCGGAACCCGCCCAAGGAACGGCTCCATGGCAAGAAAAGCATCGACGGCGCTGCCCTTGCTGGCGCCTGCCGGGCGGATTTCCATCACCATCTTGCCAGCTTGCAGGGCGTAACGCTTGCCGCATCTGGCAAGAACATCGTTCATCAGCTTTTCCAGCTCATCGGCAAGCGCTGGCGCATGGCGGTAATGGGCGGCAATGGCCGCACCTTTATCTTCGATCAGAATGCCGGGAAGCTCTTCTGCCATGTGCTGCAAATAAGCCTTTGCGTCGAGGAATGCCGCCGTCGGCTCCGCCCGTGTCAGGTTCTGCAAGGCATCCCGCCGCTCGGCGCCGTGCAGGCCCGCAAGCGGAAAACGAAAGGGCGCAAAGAGCTGGTCTGCGAAATCCATGCCGCGCCCCGTCACCAGCGCAAGCGCGCCTCCCAGCATGTCTTGCAGCTTTGCCAGCGCTTCGGGAAGTCCGTGCGGCACGATGATCTCGTCCGGCTTGCCGGCAATGTCGAGCAATGTGCCGTCAATGTCGAAAAATACGGCATAGGCGGCTGGATGACTTCTGATCAGGGCAGGAATCCGCGCTTCGAAGCCGCCATCGCAAAAGGCAGATGGGGAAGGTTCGGAGGCATGGGGCACTGGGGCCTGTAACACTGAAGTCATGCTGCAATACTCCTTTGATATGGCTCCCTCCCGGCCTTTGCGTGCGGGGACCGTTGGTCCCTGGTCGTGAGGGCGGCTCAACGGGCGGCCTGCGGCAGGGGCTGTCCGGAGAGGAATTGAAACGCAAACATCGTTTGAATGCCTGAAGGCAGTTTCCGGTTCCATTCCTGATGCGGGAAGGTTAGCTTCGCGCCGATCCGATGCGCCTTCGCAACCGGCTAAAACAGCAGCGACAGGATGAAATCCATGCAAGATCCTATCCCCGGCCAGATTGCCAATGTGCTGTCGATTGCAGGATCCGACCCATCCGGCGGGGCCGGAATCCAGGCCGATCTCAAGACATTTGCGGCATGTGCAACCTTCGGCATGGCGGCGATCACGGCACTGACGGCGCAAAATACCCGCGGCGTCAGTGCCGTCATGGCGCTTGAGCCCTCTTTCGTGCGCGCCCAGATCGAAGCCGTCTTTGCCGATATTCGGGTGGATGCCGTCAAGGTCGGCATGATTGCCAATGCCGGCAGCGCCACGGCGATTGCCGATTGTCTCGATGCGCATCCCGACATTCCCGTCGTGCTCGATCCGGTCATGGTCGCCAAGGGCGGGGCAAGTCTGCTGGAGGCGGAGGCGGTTGGCGTGCTGAAGACCCGCCTTTTGGCGCGGGCAACGCTTGTCACGCCCAATCTGCCGGAGGTCGCCGCACTTCTGGGCGATGACGAGGCCGTCAGCCGTGCCGCAATGGGCAGGCAGGCAGAAGCGCTCATGGCCATGGGCGCACGCGCGGTGCTGGTAAAGGGAGGGCATCTGCCCGGCCCGCAATGCCCCGATCTCTTCGTGGAACGGTCAGCGGCCTTCTGGTTCGAAGGCCAGCGGATCGAAACGGTCAATACGCATGGTACGGGATGTTCGCTTTCCAGCGCCATTGCCGCCGAAATTGCCAAGGGTCAAGCGCTGCGACAGGCGGTCTCGTCGGCCCGGATATGGCTTGGGGGAGCGATCCGGACAGGCGGGGCGCTTTCGGTCGGTTCCGGCCATGGCCCGATCCACCATTTTCATGCCCTCTGGTCGAGGCACGCGGGGCATGATTGACCCCGCCGCCTGTAGGGGCGCAGGCGGGCGAAGGGGGGGCTTGCGCGGCAGAAGCGTCATTTTGGAGAAAAAATCTGGCAATGCCCCTTGCCCTCTGTTGATTCGGCGCAATTTATGCAAGACTTAGGTCCTAATTTCGCCAGAAATCGCGCTCGATAGCATTAGGTGTCAACGTCTTGTCGCACAGACATGCTTTAGACGCTTCAGGTTTAACGGAATCGGACCTTGCCATGGCACTCGACCTTTTGGATCGCTCCTCCTCTTTCGACGGTTCAGCAGCCCTTGGCGGCGGCAATGAAACGGGTTCGGATGTGTTCGGCCGCATCGGCTCGCTTGAAACCCGTCTGGCGCGCAACAGCCGCGAGATCGAGGCGGCGCAGTCGGTGCGCTACCGGGTATTCGTCGAGGAAATGAACGCTGTTCTGCCGCAGGAGGCCATGCAGGCAAGGCGCGATTTCGACGCCTATGATGCTATTTGCGATCATCTCCTGGTGGTGGATAACGCCATCGAAGGCGACCCGGAAGACCAGATCGTCGGCACCTACCGCCTGCTGCGGCAGGAAGTGGCCATGGCCAATGGCGGCTTCTACTCTGCCGGGGAATTCGATATTGCGCCGCTTCTGGCCCGCCACCCCGACAAGCAATTCATGGAGCTTGGCCGCTCCTGCGTGCTGCCAGCCTACCGCACCAAGCGCACGGTCGAACTGTTGTGGCAGGGCAACTGGGCTTATTCGCTGAAGCACAATATGGGCGCCATGTTCGGCTGCGCTTCCTTCCCCGGCATCCAGCCCGAAGAACATGCGCTGGCCCTGTCTTTCCTGGTGCAGAATGCCGAGGCCAAGGGCGAGTGGGCTGTGTCGGCCTGGCCGGAACTGGCCTGCTCCATGGATCTCGTGCCTTCGGAAGCGGTCAATCCGCGCAAGGCGCTCAATGCTCTGCCGCCGCTGATCAAGGGCTATCTCAGGCTTGGCGCCATGGTCGGGTCCGGTGCCGTGGTGGATCAGGCCTTCAACACCACCGATGTGCTGATCGTGCTGCCGATTGCCAGCATTTCCGACCGCTATCGCAATCACTACGGCGCGGATGCGGGGCGTTTTTCAAGCTGAGCATGTTGTGGAGGGGGTGATCGTGTCGGGGAAAGGGCGTTGCGGTTGCCGCTTTGCCCCAATACTGTCCATGCAGTTTCCCCGGACATGATGCAGGCCCCGTGACCACCGACAGCACTGAAAAACTGGATGTTCTGAATGCCGCCCATCTGACGTCGGAGGAAAGCCGCGCCTCCGCAACGCCGATGATGGAACAGTTCATCGAAATCAAGGCGAATAATCCCGGTTCGCTGCTGTTTTATCGCATGGGCGATTTCTACGAGCTGTTCTTCGAGGATGCCATCGAAGCCTCGCGGGCGCTCGGCATCACGCTGACGCGGCGCGGCCAGCATATGGGGCAGGATATTCCCATGTGCGGGGTGCCGGTCCATGCGGCGGATGATTACCTGCAAAAGCTCATTGCACTTGGCTACCGCGTGGCCGTCTGCGAACAGGTTGAGGATCCGGCGGAGGCGAAGAAGCGCGGCTCGAAATCCGTGGTCAAGCGTGACGTGGTGCGCCTTGTCACCCCCGGCACGCTGACGGAGGAAAAGCTGCTGTCGCCGGGCGAGACCAATTATCTCATGGCGCTGGCGCGCGTGCGCGGCGGCGCGCAGGAACTGGCGCTGGCCTGGATCGATATTTCCACCGGCGTCTTCCGGCTGGCCGAAACCACGCCCACACGCCTTCTTGCCGATATTTTCCGCATTGAGCCGCGCGAGGTGATCGTGCCGGATAATCTCATGCAGGATGCAGAGTTGAAGCCGGTTTTCGACGTGCTGGGCCGCCTGGTCGTGCCCCAGCCTGCGGTCCTGTTCGACAGCGCCTCGGCGGAGGGTCGCATTACACGCTATTTCGGCGTGCAGACACTGGATGGTTTCGGGGGCTTTTCGCGCCCTGAAATGGCGGCGGCATCGGCGGCCATTGCCTATGTGGAAAAAACGCAGATTTCCGAGCGTCCGCCGCTTGGCCTGCCGGAGCGGCAATCCTCCGCCTCCACCCTGTTTATCGATGCGGCCACCCGCGCCAATCTGGAACTGGTCAAAACGCTTTCCGGCCAGCGGGAGGGCTCGTTGCTCAATGCCATGGACCGCACCGTCACCGGCGGCGGCGCAAGGTTGCTGGCCGAGCGGCTGATGTCGCCGCTCACCGATCCGCAGGAGATTGCCACCCGGCAGGATGCCGTCGCCTGGTTGCTCAGCGACAATTTTCTGACCGATCAGTTGCGCAACCTCCTGAAAGGCGCGCCCGACATGCCGCGGGCTCTATCGCGCCTTGCGCTCGACCGCGGCGGCCCGCGGGATCTTGCCGCCATTCGTCAGGGGTTGATCACCTCCGCCGAGGTGGCCGGGCGGATGCGCGGCACGGTGCTGCCGGATGAGCTTTCCGCCGCACTGACCGATCTCGAACATCTGCCGCCGTCGCTTGAATATTTACTGTCCTCCATGCTGGCGGATGACCTGCCGCTGCTCAAGCGCGATGGCGGTTTCCTGAAGGAGGGGGCCGATGAGGCTCTGGACGAGGTGCGCGCCCTGCGCGACGAGTCCCGACGGGTGATTGCCTCGCTGCAATTGCAATATTGCGAGGAAACCGGCGTCAAGTCACTGAAGATCAAGCATAACAACGTGCTGGGCTACTTCATCGAGGTTTCGGCGGGCAATGCCGGTCCCTTGACCGAAGGGGAAGCTCGGGCGCGCTTCATCCATCGCCAATCCATGGCCAATGCCATGCGTTTCACCACCACCGAACTGGCCGATCTTGAAAGCCGCATCGCCAATGCGGCAGGGCAGGCGCTGGAGATCGAGCTTGCCGCTTTTGAACGTATGCGCCTTGCCGTGACGGAGGCGGTGGAGCCGATCAAGAAGGCAGCTCGTGCCCTGGCCGTGCTGGACGTGGCGGCAGGGCTGGCAACGCTTGCAGAGGAGCAGGGCTATTGCCGCCCGCTGGTCGATGATGGCCATGCTTTTGCCATCGTCGCGGGCCGCCATCCGGTGGTGGAGCAGGTGTTGCGGAAAAAGGCGGAAAGTCCTTTTATCGCCAATGATTGCGATCTTTCGCCGAATGGCGGCAAAAACGGGGCGATCTGGATGCTGACCGGCCCCAACATGGGCGGTAAGTCCACCTTTCTGCGCCAGAATGCGCTGATTGCCATCATGGCGCAGATGGGCTCCTTCGTGCCGGCGGGTTCGGCCCGTATCGGGGTGGTGGACCGGCTGTTTTCCCGCGTCGGCGCTTCCGACGATCTGGCGCGCGGGCGCTCCACTTTCATGGTGGAGATGGTGGAGACGGCGGCCATCCTCAATCAGGCGACGGAAAAATCGCTGGTGATTCTCGACGAGATCGGACGGGGAACGGCCACTTTCGACGGACTTTCCATTGCCTGGGCGACGGTAGAGCATCTGCATGAGGTCAACCGTTGCCGGTCGCTCTTCGCCACCCATTTCCACGAATTGACGGCGCTGTCGGAAAAGCTGGCGCGCCTGTCCAATGTGACCATGAAGGTCAAGGAATGGCAGGGCGAGGTGATCTTCCTGCATGAGGTCGGTCCCGGAGCGGCGGACCGTTCCTATGGCATTCAGGTGGCGCGTCTGGCCGGGCTTCCGGCCGCCGTGGTCGATCGTGCCCGCGATGTGCTGCATCAACTGGAGGATGCCGACCGTAAAAACCCGGCGAGCCAGTTGATCGACGATCTGCCGCTCTTTCAGGTGGCGGTGCGGCGCGAGCAGAAAGTCGGGACTTTGGCCACCGGTTCTGCCATCGAAGAAGCGCTTCGGGCGCTCGATGTCGATGACCTCACGCCGCGCCAGGCTCTCGAAGCGCTTTATGACCTCAAGAAACAGCTTGGCAAGACTTGAGTGATAAGCCTTGAAGGGAGACCGTTTCCCTTCCGAAGGAAAATCGGCTAACACGCTTTTGCGTTAACCATGCCATGTCTTCATGGTGGCGGCGAGAGAATGGACGATCATGGCTGACATCGAAATTTCCGCACCGGTTTTTCCCGACTTCGACGCGCTGGAGCAGGAATGCCTTGCCATTGCCGAGCGTGAGGCGAGGGTTCCGGACATGCGGGCGGCACTCTTGCCTGTTTTGAAAAAAGCCAGCTCCGATGGCCGTGACGCAGCCCGCAGGCTTCTTTATGCCGATGGCGGCGGGGTCAAATGCGCCGAGCGCATTGCCGAGGTTCAGGACAGGCTGATTTCTCTGACCCACCGGATTGTCCTGAAAGCGGTCTATCCGCAGACCGCGACCGAATTCGCCGTGGTGGCTGTCGGAGGATATGGCCGCAAGACACTGGCGCCCGGTTCCGACATCGATCTTCTGTTCCTGTTGTCGGCCAGGGCTGGCGCGGATGCGCGCAAGGCGGTTGAATTTCTTCTCTACATTCTCTGGGATCTGGGCTTCAAGGTCGGACATGCCACCCGTACGGTAGAGGAATGCATCAAGCTTGCCCGGACCGACATGACGATCCGCACGGCCATTCTGGAAACCCGCTATGTCTGCGGCGAGAAGCCTTTGGTGGCCGATCTCCTCAAGCGGTTCGAGATCGAGGTTGTCGAAAAGACGGCGCCTGAATTCATAGCCGCCAAGCTTGCCGAACGCGACGAGCGTCACAGGAAGGCGGGCGATACCCGCTATCTCGTCGAACCCAATGTCAAGGAAGGCAAGGGCGGCCTTCGCGATCTGCATACACTGTTCTGGATCGCCAAGTATTATTATCACATCGCCGACCCGGCGGAGCTCGTAAAGCTTGGCGTTCTTTCCCGCCAGGAATGGCGGATGTTTCAGAAATCCGAGGATTTTCTGTGGGCGGTGCGCTGCCACATGCATTTCGTCACCGGCAAGCCGGAGGAAAGGCTGTCTTTCGACATCCAGCCGGAAATCGCCGCCAATCTGGGCTATCAGCCCCGTCCCGGTCTCTCGTCCGTGGAACGCTTCATGAAGCATTATTTCCACGTCGCCAAGAATGTGGGCGATCTCACGCGGATCATCTGCGCGACGCTGGAAGAAAAGCAGGCCAAGGCCGCGCCGGGGCTGACGGGTGTGATCGGCCGCTTTGCCAACCGCCCGCGACGCATTCCCGGCACGCCGCAATTCATTGAGGATCGCGGCCGCATCGCCCTTGCCGATCCCGAGGCTTTCAGCCGCGATCCGCTCAATATCATGCGCTTCTTCCATGTTGCGGATCTGCACGGGCTGGAATTGCATCCCGATGCGTTGAAGGCCCTCACGCGCTCCTTGCCGCTGATCAACCATGAATTCCGCGAAAACGAAGAGGCTAACCGTCTGTTTCTCTCCGTGCTGACCTCGCGGCGCGATCCGGCGCTGATGTTGACGCGGATGAACGAGGCGGGCGTGCTTGGCCGGTTCATTCCCGAATTCGGCAAAATCGTTTCGATGATGCAGTTCAACATGTATCACCACTATACAGTGGACGAGCATCTCATTCGCTCCGTCGCGGTGCTTTCGGAAATCGAGCAGGGCAAGGTGGAGGATATTCATCCGCTTACCGTCAAGCTCATGCCCCTGATCGAGGAGCGGACCGCGCTTTTTGTCGCCGTGCTGTTGCATGACGTGGCCAAGGGCCGTCAGGAGGATCATTCCATCGCCGGCGCGCGCGTGGCGCGCAAGCTGTGCCCGAGACTTGGCCTGAACGAGAAGCAGACAGAAATGGTGGTCTGGCTGATCGACCAGCATCTCACCATGTCGATGGTGGCCCAGACCCGCGACCTGCATGACCGCAAGACCATCACCGATTTTGCCGACAAGGTGCAGTCGCTGGACAGGTTGCGCATGTTGCTGGTGCTGACGGTCTGCGATATTCGCGCTGTCGGCCCCGGCGTGTGGAACGGGTGGAAGGGGCAATTGCTGCGAACGCTCTATTACGAGACCGAGCTGCTTTTGTCCGGCGGCTTTTCCGCCAGCCCCCGCAAGGAGCGGGCGCGCCACGCTGCCGAGCAATTGCAGGCCGCGCTGTCCGACTGGAGCCAGAAGGATCAGAAGACCTATGCCAAGCTGCATTACCAGCCCTATCTGCTGACCGTGCCCCTGGAAGATCAGGTGCGCCACGCCCACTTCATCCGTCAGGCCGACAAGGCCGGACAGGCGCTTTCCACCATGGTGCGCACGCATTCCTTTCACGCCATCACGGAAATCACCGTGCTGGCGCCGGATCATCCGCGTCTTCTCTCCATCATCACCGGCGCCTGCGCGGCCGCCGGGGCCAACATCGCCGATGCCCAGATTTTCACCACGTCCGACGGCCGCGCGCTGGACACGATCCTGATCAATCGTGAATTCCCCGTGGACGAGGACGAGATGCGCCGGGGCAGCACCATTGGCAAGATGATCGAAGACGTGCTTTCCGGACGCAAGCGGCTGCCGGAGGTTATCGCGACACGGGCAAAGTCCAGGAAGAAAAACAAGACCTTCACCGTCAAGCCGCATGTGACGATCGCCAACAGCCTGTCCAACAAGTTCACGGTTATCGAAATTGAATGCCTTGATCGCATTGGTCTTCTGGCAGAGGTCACGGCGGCCCTGGCGGATCTTTCGCTCGATATTCACTCGGCCCGAATCACCACCTTTGGTGAAAAGGTCATCGACACCTTTTACGTCACCGATCTTGTGGGGCAGAAAATTACCAATGAAAACAGACAGGCCGGCATTTCGTCCCGTCTCAAGGATGTGATGAGCGAGGCGTCCGACGAGGTGGCGTCCGAACCTGTCCGCCTGCCGAGGAAGGCCCGCGCCTGAGATGTCGCTCATCAAGAAATTCATGACCGTGGGAGCGGCCACTCTCGGCAGCCGCATTTTCGGCTTCGCGCGCGAAACGCTGATGGCGGCAGCGCTGGGCACGGGGCCGATGGCGGATGTTTTCTATGCCGCCTTCCGCTTCCCCAATCTCTTCCGGCGCCTTTTTGCCGAAGGGGCCTTCAATGCCGCTTTCGTGCCGCTGTTTTCCAAGGAAATCGAGGCGCATGGCATGGATGGGGCCAAGCGCTTCTCGGAGGAGGTCTTCGGGGTTCTGTTTTCTGTCCTGCTGCTGATCACCATCGTCATGGAGCTTTCCATGCCGCTTCTGGTGCGCTTCATCATCGCGCCGGGCTTTGCCGATGATGCCGACAAGTTCGAGTTGACCGTGCGGCTTGCGGCGGTGATGTTTCCCTATCTCATGTGCATGTCGCTGACAGCCATGCTGTCGGGAATGCTCAATTCGCTGCATCACTTCTTTGCCGCGGCGGTGGCGCCGATCTTCCTCAATCTGGTGATGATCGCTGCGCTCTTCTATGCGCTCTATACCGGGGCAGAGCCTGTGCAGACCGCCTGGTATCTCTCCTGGTCGGTGCTGGTGGCGGGCCTGTTGCAGATGCTGGTCGTCTATCTCGGCGTGCGCCATGCGGGAATGCGCATCGGCTTCAAGTGGCCGAAAATCACGCCGAATGTGAGGCGCCTTCTTGTTCTGGCTGTTCCCGCCGCCATTACCGGCGGCGTCACGCAGATCAATCTCGTCATCGGCCAGGCCATCGCCTCGGGCAAGGAAGGGGCGATTGCCGCCCTGCAATATGCCGACCGGATCTATCAACTGCCGCTTGGCGTCGTCGGCGTGGCCGTCGGCGTCGTACTTTTGCCGGAACTGGCGCGGGCGCTGAAAGGCGGCAATGCGGACGAAGCCAGCGCGATCCAGAACCGATCCATCGAATTCGTGCTGTTTCTGACGCTGCCGGCTGCCGTGGGGCTCTTTGTGCTGTCGGATGATATTATCCGCGTATTATATGAACGCGGCGCCTTCACCGCCGAAAATACGGCCATCGTTGGCGGTATTCTGGCATGGTACGGGCTGGGTCTTCCGGGCTTCGTGATGATCAAGGCCTTGCAGCCAGGCTTTTATGCGCGCGAGGATACCCGCTCGCCGATGCGCTATACAGGCGTGTCAGTGGCGGTCAACTCGCTGCTTTCGATCGCGCTCTTTCCTTTCCTGTTCGAGCGCGGCATTGCGATCGCCGAAGCCGTGGCCGGGCTTTTGAACACCCTCCAGCTTGGCACGACGCTGGTGAGAAGAGGCCATCTGAAGCCTGACTGGCCGCTGATTTCCAGGGCCTTGCGCCTTCTCGTCTCTGCGCTTTGCATGGGCGGCGTGCTTCTGGCAATCGGCCCGGCCTTCGCCCCCTATCTGGCCAGCGGTGCGCCCTTTCTGCACAAGGTGGCAGCGCTTTTTGCCGAAATCGGCATTGCCATGCTGGTCTATTTCGGGCTCGCCTTCGCCATTGGCGGCATCGGTCTTGCCATGCTGCGGAAAAACCTGCGGCGCCGGGCAAAATAATGCCGCTGCAAAGCAAAAGCATCGCTTGATTGGCATCATGGCCCCGTGCATAAGCGCGGGCATCACAAACCCTGAGGTATCAGGCCCTCCACAAGCCTGTTGAGGTTCATATGAGCGAATTCAAGCCACTGGTCTTCTCCGGCGTGCAGCCGACCGGCAATCTCCATCTCGGCAACTATCTCGGAGCGATCCGGAAATTCGTCGCCTTGCAGGACAATAATGACTGCATGTACTGCGTCGTTGACCTCCACGCACTGACCGCGCAGCTCGTGCACGAGGATATGCGCGGCCAGATCCGTTCGATCACCGCCGCCTTCCTTGCCGCCGGCATCGACCCGAAGCGGCATATCGTCTTCAACCAGAGCCAGGTGCCGCAACATGCCGAACTGGCCTGGATTTTCAATTGCGTGGCGCGCATCGGCTGGATGAACCGCATGACGCAGTTCAAGGACAAGGCAGGCAAGGATCGCGAGCAGGCCTCGCTTGGTCTTTATGCCTATCCGAGCCTGATGGCCGCCGACATTCTCGTCTACCGCGCTACCCATGTGCCGGTCGGCGAAGACCAGAAGCAGCATCTCGAGCTGACCCGCGACATCGCCATGAAGTTCAACATGGACTTCATGGAAAAGATCCGTCCCACCGGGCTTGGCGTGGACATCACCGTTGGCGATGAGCCGGTCCATGCCTATTTCCCCATGGTGGAGCCGCTGATCGACGGTCCGGCGCCGCGCGTCATGAGCCTGAAGGATGGCTCCAAGAAAATGTCCAAGTCGGATCCGTCCGACCTGTCGCGCATCAACCTGATGGATGATTCCGAGGCCATTTCCAGAAAGATCCGCAAGGCCAAGACTGACCCGGATGCCTTGCCGAGCGAAGTGGATGGACTGAAGTGCCGTCCGGAGGCGGATAATCTCGTGGGTATTTTCGCAGCCCTTGCCGACAAGACGAAAGCCGAGGTTCTGACCGAATTCGGCGGGCAGCAGTTCTCCGTCTTCAAGCCTGCGCTGGTGGAGCTTGCGGTGGAGGTTCTCGCGCCGATCAATGCCGAGATGCGCCGCCTGATGGACGATCCCGGCCATATCGACGCCGTGCTGCGCGATGGTGGCGAAAGGGCGCGCGCACGCGCCGAGAAAACCATGACGGAAATACGCGACATTATCGGCTTCGTGCGATAAGTTCAGCGCCGGGAGAGACGGTCTTGCCGCATCTCCCGGTTGGTGACACGAGGCAAAACGGGGCTTTTCATGGTTTCAAAGCGTCTTTCGCGTCTTGAAGGGCATCGACGGAAATTTCTGGCGGTGATCGACGATACGCCGGAATGCTCGCGCGCGGTGCATTATGCAGGCCGTCGCGCCAAGAACTCCAATGGCGGGCTCGTGCTGCTTTATGTCATCCCGGATGGGGATTTCCAGCAATGGCTGGGCGTGGAAGAGATCATGCGTGCCGAGGCCCGCGACGAGGCCGAGGCCATCATGGCGAAATCCGCCCAGACCGTTCGCGAGACGATCGGCATCGAGCCCGAAATCGTCATTCGCGAAGGGGCGGCGGCAAGCCAGATTCATACGCTGATCGAGGAAGACCGCGACATTGCCATTCTGGTGCTGGCGGCAGGTTCGGCCAAGGAAGGGCCGGGGCCCCTGGTTTCGATGATTGCCGGGCGCACCGCTGCCTTCCCCATTCCCGTCACGGTGCTGCCGGATAATCTCGGCGATGAAGAGATCGACGCGCTTTGCTGAGGCTTGTTGCACCATGCTTGCTGCAAGGCCTCGCCCGGAACTTCGCCCTTGAAGCCTGACCGTAAAACTCTTATTTTGGAAGAATTCTAAAAATGCGGAGGGTTCTTCCGCAAGGAGCCTGAAATGTTCATTCAAACGGAAGCCACCCCCAATCCCGCCACGCTGAAATTCCTGCCGGGCAAGGTGGTGCTGGACAATGGAACGGCGGAGTTTCGTGACCGCGAACAGGCTGCCGCCTCGCCGCTGGCGGAACGGCTCTTCGCCATTCCCGGTGTGACGGGCGTGTTCTTCGGTTATGATTTCGTGACCGTCACCAAGGACGGTGTGGAATGGCCGCATCTGAAACCCGCCATTCTCGGCACGATCATGGAGCATTTCATGAGCGGCGCGCCGATCATGGGCTCGGCGAAAACCGCCGAAGCGGGTGATCTGGATGGCGAATTCTTCGATGAGGGCGATGAGACAATCGTGGCGACCATCAAGGAGTTGCTTGAAACCCGCGTGCGGCCTGCCGTGGCGCAGGATGGCGGCGACATCACGTTCAAGGGCTTCCGTGACGGTACGGTTTATCTGAACATGAAGGGCTCCTGTGCGGGTTGCCCGTCTTCCACCGCCACGCTGAAGCACGGCGTTCAAAACCTTCTCAAGCATTTCGTGCCGGAAGTGCAGGAAGTGGAAGCGGTCTGATCCCGTCATGATTCTCCTTGCCATCGACACGGCGGGGGCCGATTGTGCCGCCGCTCTATACTGTTCATCGTCTCAAACCCTGCTGGCCTCTACATCGGAGCGGATCGGACGCGGCCATGCCGAACGGCTGATGGGGATGATCGATGACGTGCTTGCAGCGGCGGGCAAGGACATGCAGGACATAGGGCGCATTGCCGTCGTCATCGGACCGGGTTCCTTCACGGGCATCCGCGTCGGTCTGGCCGCCGCCCGTGGGCTGGCGCTTGCGCTTTCGGTGGACATTGTCGGCGTAACGACCCTTGCGGCGATTGCTGCCGCTCATCAGGCGGAAAAGGGGCCGCAGCCGGTGATTGCCGCCATGGATGCCAAGCGTGACGAGGTCTATGTCCAGTCCTTCGGCGCGGATGGCGCAGCCCTTGATGCGGCGGCGATGATCTCGCACGACGAATTGCGAACCATGGTGGCCGAAACGGGCTTTGGCGTCGCAGGCTCAGGCCGGACAATCATCGGCCTCGACGGGCCGGAGGACGGGGATTGCTTCCCGCTGATCCAGATTTGCCGTCTTGGTGCGGCGGCTCCCGTTTCGGGCAAGCCGAAGCCGCTTTATCTGCGCGGACCCGATGCCAAGCCGCAGACGGGTTATGCCGTCGCGAGAGCCTGATCAATGATCGACACCCTCTTTTCCTGGAAAGTGGCCGAAACGGGCTTTGGCGTCGCAGGCTCAGGCCGGACAATCATCGGCCTCGACGGGCCGGAGGACGGGGATTGCTTCCCGCTGATCCAGATTTGCCGTCTTGGTGCGGCGGCTCCCGTTTCGGGCAAGCCGAAGCCGCTTTATCTGCGCGGACCCGATGCCAAGCCGCAGACGGGTTATGCCGTCGCGAGAGCCTGATCAATGATCGACACCCTCTTTTCCTGGAAAGCGGAATATGAAGTTCTGGCCATGGAAAGCCGGGATTGCGCCGATGTTGCGGATTTGCATGGCCAGCGTTTCCCGCAGGCCTGGAGCGATGGCGAATTCGTCAGCCTGCTTTCGCAATCGGCCACTTTCGGTTTTGTGGCCCGGCCCAGCAACAGTCTGGTTTTCAAACCGGGCCTGAGTGGTTTTGTCCTGGCGCGCGAAGTGGCGGGCGAGGCGGAAATCCTCACCATTGCCGTGCAGGAAAAGGCGGGGCGTTGCGGGCTTGGCTGGCGCTTGATGCAGGCGGCCATCCGCCAGGCGGCCCTTCAGGGTGGCGAAAGCATGTTTCTGGAGGTGGAGGAGGGCAATGCCCCTGCCATCGGCCTTTACCGCAAGCTGGGTTTTGCGGTCGTCGGCAAGCGGCCTTCCTATTATGCGGACGCACGGGGGCAGCGAAGTGCGGCGCTTGTCATGCGGCGCGATCTTCGCTAACTCGTATGTTTTGACCTTTTCAAGCGGCAGGTTCGAACCCTTCATGACGGCATCCCAGAAAACCCTGGAAGAGCTTTGCGCCGAGCGCGGTATGCGCATGACGGAGCAGCGCCGCATCATTGCCCGCATTCTCCAGGAATCGGGGGATCATCCCGACGTCGAGGAGCTTTATCGCCGCTCTTCCGCCATCGACAGCCGCATTTCCATTTCCACCGTCTATCGAACGGTCAAGCTGTTCGAGGATGCGGGCATCATTGCCCGGCATGATTTTCGCGATGGCCGCTCGCGCTACGAGACCGTGCCGGAAGAGCATCACGATCATCTGATCGACCTGAAATCCGGCCTTGTCATCGAGTTCCGCTCTCCCGAAATCGAAGCCTTGCAGGAAAGAATTGCCCGCGAACACGGCTTCCGCCTGATCGATCACCGGCTGGAGCTTTACGGCGTGCCGCTGACGCATGACGAGGACGGGCAGGAATGAGCAAGGGCAAGCGCAAGGGCAAGGGCAAGGGCAAGGACGGGGCCAGCTGACGTGATCCTTCGCATTCGTGCCTTCATTCTGCTGGGCCTTCTGGTTGCCGTCACCTTCGTCATGCTGCCGGCGCAATTGCTGGGGCTGGCTTTTGACTGGAAATTGCGCCGTCGCCTGCCGCGCTACTGGCATAAGGTGGCGTGCCTTGCGCTTGGCGTGAAGGTGCGCGTGCATGGAAGAATAGAAGAGCGCCGTCCGCTGATGCTGTCGGCCAATCACTGCTCCTGGCTGGACATCATGGTGCTGAGCTCCGTGGCGGATGTGGCCTTCATCGCCAAGACGGAAGTTGCCGACTGGCCAATTTTCGGGACGCTCGCCAAATTGCAGAAAAGCGTTTTCGTCAAGCGCGAGGAAAAACGTTCCACGGGCAAGCAGGCCAACGACATTGCCGAGCGCATGGCGGCGGGAGAAATCGTCGTGCTGTTCCCGGAGGGCACGACTTCGGATGGCAACCGCCTGTTGCCCACCAAATCCTCGCTTTATGGTGCCGCCGCCATGGCGCTGCCGCTTGCGCCGGAGGGCAGCGTCTATATCCAGCCGGTCGCCATCGCCTATACCGGCATTCATGGGATGCCGATGGGCCGGTTTCACCGACCCTATGTGAGCTGGCCGGGTGATGTGCAGCTGGCGCCGCATCTGGCCGACCTTCTCGGGATCGGCGCGGTGGAGGTGGATGTCTGCTTTGGAGAGCCTGAGGAATATCGCGAAGGCGTCAACCGGAAGCGGCTGGCTGCAACGGTGGAAGCGCGCATCCGCGCGCTGCTGAGCGCAAGGCTTTTAGGGCGCGACCTGTCCTGAATCTCTGTAGCGCCCTGAATTTTATGTATAATTCCTCGCTTGATACCATCGTGGTTCAGGGTTGGAAAAATGCAGGCGTCCCGGCTGGAATATCGGCAATTCGTGCAGGCTGGAATTTGCTTCACAGTATGGGGGTCCTTGCTGTAAAAGCCCGGCCATGACCCAGGACATCCAGACGCTTGAAAATCCCGTAGCCGAACCGCGCAAGGTCTTCATCAAGACCTATGGCTGCCAGATGAATGTCTATGACAGCAGCCGCATGGCTGATGCATTGGCAGCGGAAGGCTATGAGCCGACCGAAAATGTCGATGAGGCGAGCCTCGTGCTGCTCAATACCTGTCATATCCGCGAGAAGGCGGCCGACAAGGTCTATTCGGCGCTAGGGCGTTTGCGGGAAATGAAGAAGACCCGCACGGCGGAAGGCAAGGAATTCACCATTGGCGTTGCGGGCTGCGTGGCTCAGGCCGAAGGCGAGGAGATCATCCGTCGCGAGCCGGGGGTGGATATCGTCATTGGCCCGCAGACCTATCATCGCCTGCCGGATGCCTTGAAGAAGGTAAGAAGCGGCCGCCGCGTGGTCGATACCGAATATGCGGTGGAGGACAAGTTCGAGCATCTGCCCGATCCGAAGAAGGTTTCGGGGCGTCCGCGCATGGTCACGGCCTTTTTGACCGTGCAGGAAGGTTGCGACAAGTTCTGCACCTTCTGCGTCGTGCCTTATACGCGCGGATCGGAAGTGTCGCGTCCGCTGGCGCAGATCCTTCGGGAAGCCGAAAAACTGGTGGCCAACGGCGTGAAGGAAATCACCCTGCTTGGCCAGAACGTCAATGCCTGGCATGGCGAGGATGAAAAGGGCCGCCCCATGGGGCTTGGCGATCTTCTCTACCGGCTGGCGGAGGTGCCCGGCATTGCAAGGCTTCGCTATACCACCAGCCACCCGCGCGACATGGATGACCGGCTGATCGAGGCGCATCGCGATCTGCGCCTGCTCATGCCCTATCTGCATCTGCCGGTGCAGGCGGGATCGGACAGGATCCTGAAGGCCATGAATCGTCGCCACAAGGCTTCCGACTATGTGGCGCTGATCGAGCGCATCCGCAATGCGCGCCCCGATATTGCGCTATCGGGGGATTTCATCGTCGGCTTCCCCGGCGAGACGGATGAGGATTTCGACGCCACCATGAGGCTGGTGGAAACAATCGGCTATGCGCAGGCGTTTTCCTTCAAATATTCCACCCGCCCCGGCACGCCGGGTGCGGATCTGACCGATCAGGTGCCGGAAGAGGTGAAGACGGAAAGGCTGGCGCGCTTGCAGGAATTGCTGCTGAAACAGCAGCATGATTTTGCCCGCTCGCTCGTCGGCAAGACCATGGACATCCTGCTGGAAAAGCCCGGCCGCATGGAAGGGCAGATGATCGGCCGGTCGCCCTGGCTGCAATCTGTGAATGTTGATGCAAAAACTTTGCAAATCGGCGACATTATTCATGTACGAATCACCGATACCGGCCCAAACAGCTTGTTTGCCGAGGTGGCACAGGGTTAGAGTGGGGGCAGGAACCATCGTTCACAGGAGCCTGATCGCTTGAACGGACAGGAAGTGGTAACTTCACCCTCGCGCAACACCAAACCGGTCGCGTCCGACGCCAATCACTTCATATTGACCTTCGAGAACAACCGACTTGCCAATGAGCTGTTCGGTCAGTTCGATCAGAACCTGAAGCTCTTGGAGCAGCGCCTCAACATCGATGCCAGGGCACGGGGCAATTCCGTCGCCATTTCGGGTGATGTCGTGGCCACCAATCAGGCAAGGCGCGCGCTGGACAGCCTCTATGCCCGGCTGCAAAGCGGCGGAAGCGTCGAGCTTTCCGACGTGGAAGGGGCAATCCGCATGGCGGCTGCCGCCGACGACCAGTTGACCCTGCCCACGCTGGAGCGCAAATCGCGCCTGACCATGGCGCAGATTTCCACCCGCAAGAAGACCATCGTCGCCCGCACGCCGACCCAGGATGCCTATATGCGGGCACTGGAGCGCTCCGAACTCGTCTTTGGCGTGGGGCCTGCCGGTACGGGCAAGACCTATCTGGCCGTTGCGCAGGCGGCGCAATTGCTGGAACGCGGCGCGGTGGATCGCATCATCCTTTCCCGCCCCGCCGTGGAGGCCGGGGAGCGGCTGGGCTTCCTGCCGGGCGACATGAAGGAAAAGGTCGATCCCTATCTGCGCCCGCTTTACGATGCGCTTTATGACATGATCCCCGGCGACAAGGTGGAGCGGGCCATTACCGCCGGCGTCATCGAAATTGCGCCGCTGGCTTTCATGCGCGGGCGAACGCTTGCCAATGCCGCCGTCATTCTTGACGAGGCACAGAACACCACCTCCATGCAGATGAAGATGTTTCTGACCCGTCTTGGCGAAAATGCCCGGATGATTGTCACCGGCGATCCCAGTCAGGTGGATTTGCCGCGTGGTGTCAAATCCGGCCTGGTGGAGGCGCTTCAGGTGCTGAAGGGTGTGGAAGGCGTGTCCTTCGTGCACTTCAAGGATGTCGATGTCGTGCGCCACCCGCTTGTCGGACGCATCGTGAAGGCTTATGACGCCCAGTATGTCGAGCGGGCAGAGCCGGTTGCGACAGCGAAAGGCGAAGCAGAAAGCCCTGATGAGCAAGCTTGAGATACAGCTCGCCGTTGAAAACGGCGACTGGCCAACCGAGGCCGAACTGGAGGCGCTGAGTGCCCGCGTGCTGGGTGCCGCCTCCGATTTCATCGCGCGCGAGGAAGGGCAGCCCTTTCCCGAACATCCCGTTGAGGTCTCGCTGGTGTTTATCAACGATGACGACATTCGCGGCATCAACGCCGAATGGCGCGGTCAGGACAAGCCTACCAATGTTCTGTCCTTTCCGGCCTACCCGATTGAGCCGGGCGACAGGCCGGGGCCGATGCTGGGAGACATCATTATCGCTTACGAGACGGTGGCGCGCGAAGCGGTTGATCTTGACAAGAGTTTCAGCGACCACCTTACGCATTTAATGGTACATGGATTTCTCCATCTTTTCGGTTATGATCATATGGAAACCGGAGAGGCGGAGGAAATGGAAGGGCTGGAAACCCGTATTCTGGCCGAATTAGGCCTTTCTGACCCCTATGCGGGACAGGAAGCACTTTGATAGATGGAAAAATGAACGATTTTTCAACACGCACGGCCACCGAGGCCACTTCGGGCCAGGACGGCTCTTCATCCGAAGAAGGCTCCAGTAGCCCGCACCGAAGTCCCGCGGCGTCAAAGCCGCATTCCTTCTGGGCGCGTGCCGCCCGAATTCTGAGGCCCTCCAGCGCTGAAACCCTGCGCGAGGATATTGCCGATGCTCTTTTGACGGCGCCTGCCGCCAACGAGGCCTTTTCGCAGGAAGAGCGCACCATGCTCAACAATATCCTGCGTTTCCGTGAAGTGCGGGTGGAAGACGTGATGGTGCCGCGCTCCGACATAGAGGCTGTAGAGCTTTCCGTTTCCCTTGCAGAACTGCTGGAGCTTTTGCAGGAAAGTGGCCATTCCCGTATGCCGGTCTATTGCGAAACACTGGATGACCCTCGCGGCATGGTCCATATTCGCGATCTGCTGTCCTATATCACCCTTCAGGCCATGCATGAGGGCCATCTCGATCTGGCGCGGGTGGACCTTTCGATGACGCTGGAAGACGCCGGCATCATGCGCTCCATTCTTTTTGTGCCGCCTTCCATGCAGGCGGCCGATCTTCTGGCGCGAATGCAGGCGGCGCGCACGCAGATGGCGCTCGTCATCGACGAGCATGGCGGCACTGACGGGCTGGTCTCCCACGAGGACATCGTGGAAATGGTCGTCGGCGACATAGACGACGAGCACGACAAGGAAGAGGCGCTTGTCAGCCGCGTTTCCGAAGATGTTTTTCTGGCAGACGCCCGCATTGAGCTGGAGGAAATCGCCGAGGTGATCGGTCCGGATTTCGATGTCAGCGCGGAAATGGAAGAGGTGGACACGTTAGGCGGCCTGATTTCTTCGGCGATTGGCCGCATACCGGCTCGCGGGGAGATCGTCGATGCCGTTGCCGGTTTCGAGGTTCAGATTCTCGACGCCGATCCGCGCCGGATCAAAAGGGTGAAGATTACCCGCATGGCGCCGATCGCCCATCGCAAGCAAGGGCCAGATGGCGTGTCAGCCGTAACGGCGGGGCTTTCCGAAGAGGCAACGGCCCGTTGAGACGTTACAGCTGCGCTTCTGTTTCCTTCGATGGAGAAGGAGCGCAGCTTTCCGAATTTGCGTGCGTTCGAAAATATAAACACGTTTTGAGTGCTGATTTATAGCATTTGCTAAGCATATTTTTACTCCCCGCTGGGATGATGTCTTTTGCCACTCACAATTCAGGGGTGCGGCAGGGGACGGTGTCGGATAAAAACCCCATCAGCTTTGCAGGTTCAGGTGAAGGTCGTTCAGTGCCCATGCAATGGGGCGGGAGAATTCCAGCAAGGCAGTATTGGGTTTTGTGTCCGCAACTGTACAGAAGCAAACAGGTGGAGCATTTTCCGGAAAAACGGAAACCGGCTTTCCGTCCGAAAATGTGTAAAAACAGATATTTAGATCGGCTCATTGATTTTGTGAGACAATGAACCGAGCTGGGGATAGGAGTATGGGCATCATGGGTTCGTCGCACGCAGATGCAGATCTCGGCAAAAGGCTGGAATTCATTGATCTCGATCAGGCATCGCTTGCCCTGCTGAGGGAGATGGCGCCAGCGATCGAAGCCCATATCGGCAGGGGTCTGGACGCATTCTACGACAAGGTCCGAAAGACCCCGGAAACATCCCGCTTCTTTCGCAATGATGACCATGTCAGCGGTGCCAAGCGGTTACAGCAGGATCACTGGGGCATCGTTACTGCCGCGCAATATGACGGGGATTACGTGGATGGCGTGCGCGCCATTGGCCGCACCCATGCGCGCATCGGGCTGGAGCCGCGCTGGTATATCGGCGGTTACGCCCTCATTCTCGAGCAGCTGATCCATGCCGTCATGAAGGAGCGGTGGCCCGGCATGTTCGGCAAGGGCGGTGCCGGCAAGCTGGCGCAGGCTGTGAGCGTCATGGTGAAGGCTGCGCTGCTCGACATGGATTACTCGATCTCCGTCTATCTTGAAAGTCTGGAGGAACAGCGTCTACAGGCGGAGGCGGCCCGCCAGAAGGCGGAGGAGGAACAGATGCAGGCGCTTGCGGCGCTGCGAGAGGCTTTGTCTCGCCTGTCCAGGGGCGATCTTGAATACCGCCTGCCTGACGACCTGCCAGAGAATTTTCGCGCCCTGGCTGAAGATTACAACACCACGGTCAGCACCTTGCGCGGCACGATCGGGACCGTGCGCGAGGCGGGAGAGGAAATCCTGCGCTCGACGACGGTTATTGCCGAGGCGACCGACAACCTTGCCCAGCGGACCGAGCAGCAGGCCGCCGGACTGCAAGAAAGCACGAGTGCGCTTCAGGAATTGACCGGCAGCGTCTCGCAAGCAGCTGAAGGCGCCCGAAAGGCATCCGATGTCGTGCGGCTGACGCTGGAAGAGGCGCAGACGTCCGGCGCCGTTGTCACCAAGGCTGTCGAGGCCATGGGCGCTATCGAACAATCCTCGGACAAGATCTCCCGAATCATCGGCGTCATCGATGAAATCGCCTTCCAGACCAACCTGCTGGCACTGAATGCGGGCGTCGAGGCCGCCCGCGCCGGCGAGGCAGGGCGCGGCTTTGCCGTAGTGGCGCAGGAAGTGCGCGAACTGGCGCAACGCTGCGCCAATGCAGCCAAGGAAATCAAGGGCCTGATTTCCGAAAGCTCCGATCAGGTGCAGAACGGCGTTTCGCTGGTGAATGGGGCTGGCGATGCGCTGGGCAATATCATTGTGCGCATCGACGAGATCAACGCCATCGTCTCACGCATAGCCATTGCCGCAGGCGACCAGTCGAGCGGGCTCAAGGAAGTGAATATCGCCATTGGCAACATGGACGGTATCACGCAGCAGAATGCTGCCATGGTCGAGGAGACCTCCGCCCAGACATCGACGCTGCGCGAGGAGGTGGAGCGGCTTGTGGCGTCGCTGCGGCATTTCCGCACCAGCGACGGGAGAGCGGCTGCGGCGTCGGCAGCCCGCCACCACGGCTGGATGAAACGGGCGAGTTGAGGGGCCTTTGCTATTTCCTTGGCGAACGTGATGGGATAAGGGAAACCCATGACGACAAAGCCTATCATCATCATCCCCGATCCCTTGCTGCGGCAGGTATCCCAACCCATCGAGCGTGTCGATGAAGACCTCAGCCGTCTGATCGACGACATGTTCGAAACCATGTATGACGCTCCCGGAATCGGGCTTGCCGCCATTCAGGTCGCAGTGCCGCGCCGTTTGCTGGTGATCGACGTGGCGCGGGAAGGTGAGCCGAAGCAGCCCCTGACCTTCATCAATCCGGAAATCATCCACAGCTCGGATGCGCGCTCGACCTATGAGGAGGGTTGCCTGTCCATTCCCGACTATTACGCGGAAGTGGAGCGCCCCGCCGCCATCACTGTCCGGTCTCTCGACCGGGAGGGCAAGGAGCAGATCACCGAGGCCGATGGTTTGTTGGCCACCTGCCTTCAGCACGAGATCGACCACCTGAACGGTACGCTGTTCATCGATCATATCTCCAAGCTGAAGCGTGATATGGTGATCAAGAAATTCACCAAGGCGGCAAAGGCCAGGGCCGGGCTTTAGAGCGCTTTTCGATCTGATTGAATGAGATCAGCGCTCTACTGCATAATTCCTTAAATCGGAATCGATTTAAGGTGAAAATTATGCAGCAGATTTAAAGTGTTACAGCGTCCTTTGTGCGTTTGATAAAACGCACGGCGCTGTAACGAAAAAGCGCCATGCCGGGAGCGATTGAAAATGGCTCCTGCCATGCCCTTGTCCTCTCGCCTAATTGCCTGAACCGAAGCCGGGTCAAGGTGAAAATGATGCAGCAGATTTAAAATTCTACAGCGCCCGGAATGCGTTTTATGCAACGCCTGGGGCTGTCCTTTGCGTAGCCAGATGAGCAGCCGGAGCAAGTAATGGCCCTTTCCATCATTTTTATGGGCACGCCCGCCTTTTCCGTGCCGACGCTCGAAGCGCTGGTCAAGGCGGGGCACCGGATTGCCGCCGTTTACAGCCAGCCGCCGCGGCCGGCGGGGCGACGTGGGCTCGACCTGACGAAATCTCCGGTCCATGAGGCGGCAGAAAAGCTTGGCCTTGAGGTGCGCACGCCGCTGAACTTCAAGGATGAGGAGGAGCGCCTCCGCTTCTCATCGCTTCAGGCGGATGTGGCGGTGGTGGTGGCATACGGGCTGCTGCTGCCGCAAGCCGTTCTCGAGGGAACACGGCTTGGTTGTTACAATGGTCATGCATCGCTTCTGCCGCGTTGGCGCGGGGCGGCTCCCCTGCAACGCGCCATCATGGCGGGCGATGGCGAAACGGGCATGATGGTGATGAAGATGGACAAGGGGCTGGATACCGGCCCTGTGGCGTTGACGCGGCGGGTAAACATCACGCCCGACATGACCGGCGGCGAATTGCACGATGTCATGAGTGCGATTGGCGCCGAGGCGATGGTGGAGGCCATGGCGAAGCTGGAGGCGGGCGATTTGCCGCTGACACCGCAGCCTGAGGAAGGCGTTCTCTATGCCGCCAAGATCGACAAGGCCGAAACCCGCATCGATTTTTCACGCCCTGCCGCTGCCGTGCATGACCATATTCGGGCGCTGGCGCCTTTTCCGGGCGCGTGGTGCGAAATGGTGATCAACGGCAAGGCAGAGCGGGTCAAGGTTCTCGCCAGCACGCTTGCTGAGGGCCATGGTGCGCCGGGGCTGGTGCTGGATGAGGCAATGACGATTGCCTGCGGCAACGGCGCCGTGCGCCTTCTGCGCCTGCAAAGGGCGGGGGGGAAGCCGCTTCAGGCCGAGGATTTCCGGCGCGGCGCAGCCATTTCCAGCGGCATGGAGATTGGCTGATGCCGCGCTTCAAGATGATCGTCGAATATGACGGCACGCCCTATGTGGGCTGGCAGCGGCAGGAAAACGGCCCATCCGTGCAGGGCGCGCTGGAAAAGGCCATTTTGTCCCTGACGGGAGAAACAGTTTCCATTCGCGGGGCGGGACGCACCGATTCGGGCGTTCATGCCAGGGGGCAGGTCGTCCATGCGGATCTTTCCCGCGCCTGGCAGCCCTACAAGCTGCGCAACGCGCTGAATGCGCATCTGGCGCTGGCGGGCGAGGCGGTCTGCGTGCTGGAGGCCGAGAGCGTGACGGATGAGTTCGATGCCCGCTTTTCGGCCCGCAAACGGCATTATCTCTACCGCATCATTTCGCGGCCCTCCCGTCTGGCCATCGAGGCCAACCGGGCCTGGTGGGTGTCAAAGCCGCTCGATCACGAAGCCATGCATGAAGCAGCCCAGCAATTGGTGGGCCACCACGATTTCACCACCTTCCGTTCCGTTCACTGTCAGGCGAGCAGTCCGGTGCGCACGCTTGACCGGCTGGATGTGAGCCGCAGCGGCGATCTCATCGAAATCCGCGCATCGGCGCAAAGTTTTTTGCACAATCAGATCCGCTCCTTCGCCGGAACGCTGAAAATGGCCGGAGAAGGCAAGATGACGCCCGCCGATGTGCGCGCTGCCCTGGACGCCAGAAACCGCGCCGCCTGCGGACCCGTTGCGCCGCCCGAGGGGCTTTATTTCATGCAGGTGGATTACGGGGACGATGGCTGATAGGCCGATTTTCCGTGTTTCATTGAAACGCAAACAGATTCGGAATTATGGAGTAGCCAGTTTTCGCCCGCATCATATCTTTACCGACAGCCAGTGATCGAGACGGCTGTCGCGCAATTCGCGCAGGGATGACGCGCCCTCGCGGGTCAGGGCTGCCGAAAGCCCTTTGACGATTTCGGCAGGCAGGCCCGGTCCTTCATAGACCATGCAGGAGTAAAGCTGCACCAGATCGGCCCCGGCGCGAATTTTTTCCAGTGCGGTCTGTGCCGAGGAAATGCCGCCAACGCCGATGATCGGCAGGTCCTTGCCGACACGCTTGCGCATACGGGCAAGCACGGCGGTGGAGCGGGAAAAGACCGGCTTGCCGGAGAGACCGCCAGTTTCACTTGTGAAATTTTCCGCCTTCAGTCCTTCGCGCGACAAGGTGGTGTTTGAGACGATCAAGCCATCAAGTTCACGTGCAAGCGCCACCTCGGCCACGTCATCCATGCCGTCCTCGGTCAGATCGGGGGCGATCTTCAGGAACACCGGCAGGCGGCGGCCGGTCCTTTGCGCTTCTTCGGCACGGGCCGCCAGCACACGATCCAGCAGTTCGGCAAGGCTTTCGCGGGCTTGCAGATCGCGCAGGCCGGGCGTGTTGGGCGAGGAAATATTGGCGGTGAAATAGGAGGCGACATCGTAAAAGCGGCGAATGCCGGCGACATAATCGCCGATACGGTCCTGCGCATCCTTGTTGGCGCCGATGTTGACGCCGACAATTCCGCTTCGGCCCTTGCGGGCTTCAAGCCGCGCAAGGGCGGCATCATGACCCTCATTGTTGAAGCCAAGGCGATTGATCAGCCCTTCATTGCGCACCAGCCGGAAGACGCGCGGCTTGGGATTGCCCTCTTGCGGGCGGGGCGTGATCGTTCCCACTTCGGCAAAGCCAAAGCCAAGTCCCAGCAATTCGTCGGGCACTTCGGCATTCTTGTCATAGCCGGCGGCCATGCCCACGGGATTTGGGAAGGTGAGGCCTGCGACGGTCTGCGTCAGACGCGGATCGATCTCGATCGTGCGTTTCAGCAGGCTGCTCGTCTTCAATCCGGCAATCGACAGCTTATGGGCAAGTTCGCCTTCGAAAAGAAAGAGGCTCGGGCGGGCAAAGCTCTTGAACAGGCTCATCAGGCAATATCCTCGGGAAACTGGTGGGCGCCGTCGGCATCGACAGGCAGCGGCTTGACCCAGACAACGGCATCCAGCGGCAGAATGCCATAAAGATGCGGGAAAAGATCGCCGCCGCGTGAGGGCTCGTATTTCAGATTGTCGCCAAGGCGGTCGGCATCGATTTCGGCGAGCATCAGGCCGCTCTGGCCATAGAAATGCTTGCGGGCCGTTTCCCGCAACTGGGCGATGGTGGAGAAGTGGATATAGCCATCAGCCAGATCCACCGGCGCACCGCTGAAATAGCCTTGCTTGAGGGAAGCCTGCCACAGCGCTTCCGACAGGATCTTGTAGATTTGCGATGCCATGGTGTTCTCCCGGACTGCTGAAAATCGGGTTTGCCGCAAAGCTGGCCGCTTGTCCATGCGCAACAGGCAGGACGCTGCCATTTCCGGGCGGGGAAAATGCGCAAGCGGAATTTTTCGGAGTGCAACATCCTAAGAAGCAACCCTTGGTAGGTCGTGCCCATTGTCACATAACTGGCCTGGCGTTAAAAGGGATATTCACGCTCTGGGCAGGTCCGGCCAAGGGGTGCTCGTCCCGGCTCCCGGCAAAAAAGTGCCGCATTGCAAATGCGCTGAATAATTTCCCTTGAAGGACAATAGAGCTTTCAGGAGGAATAGGATAGGATTTTCACGGCCTGCGCCGGATCATAGGGAGTGGTCCGGTCAGGGATGCTCTTGGGAGGGGGCAGATGATGGCTGATGGCACATTGATCATTGCAGACGACCATCCGCTGTTTCGCGGCGCATTGCGGCAGGCGGTGGATGGCCTGGAAGAAATAGGAAGGGTGGTGGAGGCCGGTGATTTCGAGGCCGCCCGCAAGGCCGCCGACGACAATCCCGAAGCTTATGTCATGCTTCTGGATCTGGCCATGCCCGGCGTCAGCGGGTTTTCCGGCCTCATGCTGCTGCGGGCCCAATATAGCAGCCTGCCGATCATCATCTGTTCGGCCAGCGACGATGGCGCGACCGTTCGCCGGGCGCTGGATCTGGGCGCTTCGGGCTTCATTTCAAAATCATCCGGCATCGACGAGATCCGCGCAGCCATTCGCGCCGTGCTGAAAGGCGATTTGTGGACACCGAAGGGGTTTGAGGCGGGCGCCGAGCAGGATCCGGAAATGGCAGACCTCATTGCCCGGTTGCGCACGCTGACCCCGCAGCAGAGCCGCGTGCTCGCCATGCTGTGCGAAGGCTTGCTCAACAAGCAGATCGCCTATGAACTCGGCGTTTCGGAAGCCACCATCAAGGCGCATGTCTCGGCCATCCTGCTCAAGCTCAGGGTGGACAGCCGCACGCAGGCGGTCATACAGCTCGGGCGGTTGAATGGGGCGCAAGTGGCCTGAATTTTTTCTTAAAATGGCTGATGTTGCGCAAATTAAGGATTTTATTCCTTTTTTGATCTTTACTTCGAACGCATTCTGACCAATAAAGAAGAGGGGTCGGGGGCGGCTTTGCAACAGGCCGAACTTCTGGCGGCGAGGCTTTGGCACATGCTTTCACATGACGATATTTGGGGCGCGATTGACAGGCTGGCAGAGCGCCACCAGCTTACCCCGTCGGGGCTTGCACGAAGGGCCGGGCTTGATCCGACCTCGTTCAACCGTTCCAAGCGTGTCGGGCCGGATGGCCGTATGCGCTGGCCCTCGACGGAATCGATTGCCAAGGTGCTGGAGGCCACCGGGGCCAGTCTCGATCAGTTCATGGATCTGATTGGCGGGCGCGGTGAGCGTCTGGTTGCCGTCCAGCCTGTTTCTCAGCCGCAGGCGGCAACCATTCCGCTGATTGGCTTTGCCCAGGCGGGGGCGGGTGGCTTCTTTGACGATGGCGGCTTTCCCGCGGGCCAAGGCTGGGATGAGGTGGAGTTTCCCGCCTCGCCAGCCGCCAAGGGCGGGCTTTATGCGCTGGAAGTGCAGGGTGAGAGCATGAAGCCGCTTTACCGCGATGGCGACATTCTCATCGTGGAGCCGGGCGCGCAGGTGCGGCGCGGCGATCGCGTGGTGGCCAAAACCCGTGACGGCGAAGTGATGGCCAAGATTCTCGGCCGGAACGGTCCGCGCACGGTAGAGCTGGTTTCCCTCAATCCCGACCATCCCCTGCGCACCCTTGAACTGGCGGAAGTGGAATGGATTGCCCGTATTATCTGGGCAAGCCAGTAGGAATATTTGCCAAAGTTCTTTGGCGCACAGATCCGGCATTGCGCATTCGCCGCCGACACCGCATAGATTGGCGCCCCATGGATTGGCGCCCCATACAGGGCGCTCCATGGATTGCAAAATCACGCTTGAAGGCGCTTTGACGAAGGATGGATAGCCATGAGCAGCCCTGTTACGATCCACGATGCCCTGATCTTCACCATGGTGATGGCTTCCGCCGTCGATAGCGCCATGCATGACGAGGAACTGCGTCGCATCGGCGATCTCGTGGCGCAAACGCCGGTCTTTGCGGGTTTTGATCACGAAGGGCTGATGTCGGCCTCTAAGCGCTGCGCAGTGATCCTGAGCGAAGCGGAAGGTCTGGACATCATGCTGGAAACCATTCGCGACGCCCTTCCCGAGCGTCTCTACGATACCGCTTATGCGCTTGCGGTCGAGGTGACGGCGGTGGATCACGCGGTGCGGCCGGAGGAAATCCGCCTGCTGCAATTGCTTCGCGACCGGCTTTCGCTCGACAAACTCACCTGTGCGGCCATCGAACGCAGTGCAATTGCCCGCTATCGCCGGGCCTGATCCGGTTTTTCGGCCAGGAAGGCAGCGCCAGCCTGCACTGGCTTGCCTTTGTCAGCGGCCCGGCAGCACCCGGACCGCATAAAGATTGATGCCCTGCCCCTGGCCATTGATGTCGGCATTCAGAGCAAGCTGACCCTTCGTGCCGGGCGGCAGGCTATCGGGCAGGGTGACACGGAATAACAGGTCGGCCTTTTCCGGATTTGCGGTGAAGCGATGACGCGAGCAGCCTTGCTGCGTGCCGAAGGCGCAGGTTACGGAAAATTGCAGCGGTTTTTCTCCGGCCGATTGAACGGTCAATGCCAGGGTCGATGTCTGGCCTGCCAGTTGCGCCAGAACCTCGGCAGGCAGCTGCACGATGGCTGCGCCGTCGTCATCGGCGCTGCGCGAAACGATGCGCACGGCCTGCCCGTCGCTGGCGCCCACCACGTCGACGGTGGCATTGGGCCGGGCGCCAATCAGCTTGATGTCGGAGGGCTTGAACACCTCCACCCAATCGCTTGAGAAGCCGCCACGCTGCGGATCGAGCGCCTTTGGCTCTTCCGTCGCGCCAAGATCCTGTTCCGAAACGCTGGGAACAGGATCCGGCAGGCCGCTATCGCGCTGCTGGGCTGTCAGCAGCAGGCCGGTGGAATAGATCCACCATGCCCCGACGCCAAGAAATGTGACGATGGTCACGAAAATGAACAGCCGGGAGAAAAAGCCCCTGCGGCGGCGGGGTCCGGCGGGTGCCTTCGCCTGCCTGGAGGCTTTTCGTCCGCTGCGTTGCGGCCGGACCCGTGCGTCGGGTGCAAGCTCAGCTGCGGCAGGGGGCTGGCCGGGCTGGTCGCGTTCGGCGCGAATATCGTCCAGAACCCCGTCATCTTCGAGGGAGGAGCGCGGCGCATCCCGTTCGGCGCCGAAGGATAGATGGCTTTCGTCTGCCGCGGGCGAAGACATGCCAACGGGCGGAACCGTGCCAGCGGAGGAGGATCTGGCAGCGGGCGGGCTGGGCGGTTCGACGGAAACGGAAGCCTTCAGCCGGGCGCGCTCCTCCTGCTCGATGGTGTGGATGGTCTGTTCCAGACGGTGGCGCTGCTCGGCAATGGTTTCGGGATCGTTGATGTTCTGTTTGCTGAGGCCAGCCTCCAGCGCCTGACGCGCCGACTGGTAGATCCGGGCGCGGATCTCGGCCTTGGTGCGGTCTGCCCGCTCCAGGGCGCTCTTGATGGCCGTCTCCAATCCGCTCACGCAATTCCTTTCCGTCAGATGGGCTGCTTCATTCAGCCTTTCCTTTGGCAAATCGGTAGCTTCTGGACGCATGATCCGCAAGGCCTACTGCATAATTCCTTAAATCGGAATCGATTTAAGGTGAAAATTATGCAGCAGATTTAAAGTGTTACAGCGCCGTGCGTTTGTTAAAACGCACGGCGCTGTAAGCCCGGCAAGGCGGCCAAACCTGCCGCATTCCGGGGGTAAATTCCTGTTAACATTCCGGCTGACCGAAGCGGCTGCCCCGCAAAAGACGGCGCTGCGCATCATGGGTGGGGAAAAGCATGGAGGGCGGAGGAATGGCTGCGGCCGAAACCGCAGGCTGAAGCTGCAACCACTTTTCAAATCCTTCAAGCTTTGCTAGCGTGATTGACGTTTACGCAAACGTCAATGGGAGGAATTGATGGTTCTGCCTTCGGTCCTGACGGAGAAGCTTCGCCTGCCGGTCATAGCTTCACCGCTCTTCATCATTTCGCATCCTGCGCTGACGCTGGCGCAATGCAAGGCAGGCGTGATCGGGGCATTTCCTGCCCTGAATGCCCGGCCCGAAAGCCAGCTCGACGAATGGCTGGCCCAGATCACGGAAGAGCTTGCCCGCCATGATTCGGCAAATCCCGGCCGTCCGGCAGCGCCTTTCGCCGTCAACCAGATCGTCCATGGCTCCAACAAGCGCCTTGAGCACGATCTTGCGCTTTGCGTGAAGTACAAGGTGCCGATCGTCATTTCATCGCTTGGTGCAGTGCCGGAGGTCAATCAGGCCATTCATTCCTATGGCGGTATCGTGCTGCATGATGTCATCAACAATCGCCATGCCCATTCGGCTATCCGCAAGGGGGCCGATGGCCTGATTGCCGTTGCAGCCGGTGCGGGCGGTCATGCAGGGGGGCTATCACCCTTTGCCCTCCTTCAGGAAATCCGTGCCTGGTTCGACGGGCCGCTTTTGCTGGCCGGGGCAATTGCCACGGGCGGCGCTATTCTGGCGGCCCGGGCGGCGGGCGCGGACATGGCCTATATCGGTTCGCCGTTTATTGCCACTGACGAGGCCCGCGCCAGCGATGCCTACAAGCAGGCCGTCGTGGAGGCGGGCGCTGACGATGTGGTGCTGTCCAGCTATTTCACCGGGGTCAAGGGCAATTATCTGAAAGCATCGATCCGCGCTGCCGGCCTTGATCCCGATGCCCTGCCGGAGGCCGATCCGGGAAAAATGGATTTCCATGCCGCCGCCGAACCCGGCGCCAAGGCGTGGAAAGACATCTGGGGCTGCGGCCAGGGCGTGGGCGTGATCGATAGCGTCCTGCCTGTCGCAAAGCTCGTGGACCGGCTGGAGGCAGAATATCAGGCGGCGCGGGCAAAGATCTGCGCAAAAATGTAAGTCTTGCGAAAAGCATCTTGAAATCCACGAACTTTGCCTGTATCCACCCGCCATCGAAACGAACCGGATAGCTCCGGTTCGCCAAGGGCCGCTTTAGCTCAGTCGGTAGAGCACATCATTCGTAATGATGGGGTCACGTGTTCGAGTCACGTAAGCGGCACCATTCAACTTACTGAAAATATTTGCCTTTTCCTCACAAGTTCGCGGGTGCATGGGCAAACTCTTTCATCGAGTCACCACTGGTCACCAAGCGGCGCAATTTGCCCATTCTCCCCGCCGCCCCTCTGTCTCTCAGGCTTCGGCACTGGCTTTGCAGTCACAGGGCTATGGGGTTCTGTGTCCTTTTTATCTTTTATAAATAGGGAAAAGTCGTCACAAGTCGTCACACGCTTGTTTTATCTAATGAAAACAACACTCCGCAGGTGACGACTTGGCGATTTATCCACCGTCACTGGTCGTCACAAGTCGTCATCGCTTTGTTGTCGGTGGGCTTTTCGGCGCAATGATGCGCTTGGCTGCCGCCTTGCGCCTGCGGTGGGGAACGCAGGCCGGGATTTTAGGAGTCGCTGGATTTGAAGAGTGGGGTGCGGCGGGGTACGCTTGGCAGGGGGTACCCCCCCCTTTGGGTCCTTCCCCGGTACCCCCCGCCTGCGGTGGGGAACGCAGCCCGGAATTTCTCCAGTCGCTCTGCATCGAAAGGCGTACACGCTCATGCACACCATGCGCCGTTCGGTGTGCATCCTTGGAAGGATTGTCCAAAAATCTCTCTTTGGTTGCATCTAGACAGCAAAAAGCGCCCACCAACGGTTCGATGGGCGCTCTGCACTTTCGGCCTGCCTCTGTGACGGTGCCGCTTCAGGGATAGGAGGGGGGCGCGTTTTTCGCCTTCGCCTCGGCGTAATCGTTGATCCTGGCTAAAGTTATCAGCCTCGCTTTGCCCGTTCGCTTTTTGGCGCACTCGATGCCTTTGCTCCGGATGAGCGGCGCAACGCGATCCATGTTGTTGCTCATGCTGGCGGCTGTGCGCGGCCATATGCTCATACGGCGAATGTCTTCTGATGCGTGGAACACGAGTTTTGCCAGCAGCTCATTCGCGGTGCCGCTCCACATGCCGGAAGGGGTTTCCTGCATCATGTCCACTACTGCCACGGCAACAGGGTTTGCCTCGAATGTCTGTTCGCTGACATTTTCTTGGTGTGATTAGGCATGGTTCCCTATTCCATTCTGTTTGACGACATCCGCCGCGGCGGTGTGTCCCGCCGCGATGCGTTGACGGAACTTCGCAGGCGCAGTCCAGAGGCGTCCTTGGATTGGTTGAAGCACATCGAGCGGTGGGGCCTGTGGGCCGACCTTCTGAAATGCTATGTTCCGAACGGTCCCGATGACGACACCGACGTTCGTCTCCTAAAATGCACTCTCGCATGGCTAAATGCCGGTGGACCTTTTGACGAACCACGTGTGACCCCAAAGCTATAAACGCTAACGGGCGGCTTCGCCCTGCAATCATGCTTCGCACCACCTCCGGGTTAGACATGCACGTCGGCCAGCGTCAACGCTTTGATCGCAAGGTTGGTACGCGTTGAAACGAAATATCAAAGAGTTGGTCGTTAAACTTTTACACAATAATTCGTTGTGGAGGTTTATGTGTCCAAGCCTGTCGATCCAAGGATTCGTGAGTTAGCAGAGAGGGTAATAAGCGAAGGCAAAAACAAGCGCGCGATCGCCGTCCTAAAAGTCCTGTTAGATAAAGGATCGATATCAACAGACGACCTTAATGACCTCGGTTACAATCATCCTCCACGGGCAGTAGGCGACGTCCGAGACGCGGGCATTCCAATCGAAACGGGTGCAGGGACTTCAGAGCGCTCTGGGCGGCGAATGGCGATATACTCCTTCGGAGACCCGGACAAGATTCAAGAAGGGCGCATCGGTGGACGGTCCGCGCTTCCGAAGAAATTCAAGGCAGCGCTTCTCTCACGCTATGGCTCAATAGATTGCATAACAGGAGCAGAACTCGACGAGCGCGTGCTCCAAATCGATCATCGGATACCATACAGAATAGCTGGTGACGCGGGTTTGTCCGATCACGATGTGGAAGCCTACATGCTCCTGGACGCTTCGTCTCAACGAGCGAAGTCATGGTCCTGCGAGCATTGCAAGAACATGGAGCTCCGAACGTTGGAACTCTGTCAAACCTGTTACTGGGCATTCCCAGAAGACTACACTCATATCGCCCTGATGGATATCCGACGAACCGACGTAGCGTGGCAGGGTGAAGACGTGGAAGTCCACGATAGAATTAAGGCGCTGGCGGACGCACGCGGTATTTCCGTACGGGAAGTCCTGCTAGAGCTTGCTCGTCAGAAAGCGAGTTCTGTCTGAATTGCGCGCTGCCTGCGTATCACACCTTCAACGGCATCACCCAAATCAGGAGTAATATACAGGCTCTCAACCGTTTCCTCGTCTCGCCCTACCAACGTCGCCTGAGATGACTTCCCAGCATGAAGGAGTAGGCGCGTAAGACCAAGGCTGTCCGGCAAAGGTGGACCGTATTCTTTGCCGCCGGTCATTCCGTCATACGAGAGCGCAAAACGAATGTTTCGGGCACGTAGGTTCTCTAGGCCGCTGATCAATCGATCTTGAGGCAACCCCTCAGCATATCGCTTGTCCCGACCTATGGTTGTTCCGAGATAAGGAGGGTCCATATAAACAAAGTCGCTCGCATCTGCGGTGGCAAGCGTAGATGTCCAGTCGCCTGAATAGACTTCTGTCTTGCCACTCAGCAACATCGAGGCACCAAGGATCGCTTCAGCCATTTTTTCAGGCCGCATCCCAAGACGCCGCTTGTCCCGGGACTGCGTGAAGTTGCCAGACTTCGTGTTGAAACGGATAGCATTCTTGACACATCTGCAGATCAGATAGAGCAGGTCCACGGGATCACGTTGCTCATTGTAGCGATCTCGTACGGCATTGAAATAACCTTCGTCCGAGTCCATCTGCTCCTGCCAAACTTCAGAGTAGCGCGCAGCCGTGTGGTCCGGATGATTGATGATAACCCGCCAAAGGTCGGCGATCGGCGCGAGAACGTCTCCGATAACGTACCGCTCCGCGATCTGGTTATGTGCCGCCCAAAGCGTCATTGCCGCTGAACCCGCAAACGGCTCATACCACGTTGCAACCTTCTTCGGGACATACGGTGCGATCAAAGGTGCGAGTGATCGCTTTGATCCCTGATACGGTATGGGGTGCGGAAGCTTCATCGATAGGTTCCATAGGGGCAGTCAAACTCGTCTAACCGGTTAGACACCCACGCTCAAGGCAAGGCATCACCTGTCCCCCGTTATCTGATGCCTTAAATCAATAGTCAGAGGACGTGGAGTTCGGCTGGAACACCATAATTTGCAATATATGCTTGTTGGCTCATTTTTCGCCTCTGCTGCATTCCGCTTTTTGATCAGCGCAACCATTTGCCGCTGCTATCCTACGGCGCCGTGCGTTTTGTCAAACGCACCAAGGACACTGTAACACTTTAAATATACTGCATAATTCCTTAAATCGATTCCGATTTGAGGAATTATGCAGTAGACAGGCGCTTGAGCCATCATTGTTTCAACTGTTTGAGCACACCTATCTGAAAGAGCTTGCTGCCGATGTCTGACGACAACCTCATTCTCTACACCACGGAAGACGGCCGCAGTCGGATTGAGTTACGCGCGATTGATGGAACGGCATGGATGACGCAGGCCCAAATGGCCGAGTTGTTCCAGACGTCCCCACAGGCAATGACCCAGCAAATCGGAAGCATTTACGACGAGCAGGAGCTAAGCGAAGAGGCAACTTGTAAGGAACTCTTACAGGTTCGAACCGAGGGTAATCGCACGGTTTCCCGTGCATTGAAGCATTACAATCTCGATATGATCCTCGCCATAGGATACCGCGTTCGGTCGGCGCGCGGTGTCCAGTTCCGCAGATGGGCCACAACGACACTGACCGAATACCTGGTCAAAGGCTTCGTGATGGACGATGCCCGGCTAAAGCAGCCGGGTTATGATTATTTCGACGAGTTGCTTGAGCGCATCCGCGACATCCGGGCGTCGGAAGCGCGCTTCTATCAAAAGGTGCGGGATATTCTGGCGCTCAGCGAGGACTACGATCCCACCTCAAAATCCGCGAACACGTTCTATGCGACCATCCAGAACAAGATGCTGCACGCTGTCACCGGCCATACCGCTGCCGAGCTTATCGTCGCCCGCGCCGACGCGACAGCACCGAATATGGGGCTGACCTCATGGAAAGGCTCACGAGTACGCAAAGGCGATGTCGTGACTGCGAAGAATTATCTGGCGCAGCCCGAGATTTCGGATCTCAACCTCATCGTCACGATGTTTCTGGACACGGCCGATTTGCGCGCCAGGCGTCGCCAGACCATGCAGTTGGCGGATTGGGAGGGCGTCCTCGACAACTTCTTGCGGTCTAACGAGCTGAATGTGTTGAAGAACGCCGGTTCTGTATCGCGCAAGAAAGCTGCGGCGGTTGCAGAAGCCCAATATGAAAGTTTTGACGAGGCACGCAAAGAAGCCGAGCGATTGGCAGATGCGAAGACCGACGAACTAGACGAATTGAAACGTATCGCCGAGGACATGAAGAAGGGTGGACAGGGCAAGGGTTGATCGTGCATCTATTCCGTGCGGGATTTAACAGGTATGGCGCGTTAATTAACGAAATCTCGATTTTGTTTATTCGTTCCGATTGCTAATTGACGGCCGGAAATCAACGAGGCGGATCGGTCTTCATTTCAAGAATCGCCAGTTCCTCGACATCGTCGAGTGTTCGAGTCACCTAAGCGGCACCAGTTTTCCTCCCCTCAATTTGAAGTGTTGATCGCACGCGGGAGATGCGCGTGACGGCGTTGCGGTGTATGAAATCCGGCATGGGCGAAACGTGTTGATGCGGAGCGGGCATGAACGGCTTGGAGCGAATGGCAGCTGAAAGCGATGTGTATGCCGATTGCGTGATCGCCGGGGCCGGGCCGGGTGGGCTGATGCTGGGCTATCTGCTTGCGCGGGCTGGCATTGATGTGGTCGTCATTGAAAAGCACGCCGATTTTCTGCGCGATTTTCGCGGTGATACGATTCATCCTTCCACGCTGGAGTTGATGCGGGAGCTTGGTCTTCTCGACGAGCTGTTGAGGCTTCCGCATACCAAGGCGCCGAAACTCCACGCGGAAATAGGCGGGCGGGATGTGACGATTGCCGATTTTTCCCGTTTGCCCACGGCCTGCCGCTTCATTGCATTCATGCCGCAATGGGACTTTCTGAGCTTTCTTGCCGAAAAGGCAAAGGCCACCGGGCATTTCCGGCTGCTTATGGAAACGCGCGTTGTGGATCTCTTGCAGGACGGCAAGCGGGTGAGTGGGCTTGTCGTGAGTTCCGGTTCGGCAAGGCAGAGGATTCATGCAAGGCTGGTGGTCGGGGCGGATGGGCGCCATTCCGTCGTTCGCGCCCGCGCCGGGCTTTCGGTGGAAAGCTTTGGCTCGCCCAGTGATGTAGTGTGGATGAAGCTCTCACATCTTGCAACCGATCCACCCTATACCATGGGCCATGGCGGACCACGGCAGGGTTTTGTGATGATCGATCGCGGCGACTACTGGCAATGCGGCTATGTGGTGCGCAAAGGCAGTTTCGAGGACATCAAGGAAAAGGGGCTGGATGCCTTCCGGGCCGCCGTGGCGGCGGTTTCGCCGCTGCCTGCGGCGCGTATGCAGGAAATCCGCTCCTTTGATGATGTGTCGCTCCTCAGCATCCGTATCGATCGGCTGACGCAATGGTGGCGGCCGGGGCTGGTGTGCATTGGCGATGCTGCCCATGCCATGTCGCCGATTGGTGGCGTGGGCGTCAATCTCGCCATTCAGGATGCGGTGGCCGCGGCCAATCTTCTGGCGGCCCCGCTGAAAGGTGGCGAAGCGCTGGAACCTGCGCTAAGCGCGCTGCAAAAGCGGCGGCAATTTCCCACTGTTGCCACGCAGAAAATGCAATTGATGATGCGGCGAAAGCCGAAGGAAAAGGAAAGGCCGAGGCAAGGGCCGCCGGGCTTTATCAAGGCCATTGCCCGCCTTCCGCTGCTGGCGCATCTGGCCGGACGATTGATCGGCCTTGGTTTCCGTCCGGAACACGTGACTTTGTTCCCAAGCATCGGACCGAAAAGTGGGAACCGGTTTTCGGGCGGTTCCGATGCGTGAAGAAAGCTATCGGACCGAAAAGTGGGAACCGGTTTTCGGGCGGTTCCGATGCGTGAAGAAAGCTATCGGACCGAAAAGTGGAAACCGGTTTTCGGGCGGTTCCGATGCGTGAAGAAAGCTATCGGACCGAAAAGTGGAAACCGGTTTTCGGGTGGTTCCGATGCGTAAAAAAGCCAATCGGACGGAAGGTTGAGACATCAGGCGCTCAGAATGGCGCCACGTCGAGATAGCGTTCCAGCAGGTCTGAGATCAGCTCGTTCGGCACCAGAAGCAGCAGGGTCAGGGCAGCGACGGTCAGGGGCTCGGCCCCGAGAATGGCTTGGAGAAGGCGGAATGTGGCAATAAGCACGGTGATGAACAGGCAGAGCCACAGGGCGAGGATAATGGGTGACAGGCCGGGTGTCAGTGTCGCAAGGGCAATCAGCACGCCATAACCGTAGCAGATCGGCAAGGAAAGCCAGTTGCTGGTGACGATGATGGCGTTGAAATGCGCCTCGAGGCCGAAGAGGAGCGCGGCGATCCCGACGAGAATGAGGGGGATGAGCAGGCTCAGCCCATCCAGAACCGCCATGCGGAAGAAGAAGATGCCGCCGAGCATGTCGGCAGGCACTTCGCCCACCAGCGACAGGCGCCACCAGCACCAGGAGGTGACGATGGCGGGCAGCGCCAGAAGAATGGCAAAGAAGGAGCGGCTGGCCCCTCTCGCGCTGATGTCGAGATAGTCGAAGCCCTGACGGTTGCCGAGAATTAGCAGCCAGAGGCCATACATATAGTGGCTGACTTCCTCACGCCCCGGCATGGCCGAACCAGCCCTGAATGAAGTCCTCGTAGATGGTGGTCAGCACTTCCAGATCCTTCACGGCCACGCGCTCATCGACCATGTGCATGGTCTGTCCGACGAGGCCGAATTCGACCACAGGGCAATAATCCTTGATGAAACGGGCATCCGACGTGCCGCCCGTGGTGGAAAGTTCGGGACGCTTGCCGGTGGTCCGCTCGATGGCGGCAGACAGACTTTCGATCAGTGCCGGGCTTTTCGTCAGGAAAACGTGACTTGGCCGGTCGGCCCAGTGCAGCTCGTAGCGCACGGGCGCACGGCCCGGCTGCAGTGCCTCGTCTTCGGCTGCGGCATCGAGACGGCGGATGATTTCGGCCTTCAAGGTCTCCGCCGTCCAGGTGTCGTTGAAGCGGATGTTGAATTTCGCCGTCGCCTTTGCCGGAATGACATTGGTTGCGGCATTGCCGACATCGATCGTGGTGACTTCGAGATTGGAGGGCTGGAAATTTTCCGTGCCGTGATCGAAGGGCGGCTCCATCAAGGCTTCCGCCAGCTTTATGATGCCGCGCACGGGATTGTCGGCCAGATGCGGATAGGCGGCATGGCCCTGCACGCCCTGCACCGTCAACACGCCGGAAAGCGAGCCGCGACGGCCGATCTTGACCATGTCGCCAAGCCTGTCGGGGTTGGTGGGTTCGCCCACCACGCAGGCATCCCAGCGTTCGCCGCGGGCGGCTGCCCATTCCAGCAGCTTTATGGTGCCGTTGATGGAGGGGCCTTCTTCGTCGCCGGTGATGAGGAAGGAAACGGAGCCCTTGGGCGGACCATGCTTTTCGATGCAGCGGGCAATGGCCGCCACGAAGCAGGCAATGCCGCCCTTCATGTCCACCGCGCCGCGCCCGAAAAGCGTGCCATCGGCAATCTCGGCGGCAAAGGGCGGATGGCTCCACGCAGCCTCGTCTCCGACCGGCACCACGTCGGTATGGCCGGCAAACATCAGATGCGGGCCGTTCTCGCCAAGCCGGGCATAGAGGTTCTCCACATCCGGCGTGCCGTCTTCGGAGGCGGTCATGCGCGAAACGGCAAAACCCAGCGGCTCCAGCATGGTGGCAAGCGCCGTCAGCGCGCCACCTTCGGCAGGCGTGACGGAGGGGCAGCGGATCAAGGTTTGCAGGTTTTCGACAGGATCGGTGACGGGCATGACTTCGACATTCCAGGGCAGGAGAGAGGCGCGGCCTTTCAGCCGCGCCAGGATTGGTCCATGAGAGCGCCGTGCGTTTTATCAAACGCACAAAGGACGCTGTAACACTTTAAATCTGCTGCATAATTTTCACCTTAAATCGATTCCGACCTAAGGAATTATGCAGTAGAGCACTGATCTGATTGAATCAGATCAGCGCTCCAAGCGTTCATTTTTGAAGCATAATCTTGTCGATCCTCGCTTCACTCCGGTCGGATTATGCTTTAGAGCGGTTCATTGTTTCACGGAAACAACAAACCGTTCTAACTATTTGTTTTTACGCATTTTCAGACGGAAAACCGGCTTCCACTTTCCCTGAAAATGCTCTAATCGCGCAGCAGCTCGTTGATGCCGGTCTTGGAGCGGGTTTTCTCATCGACGCGCTTGACGATGACGGCGCAATAGAGGCTGGGACCGGCCTCGCCGTTCGGCAGCGGCTTGCCGGGCATGGTGCCTGCGACCACGACCGAATAGGGCGGAACCTCGCCATACATCACTTCGCCGGTGGCGCGATCGACGATCTTGGTGGACTGGCCGATATAGACACCCATGCCGAGCACCGAACCCTCGCGGATGATGCAGCCTTCCACCACTTCGGAACGGGCGCCGATGAAGCAATTGTCCTCGATAATGGTGGGGCCTGCCTGCATGGGCTCCAGCACGCCGCCAATGCCGACGCCGCCCGACAGATGCACATGCTTGCCGATCTGTGCGCAGGAACCGACGGTTGCCCAGGTGTCCACCATGGTGCCTTCGCCGACATAGGCGCCGAGATTGACGAAGGAGGGCATGAGAATGGCGTTGGGCGCGATATAGGCGGAATGGCGCACCACGGCATTGGGCACGGCGCGGAAGCCTGCGGCGCGGAATTCCGTCTCGCCCCAGTTTTCGAATTTCGACGGCACCTTGTCCCACCAGGTGGACTGGCCGGGACCGCCCTTGATGACCTCCATGTCATTGAGGCGGAAGGAAAGAAGAACGGCTTTTTTCAGCCACTGATGCACGCTCCAGCGGCCATCCTCGCCACGGGTGGCGACCCGTGCCTTGCCCTGATCGAGAAGCTGAAGGGCCTCGTTCACGGCATCGCGAACCTCGCCACGGGTGGAGGTGTTGACGGCATCGCGATTGTCGAAGGCGGTTTCGATCACGGACTGGAGAGAAGCGGTATCGCTCATGAGATTTCCTTAAACTTCCTTGGCTAACGTGAAACTGCGTTGCCCTGGTTTGTATCGGGTCGAGATGGCTCTGATCTACTGCATTCTTCTGCAAACCGGAACCGCCCTGGCAAGGAAATATGTGCTGACGGTGGCAATCGCCAGAGTGACATACCGACGTGATGAAAGGCCAGATCAATGGCGAGACTGCGAAATGGAAAACGCCGCAAGAGCGACGGCGCCTGGGATCCGCTCAAGGACAGCCACACCGACCGCCAGAGCGCGGCCGTGGTGCCGAAAACCCCGCAATCACAATCGCCTTCATACCGGCTGGCCTATGCCGATGAGGATTTTCTGTGCCGGGAGGAGTTGCGCCCCGTGCGGCTGCAACTGGAGCTGCTGAAGCCGGAGATGATCCTTGCCGAAAAGGGCATCAAGTCCACGGTGGTGATGTTTGGTGGTGCGCGCATTCCCGCCCCCGGACAGGCGGCATGGGCGGCACGCAATGAGGTGCAGCAGCGCAATCTTCAGGCAGCCTCGGTGTTTTACGAGGAAGCGCGCCGCTTTGCCCGGTTATGCAGCGAATATGCCGCACGGTTTCATTATCATGAATATGTCGTGGTCACGGGCGGCGGCCCCGGCGTGATGGAGGCGGGCAATCGCGGCGCCAGCGAAGTGGGCGCGCCCAGCATCGGCCTCAATATCGTGCTGCCGCACGAACAGGCTCCCAACCCTTTCGTGACGCCGGATCTTTCCTTCAATTTCCACTATTTCGCCATCCGCAAGATGCATTTTCTCATGCGGGCCAAGGCAATCACCGTTTTCCCCGGCGGCTTCGGCACGCTGGACGAATTGTTCGAGGCCGTCACGCTCATTCAGACCAAACGCATGGCGCCCATCCCGCTCATCCTGTTCGGGCGCGAATTCTGGCACCGGATCATCGATTTCGATTCGCTTGCCGATTTCGGCACGATTGCCCCGGACGACGTCAACCTTCTCAACTTCGTGGAAACGGCGGATGAGGCCTGGGCGATTATTGCCCGCCACTACGAGCATGAGGGGGAAGCCCTGCGGTGAAGCCTCGTGCGTGAAATGCCGCCGCACATTGTGCGGCGGCATTTCCTCAATGGGGCGCAATTTCCGTTAGCATGATCCGACCGGAGTGAAGCGAGGATCATGGTTCAAAAGCGCTGCAAGTCGTAGATCGCACTGCAAAAGTTAACCGCATTCACTCTTATTTTATAAATTACATTTTAAATGAAATAAGAATAATACGGTTTTGGGGCGTTTCATGACTCTACGAATTTCTGCCCGCTTGATGGTGATGGCCGCAGCGGCCATTGCCCTCGTCGTTTCCCTGGGTATCTTCGGGTATAATCAGATTTCGGTCGTCTTCTCCGCAGCCTCGGATACGCGGCAGGTGTGGATGCCGAGAATGTCCAAGCTGGATGGCATCCAGTTCACGATGCTGCGTTATCATACGACCACCATCCGCAAGACGATTGCCACCGATCCGGCTGAAATAAAGGGGCTGGATGACGAATTTTCGGAAATGGATGCCTCCATTCCGAAGACCTATGCCAGTTTTCGGGCTTCGCTGCTGAATGACCGCGAGCGTCAGCTCTGGTCGAACTTCGAGGCGAAGTGGGCGCTTTACCTGCAAGCCCGCAAGGCGATCATGGATGCGGTGGCGGCCAACGATCGCACCGCCGCCGTGGCCGCCATTGCGCCTGCCCGTCAGCCGCTGGTCGATTCTTTCATGGCTCTTGGCGAGGTCATCAAGGCCAATGACGAGGGCGCAAGCAAGTCTGCGGCCGCCGCCCAGGCTGCCTATGACAGTTCATCGCGCTTCAGCCTCGGGCTTATCGTTCTTGGCGTCGTGCTGATGGTCGCTTTCGCGTTCTGGATCATTTCCAGTGTATCGCGGCCCATTTCCCGCATGACCCGCGTCATGCTGCAAATCGTCGATGGCAAGCTGGATGTGACGGTGCCCGATGCCCATCGCAAGGATGAAGTCGGTGATATGGCAGGCGCCGTCGAGGTCATGCGCCAGTCTTCCCTTGCCCGGCTGCGGCTGGAGGCAGAGGCCACGGAAAATCGTCAGAACGCCGAACGCGAGCGGGCCGAAGTGCAGCGCCGGGCCGAGGAAGATGCCGAGCGCCGGCTGAACGAGGCAACCGGCTCTCTGGCGAATGCCCTGAAGCGTCTTGCTGCCTGCGACCTTCTGTGCGAGATCGACCAGCAGTTTGCGCCGCAATTCGAAGGGCTTCGGCACGACTTCAACACCTCCGTCAGCCAGTTGCGCTCCGTGCTTCTGGCGGTGGGGCAGGTGGGGCAAGGCGTTGCCAATGGCAGTGGCGAAATCTCGCAGGCCTCCGACAATCTGGCCAGGCGCACCGAGCAGCAGGCCGCTTCGCTGGAAGAAACGGCGGCAGCCCTGGAGCAGATCACGTCCAACGTGCAATCCACGTCGAAGCGAACCGGCGAGGCCCGCAATCTGGTGCAGAATGCCCGCCAGCACGCCGAACATTCCGCCGTGGTCGTCAATAATGCGGTTGCCGCCATGGAGCGTATCGAACACGCTTCCCGCCAGATCAGCCAGATTATCGGGGTGATCGATGAAATTGCCTTCCAGACCAATCTTCTGGCGCTGAATGCGGGCGTGGAAGCTGCGCGCGCTGGCGAGGCGGGCAAGGGCTTTGCGGTGGTCGCACAGGAAGTGCGCGAGCTTGCCCAGCGTTCGGCCAATGCCGCCAAGGAAATCAAGGCGCTCATCGGCAATTCGGAAGCGGCTGTCAGTGAAGGCGTGAAGCTGGTCAACGATACGGGCGAGGGACTTTCCACCATCGCCAAGGTGGTGGAGGACATGAACCATCACATGGACGCCATCTCCTCGGCGGCGCAGGAACAGGCCACGGGTCTGGCAGAGGTCAATGTGGCCGTCAACCACATGGATCAGGCTACGCAGCAAAACGCCGCCATGGTCGAGGAAATGAATGCAGCAGGGGCGGGTCTTGCTCAGGAGAGCCGCAAGCTGGCAGAGCTTCTGGCACGGTTCAGTACGGGTGGTCAGGTTTCGCGCCCGGCTGCGTCTGTGTCCGCTCCGGCTCCGGCGGCTACCCCGGCGCCCAAGCGCCCGGCCGCCCGCCAGCCCGCCGCCGCCCCGGTATCGGCAGCTTCTGCACGGCCTGCCTCTGCCCGCCGCCCCGCCGCGCCTGTCTCTCACGGCAATGCCGCCGTGGCGCAGGACCAATGGGAAGAATTCTGAGGCGCGTCCCGGCTTGCATGATCTTGCTTGCGTTCATTCCGCCGCCTTCCGGGGCGGCGGAATTGCGCGGGGAGGGGAACTTTCGCGCCAGCTCGCTGTTCAACCGCAGGTCCGTCCGTGCGCTCCTGCGAGGTTCCCTTGTCGAAAATGCCAGCTCCCCCGATCTTTGGTCCCGTTCTCGATGAAGGGGGCGTTACCTTTTCCTTGTGGGCGCCTTCGAAGCCCGATGTTCGGCTCAAAATTGAAGATCGTGCGCCCATGGCAATGCTGCGTCACGACGACGGATGGCACAGGTTGCGGGTGGAAGGCGTGGGAGCGGGCGCCAGATACCGCTTTCAGATCGGCGATCTTCTCGTGCCCGATCCGGGCTCCCGCTTCCAGCCCGAGGACGTGCATGGGCCAAGCGAGGTTATCGACACAGGCTTTTCGTGGAAGGCTGGCGATTGGCGCGGGCTGCCTTGGGAAGAGACGATTTTTTACGAGTTGCATATCGGCACCTTCAGCCCGGAAGGCAGTTTTCGGGGCGCCATGGACAGGCTTGACCATCTCGTGGAGCTTGGCGTAACGGCCCTGCAAATCATGCCGCTTGCCGATTTTCACGGGCTGCGGAACTGGGGCTATGATGGCGTGCTGCCCTATGCGCCCGACAGCAGCTATGGCAGGCCGGAGGACCTGGCAGCGCTGGTGGATGCGGCCCATGAGCGCGGAATGCAGGTGTTTCTGGATGTCGTTTACAATCATCTGGGGCCGGAGGGAAACTATCTGCCTGCCTATTCGCCCTTTCTGACCGACCGGCACAGCACGGCCTGGGGCGATGCGATCAATTACGATGGAGGGGATGCGCGTCCCGTTCGGGAATGGGCGATCGGCAATGCGATGTTCTGGCTGGAAACCTACCGCTTCGACGGACTGCGGTTCGATGCCGTTCACGCCATAGAAGACACAAGTGGAGAGCATCTGCTGGTGGAGATGGCAAGGCGCATCCGAAAAACCTTCGTGGACCGGCATATCCATCTGGTGGTGGAGAACGAGGAAAACGACCCCGCTCTGCTGGAGCGCAATGGCGATGGTACCGCCGCCCTCTATAATGGGCAATGGAACGACGACATTCACCATGTGCTGCATGTCGCGGCAAGCGGCGAGAATTTTGGCTATTATGCCGATTATCAGGCAGGGGCGGGCGCAATCGGCAAGGCGCTTTGCGAGGGTTTCGTCTATCAGGGCGAGCATATGCCGCATCGCGGCTCTCCCCGCGGCAGTTCAAGCGCGCATCTGCCGCCAACGGCCTTCATTTCCTTCATTCAAAACCACGATCAGGTGGGCAATCGCGCCTTTGGCGAGCGCATCACCGAGATCGCCCCGGCACCTGCCCTTTCCGCCCTCGCGGCAATTTATCTTCTGGCGCCGCAAATCCCGATGATCTTCATGGGCGAGGAATGGGCGGCGTCGAGCCCCTTTCCGTTCTTCTGCGATATGGGCGATGAACTGAATGGATTGATCCGCGAGGGGCGGCTGAAGGAAATGGCTGGCCTGCCCGGTTTCGACGGTGATGCGGGCAGCCTTCCGGATCCGATCACCGAGGAAACTTTCCTCTCCGCAAAACTGGACTGGGACGAGCGCTTGCATCCGGCCCACGCCCTCCGGCTTCAGCTTTACAAGGAGCTCATCGCCCTTCGCAAACGAAAGATCGTGCCGCGCCTTGCCGGCATGGGCGGCCATGCGGGGCGCGCAAATGCAAGCAACGAGATATTGCATGTGGAGTGGTGGCTGGCAGATGGCAGCCTGCTATCGCTCTATGCCAATCTCACCGACGAAGCCCGCCTTGTGCCAGAAGCCCCGGACGGTGACATTTTGTGGAGCAATGTCGAGTGGAATGAAGGCCAGATGCGGCCATGGATGGTGGTCTGGGCCTTGCAGGAAATGACCTGAGCGTGATGCGCTCCTGATGCTTTACAGCGCCGTGCGTTTTATAAAACGCACAAAGGACGCTGTAACACTTTAAATCTGCTGCATAATTTTCACCTTAAATCGATTCCGATTTAAGGAATTATGCAGTAGGGCCTTTGTTTGCCCGCATTTCCAGACGGAAAACCGTGACTACATATTTCCTGAAAATGCTTTAGTTCAGCACGCGGCGCAGGTTGGGCGTATCCAGTGAAAAGGCGGGAATGGCAACATTGAAGGTTTCGCCACTATCCGTCACCATCTGGTAGTGACCGAACATCATGCCAGAAGGAGTATCGAGCGGGCAGCCCGACGAATATTCGTAGGTTTCTCCCGGCACGAGGCGCGGTTGCTCGCCAATCACGCCTGGACCGCTAACCTCATCGACCTGACCGTTTTCGTCGGTAATATGCCAGTAGCGATGGGTGAGCCGCACGGCGATTGCGGAACGATTGGTTATGACGATCCTGTAGCCCCATACGAAGCGGCTGTCTTCCGGGTCCGATTGTTCGGGCAGGTAGTAAGGCTCTACGCTTACCTCAATGTCCCGGGTCAAGGCGCGGTACATGTGTGGCATATTCTCAACGCTTTCAGCGGCAGCAAACATCGGCAGGACCGACCATATCTTTCGGTTTTACGGTTTTTTTACGATATCGTCGCCAGCTCGGCAATGTCTCTCCAATGGAATGACAGGGGCATTGGCGAACTGGAAAGAAAGGGGCGTGATAGCCCTATCTTTCCCAATAGGCGACGTCAGCGCTTAATTTAGGGTAAAAAATCCGAAAGATATTCAAAAATCTGTTCATAGCCGCCGCAGAGCCTGAGCTGGCACAGGGTTCAAATACCGGCGCCCGCGCCGCCCTGCGAAGAGGCCAGAGGCTGTCAGGCTCGCTTTGACCCTGACAGCCTCGACATCACAAAAGCCGGCTCAGTCCGGTTCTGACATGGTCCGGTTCTGGCACGGTTGCGCCGTTACATTTTCGGCAGCAGAACATGGTCAACGACATGGATGACGCCGTTGGACTGTTTCACGTCGGCAATGGTGACATGCGCCACGCCACCGGCTTCGTCTGTCAGCGTGATCTTTCCAGCCTTTTCCTTGGCCTTGAGTACGCAGCCGCCAACGGTCTTCACATCGTGTTCGCCGCCATCATCCTTGATCATCTTGGCGAGCGCGGACGACATGACATCGGCTGCAACCACATGACAGGTGAGAACCTTGGTGAGCTTTTCCTTGTTTTCCGGCTTCAGCAAAGTATCGACCGTGCCCTTGGGCAGCTTGTCGAAAGCTTCATTGGTCGGAGCAAATACGGTGAAGGGGCCTTTGCCTTCCAGGGTCTCTACCAATCCGGCCGCCTTGACCGCAGCGACAAGCGTGGTGTGATCCTTCGAATTTGCGGCGTTTTCGACGATGTTGTTGTTTTCATACATGGCAGCGCCTCCCACCATGGGGTTTTTGGCGAAAGCCGTGCCGCTGATGGCAATCACGGAGGCGAGGGCAAGCAGGCGAAGCCCGTTCTTTTTCATGGGTATTTCCTCTTCCTGTCACGTTGAAACGTCCCGGCTTCAGAAGGAGACGATGTCCCCCGCTCAGCCGGAACTGCCTTCAAAGACGTGCGCAGGCGCAAAAGAGTTTCACCCCACGGGCAAATTTTTGTTCACATTGGCGTTACAGCGCCGTGCGTTTTATCGAACGCACAAAGGAAGCTGTAACACTTTAAATCTGCTGCATAATTTTCACCTTAAATCGATTCCGATTTAAGGAATTATGCAGTAGGGTCAAAACTCAATCAGGATGGGTTTTGACCCTACAGCGCGTGCAATTTGCCGGATGCGATGACGGGGCCGGTGGCATGTCCGGTCGGTGAGCCGCCAAGCGGTTCGATGCTGACGGCAAAGATCATGCCTTCGCGCACCTGACGGCGCAGCTTTTCAGGCACGATCACACGGCCTTCGCCCGATTGCGGCAGAATGCCCAGCGAACGCGCGGGCTTGTCGCCCTCGATCACCCAGAGTTCCAGGGATTTCGCCCCGACATCGGATGGCGCCGCCGGGGTCACGCTCAGGCTGCCGGTCATGCGGTCGAAACTGGCGACCAGGGTGAAAGGCCGGTTTGCGGCGCCAAGATCGGCCACGAGCGGCGCGCTGTGGAAATGCTTGTCCCACAAGCCGAATTCAACGCCCGCAAAGGTCGCCATACCGATGACGCTGACCAGCGCCAGAGTTCGCCAGAGTAAAAGCGAGTTCCACAGCGTTGACGTTGCGCGCGGGCCGGAAGGTCGGCTTCGGTTGCCGCCAATCTGTGCCTCCACCTGGGAAAAGGTCAGGGGCGGCGGCTGTTCCGGCTCGTAATCCTCATTGAAACTGGCGAGGTTCTCCTCCCAGCGATGCACGATGGCGGCAAATTGCCGATCCTTGCGAATGCGGGCTTCCACGCGCTTGCGATCCTCCAATGCAAGCACACCCAGCACATATTCGCCCGCCAGAACTTCGTCCCGCGAGCGTCCTCCCTTGCTTTGATCCGGTGTCGTCATCTGTCCATGCACTCTCTCAACGTCAGTAGACTGCGCCGCAGCCACGTGCGCATCGTGTTCAGCGGTACATTATGGTGATCCGCCAGTTCGCGATAGCTGAGCCCCTCCACATAGGCTTGCCTTACGGCAGCTGCACGCGAAGCTTCCAACGCTTCCATGCAGGTGTCAATGCGCTTTCCTTCCCCGGCCCAGTGCAGCGCCGTTTCAGGGTCATGGCCGGGATCGGCAATGTCGGCGGCCTCCTCGATTTCCACTGTCGCCATCTGGCGGCGCCGCAGGCGATCGAGACAATGATGCCGGGCCACGGCAAATAGCCATGGCCATGCGCCCTGACCGCTGCCCGCAAAGCCTGCCGCACCTTGCCAGATGCGGACGTAAACCTCCTGCAAGGCATCTTCGGCATCGCTCCGGCGCTTCAGCATCCGCAGACACACTCCAAAAAGCTTCGGGCTGGTGAGGCGGTAAAGTTCGCGAAAGGCGGCCTGCTGCTTCAGGCCAACTCTTGCCAGCAATGCTGCTATTGTCTCGCTCATCCTCTTCCCGTCCCTGTTTCGGCGCATTTGCGTGGAATTGCCAAGGCCTGCCTTGGCAATTCGGCGGAAGAGCCCAAGTGGATTATTCCCTCCCGGCGATTCTTCCGTTAAAAGGCGCCGGACATCCGCATAGAATCCGACGAAGGAATTGCTTATGAGCGCCTCTGAAAGCGAAATTCAGGCCCGCCTGCTGGCCCAGGCACTGCCTTTCATGCAGCGTTACGAGAACAAGACCATCGTTGTGAAATATGGCGGACACGCCATGGGCAACCCGGAACTGGGCAAAATCTTTGCCGAGGATATAGCGCTTCTCAAGCAATCGGGCGTCAACCCCATCGTCGTGCATGGCGGCGGGCCGCAGATCGGCGCGATGCTGGCGAAAATGGGCATCGAATCGAAATTCGAAGGCGGTCTGCGCGTCACCGACCAGAAAACCGTCGAAATCGTCGAGATGGTTCTGGCAGGCTCGATCAACAAGGAAATCGTTGCGCTCATCAACCAGACGGGTGAATGGGCCATTGGTCTTTGCGGCAAAGACGGCAACATGGTCTTTGCCGAAAAGGCCAAGAAGACCGTAACCGATCCCGATTCCAATATCGAACGCGTGCTGGATCTCGGTTTCGTCGGCGAGGTGGTCGAGGTGGACCGCACGCTGCTCGATCTGCTTGCCAAATCCGAGATGATTCCGGTGATCGCGCCGGTGGCGCCCGGCCGGGACGGACACACCTACAATATCAATGCCGACACTTTCGCAGGCGCCATTGCCGGGGCGCTGCGCGCCGACCGCCTGTTGTTCCTGACGGATGTGCCGGGTGTGCTGAACAAGCAGGGCGAGCTTATCAAGGAATTGTCGGTTGCCGAAGCACGCGCGCTCATCAAGGACGGCACGATCTCCGGCGGCATGATCCCCAAGGTGGAAACCTGCATCGAGGCCATCAATGCGGGCGTGCAGGGCGTGGTTATCCTGAACGGCAAGACGCCGCATTCGGTGCTGCTGGAAATCTTCACCGAGCATGGCGTGGGAACCTTGCTCGTTCCCTGATCCGACTTTTCGGGATCTTCGCGCCAAAATCAGAACCGGCCATGCTTCATGGCCCGGATGCTTCACGGCATTGTAACAAACAATCAGCCTTGTCCGTGTTACAATGAAACACGGACAAGGCAATCGCGGGAAAAATCCCTTAGAGCGGTTCATTGTTTCATGGAGACATTGAACCGCTCTAACTATCTGTTTTTACGCATTTTCAGACGGAAAACCGGCTTCCACTTTTCCTGAAAATGCTCTAAAGGTGCGGCTCGACGTCGCTGGCCGACGGAATGGCCGGTTGGGCGCCCGCTTTCAGGCAGGCCAATGACCCGGCAACCGCCGCCCTGCGCAGCGCGGCTTCGAATTCCATGCCCGCATCGACGCTGGCGGCAAGATAGCCGCAGAACGTATCTCCTGCTCCGACGGTATCGACGGGTTCGATCTTGAGGCCCTTGGCCCGCACGATCTGCCCGTCGCGAATGGCCATGACGCCGTCTGCCCCAAGCGTGATGATCAACGTCTGGCCGGATTGGGCATGAAGGCGCTTCAGCGCGGCTTCACGCTCGCTGTTCCCCAAACCGGTTTCACCTGCCAGCCGTTCGAATTCGGTTTCGTTGGCGATCACCATATCGGCAAGCCCGCCCAGCCTTGCGGCATCCTCCGTCAGCGGAGCGAGGTTCAGGATCGTGCGAATGCCCGCAGCTTTCGCCTCGATAAGCGCCGTCTCGACGGCATCGGCGGGAATTTCGAGTTGCAGAACCAGACTGTCATTGCCGGTCATGGCCTTGACGGTTGCGGAGGCATCCGCGCTGGTGACACTGGCATTTGCTGCCGGAATGACGGTAATCATGTTTTCGCCGTCCTGTTCAACGAGAATGAGCGCCGTTCCGGTCGGGCCTTCCACCGTCCTAACGCTGGTCAGATCGGTACCGGCCTGCCGAAGCAATTCCAGGGAAGGGGCGGCAAACTGGTCCGCGCCGACCGCGCCGACCATCCGCACCTCGGCCCCCGCTCTTCTGGCAGCCAAGGCCTGATTGGCGCCCTTGCCGCCCGCAGCCGTGGCAAAGCCGGTTCCCGCTACCGTTTCGCCGGGCTTGGGCAGGCGAGTCGTGGTCGCAATGAGGTCCATGTTGATGGAACCAAAAACCGTAATCATCACTAGTCTCCCGAAACTGGCTGGCGCATCGGCCTCTTGGCCTGAGCCCGTCTGCTGCCGCGTATTCTCGCAACATGCTTATGTGTGTAAACGACCGCGGGGTTCCATAAAGCATTTCCAGGGAAAGTGGAAACCGGTTTCCCGTCCGGAAATGCGCCGAACAAAAAGCTGTTGATTTCCAGGGAAAGTGGAAACCGGTTTCCCGTGCGGAAATGCGCCGAACAAAAGCAGTTGATTTCCAGGGAAAGTGGAAACCGGTTTCCCGTCCGGAAATGCGGCCGGCTAAATGCTTACGTGTTGCCGCTTTTCGAGGCGTGCGCCTTCAGTCTTCGTCAACGACCCTGAGCTTGAGCAGGCCGGTGCGGCTTTCCGCGCTGACGGGTTTGGACGTGCTTTCCGGCTGACTTTCAAAATCCATCGCCTCGATCTTGCCGCCGCGCTTGGAAAGCTTTTCCGCGGAAGTCAGGATCATATCGACATCCTTCTGCGCGGCAAGAAAATGGCTTTGCAGCTTGCGGGTCCTGTCGTCCAACCGGCCAAGATCTTCCATCAGATGGATGACCTCTTTCTGAATCCGATGCGCCTGTTCCCGCATTCTCTGGTCCTTCAGAACCGCCTGAATGACCTGAATGGACAACATCAGCAAGGAAGGCGAGACGATGACCACGCGCAGCCGATGGGCCTTTTGCACCACGGCCTCGAAATTCTCGTGGATCTCGGCGAAGATCGATTCGGAGGGGACGAAAAGAAATGCGGTTTCCTGCGTTTCGCCCGCCAGAAGATATTTATCGGAAATATCCTTGAGATGCACTTCCATATCGCGGCGGAATTGTTGCCCTGCCTGTTTTTTCTGCTCGGGGCCTGCCCCGTCGCGAATGGCATTCCAGGCTTCCAGCGGGAATTTCGCATCGATCACCAGCGGCGGCTGGCCGTTTGGCATCCGGATCACGCAATCCGGACGCGATCCGTTCGACAGGGTTTCCTGAAAAGCATAGGCCCCCATGGGCAGGCCGTCGGCGACGATGGTTTCCATGCGCGCCTGCCCGAAGGCCCCGCGCGTCTGCTTGTTGGAAAGAATGGCTTGCAGCCCGACAACGTCCTTGGCCAGCGACTGAATATTGTTCTGCGCCGCATCGATTACGGCCAGCCGCTCCTGAAGGTGACGCAGATTTTCATGGGTGGATTTCGTCTGTTCCGTCAGTGTCGCGCCGATGCGATGCGTCAGGCCGTCCAGCCTCTCGTTGATCGTGCGGTTGAATTCGCTCTGCTTGGAGCCGAGCATGTCCGTCATGGCGGCAAGCCGTCCCTGCATTTCGGCCTGAGCCTGAACGAGCGCCGCCATGCGCTGGTCTTCCAGTGCCTGCTGCTCTGCTGCGGCATCGGCCATGGCCTCCCATGGGCCGCTATTGCGACGAAAGATCAGGCCGAACAGAAGGCAAAGCCCGAAAATCAGGGCAAGCACAAACAGAAGTGCGCCAAAGCTGATATGGCTGTCGCCGGATGACAGTGCCGTAGTGGCCAGCAAAGATTCGATTTTGTTCATGTTATGATCTTATCCCTGCGCGGCCAGACCGCAATGGTGAATTATGCCCATTCACAGGCAAGCACGACAAAAGGCCGCATTTTTGGAAGACTGCGTCGAATTGATTCGAAAATGATGGGAGAGGGCAGGGATGGAGCGGGTGGCAGGCAGGATCATGCTTCTGGATGGATGGCGCCGCGCGCTTCTGGCGATCCTGGCGGGGGCGATGGGTGCGCTTGCCTTGCCGCCCTTTGGTGTGTTCGGCATTCTTTTCCTGTCGTTTCCGCTGTTCGTCTGGCTCATGGATGGGGTTGGGGGCGATCCGCGACGCCTTGGCTCTCGCGGTTTACGATCCGCCTTTTTTCTTGGCTGGCTGTTTGGCTTCGGATATTTCGTGGCGGGCTTGTGGTGGCTGGGCGCGGCCCTGTTGCTGGAGGCCGACGAGTTTGCCTGGGCGCTGCCCTTGGCGGTGCTTGGCCTTCCGGCGGTGCTGGCCTTGTTTTACGGGTTTGCGGCGGCGCTCGCGCGGTTTTTCTGGTCGGACGGGGTTGGGAGGGTTGCCGCGCTTGCGGCCGCCTTTGGCCTTGCGGAGTGGCTTCGCAGCTTCGTCGCCACGGGGTTTCCATGGAATGCCATGGGCTACACCGCCATGCCAGTGCCGGTGATGATGCAATCGGTCAGAATTGTCGGTCTCTTCGGCATGTCGGCGCTGGCGGTCTTTGTCTATTCGGCGCCAGCACTTCTGGCGACAAGACGGGGCCTGCGCCTTGGTCTTTCACTGGCCAGCCTGCTGGTGTTTGCGCATTTCGGATATGGCGTCTACCGGCTGAACCTTGATGACGTAGCCGGTAGCGACGGGCGGGAGATGACCGTTAGGCTCGTGCAGCCGGCGATCGATCAATCGGTGAAGCTGCAAAATTCAGACCGTGTTGCCGTGTTCGAAAAGCATTTGCGGCTGACGGCCCTTCCGCCGAAGGACGGGGGCAAGCGGCCCGATCTGGTGATCTGGCCGGAAACCACCATTCCCTTCATCCTGACGGAAAATCCCGACGCGCTTCAGCGCATCGCCCAGACGCTTCAGGAGGGGCAGGTGCTGATCACCGGCACGGTGCGCTCCGAGGAGCAGGCCGCAGGCGAGCCGCCGCGCTACTACAACTCCATCTACGCCATCGACCATCACGGTCAGATTATCGCCGCCACGGACAAGGTTCATCTGACCCCGTTTGGTGAATATGTTCCCTTCGAGCGCCTGCTTGGCAAGCTTGGCATCGAAAACCTCATCGCGCTGCCGGGAGGGTTTACGGCGGGTGCGCGCCGCAATCTCCTCAGCCTGCCGGGCGGGATCGGGCTCTATCCGCTGATCTGCTATGAAATAATTTTTCCAAACGAGATGACGCCGGAACTTTCCGGCGCGAGCGCCATTATCAACGTCACCAATGATGCGTGGTTCGGCAATACGCCGGGTCCGTACCAGCACTTTCTTCAGGCCCGCCTGCGTGCCGTGGAGACCGGCAGGCCGGTGATCCGCGATGCCAATAATGGCATTTCTGCCATAATTGATGGTAAGGGCAGGGTCGTTTCCGGAATGCGATTGAACGCAGAAGGTGCAGAGGACATTTCTCTAAAGTTGCAGATTTTGAATAAAAGTGACTATTCTCATGATGGCTACAACTTTTTGGTGGTAACATGTTTGTTATTATCTTTAGCTGTAATTTCTCGTTTAGGTTTTGTTTAGAGGATCGATTGACCCAAAACCCCTAAAAATGCATAGTGGTTGTACTCGTAACCGACTTGCCGTGTGCCTTGGTCTTTCAATTGCACAACGTGACGTTATAAAGAGTTGCAAGCGGAGCGGGTTATGCGTTAATTACAACCATCGTCAGGATTGAACCATGTTGGAAAACAAGAAGAAGCCGAACCCGATCGACATTCATGTCGGTAGCCGTATCCGGCTTCGCCGCACCATGCTTGGCATGAGCCAGGAAAAGCTGGGCGAGAGCCTCGGCATCACCTTTCAGCAAATTCAGAAGTATGAAAAGGGCACCAATCGCGTCGGAGCCAGCCGCCTTCAGAATATTTCGAGCATTCTGAACGTCCCGGTTTCCTTCTTCTTCGAGGATGCGCCCGGCGAGCAGTCGGCTTCCGGCGGCAATCCCGGTTTCTCGGATGCGGCAAGCTCGAACTATGTCGTGGATTTCCTGTCCTCCTCCGAGGGACTGCAACTGAACCGCTCCTTCGTGAAGATCAACGATCCCAAGGTGCGCCGCCGCGTGGTGGATCTTGTCAAGGCGCTTGCCGCCGAGGCGGACGCAGAGTAAGGCAGTCAGACTTTACCGGACAAAAGAAGCGGCGTGCGGGCCGCTTTTTTTGTGTCTGGAACAGGGAGGATTGCTGACATAAAGATATATTTATGTCGTTGTGTCCCTTGTTTTTTGAGCCGATAACTTCTAGAGTCCGATCGTGTTTGATTGAAGCACGGCGAGACTTTAAACCTTTGTTTTCACGCATTTCCGCAGGGGAATCCGCTTTCCCTATGTCCTGGAGATGCTCTGAGGCAGAGTCATTTGGTTCATTGAGGGGAATCCCGTATGCGCTCCGCTTACCTGTTTACGAGTGAATCCGTTTCCGAAGGTCATCCCGACAAGGTTTGTGACCGTATTTCCGATGAAATTGTCGATCTGGTCTATCGTGAAGCCACCAAAACGGGTGTCGATCCCTGGACAGTGCGCATCGCCTGCGAAACGCTGGCCACCACCAACCGGGTGGTGATTGCCGGTGAAGTCCGCCTTCCTCCCAGTCTGATGAAAACCGACAAGGCGGGCAATGAAGTCATCAATCCCGCCAAGTTCAAGGCCGCGGCGCGCAAGGCCATTCGCGACATCGGCTATGAACAGGATGGTTTCCACTGGAAGACCGCGAAGATCGACGTTCTGCTGCATTCGCAGTCGGCCCATATCGCCCAGGGCGTGGACAAGGCCGCCGACCAGAACAACAGCGAAGGCGCTGGCGACCAGGGTATCATGTTCGGCTATGCCTGCACGGAAACCCCGGATCTGATGCCGGCTCCCATCTATTACTCGCACAAGATCCTGCAATTGCTTTCTGCCGCGCGCAAAAAGGGCGAGGGCGACGTTGGCAAGCTTGGCCCCGATGCCAAGAGCCAGGTTACGGTTCGCTATGTGGACGGCAAGCCCTATGAGGCCACCTCCATCGTTCTTTCCACCCAGCATCTCGATGAAAGCTGGGATTCGGCCAAGGTTCGCTCGGTGGTGGAGCCCTACATTCGCGAAGCTCTCGGTGATCTGAAGATCGCTGACGATTGCAAATGGTACATCAACCCCACGGGCAAGTTCGTCATTGGCGGACCGGATGGCGATGCGGGCCTGACAGGCCGCAAGATCATCGTGGATACCTATGGTGGCGCAGCACCGCATGGCGGCGGCGCATTTTCCGGCAAGGATACCACCAAGGTGGACCGCTCCGCGGCCTATGCCGCGCGCTATGTTGCCAAGAACGTGGTGGCCGCAGGCATTGCCGAGCGTTGCACGATCCAGATTTCCTATGCTATCGGCATTGCCCAGCCTCTGTCCATCTATGTCGATCTGCACGGCACCGGCAAATATGGCGAGGACGCCGTCGAAGCGGCAATCCGCAAGGTGATTGACCTTTCGCCTTCCGGCATTCGCCGCCATCTGGATCTCAACAAGCCGATTTATGCCAAGACTTCGGCCTATGGCCATTTTGGCCGCAAGGCTGGCCGTGACGGGTCCTTCTCCTGGGAGAAGATCGATCTGGTCAAGCCGCTCAAGGACGCTCTGAAAGCCTGATTGTATGACTGAAGAAACACGCCGCAGCCGGGCGACCGAAGCATTTTTCGGTCGCCGCAAGGGAAAGCCGCTTCGCGAACAGCAGGTCGAGCGCATGTCGCATCTCCTGCCGCAGCGCAAGCTGGACCTTTCCACAGAGCCGCCCGCCGGGCTTGAGGCGCTGTTTCCGGTTCCGGTAACACGTCTTCGCCTGGAAATCGGCTTTGGCGGCGGGGAACACCTGGCGCATCGCGCCCGAAATGCGCCAGACACCGGCTTTATCGGCGTGGAGCCCTTCGTCAATTCCATGGCCAAGCTTCTTGCGGTCATCGAGGCGGAGGGCCTGCCCAATATCCGCGTATATGATGACGACGCGACGGAGTTGCTGGATTGGCTTCCGGCCAATTGTCTGGACCAGATCGATCTTCTCTATCCCGATCCATGGCCGAAGAAGCGGCACTGGAAGCGCCGTTTTGTCTCCCAGGTCAATCTTCAGCGCTTCCACCGGGTCTTGAAGCCCGGCGGCCTGTTCTGCTTTGCCTCCGACATCGATAGCTATGTCAACTGGACGCTTGCCCATTGCCGCGACCATGGCGGCTTTGAATGGCAGGCCCGTTGCAGCGCAGACTGGCTGACGCCCTATGAGGGCTGGCCCGGCACCCGTTATGAGGCCAAGGCCCGCCGCGAAGGCCGCTCCTCGGCCTATCTGACCTTCCGCAAAACCTGAGGCCGGGCTTCCGTCTCACGAACCTCTGGACAGGAACAACAACCCCGGTCGATCGTGTCGTCCGGGGTTTTCGTTGCGCCTGCACGGTTTCAGAACTTGCGCGCAGCACTTGCCCGCGCGCCGATCGATGTCGTTCCGTCGCCCTCGACGCTGAAGAGCAGGCTTGCATTGACGTTCCACGCCGCATCCGGCTGCCATGAGAAGCCTGCCGTGGCAGAGGCAAAGGCGCCGCTGCCGTCCATGGCGGAATAGCCGCCGGTCAGGCCAAGCTTGGGCGAGAATTTTCCACCATCGGCAAGCTTGAAGGAGCGGGCAATTTCCGCGCCGAGCGAAAGGCGGAATTGCTCTTCGTTGAAGCCTTCGATGCTGACGCTGTCGTTGGCGCTGTTGCTGACGGTGTATGTCTCGACCCGCTCGGAGAAATAGACGGCCCTGAGCTTGGGGGTGATGACCGTATCCGGGGTGAGCTTCCACTGGCCGGTCAGGGCCGTATCGGCAAAGATGCGCGAGGTGTCGAAGTCACCGCTCCACACACCGGTATCGACGGTATTGGCCGAGCCGCCATAGAGCAGGTTCGTATCCCAGAAGATGTCCTTCGCCACTTCCAGAGAGGCGTTGGGACCGGCAATCCAGCCATTGCCCTTCAGTTCCGCGTCTTCATCGGTGGGATCGGTCATGCGGTCATAATGGAAGGACAGGCCAAGCAGCAGGCGATCGGAAACGAGATAGTCGCCGCCAAGATTCAGCATCCCGAAGGAGCCCCATTTGCTGCCATTGCTGTCCTGATTGTTGAAGGTGGAAATCGTGCCGTCGATCCAGAGATTGAAGTCAGGAGGGCCGGATGCGCCGCCGTTTCTGGCAGCATCGATCTGCGCGAGGCTCGTGGAGAAGCCCATCACCATGGATGTGTCGCCGGGAGAAAGCTTCGTCGTGACAGGCTCGGTTGCCATGCTCATCTGCCTTCGCTCAAGAAGGCCGGGCACCTGTATGGCGGAAGAAATGAGGCTTTGCCGGGTGCGGACGAAATCCTGCACCAGCCCATTCACCTCGCTGGTGACAGTCGTTGCATCATAGGAAAGAGTATAGGTCACGGTTCCTGCATTGGATGAGCCGAGACTGCTGATCAGGCGATAGCTCACCCGCGCCTGGCCGCCATAGGAGGCGTTCGGAGTGAATTGCAGATACCAGCCAACCGGGGTGCTTGAACTGGTATCGGCCAGCTCGCCGCTGCGGATGGTGGCGGTACCGGCTATGGCGGGTTCTACGGAAACCACATCGGCCGAGGTGAACGGCCCGCCCGTTGCGCCACGGTTGAGATAGACATCCGCCGGGGTTTCACCTGCGGCAACCGTGACGGTCTTGTCTCTCACCGTCACTGCACGCGGCTTGACGGTGAGGCTGTAATGCGCGCTGCCGGTGGAGCCGTTTCCGTCACGAACGGCAATGGTGAAGCTGTAGCTGCCTTCCGAACCGCTGGCCAGCGGGCCGGTGAGCGTGCCGGTGGAGATATTGAGGATCATGCCGGAGGGCAGCGTGCCGGAGGAGACGCTGTAGACAAGAGTGCCGGTGCCGCCGCTGGCCACGATGGTCTGGCTGTAATCCTCCCCTGCCATGGCGGCTGTCAGGGTGCCGGCGGCTGGAGAAAAGCTGAAGCTGACGGCAGGCGCGCTGATTGTCAGCGAATAGCTGGCGCTGCCGGTCGCGCCATTGGCATCGGTGGCCCGGACGGTGAAGCTTGCCGAGCCCGCGGCCGTGGGCGTCCCTGACAATGTGCCGGAGGAGGACAGCGCAAGCCCGGCAGGCAGGCTTCCCGAGGAGAGGGCAAAGCTGTAGGGCGCGGTGCCCAGCGATGCGGAAAGGCTGGTGCTGGCATAGGCCGATCCGACGACGCCTGCGGTCAGCGCGCCGGAGGCGGGTGTCAGCGTCAGTGTCGGTGCGGTAACTGTCAGGGTGACGGTTGCCGCCGAAGATGCGCCGGAGCTGTTGGTGGCGGTATAGGTGAAGCTGTAGCTGCCATTCGCGGAGGGAGTGCCGGAAAGCGTGCCGCCTGCGGCAAGCGTCAGGCCTGCCGGCAGGCTTCCGGCGCTTACCGCGAAGCTGTAGGGACTGGTGCCGTTGGTGGCGGTAAAGCTCTGGCTATAGCTGACGCCGGATGTGCCGGAGGTCAGGCCGCTGGCCGTTGGCGAAAGGGTGAGAACCGGCAGAGCTACGCTGACGCTCAATGCGGATGATGAGGAGGCCGCATTATTGCTGTCGCCGCCATAGCTGGCCGTAATACTGTGCGTTCCAACTGCAAGGCTGCTGGTGGTGAAGCTTGCCGTCGTGCCGCTGACCTGCACGGCTTGAAGCGTCGTGGTGCCGTCCTTGAATGTCACGGTGCCACCGGGTGAAATGGCGCCGGAGAGGCTGGCGGTAAAGGTCACGCTTTCGTTCAGCCTCAGGCTCGTGGCAGACGCGCTCAACGCAAGGGCTGAGGATGATTGCTGCACGGTCAGGCTGATGGCGGAGGATGTGATGCTGGCATTGTTGGTGTCGCCGCCATAGGTGGCGGTAATGCTGTGGCTGCCAACCGCAAGGCTGCTGGTGGTGAAGCTTGCCGTCATGCCGCTGAGCTGAACGGTTTCAAGCGTCGTGCTGCCATCCTTGAACGTCACGGTTCCGGTGGGAGAGACGCCGCCAGAGAGCGTTGCGGTAAATGTCACGCTGTCATGGATGGTCGGGCTGCTTGCCGATGCCGCAGGGGTGAGCGCCGGACTTGCCTGCGTGACCGTGACGGTAACGGCCGAGGCCGTTGCGGTGCCATTGTCGCCATCGCCGCCATAGGTGGCGGTGATGGTGTGACTGCCAACGCCGAGGCTTTCCGTGGTGAAAGTGGCGGTGGTGCCATTGAGTTGTCCCGTGCCAAGGGTCGTAGTGCCGTCCTTGAACGTCACGGTGCCGGTGGGGGAGATGCCGCTGGACAGCGTTGCCGTCAGGGTCAGGCTCTCCTTGACGGTCAGGCTGCTGGTGGAAGGGCTCAAGGTCAGGCCGGGGCTTGTCTTGGCCACCGTCACGGTGATTGCCGAGGCGCTTGCATTGTTATTATCGCCATCGCCGCCATAGGTGGCGGTGATGCTGTGGCTGCCGACGCTGAGGTCCGATGTCGTGTAGCTGGCAGTGGAGCCGCTGAGCGACACGGTTTGCAAGGTTGTCGAACCATCCTTGAAAACCACGCTGCCGCTTGGGGATGTGCCGCCCGAAAGCGTCGCGGTGAAGGTAACGGAACTCCCTTTCGTTGTCGTCGTGGCAGAGGTGGACAGGCTGATGGTCGGCGCAGCCGTCACCGTGCCGGAATAGCTCTGCGTGGCCGTATTGCCGTAATTATCCGTCGCCTCGATCGAAAAGCTGTAGGATTGCGCGCTCGTCGGGGTTCCCTGGACGGTCGAGCCACTGAGGGTAAGGCCATCGGGAAGGCTGCTGCCGCTGGCGAGCGCATAGCTTTAGGTGCCGGATCCCCCCGTTGTCGTCAGCGAGACGCTGGCGGCCTGACCGACGGTCAACGTGCCGAGGCTGGTGGGGCTGACGGACAGGGTGGCGGCAACAACTTCGACCGTGCGGGTAAACGTGCCGCTGACGATATTATAGTAGCCGGAGCAGTTTTTCCCGGCCGGTGGGTCGTAATCAAGGCCGTAATTGACCGTAGCTTCATAGTAAGCGCCGCATTCCTGATCATAGGCATAATAATAATAGGAACCGTTGAATGTGTATGTGCCGGTGGTCGTCGGCGTTCCGCTGGTGTTGAGATAAAGAATGCCGCTGGAGTCGAATGTTCTGACGGTAACACCGGGAATGGTCGGATTGTCCGATGCAAGGCTGGAATAGACGATGTCGCCCATGGAGCCGATAAGCGAATACTTGGTCTGTTCCACGCCGATCTTGAGAGTGACGTCGGCTGCGGCAGCACCGGAAATGCCCGCGAACGGCAGTGCTATCAGCACGCCCAGCGCAAGCCTGACAGGCGTGTGCCAAGCCTGCCCAAAGCGCAGGCGCCGCAGGCAAAGGCTTGCGGAATAGAACAGAATCGTAAACAGAAAAGACATGGACCACCTCAGCTTCCGGCTGCATAAGGTGGCTGGCAAGACTTTAAAACGACCGATTTTGGGCGCGTTACCCAAACCCCTGCAACATGCGGGATGCTGAAGCATCCTCGTCTTGAAAGGGTTTAGAGCGCCGATCTGATTGAATCAGATCGGCGCTCTAAACTTTTCTTTTTGAATCATAATCTTGTCGATCCTCGTTTCACTCCGGTCGGATTATGCTCTAGAATATTTCAATTGTGTCAAAGGCTTGAGGTATTCGACATGCAAGGTTCGCCTCACCGTCGCATCGTTCCGGTTTCCTTCAGCGCCTGATGCCAGGAAAGGGCTTCTTCAAGGATATGCGGGGTATGCCCGCCGCGTTTTACGGCGCGCGCGTAATAATCCTCCAATTGCTCCCGATAATCGGGGTGGGCGCAATTGCGGATGATGGAGATGGCCCGCTCACGCGGAGCAAGGCCCCTGAGATCGGCCAGTCCCTGTTCGGTTACGAAAATATCGGTGTCATGTTCGGTATGGTCCACATGGCTCACCATCGGCACGACGGATGAAATCGCGCCGTTCTTCGCCAGGGATTTGGTGACGAAGATCGACAGATAGCCGTTACGGGCAAAATCGCCAGAGCCGCCAATGCCGTTCATCATGTGCGTGCCGCCCACATGGGTGGAATTGACATTGCCGTAAATGTCGAATTCCAGAGCCGTATTGATGCAGATGATCCCCAGTCTGCGAATGACCTCCGGGTGATTGCTGATTTCCTGCGGTCGCAGCACCAGATGATGCTTGTATTCCGCAAGTCTCGGCAGAACCTTGCGATACATTTCCGAGGAAAGCGTGATGGAGGAGGCGGAGGCAAAGGTAAGCTTGCCCGCATCCATCAGTTCGAAGGTCGAATCCTGCAAGACCTCCGAATACATTTTCAGATCGTGAAAGGGCGAGTCCAGAAAGCCGTGCAGCACCGCATTGGCAATGGTGCCGATGCCTGCCTGCAAGGGCAGCAGATCATAACCCATCCGGCCTTGCCGGACTTCTTCCAGCAACAATGCCTTCAGGTGTCCGGCAATGGCGCGGGTTTCATCATCCGGCGGCAGAATGGAGGAAGAGCTGTCGTGCTTTTCGGAAACGACGATGGCGGCAATCTTTTCCGGTGGCACCGGAATATAGGGCAGGCCAACGCGGCTTTCCGGCGTCACCACCGGAATGGGCATCCGGGCCGGACGGCGCGAGGGAATGTAAACATCGTGCAGGCCTTCCAGCGTGGTGGGCTGTGAAAGGTTCAGCTCGACGATGATCTTTTCGGCCAGAATGGCAAAGCTTGCCGAATTGCCGATGGAGGTGGTGGGCACGATACCGCCATGCTCCGTAATCGCCACGGCCTCCACTACGGCAATGTCCACGGGGGGGATCTGTCTGGTGCGCAGTTGCTCCACCGTCTCGGACAGATGCTGGTCTATGAACATCACCTCACCGGCATTGATCGCACGGCGCAGGCCGGGATCGGACTGGAACGGCAGGCGCCGCGCCAGCACATGCGCATCGGTCAAGGTCTTGTCCAGATCGTTGCCCAAAGACGCGCCCGTGATGAGGGTGATCTTCAGTGGCTGTTTTCGGGCGCGCTCGGCCAATGCCAAAGGAACCGCCTTGGCTTCCCCCGCACGGGTGAAACCGCTCATGCCAATGGTCATGCCATCCTGAATGAGGGCGGCAGCCTCGTCTGCGGTGCAAAGTTTGTCCAGCAGAGGCTGGCAACGAATCCGGTCACGTAACATCTCGGTTCATCTCTCCGTTGCGGGGCGCGCGCGCCAAGGGTTGGCGTCAGCGGTCATGGCCTGCAAAGGCAGCCCCTTTCGCAGCCACCATGCAGGCAGGAGAGCTTGGATGGCTTGATCTTCCGCAAAACGCCCGCGCATGGCAGCTATGAGTCTATTGCATGGGAACGTAAGCTGAAGGCGGGACGAAATCGGACTTCGGGGCTTTTCCATCTGATTTAATCAGATCGGCGCCCTACAGCGCCGTGCGTTTTATCAAACGCACGAAGGACGCTGTAACACTTTAAATCTGCTGCATAATTTTCACCTTAAATCGATTCCGATTTAAGGAATTATGCAGTAAGATTTTATTTTCCCGCATTTCCGGAAGCAAAACCGAATACACTTTTGCTGGATACTCTAAGCTTTTTTTCGAAGCATAAACTTGTCGATCCTCGTTTCACTCCGATCGGATCATGCTCTGGTCTCAGGTGGCCGAAGCGTCGCTGGAGGGGTCGCTCAGCTTCGCGGCGGCGGCATTGTTATCAGCATCGGCCACCATCGAAGAGGCGGCGCTGATTTCGCCATAGGCCTCATGTGCCCGCTGAAGATCGGCGGGGCTGTCGTTTTTTGCGCCGTTCAACAGGGAAAAAAGAATAAGGGCAGGTGGATGGATGACGTTCAGGATAAGCTTGTCGTCGATGTCATTGCCCGCTTCCGCATCGCGCGCCAGCCGATAGGTTTCCTTCTGTGCAAAGCTCAAGCCTTCCATCTCGGCTTCGGACGCATTGCTGCGTTGCGCATTGCCGGCTGGCTGCGCTGTCGCGGAAACCTGTATGGCGCCAATCGTCTGTTCCGGCATCGATTCATCCTTGATGCGGTTTGGATCGTTCCTTCCCGCCGCACCCGTTTACGTCCATTCAACACATGCCGGGCACTGCTGCTTTCCGGACATGTATCGTTCTTCTCCAATACGCGCATCGCGGTGGGAGCGCGAAGCACACTTCATCCTGAACCTTTTCCCGCAGAATTTCCGGGAAAGGTTTAATCAAGAAAACGTATAACAAGGGTCATTGAAAATGACTCTTGGTGCTCCCTTTTCGAATATATCAAGCGACTGACGCCGTTGAGATATTCGAAATTTCTTCAAGCGAGGATGCGTTACAGCACCGTGCGTTTTATCAAACGCACAAAGGACGCTGTAACACTTTAAATCTGCTGCATAATTCCTTAAATCGATTCCGATTTAAGGAATTATGCAGTAGCATCTTAGAGCTTTGGTATTACACTGTCCGCACCAAGGAAATGGCACAAGCAACGCAATCCCGGTTTTGCCCAGCGGCAATCTTACGGACCCACGCCCTGCCGACTGCCGGCATCGTATAATAATGAGACGAGCGTAGCCTGAAATTCTTCAATTTTCGCTAATGTTTCGTGCACAAATGAAAGTAGATCAGTTGCAGCAAAACCCTATCCGGCTTCGTGTCCGAAACGACAGACACTACGCGACGGCGTTTCCAACATCAGCGTTTGACGCCAAACCCGGAAAACAATGAGCTGAATTTCGACTTGGGAAGGGAAGAATGGCGCACCCGAAGAGATTCGAACTCCTGACCCCCAGATTCGTAGTCTGGTGCTCTATCCAGCTGAGCTACGGGTGCGTCTGCCAACCATCTGGTGGCGTGAGCGGTTCTCTAAAGGCATCTGCCGGTGATTGCAAGCCAAATCGGAGAAAAAATCGATATGCGTTGCAATTTTTACATAAGCCGATGATATGATATGAAAAATCAGCCCTTGGCTTTGAGGCGGAAATCTTCGAGCATGGCGGGCAGGTCGGGGATCTCGATGCGGAACTGCGTGCCGGCTCCGGGTTTTTCCACCAGAGCAATCGTTCCTCCATGGGCCAGAACCAGTTCGCGGGCGATGACCAGCCCGAGTCCCGTGCCGCCGGAGCGGGCGGAGCCGCGGAAGGCGGAGAACAGGTTTTCGCGTGCCTTTTGCGGCATTCCCGGCCCATTATCGTCAATCGTGATGGCCACCACGCTCCCGATGCGCTGGCCCGAAAGGGTGATGCGGCCCGTGCCGCCGGGGCTTTCGGTGATGAAGCCGGAAAGAGCCTGCGCGGCATTACGGCAAAGATTGTGGATCACGCGCAGCAATTGTTCGCTATCGGCATCGACTTCCAGATCCTCGGCAATCTGGTCAACAAATTCGATGTCAGCGCCAAGGGCCAGCATGTCGCGCAGGTCCTGGCAAAGCGAGTGCAGCGGAAAACGCCGGCGTTTCGGTGCAGCCTCCGGTGCCTGGCCGAAGGTAAGCACATCCGTACTATAGCTTACTGCCCGGTCAATCGCCCGCACCAGCTTCGGGGCGAAACTTTTCACGATGGGGTCATCGATATCCGCCAACCGGTCCGACATCAGTTGCGCTGAGGCCAGAATATTGCGCATGTCGTGATTGATCTTCGAAACCGCCAGACCCAGATCCGCCAGATTGCGCTGCTGGCGCAGGGTCTTTTGCAGCTGTGTCTGCATGGACGCCAGATGTGCGGCCACGAAGGCCAGTTCGTCGCGCCCGGTAAAGGGGCGGATGACGCTGGCGGGGTTTTCGGGATCGCGGGCAAAGCTCTCTATATTATGTGTCAATCTGCGAACCGGACGAATGAGCAGGCGATTGACCGAAATGAACAGCAGCGCCCCGGTCATCAGCGAAATCAACAGCGAGAAAATGGCAACTCTGGTGGAATATTGCAGCATGGCCTTGCGCAACACGCTGTCGTTCATCACCACCTCGACCTGCATCGAGGATTCCCCAATGGGAGCGCTGACGCTGATGGTGCGCTCGCCGCCGAAGGCGATTTCCTCAAGCGCGTCGCGAATGGCGATCCAGCCATCCATCTCCGCCAGGTCATATTGCGCGTCGAGTTGTTGCGGCATCTCGCTGACGGCCAGAAGCCGGGTTGTGCCATCCTTGCGCAGCACAATGGCTCTGGTGCCGGTGGCAGAGAGAATATCGCGCTGCACCTCGGCGGGAATTTCCACCGATTGCAAGCCGTCTATCACCACGGCGGCGGCGGCAGACTTGTTGAGATGATTGCGCAGCCAGTTGAGGCGCATGGAGGAAATGGAGGGCGCAAAGATCAGAACCTCGGCCAGCAGAACGAAAATCACCGTCAGCGCAAGCAATTTTCCCGACAGGCCGCGCAGGCGGCTCGGCATACGGAGCTTGGCGGCAGAGGCCGTCCTGCCGTCTTCTCCAGGCTGGTTTCTGTCTTCGGTGGGCAGACCGAACATCCATGCCTCATCTGGGTTTGGCGGGCAGGGGCCGCAACGGGCGGCTGACAGGTCCGCCAGGCAATGTCATCTGCTTCGTTTATACGTCATGCACTGCAAAAACGAAATGCGAAAGCCGGATCACAATTTTCTTTGCAGCCAATGCATAATTCCTCGAACCGGAACTGGTTAAGGTAAAAATTATGAAGCGAATTCAAAGTGTTGAAGCGCCATGCATTTGATAAAACGCACGGCGCTTCAGCAAAGCGGCATATGGCAAAAGCCGACCCGGACATGGTGCGAAAACAGAAGCGGCAAGCTTTCGGCGCGCCGCCTCTTGTCGTAAAGCCTCAGGCGGCCATGGAACGCTCCGTCGGGCGTGTATCCTGGGCGTGGAGAATAAAGCCGGAGACGAGATTGGCGAGGATTTCCGAATCCTGCTTCAGGCGGCGCGTCGAGGCCGAGCTTTGCTCGACCATGGCCGCGTTGCGCTGCGTCACATGATCCATGTCGTTGATGGCCGTGCTGATCTCGTGAATGCCGGTGGCCTGTTCGCCTGCCGCGGAGGCGATGGCCTGAACATTGTCGTTGATCCGGGCAATCTGCTGTTCGATGGTGGCCAAGGCTTCACCGGTTCGCTGCACGAGCTTTACGCCGCCCTCGACCTCGTCGCCGGAACGGTTGATCAGTGCCTTGATGTCTTTTGCCGCCGCGGCCGATCTTTGGGCCAGTTCGCGGACTTCCTGGGCAACCACCGCGAAACCCTTGCCGGCCTCACCGGCGCGAGCCGCCTCAACGCCTGCGTTCAAGGCCAGCAGATTGGTCTGGAAGGCGATTTCATCGATGACGTTGATGATCTGCGAGATTTCACGCGAGGCCTGTTCGATCCGGCCCATGGCGCCGATCGCCTCACGCACGACGGCGTCGGATTGCTCGGCGCTGCGCTTTGCCTCCGTCACCATGCGGCTGGCTTCGGTTGCGCGTTCGCTCGAGGTTTTCACGACGACCGTGATTTCTTCCAGCGCCGCCGAGGTTTCCTCAAGGGCTGCTGCCTGTTGTTCCGTGCGATGGGAGAGGTCTTCCGCCGCCGAACTCAGGTCCACCGTGCTGCGATCGATCGTCATGGCCTTGCCGCTGATTTCCAGCATGGTGGCGCGCAGGCGCTCGAGCGAGTGGTTCATATTGCGCTGGAGATCGGCAAACACGCCCTTGAAATTGCCCTGCATGTCACGGGAAAGATCGCCATTGGCGATCCGGCCCACGACATTGCCCACTTCATTGACGGCGCTTTCGACATTTTCCAGAAGCGCATTCACATTGGAAGCGAAACGGTCCAGGTTTTCGTCGTCGAAACTGGTGTCGATGCGCTGGTCGAAATGGCCCTCGGTTGCGGCGGCAACAACGGAAGCCATGCCTTTTTGCAGGCTGTCGCTTTTGGCGCGCAAGGCCGCATCCTGGGCGTTCAGTTGCTGTACGGCGAGGCCGTTGCGTTTGAAAACCTCGACAGCCGCCGCCATCTCGCCAATCTCGTCCTTGAGTGCGGCAAAGGGCACTTCCGTTTCATAGCGGCCCTCCGCGACCCTGGACATGGACAATGTCAGGAGGCGAATGGGACGGCTGAGCTGGGTTCCGCCCAGAACCAGACCGGCGCCGATGCCGCCCAGAACCGCAACAATCGTGACAGAGGCAATGGAGACAAGCATGGTCAGGCTGAAGCCTTCCAGCGAGCCGCGCAGCGTCTCCAGTTGCAGGCGGTCTGCTTCCACGATCTTGTCTATATCGGCCTGAAAGGCCTTGCGATTGTTGCGATTGGCTTCGTTATTGCCCTGTTCGTTGGCCGCAGACGGGCCGACCTCCTGGCTCAACCTTGCGGTTTCCGTGCGGAATTTGCGAAATTCCGCCGCCTTGGCCCGCATGGCATCGAAGGAGGCTCGCTCCTCGGCCGGAATGAGGGGCGCCCACTCATCCAGCGTCTTGTCGATGGCGGCGAGGTTCTGTGTCAGCCCCTTGGCAAAGGGCTGGGCCTTTTCGGTCGTGGGGGCGGCATAAATGCCGCGCGCTTCCATCACTACCGCCGTTACAAACCGGTTGAGACGTTCGCCGTTAAAGGCACGCTCCGACAGGGTGCGGTAGGTCTGTAATTTGGCGCCGTAGCTGATTGTAACGAAAACGCCCATGGCGCCAATGATAATGGCCGCAGCACCCATCACCGCCACGAGGCAGTTCACTTTTCCCTTGATCCGCACTGGTCTCCCCCTGGAAAATTTATCGGCATCTATATTCAGTTTTCGAACTTAACAAACTTACTTTAATAAAGAATTTCACGAATAAACACGCCAAGTATTCGCGAAGAATGACCGAAAATTAGCGATATATAATATTATAGAATATTATGAAAATGTCACGGGAGCCATCCAGCTGCCGCCCGGCCCATCCGTGAAACGTTTTCTGTCCTGAGCGGATTTGGCCTCGACAAGCGTGCGCAAGGCTGTTGAAGACGCATAGCCGCTTGCGTCATTGACTCAACGCACCTTCCTCCGTATAAGCCGCGCGTTCGCGCAAAACCCGCTCCGGCGGCTATTTGCCATGCGTTCAAATCCAACGCTCTTGCACGAAGTGCAAATCAAAGAAGGGCCGCACACCGCGGTATTAAATAAATGAAGCGTACTTTCCAGCCTTCCAAGCTTGTTCGCAAGCGTCGTCACGGTTTCCGCGCCCGCATGGCTACTGCCGGCGGCCGCAAGGTCATGGCTGCCCGCCGCGCCCGCGGCCGCAAGCGTCTTTCGGCCTAAAGCCGGATTGGCCCGATGAAAGAGCCGGGCACATGACCTCAAGGATGAAATATGACACTGTCGGGCGGCTGAAAAGCCGGCCGCAGTTTCTTGCTGTGCGCGAGGGTGAACGGCGCAAGGGGCGTTATGTCCTCATCGAGGTTCTCGACAGAGGCGAGCCCGAAACGAGACCTCGTGTCGGCTTTACAGTGACCAAGAAGCAGGGCAACGCGGTGGAGCGCAATCGTATGCGCCGTCGCCTGAAAGAGGCGGTCCGCCTCTCCGCGGGCTTTGCAATGCAGCCCGGACATGACTATGTGATCGTAGCGCGGCGCGATGTGCTGAGCGCCCCGTTCGAGGATCTCAAGGCGCAACTTCATCGCCGGATCCGCAACGATGAAGCATACCGGCATTCCGACAGGCCCCGTTCCAGGAAAACATGATGGAAAACAACCGCAACTATTTCATAGCGATTGCACTCTCCGTGCTGGTCGTCCTGGGCTGGCAGTTCTTTTACATGAACCCGCGCATCGAGGCGCAGCGCCAGGCAGAACAGCTACGTCAGGAAGAGCTTGCCAGGCAGCAGCCCAAGGACGCCGGGGCCGGAGCCGCAGCCACTGCAACAGGCACCCTTCCGTCCGCCCAGTCTGCTGCGGGCGAGAGCCGTGAAGATGCCATTGCCAAGAGCGCACGCATCGAAATCGACACGGAAGCCCTTTCCGGATCCATCAATCTCGCCGGTGGACGGCTCGATGATCTTCGCCTGAAGGGCTATCACGAGACGGTGGACAGGACGAGCCCGATCATCACCCTGCTCAATCCGGCAGATACCAAGGACGGCTATTTCACCGAAACCGGCTTTGTGGGAAGCGCCAATTCCGGCAGCGTTCCCGGTCCATCCACGGTCTGGACCGTGAAGGAAGGCCAGAAGCTGACGGAAACCTCGCCCGTCACGCTGACCTTTACCAATGAGGCGGGCCTGACCTTCACCCGCAAGATCTCGGTGGACAATCATTACATGTTCACCATCGAGGACACGGTTGCCAATGCGGGTACGGCTGAAACCAGCGTTGCGCCTTACGGCCGCATCACGCGCTACAACAAGCCCACCACGCCGTCGGCCTATGTTCTGCATGAAGGTTTTCTGGGTGTCATCGGCGCGGGAACCAGCCTGACCGAATCCAAATATGCGGCAATCGAGAAAGAAAACGCATCCATGCCCAAGGCCACGGGCGGCTGGCTTGGCATTACCGACAAATACTGGGCCGCAGCGCTCGTTCCGCCGCAGGCTGTGGCTTACGAATCGCGCTTCTCGCATTTCACGGATGGGCAGCCGCGCTTCCAGGCCGACTACAAGAACGATGCCGTGAGCGTGGCGCCGGGCCAGTCGGTCTCCCTGAAGACTCTGGTTTTTGCTGGCGCCAAGGAAGTTCCGGTCATCGACGCCTACGAAACCAGCTATTCCATTCCGGGCTTCGACCGGATGATCGATTGGGGCTGGTTCTATTTCATCACCAAGCCGATGTTCAAGCTGATGGATTTCTTCTTCCGTCACGTGGGCAATTTCGGCGTGGCGATCCTGCTCACCACGGTTGTCGTCAAGCTGCTGTTCTTCCCGCTGGCCAACAAGCAATATGCTTCCATGGCCAATATGAAGCGCATCCAGCCGAAGCTGGAGGAGTTGAAGGCCAAGTTCGGCGAAGACCGCATGGCCATGCAGCAGGCGATGATGGAGCTTTACAAGACAGAGAAGATCAACCCCGTCGCCGGTTGCTGGCCGCTTGTCTTGCAGATTCCGGTTTTCTTCGCGCTCTACAAGGTCATCTACATCACCATCGAAATGCGCCATGCGCCGTTCTTTGGCTGGATTCATGACCTTTCCGCGCCGGACCCGACCAGCATCGTCAATCTGTTCGGTCTGTTGCCCTTTGCGGCACCGAGCTTCCTGCATCTCGGTGTCTGGCCAATCATCATGGGCATCACCATGTTCTTCCAGATGCGGATGAACCCGACGCCGCCGGATCCGACGCAGGCCATGCTGTTCAACTGGATGCCGCTGGTCTTTACCTTCATGCTGGGTTCCTTCCCTTCGGGTCTGGTGATCTACTGGGCATGGAACAACACGCTGTCCGTTCTCCAGCAGTCGGTCATCATGAAGCGTCACGGGGTGAAAATCGAACTCTTCGATAACCTCAAGAGAACGTTCCGGCGAAAGTCGTCAAAGGCATAAGACCGGTCGGCGTTGTCGGGCCGGCAGCGCTGTCTATGACTGATGACTCGGCCAACCTTCATCATGCCGGCCTCTGAACAGGCCGGCATGATCGCATTTCCAGCAGAAGGCGAAGCGGAATTTTCTTCGGAAATCCGTACTCACTAGAGCACTTCCGGTGAACACGGGTTCACCTGCAATGCTCTAACTTCTTGTTTCGGCGCATTTCCGGACGCAAAACCGACTACACTTTTGCTGGAAATGCTCTAGATCTGGAGGATTTCCGTCTCTGACTGAAACCCGGAAAACCTCTTATACCAAGGGTCATTGAAAATGACCCTTGGTATTCCCCTTTCGAATATCTCAAGCCACTGACGCAGTTGAGATATTCGAAATCCCCTCAAGGCGAGGATGCGTTCGCATCTTCGAGCCTTGGTATTATATTTTACCTTGACCATGGGCAGGATCGAATGAACGACAGGAAAATCCCAGAAGACCAGCCTCTGTTTGGCAGGCCCTGGATCTTCATCCGCGGTGTCCCGTCGATGAAATTCCTGCCGCCGGAAGGCCCGCTCGAAGTTGCCTTTGCGGGACGCTCCAATGTCGGCAAGTCGTCGCTTATCAACGCGCTGGTGGGGCAGAAGGGTCTTGCCCGGACCTCCAATACGCCCGGCCGCACGCAGGAACTCAATTACTTCGTGCCAGAGGGCTATAGCGGGGAAGGCGGCGATCTGCCGCCCATGGCGCTGGTGGATATGCCGGGATACGGTTATGCGCAGGCCCCAAAAGAGCAGGTCGATGCCTGGACCAAGCTGGTCTTCGATTATCTGCGCGGCCGGGCCACGCTGAAGCGCGTCTATGTGCTGATCGACAGCCGCCATGGCATCAAGAAGAATGACGAGGATGTCCTGTCCCTCCTCGACAAGGCCGCCGTTTCCTATCAGATCGTTCTAACCAAGCAGGACAAGATCAAGGAAGCAGGCGTGCCGAAGCTGATCGCCGAGACCATGGAAAAGATCCGCAAGCACCCTGCCGCCTATCCGGAGGTTATTTCCACGTCATCGGAAAAAGGGCGTGGCCTTGATGAATTGCGGCTCGCCATTGCCCAGACCGTCGGCTTTCGCGCTTTCGATTGAGCGCTACAGCGTCCTTTGTGCGTTTTAACAAACGCACAAAGGACGCTGTAACACTTTAAATCTGCTGCATAATTTTCACCTTAAATGGATTCCGATTTAAGGAATTATGCAGTAGGGCCATGGGATGGTGGGGGGTAAATTTTGCCCACCGGCTAATCGCTCATAAGCCTGAGGGAAAATACTGCTGCGCCAGCCGGTCAAGCTTGCCCTTGCGGGCGAGGGAGGCGAGCGCGTAATCGAACGCCTGGGCGAGAAAACCGTCTTCCTTGCGCACCATGATCGTCATGCCTTCGCCAAGGAAGGCTTGGGAAAGATAGGGGCCGCCCGTGAAGCTGCAACATTGGCCGGATGCAGGGCTTGCCACCCAGAAAGACAATTGCAGCCCGTCGGTGAAGACGGCTTCGACCCTCCGGGTCTTCAAGGCATCCATCAATGCGGCGCTGTCTGGAAAAGGCTGCTGCTGGAGCGCCGGAAAAAAGGCCTTTAACATTGCCTGATGTGTCGAGTTGGCGATAACGCCCACTGTTTTACCCTGAAGATCACGGGGATCTCGCAGCATCGCAAGTCCACGGCCAACCGCAAAGCGGGCTGGAAGCAGAAGATAAGGCCGGGAGAAGGAAAAATCCTGCCGCAGGCGGGGCGAGACGGCGTTGCCCGCAATCACGGCATCGCCATGCTTGCTCAAAAGGGCGATTTCCAGATCGGCAAACGGCACAGACTGGATTTCGCATTTGTCCGCTACGCTCAGTTCGGCGCAAATCGCACGGGTCAACTCGATGTTGAAGCCGGTGAGGTGCCCGGTCTGGTCCATGAAACTGAACGGCGGAAAGTCGTTCGTCGTCAGAAAACGCAGCCGCAACAAGACGGAAAGATCAGGCTTCTGCAAGTGTTCCCCGGCATCGAACATAACCGGGAAGGGGGGGGCTGCTTCGCTGGCCAGCGCCGTGAATGGCTGCGCCTGCAAGAGGCAGGCGAGTGTCATCAGCATCCCAGCGAAAAGGCCCTTCCTGCGAAGCATCATTCCTCCGGTAATGGCTCCCCGCCGCCCGGCAGGCGGGCGGGGATGTGCATCTTGTTTTATACGGCGCCAAGGCACCAGGCCAGAACCGACTTCTGCGCGTGAAGGCGATTTTCCGCTTCATCGAACACCACGGATTGCGGGCCGTCGATCACGTCGTCCGTCACCTCTTCTCCGCGGTGGGCGGGAAGGCAGTGCAGGAAGAGGGCGTCCTTGCGGGCGCGCGCCATAAGATCGGCATTGACCTGGAAAGGCTGGAACACGTTATGGCCGCGGGCCTTGTGTTCGAGATTCATCGAAACCCAGGTGTCGGTGATAACGGCATCGGCGCCGTCCACGGCTTTTTCCGCATCGTGGCACAGCATGATGTCGCCGCCATTGTCGCGTGCCCAGTTGAGGATCTTGTCGTCCGGCTCCGAACCGAGCGGAACGGCCATGTTCATGCGATAACCGAACCGTGCCGAACCCTCCACGAGAGAATGCAAAACATTATTGCCATCTCCCGTCCAGGCCAGGGTCTTGCCCTGCACGGGGCCGCGATGTTCCTCGATCGTCAGAATGTCCGCCATGATCTGGCAGGGATGCGTCAGGTCGGTAAGGCCATTGATAACGGGAACCGTAGCGTGCTCGGCCATTTCCAGCAGGCGCGTGTGATCCGTCGTGCGGATCATGATGGCATCGACATAGCGCGACAATACGCGGGCGGTATCGCCAATGGTTTCTGCCCGGCCAAGTTGCATTTCAGTGCCCGAAAGAAACAGGGTTTCACCGCCAAGCTGGCGCATTCCGACATCGAAGGAGACGCGCGTCCGCGTAGAGGGCTTCTCGAAGATCATCGCCAGCATTTTTCCGGCCAGCGGCTTGTCGTCTGTCCCGGCTTTGGTTTTTGCCTTGCGGTTTTTCGCGTCGGCAAGAATGCGTTGAAGATCCTCGGAGGTCATGGCCGAGAGGTCGATGAAGTGCTTCGGGGATGTCATGGTGTTACCTGTATCTCAGGCCTGTGCAGCCTTGGGAGCCTGTTGGGCGGTCAATGTTTCGGCGGCCTGTTCAAGACGGCGCAATCCTTCGCGCGCTTCTTCCGCGGTAACGGTCAGCGGCGGCAGCAGGCGCAGAACATTGTCGCCAGCCGGTACGGCCAGCAGATGTTGCTTGCGCAAGGCCATCAGCAGTTCGCCATTCGGAATTGCAGCCTTGACGCCGAGAAGCAGGCCTTCGCCGCGCACCTCCTCGATCACATCGGGAAAGCGGTCCTTCAGCGCTGCGAGACCCTGCCGGAAGATAAGCGAAACCTCGCGGACATTTTGCAGAAAACCATCGGCCAGCACCACGTCCAGCACGGCATTTCCTGCTGCCATGGCCAGCGGATTGCCGCCATAGGTCGTTCCATGCACACCGGGCACCATGCCGGAAGCGGCCTCTTCCGTGGCAAGGCAGGCGCCAAAGGGGAAGCCACCGCCAATGCCCTTTGCAATCGCCATGATGTCCGGCGTGACGCCGGACCATTCATAGGCGAAGAACTTTCCGGTACGGCCAACGCCCGTCTGAACCTCATCGAAAATCAACAACAGGCCGTGCTCGTCACAAAGGGCGCGCAATTCACGCAAAAACTCATTGGAGGCAACGCGAATGCCGCCTTCGCCCTGAATGGGCTCGATGAGCAGGGCGGCAGTCTTGTCGGTAATGGCCGCCTTCAACGCATCGAGATCGTCGAAGGGCACCTGATCGAAGCCTTCGGCCTTGGGACCGAAGCCTTCCAGATATTTTGCCTGCCCGCCGGCTGCGATGGTGGCAATGGTGCGGCCGTGAAAGGCGCCTTCGAAGGTGATGATATGGAAGCGCTCGGGATGGCCCTTGGAATAGTGATAGCGCCGCGCCGTCTTGATGGCGCATTCAAGGGCTTCCGCACCGGAGTTGGTGAAGAACGCCTTGTCCGCAAAGGTCGCCGCCGTCAGCCGTGCTGCCAGTTTCTCCTGCCCCGGAACCTCGTAGAGGTTGGAAACGTGCCACACTTTCTCCGCCTGATCCTTCAGTGCGGCGACAAGATGCGGATGGGAATGGCCACAGGAGGTGACAGCGACGCCCGCGCCGAAATCCAGATAGGTCTGACCGTCTTCGGTATGCAGCCAAACGCCTTCGCCTCGCTCGAAACGCAGCGGCGCACGTGCGAACGTGTTGAACAGCGGCGTTGAGTTCTCGGCCATGGCAGTCTGGTCCCTTATCCTCTGAAGCAGCTAAAATAGCTGTGAAAAATCAAAAATGCCGCCTTGCGGCGGCGCCTGCACTATTCCGGCTTACGGTTGCGATGTCAATAAATATCAGTCTTTTCCTGCATTTTCGGGCGGGTGCGGCAGGGGCTTACGGGATTGCGGCGAGCAACATGTCGATACCAGCGACATTTTGCGCCGGACGAGCCGGGCGCGCGAAAATAACGGTTGCAGAGCAAGTTGGGGAAAAGCCAAGAATTCGATTCGCCGTGATTCTTCCGACTCTTGTCACGGAGTCAGCGTGGCACTAGGTTAATGAGCAATTACTAGACTGCATGCGGCGGAACTAGTCACCAACAGTATCGAGCAGTACAGGTTTCGGACCTTCCGAGGCCACGGTGACGGATTCTGCGCAAGCGCTCGCAACAGGCGGAGATTGCGGCATGAATTGGACAGATGAGCGCGTTGAAAAGCTCAAGAAATTATGGATGGAAGGCCTTAGTGCCAGCCAGATCGCCACGCAGCTTGGTGGCGTCAGCCGCAATGCGGTGATCGGCAAGGTGCATCGTCTGTGCCTGCCGGGCCGCGCAAAGGCTGGCGGGGCAACGGCTGCCCCGGCTCGCGCACCCAAGCGTCCGGCGGCCGCCCCACGCCCGGCAAATTATCAGGCGCGTCCGTCCGCTCCCCGCCCTGCGGCTGTGCGCCCCGCCAGCGCCGTTGCCGTTTTGCGTGACGACATGGATGTCGAAAGCCTGGATCGGGTCATCGCCACGCCGGTCTCCAGCACAAGCCTGCCTGCCTCGAAGCGTCTGTCCTTGACGGACCTGACGGAGCGCACCTGCAAATGGCCCGTTGGCGATCCCATGAAGGAAGATTTCCACTTTTGTGGCTGTGATAGCGCCGATGGCTCACCCTATTGCGCCTATCATGCAAAGCTTGCCTACCAGCCGGTCAATGACCGCCGCCGGGCAGCCGCTGCCGCGGCGCGCTGAGCTGGAAGACAAGTGAAGACAGGGTCAACAGCGGGAGGCATGAGCATCATGCCTCCCGCTGTTGCGTTTGAGGCATGTCAGGCAGTGAGGCTCTACTGCATGATTGTTCAAACCGGTCCCGGTTTGGGATGGAACTTATGCTGAAAAGCAAAAGGCCCCGGACATCCGGAGCCTTTGGAATGCACTCGCCTGAAAGCATCAGGCTTCCATGGAATAGCCTGCGCCGCGAACCGTGCGGATGACATCCTGAAGGTTCGAGAAGTTCAACGCCTTGCGCAACCGGCCGACATGCACGTCCACGGTCCGTTCATCGACATAAATGTCGTGGCCCCAGACGCCATCGAGAAGTTGCGAGCGGGAAAAAACCCGGCCTGGCGATGACATCAGGAATTCCAGCAGGCGGAATTCCGTTGGCCCCAGCCGCACTTCCCGGCTCTTGCGATGCACGCGGTGGGTTTCGCGGTCGAGTTCGATGTCGCCGCAGCGCAAAACGCTGGAAAGAACCTCGGGCTTTGCGCGGCGCAGCATGGCCTTGACGCGGGCCATGAGTTCCGGCGTCGAGAACGGCTTGACCACATAATCGTCCGCGCCGGTGGAAAGGCCCCGAACCCGTTCGCTTTCCTCGCCGCGCGCGGTCAGCATGATGATCGGCAAACGCTCGGTCTCCGGCCTCATGCGCAGGCGGCGGCATAGCTCGATGCCTGAGACGCCCGGCAACATCCAGTCGAGTATCAACAGGTCGGGAACCCGTTCCTGGAAGCGGATTTCGGCTTCATCGCCCCGCAGAATGGTTTCGACCTCATAGCCTTCCGTTTCCAGATTGTAGCGAAGCAGAACGCTCAGCGCTTCTTCGTCTTCCACCACGGCAATTCTTGGCAGCATGGTTTGTATTCCTTCGAGCAACGGATCGAAAAGCGCAGCCTGTTCGTAGACCGTCCGGGTCATGCAAAAGCCGGGCCCGTGGTGTCCACTCCGCGTTTTCGCATTGTGCTTCAGGCTATCATGGCCTGACTGTTCCCTGTGTTTCATGACAGGAATGCAATCTGCCTTCCTACCATGAGGAGACCCGGCCGTTCCCGCCGCCTTGCAAGCGGAAGCGGCCCGATCGGTAAGCCATCACTTCTCCACGGCACCCACGTCGGTCGTGGTGTCGTCCTTCGGGCGTTCGCCTTCCGGCGGTGCGCCCGTGGTCATGAAGTAGATGGTTTCGGCAATGTTGGTGGCGTGGTCGCCGATCCGCTCGATGTTCTTGGCGCAGAACAGAAGATGCGTGCAGGTGGTGATGTTGCGCGGATCTTCCATCATGTAGGTCAAAAGCTCGCGGAACAGCGAGGTGTAGATCGCATCGATCTCCTCGTCACGGTCGCGGATCGACTTGGCCTTTTCGGCGGAGCGGGTGGTGTAGACATCCAGCACTTCCTTGAGCTGCGTCAGCGCCAGCTCGGAAAGATGCTCGATGCCGCGGGCAAGCTTCCGCGGCACGCCGGTTCCCTGCACGGCCATGGCGCGCTTGGCGTTGTTCTTGCCAAGGTCGCCAACGCGCTCCAGATCGCTTGCAATGCGCAGCGCGCCGATGATTTCGCGAAGGTCCGCTGCCATCGGCTGGCGCTTGGCAATGGTAACGATCGCCTTTTCGCCCACTTCACGTTCGGCATTGTCCATGATGACATCGTCGGAGATGACCTTCTGGGCAAGAGCCGCATCGGCATTGACGAGGGCGCGAACGGATTCGCCCACCATCTGTTCGGCCAGCCCCCCCATTTCGGAGATCCGGCGCATCAGAAATTTCAGTTCCTCATCGAATGCGGTGTAGATATGCGATGCCATGTGCGTGTTCCTCAAATCCCTTTTATCTGTAAGCAAGTCCTGACAGGTCAGGATCAGCCGAAGCGGCCCATGATGTAATCCTGGGTGCGCTGGTCATCGGGGTTGGTGAACATCTTGTCGGTATCGTTTTCTTCCACCAGCTGGCCCAGATGGAACATGGCGGTGCGCTGCGAAACGCGGGCCGCCTGCTGCATGGAATGGGTGACGATGACGATGGTGAAGTTGGCGCGCAACTCGTGGATCAACTCCTCGACGCGGGCGGTGGCAATCGGGTCGAGTGCCGAGCAGGGCTCGTCCATCAGAATGACTTCGGGGCTCACCGCAATGGCGCGGGCAATGCACAGGCGCTGCTGCTGGCCGCCGGAAAGGCCGGTGCCCGGCTCTTGCAGGCGGTCCTTGACCTCGTTCCACAGACCGGCGCGTTGCAGGCTGGACTCGATGATCTGGTCCATGTCGGCCTTGCTGCGGGCAAGGCCGTGGATACGCGGGCCATAGGCGATATTTTCATAGATCGACTTCGGGAAGGGGTTCGGCTTCTGAAACACCATGCCAACCCGCGCGCGCAGTTCCACCACGTCGATGGAGGGGTCGTAGATGTCCATCTCGTCCAGCGTGATGCGCCCGGTAACGCGGCAATTGTCGATCGTGTCGTTCATGCGGTTCAGCGTCCGCAGGAAGGTGGATTTGCCGCAGCCGGAGGGGCCGATCAGCGCCGTCACGGTGTTTTCGCGGACATTCAGGTTGACGTCGAACAGGGCACGCTTTTCGCCGTAATAGACGGATACGTCCTTGCCGACCATCTTGTAGTTCATCTCGGTCATTTTCTGATCCAGCGCCTTTTCAACTGCTGCTTCGGACATCATGTTCATGGCCTTGTTCCTTCCGGATTACCAGCGTCGCTCGAAACGGCGGCGCAGCAGAATGGCTCCTACATTCATGATGAGCAGGAAGAGGAGCAGGATGATGATTGCACCGGAGGTGCGTTCGACAAAGGCCCGTTCGGCTTCGTTTGCCCACATGTAGATCTGGACAGGAAGCGCGGTGGAGGGATCCATGGGCGTTCCCGGATAATCGGCCACGAACGCCACCATGCCGATGAGAAGCAGCGGCGCGGTTTCGCCCAGCGCGTGGGCAAGGCCGATGATGGTGCCGGTGAGAATGCCCGGCATGGCAAGCGGCAGCACGTGGTGAAACACCATCTGCATCTTCGAGGCGCCAAGTCCCAGCGCCGCAGCGCGGATAGATGGCGGCACCGCCTTCAACGCCGCACGGGTGGCAATGATGATCGTCGGCAGGGTCATGAGTGTCAGCACGAGACCGCCGACCAGCGAGGCCGAACGCGGCAGGCCCGCGAAGTTGACGAATACGGCAAGACCAAGCAGGCCGAAGACGATGGAAGGAACGGCGGCGAGGTTGTTGATATTCACCTCGATGAGATCCGTCAGACGGTTCTTCGGGGCAAATTCCTCCAGATAGATGGACGCCGCAACGCCGATGGGCAGCGAGAGAACGAGAACGATCAACATCATATAGGCCGAGCCGATCAGCGCGACACCCACGCCCGCTGCTTCTGCACGGCTTGAGGCGCCGTTGAAGAAAATCCCGGTATTGAATTTCTTCGCCAGTACGCCGTCGGCGGCCAATTTATTCATCCACTCGATCTGCTGATTGGAGATCTTGCGGTTGGTTTCATCGACGGTGAGATCAACCTGGCCCTTGAAGGCGGAGTCCAGATTGGCGCTGGCCAGAATGGAAACCGGCACCGTCTTGCCGATCAGCGAGGGATCGTTCTGCACCATCTGGCGCAGTTGCACGCGCACGCTTTCCGAAACCATGTCCGTCAGGGCCTTCATGGCCGGACGGTTGCTGGTTTCGAGGCCAAGATGCCTGGCCAGCGCATTGCGCGCCAGCAGCGGATAATTGGCCGCCACCAGCACATTGGGATTGTCCGCGCGCTGGTTGGAGGGGTCGATCACCTGCGCGCTGAACTCGATGGGCAGGGTGAAGGTCGTCTGCTGAAAGGCGGTATAGCCCTTCGAAACGACCGATCCCAGCAGGATGAACAGGAAGATCAGACCGAAGCTGATGGCGGCGATGCCATAGGCGCGAAAGCGGCGTTCAGCGGCATAGCGGCGCTTGATGCCGATGTCGCGGCGCCCGGCAGCGGGCCTTGCGAGCGTGGCGGAGCCTTGGGATACGATCTCACTCATTCGTACTGCTCCCGGTATTTGCGCACGATGTAAAGCGCATAGATGTTAAGGCAGAGCGTGATGGCAAACAGCGTGATGCCGAGTGCAAAGGCCACCAGCGTTTGCGGCGAGGTAAACTCCAGGTCGCCGGTCAGCTGATTGACGATCTTCACGGTTACGGTGGTCATCGGCTCGAAGGGGTTGAACTGGATGCGGGCGGCAACGCCTGCGGCCAGAACGACGATCATGGTTTCTCCGATGGCGCGCGAGGCTGTCATCAGCAGTGCGCCGACAATGCCGGGAAGGGCGGCGGGCAGGATGACGCGCTTCACTGTTTCCGACCGGGTGGCGCCAAGGCCGAGCGAACCGTCCCGCAGGGCCCGCGGCACCGCGGTGATGATGTCGTCGGAGAGAGACGAAACGTAAGGGATCAGCATGATGCCCATGACGAAGCCAGCCGTCAGCACGCTCTGCGCCTGGATGAAACTGGTGTAATCGCCGGTGGCCAGACCGCTGATTTCGCCGGAAATGTCGCGCAGGAACGGTCCCACCGTGGTCAGGGCGAAGAAGCCGTAGACGATGGTGGGAATACCGGCCAGCACTTCCAGCAGCGGCTTTGCCACCGAGCGCAGGGTGGGTGTGGCGTATTCCGCCATGTAGATGGCCGAGAACAGACCGATCGGCACGGCAAACAGCATGGCCACGAAGCCGATATAGAGCGTTCCCATCAGCAGCGGGATAAGGCCGAACTGGCCTTCCGATCCGCCGGAGCCGGCGGCGGCGAAGCGCGGATCCCAGACGGTGCCGAAGAAGAATTCATGAGGGGGAACGGCGCGGAAGAAATGCGTGGCCTCCGTCAGCATCGAAAGAATGATGCCGAGGGTGGTCAAAATGGCAATGGAGGAGCAAAGCACCAGTGCCGCCAGCATGACCTGCTCCACCCGGTTACGGGCGCGAAAACGCGGCGCCAGCAGTCTCAGGGCCGCCAGCAGGCCGAGAACCGAAATCGCCAGCGTGGCCGCGCTGAGCATGAGGCTGTTGGTGGCCTGAAGATCCCGCAGATGTTCTGCGGCGGAAACCATGTAAGGCTCGGGATCGGAGGCCAGCGGAATGCCTTTTTCTCCCAGCAGCGCACGCGCGGTGGCGGGATCGGCGGCGGCAATGCGGGCGCGTTCCTCGTCGGAAAGGTCGGTCAGGCCGCGGGCAATGGAGGAAATCGTGCCGTAGGAAAGGTTACGGCTGGCAAGATCCTGTCCCTGCACGGTCTGAGGCAGTTCGCCGCGAATGCGGTTTTCGATAATGGCCGGCGATGCCGAAAGCCAGACGGCCATGAGCAAAAGGGCTGGCACCGTGGCTGCGACGGCGACAAAGCTGCCGTGATAGCCATAACGGGAGTGGAGGGTGGATGCCTTGCCGCCAGCCATGGCGGCGGCACGCGACGCTCCTATGAAATAGCCGATCACCCCCAGGGCAATCACAATCAGTAAAAGTGTTGAGGTACTCATCAAAATCCCCCGCTATTGAAGAATAGCATCGGTAAGTGCTGAAGCCTGTGCCGTCATTTCGGGGCGCGACTGCCAATTTCCTTGACCGGAGGCGGATGCCGAGGAAATCAGTCAGCAAAATCTGGTTTTCCGCCACTCCCGCGCGGGAGAATGCCGGGGTCTTCAGGGCGTTTACGTCGAGGGCGGCATGGATGTTATCGTCAATATCCGCCGCAGGTTCCGTCATACGCTCCAAAGAAGACCGGCGCGGGGGTGAGCCGCGCCGGGGAAAGTCTTACTTGCCAGCAGCGAACTTGGTGCGGAACTCTTCACGCTCCTTGTCGGGAGCCGGAACCAGACCGTAGTTGGCGAGCGGACCATCGGGGCCGATCATCTGCTCGGACAGGAAGAAGTCCACATATTCCTTCATGCCCGGAACGGAACCCAGATGCGCCTTCTTCACGTAGAAGAACAGCGGACGGGAAACCGGATACTTGCCGGTGGCAACGGTTTCGACCGAGGGCTTGACGCCGGAAATGGTGGCAACCTTCAGCTTGTCGGCATTGTTTTCGTAGAAGGACAGGCCGAATACGCCAAACGCGGTCTTGTTGGCGGCAATGCGGGCCAGCGTTTCGGTGTAGTCACCGTCGATGTCCACAGCCTTGCCGTCCTTGCGCACGGCGATGCACTTCTTGGAGGCATCCTTTTCGCCAACCGCAGCCTTGATCACGTCGATGGCCTTGGTGTCCTTGCAGCCCTGTTCGAGAACCTTGGTTTCGAACACTTCGCGCGTGCCGTGCTTTTCGCCCGGAATGAAGGCCATGATGTCGGTGTCCGGCAGGTCCTTGTTGACTTCCGACCACTTCTTGTAGGGGTTGGCAACGAGCTTGCCATCTACGACTACTTCAGCCGCGAGAGCCTTGTAGAGGTCGGAGGGAACGAGGGCGAGGTCCTTGTTGGACTTGTCAACGGCAAAGACGATGCCGTCATAGCCGAACTTGACTTCCTGAATGTCGGTTACGCCGGCGGCCTGGCAGGCTTCAGCTTCCGACTTGTTGATCGGGCGCGAAGCGTTTGCAATGTCGATGGTTTCCGGGCCGACGCCCTTGCAGAATTCCTTGAGGCCAGCGCCCGTGCCGCCGGACTCGACAACCGGGGTCTTGAACTTGGTGAAGGTCTCGCCGAAGGTTTCGGCAACGATCTTGGCATAGGGCAGAACGGTGGAGGAACCGGCGACCTGGACCTGATCGCGAGCAGCGGCGGCGCCAGCGAAGGCGACGGAGGCGACCAGGGCCGCTACGGAAAGTTTCAACATGGACATCTATCTCTCCCGAGAAATGAACTTTTGTGGAATTGCGGCACTTGGCGCCTGCAATCGCCGGGCTCCGGCGGCCTCTTCTTAGACCCTCACGGCTTTTGCTTTTATGTCAGTTCGATGAAACATTTGTGACAGTTCAAGTCATTGAATAAAATAGTAAAAATCGATTGCGCGCATGAGAGAATGTCTCTTTCATGTCAAAAACGCACAGTAAACTCCGTTCCTTGCCCCACATCCGAGCGCACGATCAGGCGGGCGCGGTGACGGGTGAGGATGTGCTTGACGATTGCCAGACCAAGGCCCGTGCCCTTTTTCGATCGGCTGTCGGCCACGCTGACGCGGTAAAAGCGCTCCGTCAGGCGCGGCACATGTTCGGGCGCGATGCCCGGCCCCTTGTCGGTCACGGCCACTTCCACCACGCCATCACGGCGGCGCAAGGTGACATCCACCAGCTTGCCCTCCTGGCCGTATTTGCAGGCGTTTTCGATGAGGTTTTCGAAGACCTGGATCAGCTCGTCGCGCTCTCCGACCACTTCCACCGGCCCGTCGGGCAGGTGCAGGCGCACATCCACATCCAGTTCGCCCGCAAGGGGGGCGAGGCTGTCGCGCACATGGGTGAGAACCGGCGCAAGCTCCACCTTCTGCGCAGGCGCGAGATGCGCCTTGAGTTCAAGCCGCGAAAGCGACAGCAGGTCGTCCACGAGACGGCTCATGCGGGTGGCCTGCTCCAGCATGATGTTGAGAAAGCGTTCCTGCGCCCTGGCATCGTTGCGTGCCGGGCCGAGCAATGTTTCGATAAAGCCGCGCAGCGAGGCAAGCGGCGTGCGCAATTCATGGCTGGCATTGGCCACGAAATCCGAGCGCATACGGTCGATGCGCCTGAGTTCCGAAATATCGCGGAACGTCATGAGGTAAAGCGGCCTGGCGCGCTGGGGCACCATAAGCGGGGCGATCCTGACGATGAAGACCCGTTCCGACGGCAGAAATTCGGAATGCTCGATCTGGTTCGGTCTGCCGCTCTTTATCGTTTCGCGCATCATATCGAGAATATTGGGGGAGCGCCATTTGGCGGACAGGTGCAGACCGGCTTCGATTTCGCCAAAGTCGAGGCTGGCGGCCGGATTCTGGAATAGCAGGGTGCCATCCGCGTCGAAAATGACGCTGGGCAGGTCAATGGCCGTGAAGGCGGCAAAACTTCCCGCCTCCGCAAGAAGCGCCGCATCGTGCCGGTGGTTTTCCGTGGCTTTTGCGGCGGCATTTTCCGCCCTTTGCTGATCGCTGGCGCGGAGGCACAGGAAGGCCATGCCCACGAAAAGCCCGCCAAGGCAGAAGAGCCAGTCTGCACCGGACAGATAGGCTCCACCCGCCAGCACCAGCGAAAGAAGCATCAGGTCGCGGCGCTGTCGCAGCCTGTGGCGCAATGCGGGCCAGTCTGGAATGAATGCCTTGGAATCCATGTCGTCTTCTCCCCGGCTGCCGGGGCCTCCCGCCGCTGTTCTCGTGTCTTGTGGCTCAGCCGCATGGCTCTCACGGTTTGCACCGCGAGGCAATGACCCACATTTGCTCATAATCCGGTTCGATGACAGATTTTTACGGGAAAGATCGCCAGTGCCGGTGGATGACGGCAGGTTTCGACACCATGTTCTCAACAGGCAGGCGGAACATGCGCCGGTCGCGGATGATGAGGCAAAGGAGCAGGTTGGTGATGACAGGCAGGATGGGCAGCCGCACCGTGGAGCTGGAAATTGGCGGAAAAACAAGGCTTTTCGACATAGACGATCCCGTGCTTGCGGACTGGGTAGAGGACGCGGCACTGACATCGGGTCATCATCCCTATAAGGAAAAGCTCGACGCGGAAGACTATGAGAAGGAACTGAGACGGCTGCAAATCGAGCTGGTCAAGGTGCAGTTCTGGCTTCAGGTCACGGGGGGCCGTGTCATGGCGCTTTTCGAGGGGCGGGATGCCGCAGGCAAGGGCGGCACCATCAATGCCATTCGTGCTTACATGAACCCGAGATCGGCCCGCACGGTCGCGCTTTCCAAGCCCAGCGAGACCGAGCGCAGCCAATGGTACTTCCAGCGATATGTATCGCATTTCCCAAGCGGCGGGGAATTCGTGCTGTTTGACCGGTCCTGGTACAACCGCGCCGTTGTCGAGCCAGTGATGGGCTTCTGCTCCAAAGAGGAATATCACCTGTTTATGGACCAGGTGCCGCATCTGGAGAAAATGATTGAGCAGGACGGCATCCATTTCTTCAAATTCTGGCTGGATATTGGCAGGGAAATGCAAATCAAGCGCTTTCACGACCGGCGCCATGATCCGCTGAAAGTGTGGAAGCTTTCGCCCATGGATATTGCGGCGTTGAACAAATGGGAGGACTACACCGGCAAGCGCGACCGGATGCTGGAAAAAACCCATTCCAAAGGCGCCCCCTGGATGGTGGTGAAGGCCAATGACAAGCGCCGCGCCCGTCTCAATGTCATCCGCCACATGCTCCATGCGCTGGATTACGAGGGCAAGGACAAGAAGGCCCTGGGAGAGATCGACGAAAAGATCATCGGCAAGGCCCCCGATATGCTTTGAGGCTCCGTAACGGCTCCGTTGCAAGCGTCTTTGGCGGTCACTTTGCCAAGTTGACAAGCCAACCGGCCAGCCGCCGTAGCCGGCTCGGAGACTTTTGCCTGGCGGCAAACTCTAGCAGTCGTTGATAGAGAGAATGCTCATCCGGCCTGTTGGTAAATTTATGCGTCAGCTTGAAGACCGGCACCGGCGGAGATTTCAGCAACGCCTCGATTTCGCGGCCGGGCGGCGCAAGCAGCGCGGCGGAGTTCGGGCCGAAATGGAAAGGGTTGGCAGCAGGAATTTTCGGTGTACTGTCCCAGAGCTTACGGAATTCCGCGTGTTTTTCATAGGCCCAGGCAAAGCAGCGGTGATGCCAGAAGTAGATATCGCGTTCGCTGCGGCCCTCCCAATAGGCTCGTCCTTCCTCTCGCCAGTCGGCAATGATGCGCGAACCCTTGCTGGCTGCCAGAAACCAGTTCGACAACATCCTGTCGGGTCCAGGCTGGTGAAAGGCGAAAAAGCCTGTTGCTATTGCGGTAGGCAGCCAGTCATCCAGCGGTCGTGCGCAAAGGGTGGTGGCGTCGGCCCAGACCCCACCGTAGCGATAAAGAAGTTCGGTGCGGATCAGGTTGGCGAGAGCTTCCGGCGGTTTCGAGGTCGCCGTATATTCGGCAAGTAGTTCCTGCGGAATGAAGCGCCCTGCCGTTTCCAGCGTCAGTGCCTCAACGCGCCAGCCCGGATTGGAGATTTCCCAAGAGCGGCGGGAAAGCCGGGCTATTTCTGGTGCCTTGTCCCATCCTTGCAGCCAGAGCATCCAGATAACTTTGGGGCATGAAGATGAGCTGCCGAAGGCCACAGGCAGAAACTCCGAATTTTTACATCGAACGAAAACAGCAGGCTTCGCTGCGTCACTTGCGTTCAATTGTTTTTGGGGAAAGCGTCTTATGGTCTCCTGCAAGCTCCAGAACGGCGCTGGAGCGGGTGAAGGGAATCGAACCCTCGTATTCAGCTTGGGAAGCTGCTGCTCTACCATTGAGCTACACCCGCCTTGCCCGCGCACAGTTCCTATACTTGCGCGGCGATGTCAAGCCTGTCGGCGGTAAATGCGCCCTCTCATGAAAGGCGGAAATGCTTGGACAATTTCAGGCCCTGTGCCTGATAGTTCGAGCCTGCGCCGCTGCCGTAGAGCGCTTGCGGGCGCTCGGTCATGCGCTCGTAGACCAGCCTGCCGATGATCTGCCCATCCTCCAGAATATAGGGGACTTCGTGGCTGCGCACTTCCAGAACGGCCTTGCTGCCGGTGCCGCCTGCGGCGGCATGGCCAAAGCCGGGATCGAAGAAGCCTGCATAATGCACGCGAAATTCGCCGACGAGCGTGTCATAGGGTGTCATTTCCGCCGCATAAAGCGGCGGGACATGCACCGCCTCTCGCGAGACGAGAATGTAGAATTCGTCGGGATCGAGGATCAATTCGTTTCGCCCACGGCTGTAGAGCGGCTCCCAGAAATCGAGAAGATCGTGGGCGGCCTTGCGATCCACATCGATCACGGCCGTGTGGTGCTTGCCGCGATAGCCGATCAGGCCTTCCGGGCCCGTGCCCTTGAGATCGATGGAAAGGGCAATGCCGCTGCCGGAAATATTCGGCGCCTCGCTTGCAACCAGCGTTTCGGCCTCATGCAGGGCCTGCATTTCCGCATCGCTCAACAGCGCCTGGCCGCTGCGGAAGCGGATTTGCGACAGTCGCGAACCCCGCCGCACGATGATGGGAAAGGTACGCGGGCTGATTTCGAGATAGAGCGGACCCTTATAGCCTGCGGGGATCTTGTCGAATTCCTGTCCGTAATCCACCATGACACGGGTGAAAATATCCAGCCGACCGGTCGAGCTTTTCGGATTGGTGGAAGCGGAAAGCGCTTCCGGCAGGTCGAGGCTTTCCATCAGCGGCACGATATAGACGCAGCCCGTCTCCAGCACGGCGCCCTGCGTGAGGTCGATCTCGTGCAGCGTCAGCCGCTCCAGCTTGTCGGCCACGCGGCTGTTTTTGCCCGGCATGAAGCTTGCGCGCACGCGAAGAGCCCTGGAGCCGAGACGAAGGTCGAGGCTTGCAGGCTGGATCTGGTCGTGATCCAGCGTCCCCTCCGACCTCAGCCGCGCCTGCTCGAAAAGTTCGCCGATTGCGCGATCCGCAAGAATTCCCGTCATGGGTTCATTTTATCCTTCATAGACTGGGCGAACAAAATCAAAGTCTGCCAATTGACGCAAGACCATGATGGGCGTATGCCAAGTTATCCCGTGGTGATTTGGCCGGTCGGCTTGCAGCCACGTTAAATAACTGGCTAAATAGACCGGGTTTTCTCAAAGCCGGTCCGTTTTACGACCGGTTTTTGTTTGAGAAGGCTTGAGACACGATGAGCAAGACCTGGCGTCCGGCCACCAAGCTCGTGCATGGCGGCACATTGCGTTCACCCTATGGTGAAACCTCCGAGGCGATCTACCTTACCCAAGGCTTTGTCTACGACACCTCCGAAGCGGCGGAAGCGCGCTTCAAGGGCGAGGATGACGGCTTTATCTATGCCCGTTTCGGCAGCCCCACCAATGCCATGTTCGAACAGCGCATGTGTCTGCTGGAAGGTGCCGAAGATGCCCGTGCCACCGCATCGGGCATGGCGGCGGTCACGGCGGCCATCATGTGTCAGGTGAAGGCTGGCGATCATATCGTGGCGGCGCGCGCGCTGTTTGGCTCCTGCCGCTGGGTGGTGGAAACGCTGGCGCCGAAATATGGCGTCGAATGCACACTGGTCGATGGCCGCGAGATTGCCAACTGGGAAGCGGCCGTGCGGCCCAATACCAAGGTGTTCTTTCTGGAAAGCCCGACCAATCCGACGCTGGAAGTGGTCGATATAGCAGCCGTGTCGAGGCTGGCCAACCAGATAGGCGCCAAGGTGGTGGTCGATAACGTCTTTGCCACGCCGCTCTTTCAAAATCCGCTGTCTCTTGGAGCGCATGTCGTGGTCTATTCGGCCACCAAGCATATTGACGGTCAGGGCCGGTGCCTGGGCGGCATCGTGCTGTCGTCCAAGGACTGGATCGAGGAAAACCTGCGGGACTACTTCCGCCATACGGGTCCGGCCATGTCGCCCTTCAATGCCTGGACGCTGCTGAAGGGGGTTGAAACCCTGCCGTTGCGCGTGCGCCAGCAAACGGAGAACGCCGCGCGTATCGCCGATTTTCTGGCGGAGCATCCCAAGGTGGCCAAGGTGATCTATCCGGGCCGCAAGGATCATCCGCAGGCCGACATCATTGCCCGGCAGATGACGGGCGGATCGACGCTGGTTTGCTTCGAACTGAAGGGCGACAAGCCCGCCGCCTTCGCACTTCAGAATGCGCTGGAAATCATCAGGATTTCCAATAACCTCGGCGATGCCAAGAGCCTCATTACCCACCCGGCCACCACCACGCACAAGAACCTGCCGGAAGAGGCGCGCTTCGAAGCGGGTATCACCGGCGGCACACTGCGCCTTTCCTGCGGTATCGAAGATAGTCAGGATCTGCTGGAGGATCTGGATCAGGCGTTGCGCAGCCTCGCCTGATATGCCGCCTTGCTCCGAAGGGAGTGGTTCGGCAAACACGGAAAAGCCCGCCATGATGTGCCATGGCGGGCCTGACGGTAGGGGCGGGCCTGACGGTAAGGGCGAGCCGTCGCTTACTTGCCGGCCGGGATAAGCGCCGGACCTGCCGGGAAGTCGTCGGCGGAGATGAAGCCATCCTTGTTGGTGTCGAGGCGGTCGAACAGCTTGTCGAGACCGGCATCGGCTTCGGCCTTGCTGATCTGGCCGTTTTCATCCGTATCCAGTTCGCGGAACATGTGCTTCGGACCCATCATGCCCTGGTGGGGGCCGTGATGCGGACCATCGCGCTCGCCAAATTCCGGTCCGTGGCGGTCATGACCGCGCTCGCCGGGGCGTTCATGGCCTTTCGGGCCGGGTCCGGCATGGTCGGGACCCATCGGGCCGCAGCCGCCCATCGGGCCATCCTCGTCATCCATCGGTCCCATTCCGGGCATGGCGCCATCCGGCGGTCCCTTTGCATCGTTTGCGGCCTTGTCTGGGGCACCGGGCGGGGGCGGCGGGGCCTTGCCATCTTCCGGCTTGGGCGGCATTGGCGGCTTTTCGGCCTTCATGGCTTCCATGCGGGCCTCGTGGAACTTGCGCAACTCACCGGGCGTCAGAGTGCCGTCCTTGTTGGTGTCGATTGCTGCAAACAGCTTTTCCTCGGCGCCCTTGGCCTCATCCTTGGAAATCTTGCCGTCCTTGTTGGCGTCGAATTGTTGCAGGGCATGAATGAACATGGCCGCCGGGCCGCGCATCATCATCGGGCGTGGTCCGCAGGCAGCGTCACCCGGAGGCTCCGGGGGGGCCTTCGGACCCTTACCTTCCTCGGCCATGACGGCGCCGAAGGATGTGCTGACGAGCAGCACGGCAGCCAGGGCGGATAGTGTGGTCTTCCGGGTGTTCATGGTGTCTCCTTACGTGTCGTTCTGACAATTCAAAGTTAGGTCAGCACAACGCAGAAAACCACTTACGGTTCGGTAAGGCGTGATTACAATTTTGTAAGATAACGATCTCGACGCGGGCATGGGTCGTTTGGCGGGCTTTTGCAGATCAGGATTTCGCCCTTCCCGCGCCTGAATGCCGCTCAATGAGGGGGGGGGCGGCGCCCGGCCTGCTGACCGGCTTCAACGGACCTTCGGCTTCGATAGGGTCCGCTGCGACCCAACCGGACCGAAAATCGTTCAAATAAAATCAACAATACTCAGATCATATTTTCTAAATCTACGACAATGGATTTCAGTAGAAAAATTTAATAATAAAATACGTATAATTTCGTAATTTAGCCATTTATTTAAAATAATGGTATTAACTTAAAATTTGCACTCAGTGCATAGATTATCCGTCACATATCGACCGATCGGTGCTTGTTGGGGGACAGTCTTCTGGCCCCTTTCATCTGACATGGGCCTTCCGCTCATGCTTGCGAAAACGGTGCGGCGATAAGGTCTCACATCCTTGCCGCAGGGGAACAGTATGAAAAACATACCCATCATCGGAAAGTTCCTGATGATCATAGGCGTCTTCGCAGTCTTCGCTGTCGCCATAACAATTTTCGCCGCGACGAAAATTCGCCTTATCGACGACAGTTACCGCAGCCTGATCGATCATGAATCGGCAGCGGCGACGTCCATTGCGCAGGCGGGCCGCAGCTTCCAGACCGTGCGATCGGTGATTGGCGATCTGATGATCATCACCAGCCTGCCTCTGCGGAAACGATCGCAGGAGGAGTTCGATCAGGCCGTTTCCGGTTTCGACGCGGCGATGAACACGGCGATCGAGATGCAGCCCGACGACACTGTTCTCAAGCAATTGAAAGCCGATGGTCTCAAGACCATCAACGTCGTGTGCAAGGATATCGTCTCGAGAGCGCAGACAAGCACGGACGTTGCCACGAACGAGATGATCCAGAAGGATTTCCTTCAGGTCTGCCAGCCGAAATTCCGCGAGCTTACCAAGTCGATGGTCGCGCAGTCCGCTCGTCTCATGGATGTCGCCAGCAAGCGGAGCGACGAACTGACCGACCTGTCGAATTTCACAATCCTTTCGATGGCAAGCGGTATTGTCGTCGGATTGGTGGCCGTTTGCCTTATCGGGTTCTTCGGTATCAGGGCAAGTCTCGTCACGCCCGTCAGGCAGCTGGCAAGCAAGATGGGACTTCTGGCGGACGGCGACCTTGAAACGGAGATTGCCGGAATCGATCGTGCCGATGAAGTCGGCGTGATGGCGCGTGCCGTGCAAGTGTTCAAGGTTAATGGCATCAAGGCGCGGGAACTGGAAGCGCAAGCCGACCGTATGCAGATGGAGGCCGATGAGGTCAGACTTGCGGAGCAGCGTCGTATCGAGCGGGAAGCAGACCAGCTGCGGCTGGCGACCGAAGTGCTTGGCAACAGCATGAAGCGGCTGGCGGGCGGCGATTTGACGTGCCATATCGAAGAGGAATTCGCGCCCGAATATGAGGGGTTGCGCACCGATTTCAACGCGACGATCCGGCAATTGTCGCAGGCAATCTCTGGCGTGTCGGTGGCCGTGCGCAACATGGATCTCGGCACGCAGGAAATTTCGGCCGGTGCATCGGACCTTTCCAAGCGCACGGAGCAACAGGCCGCCGCGCTGGAAGAGACGGCCGCAGCGCTGGATGAGATCACCTCGAATGTTTCCAGTTCAAGCCAGTTGACGGACGAGGCGCGACAGGTGGCGCAGACGGCAAACCAGAGCGCCACGCAATCGGTCGCGGTTGTCTCCCACGCCGAAGAGGCAATGCAGCGTATCGAGCAGTCCAGCCAGCAGATTTCCAATATCATCGGCGTGATCGACGAGATTGCTTTCCAGACGAATCTTCTGGCCCTCAACGCGGGTGTCGAGGCCGCACGCGCCGGAGAGGCAGGCAAAGGCTTTGCGGTCGTTGCTCAGGAAGTGCGTGAACTTGCGCAACGCTCGGCGCAGGCCGCCAAGGAAATCAAGGGGCTGATCCAGAATTCCACATTGGAGGTCGAGAGTGGCGTCAAGCTCGTAAGAAACACCGGCGAGGCTCTCAAGACGATCGGAAGCTATATTGCAACGATCAACCATCACATGCAGGCCATCGCAACATCGGCGCGCGAGCAATCGACAGGGCTTGCGGAAGTGAACGTGGCCGTCAATCAGATGGACCAGACAACCCAGCAAAACGCGGCCATGGTCGAACAATCGACCGCAGCGGCCACGACATTGGCTCAAGAGGCCGGAAAGCTTCGCGACCTCGTTGCTGAGTTCCGCCTCGATTATCAGCCGGGCCAGCAGACGGTGGAAATTTCTTACCGCACCCTCGAGGGTGAAAAGCCTGTTACGAGCAGCCCCCAGCACAGAGTTGCAAGATTTGCCGCACAAGGAAACACGGCCATGCAATAGGAATGGTCGGAGTTCTAAAGCATTTCCAGGAAAAGTGTATTCACGGTTTTCCGTCCGGAAATGCGTCAAAGCAAAGCTTCAGAGCGGCGATCCCGGTCAACCGGGGCGCCGCTCTGAAGCTTTAAAGGGGTTAAGGCGTTCAAGAAAGCCGGCAAGATCGTCGGTGACGTAATCGACATGCTCGCGCCCCTCGGAGGTCTCCAGCCTTTCCCACTGCTCCAGCACCACCTCATCGAGATTGCGCGGCACGATGAGGACCGTTTTCATTCCGAGCGCCTTGGGTACGGCAAGATTGCGGGGAAGATCCTCGAACATCGCTGCTTTCGAGGCATCGAGACCTGTCAGGCTGGCGAATTTATCATAGGTCGCTCCGGCGGGCTTTGGCACGTAACCCGCCGCCACGATGTCGAAAATGTCGTCGAAATGATCGAGGATTCCAAGGGCGCGGGCGGCGGCCTGCGCATGGGCCACCGTTCCGTTGGTGAAAATGAATTTGCGGCCGGGTAGCGCCTTTATCGCAATGCCAAGGCCCTCGTCCGGCAAAAGGCGGGAGTAATCGATGGCGTGGGCCTTTTCCAGAAAATCGTCCGGGTTCACGCCATGATGAAGCATGAGACCCGCCAGCGTCGTGCCGTGGTCGTGATAATAACGCTTTTGCAGCGCGCGCGCTTCGTCATGCTCCAATTGCAAAAGCGCCGCGACATAGGCCGTCATATTGCGGTCTATCTCGGCGAACAGATTGATGCGATGGGGATAGAGCGTATTATCAAGATCGAAAACCCATTCGCGCACGTGCGCGAAATCGGCTGGATCGGCAAGGGAAGCGGGCTGCAACATGATGGGCCTTGAGGTTCGCGTCACAAACGGGCAAGTCGCTCTGTCAGCAGGGCAAAGAAGCCGTCCGCATCGACATTGCGCATCACCATGGCGTTGGGCGTGCGGCCCGTCACCTTCCACCAATCCACCACCGTCATTCCCACGGTGAGATCGGAGACCGTCTCGATCTCGACATTGCAGTGACGACCGGAGAAAAGCGCCGGCTGAAGCAGATAGGCAATGACGGTAGGATCATGCAGCGGGCCGCCGTCGGAGCCGTATTTCTCAATATCGAACCGTTCGAAGAATTGCAGCCATTCCACCATGACCTGAGCGGGCCGGGTGCCGATGGCGGCAATGCGGGCCACGCGCTCCCTGGTGGTGAGAAGCTGATGCGTGACGTCGAGCGGCATCATCACGATCGGAACGCCGGAGGTAAAGACGATCTTCGTGGCCTGAGGATCGACATAGACATTGAACTCGGCGGCCGGGGTGATGTTGCCGCCCTCGAAAAAGCCGCCCCCCATCATGACGATTTCGCGCAGACGGGGCGCAATGTCGGGCGCTTTTTGCAGGGCAAGCGCAATGTTGGTCTGCGGGCCCAGCGTGCAGAGCGTGACGGTGCCGGGCTCCTCGCGGCGGACCGTGTCGATGATGAAATCGACCGCGTGCTGGTCGCTTACGGTCATGACGGGCTCATCGACCACCGCGCCATCAAGCCCCGTCTTGCCATGCACATGTTCTGCCGTCACCTGCGGGCGCTCCAGAGGCTTCAGCGCGCCCTCGTAGACGGGCAGATCGGGGCGTCCGGCCAGTTCGCAAACGATGCGGGCATTGCGGCTGGTCATGGACAGCGGCACATTGCCGGCAACCACGGTCAGGCCCAGAACCTCCAGCTCCTGGGGGCTTGCCAGCGCCAGCATGATGGCGGCTGCGTCGTCCTGGCCGGGATCGGTGTCGATGATGATCTTTCGGGGTTGAGCCATGGTCGTGATCCTGCTGATGATGGCGAGTGAAGACCAGCTTGCGCCGGGCTTGTCAAGCATTCGCCCATTGCAGGCGGTCTATGCGGCAAGACGCTTGCGAAGCGAGCCACGCATTCCCATATTGCTTGAAACGGAATGGACGCGGCCAGCCCGGCCAGCGCCATCCGCAGACATTGGCGGGGCCGGTGATCGTTCCGCCGCTATGGCCCGCAAGGGCGCCACGGCAGACAGAGGATGAAATGCGCAGACTGAAACCCGTCTCAACGCCGCTTCTTCTGGGGTTCGATTTCACCGAGGCGCTGGCGGCTCAGCTGGCCCGCGCCAATGACGGATACCCGCCCTATAATATAGAGCTGCTGCGCGAGGCTGGCGTGCATCGCCTGCGCATTACGCTGGCCGTGGCGGGCTTCAGTGAGCACGAGCTGGATGTGACGGTCGAAGGCCGTCAGTTGATCATCAGCGGGGCGCAGGCAGAGCGGGCGGATGCGGACTATCTGTTCCGTGGCATCGCGGCGCGTCAGTTCCAGCGGGTTTTCGTCATGGCGGAAGGCATGGATGTGGCCGGAGCCCAGCTTCGCAATGGACTGCTGGTGATTGAACTGGAACGCCCCGAACCGCAGGACGTGGTGAGAAAAATTAACATTTCCGCTTCAAAGTAGGACCATGGCGGATCATCCGCCACTCCCTCACTGAAGGAGATGCGGAATGTTGATTAAAGAAGCGACCCCGAACCTCACCAAGACCGAGCTTGCCCATCTGGGCTCCGGCGAAGTGGCCTATGTGCGCCGGATCCGGTATGATGAAGTCACGAACTGCTTTCCCGACGCTCCCGAGATAGACCCCCGCTCCGATCTCTGGGCGCTGTTTGCTGCCGATGGCACGCCGATCCTGTTGACCGATAATCGCTCCTCCACCTTCTTCAAGGCCGCGGAAGACGAGCTGCGGACCGTCAGTCTGCACTGACGGGCGAAAGGCCAGAGGCGAGGCTCTCGCCCAAGGGCCGCCGATTGACGGGAAAGCGGTTTCTGTCTGGCCTTTCCCCATAAATGACGATAAAGCAGTTCCGGCACTTCCATAAAGCCATATCTGGCAAGGATGTTTGACGATGACGGAACGGCTGTCCGGGTTTCATTCCAACCCGCTTTCGCATGACGATAATCCGTGCGAGCAGGTTGCGGGGAGAATGGCCGGGTTTTTCTCGCGCCGGGGGCTCGGGAGCCATCCGGGTGTGCGAGCTGGCCGGGTTGCTGCGTTGGGACTGGTTCTTTCCATTCTTTCTGCCTGTGCAGGCCGCGTGGAAGGCGTGATGCAGCCTGTGAGGCTGGCACAGCCTGAAGGCGCGACAACTGTGCAGATGCTGGTGGCCACAACCCGCGATCCGGCGGTGGACAAGGCCTTTCTGTTCAGCGGCGAGCGTGGCTCCGGCCTGATGGTGGATGCGGTAAGCGTATCCGTTCCGCCGGATGCCAATCGCAAGATCGGCGAGGTGCAATGGCCGAAAAAATTGCCGCCCGATCCCAGACGCGATTTTGCGACGCTGGGCGTGGAGCCCATTCTTTCGGAAGCCAAGGGACAGGCCTGGCTTCACGCGCATCTGCCGGGCAAGCGGCGCGTGCTGGTTTTCGTCCATGGCTTCAACAATACCTACGAGGAATCGGTCTATCGCTTCGCCCAGATCGCCCATGATTCCCGCGCCGACGTCGTGCCGGTGGTCTTCACCTGGCCCTCGCGCGCCAGCATTTTCGATTATAACTACGACAAGGAAAGCACCAATTATTCCCGCGATGCGCTGGAGGACATGCTGACCCGTATCGTGCGCGATCCGCAGGTTTCGGAAGTGACCGTCATGGCCCATTCCATGGGCTCCTGGCTGGCCGTCGAGGCGCTTCGGCAGATGGCAATCCGCCACGGAAAGGTCAACGGCAAAATCGGCAATATCATTCTGGCATCGCCGGATCTCGATGTGGATGTCTTCGGGCGCCAGTTTGGCGCGCTGGGCAAGAAGCCGCCGCATTTTACGCTTTTCGTTTCACGCGATGACCGGGCCTTGAGCATTTCACGGCGCATTTCCGGCAATGTCGATCGTCTCGGCCAGATCAATCCGGCGCAGGAGCCTTACCGCTCGCGGCTGGAGCAGGCGGGCATCACGGTTCTGGATTTAACCAAGCTCAAGGCCGGAGACCGGCTGAACCATGGCAAATTCGCCGCAAGCCCGGAAGTGGTGAAGCTCATTGGCCAGCGGCTGATTGCCGGACAGGAGGTCACATCTTCCGATGTCGGCTTCGGCGAGGCGCTGGGCGCCGTTACCCTTGGCGCGACCAGCACGGTGGGGCAGGCCGCCAGTACGGTGATCAGTGCGCCTATTACCATTTTCGATCCACGAACGCGCCGCAATTACGCCGGACAGTGGAAGAGGCTCGGCGAGAATGCCACCGGCACGCTCGGCGCGGTGGGCGATACGGTGCCGCAGTGAGCGCGCCGGCTCTTTCGATCTTGCGAACTTGTTGTTAAAAGCATTTGCAGAGAAGGCGAGGGCTGTAGAGGGAAAGATTGCCGATGCGGTGGAAGCGTGTGATGCAGCTCCTCGACGTTCATTGCGAGGGGGAGATCGGCAAGGTCGCGATTGGAGGCGTGCCGAAAATACCCGGCGCAAATGTTGCAGAGCAGCTCGCCTGGCTGAACAGCGACCCAAAGGGCAAGGAACTTCGGCATTTTCTGGTTCTGGAGCCGCGTGGAGCGCCGATCGGTTCGGTCAATCTGCTGTTGCCGCCAAAGCATCCGCAGGCAGATGCCGCTTTCATCATCCTTCAGCCGGATCAGGCTCATGCCAGTTCCGGCTCCAATTCCATCTGCGTGACGACGGCGCTTCTGGAAAGCGGCATGATCGAGATGTCGGAGCCGGAGACCGTGGTGATGCTGGAAACGGCGGCCGGGCTGGTTCGGGCCACGGCAACATGCCGTGACGGGCATTGCGAAAGCGTGTCCCTGACCATGGTTCCCTCCTTCGTGCATAGGCTGGATGCCGTGATCGACCTGCCGAAATGGGGGGAAATCCGCTTCGACCTTGCCTATGGCGGTATCTTCTATGCGCTGGTCGATGTCAGCCAGATCGGTCTGCGGATAGAGCCCGGTCAGGCCCGGCGGCTGGTGGAGGCGGGCATGGTGCTGCGTCAGGCGGTCAATCGCCAGTTCGAGGTGGTGCATCCGGAGATCCCGGCCATTTCCGGGGTGGCCTATGTCATGTTCCGGGATGTCGATCCCGATGGGGCCGTGCGCACCTGCACGACGATGTGGCCGGGTCGCGTGGATCGTTCGCCGTGCGGAACGGGGAACTCCGCCAATCTTGCCGTTCTCCATGCCCGCGGCAAGGTGCGGCCGGGCGAAAGTTTTCTGTCACGATCGATTATCGGCTCGCAATTCGAGGTGGGGCTTTCCGGCATAAGCGAGGTGGCGGGGCGGCCTGCCGTCATTCCGACCATCCGAGGCCGGGGTTTCACCTTTGGCCTGCATCAGGTGGCGCTCGATGCCTTCGACCCCCTCCATGCCGGATTTGCGCTGACCGATGTCTGGGGCGAGGCACTGGCGGAACTTGGCGAGCAACAGGCATAGCCATGGAGCCGATGGTGCGTTTCACGCCGGTCGCATTCCAACCCTCGCTACGGTTTCCCCGGCAGAAGGGTGAGGGTCTCGATGGTCGATGAGGGCAAAGGCTTGTTGCGCCGGGTGGGGGTGTTTTCCACCCTCTCGGAAGATGATGATCTTTATTGGTCAAGGCAATGCCGCGTCAGCGAACTGGCGGCCGGAACGATTGTTTTCGATTATGGCGGAAAAGCCGAGAATGTCTTTTTTGCGCTTGATGGGTTTCTGCGGATCGCGGTCAAGCTCAATCAGCGCAAGGAATTGTTGCTGGATGGGGTAGGCCCCTGTCAGCTTGTCGGCGAATTGTCGCTTTTGGACGGCGCTCCCTATTCTGCCAGAATGGTGGCCGATAATAATCTGACGCTGGTTCAGCTTCCCGGCACCGTGCTGCGGGAGATGATCGAGACCCGCCCACAGGTCGCCATGGCAGTGATGGTGCTGATCGTTTCCCGATTTCGCGCCTTGCAGCAGCGGATGACGGAAATGTCCCATCTCGATGCCCGGATGCGGCTTTACAGCAGCCTGCTGCGCCTGTCGCGCCCAATGGACGAGCATGAGGAACGGCGCATCATCCGGCCCGCCCTCATTCACGCGGAGCTTGCCGATTACATCGGTGCCAGCCGCGAAACGGTGTCGCGCGAAATGTCGCGGCTCATGCAGGATGCGGTGATTGAAAAGGCGCCCGACGCCATCATCATCCGCCAGCCGCGCGAACTGGCCCGCCGCCTGTCGGGGTCCGTGCTGTCCTGAGCATTTCCAGGAAAAGTGCAGCTGCGGTTTTCCGTCCGGAAATGCGGCTGGCAATCTGATTTTGCGGGCGTTTTCCGCGCTGGAGGCGGAAATGCGCTTACGCGCGCGATGAATGCCGTTTTTCCTTAAGAGATTGTATTCGTTGGAATAACCTGCGCTTTGTCAAGTTCTGTCTCTTTTATCCTGCGCACAATCGAAAAAACTAAAATTCTATTCGATTGCTTTAATCAATCTCAGTGCCTCGCTGCTAATTATGGACGTCCATCGGGGCTCAATCCGGTGGGAGGAAGAGTTTGGATGCCGTCCGGTCCCAATACCGATCAAACCACTGGTGCCGAAGACAAAAGGAGCATGACGTTGAGCATTCTGATAGTCGAGGATAACCCGACGAATGCAATGATCCTGAAGCATCTGGCCAAGAAAGTGGTTGATGAGGAGATCGTCGTGGAGGCCGATGCAAGCAGTGCGCTGGCCCATTGTCACAACGAGCAATTCTCGCTTCTGATCGTGGATCAGATCCTGCCGGGCATGAGCGGGTTGCAATTTGCAAAAGCCATTCGCCAGCTCAGCCGTTACGACGGCGTGCCGATCGTCATGGTTACGTCGGATAACGAGCCGCGTTTGCGCCAGGCCGCGCGCGATGCCGGAATCGACGATTTCCTGACCAAGCCGGTTGAGGCGCTCGCCTTCCGCCAGCTCATTGCCAATCATTTCAGCCGACGTAACGCAGCGCCTCAGGGGGAGTGGATATGAGACGCCGGCATTTTCCCTTCGTTCTCCTTGGCTTTCTGGCGGTGTCCATGGTGCCTGCCTTTGCGCTGGAACAGCCGAAAGGGCCGGTTATCCTGACGATCAAGGGGAATGTCAGCCAGCCCAACCGGGCCGGCGAGGCAGATTTCGACCTTGCCATGCTTGAAGCGCTGCCGGGCCGTTCGGGTCGCATGGAAACCCCGTGGGTAAAGGGCACGGTGGCATATTCCGGCCCGCTGCTGCGCGAAGTGCTGAAGGCGGCAGGCGCCAGCGGACGTGTTCTCGTCGTCCGCGCGCTCAATGATTACAAGGCCGACGTGCCGGTAAGCGATGCCGAAACGCTCGAAACCATTCTGGCGACCCGTCAGGACGGCAAGCTGATGCCCGTTCGGGACAAGGGGCCGTTGATGCTGGTCTATCCCTTCGATCTGGATACAAAGCTCTTCACGGAAAAATATTTTGCCCGCTCGGTCTGGCAAATCCGGGAAATCGAGGTTCTTCCGTGATCCGACCCCCGCGCAGCAGACCTGGAACGCGGCAGCCGAAGCCGAAAATCACGTTCATCCTGCACTTGCTGTCCGGGGTGCTGCTCGTCACGTTTCTCTTGCTGTTCAAGGATGTATCGGACCGCTTCCGGCTGCTTTACGACGATGTGCGGGAAAATGCCGTGTGGTCGGCCTATCAGATGGACCGGGAGGCCCGCACCATGGTGGGCGCGGTTTCCGATCTGAGGCGCTTGCAAACGCCCGATCAGTCCAGCCTCAATAATCTTGCGCTACGCTACGATATTCTGTTCTCTCGCAAGAACCTCATGAGCAATTCGCGTTTTGGCGATTATTTTCGCGGCAATGCGGTCATCGACGGGCATCTTGCGGCCATAAACGAATTGATCATGACCGTTGAGCCGCAATTCAACCAGCTGGTGACGGGATGGGTGCCCTCGCAGGACGATCTTGCCCGGCTTGCCGATAATTTTGCAAGGCTGGAGAAGGAAACGGAAGCGCTCCTTATCTACACCAACACCTATGTGGGAGACGAGCGCTCCTCTATTCGCGCCACCATAATCGAACTGGAGCGCACCTCCGCCGTGATGCTGGCGCTATTGCTCGCTTCGGTTATTTTTCTGGTCTTCAAGCTTCGGCGGCAACTGGAAGCGGCGCAGGTTTCAAGCCAGCGGCTGGAAATTCTGACCCGTGAGCTTTCCGATGCCTATGAGGCCGCCGATGCCGGAAACCGCGCCAAATCGCAGTTCATGGCCACGATGGGCCACGAAATCCGCACGCCGCTCAACGCCATTCTCGGCATGGCCGAGCTTCTGGAATATTCCGAACTGCCGCAGGATGCCCTTGGCAGTGTGAAGACCATCCGCTCTTCCGGCGAAGCGCTGCTGGAGGTCATCAACGAGGTTCTCGATTACTCCAAGATCGAACATGGCAAGCTTGAGCTGGAAGAGCGCGTGGTCGATATTGCGGGCCTCATGGAAAGCACGGCGGCCATCATGCAGGGCCGCGCGGTCAGCCAGGGCAACAGGCTGGTTCTCGATATTCCGGTGTCGCTGGATGCGCTTTATGTGCGCACCGATCCGACGCGCCTGCGCCAGGTCATGCTCAATCTGTTGAGCAATGCGGTGAAGTTCACAAAGCAGGGAACGGTGACATTGCGGCTGCGCGAATTCTATCGCGGCAGTGCACTGATGCTGCGCTTCGAGGTGGAAGATACCGGCATCGGTATCGATGAGACCGGTCTTGCAAAGCTCTTCAAGCCTTTTTCGCAGGTCGATGCCAGTATCAGCCGCAAATATGGCGGCACCGGGCTTGGCCTTACCATCTGCAAGCAGATCGTCGAAAAGCTGGGTGGCGAGCTTGGCCTGAGCAGCACGGTTGGCGTTGGCAGTATTTTCTGGTTCGAGCTGCCGGTGATTGCCGCCAACAAATCCGAAGTGCGCCAGAAGGTTTGCGCCAGCAAGCTGCCGGATGAGGATTTCCCGCGACTGAGGATCCTGCTGGTCGAGGACAACAAGGTCAATCAGCAGGTTGCCACTCGTTTTCTTGCCAAGCTTGGACAGGAGGTGGTTGTTGCCGGGGATGGGGCGGAGGCCGTGACATTGACGGAAGAGGCCGTCTTCGACCTTATTCTCATGGATATGCAGATGCCGGTCATGGATGGGATCGAGGCAACCCGCGAAATCATCGCCAGGGGTGGCCCTTCCGCGCTCACGCCGATCATCGCCATGACGGCGAATGCCTCTGACGACGATCGTCGCCGCTGCCGCGCCGCCGGGATGACCGGCTTCGAATCCAAGCCCGTCACCATGGACCGCCTGCGCGAGGTCATCCTGACATTTGCGCCCCTGGAACACGCCGAGGCGGAGGCTCAGGTGATGCCTGCCGGTTCGGCTTTTCCGTTGGTCGATCCGTCCCTCATGGATGCCGCAAGCCCGTCGCTTCCCCCACTGACCCTTCAGGAACATTTGAACGAAATGCATGGACTGGATGAAAGCCGATATGAAGAACTGGTCGAGGCGCTGGGCGAGGATGTCTACCGGGAATTGATCGAGTCCTTCTTCACCGATGCGGAACTCCTGATGGTGGAATTGAACAAGGCGTTGCTGCGGGACAACCCGGATGAAATCGACCGGGTTCTGCACACGATCAAGGGGGCAGCCATCAATGTGGGGCTTAGCGATATTGCCGGGCAGGCCCATGCCTTGCGCCGCGTGCGGCCGACAGAGGGGGATGTCGGGCGTTTGCACCAGCAGATCGAAACCATGAAGCTGAAACTTGTTGCTTGATGCAATCATGAATTTCAACTTTGAAATGTAATATTTACCCGTCCTTTCCAGAGGGGACGTTATCGTGCACTCGTGGAGAGGCTGTTGCAGTCCATGTTTGAGGTTTTGCTTTGATGTAGGTGCGGGAAAAAAGCCAAGAATAGTTTTGCTGGAAAAAGCCTAAAGCACCATACGTTTCATTAAGCGCACAAAAAACGATGTAACTTTAAAATATGCTGCGTAATTTTACCGTTAATCGGTCCGGTTCAAGGAATTGTGCAGCAAGAATGCACCAAGATGCCACGGAGACATTGATGAGAATTCTTGTTGTCGATGACAATAATACCAATCTCAAGCTGCTGACCCGGCTGGTCAAGAAAATTGGCCGGTGTGAAGCCGTGGCCTTCAATACCCCCGATGAGGTGCTTTCGGCCCTGCCGGACCTCGATTTCGACGTGGCGATCATCGATTACCAGATGCCGGTCTATAATGGTGTCGAGCTTTATACGGAAATCGTGCGTTTCGAGAAATATGCCAATGTGCCGGTGGTGTTCATCACCGCCGACAAGGATATGACCACCCGCATGGCGGCACTGAATGCGGGCGCCATCGATTTCCTGACCAAGCCGGTCAATCCGGTGGAGTTCCAGGCCCGCATCCAGAACATCGTCAGCCTTGCGGAGGCCCGCCGTCAGCTTGCCGATCAGGCGGAATGGTTGCGGCGCGAGGTAGAGCGTGCGGTGGCGGAGCTTCGCCAGCGCGAGCAGGAAATCATCGAGCGTCTGACGCTTGCCGCCGGTTACAAGGATCCGGAAACCGCCCGCCACACCCTGCGCGTGGCGGCCTATACCGAGGCGATCGCCCGCGAGCTTGGTCTGCCGGAGCAATATTGCCGCGATCTCAAGCTGGCAGCGCCCATGCATGACATTGGCAAGGTGGCAATGCCCGATACGGTGCTGCTGAAACAGGGCAAGCTCACGGAATCCGAATATCGCGACATGCAGGCCCATGCGCAGATCGGCGGCGACATTCTCGCCCGCTCGCATTCATCGCTTTTGCAGCTTGCTTCGGAAATCGCCGTCAGCCACCACGAGCGCTGGGATGGACAGGGCTATCCAAACCGGCTGGCGGGCGAGGCCATTCCACTGCCGGGCCGCATCGTCTGTCTTGCCGATAATTTCGATGCGCTGACCACCGAACGCCCCTATAAGGCCGCCTGGTCCTATGACCGCACGGTCGAGCATATTCTCAGTCGTTCCGGCAGCCAGTTCGACCCCGCCTGTGTGGCCGCCTTCGAACGCGCCTTGCCGACGATTCGCGACATCATGGAAAATGACCGGCGCGAACAGGCCGAAGAGGCGGTCCGCCGTGCGGCACCGACAGCGCTTGACGATATGAAAGCCGCCAGTTGAACAGGGCGGGATGTTGCCGCCGCCGTTTGCCGGTCTTGCCCGCCCGTTGACGTATTGAATTTGCTCTTGCCTGTGGGCGCGAACATGCTATCGACGGCAGGACCGGATGCAGGTGCAGCCAAGGGGTTTTGCCTGCCTTCATGGTCGTCATGTTTGCCACATGCCGTCCTCCAGCCTTCTGCTGCTGCCGGCTGTATCTCTGAAAAGCCGGAGGCCCCATGCGCTCACTCACCATTCGCCGCCCCGATGACTGGCACCTGCATCTGCGCGATGGCCTGATGCTGCGTGGCGTGATCGGCGACACCAGCCGCCACTTCGCCCGCGCCATCATCATGCCCAATCTCGTGCCGCCGGTGGTGACGACCGCCGATGCCGAGGCCTATCGCAGCCGCATTCTCGATGCCCTGCCGCAAGGTCACAGCTTCGAACCGCTGATGACGCTTTATCTGACCGAGCATACGCAACCGGACGATGTGGCGCGCGGCAAGGAAAGCGGGCTGATCCACGCCGTGAAGCTTTATCCCGCTGGCGCCACCACCAATTCCCATGGCGGCGTGCGCGACATGGACAAGGCCATGCCGGTGCTGGAGCGCATGGCCGAAATCGGCCTCAACCTGTGTGTGCATGGCGAAGTGACGACGCCGGAAGTGGATATTTTCGACCGTGAGGCCGTCTTCATCGAGACCGTGCTGGAGCCTCTGCGCCGCCGCCTGCCGGAGCTGAAAATCACCATGGAGCATGTCACCACCAGCGATGGCATTGATTACGTGCGTTCGGCAAATGGCAATCTGGCCGCCTCTCTCACGACCCATCACCTGATCATCAACCGCAATGCCATTCTCGTGGGTGGCATCAAGCCGCATTATTACTGCCTGCCGGTTGCCAAGCGGGAAAGCCACCGGCTGGCGCTGCGTGCGGCGGCTGTTTCCGGCGATAGCCGCTTCTTCCTCGGGACCGATTCCGCGCCGCATGTCGATCCGTTGAAGGAATGTGCCTGCGGCTGCGCGGGCATCTACACATCGATCAATACGATGAGCTGCCTTGCCCATGTCTTTGAGGAGGAGAATGCGCTGGACAAGCTCGAAGCCTTTGCCTCCCTCAATGGTCCCGCCTGGTACGGTCTGAAGCCCAACGAGGACAGGATCACGCTGGTGAAGCGCGAGCAGCCGGTAAGCTTCCCGGAAAAGATCGATACCGGGGCGGGGCCAGTCACCGTGTTCGATCCGATGTTCCCGCTGCACTGGGACGTTCAATAGCGTAATACCGGAGCAACGGACCCCAAAATTGGGAGCCGGTTTCCGGCAAATTCCGATGCGACTACAAAAAGCAGAGCGTCGCGCAAATTCCGGTTTTCCCTCCGAAAATGCGTAGAAACAAACAGCCAGAGCGGTTCATTTTTTCCGTAAGACAATGAACCGCTCCAGGCATTTATCAAGAAAAGGAGCGCCCAATGTCCGCCATGTCCTTTACCGATCCTGCCGTCATGGCCGAGTTGTTGGCGAAAATGCTGTGGGAAATCAAGGCCGTGCATTTCAATGCCGCTGAGCCCTACAAGCTTTCCTCCGGAATGCGCAGCCCGGTCTATATCGATTGCCGCAAGCTGCTTTCCTATCCGCGCGTGCGCAGCGCCGTGATGGATTTTGCCGTGGCCACGCTGATGACCAATGCCGGTTTCGAACAGTTCGACTGCATTGCAGGCGGTGAGACGGCGGGCATTCCATTTGCCGCGCTGCTGGCCGATCGTCTCGGCCTGCCGATGATTTATGTGCGCAAGCAGCCCAAGGGCCATGGCCGCAACGCGCAGATCGAAGGGCATATGCCAGAAGGCGCCCGCGTTCTGGTCATCGAAGATCTGACCACGGCAGGCGGCAGCATGTTCAAGTTCATTGATGCGGTTCGTGCCGCAGGCGGTGTGGTGGATCACGGTATCGCCCTGTTTTTCTATGGTATTTTCCAGGAAGCACATCAGCGCTTCGAACAGGGCGGCGTGACGCTGCATTACATCGCCACATGGCGCAATGTGCTGGCGGTTGCCCGCGACCGGAAACTCTTCGATGAGAAAACGCTGAGCGAAGTGGAAGCCTTCCTCGATGCGCCGCTGGCATGGTCCAGCCGCAATGGCGGGGTAGGCGTCCTGTAATCATCGGGCCGCATCAAGCTTGGTCGGTTCGCTGGCAATTGCGCGGCAAATGGTTTAAATCGATTGAAGCGTATGAGCGATCGTGGCGGGCCTGCTTTGCCGTGCTGCGGTCGAAAAATGAGGAGATCGAAATGATCCTGTGTTGTGGCGAGGCGCTGATCGACATGTTGCCGCGTGAAACCACGTTGGGGGAGGCCGGTTTTGCACCCTATGCAGGGGGGGCGGTGTTCAACACGGCCATTGCGCTTGGCCGTCTCGGCGTGCCGTCGGCCTTCTTCACCGGGCTTTCCGATGACATGATGGGCGATATTCTGCGCGAGACCTTGCGCAAGAGCCATGTGGATTTCAGCTATTGCGCCACACTGTCCCGGCCAACCACCATTGCCTTTGTCAAACTGGTCGATGGCCATGCTTCCTACGCCTTTTATGACGAGAATACCGCTGGCCGGATGATTGGGGAGGCCGACCTTCCCGCCATCGGCGATGATTGCGAGGCGCTGCATTTCGGTGCGATCAGCCTGATCCCCGAACCTTGCGGCTCTACCTACGAAGCGCTGATGCGGCGCGAGCATGAGCGGCGGGTGATTTCGCTCGATCCCAATATTCGTCCCGGCTTCATCAAGGACAAGGCGGCCCATCTGGCCCGTATCCGCCGGATGGCGGCCATGTCTGACATCATCAAGTTTTCGGATGAGGATCTGGCGTGGTTCGGCCTTGAAGGCGACGAGGAAACGCTGGCCCGCCACTGGCTGCATCATGGCGCCAAACTGGTTATCGTCACCCGTGGCGCAGACGGGGCGGTCGCCTATAGCGCTGCCCACAAGGTAGAAGTGCCAAGCGAGAAGGTGACGGTGGTGGACACAGTCGGGGCAGGGGATACTTTTGATGCTGGCGTTCTCGCCTCGCTGAAAATGCAAAATCTCCTCACCAAGCAGCAGGTGGCGCATCTTTCCGAGGCGGCGATTGCTAGCGCCCTTGCGCTTGGTGCGAAGGCTGCGGCCGTCACCGTTTCGCGCGCGGGCGCAAACCCGCCCTTTGCGGCTGAAATCGGTCTTTGAGCATTGTGCGGTGAACCTGTGTTCACCGCACAATGTTCTCATCAGTGTCCGGCGCGGCGCAGCGCGTCCACAAGACCGGCGGTAGAGGTGTCCTGGCCGTCCGTTCCGGCCTTGCCCTGCACCACCGGCAGCAGGCCGGTTGCCAGTTCCTTGCCAAGTTCCACGCCCCACTGGTCGAAGGAGTTGATGCCGAACAACACGCCTTCCACGAAGACGCGGTGTTCGTAAAGTGCGATCAGGCGGCCGAGAGCATAAGGTGTCAACTGTTCGTAGATGAAGGTGATCGACGGGCGATTGCCTTCGAAAACGCGGTGCGGAGCGATGTGATCGGCTTTTTCCGCATCCATGCCGGTCCTGGCAAGCTGAGCCTTTGCCTCTTCGAGTGTCCGGCCCTTCATCAATGCTGCCGATTGGGCAAGGCAATTGGCCATCAGAAGCTCATGCTGGTGGCGGAGGTCCGGTTCGAAGCCATTGGCCGCCACCATGAATTCCGCCGGGATGATGCTCGTTCCCTGGTGGATCAACTGGTAGAAGGCGTGTTGACCATTTGTGCCGGGTTCACCCCAGACGACGGGGCCGGACTGACCTTCAACCGGCTTGCCGTCGATGCGCACACCCTTGCCGTTGGATTCCATGTCGAGCTGCTGCAAATAGGCGGCAAAGCGCGACAGGCGCTGGTCGTAAGGCAGAATGGCGCGGGTGGGGTAATCCAGCACATTGCGGTGGTAAAAGCCGATCAGCCCCAGCAACATCGGCAGGTTCTGACGGAAGGGGGCAGTGCGGAAGTGATTGTCCACGGCATGGGCGCCGCTCAGGAACTGGTCGAAATTATCGGCGCCAACCGCAATCATCAGCGGCAGGCCAATGGCCGACCAGATGGAATAACGCCCGCCAACCCAATCCCAGAAGCCGAAGACGCGATCGGAGCCGATGCCGAAGGCGCCCACCTTGTCGAGGGCCGTGGAAACGGCAGCGAAATGGTCGCCGACCGCTGCCTCGCCAAGCGCATCGGCCACGAATTTGCGCGCCGTTGCCGCATTCGTCATGGTTTCAATGGTGGTAAAGGTTTTGGAAGCGACGATGAACAGCGTGGTTTCCGGTTCCAGCAGCGCCAGCGTATCGGCAATATGCGCGCCATCGACATTGGAAACGAAATGCAGCCGCGGTCCGTCATGAAAGGGCGCCAGCGCCAGCGTTGCCATGGCCGGACCAAGGTCGGAGCCGCCAATGCCGATATTCACCACATCGGTAAAGGCCTTGCCGGTTGCACCCTTGATCGTGCCGCCGCGCACGCCCTCGGCAAAACCTGCCAGCGCGTGGAGAACGCCGTTCACATCCGGCATGACATTCCTGCCATCCACCACCACGGGCGTATTGGCGCGGTTGCGCAGCGCCGTGTGCAGCACCGCCCGGCCCTCGGTAAAGTTGATGGGCTGGCCGGTGAACATCGCTTCACGCTTTTCAGCCACGCCGCCAGCGCTCGCCAGTTGTTCCAGCAGGGTCATGATCTCGTCATTCACCGCGCATTTGGAGTAGTCCATCAGCAGGTCATCGAGACGGGCGGTAAATTTTTCGAAGCGTTTCGCATCGGCGGCAAAGGCGGCGCGCAAATCCGTCGCGGATGTCCGGGCGACGGCGGTTTTCAGCTGTTCAACAAGGGCCTGCATGTCTGTTCTCCAAAATTCCAAGGCGCGGTCGTGCCGTAGCGGGCCCGGCCTTGAGGGCTTCCGGATAGCGCGCCTCCATTACGGGCGCGTGATAGCCGGAAAAAAACACCCGGCGCCATTCATGTGACTCCGGGTATAAGTCATTGGGACAAGACACTACTGCATAATTCCTTAAATCGGAATCGATTTAAGGTGAAAATTATGCAGCAGATTTAGAGTGTTACAGCGTCCTTTGTGCGTTCGATAAAACGCACGGCGCTGTCATCGCTCAGGCCGGATCAAACAAGTTCACAAAAAGCGAAAATACCGGCTCCGATTCAATCGTTTGAAATCAGCAGCGCAGATTTTTCCGCAGGATCTTGCCGACATTGGACTTGGGCAGTTCCGTGCGGAACTCGATGTGGCGCGGACGCTTGTAATTGGTGAGATTGGCAGCGCAATGCGCCTTGACGGCTTCTTCCGTAAGGGTTTCGTCCTTGCGCACCACGAAGAGCTTGACCGCCTCACCGGAATGGGGATCGGGCACGCCGATGGCCGCCGCTTCCAGAATGCCCGGATGCATGACGGCAACTTCCTCGACCTCGTTGGGATAGACATTGAAGCCGGAGACGAGGATCATGTCCTTCTTCCGGTCCACGATCTTGACATAGCCCTTGTCGTTCATGAAGCCCATGTCGCCGGTTCGGAAAAATCCGTCCGGGGTCATGACACGAGCCGTCTCGTCCGGCCGGTTCCAGTATCCCGCCATCACCTGCGGGCCGTGAATGCAGATTTCCCCGACTTCGCCAAGCGGCAGGCTGGCGCCATCCTCGTCGCGAATATCGACAAGGGTCGAGGAAACGGGCATTCCGATGCAGCCGGTAAACTCGGGTTCGTCCATCCGGTTTGCGGTGGCGACCGGCGAGGTCTCCGAAAGCCCGTAGCCCTCGGTGACGGGGCAGCCCGTGACCTGATGCCAGCGCTCCGCGACGGGTCGCTGTACCGACATGCCGCCACCGAAGGTGAGCTTGAGTTGCGAAAAGTCGAGCCTGCGGAAGGCTTCGTTATTGAGCAGGGCGTTGAACAGCGTATTGAGCCCTATGAAGACATTGACCGGATATTTCTGCATCTCCTTGACGAAAGCCGGAATATCGCGCGGATTGGCGATAAGGATATTATGGCCGCCCGTGGCAATGCCCATCAATGCGTTCGCGGTGAGTGCGAAAATGTGGTAAAGCGGCAGGGCGCAGATGAAGGTCAGAATCTCCGGCTTCGGACGATTGTCGAAGGAGGAGTTCAACCAGACGGCCATCTGCATCTTGTTGGCGATCAGATTGGCGTGGGTCAGAACGGCACCCTTCGATACGCCCGTGGTGCCGCCCGTATATTGCAGGAAGGCAATGTCGGTGCGGTGAACGGCGACAGGGGTAAAACCGCGCCGTGCCCCCTGGGCGAGGACCTGGCGGAAACGCTTGTGCCCCGCAAGCGACCATGCCGGCACAAGTTTCTTGACCTTGCGGACGATGAAATTGACGAGATGGCCCTTTAGTCCCAGCATGTCACCAAGGCTTGCCACCACCACACGACGCACGTCGGTGCGGGCAATCGCCTGCTCTACCGTGTGGGCGAAATTTTCCAGAACGAACAGGCCGACGGCGCCGCTGTCTTTCAACTGGTGCTCCAGTTCGCGGGGCGTGTAGAGCGGGTTGACGTTTACCACCGTCATGCCGGCCTTGAGAATGCCGAAGACGGCCACAGGATTTTGCAGGATATTCGGCATCATGACCGCGATACGGTCGCCCTTGCGAAAGCCTTCCCCCTGCAACCAGCTGGCAATGGCGGTGGCCTGTTCTCCCAGTTCCGCATAGCTGAGAGCGCGGCCCATGCTGGTGAAGGCCGAACGGCCGGCATAGACGCGGCAGCTGTCATCGAAAAGTGCGCCCAGCGATTCGTGCCTGAAGGGCGGCAGGTCGGCAGGCACCGACCGCGGATAGGATTGAAGCCAGATGCGATCCGGCACACCGCCACTAGGCTTTGACATGCTATTCATTCCTCACTCCCAGATCTTATCATTGCCGGTGCGAAAGCCATCCTCCTCCAGTCCGGCCTCCGCCCGTCTGTCACCGTGCCGAAAAATGCCGCGCATTCCGCTCGACATTCAAATAGCCCGTCCACCGCTGGCAACAGCGCGGGGGCTCGGCGTGTCTACGACAGCGACATGCTTTCGATTATGACAGCAGCAAACTCTTCCTGCAACGGAACCTCGCATAACTTTAACGTAAACGTCAATTAGAGAAGTGCAATCGTGATGTCTTCCCGCACTGGCTGCGCAACCTTCCCATTTTAGGCATGTTTCGTCGAAAGCGGTTTTCAGGGCCCTTATTGCGGGCTATGTATCGCGGCAGTGCAACAACAGGGAAGTCAGAGAATGAGTGAAACGCCTGTCCTCGTCGTCGGCGGCGCCGGTTATATCGGCTCGCATACCTGCCTGGAATTGTCGCGCCGGGGTTTTCTGCCCATTGTCTATGACAACCTTTCGAACGGACATGGGGAGTTCGTCAAATGGGGCCCGCTCGAAGAAGGCGATATTCGCGATCGCGCCCGTCTGGATGCGGTTCTGGCCCGTTACAAGCCCGCTGCCATCCTGCATTTTGCGGCACTGATCGAGGTGGGTGAATCGGTCAAGGATCCGGTGGCATTCTACGAAAACAATGTTATCGGCTCGCTCACGCTTCTGGCTGCGGCGCAGGCTGCGGGCATCAAGGCTTTCGTCTTTTCCTCCACCTGCGCAACCTATGGCCTGCCGGAAAGCCTGCCGCTGGATGAAGGCCACCGTCAGGCGCCGATCAATCCCTATGGCCGCACCAAATGGGTGGTTGAGCAGGCGTTGAAGGATTACGATGCCTATACGGGCTTCCGCTCGGTCATTCTGCGCTATTTCAATGCTGCCGGTGCCGATCCTGAATGCCGGATCGGCGAATGGCATACGCCTGAAACCCATGCCATTCCGCTGGCTTTGGAGGCTGCGCTTGGCCGCCGCCAGGGCTTCAAGGTGTTCGGCAGCGATTACGAAACGCGGGACGGAACCTGCGTTCGCGATTATATCCACGTTCTCGATCTTGCCGATGCACATGTGCGTGCCGTCGAGTATCTGCTGAAGGGCGGAGAAACCGTTGCGCTCAATCTGGGCACCGGAACCGGCACGACCGTCAAGGAATTGCTGTCTGCCATCGAAACGGTTTCCCGCAAGCCATTTCCGGTTGAATTCGTGGGCAGGCGCGAAGGCGACAGCCATACGCTGGTTGCCAATAACGACAAGGCCCGCGAGGTTCTGGGCTGGAGCCCGCAATATACGCTGGAAGACATTATCCGCACCGCCTGGAAATGGCATTCGAGCGCCAATATCCTTCAGGCATGAGGTTCGGCAGCGGGCGGTGGAAGGGGGGAGCCAAACCCTTTCTGCCCGCCCGGTGGAAACCAAATGCTCATTTTGACGTTCCCTCTCAGTCACTCCGGTAAATCCATGCTTATCGGAAGCATTTCAAGGTCAATTGAAGGAGAGTGTCATGGTGTTCAAACCCGCCAGAAATCACGGCGAAGCGCCGCAAGTGACCAAGGAAAATCCGCCCATGGAGCAGCTCGAAGAAACCGTGGCGGCAAAGCTTGCCGTTTCCGAAGGGCTCGATGCGTCTGCCATAAACGTCACTTCACTGGGCGAGGAGCTTTGCCTGACCGGCACGGTCAATTCCGAGGAAGAGGTGGATCGCGCCGTCGATGTCGCGCTTTCCGTGCCAGGTGTTGCGAAGGTTTCGGTCGATCTGGGCATAGTGCGCCGCAGCCTGCACTGACATTTTATATGAAGTTTAAAAGACGCAGGCTCAGCAATTGAGGCTGCGTCTTGTTTTCTGCCCGGCAGTCCGTTTTTTGTTTCCCGCATTTCGGACGTAAAACCGGTTTCTACTTTTCTCGGGACAATGCGCTAAACGCTGCGCAATACCGCGAGGCTGCGGGCCTGAAGCGTCAGCGTCTGGCCTTCCCGCACGGCTTCTCCCTTACGGTCCGGTTCTGCGGTCAGTAGTTCCAGCACGCGATCACCGCCGCTGTCGGAGGGGATGGTGAAGGCAATATCGCTGTCCACAGGGTTGAACAGCATCATGATGTCGGACCACACGCCTTCCCGGTCACGCAGGTCATCGCGTTGCAGGCGAACGATGATGGAGTTGTGATTTTCCCAATGCTCCGGCATCTGTAAGCCGCCATTGACGTTATACCAGTCGATCATCATGCCATCACGCCAGCTTTCGCGTCGCAAGAGCGGCTGTTGCTTGCGCAGGGCGATGACCTCGCGGGTGAAGTTGCGCAGACCCTCGGCGCTGTCTGGGAGGTTTTCCCAATGCACCCAGCTGATTTCGCTGTCCTGGCAATAGCCGTTATTATTGCCAAGCTGGGAGCGACCGAATTCGTCGCCTGCCAGCAGCATGGGCGTTCCATGCGAGAAAAACAGCGTTGCCAGGAAATTGCGCTTCTGCCTCTCGCGGATGGCAATAATGCCCTCGTCTTCGGTCACGCCCTCGGCGCCGTAATTATGGCTGCGATTGTCGTTGTGACCGTCGTTGTTATCCTCGCCATTGGCCTCGTTATGCTTGCCGTCATAGGAAACGAGGTCGTTCAAAGTGAAACCGTCATGGGCGGTGAGGAAATTGACACTTGCCCATGGGCGGCGGCCCCGCTGGTCGTAAATATCGCCGGAGCCGAGAAGGCGGGCGGCGAAATCCGGCGCCGTGTTATCGCCGTTCAGCCAGTAGTCGCGCACGCTGTCACGGTATTTGTCGTTCCATTCCGCCCAGCCGGGAGGGAAGCCACCGACCTGATAGCCGCCGGGGCCAATATCCCATGGCTCGCCGATAAGCTTGGTGCGCGACAGAACCGGATCCTGCGTGACGGCATCGAAGAAGCCGCCGCGCTGGTCGAAGCCCTCCGGCTCGCGGCCCAGAATGGTGCCGAGATCGAAGCGGAAGCCATCGACATGCATGTCTTCGCGCCAGTATCGCAGGCTGTCCAGCACCATTTGCAGCACGCGGGGATGGGAGGTGTTGACGGTGTTTCCCGTGCCGGTATCATTGATGTAATAGCGGTGATTGTCGGGAAGGGTGCGGTAATAGGAAAAATTGTCGATACCCTTGAAGGAAAGCGTCGCGCCCTGTTCGTTGCCTTCCGCCGTATGGTTGTAAACCACGTCCAGAATGACTTCGATGCCCGCATCGTGGAAAGCCCGCACCATATTGCGCACGCCTTGCAGGCCCTGCGGCCCGTAATAGCGGCTGGCCGGGGCAAAAAAGCCGATGCTGTTATAACCCCAGAAGTTTTTCAGGCCCTTGTCCAGCAGCAGGCTATCATCGGGAAAGGCGTGAATGGGCAAAAGCTCCACCGAGGTGATGCCGAGGCTCTTGATATAGTCCACTGCCGCCGTGTGGCCTAGCCCTTCGAAGGTTCCACGCAATTCCTGCGGAATGGCCGGATTGAGCTGGGTAAACCCCTTCACATGGGTTTCATAGACAATCGTATCGGCCCATGAAATGCCGGGCAGCCGGTCATCGCCCCAATCGGCGGCAAAAGGGTCGATAATGCGGGCCTTGGGCATGAAGGGCGCGCTGTCGCGGTCGTTGAAGGAAAGATCCTTTTCCGGATCGTCGAAATTATAGCCGAAAACGGCGCTGTCCCACTGAATGTCGCCCACCAGTTCGCGGGCATAGGGGTCGATCAGCAATTTGTTATGGTTGAAGCGATGGCCGTTTTCCGGATCGAAGGGGCCATGAACGCGAAAGCCGTAAAGCATCCCCGGCTTCAGGCCGGGCACATAGCCATGCCAGATTTCATGGGTGTTTTCCGGAAGGTCCATCCGGGCGATTTCCACCTTGCCGCTGGAATCGTAAAGGCAAAGTTCGACCCTTGTGGCATGGGCGGAAAACAGCGCGAAATTCACGCCCTCGCCGTCGAAATGCGCGCCCAGCCTTTGCCAGTCGCCTGCTACCATGGAAAATTGCGTGACTTGCGTATCCATCTGACCCTCGATCTGCCGGTTTTTCCGATAAGGGTGCAGATGCCGCCTTTGTTCCGATGATGCTGATGAAGCTGGCGGAACAACAGCGCCGGTCGCCGGTTACTGGCCGGGTAGCAGGGAGTGTTGCAGGATGTTTGAAGGATTAACCGCCCTCGTCACGGGGGCCGGATCGGGCATTGGCCGGGAAAGTGCAATCATGCTGGCACGCTCCGGCGCCCTTGTCGGGCTGCTTGGCCGCACGGAGGAAGAGCTGCGCAGGGTGGCGCAGGAAATTGCCGAAGCGGGCGGGCAGGCCATGGTTTTGCCTGCCGACATTTCGGACGATGACGCCATGAAGGCAGCAACGGCAAAACTTTCGGAAGAAGGGGGAGGGCTCGATCTTGTGGTGGTCAATGCCGGTATCAACGGCACCTGGGCACCGATAGACGATCTTCGCCCGGATGAGTGGGACGAAACCGTCAGGATTAATCTGCGCGGTACCTATCTGACGCTGCACCACGTTGTGCCGCATCTCAAGATCCGCGGCGGCGCCATTGTCGTTGTTTCCTCAATAAACGGCACGCGCACTTTCACCTCGCCCGGCGCGACGGCCTATGCCGCAACGAAGGCTGCGCAACTTGCCATGGTGCAGCAGCTGGCCGTCGAACTCGGGCGCAAGGCAATCCGCATCAATGCCGTCTGCCCCGGCGCGGTCGAAACCAGCATCGAGGATAATACGAGCATTCGTCACGCCGAAAGAACGGCGGTTCCCGTCATCCTGCCGGAAGGCGAAATTCCGCTTGCGCCGGGTGAAGCGGGGGCGGCTGCCGACGCGGCCGAGGCCATTGTTTTTCTGTTGTCGCAAGCGGCGCGCCACATCACGGGCACGGCGATTTATGTCGATGGCGCTCAAAGCCTGTTGAGATAAGCATCGGACCGAAAAGTGGGAACCGGTTTTATGTGACCAAGAGGGGCTGGCTTGCGCTTTTTTCCCCTCAAGACTTGCTGGGCCGGGTCCGGGTTCCTATCTTCACGAAATATTACAGCAGGAGGGACGATGCCGCACGCGACGCCACTGATTACCATTCTCGTCGCGGGCTTCGTGCTGGCCTTCATCTTTGGAACCCTCGCGCAACGGCTGAAAATGCCGCCGCTGGTGGGTTATCTTCTGGCGGGCATTGTCGTCGGCCCCTATACGCCGGGCTATGTTGCCGATCAGGCGCTGGCGCTGGAGCTGGCGGAAATCGGTGTGATCCTGCTGATGTTCGGGGTGGGGTTGCATTTCTCGCTGAAGGATCTGCTCAGCGTCCGGGTGATCGCGGTGCCGGGCGCGCTGGTGCAGATTGGCTTTGCCACATTTCTCGGCTGGGCGCTGGCCATGCTTTTTGGCTGGAGCCATGGCGCGGGTCTGGTCTTCGGGCTGGCGCTATCGGTTGCGTCCACCGTGGTGTTGCTGAAGGCATTGCAGGAAAGGCGGCTGGTCGAGACGGAAAAGGGCCGGGTTGCCGTTGGCTGGCTGATCGTCGAGGATCTGGCCATGGTGCTGGCCCTGGTTCTCATCCCTGCCATTGCCGGGCTTTCGGCAGGAGGAGAAAGCACGGGTGCGGGGCAGGCGGGCGGCGATCCGCTTGCCGTGTGGGCCGCCAGCCTGCTTGGGCTCCAGCCCGGTCTGACGGTCATCGTTGCGGTCACGCTGGCAAAAGTGCTGGCCTTCATCGGCTTCATGCTGATTGTCGGGCGCAGGGTCATACCCTGGCTGCTGCATTACACGGCGCATACCGGCTCGCGGGAGCTGTTTCGCCTTGGCGTTCTGGCGATTGCGCTTGGCGTGGCCTTCGGCTCTGCCAAGCTCTTCGGCGTTTCGCTGGCGCTGGGTGCTTTCTTTGCCGGGATGATTCTTTCCGAAAGCGAACTCAGCCATCGCGCCGCGGAAGAAAGCCTGCCGCTGCGCGATGCCTTTGCGGTGCTGTTCTTCGTTTCGGTGGGCATGTTGTTCGACCCGATGAGCGTGGTGCGTGATCCCCTGCCCATGCTGGCGACGGTGGGCATCATCGTCATCGGCAAATCGCTGGCGGCCTTTCTTATCGTCATCCTGTTCCGCCGCAGCGTTGCCACGGCGCTGATTATTTCCGCCAGTCTCGCCCAGATCGGCGAGTTCTCCTTCATCCTTGCGGAGCTGGGCGTGGCGCAGGGTCTGTTGCCGCAAGAGGGGCGACATCTCATCCTGGGCGGCGCGATCATTTCCATCATCCTGAACCCGCTGATCTTCCTTGGCGTGGAATGGTTGCGGCCCTGGCTCGAACGGCGCTTCCCGCGCGATATGTCGGAGCCTGCCGAGGTCGGGACCAGCGAGAAAAGAGCGGATGAGGAGGATGATGCGCCGCCGGTCGGCATGAGCGGCCATGCAGTTCTCATCGGTTATGGCCGCGTCGGCCGCGTCGTGGCGGACCACGTGCAGCAGGCAGATCGTCCTTTGCTGGTGGTGGAGGATAACGAGCGGCGTCTTCAGGAGCTTGCGGCGGGCGCCATTGCCCATATGGCCGGCAATGGGGCCGCGCCCGGCCTGCTCGAAAGGGCCAGCATCGGCCAGGCGGCAGCCCTTTTCATCGCCATTCCCAATGCGTTCGAGGCTGGGCAGATTGCGGCGCAGGCAAGACGGCTCAATCCCGGCCTGCGGATTATCGCCCGTGCGCATTCCGATGCCGAGGTGGAGCATCTGACCGAATTGGGCGCCGATAATGTGGTGCTTGGCGAGCGTGAAATCGCCCTGGCCATGGCGCGTCTTTTCATACCTGCCGAAATGCGCGACACGATGCCTGCACCCTGATCATGCCAGAGCTTCGCAAGGGAAAAATTTAGACTTTTGCTTGAAATGTTCCATTCAGGCCGGAAGTGACAGTATCATTGTATCGCATAGCCGAAAGAATTTTGGTATATTAACGATGCATTTACCATAATATTCTCATTCTGGTCCAGTATTGAACAAAGTCCGGCCTGCGGCGTTAGCCCGATACCAAGGAGATGACGCCATGAAGCCAGAGCCGGAAACAGTGCTGATCGTCGAAGACGATGCCTTTATTTCGATGGACGCCGCCGACAGCGTGGCGCGTGCCGGGGCCAATGTCGTCACCACGGAGACGGTGAGCGATGCGCTGCACTGTCTGGAGGCCAACCGCATAACCGCGGCTATCCTGGATTTTCAGGTGCTTGACGGCAATGTCGGCCCGGTGGTGGAGCGGTTGAAACGATCCGGGATCCCCTATCGGGTGGTGTCGGGTTCGCCCGTGCAGGAAATCATCTCTCGCGGGATTCCCGCCGACCGTATCGTGTCGAAGCCCGCTGATTACCTCAAGGTCATGGCGCAGCTGGTGCGCGACAGGCCGTGGTCCAGCCTGCGCGCCAATCTGTAATTCTCCGTCGCTGCATCAGGCCAGAGACGTTACCTCGGATATTTCGTACCGATAGGTGGTGGAGCAGAATTCGCAGGAAACGGAGATCACGCCGTTTTCTTCGCTATCGGCAATATCCTCCGCCGAGAAACCCTGGAGAACGCCTTTGATCTTCTCCCGAGAACAACTGCATTTGTCCAGAATGGGCTGCGGATCGTAAACGCGCACGCCGCGCTCGTGAAACAGGCGGAACAGCAGCCGTTCTATACCGACCTGTGGATCGGTCAGTTCATCGCCATCGATGGTTTCCACCAACATGCGGGCTTCGGACCAGCTGTCGTCTTCCGGCTCACTGTTTTGCACCTCGCTGCCGTCACCGCCATCGAGGTCGGGCTGGCGCATCCGTTCGGGTGCTTCCGGCAGGAACTGCGCCACGAGGCCGCCCGCCCGCCAGCTATGGCGGGGCTTGCCATCCGCATCGCGATCGAACAATTCCGCAACCGCAAGGCGGATCCGGGTGGGGATCTGCTCGGACTGGCGGAAGTAAAAGCCGGCGATTTCCTCCAGCGACGAGCCATCCAGCGGCACGATCCCCTGATAGGGCTGCATGAAGGAGCCTTGATCTATGGTAAAGGCCAGAACGCCGGTGCCCAGCAGGTCGGGCGGGGAGGATTTGCCCGCCGCAAGGGCCGCCTGCAACCGTTCTTCGTCGAAGCGGGCATAGGCGCGCACATTTTCCGGCGTGGTAAAGTCGCAGACCAGAAGATCGACGGGACCGTCGCTCTTCGTTTGCACGATGAACTTGCCTTCGAATTTCAGCGAGGTGCCGATCAGCACCGTCAGCGAAATGGCTTCCGCCAGCAGCCGTGCCACCGCGGGCGGATAATCATGGCGGCTGAGAATGCTGTTGAGCAAGGGGCCGAGCTGCACGGCGCGGCCACGCACATCCAGTCCATCCACCTGAAAGGGAACGACCCGGTCATCCCCTGCGAAGCCGAATTCGCCAAGCTGGCTTGGTGCATCTGTCATAATGAACTCCAAAGGCTGGAACGGTCGGCGCATGACGCCCCGGCCAGCCTCGTTTAGGAAAGGAAAAGGCACGCCTTGGCGCGCCATGATGGCTTGGCCGACAATTGGTATTTTATGCGGTGAATATCAAGCCGCAATGCATTTTATCCCGGAAGCGCCATGCGGGGCATGATGCCCGCTCACACCGGATCGAAAACCGGCTTTCGGTCTTTCAGCTTCTGTCAGCCGATGGTGATGCCGAGAACGCCGGTGCGGGCGGGGGCGGCCGGATGCGGGGCGCCGGAAAGCACCATGGCCCAATAGGGAACATTGCCCCTGGCCGGAAGACGGGCCACGGCCACGCCAAGGCCATGATAGGGGCCGAGCATGTTTTCCAGATGATGGGGAGAGTTGACCCATGCCTGAAAAGCGGCCTCGACGCTCTGCTGGCGCATGGCGATGTTTTCAGCCGCGGGAAGCTGCACATCGGATGCCAGCATACGCGAGCCGAAACTGTCACCGAAGCCGATCAGATGCGACATCTTCTCGTTCTGCGCCATGCGGTTGGCCTGAAACATGGCCGCCTTCGTCGCGGGCCCATCCATGACAAGCGCGGATTTGCCGTTTCTGGCACGAAGCGCGTTGACCAGCGGCAGGAAGGCTGCCGTCTGATCCTCGATATTGCCGGGCTGCGGCGCGGAGGGCGGCGTGCTGCGGCAGCTTGCCAGCATGGAGGTGACACCGAGACCGGCGACGATCAGTATTTTTCGCCGGGTGGAAGCAAGGAGATCGGACATTATTTGCGAAGACTCAACAGGCGGATGACGATGAAAAGCGGAATGACGACACTTGCGCCCAGAAGCAGATAATCCCCCACGCGCCCAAGAGCAGAAAAGCCCTTGTACCAGATGTCGAGAACGAAATGCCGCAGACCTTCGACGATGTCCACCGGGTAAATGCCGAAAATCGTCATGATGAAGCCGACAATCACCGAAACGACAATCAACTTGATGATCGTGCGGCCGATCGAGTCGCCCAAAAATCTGTTGACGCCATCGTTCATGCGGCCTGCTCCCTGGCTTTGGAGCGCTTTTCGATCTGATTGAATGAGATCGGCGCTCTAAGATTTTCTTTTCGAAATGCTCTCCTGCATAATTCCTTAAATCGGAATCGATCTAAGGTGAAAATCATGCAGCAGATGTAAAGCGTTACAGCGTCCTTTGTGCGTTTGATAAAACGCATGGCGCTGTAGCGAGTAACGGGTGGGACGCGCGGATGGCGCAATCCCAACCGTGGGGAAATACGCGGGCTCGGCCTGATCGCTATCGGCAGCTTCCTGTGCGGCAGAGATAAGCACGCAATTGTGGCGCCGCAAGGGGGGCTCGATGCCATGTCGGGCTTGCCTTTTTTTCCTGATAGTTTAGGTAACTATTCCCAAGGGCGATGGGGTATTTTTTAGCATGGGATTTTCATGCCATTCAATACCGTTGCCAAATCGCTGCATAGCGGCGCCTATCGTCCCGACATTGATGGCATCCGGGCCATTGCCGTGGGGGTGGTTGTCATCAACCACGCCGTTTCGCTGTGGATGCCGGGTGGCTTTATCGGCGTCGATATATTCTTCGTACTGTCAGGCTATCTGATTTCCAAAATCATTCTCGGCGATGTCGAGAAGGGCCGCTTTTCCATCCTGCATTTTTATGACCGGCGCATCCGGCGGATTTTTCCAGCCCTTGTCGTGGTGCTGTGCTGCACGCTTGCCGTGGCGTGGCTGGTATTTTTCGCTGCCGAATACCGGCTGCTTGGCCGTCATGTGGTTTCGGCCAGCGCTTTCTACGAGAATTTCCAGCTCTGGTCGGAAAGTGGCTATTTCGATGCCGATTCCGAAACCAAACCATTGCTGCATCTGTGGAGCCTTGCGGTGGAAGAGCAGTTTTACCTGTTCTGGCCGGTGCTGCTTTTTTTCACGCGCGGCTGGCGGCATGGCCAGCTCGGGGTGATGCTGCTGCTGACAGCGGTGTCCTTCGCAATGAACATTCATTATGTCCACACCGACCTGACGGCGGCCTATTATTCTCCGTTTGGCCGCTTCTGGGAACTGATGATCGGCGCCTTGCTGGCTTATGCGCATGGTCCGGGGCGAATGCCCTTTCCCGCGCCGTTGACGGGCAATATCCTGTCGCTGGCCGGTGTTTTCATGATTGCCGCCGCGCTGCTCCTCGTGCGCTCGACCTCCAGCTTTCCCGGCTACTGGGCCTTGCTGCCAACGCTTGGAACCGCCTGCCTCATCGCTGCCGGCGGGCAGGCCTGGTTCAACAGGGTGGTGCTTGCCTCGCGGCCCTTCGTGTTTTTCGGCCTTATCAGCTATCCGCTTTATTTGTGGCACTGGCCTTTGCTTGCCGTCCACCGTGTCGTTTTCGGCTATCATGTCACCAGCCATGCGCTGGCTCTGGTGGCGCTTGCCATCCTTCTTGCGACATTGACGTTCTTCTTTATCGAGCGACCTTTTCGAGGCCGGGACGAGCGCGTGGCAAAGCCGGTGCTGCTGGGTCTTGCCATGCTTTGCATTGCGGGTTTCGGGTTCCTGGTGTCGCAGGGCCTGGTGCCGGTCCGCAACCATGCCTTCCAGCCCTCGGACAAGACGGAGTGGGATTTTCTGAAGAGCCGCTATCCGCAGATGGGGCCGAATGGCGATGGCATCTATCGCTTCGGCGCCGGGCGGACCGGGCAGACGCTGTTCATCGGCGATTCCCAGCTTGCCCAATATGCAGAACGCATTGCGACGACCATCGATCGGAACGCCGACGCCCACGGCGCCACCTTTTATATCGGCGGTGGCTGCGTTCCGCTGGCCGGTGTCTTCATCGACAGTCTCGAGCGCAAGGACTGCTGGCCGGTGCGCGATCAGGGCTATGCCGCCGCGCTTGATCCGACATATGACCGAGTCGTCATCGGCGCATCCTGGAACTGGTATCTCCTGAACTCGCTCTACACCATCGCAACGCCCGCCGGACCGCTGCCGCTTTCCTCTGCGCAGGGCAGGGAACTGGCGCTGGCCTCGCTGGAAAAGACCCTGCTGTCACTGCGGCGCGACGGGCGGCAGGTGTTTCTGCTGCTTGGCAATCCCATCCTGCACGGCTGGAGGGTTGCTTCGCCAAGCAACCGTATCTTCAACACCCTGCCTGTCAGCGGCAGCCGCATGGACTATGACGAGAGCGAGCAGCAACTGGCCGGGCGCCTGATGGAGATTGCCCAGAGAACCGGGGCTAAAATCCTTGGCCCCTACGGCTCCATCTGTTCAAATGGCTCCTGCGAGGTTATCAGCGAGGCCGGAAGGCCGATCTTCAAGGACTCCAGCCACTTCAACCCGGACTGGGTGAGCGGCGCCGAGATGATCGACTCCACCGTGATGAAATAGATATTGGACCCGTGCTGCCGTGCAACCCCTTCAGCTTTCCTCCGGTGATGTCACTGCTGATCGCCGCGCCGATTATGCCCGAATGCTGGGGGAGGGTGGCGATTTCGCCGCTGCCGCCGAATTGATGGAGCAGGCGCTGGAGCTTTCGCCATGCTGGGCGGCGGGCTGGTTCCAGCTTGGAGAATATCGCCTGAAGGCCAATGATCGGGATGGCGCCGCCACGGCCTATCGCCAGGTGATGGCGCTCGACCCGGCGGATGTCTTTGCCGCAAGCCTGAAGCTTGCCATTATCGGTGCCGGTGAAATGCCGCAGCAGCCGCCAAGCCGCTATGTGGAGGCGCTGTTCGATGAATATGCCGACCGCTTCGAGACCTCGCTGATCGAAAAGCTCGACTATCGGGTTCCGAAGCTTTTGGCCTCGATGATCTTCGCGCATCTCGGCCCGCAGCGCAATTTTTCCCGCGTCGTGGATCTCGGCTGCGGAACCGGCCTGATGGGCGTGGAGCTTGCCGGAAATGCAAGCGCCCTCGAAGGGTTCGATCTTTCCTCCGCCATGCTGGCCAAGGCGGCGGAAAAGGGCATTTACAGCCTTCTCGGCGAGGCGGACCTTTCCTGCGATGCCGATAGCTGCGGGCTGTTTGGAGAGAGAAAGCGCGCGCGCGCCGATCTCGTGACCGCAGCCGATGTGCTGATGTATCTCGGCAATCTTTCAGGGGTATTTTCGCTGGCGCGTGAGCTGCTGGCGCCCGGCGGGCATTTTGCATTTTCCGTTGAAAGGCACGCCGGGCCGCAAGGTTTTGCGCTTGCCCATTCGCTCCGCTACCAGCACAGCCGCGCCTATGTGGAGGGGTGCCTTGGCGAAAACGGCTTCCTGCCCATGGCAAGCGAGGAAACGGTCATTCGCAAGGATGGCGGAAAACCCGTCTCCGGCATGTTGTTTATTGCGGCCAGATCGTCCTGAAGGATCAAATATTGCGATTTTGCCGGCAACCGTCCGAGACGGTGGCTGATCCCTTGAACCCCCCTGATTTTCAGGCATTTTCTGATGGAACGGTTCCTTGTTTCCGTGAAACAAGGAACCGTTCTAAAGACGAAATCGTGGGGCGCAAGGTCATGGCAAATCTGAGCATGTTTGGCATACTGAACCAGAATCCGGCCCGCCACAGCCCTGTGGAGGATGCGCAGGGCATTCTCTGCGGCGCAATGATTGCAGCCCTTGGCCTTTATATCCTTGCCAAGATCGGCCTTGTCACCAGCGGCATGGCAGGCCTTGCCTTCGTGCTACATTACTGGAGCGGCTGGAGCTTCGGTGTCCTGTTCTTTCTGCTCAACCTGCCCTTTTACATTCTGTCGCTCAAGCGGGTGGGTGTGGATTTCACGCTCAAGACATTTCTCGCGGTCGGGCTGACATCCTTTCTTGTCGAAATCGAAAACCGCTTCCTGCATATCGAATCCATCCATCCCGTCTGGGGTGCTGTCATGGCGGGGCTTTTGCTGGGCTTCGGTCTGCTGGCGCTTTATCGCCACCGCGCCAGCCTTGGCGGCATCGGCATTCTCGCGGTTTTCGTGCAGGACCGTTTCCGCATTCCTGCCGGTCTGGTGCAGCTTGCCTTCGATCTTGTCGTCATGGCGCTGGCATTTACGGTCGCAAGCCCCAAGGTGGTGCTTTATTCCTTCATCGGCGCCGTGGTCCTCAATCTCTTCGTGCTGATCAACCACCGCTCGGACCGCTACATCGCACTACGGTAAATCCAGCATCTATAAATTGCATATACTATATAAAAAATCGCCTTGATTGAAATCAAGGTGTGGATGACATGCCTTTGCAATATCGCATCGGGATCGTCTTTTTCTACCATGGGCTGTAAAATGCCAGGTGAAAGGCAGGCGGTTTTGATTGTCGAATTGCGCGTTGAAGGTCCGTTCCGGCAGGATCTTCATCAGGAAGGATGTTTTATGCTCGAAAACCGGGTCAACCGCCAGATCATTTTCTGGACCACACTCATCGGCGGCTTTATCAGTTCACTGGTCAAATGGGGATCGGAGGTCAATATGCCGCCGCGTGTGCCGGGGGAGATTTCACCGCCCGGAGCCCATATCGATGCCTGGCTCGGCGGGTTCGGCATCACGTCGCACTCTCTGGATTATGTCTATCAGGGCGCGACCGTGGCGGGCGCGGTAACGCTTTATCACTGGCTCTTCAGCTTTGCTTTCGCTTTTGTCTATGTGGCCGTCTCTGTCTATTGGCCGAAGATCAGGCTGTGGTACGGGGCCTTTTACGGGCTTGTCATCACCATCGTCATGCATGGCTTTTTCATTCCCTTGCTCGGCTTCCGCAACCCCGTCTACGCGCCCGGAGAAAAGGGCTGGCTGTGGAACCTGAACGGTTATGAATTGTGGAGCGAGATCCTTGGCCATGTCTATTGGTCGGTATCGATCGAGATCTGCCTGATTGCGGTCCTTGGCTTCTTCGCCAGGCCGATCGAGGGCAATTGGGCCACCGAGTAAAAAATCCAGAATATGAGAGAAAAAATCCGGCGGCAGGATCCCTGCCGCCGGATGAAAGTGTGAGTGGCCAAAGCCGATTTCACCGCAAGAACGGTAATGCCAGTCAGGCTGCCACCCGTGCCTGTCCGTAAGGATCGAACCGGCCATAGAAGGTTTCGCCCTTCCCGGCCATGTCCTTCAGCAGTGGCGTTGGCGCAAAATGCGGGCCGTATTGCCCGGCCAGCTTTTCGCACAGCGCCACGAAGGCCTTGACCCCCATGCCGTCTATGTAGGAGAGCGCGCCGCCCGTATAGGGCGCAAAGCCGAAGCCCAGGATGGAGCCGACATCGGCCTCGCGCGGGTCGGTGACGATGCCTTCTTCGACGGTGCGGGCCGCTTCCAGTGCGATGGTAACAAGGAAGCGTTGCTGCAAGACCTTCACATCGACCTCTTGCGCCTGCTTCTGCGGATAGAAATCCTTCAGGCCCGGCCAGAGCGATTTCTTCGCCGGCTTGGCCGGATAGTCGTAGAAGCCCTTGCCGTTCTTGCGGCCAAAGCGCTGTTCCTTCTCCACCATGCGGGCGACAAGCTCCATATGGCGCGGATCGACGGAATTTTCGCCGAGATCGGCCACGGTCGCCTTGAGGATCTTGTAGGAAAGGTCGATGGCCACTTCATCGTTGAGCGACAGCGGGCCGACCGGCATTCCGGCAAATTTCGCGGCATTTTCGATCATCACCGGCGGCACGCCTTCGATCAGCATGTCGTAACTTTCGGCCATGTAGCGCAGCACGCAGCGATTGACGAAGAAGCCGCGCGTATCGTTGACGACAATCGGCGTCTTTCTGATCGCGGCAACGTAATCCAGCGCCACGGCCAGCGCCTTGTCGCCGGTCTGCTTGCCGAGAATGACTTCGGTCAGCATCATCTTTTCGACGGGCGAGAAGAAGTGGATACCGATGAAATCCACCGGACGCTTCGAGTTCTTCGCCAGCCCGGTGATTGGCAGCGTCGAGGTGTTGGAGGCGAAGATCGCCCCTTCCGGCAGAACCGCTTCGACCTTTTCCATCACTGCCTTTTTCACGTCGCGGTCTTCGAAAACCGCTTCGATGACGAGATCGGCAGCGGCAAGGGCGGCGTAATCGGACGTGGGCGTGATGAGGCCTACCAGCTTTTCACCCTCATCCTTGCTGAGCTTGCCCTTGCCGACGGCTTCGGAAACCAGCTTTTGCGAAACGCCGAGCCCCTTGTCGGCGGCTTCCTGATCGCGGTCGATCAGCACGACGGGGATACCTGCGGCAGCCGTGACATAGGCGATGGACGCGCCCATGAAGCCCGCGCCGACCACGCCGACCTTTTTGATCTCGCTCTTCGGCTGGCCTGCGGGGCGGCGGGCGCCCTTGTTCAACTCCTGCATGGAGATGAACAGCGAACGGATCATCGAGAAGGCTTCCGTGGTCTGGACAATCTCGGTGAAATAGCGCTGCTCGATGCGCAACCCCGTATCGAAGGGCACTTGCAGGCCTTCATAGACGCATTTGAGAATGGCAAGGGCCGCCGGATAATTGCCGGAGGTTTCCCGGCGCAAAACGGCCGGAGCAGCAGGCCAGAGCTGGGCGGAGGCGGGCGTCCAGATGCCGCCGCCGGGGGCCTTGAAGCCCTTTTCATCCCAGGGGGCAACGGGCTTCAGCCCGTCCTTGATCATCTGCCTGGCGGCGGGGATCAGTTGATCCGGCTCGACAACCTGATGCACGAGGTTCATGGCCTTGGCGCGTTGCGGCGTCAGCGTCTGGCCGGTGGTCATCATTTGCAGCGCGTCCTGCGTATTGGCAAGGCGCGGCACGCGCTGGGTGCCGCCAGCGCCGGGGAAAATGCCGACCTTGACTTCCGGCAGCGCCAGCTTCACCGATTTCGCATTGGAGGCCACGCGGCCATGGCAGGCGAGCGACAGCTCGAAAGCGCCGCCCATGCAGGTGCCGTTGATGGCCGAGACCCACGGCTTGCCGCAGGTTTCGATCTTGCGCCACAGCCAGCTCATGCGGCCTGCGCCATCGAACAGTTTCTTCACGGCATTGGCCGGATCTTTCGCCCGCTCTTCCTCCACCATGGAAAACATGCCGCGGATCATGCTGAGATCGGCGCCGCCCGAGAAGGAGGATTTGCCGGAGGTGAAGACCGCGCCCTTGATGGCGGCATCGGCCACCACCGCATCGACGATCTTGTCAATCTCGTCCATCACCTCGGCGGTAAAGACGTTCATGCTCTTGTCGGGCATGTCCCAGGTGACGAGGGCAATGCCGTCTGCGTCGGTCTCGACGGTGAAATTCTTGTAAGCCATTGTCATCCCTCCCGATCAGATCCGCTCGATCACCGTTGCCGTGCCCATGCCCGCGCCAATGCAGAGCGTGACGAGCGCGGTGTTCAGATCGCGCCGCTCCAGTTCATCCAGCACGGTGCCGAGGATCATGGCGCCGGTGGCGCCCAGCGGATGGCCCATGGCAATCGCCCCGCCATTGACGTTGATCTTGTCGGTCGGGATGTCGAAGGCCTGGATATAGCGCAGCACCACGGACGCAAAGGCTTCGTTCAGCTCGAAGAGGTCGATGTCCGACAGCGACATGCCGGTTCTGGCCAGCAGCTTTTCGGTCACGTCCACCGGGCCGGTCAGCATCAGCGCCGGATCGGAGCCGATATTGGCAAACGCCTTGATGCGGGCGCGAGGCTTCAGCCCCATGCTCTCGCCGCCAGCCTTTGAACCGAGCAGCACAACGCCCGCGCCATCGACGATGCCGGAGGAATTACCGGCGTGATGCACGTAATTGATCCGCTCCACATCCGGATGCGCCTGAATGGCCACGGCCTCGAAGCCGCCCATCTCGCCGGGCATCTGGAAGGAGGGGTTGAGGCCCGCCAGCGATTGCATATCCGTGCCGGGGCGCATGTGTTCGTCGCGATCCAGAATGGTCAGGCCGTTCTGGTCCTTCACCGGCACGACGGACTTGTCGAAATAGCCGTTCTGCCATGCGTGGGCGGCCCGCTTCTGGCTTTCCACGGCATAGGCATCCACGTCATCACGGGTAAAGCCATATTTCGTGGCGATGAGATCGGCGGAAACGCCCTGCGGCATGAAATAGGCCGGGAAGTTGACGGACGGGTCCATGAACCACGCGCCGCCCGACATGCCGAGCCCGACGCGCGACATGCTTTCCACGCCACCCGCGATCACGATGTCATCGGCGCCCTGGGCGATCTTGCCAGCGGCGAAATTGATGGCATCGAGGCCGGAGGCGCAGAAGCGCGAGATCTGCATTCCCGGAGCCTTGGTGGAGTATCCGGCTTCGAAGGCGGCGGCCTTGGCAATCACCGCACCGGCATCCATCACCGGATCGACGCAGCCCATGATGATGTCATCGACGGTGGCCGTATCGAGCCCGTTGCGGTCGCGGATCGCTTCCAGCGTTTTCGCCGCGAGGCGAACGGAGGGCACCTCGTGCAGGGACCCGTCCTTCTTGCCACGCCCGCGCGGCGTGCGCACGTGATCGTAAATATAGACGTCACTCATATCTCTCTCCCTTGGGCTTCACGCCCGAAATCCTTTTTCCAATCTGGCCAATTGTCTTTACGCATTTCCGGACGGAAAACCGGATTCCACTTTTCCTGGAAATGCTCAGAACGCCTCTGCCGCCAGTTCCATCAGGCTGTCGGCGCCCGCTTCGATGCGGGTCTTGCGCAGGGCCGTCTCGGGCATGATCTTTTCCATGTAGAACCTGCCGGTGATCAGCTTGTTCTTGAAGAAATCCGCGTCACCCGTGCCGCTGGAAAGCGCTTCTTCCGCAGCCTTGGCCATCTTGGCCCACATATAGCCCAGCACCACGATGCCGAAGAGGTGCATGTAATCGGTGGAACCTGCACCGGCATTGTCGGGCTTGGCCATGGCGTTCTGCATGAACCACATGGTGGAGGCTTGCAGGTCGTTCAGGCCCTTCTTCAGATGTTTGGTGAAGAAGGCGAGCTTCTCGTCGCCACGATTTTCCTCGCAGAAGGTGCCGATCTCGTTGAACAGCGCCATGACGGCGCGTCCGCCATTCATGCCGAGCTTGCGGCCTACGAGGTCCAGCGCCTGAATGCCGTTGGCGCCTTCATAGATCATGGCAATGCGGGCATCGCGCACATACTGGCTCATGCCCCATTCTTCGATATAGCCGTGGCCGCCATAAACCTGCTGCGCCATCACGGCGTGGTCGAAGCCCTTGTCGGTCAGCACACCTTTCAGGATCGGCGTCATCAGGCCAAGAATGTCATCCGCGGCCTGCTTTTCCGCTGCATCGCCGGAACGGTGGGCAATGTCGGATTTCAGCGCCGTCCACAGGGTAAAGGCGCGGCCTGCCTCGTTGAAGGCGCGAATGGTCATCAGGGCGCGGCGAATATCGGGATGGACGATGATCGGATCGGCCTTCTTTTCCGGTGCCTTGACGCCGGAGAGCGCCCGGCCCTGAATGCGCTCGCGGGCATAATTGGCGGCATTCTGATAGGCGATTTCCGAAATCGACAGGCCCTGAAGGCCGACGCCGAGACGCGCCTCGTTCATCATCACGAACATGGCCGAGAGGCCCTTGTTTTCCGCGCCGATCAGATAGCCGGTCGCCTCGTCGTAATTCATCACGCAGGTGGCATTGCCGTGAATGCCCATCTTGTGCTCGATTGCGCCGCAGGACACGCCATTGCGCTCACCGGCGGAGCCATCCTCGTTGACGAGGAATTTCGGCACGATGAACAGCGAAATGCCCTTGGTTCCTTCCGGTGCGCCTTCGATACGGGCCAGCACCAGATGAATGATATTGTCCGACATGGTATGCTCACCAGCGGAGATGAAGATCTTCTGCCCGGAGATTTTATAGGTGCCATCGCCGTTCGGCACGGCCTTGGTACGCAACAGGCCAAGATCGGTGCCGCAATGCGGCTCGGTGAGGTTCATGGTGCCGGTCCAGATGCCTTCCACCATTTTCGGCAGATAGGTCTGCTTCTGTTCATCCGATCCATGCACAAGAATGGCGGCAATGGCGCCCTGCGTCAGGCCCGGATACATCATCAGCGCCATGTTGGCCGACGACATATATTCGCCGACGGCGCTATGCAGCACGTAAGGAAGGCCCTGGCCGCCAAACTCGGCGGGAACCGAAAGGCCGAGCCAGCCGCCCTGACAATAGGCGTCATAGGCTTGCTTGAAGCCCTTCGGCACGGTGACGGTGCCGTCGTCCTGGCGTGTGCAGCCTTGCCTGTCGCCGGAAAGGTTGAGCGGGAAAAGTTCCTCTTCGGCAAGTTTCGCCGCTTCGCCGATGATTGCCTCGATCATGTCCGGCGTGGCGTCCTCGAAGCCGGGCAGGTTGTTATAACGGTCAAGGCCGAGAACGGTGTTGAGGATGAAAAGCGTGTCTGCGACCGGAGCCTTGTAGACGGGCATGGGATGCGTCCTCCAAAGTAAGCGGCCGTCTTCCTCCACGGCCTTTGCCCACCAAAATATTGACGTGCGCGTAAACGTCAATACGCAAAATCATAAAGTGATTGGCAGGCGGCCTGCAACCGGATGCCGGAGCATTTCACAAGGCAAGGCTGTTGCCCATGGCCGTTGAACATAACCTTGATATTCCGCTTTCGAATATCTCAAGCCTCTGGCGCATTTGAGATAATGCGTGAGCATCTTCGGGTCTTGCTATGAATGGTTAAAAAAACAAGAATGACGTTAACGGCTTGTTTACTACGTTTGGCAATTCTGCGGCATGAACGACCGGCAGGTCGGGTGAACTGATTCTCTTCATTTCGCACCGCCCTGCTTTCCCTGAATGGCTCCATCGCCAGTGCAAGTAACGGGCTTAAGACAATGAACGGACAGCGCTCTCCATCTCCGAGACACGCAGGCACTTCGTCGCTCGATGCCCTGAGCCGGACGATTGAGGGGCTGGAGGCACGAATCGAGGGCCTGATGGGCAATCTGCCGCGGCAGGAACCGGCTGGCGAACCGCGTGCCGCAAGGCCTGCTTCCCCGGCGCGGCCCGATCCGCTTCCGGTGCGGCCTGATCCGCTGATGGAAATCCGGGAGCGTCAGCGTGCGCTGGAAGCCTCGCGCGCCCGTCCGCTCAACGCTGCGCGGTCCAAACCTGCCGAAACGCGCAGCCCCGCGCCGCCGCTCCGCATGGAGGAGCCCCGCTCGCCCCTGCCAAACAAGACCTTGCCCGCCACACACTCGCCCCTCGCGGGGGCTTTTTCGCCTGCCCCTCGCGAGCCGCTTCCCGACTTTGACCGGATGCTGAGCGGCGCTTTTGCCGATTTGCGTCAGGATCTCGGCCGTGACCTCTCGGAAGGCCTTGCCCGCGAATTGCAGGGGCTGCGCAGCGAAATCAAGGATATACGTGCTCTTGCGGAACAATCGCGCCAGAGCGCCGATGTGTCGGAGGATTTGCAGCGCCTTGCCTCCGGCCTTGCACGGCTGGAGGAGTTTGCCCGTCCGCAGAGCCGTGACCTTCAGGCCGATGTTCAGGAGCTGCGCTCGCTGATCGACGGGCTTGCCCGCGAAGACAGCCTGCGTGGCATGGAAGATCGCTGGCAGGCGCTGGAAAACCGGCTTGAAACGGTCGAGCCGGAAAAGATCCAGCAGGAGCTTCTGGCGCTTGCCTATCGGCTGGACGACATCAAAAGCCAGATTTCCGGGATGAGCGATGCCCGCTCGGTGCGCCTGCTGGAAGGCAAGCTGATTGCAATTGCCTCCGCGCTGGAACATGTCGGCACGCATCTTGAACCCAATGGCCGCGCCGTGCTGGAGCAGTTTTCGAAGCTCGACCGGCGGCTGGATGAGATTTCCCGTGCCATTGCCAGCCATCGCGGCGCAGGTCCGGGCGATCCCCGCCTCATCGAGCGTCTGGAAGACCGGATTGCGGTGATTGCCCATCATCTCGAGCTGATTTCCGAGCGCACCGCCGGTCATGGCAGCGAGGGTCAGCTGGCGGATCGCATCGATGCTTTGTCCCGCCGCATCGAGGATATGGCGGATCGTCAGGCCGGGCATCGGCTGGAAGAACGGCTGGACATTCTGGCCGCCATGCTGGAGCGGCCGCAAACCACCGGTCTGGAGCCGGAAGTCACCGGCTATCTTGCCGATATTTCGCGCCGGATCGATGCCATGGATCATGGTGCGATGAGCGAGCGGATGATGAGCCAGCTTGCGAGCATTTCGCAGCGGCTTGACGAGCTTGAGCGCCAGCCGCAGCCCATGCCCGATCAGACGCTGCTTGCCAGCATGGACCAGCGGCTCTATTCCATCGCCGCGCGTCTGGATGAAACGGTGGCGATTTCCAGCCACGACAATTCCGCTCTGGCCGGGCTGGAGCAGCAGATCGCCCATCTTTCCGCCCTCATCAATGCCGCCCCGCAGCAGGATGCCTCCTTCGGCGCGGAGCTGAATGGCCGTCTGGCGCAATTGGAGGATTATCTCTCCAGCAGCGACGAATATGTGGTGGAGGCAGCCCGGCAGGCCGCCGAAGCGGTTATGGAAAATTATAGCCGTCAGGCGCATGGCTCGGGTGATCAGACTTCGGAAATGCTGGGCGTTCTCGCCGGGCACCTGCGCCAGCTTGAGGATATTGGCCGGGGTAGCGACGAGCGCAACCTGCGCAGTTTCGATGCGCTTCAGCAGACCTTGCTACAGATTGCCGACAAGCTGGAGCAACTGGAGCAGGCAACCCGGCAGAGCCTTCCGCGCCTTGCCGAGCCTGCGGCTTCGGAAGTGCCCGCGCCCGTGCCCGCCTCGCTGGTCAAGGCAGCGCAGCGCGAAATCGAGGTCGCCTTTCAGGGGCCGCCGGACATGGGTACCGTGGAAAGCCCCGTGCCGGATGCCGCCGCCTCGAAGGTGGAAACCGAAACGCCGGAAGAGGCAGAGAGCGGTTCGCCCCTTGGCCGCATGGTCGGTCTGGGCCGCAAGCTCATGGCTCGTGGCCGCAAGGAGGAGGCTGGCGAAACCAGACCGGCGGCGTCCATCGAACGTCAGATGGTCGATGATGCGCCTTCCATCGATCCTGCGGATGTGTTGCCGCCGGAAGAGGCCAATGAGTTGCTGGAACCCGGTTCCGGCACGCCGGATGTGCGCAAGATCCTGGAAAAGGTTCGGGCGCGGCAGGCCGAGCAGGCCCGTGGGGCAAGCGCCCGCACCGATGACAAGATGGATTTCATTGCCGCTGCCCGCCGCGCCGCTCAAGCCGCCGCCCAGGAGGCAGAACGCGGCAGCCGCACGGCGCGGATGCCGCTTTCGCGTGAGGTTCAGGGCAAGGCATCGGCCTTTGCGAAATATCGTCGTCCCATTCTGATGGCGGTTGGCGCGCTCTTGCTGGCCGCGATGGTGTTGCCCATGGCCAAAAACATGATCGCGGGCAAGCAAGCGCCTGAACCCGCACCTGCTCCCGTGCTGTCGCAATCTGTGCCTCAGGCCGCGCCTCAGTCTGCCCCTCAGGCCGCAGCCGCTCCGGCCGTGGCCTCCAGCGAGAATGCGCAGGCACCGGCGCCGTCTTCCGCTTCTCCCGATCCGGCAGGAGCCGCCGGGGGGCTGACGCCCGAGCCGCTGAAAGCGGCTGCCGTCGAACCCGTGGAGAGCGTCGAGATGGCTGCGCCGGACGAGGCGCCGGTTGCTCCCGCCGCCCCGCAGGCCGAGGTTTCCGGGCCTGCCATCGAGGTGCCAGCCGAAATCGGGCCTGCCTCCCTCGTTGCCGCCGCCAAAGCAGGAGATGCGGCTGCCTTTTACGAAATCGGTTCCCGCTATCTTGAGGGCCGGGGCGTGACCGCCGACCATGCAAAGGCGGCGCAATGGTATCAGCGGGCGGCCGACAGGGGCCTTGCGCCCGCGCAATACCGGCTGGCAGGGCTTTATGAAAAGGGAACCGGCGTTTCCCGCGACCTTGGCCGGGCCAAGGCGCTTTACCAACAGGCCGCCGAGGCTGGCAATGCCAGCGCCATGCACAATCTGGCCGTTATTTATGCCTCCGGTGCGGATGGCAAGCAGGACATGGCCCTTGCCGCCGAATGGTTTGCCCGCGCCGCCGAGCAGGGCGTTGCCGACAGCCAGTTCAATCTTGCGGTTCTCTATGCGCAGGGCTCGGGTGTGAAGGCCGATCTGGAGGCCTCCTACAAGTGGTTTTCCATTGCCGCCAAGGCGGGCGACAAGGATGCGGCTGCCAAGCGGGACGAGCTGGTCAAGGTGCTGAAAGCCGATCAGCTGGGACGCGCGCGCGCCGCCGCCGATGGTTTTAAGGTCAAGACCGGAAATGCCGACGCCAACACGGTAAACCTGCCGGATGCCTGGGTGGGCAAGGGTGTGACCACCGGCAGCGTGGACATGGAAAAGGCCATTCGCAACGTTCAGGCCATTCTCAACCGCAACGGCTTCGATGCCGGGCAGCCGGATGGCAAGCTTGGCCCCAAGACGGTCGCGGCCATCAAGTCGTTCCAGACATCGGTGGGGCAAGAGGCAACGGGCAAGATCAACAACGATCTGGTGAAGGCGCTGCTGTCACGCAACGGATGATACCAGGGTCATTGAAGATGAGCCTTGGCATGATCGGGCAAGCGGGGCTTGCCATCATGGCAACCAAATGGTCATAAAAGCCCTGTAGCTTGGCTGGATGCGCCGTGTTTGCGCCGCCTCCGGCTTTTCCTTGAATCCGACGCGATTTAAGGTTCTGACGGTCATGAACATCGAAAAACGTGAAGCAGAGGTGCTGCCTTCCGGTCTGGCGGCTCATTTTCAGTTGCGGGGACGCGCGTGACAATCTACCTGCCCATTGCGGAATTGTCGGTGAATATCTTCATCATTCTCGGCATGGGTGCGGCTGTCGGTTTTCTTTCCGGCATGTTCGGCGTAGGCGGCGGCTTTCTCATCACGCCACTGCTGATTTTCTATAATATTCCGCCGGTCGTGGCGGTGGCCACCGGCGCCAATCAGGTGGTTGCCTCTTCGGTATCGGGCGCCATCACCCATTTCAGGCGCGGCACGCTGGACATGAAGCTCGGCACCGTGCTGCTTGTCGGCGGTCTGGCAGGGGCCTCGCTCGGCGTGGTGATCTTTTCCTGGCTGAGACGGCTTGGGCAGCTCGATCTCATCATCTCGCTGCTCTACGTCGTCTTTCTCGGCACGATCGGCGCCTTGATGCTGATGGAAAGCCTGCGCGCCATGCGCCGGGCAGCAAAAAACCAGCCCGTCAACCTGAAGCGTCCGGGCCAGCACAACTGGGTACACCGTCTGCCCTTCAAGATGCGCTTCAAGAAATCCAGGATCTATCTCAGCGTCCTGCCCATCATCGGCCTTGGCTTCGGCATCGGTATGCTCACCTCGATCATGGGCGTGGGCGGCGGCTTCATCATGGTCCCGGCGATGATCTATCTGCTGCGCATTCCCACCAATGTCGTCGTGGGAACCTCGCTGTTCCAGATCATTTTCACCACGGCCTATACGACCGTGGTGCAGGCCGCCACCAATTACTCGGTGGATATCGTGTTGGCCTTCCTGCTGATGATTGCGGGCGTGATTGGCGCGCAATACGGCGTGCGCGTCGGGCAGAAGCTGCGCGGCGAGCAATTGCGCGCCCTGCTGGGTCTTCTGGTGCTGGCGGTTGGTCTGCGCCTTGCCATCGAGCTGGTGATGACGCCGGACGATCCCTTTTCCATCGTTCTTGCAGGGTCGGGCCGATGAGACGCCTCGGTCTTGCCCTTTGCGCCCTTCTGCTGTTTGCCACGGACGCGGCGGCGCAGGTGCCTTATCTTTCCGCCGGCAATCCCGTCCGCGAAACGCTTGAAATCGGCACCTCCACAAGCGAAATTGCCATTACCCCGGATTTTCGCGGCGCCGATCTGACGGTTTTCGGCGCGCTTGGCAATGCGGATCAGTTGCTGCTGGCGATCGGGCAATATGATGTGGTGGTGACGCTGGAAGGTCCGCGCGAAAACAGCATCGTGCGGAAAAAGGAGCGGCTTCTCGGCATCTGGATCAATCGCCAGTCCTTGAATTTCGAGCGCGTGCCAACCTCGTATTCCATCGCCACCACCCGGCAGATCGAAGACATCGCGCCGCGCAATACGCTGACGGATCTGGGCATCGGCGTGGATTACCTGCCACTCACCCCTACCGGCTATATTGGCGGCAGGGTCAATATCGGTGAGTTCCGACAGGCCTATCGGCGCCTGCAACAGGCCGGAGGGCTTTATGCCCATGAAAGCTCCGGGGTTCGTTTTGTCAGCGCCAACCTGTTTCGCGCCAGCCTGAGATTGCCCGCCAACATTCCCGATGGCGTGCATGTGGTGCGGGCCTATCTGTTCAAAAGCGGTGAATTCGTTTCGCAAAAGGAGCTGCGCCTGCGTGTCGTCAAGACCGGCCTTGAGCAGGCCATTACTGACGCGGCCCATAACCAGCCGGTGCTTTACGGCATTTTTGCCGTGTTGATCGCGCTGATTACCGGCTGGCTGGCCAGCCTGATCTTCCGCAAGTCCTGATTTTTGCAATTTTCCCTCTGTCACGCGCTTGTCATGCGTGAAGACTAACAGGGCCGTGCAATGTCAACGCGAACTTCGGGAACATGTTATGCGCGCTTTGCTTATCGGCCTCGTGGCCACCACTGCCCTCTTCGGCGCGTCCGCCCATGCGGCAACCGTCTACCCGCTCGACCGGGCAACCATTCTCAACGGCTCGCCTTTCGATTTCAAGGTCGAGCTGAAATCCGTCGTCAAGCCGGAAGATGTGAAGATCACCATCAACGGTCAGGACTACAAGCAGATCCTTGGCAGCCAGGCCGAATTCGTGGCCGAGGAAAAAGGCAAGGAAGACAAGGTTCTGGGCTCCGCCCTCATTCTGCGCGGCGCCAAGCTCAAGGCTGGCTCCTACAAGGTTGAAGTCGCCGCCGGCGACGAGAAGAAGACCGTGACCTGGGACGTTTATGAAACGCCCGCCAAGCCGAAGGCAAAGAACATCATCTTCTTCCTTGGCGATGGTCTTTCCGTTGCCCACCGCACCGGCGCGCGCATCATGTCCAAGGGCATGACCGAGGGCAAGGCCAATGGCCACCTCAACATGGATACGCTGGACCGCATGGCCTTTGTCGGCACCTCGTCCACCAATGCCATCGCGACCGACTCCGCCAACACCATGTCGGCCTACATGACCGGCCACAAGACCGCGGTGAACGCGCTTGGCGTTTACGCCGACCGTACGCCGAACCCGCTGGACGATCCGAAGGTGGAAACCATCGCGGAAGCCCTGCGCCGCACGACCAAAAAGTCTATCGGCATTGTTTCCGGCGCCGAACTGGAAGATGCAACGCCTGCCGCCGTGGTTGCGCATACGCGCCTGCGCGCCGAAAAGGCCGCTATTGCCGAGATGATGTACGAGATCAAGCCGGATGTGCTTCTGGGCGGCGGCTCGGCCTATTTCCTGCCGAAGTCCGTTCCGGGCTCCAAGCGCAAGGACGACAAGGATTTCATCGGCATGTTCAAGCAGGCCGGTTACGAGATCGCCACCGACAAGACCGAGCTTGCCAATGCCAAGGGTGACAAGCTGGTCGGCCTGTTCCACACCGGCAACATGGATTCGGTTCTCGACCGCGATTTCCTGAAGAAGGGCACCGTGGACAAGTTCCCGAACCAGCCGGGTCTGGTGGACATGACCAAGGCGGCGCTGTCGCGTCTTTCCAACAACAAGGAAGGCTTCTTCCTGATGGTCGAAGGCGCCTCCATCGACAAGATGTCCCACCCGATGGACTGGGACCGCGCGCTTTACGAAACCATCGAATTCGATCAGGCCGTCGGTGTCGGTCTCGAATTCCTGAAGAACAATCCCGATACGCTGATCGTCGTTACCGGCGACCATACCCACGGCATTTCCATCATCGGCACGGTCGATGACGACAAGCCGGGCACCGAAATGCGCGAAAAGGTTGGCGTTTACGCCGATGCCGGTTTCCCGAACTACGAAGACAAGAACGGCGACGGCTATCCCGACAAGGTGGACGTATCGCGCCGCCTGGCCGTCTTCTCGTCCAACTTCCCCGACTATTACGAGACCTTCCGCCCGAAGATGGATGGTCCTTTCGAGCCGGCGATCCAGAACGAGAAGAAGGAATATGTCGCCAACGAGGCCTACAAGAACGTGCCGGGCGCCGTTTTCCGCGAAGGCAACCTGCCGCGTAGCGCCGATACCGCCGTTCATGCCGTGGATGACATCGTACTTCAGGCCACCGGCCCCGGCTCGGAAGAGTTCAAGGGCTACATGGAAGAAAGCGACATCTACAAGGTGTTGGCCGACAGCTTCGCGCTTGGCGCCAAGTAAGGCCTGATAATGCGTCCGGGCAGGGCATGAGGCCGTGCCCGGACATGTCCGTTTTGACTTCGGGAATAGTTCGATGGTTTACCGCCGCCCTCCGACCGCGACCCGCAGAGCCTGCCTTGGCATGATGATGGCCATGCCCTTCCTGGCGCGGTCGGCCTTCGCCGCCCCTGTCTCCATCGATTTCGACCAGCTTTACGGCAAGGTCGGTGTGTTGGGACTGGAATTTTCCGATCTCGTCAAGCAGCAGGCTGGCCGGATCGTGACGATGCAGGGCTTCATGGCGCCGCCGCTCAAGGCCGAGGCCACCTTCTTCGTGCTGACCGAAATTCCCATGGCGCTTTGCCCCTTCTGCTCCTCCGATGCCGATTGGCCGGACAATATCGTCGTGGTCTATCTCGACCGCAAGCAGACCTTCGTGCAGCCCAGTGCCCGCATCGCGGTGACGGGAAGATTGGAAATGGGCTCCTGGACCGATCCCGACACCGGCTTTGTCAGTCTGCTCAGGCTGCGCGATGCCGCTTACAGCGTGGTATGAGATGCTTGCCCTTCAGATTGAAAACCTCACTGTCACCTATCGCGGCCTTGCTGCTCCGGTTCTGTCCATTCCCGCCTTCAGTCTCGGCGCTGGCGCCGGATTGGCCGTAACGGGGGCTTCCGGCTCCGGCAAGACCACCTTCGTCAACCGCATTACCGGGCTCGAGCCCGTGGAGAGCGGCCATGTGCGCTGGGGTCATGAAGATCTCGCGAAGCTTTCGGAAGGTGCGCGTGACCGGTTCCGTGCTGCCCATATCGGTCTGGTCATGCAGGATTTTCATCTTTTCCCCGGTCTTTCGGCGTTGGAAAACGTGCTTTTGCCGGCCCGCCTTGCCCGTGTTGCAGGCCGCGCCGAGATTGCCCGAGCCGGTGAACTTCTCTCGCGCTTCGGCTTGAAGCGCCCCGATCAGGATGTGAACACCATGTCGCGCGGAGAAATGCAGCGCGTGGCCGTGGCGCGCGCCATGCTGCGCCGCCCCTCTGTGATCGTGGCGGATGAGCCGACGGCAAGCCTCGATGCACAGGCAGGTGCCGCCGTCACCGATCTCCTTCTCTCGGCGGCAAGCGAGGAGGGGAGCACCCTCATCGTCGTGACGCATGATCCACGCCTGATGGCGCGCCTGCCGCAGAAACTCGAGCTGGCGGGTGGCCTGATCCTTGCCGACCATTCCGGAGAGAAGGCATGATCCGTTTCATTCTCGCCGATCTGCGCCGCCTGTGGGCGGGCGCGCTGGTTATCCTGCTGCTGGTCGCGCTTTCCGTTGGTCTCGGTTTTGCCGTGAGCCTGCAAGAGCGGGCCTTGCGACTGGGAAGTGCGCGCGCTGCCGATAAATTCGATCTGGTGATTGGCGCTGCCGGTTCCGAAACGCAACTGGTGCTGTCTTCGGTGTTCTTGCAGCCTGCGCCACTGCCGCTGCTTGGCGGCGATGTGCTGGCGAAATTGCAGGCCGATCCCCGCGTGGAATGGGCCGCTCCGGTTGCCTTTGGTGACAGTTTCATGGGCTACCCGATCGTGGGTACGACAACGAAACTCATCGAAAGCACGACGAGCGGCTATGATGGCGGCCGGATTTTCGCCCATGAAGGCGAGGCGGTTGTCGGCTCTGCCGTGCCGCTCAAACCGGGCGATACCGTCAAGCCCATGCATGGTACGGCGGAAGAAGGCGGCCATACCCATACGGAACTTGCCTACACCGTCACGGGCCGTCTCAAGCCGACAGGCACGGCCTGGGATCGCGCCATTCTGGTGCCTGTTCAGGCCGTATGGCATATTCACGGCCTTGGCGACGATCACGACCATGACCATGAGGAGAGCGGAGGCGATGACCACGCGCATGAGGGCGCCGGGGATGATCACGACCATGCCGATGCTGGCGCACCGGTCCAAGCCGAAGACGACCATGACCATGACCATGAGCATCACGGCCATATCGATGCCGCTGCGGCGTTGAACGAGGTCTTCGATGCGCAGGATCCCGGCGTTCCGGCCATTCTGGTGAAGCCGAAAAGCGTGGCGGCCGCTTACAAGCTGCGTCAGGAGTTTCGCGGCAATGGCACCGTTGGCGTTTTCCCCGGTGAAGTGCTGACCCGGCTTTATGCGACCCTTGGCGATGCAAAGCTCGTGCTACAGGCTGTGTCCATTGGCGCGCAGGTGCTGGTGGCGGCGGCATTGCTGCTGTTGACCGTGGTGCATATCGGCCAGCGGCGCAAGCAGATCGGCGCTCTGCGTGCTTTCGGTGCGCCGCGTCGCGCCGTGTTCGCCATTGTCTGGCTGGAGCTTTTTGTGCTGATGCTGGCAGGCATAGCGCTTGGCGTGGCGGCGGGCTTTGGCGCGGCGGGCGTCATCTCCCGTCTGGCCGAGGCACGCAGCGGTTTCAGCCTGCCGGTTGAATTTGCCCGCGAAGATGCGGTGCAGCTTGCCTGCGTGTTGCTTTTTGCCGCCGCGCTCTCCGTCATTCCAGCACTTATGGCCTATCGCCAGTCACCGGCACAGGCTCTGCGCGGGTAGGATTGTTATGTCATAACACCATCATGATGGCGGGGTAGAGACGGGCCGTTCGCCCGTCTTTCCCCCACCGGGCCATAATGGATGATTATGATGAAAGCCCCCCGAATTCTTGTCAGCTTCCTGCTGTCTCTTTCAGTCCTGCCCGCAGCCGCGCGAGCGCAAAGCCTGACTCTCGACAAATATGTCGTGATGATGCGCCATGGCGTGCGCCCTCAGACCAGCCTCAAGGAAATCGAGCCCTTGTCGTCGAAACCCTGGGCAAAGTGGGATACGGCAGACGGTCAGCTAACCCCGCATGGCGCGGAGGCCGCAAGCCGTCTTGCCGCCTGGGAAGGGGCAATGCTGCGCCAGCGCGGCCTGTTGGCGAAGGAGGGTTGTCCGGCTCCAGGCACGGTGTTCGGATGGGCCAACGGCTCGGTGAAGCGCACCATCGATACCGGCAATGTCATGCTCTCCACGCTCTTTCCCGGCTGCGGGCTGACGGTCGGTTTCAACCGGACCGATGACGTGGATGTTCTCTACGCGCCCTCGGATGCAAAGCTCGGTGCCGTCGATCCGCAAAAGGCCAAGGCGGCCATTCTGGAGGCGGCTGGCGGCGATCTTGAAAAGCCCCGTGCCCGTGCCGCGACCTTGATGAAGGAGCTGGACGGCATTCTCGATTGCTGCGCGCCGAGCCTGTGCGACAACACCGCCAATGCCTCCGCCTGCACCTTGTCCGAGCGGCCCTGGGCCATCAAGGTCAAGGAGGCAAAGGGCGAAAAGCCAGCCAGCGTCGAGGTGGCGGGGCCGTTGAAGGAGGCCGGCACCGTGGTCCAGGTTTTCCTGCTGCAATATGCCAATGGATTTCCCGCCGATCAGGTGGCCTTCGGCAAGGCGCCGACGGCGGAGGATATTATCCGCCTCTCCGAGCTGCGGCAGATCAAATATGATGTCAGCGTGCGCGTTCCCTATCTGGCCCGGCGTGATGGGTCGAATATCCTCAATCAGCTTCTGCTGGCGGTGGAGGCGGACCCTGCCAAGGGCGCTGTCAATGACGGCCCGCCCAATGCCCGTCTGGTGCTGTTTGCCGGATCGGATACGCAGCAGGCGGAAATTGCGGCCATTCTCGGCCTGCACTGGCATATTCCGCCCTATACCGACGACGAAACGCCGCCAACCGGCACGCTTGCCTTTGAGCGTCTGCATGATGCGGCGGGCAAGGCCTATGTGCGCCTTCGCTTCATCGCGCCAAGCCTTGACCAGATCCGCAGTGCTGCCGTTCTCGACGCTGCCCATCCGCCCTTGCAGGCCGAGATCGCCATGCCAGGTTGCGAGGATCAAACAGTGGAGGGGGCCTGCCCGCTCGATCGCTTTCTGGCGCTTGCCCGCCCGAAACTGGACATGAGCGCCGTCGGGCCTCAGGCCTATCACTGATTATTCCCGGAGATTGCCAAAGCGCACCGCATAGACCCGGTCGCGCCCCAGGAGATGGGCCACAAGGCTAGGCTTCGAAAACAGCCCGGCAAAGGCCTTGTGGCCAAGATCGAGCCCGCCGGTGGTAACGCCAAAGGCGGGCATGACAAGGCGCTGGCCATCATTGGCAAAACAGCTGCGGCGCACGGATTTTCCCTGTCGCCGCACGGTTGCCGCCGGGTGCAGGTGGCCGGCGATTTCGCCCGTGGCCACACCTGCCTGCGGCTCGTGCCGGAAGGTTAGTCCGCCATAACTCAATATATCGGCATCCATTCCCGGCAGGCCGGTAACACCGTCGGGATCGTGATTGCCGTTGATCCAGATCCATTCCCGACCCTTGGCAAGGCCGGTCAGCGACTGGCGGAAGGCGTCCGGCATCAGCGCCGATCCGGCGCGGTCATGAAAATTGTCGCCCAGGCTGATGACAATGGCGGGATTGTAGCGGGCAAGCACGGCGTCCAGCTTTTTCAATGTCGCCAGCGTATCGTAAGGCGGCAGCAATTGCCCGCGCCGGGCAAAGGCGGCCCCCTTTTCAAGATGGAGATCCGAAACGACCAGCAGCGAAAGCGAGGGAAGATAAAGCGCGCCGGAAAGATCGCAGACGGCCTCGATCCCGGCAATCTGCGTCTGTGTATGGCCTGTCATCTGCTCCTGCACGGTGATCCGCGCCGTCATCAATCCTGTCATCCGTTTTGGTCATCCCATCGCCTCGGCGATCAGTTCCTTTTCGGCAGCTTCGGCCAGAAGCTCGTCCTGCGCTTCGCCGGAAACGCTTTCACGGCCGATTTCCAGCATGACCGGCACGGCCAGCGGCGAAACATGCTCCAGCGCCTTATGCACGATATGGCCCTTGATTCGCTTCAGCATATCGCCAAGCCGCCTGAGGTCCAGAAGTCCCGTTGCCGCATCCATGCGGGTGGCCTGCAACAGAATATGGTCCGGTTCGTGACTGCGCAGCACGTCATAGATCAGATCGGTGGAAACCGTCACCTGACGTCCGGTCTTTTCCTTGCCGGGATGACGTTTTTCAATAAGGCCGGCAATGATGGCGCAGGTGCGGAAGGTGCGCTTCAGCATGGCGGATTCATCCAGCCATGCTTCGAGATCATCGCCCAGCAGGTCTTCCTCGAAAAGTTCGGAAAGCTTCAGCCTTCCCGTGGCGATCATGGCGCCCATGTCCTGCAAGCCCCAGACGGTCAGCGCGTAATCGGTGGCCACGAAACCGAGCGGCCTTGCCCGCAGCCGCTCCAGCCGCCGGGTCAGCAACATGCCGAGCGTCTGGTGCGCCAGCCTGCCTTCGAAGGGATAAAGCACCAGGTAGAATTTCTTCGCGCGCGGAAAGGTTTCCACCAGCAGGTCGCCGCGCCGGGGCAGCATGGATTTCTCCCGCTGAATTTCCAGCCAGTCACGCACCTGATCGGGCAGGGCGGCGCGGCGGGCGCGGTCGTCCAGCATGGCGCGCACCTGATCGGCCAGATAGGTGGAGAGCGGGAACTTGCCGCCCGCATAGGCAGGGATTTTCGGGTCTCGGGAAGTGGCATTGGAAACGAGGCATTCACTTTCGCGGATGCCCTCGAAGCGCAGGGTCTTGCCGGAAAACAGGAATGTGTCGCCGGGGGTGAGTTGTTCGACGAAATATTCCTCCACCTTGCCAAGCGTCATGCCGCCCCGGCCGAGAGAGCCCAGATGATTGCGTTTGGCAAGCCGCACATTCAGCATCGCCTCTTCGACAATGGTGCCGAGATTGAGCCGGTATTGCTGGGCAACCTGCGGATTGGATACCCGCCACTTGCCTTCCTTCGTCTGGCGAATGCGGGCATAGCGTTCATAGGTTCTGAGCGCATAGCCGCCGGTGGCGACAAATTCGACAATGCGCCGGAAGGTGTGGCGGGACAGGTTGCGATAGGGCAGGGCGGAAGTGATTTCCGCAAAAAACGCGTCTTCATCAAAGGCCTCGGCGCAGGCCATGCCCAGCACGTGCTGGGCCAGCACGTCCAGCGGCCCGTCTCCCACACTCTGCGTATCCTGCGCGCCGAGATAATTGGCGTCGAGTGCTGCCTGGCATTCCATCACCTCGAAGCGGTTGGCAGGCACCAGAATGGCGCGGCTCGGCTCATCCATGCGGTGATTGGCGCGGCCGATGCGCTGGGCCAGACGGCTTGCTCCCTTCGGCGCGCCGACATGGATCACGAGATCGACCTCGCCCCAGTCGATGCCGAGATCGAGCGTGGAGGTTGCCACCACCGCCCGCAGCCGGTTTTCCGCCATGGCCTGCTCCACCTTGCGGCGCTGGCTGACATCCAGAGAGCCGTGATGCAGGGCAATCGGCAGGTTGTCGTCATTGATGGTCCACAGATCCTGAAACACCCGCTCGGCTTGCGAGCGGGTGTTGACGAAGATGATCGTCATGGAAAACTGATGGAGAACTTTATAAACGTCGGCAATGGCATAGCGGGCGGAATGGCCTGCCCAGGGAATGCGTTCCCCGGTTTGCAAAATGGTGATGTCCGGTTTCGCCCCGCCAGCCACCGTTACAAGACCGGCGAGGTTTTCGCTTTCTCCGGATTGACCCACCAGCCAGCGCTGCAATTCCGGCGGATCGGCCACGGTTGCCGAAAGGCCGATGGTTTGCAAGGCGGGCGCCAGCCTGCGCAGCCGCGCCAGCCCCAGCGAAAGCAGATGGCCGCGCTTGGACGTGACGAGCGCGTGCAACTCATCCAGCACCACATAGCGGAGATCCTTGAAAAAGCGGGCGGCCTCGCCATTGGCGATCAGCAGCGCCAGCTGTTCCGGCGTGGTCAGCATGATGTCGGGCGGGTTGAGCTTCTGTCGCTGACGCTTGGATTGCGGCGTATCGCCGGTGCGGGTCTCGATACTGACGGCAAGCCCCATCTCCGAAACGGGCTTCATCAGGTTGCGCTCAATATCGACCGCCAGCGCCTTGAGGGGCGAAATATAAAGCGTATGCACGCCGCGAAAGCCCTCGCCCGGCGCCTTTCGGCCGCGTTTCGACAGATCGGCCAGGGCGGGTAGAAAACCGGCAAGCGTCTTGCCCGCGCCGGTCGGGGCGATCAGCAGCGTGCTTTCGCCCTTCTGCGCCCGCGCCAGCAAATTGAGCTGGTGGGGACGCGGCGTCCAGCCCTTCGCGGAAAACCAGCGCAGGAAAACAGGCGGCAGCGATGCGGATACGGGCTCTTCGGTCACGCAGGTAGAGATACCGCATGTCGCGCAAAAGTGTAGAGCGGTTTTGCGATAACGACATGCGGGGAAGAGAGCATGTCGCGCAAAAGTGTAGAGCGGTTTTGCGATGAGGAAACGGAGGGCGGAATATGACCATTTTTGCACTACTGGATATTCGAATATGCCATTTTTACGTGCATGAGCGCTCTTTCAATTATCGGTTAACGAGATGGGCTTAGCCTGACCGAAATGGGATAGGGGAAGAGCCATCATGGTGGAGCATATTTCGGCGTCGCTTCTGTCGAACGCGGCACTGATCGTTCTCTTTGCGGTGGTGTGGAGCAGGTTGGACTTGTGGCTGGAGGGGAAGTCTCCGGGGCTGAAACCACTGGGCCACAGCCTTCTGGGAGGCTTGACGGCGGTTTCGGCCATGGTGTTTCCGGTTCACATCGCCACCGGGATTTTCGTGGACATGCGAACGCTCGTCCTGTCGCTCACTGCCATGGTGGGCGGGCCGCTGGTGGGGCTTGCGGCAGCGACGATCGCCAGCCTCTACCGTTTCTGGGTTGGAGGGGCGGGCCTCGGGGCTGGCCTGTTGAATATCCTCCTGTCCACCGCGCTTGGCGTCTATATCGGCCTTCGCAATGATCATGCGCTGTTTCGCAATTATTGCCTGTTTCTGGTGACGCTGGGCACAGGTATTGCGCCCGGCCTGACGATCTTCCTCCTGCCGGAGCAGATGTGGGCAACGGCGCTGGAAAAGCTTGTCTGGCTTGCGCCCCTGCAATGTGTGGCAACGCTGTTTGCGGGGCTTTTGATGCGTTCGGAGGCTCGCCACAGGGAAGAGATCGGCCTTGCCTTTTTTCACAAGGCCATGGCCGAAACCTATCCCGAAAGTCTCAATGCCAAGGACAGACAGGGAAGGTTCATTCTTGCCAATACGGCAACCGCCCGATCCTTCAACCTGGAATCACCCGATGACCTCATCGGCAAGACGGATGCCGATCTGCATCCGCCGGACATGGCTGCCCGCTACAAGGCCGACGAGGATAAGGTTTATGAGAAGGGCGAGGCCATGCATATAGAGCAGCCCTTCGTGATGGCCGATGGACGCCGTGGCTGGTTTTCGACGCTCAAGAACCCGATCCGCGATCCACGAACCGGAGACATCGTCGGGCTTTTCACCCACAATCGCGATATTACCCAGCAGAAGGAACTGGAGCGGCAGCTGGATGAAAGCCGGCGGCAGCTTTCGGACGCGCTGTCCAACATGGCCGATGGGCTCGTGATGTTCGATCGTGAAGCGCGGCTGGTCTTTTGTAATGAGCGCTACCGCTCGCTGTTTTCCAAGACGGCGGAAATGCGCGTGCCGGGCGCAAAACTCGGCGATATAGTCGCGGCCTCCAAGGCGTGCGGAGAGGAGATCGCCGACGACGCTTCCGCTGCGGGCGAGAGCCTCCCGACCCTTCCTGCTCCGGGCACGGGCGAGGTTCGGCTCTGGGACGGGCGCATTCTCGAAGCCCGTATCCGCAGCGTTGGCGGCGGCGGCATTATCGCGGTCTATACCGACGTGACGCGCACCCGCCAGGCAGAGGAATTTCTGCGCGGCATGAACCGGGATCTCGAAAAGGCAGCCTTTACCGATAGCCTTACCGGCCTGTTCAACCGTCGCGCCTTTGACGAGAGGTTGTCGGTGGAGTTCGCCCGTGCCCGCCGTGGCCATGAACCGCTGAGCCTGTTGATGGTCGATATCGATCACTTCAAACTGTTCAACGACCGGTATGGTCATCAGGCTGGCGATGACTGCTTGCGGGCTGTGGCGGGAGAACTTGTCCGCGCCGCGCGCCGCAGCACCGATTTTGCCGCCCGCTACGGCGGCGAGGAAATGGTTCTGGTTCTACCTGGAACCGATGCGGCTGGCGCCCGCGAGGTGGCCGAGCGCTATTGCCGTGCGGTTCGTGCGCTGGCTATTGCCCACGCTGGCAATCCCAAGAAAATTGTCACCGTCAGTATCGGCGTTGCCGTGTTCGTGCCGGACGGCGGGGTAAGGGCCGATGAGCTGATTGCAGCCGCCGATAATGCCCTTTATGCCGTCAAAAACGGCGGACGCGACGGCTTCCGGTTTGCCGAAAATGTCCTCGCGCGCGCCAACCCGGCAGCCGCACCTCTGCGGGAGTTGCGTTAAAGCATGTCACGCAAAAGTGGAGGCCGGTTTTCCGCCTTGAAATGCGTAAAAACAAATAGTTAGAGAATTTTCAGGGAAAGGGGAGGCCGGGTTCATCCGGCTGCTCCAACATCCATTCTTGACGCCCGTCCGGACTTAAAACCGGACAGGCTTTCGCTGAAAACGCTTTATGCCGCCTGTACGATGTCCAGCAATTCCACGTCGAAGATCAGATCCTGACCGGCGAGTGGATGGTTCGCGTCGATGGTCACGACGCCATCTGCAACCTCGGTGACAGTCACCACCATGGGCGCACCGTTACCGCTCTGGGCCTGAAGGCGAGTGCCGGGAACGAGATTGATATTGGCCGGAATAAGCGAGCGTGAGACCTGCTGCACCTTTTCAGGGTCGTGTTGACCATAGGCCTGCTCGGCAGGCACGGTCACGCGCTGGCTGTCGCCGATATTCATGCCATCCACCTGGGATTCCAGTCCGGGAATGATCTGCCCCGCGCCGATTTCAAATTGCAGCGGCTCGCGTTCGCGCGAGCTGTCGAACTGGCTGCCATCGGCCAGAAGACCTGTGTAATGAATGCGAACGGTATCGCCATTCTTGGCTTGTGTCATGGGAGACATCCTTTCCTGATCGGGCAGGCGAGCTTTGACAAGCCGTGCCCTTCCGGGTTCGGCGGCGGGATAACACGGCCGCCATCGGGGTGCTTGCAATCATGCGCACATCCTTACAATGGACGCAAAGCCTGTCGGTTCCGCGGCGTTTTCAGGAAAATTTCAAGGCCATCCCGTGTCGCGGCCTCATTCTGCGGCCAAGCGCCGGCTTGCGGCTGTCTGGGTCAGATAGGCGCGAAGGGCGGCCGGCCGCACCGGCTTGTGCTGCACGGTTATGGCGTGGCTTTCGGCCAGCGCCCGCACTTCGGCGCTGCGGTCGGCGGTCAGCAGCAGGCTCGGAACGGGGTCTGCGCAAAGGTCGCGCAGCCGCAGGATGGCGTCGATGCCGCTGCCGTCATCCAGATGATAATCGGCTACGGCCACATCCACCATGGCTTTATCGGCAGCTTTGCCTGCACCAGGCCGGGCCTCCATCACCTCCTCGACTTCGGCGATGGAGGAGGCCGTCAGAACCGTGCATCCCCAGCCGCTCAAAAGCAGGCGCATTCCGTCCAGAATATCCGGTTCGTTATCGATGCACAGCACGCGCACGCCTTGCAGGGCGGACCCTGCGGAGGGTTGCGGGTTTGCAGGTGGCGCTGCGGCTTCGGCGGGCTTTCGCCGCTCCAGCGGCATGGTCACGCGAAAGCTCGTTCCCTTGTCCGGCTGTGACCTCAAGTCCACGGAATGTTTCAGCACGCGGGCGATGCGATCGACGATGGAAAGCCCAAGGCCAAGGCCCGAGGCGCTGCGCATTCCCGCATCGAGCCGGGCGAATTCCTTGAACACCGTGCGGAATTTGGAGGGGGGAATGCCGATGCCGGTATCCATGACCTGAATGACCACCTGATCGCCCTGCCGCCTTGCGCCCACCAGAACCCGGCCGGATGGGGTGTATTTGATGGCATTGGACACAAGATTCTGCACCAGCCGCCGCAACAGGTTGGGATCGCTACGCACCATCAGCGAGGTGGGCATGATTTTCAGCTCCAGCCGCTTTTCCCGCGCCATGGGCTCGAAATCGGTGCGGATACGTTCCAGAAGATCCCTGAGCGAGACGGTGGAGAAGCGTGGTTTCATTGCCCCCGTATCGAGGCGGGAAAGATCCAGCACCGCGCCCAGAATGCTTTCCACCGATTCCAGCGCCGAATCGATGTTGTGGACGAGAAGCGCATCCGGTGACTGGCCCAGCCGCTCCACCAGCGAGGAGGTATAGAGCCGGGCGGCGTTCAGCGGCTGGAGAATATCGTGACCGGCGGCTGCGAAAAAGCGCGTCTTGCCGATATTGGCCTCATCGGCAGCGGCGCGGGCCTCCGCCAGCGCCTGATTGACGCGGGTGAGCTCCGCCGTGCGTTCGCCGACCCGTTGTTCCAGTGTTTCATTGGCCTGTTTCAAGGCGCGGTCGGCGGCAACCTTTTGCGATATATCGGTGAAGGTTGCCACCAGACCCTTGTCCGGCAGGGCGTTGCTGCGCACTTCTATGATCTGTTCGCCGTTCTGAAGCACGAGCTGAAACGGCGCGTCGAGATGGTGGAAATCGGCCAGGATGTCGGCCTCGCGTGCGGCATCTATATCGCCCCGCTCGGCCAGAAGCTTGACGATGGCTTCCAGCGGCACGCCCACCTGTCCCATCTGTTCCGGCAGGTCGAGAAGCGTGCGGAACCGCCGGTTCCAGATCGTCAGCCGCCCGCTGCTGTCGAAAACGGCAATGCCCTGATCCATCTGCGAAAGGGCGGTTTGCAGCATGTCCTGATTGTAGTGCAGCGCCTCGCTGGCCTGATCGAGCAGCCATGCGGTATCGGCGGAGGTATCCTCCGCCCTTTGCAGGATAAGCGATAGCACCAGCCGCGCAGAGGCCGAGCCGATGGCGCTGCCCAGCAATTGCTCGGTGAAATGGATGAAAGCCATGTCTGCCAGGGCTTCGTCGTCCAGCCTGCGGCCAATGCTGCGCTCATAGCTTCTGAGGGAACGCTCCATGCGCTCCTGGCCGAGATAGCGGGCAATGGCGGCCTTGAGATCGCCGATGCTGGCTCTCGTCTTCCAGCCGCGCGTGGCAAACTGCGAGCGCAAATGCCGCCGCACGAAAATGCCGGACTGGATGCGCTCCACCGGACGCGGATTGCGGCTGAGACTGCCCAGCACGAAGGCCAGACTGTTGACGAGCAGGCTCAGCACCGTTGCCGTCAGCAGCGGGTCGGCGTGGAGATCGGCAAAGGCGCCGATGCCGGGAAAGAGAAAGGCCAGAATATCGCGCGCCAGCGCCTTGTGGGCGTCCAGCCCGAAGCTTGGCAGAAGCAGCGTATAGATCCAGGTGAGAAAGCCGAGGCTGAGACCGGCCAGAGCACCGCGCGCATTGGCCCGGCGCCAGACCAGCCCTCCCAGAAGCGACGGCACGATCTGCGCGATGGCGGCAAAGGCCAGAAGCCCGATGGAGGACAGCCCCCGGCTGTCGTCGGCAAGCCGGTAATAGGCATAGGCCAGCAAAAGCACGAGAAAGATTGCCGTGCGGCGAATGAACAGCACGCTGCGGGCGGCGCTGGCGGTGGGAGCGCGCCTTTGCGTGAGATTGCGCCGCAGCAGGATGGGCAGCACGATGTCGTTGGAAATCATGATGGAAAGCGCCACGGTTTCCACGATGACCATGGCGGTGGCCGCCGAAAACCCGCCGATGAAGGTGATGAGCGTCACCGCTGGCAGGTCATGCACCAGCGGCAGCGACAGCACGTAAAGATCGGCATCGCCCTTGCCGTCGAAGGCGATGATGCCGCCGATTGCCGCCGGCAGCACGAAAAGATTGATGGCCACCAGATAGGCGGGCAAGAGCAGGGCCGCCCATTTCAGCTCGCGCGCCGTGCGATTTTCCACCACCATCACATGGAACTGACGCGGTAAAAGCAGGATGGCAAAGGCCGAAAGCCCAATCAGCAGCAGCCACCGGCTGAGGGGCGTTTCGTGGGAAAGCGCCTGCATGACCTTTTCACTGCCACGCGCCGCCGCCAGAATATCGGCCGGGCCTTTGAACAGAATAAAGACCACGGTCAGGCCGAGCGTGCAGAAGGCGAACAGCTTGACAACGGATTCCATCGAGATTGCAAGGATCAAGCCGTCCTGATGTTCGGTGGCATCCGTGTGGCGCGTGCCAAAAATGGCGGAAAAACAGGCAAGTGTCAGCGTGACGATCAGGGCGAGATCAAGGAAATAGAGATTGCCGGTGCCAATGCCGTAGCTGCCGGGATCGACCAGGGTGGCGACGGAACTGGAAACCGCCTTGAGTTGCAGTGCAATGTAGGGAATGGCGGCGGCAAGCGAAATCACGGTGACAAGCAGGCCCACAAGCGGGTTCTTGCCGTAGCGGGCCGCTAAGAAATCGGCGCTTGAGGTCAGGCGTTCGGCCTTGGCGATCTCGACGATCCGGCGGATGAGCGGCATACCGAAGGTCATCATCAGGATGGGGCCGATATAGATGCCAAAAAATTCCAGTCCCCGGTTTGCCGCCAGTCCAACCCCGCCGAAATAGGTCCATGAGGTGCAATAAACCGCCAGCGACAACCCATAGACCAGCGGCCTGCCGCCCGCAGCCACGCCCCGCACGCGGCTTTGCCGGTCGCCAAAGCTTGCCACCGCAAAAAGCAGCAGCAGATAGGCAATGGCTGCTGCCATGATAAGCCATGCCGGAAGCATCCTCATCCTCCCCTTCCAGTCATTCACCTTACGGCATAAGGCAATGATTTAAAATCGGCGGGCTCTCGGCATAAAGTCGAAACTCTTTGACATTTCGCGCATTTGCGTTTTGGAGAAGGCAGTGTGCGGCGCAATATGAGCAATGCCTGCTTGTCTTCGTCAACAAGCTGCTGCAAACTTGCGGCGGGGGATAGCGCATAATTGTCCTAAAAAATGTGCTGCGCTGTAAAGGAGACAATCATGTTGAATGAATTCAAGGCTTTCATTGCCCGAGGCAATGTCATGGATCTCGCCGTAGGCGTGATTATCGGGGGTGCATTCGGCCTTATCGTGACCTCGCTGGTCAATGATATCGTCATGCCTGTGGTGGGCGTGGTGTTTGGTGGCTTCGACTTCTCGAACTACTTTCTGCCGCTCAGCTCATCGGTGACGGCCCAGACGCTTGCCGAAGCGCGCAAGCAGGGAGCGGTGTTTGCCTATGGCAATTTTCTGACCGTGGTCATCAATTTTCTTATTCTGGCCTGGATCATTTTCCTGATGATCAAGGGTGTCAACACGCTGCGCAAGCAGATGGAACATCAGGAAAAGGCCGGCAAGCCAGCCGCTCCGCCGCCTGCCGATGTGCAGCTTCTGACAGAAATCCGCGACCTGCTGAAAGCCCGTTCGCAGTAACGCGACCTCCCGAGGTTTGGGGATGCCCGCGCATCCCGGACCGGAGACAAACGGTTAGCTCCATCACTGCAATTGATCGGTGGCTCAAGCATTATCATGGGATTTTTCAGCACTCCTGTTCTATGAAGAGGCAAGATGAGGGAGTGTTGAATGTCATTTGTCGAAAGCCTGAGCCGCCGTGCCGTGTCCGCGCCGGAAAGCGGCATTGTCGAGATCATCAATTACGCCCGTGGGCGCGACAACCTCCTGCCGCTCTGGGCGGGAGAAGGCGACCTTGCAACGCCTGATTTTATCAGCCGTGCGGCCTCGCAGGCCCTTCTCGACGGCGAGACCTTCTATACCTGGCAGCGGGGCATTCCCGAATTGCGACAGGCGCTGTCGGCCTATTACCAGCGTCATTTCTCCGCCGATCTGTCGCCGGAGCATTTCTATGTTACCGGTTCGGGAATGCAGGCCATTGCGCTTGCCGTGCAGGCGATGACCGAGCCGGGCGATGAAATGATCTATCTTTCGCCCTGCTGGCCCAACATCGTTTCGGCCATCGATCTTGCCGGCGCAAGGTCGGTCGGCGTCGAAATCGACTACCGTGACGGTGGCTGGCATCTCGACATAGGCAAGCTGGAGCGGGCCATCACCCCGAAGACGCGGGCGCTCTTCATCAACACACCGTCAAACCCGACCGGCTGGACGGCAGGGCTTGACGATCTTAAATCAATCCTGACGCTGGCGCGCAAACACGGCCTGTGGATCCTCGCCGACGAGATCTATGCCCTTTATCATTACGGTCAGGGCCTGCGTGCGGCCTCCTTCCTCGATGTGATGGAGCCGGAGGATCGGGTGATCTTTGCCAACTCCTTCTCGAAGAACTGGTCCATGACCGGCTGGCGGGTGGGCTGGCTGGTCGCGCCGCCGCAGATCGGGCAGGTTATTGAAAATCTCATTCAATATGCCACTTCCGGCGTGGCGCAATTCATGCAGCGGGGGGCGGTGGCGGCCTTGAACCAAGGCGATGAATTCGTCAGGCAGAATATTGCAAGGGCCAGAGCCGGGCGCGATATTCTGCTGGATGCGCTGATTGCCACCAATCGCGTGCGCTCCGTCAAGCCGGATGGCGCGCTTTACGGCTTCCTGCAAATCGACGGCGTGACCGACAGCCGCCTTGCCGCGCTCGACATCGTGGACAAGACCGGCGTTGGACTTGCGCCGGGTTCGGCCTTCAGCGCTGGCGGCGAGTATTTTCTGCGTGCCTGTTTCCTGCGCGACCCGGCGCAAATGCAGGATGCGGCAGAGCGTTTGAGCCGATATGTGAAAGCGCTCTGACCATAATCCCTCGCATTGACGCCTTTGCGTTAACCCGAATTTAGCCATTGCCTATAAAAGAAAGCTGCATTTGCCTCTTTTCCCAAAGGCTTAACCCGTTAGGAAAGATCTTTCCGGCTTAGCTTGCGATGCATGTGACCTTGCAAATTCAAGGCGCGCTCGCTCGCAAAGGCCTTTGCGGCGGCAAGATGAGGAAAGGTGAGGCATGGCCGTTCTGCTGACGGGTGGCGCCGGATATATCGGAAGCCATATGGCGTGGGCGCTTGCGGCCGCGGGTCATGAGGTGGTGATCATCGATCGCCTCTCCACCGGCTTTCGTGATGCCGTGGCGCCTTTTGCCCGTTTTTATGCCGCCGACATCGCCGATGCCAACATGCTCCGGCAGATCTTTCGCGAAAATGCCATCGAGGCCGTGCTGCATTTTGCCGGATCTGCCGTGGTGCCGGATTCCCTGCGCGATCCGCTGGGCTATTATCGCAACAATACGCTGGCCTCGCAGACATTGATCGAGGAAACCGTCAAGGCAGGCATTCGCCACTTCATTTTCTCATCCACGGCTGCGGTTTATGGCAATCCGCCCACGGATGCGCCGGTAACGGAGGCGTGCGAGACCCGGCCCGAAAATCCCTATGGCCGCTCCAAGCTGATGACGGAGGCCATTCTGGCCGATACGGCCCGCGCCACGCCGGGCTTTCGCTATGCCGCCCTACGCTATTTCAATGTCGCAGGCGCCGACCGGCTGGGCCGGGCAGGCCAATCCACCCGCAACGCCACCCATCTCATCAAGGTCGCCTGTGAGGCGGCTCTTGGTCTGCGCAATGAAATCCGGATTTTCGGGCAGGATTTTCCCACGCCCGACGGCACCGGCGTGCGCGATTATATTCACGTGGACGACCTCACCATGGCCCATCTCAAGGCCTTGGACTATCTGAGAGCCGGGGGCGAAAGCCTCCCGGTCAATTGCGGCTATGGCCGGGGTGCAAGCGTGCTTGAGGTTCTGCGTGCCGTGGAGACTGTTGCAGGCGTCAGCCTGCCGGTGGTCTTCGATGCAAGACGGCCCGGCGACGCTGCCAGCGTCATTGCCGATCCCGCGCGCGCCGCCAGCCTTCTCGGCTGGCAGCCGCAGCATCCGGGCCTTGAAGCCATCGTCGAAACCGCGCTTGCCTGGGAGCGGCGCTTGATGGCAGAGCGTCTGCAAGCGGCTGGCCGCCGGTTTGCCGATGGCGCGAGCGCCAGCGGGCGCTACTGCATAATTCCTTAAATCGGAATCGATTTAAGGTGAAAATTATGCAGCAAATTTAAAGTGTTACAGCGTCTCGCGATCTTTCAGATTCGCGCCTGACGCTTTACGTCATGGGTTTGTCGCATGTCGTTATCGCAAAACCGCTGCACACCTTTGCGCGATATGCTTTAATCCTTCTCTCCAGTTTGACGACAGCTTGGCTTTCTATGTTGCCCTAAAGCACGGGTTGCAAAGCCGTGCCAATAGCGCATTGCCCTTCAGAAAAGCGGAAACCGGGTTTCCGTCAGGACAGGCGCGAAAGCAGGGCGCTGGCATTTCCCGGTTTCACTGGAAATGCTCCAGCATCGGTGGAGTGGGGCAGGAATGGTGCGAGGCGGCTTCAAAAGCATGTGGCCCGGCTGTCCTGTGGTGAGAGGATGTGCGGGATGAAGGCGGTTATTCTGGCGGGCGGCATGGGAACCCGGATTTCGGAGGAAACCCATCTGAAGCCGAAGCCGATGATCGAGATTGGCGGTCGCCCGATCCTCTGGCACATCATGAAGCTCTATCACACCCATGGCATTTCCGACTTCATCGTCTGCTGCGGCTTCAAGGGTTATGTCATCAAGGAATATTTCGCCAATTACGGGCTGCATATGTCCGACATCACTTTCGATCTGGCGGAAAACCGGCTGCAATTCCACCGCAAGAGCGCGGAAAAATGGCGCGTGACGCTGGTGGATACCGGTGAGTCATCAATGACGGGCGGGCGTCTTCGCCGGGTTGCGCCCTATCTGCAAGGCGAGGACGCCTTCTGCTTCACCTATGGCGACGGCGTAGCCAATGTCGATATTGCCGACACGATCCGCTTCCACCGCGCGCATGGCAAGCTTGCCACCGTGACCGCCGTTCAGCCGCCCGCCCGCTATGGCGCGCTCAGCATGGACGGACATATGGTGCGCGGCTTCGTGGAAAAGCCGGTGGGGGAGGCAGGTTTCATCAATGGCGGCTTTTTCGTGCTGTCGCCCAAGGTGATCGACCGCATCGAGGGCGATGACATGCCCTGGGAAGCCGATCCGCTGACCGGTCTTGCCAGCGATGGCGAGCTTTGCGCCTATACCCATACCGGCTTCTGGCAGCCGATGGATACGCTGCGCGACAAGAATTATCTGGAAAGCCTCTGGGCCTCCGGCAATCCGCCATGGAAGAACTGGTCATGACCGTTTCCCCTGATTTCTGGCGCGGCAAGCGCGTTCTGCTGACCGGGCATACCGGCTTTAAAGGAAGCTGGCTGGCGCTGTGGCTCGGTGACATGGGGGCGAAGGTCTCAGGCCTTTCGCTTGAGCCGCAAACCAGCCCGCATCTTCACGGCCTGTTGTTCGGGCAGAATGCTGCTGCCGGCATATGCGACATTCGCGACAGGGCCGCCGTCAATGCGGCGGTTTTGCAGATGCGCCCGGACATCGTCTTTCACCTCGCCGCCCAACCGCTGGTGCGGGCCGGTTATCGTGATCCCGTCGGGACTTTCGAGACAAATGTGCAGGGCACGGCCCATGTTCTCGATGCCCTGCGCGCGGTGGAAAGCGTCAAGGCCATCGTCGTCGTCACGACAGACAAGGTTTATGAGAACCCGGAAACCGGAACGCCCTTCGTGGAAAGCGATCCGCTTGGCGGCCATGATCCCTATAGCGCCAGCAAGGCGGCGGCTGAAATTGTCGCGGCCAGCTATCGCAGCAGTTTTTTTGCTGCGCGTGGTGTCGGGCTTGCCACGGCACGCGCAGGCAATGTGATCGGCGGCGGTGACTGGGCGGAGGACCGTCTGGTTCCCGATGCCGTGCGTGCCTGGGAAAATGGCCGGGCCATCGAGGTTCGCAGGCCCGGCGCCGTGCGCCCGTGGCAGCATGTGCTGGAGCCGCTTTCCGGCTATCTCGCGCTTGCGGAACGGCTTTATTGCGGCAAGGCGGGCGCTTCGGCCTTCAATTTCGGCCCCGATCCGGCCAATGCCGCGACGGTGGGAGATCTTCTGGCCATGGCAAGGCTTGCCTATGGTCATGGCGAGATCGTCACTGGAACCGAAACCGGGCCGCACGAAGCGGGCTATCTGCTGCTCGACAGCACGCTTGCCATGAACTGCCTGAATTACCGGCCCGTCTGGGGCCTTGGCGAAACGGTGGAGCGGACCATGCGCTGGTATCGCAATCTGGCTGAGGGACAATCGGCGGCAGCGCTCTGCCGCGCCGATATTGCCGATTATCTCCGGGGAATGGCGCTTGCCTCACAAAGGAAAGGGGCCGCATGACATCGCGGTTTACGGCTGAGAGCCTTGCCATTTCCGGCCCCATCCTGCTTTCCCGCCGCAAGTTCGGCGATGCGCGCGGACATTTGAGCCGGTTGTTCTGCGGCGAGGAATTGCTGGAACATGGCTGGCCGGGACCTGTGCTGCAAGTCAATGAAACCGCCACCACCGGCAAGGCGACCGTTCGGGGAATGCATTTTCAGCGCCCGCCTTTCGGCGAGTGGAAGCTGGTGACATGCGTGGAGGGTGCGATTTTCGACGTTGCTGTCGATCTGCGGCAGGGCTCGCCAAGCTTTCTGCGCCATGTGGGGGTTGAGCTTTCCGCGCAAAATGCCTGTTCGCTGCTGATACCCGCTGGCTTTGCCCATGGGTTTCAATCGCTCACCGATCATGTGCGGATGATTTACGTGCATTCCGCCCCCTATCGGGCGGAGGCGGAAGGCGGGCTTTTCCCGCAGGATCCACGCCTTGACATTGCCTGGCCGTTGCCAGTGGGCCTCATGTCGGATCGCGACCGGGCGCATCCCCCTTTGACTGCCGATTTCGAAGGACTGACACCATGAAATGCCGCCATTGTGGCTGTGAGGCCATGCATCCCTTTCTCGATCTCGGCACGGCGCCGCCCTCCAACTCCTATGTGGCGGAAGAGGATCTTGTGCGTCCGGAACTCTGGTATCCGCTGGTAATTCGCGTCTGCGAGGAATGCCTGCTGGTTCAGACGGAGGATTTTGCCGAGCGTGAAACCTTCTTCTCCGAAAGCTATGCCTATTTCTCTTCCTTCTCCACCTCGTGGCTTGCTCATGCCCGCACCTATGTCGATGACATGGTGGCGAGGTTCGGCCTGGCCGAAGACGCGCGCAAGGACGAAACGCGCATTGTCGAGGTTGCCGCCAATGATGGCTATCTGCTGCAATATGTGCAGGAGCGCGGTCTTGCCTGCCTGGGCGTGGAGCCAACCGCCAGCACGGCGGCAGCCGCCCGCCAGAAGGGCATCGAAATCCGCCAGGACTTTTTCGGCGAGGCCTTTGCCCGCCAGTTGGTTGGCGAGGGTTGGCAGGCGGATCTGACGGCGGCCAATAATGTGCTGGCGCATGTTCCCGACATCAATGACTTCGTGAAAGGCTTTGCCACCTTGCTGAAGCCCGCGGGCGTGGCGACCTTCGAATTTCCGCATCTCATGAACATGATCGCGGAAGGCCAGTTCGATACGGCCTATCACGAACATTATTCCTATCTTTCACTGACGGCGGTGATGCGGATCTTTTCGCACAACGGCTTGAGCGTCTTCGACGTGGAAACCACGCCCTGGCATGGTGGAAGCCTCAGGGTGTTTGCCTGCCGCAGCGATCATCAGGCCCATGCCGAAAGCGCGCGCGTGGCCGCCATGCTGGCGCTGGAGCAAGAGGCGGGCCTCACCCGGCTTGAAACCTATGGCCGTTTTCAGAAGACAGCCGAGCGCCTGCGCGACGATTTCCTCGAATTTCTGGTGGATTGCCATCGTGCCGGTATGAAAGTCGCGGCTTACGGTGCTGCGGCCAAGGGCAACACGTTTCTCAATTTCGCCGGCATCAAGGCCGGTCAGATCGCCTTCGTCGTCGATAAAAATCCGGCGAAGCAAGGCATGTTCCTCCCGGGCAGCCGCATTCCGATTGTCCGTGAAGAGGTTCTTCAAACCGAAAAGCCGGACAGGGTGGTGATCTTTCCATGGAACCTGACAAGCGAGATCAAGCAACAGCTTTCGTATATAACCGACTGGGATGGGAAATTCGTGACGGCGATACCGAGCCTGACGGTGCATCCCTGAGGCATGACGAGGAAACGGACGTTGGTATGCCGCTCCCCATTCAGCAGGTGGCCACTTTACCGCAGACACCCTTGAGCGGCTCCTCATGAGCCGCTGAAACGGTCTAACCTGTTTTCATATGCGATTCCGGCGATCGACTTCCTTTACGGTTTCGTCGGAATGGCCCCAGATGGAGAAATCTGCATGACCCGCGTGCCCACTTTGAGCGTCTGCGTGCCGTCCCGCAATCGCCAGATCTATTTCCAGCAGACGATCGATGGCCTGCTGAAGAGAGGGCGTGACGATGTGCAATTCATTTTCGCGGACAATTCCGACGATCCGTCGATCATGAATGATTTCATGGCGGAGCGAGTGGCTGACGGGCGCGTCATCTATCTTCCCTCCACCGGGAAAACCCTTTCCATGATGGATAACTGGGAGCGGACCATCGAGGCGGCAACGGGGGAGTGGGTCTCGTTTATTGGCGATGACGATTTCATCGACCCTGAACTGGCCGGTCTGCTGGAGCGCGTGGGCCGCGTCAGTCCTGATATCGAGGCCTTCAGCTGGTCGGCCCTGACCTATAGCTGGCCCTATCAGGACGAGCCTCCCGGTACCATCAACCTTCCCTATGAGCGCGGCGTCATTCGCCTGCCGCGCCATGAACCCTTCCGTCGCATGTTCGGCTGGTTCGAGCCGGCAGCGGTGCCGACATCAGGCTTCTCCATCTATCACGCGGCAATCCACCGAAACCTTTTGCAGCGTATCCATGACAAGTATGAGAAACGCTATTTCACCCATGCGGTCGTAGACTACGACATGGCGATGAAGGTCATCTGCGAGGCGCAAGGCTTCGGATTTTCGATGCGCCCCTTTTCGATTTTCGGCGCCTGCCCGGAAAGCAACTCCTTTTCGATCGGCCGCCTTGAGGACACCAAGAAAAAGGCACAGATCTTTCTCGATGAATTCGGCAAGAATTTCGAAGCCGATCCCGAGCTTCGCGACTTCCCTTTCAGTTCCTTCCTGGGGGTGACGGCGACGATTGGCGTGGTGCAGGAGGTCTTCCGGAAAAAATACAATATCAAGAGCCCCGGATGGGAGAAGGGCTATGCCACGGCCTGCGCACGCAATGCCGAAGCCTATCGGCAGCGGGAGGCTTTCGATCTCATCAATGCCGGTTATGAAATGGCGTTCAAGAGCTGGAAAGGAGGTCGCTTCCTCAAGGATTATGCGCCGATCTGGAAAGGAGACATTCCCGTTGAACCCGTCAGCGGCTTCACCGACAGTACCGTCATGGTGCGCAGTGACATTGCCGGCGTTAAAAATCCGGCCGAGCTTTGGGACGTGGTCCTGGGGATGATCGTGCCGGTGGAGGCATTGCAGGTGGACGAGGACGGATTGAAAGGCCTCGAACGCACCGAGCTTGTCTCCAGGGATTTGCGCAGCAAGGTGGCGAATGCGCAAAATGGAAAGCCGGCGCGGATGCCGGGTAACGGCAAGCTTCAGCATCTGAAGGGGCGCAGAAGGTAAGTGTAACGGCTGTTCGCCTCAATGGCGAATAGCGACAGGCTTCTTACCCCGCAGTCTCTGGCTTGACGAACATTTCTTGCAAGATTTCCGGCGCGCGGACGCGGATGAAACCAATCGGGTTTCAGCAGGAGCGAGCGGACACCCCATCTGTCTACTTGCTGCATAATTCCTTAAATCGCTCGCGATTTAAGGAATTATGCAGTAAAATTTATAGCGGCGCGTGTTCGATGAAACGCGCGCCGCTATAACACATCCTCGTCCTGAAGGTTTTTCAGACGCGCTTCAGAAAGCCGCCGCGCGAGACGGTCATGGCGATCTTGTGTTCGAGCTGGAGATCGTAGTTAAGCTGCAAGGCTTCGCCATCTGCGCCGGTGCGGCCCTCTTCCTGCAATCGCTTCAGATAATCGATCACGGCCGTACGCGGATTGTCGCCCGGACCCCATGGCCGATCGGGGTACATGTCCGCAGGCATGTCTTCGATCAGCGTGTCCCAGACCACGCAGTAGGAGCCCTTGGAAACGAGCGGCGCATAAAGCTCCAGCTCATCCAGAACATGCTGGTGCGTGTGGTTGGAATCAAGGAAGACCATAATCTTCTTGTGCCCTGCTGCCTTTTCCCGCACGGCTGCAATCACATCGTCGGCGACCGACGAACCCTCGATCATCTCGATCTTGTGGCTCAACGGATGGGCCTCGATGGCCGCGCGATTATGGGGACGGATGTCAATGTCGATACCGAGAACCTTCCGCTGGCTTGCCTTGGGATCCAGGACCGTTCCGGCCGCTACCGCCTCGCAATAATCGATCATCGCCAGAATAGACGCGCTCAGCACAAGCGAGCCGCCATGGGCAATGCCGGTTTCGATGACGAGATCCGGCTTTACCGCCCAGATCATCTCCTGAATGGCATAGCTGTCCTGCGGAATCTGGATGATGGGCCTGCCAAGCCAGGAGAAATTATACATATACTGCAAGGCAGCACATTTTTCCATCATCAGATTGGCGAGGTCAAGAAACTCCCTGTTCTTGCCGATGGCGTCGATATTGCTTCTTACGGATGACTCGAATTCTTCTGTGGGGTTCATTGCATATCCGATCAACAGTTTCCCCCGCCTCCAGGCAAAGGCCGGTCGTCAAGGGTTCGTAATACCAGGAGGCATTTTCAATGGATCCTGGTGTTCTGAGGCCGGCAACGGGCAATCCCAACCACGGAGGTGAGAGACATCGCCAAGCCGGTGGATAATGGCAGGATAGGCCTGTGTGAGGCTGACCTCGATATTGCCGCTGACAGGTGGACATGCATGATGAAAAAGGGCGGGGAACACAGGTAGCTTGCCAGGACTGGGCCGGGCTCGGGCACCGTTGCGTCCTGAAAACAGGCGTCCATACTCAATCAGGGGAAAGAGATGACATCCAGGCGCGTTCTGCTGACAGGGGCTACAGGCTTCGTCGGCCGTCAAATTCACCGCTGTCTGCTTGAGGCAGGCCACCTCGTGGTCGCAGCGGTGCGGCCGGACAGTGTGGCAAAGCTGGAACAAGGTGGGCTTGCCGCCGAGATCGCCGTCATCGACGATGTTTTCGCCGTGACTGCCGATGATTGGGCGGGTCATTGCAACGGGATCGATGCGGTGATCCACGCCGCCTGGTATGTCAATCCGCGCGATTATCTCGATTCTCGCGAAAACATACGCTGTGTCGCCGGCAGCATGGCGCTGGCGGAAGGGGCCATGCGGGCTGGCGTGGGACATTTCATCGGCGTTGGAACCTGTGCGGAATACCGGCTTCCCTCCGATCATCTGACGATCGACCACCCGCTGGAGCCGAAGACACTCTATGCGGCCTCCAAGATTGCTGTTTTCCAGATGCTCCAGCAAATGTTCAAGACGGGCGGGCCGATCTTTTCCTGGTGCCGGATTTTCTATCTCCATGGTGAGGGCGAATATCCGCAACGTCTGGTACCCTATGTCCGCCAGAAGCTTGAGCAGGGGCAGGTGGCCAAACTCTCGAAAGGCACGCAATTGCGCGATTTTCTCAATGTGCGCGAGGCGGGGGCGATGATTGCCGGTGTCGTGGATAGCGGTCAGGCCGGGCCGATCAATATCTGCTCAGGGGTTGGCGTAAGGCTTCGGGACTTCATCGAAGCCATAGCCGATGAATATGGACGGCGCGATCTTCTGGAATTTGGAACAGCGGATATTCATCCCTCCGATCCGGCAGCGGTCGTGGGTGTGTGCAATGTCATAAGCGCGGGGTGAGTTGAGAACCTGCGCCCTATTTGACCAGCTTGATTTCGCCCTTGGTCACGATCCAGACGGGGGTCATGATGTGGTTGACCACGGTGTAGAAATCCTGCGCCGTGACGGCTTTGCCAAGGAAGCGGTCTACCAGAAAGGTCTTTCCATGCAGTCCGCGGCGGTGATCTTCGCGAATGACGGGCGAATAGGGCGGCTGAAAAGCGGCGAGATAGGCCTGCCCGCCGGGAAAGGCGGCCAAAGCCTGCCGATAGGCGTCGCACTTTGCCTGAAACGCCTGGGCATTCGTCTCGAACGCGCAATCATACATGCAGGCCCGCACGAAATCCTCGCCGAAGCCTTGCCACTGGCTGCCAAGATCCGCCAGCACCCGCGCCTGGATTTCGGCGATGGCGCCCGTCAGGCCAAGGCCTGCGGTGAAGGGGAAGCCTTCAAGGGCAGAGGGAATTGGGCGGCTCTGAAACGGTCTGCTGCTGATGGCAGACAAGGGACGATTGGAAAGCGCCATCTTGTTGGCAAAGATCAGCACACGGGCCGCCCACTCATATTGGGGCGCCACCGTCAGCCAGGCAAGCTCGCCGCAATTGGCCAAAATCGTGTCTACAAGGCTGCGGCGCAGCGCGCCGTGATAAAGCCCCCAAGGCATTTTCGGTGTCTGGCCCGCATCTTTCCAGTGAAAGAAGGCTTCAAGCAGCGGGGCTTTATCGAATTCCGTGACATTATGCAGAACGGGTATGGCAACATTGGTCGAGGTGCTGGCCGGAAGCTCGGGGTCGATCTGGAAGGCCGACCATGCCAACGCATCGGCGTCAGGCTGCGTTTCTTCCACATAGTCCAGAAGCAGCGGCAGATCCGCATCGATCATGTCGTCCGGGTTTGCGAGCGACACCCAGTCGCCTTTTGCTGCGGCAAGCGTGCCGATCCAAAGCTGCGCCGCCGAAAGATTTAAAGGGGCAGGCGGCAGAAGCTTGAGGCGTGCATCCGTGGCGGCGATGCTGTTCAGCGCCGCGCTTTCGGCCACACGATCTCCCATGCAGGAAAGGATGATTTCCACATCGGAGTTGGCGTTCTGGAGCATCATGCCCACCAGATTTAGCGGTAGCTCATGATCCGGCGTAACAGGAATGCAAAGTGACAGCTTCGGCACAAATGTCTCCAGTCAGGTGAGTGGCTTGCAGTGCAGCAACCCGCAAGGGGTTTGCGGAAATTTATAGACCCATTGCATTGATTAACGTCGCAAGCTGGCGCGAAGCTGAGTGCAACCATGCATTGGGAGCATGATTCGGCGCGAGTGAGATCAGATATGGTAAAATCATCCTGCCGAAATGAAATTTTAGAGTGCCATTCTGTTTGAGTTTCGACCCTAAGGCTTGCTGCGCGGGGAGGGTTATGGTTGAAGAAATCAACGACTTTGTTGAAGGCAGCCCCATTCATGCAATTTGAACCTCTGAAAATTCCCGATGTCGTCCTGATCACCCCGAAGCGGTTCGGGGATGCGCGGGGCTTTTTCATGGAGACCTTCAAGGCTTCGCTGTTCGAAAGCGAGGTTGGCCCCTTTACCTTCGTGCAGGATAATCGCTCCTTTTCCGCCGAGACCGGCACGGTGCGCGGCTTGCATTTCCAGCTCGACCCCCGCGCCCAGGGCAAGCTCGTTTCCTGCACGGCCGGGGCGCTTCTCGACGTGGCGGTGGATATCCGGAAGGGTTCTCCGTCATATGGCCAATATGTCAGCGCTGAACTGACCGCCGACAATGCCTGCCAGCTCTGGGTGCCGCCGGGCTTTGCCCATGGCTTCTGCACGCTGACCCCCGATACGGTCATCAGCTATAAGGTGACGGATTATTACAGCCCCGAGCATGATCGAGGCCTTTTGTGGAACGATCCTGCGCTCGGTATCGACTGGCCGGTCGAGGAGGGCAAGGCTGTTCTGTCCGACAAGGACCAGAAGCAGCCCCCGCTTGCCGAATTGCAGGCAAATTTTACCTATAAGGCCTGATCGGCCCTGAATGATCAAGGAGTGACCATGCGCGTTCTCGTAACCGGCGGTGCGGGTTTCATCGGATCGGCCGTTGTGCGCCATCTGGTGCTGGACAAGAAATACGACGTTCTCAACGTAGACAAGCTGACCTATGCGGGTACGCTGACCTCGCTGAAGGCGGTCGAGGGCAATCCGCTCTACCGTTTCCTCAAGGCCGACATCTGCGATGGCGCCGCCATGGCCGAGGCGTTTGCCAGCTTCAAGCCGGATCGTGTGATGCATCTGGCTGCCGAAAGCCATGTGGACCGTTCCATCACCGGCGCGCGCGATTTCGTGGAAACCAATGTCATGGGATCGTTCACCATGCTGGAGGCGGCGCGTGCGCATTGGCTTTCGCTTGAAGGCGAGGCGAGGGAGCGCTTCCGTTTCCTGCACGTCTCCACCGACGAGGTCTATGGCTCGCTGGGCGATGAGGGCCTGTTTACCGAAACCACGCCCTATGATCCAAGCTCGCCCTATTCGGCCTCCAAGGCTGCTTCCGACCATCTGGCCAAGGCATGGGCGCGCACCTATGGAATGCCGGTGGTCGTTTCCAATTGCTCGAACAATTACGGCCCCTTCCATTTCCCGGAAAAGCTCATTCCGCTGATGATCCTGAATGCGCTCATTGGCAAGCCCCTGCCGGTCTATGGCAATGGCGCCAACATCCGTGACTGGCTCTATGTCGAAGACCATGCCCGTGCCCTGGACATCATTGCCGAGCGGGGCCGGATCGGCGAGACCTACAATGTCGGCGGCCGCAACGAACGGCGCAATATCGATGTGGTCAAGCGTATCTGCGCCCTGATGGATGAGATGCATCCCGCCGGACGTCCGCATGAAAGCCTGATCCAGTATGTCACCGACCGGCCCGGCCACGATGCCCGCTATGCCATTGACGCAACCCGGCTTGAAACGGAACTGGGCTGGAAGGCTCAGGAGAATTTCGACACCGGCATTGAAAAGACGGTTCGCTGGTATCTGGAAAACGAATGGTGGTGGGCGCCGCTGCGTCAGGGCTATGACGGCAGCCGTCTGGGTCTTCTGAAAACGGGAACGGCCGGATGAGCGGGCGCAAGCGTTACCTCGTCACGGGCCTTCAGGGTCAGGTCGTGCAATCGCTGATCGAGCGGGCGGCCTTGCACCCCGACATTGAAATCGTGGCGCTCGGTCGCCCGCAGCTCGATCTTGCCGATCCACAGACCATTGCCGCGGCTGTGAGCGCCTTAAGCCCGCAGATCATCATCTCGGCCGCGGCCTATACTGCCGTGGATCAGGCCGAATCCGACGAGGCTACGGCCTTTGTCGTAAATGCCCAGGGCCCGGCGGCGCTTGCAAAAGTTGCCGCTCAACTCGATATTCCGATCGTCCACATCTCCACGGACTATGTTTTCGATGGCTCGAAGCCCGAAGCCTATGTCGAAAGCGATCCGGTTCAGCCGCTTGGCGTTTATGGCCGCAGCAAGCTGGAAGGCGAACTGGCGGTTGCCTCTGCGACCGCCAATCATGCCATTTTGCGCACGGCCTGGGTTTACAGCCCTTTTGGCAAGAACTTCCTGAAGACCATGCTGACCCTTGCCAAAAGCCGCGATGAGCTGAATGTGGTGGCCGACCAGCATGGCAACCCGACCTCGGCGCTGGATATTGCCGATGCCGTGCTGCGCGTGGCCGCCAATCTTCTGGCAAGGCCGGATGCGGGCCTGCGTGGAACCTTTCACATGACGGCAAGTGGAGAGGCGAGCTGGGCCGAATTCGCGACCGAGATCTTCCGGCTCTCGGAGCAAGCGGGCGGGCCTTCCTGCAAGGTCAACCCCATCCCCTCCAGCGCCTATCCGACGCCTGCCAGACGGCCTGCAAATTCCAGGCTCGATTGCGGCAAGCTTGCCGCCCTTCATGGCGTGACACTGCCGCCTTGGCGCCAATCCACCGCCACCGTGGTGGAGCGGCTGGCAGGGGCCTGATTTTTCCTGGCATTGCAAGAGCGCCATTCGTCCCGTGGGGTACGTGCCTTGCTTTTGCCGATCACTGACGTTCAAGGAGTTTAACGATGAAGGGTATCATTCTGGCCGGGGGCAGCGGTACACGCCTTCACCCGATGACGCTGGTGACATCCAAACAGCTCATGCCGGTCTATGACAAGCCGATGATCTATTATCCGCTGTCAACGCTGATGCTGGCCGGGATTCGCGAGATTCTCATTATCTCCACCCCGAAGGATCTTCCGAATTTCCAGTCCCTTCTCGGGGATGGGTCGAAATGGGGAATTTCGCTTTCCTATGCCGAGCAGCCCTCGCCGGATGGGCTTGCGCAGGCCTATGTCATCGGTGCTGACTTCGTCGGCAGCGATCCGTCCTGTCTGATCCTTGGCGACAATATCTTCTACGGTCACGGTATCAACGACCTGTTCCGCAATGCCACGAAGCGCGAGACCGGTGCGACGGTATTTGCCTATCATGTCAACGATCCGTATCGTTACGGCGTGGTGGAATTCGATGCGCAGATGAAGGCCATCTCCATTGAGGAAAAGCCAGCACAGCCGCGCTCGAACTGGGCCGTCACGGGGCTTTATTTCTACGATAAGGATGTCGTGGACATTGCCGCAAATCTCAAGCCTTCCGCCCGCGGTGAGCTGGAAATTACGGACGTCAACCGGATCTATCTGGAGCGCGGCAAGCTCAGCGTGGAGCAGATGGGGCGCGGCTATGCATGGCTCGATACCGGCACCCCGGACAGCCTGCTGGAGGCCTCCGAATTCGTCGCCACACTGGAGCGCCGTCAGGGCTTCAAAATCAATTGCCCGGAAGAGATTGCCTATCGCCTCGGCTTCATCGGCACCGACCAGCTCGAACGGCTGGCCGTGGCCTATGGCAAGAGTACCTATGGGCAATATCTGCACAAGGTTTTGGCGGGCCTTTGACGGGCAAGCAGGCAGGCGCCCCGCAAAGATCAAAAGCCAAGGGAAAGTGCTTTCCCTTGGCTTATTTTTTTTGGCGGGCCATGTGCGGGAATGTCATGGGAACTGTTCAAGATCGCTTACAGCGCCGTGCGTTTTCTCAAACGCACAAAGGACGCTGTAACACTTTAAAGCTGCTGCATAATTTTCACCTTAAATCGATTCCGATTTAAGGAATTATGCAGTAGTTCCAATGGTTGGCCCACGCTTTTCCGGTAAAGCCGCTTATTTTCTGGCGTATTTCTCCATGTTTTCGGGCGTTACCAGCTCAAACGGGACCCACAGCTTGGTATCGACCTTTTCGCCCTTGGCAAGCTTTGCCGCAGAGTCCACCGATACCGCACCTTGCTTGCTGGCGTTCTGGAAAACGGTGACGTCAAGATCGCCAGCCTTCATGGCGGAAAGCCCGTCCGGTGTGGCATCGATGCCCGCAACCACCACCTTTTTCATGTCCATCCCGGCGGCCTTCATGGCCTGGATCGCGCCGATTGCCATTTCGTCATTATTGGCAATCACCGCGTCGAAGGTCTGGCCGGAGGTCATCCAGTTGTTCATCAGATCCACGGCCTCGCCACGGGACCAGTTGGCAACTTTCTCGTCGATAACCGTAATACCCTTGCAGGCATCGCTCTTGAGGACGTTGTGAATGTCGTCGGTGCGCACGCGGGCAGCAATGTTTTCCAGCGGCCCCATCATCACGAAGGCCTTGCCCTTGCCGCCCATGAGCTTGCAAACGGCCTGGGTTTCCATCGTGCCGGAATCGAGTTCATTGGAACCAACGAATACTGCCTTCTCCGGCAGGCTTTCAAGATCGGCCGGCGGATGGTTGACGTAAATCAGCGGGATGCCCGCAGAATGCACCATCTTCGTGATCGTAGGCGACATTTCGCCATCAATGGCATTGACGATAATGGCATCAACGCCCGAGGCAATGAAATTCTGCACCTGATTGATCTGGCGCGACACATCCAGATTGGCGTCTTCCATCTGCAAGGAAACGTCTTTCATCTGGGCAGCCTGATCCCTCATTCCGTTCATGAGAATGGTGAGAAACGGGTTGTTGAAAGAGGTCATCGTCACGCCAATGCGCGTTTCGGCATCAGCAAGTTCGCTGGACAAGACAAGCGCCCCAAATGCGCAGGCGAGCTTTATTGCAGTCTTCATGGCTATTCCTCCCTTATGCCGGAACATCGAACATGCTGACGCATTCGCGCCCCGCCATCGTCCCGATAAGCCCGGCTTTTTCTTTTTGCCTGCCATTGCATCACGTTCTCCCCGAACCTCTCGCAATGACCTGCATCCTCCCCTCGCTGAATCAGCGGGGCGACATGCATTATGTCTAAAAACCGAACGGAGAAAACGGCTGCGAAAAAAACGCACCGGTAAAAACTGGGTACAATTCAAACAAGAAAATGAATATCTGCAAGGCTGACCATTTTTTAAAAATGGTGCCCGGAGGCGGATTTGAACCACCGACACGCGGATTTTCAATCCGCTGCTCTACCAACTGAGCTATCCGGGCATCCTAGCCTTGCGGCTTTCCGATCATGGTTTTATCGGAGGGGGAAGTTTCCCCCGGAAGCGAGGGCGGTTATAGCATCTAATTTTCTTGTGTCCAGCCGCAAATGTCACTTTTTTGAGGCTGGCGGCAATAACAATGCAAGAGGTTGATATTGCTTCACAATAAGCTTTAATCCATGCGGAGTTGCGTTGGGTCGGGAGAAGGGTGAAAATCAGGCCGTGGCCCGCGGACGAGGGCGTTTGGCCGTGCTTTACCTCTTTGTTGCTCTGCATTTCCGGACGCAAAACCGGTTTCCGCTTTTCCTGGAAATATTTTAGCGCGATCCTGCGTCCAGCTCGTCTTCCGGGCTGGCCTCGTCTTCGGCCACGGGAATAGCGTAGGAGCCGTTCAGCCAGCGTGACAGGTCAAGCGTGCGGCAGCGGTCGCAGCAGAAGGGGTAATGATCCCGGTTGGAAGGTTTGCCGCATTCCGGGCAGGGATGGGGCTTTCGCAGGGGCTCGACTTTGGTGGCTTGGGTTGGCTGCTTGCTCATGGCCTAGCCCTCCGGCCAGCGGGCGGTCACATCCATTCCTTCGCCGGTCATCAGTTGCGCCGTCTCGAAGAGTGGCAATCCGACGACATTGGTGTAGGAGCCGATGATTTTCTGCACGAAGCTTCCGGCAATGCCCTGTATGGCGTAGGCGCCAGCCTTGCCGCGCCATTCGCCCGAAGCGATATAGGCGTCGATTTCATGGGAGGACAAGCGCTTGAAGCGGACCTTGGTCTCCACGACCCGCTGGCGAAATTTGCGGTCCGGCGTCAACAGGCAGATGCCGGTAAACACCCAGTGTCCGCGACCTGATAACAGGTTGAGGGCTGCGGCCGCTTCGTCGGTGAACTCGGTTTTTGGCAGAATTCGCCGTCCGACCGCCACCACCGTGTCGGCTGCCAGAATGAAGCTTCCCTGCCATTCCGCCTCGTCGGCAATGGCGTCCAGTGCCGCACGTGCCTTGTCCGCCGCCAGGCGACGCGCCAGCGAGCGTGGTTGCTCGTTCTTTTCCGGCGTTTCGTCAAGGTCCATGGGCATCAGCCGGTCAGCCTCCAGGCCCACCTGCCGCAACAATTCGACGCGGCGGGGAGATCCAGAGGCCAGAATCAGCTTGCGTTTAACCGCCATTGCTTGCCGCTCCGCAGACGGTTTATTACTTGAAGCGATAGGTGATGCGGCCTTTGGTCAGGTCGTAGGGCGTCATTTCCACCAGAACCTTGTCGCCTGCCAGGACGCGGATACGGTTCTTGCGCATACGGCCTGCGGTATGGGCAATGATTTCATGCTTGTTTTCCAGCAGCACCCGGAATGTTGCGTTGGGCAGCAATTCCGTAACGATGCCGGGAAATTCGAGAACTTCTTCTTTTGCCATTGAGGACTTGTCTTTCTTTCATTAGGGCGCGCGTGAGGCAGCGCCGATCAAAATGTGGGCGGAAACTACACAATCGACGCGGTTTTGTGAACCACGTTGCGCAGTCAATCGGCATTTGTTTCAATCTCGCCCGAGAGGTTGCGTTCCGGGTCTCTTGAAGCGCTCTTCGATGAGCTTTGTCAACCTTTCCCGTACATCGCGATAGGCTTCCAGCCTTTGATCGCGGCTGCCCGTCTCTACGGTCGGGTCGGGAGTGGGCCAGTAATCGACCTCTACCGAAGACGATCGGGTGAGTTCCAGCGCGGCGTGGTGGGCCTCCGGCGCCAGTGTGATGATGAGGTCGAAATAGGCATCCTCAAGATCTTCCAGCGTTTGTGGCTGACGTTTGCCGAGTGTCAGGCCGATCTCTTCCAGCACCGCATCTACGAAACCGTCGCGCTCCCCATGGCGCACACCGGCCGAGGCCACGTAGATGCCTGAGGGCAGCAAGCGCCTGGCGATGGCTTCCGCCATGGGCGAGCGAATGGCATTCATGCCGCACAGGAACAGAACAGAACCGGGCAGGCTCCGGCCGGGGGGCGTGGTCTTCCTGTCCTCAGCGGCTTCAACCATGGCCTCTCCCGTCAACCCCGCCAATAAAGAACGCATACGAGGGTGAACAACCGTCGCGCCGTATCGAAATCAATCACGATCTTGCCCTTCAGCCGGTCCATCAGCGTTTGGGAGCCGTCATTGTGTATGCCGCGCCGCCCCATGTCGATTGCCTCGATCTGGCTTGGCGTGGCGGAACGGATTGCTTCATAATAGCTTTCGCAAATCATGAAATAATCCTTGATGATCCGGCGTAGCGGGGTCAAGGAGAGAATGTGGGTCGCCACATCCTCTCCACCATCGGTTTTAATGGCAAAGACCAGCTTCGAATCCACCAGCGAGAGCAGGAGATGATAGGGGCCGCCGGAATGGCCTACGGGCTCGAAGCTGTTTTCCTCTATCAGGTCGAAAATGGCGACGGCGCGTTCATGCTCGACATCGGGCGTGGACCGGCCGATGGTCTCGTCCAGCACCACATCCGAGAGCCTGAAATCGCCCTGTGCCATTCTTTACCCCGCAAGATTGAGCCGGATTGCCACCGATCTTGCGTGCGCATCCAGCCCCTCGCTATTTGCAAGGGCAATGGCTGCCGGCGCAAGCTGCCGCAACTGCTCAGGGCCAAGCCGCAGGATCGATGTCCGCTTCACGAAATCCAGAACCGAAAGGCCGGAGGAAAAGCGGGCCGAGCGGGCCGTGGGCAGCACGTGGTTGGAGCCGCCGACATAATCGCCGATCACCTCCGGCGTATGACGACCGATGAAGATGGCGCCTGCATTGCGAATGCCCGCCATCAACATATCGGGATCGGCGACGGCCAGTTCGAGATGTTCGGCGGCGATGCGGTTGGCAAGGGCAACGCTGTCCTTCAGATCCTTGATGACAATGAGCGCGCCATAATCGCGCCAGCTTGCGGTAGCGGTTTCGCTGCGGGCCAGTGTCGTGAGCTGGCGCTCGACGGCGGCTTCGACGGCCTTGGCAAATTCGGCATTGTCGGTGATGAGAATGGATTGCGCGGCGCGGTCATGCTCTGCCTGGGCCAGAAGATCGGCGGCAATCCAGTCGGGATTATTGTCTCGGTCGGCAATCACCAGCACTTCGGAAGGGCCAGCGATCATGTCGATACCCACCGTGCCGAAGACATGACGCTTGGCGGCGGCGACATAGGCATTGCCGGGGCCGACGATTTTGGCCACCGGGGCGATGGTTTGCGTGCCATAGGCCAGCGCCGCCACGGCCTGGGCGCCGCCGATGCGATAGATTTCGCTCACTCCGGCAATTTTCGCAGCCGCCAATACGGTCGGATTGATCTGCCCGCCGGAGGCCGGCACGACCATGACCACGCGCGGTACACCCGCCACTTTTGCCGGCACGGCATTCATCAATACGGAGCTTGGATAGCTTGCCGTGCCGCCGGGCACATAGAGCCCCACGGCCTCGATGGCCGTCCAGCGCGAGCCGAGGCCCACGCCGATTGCGTCTTCGTAAATGTCGTCCTTCGGCATCTGGCGCGCATGGTGGCGCTCGATGCGCGCGGCCGCCAGCTTGAGGGCGGCAATTACCTCTTCGGACACGCAAGCGGTTGCCGCTTCGATTTCGGCCTCGCTCACCCGCATGGGGGTGTCGGTAAAGTCCAGCCCGTCGAATTTCAGCGAATATTCGGCGAGCGCTGCATCCCCGCGTTGGCGAATGTCGTCGATGATGGTCCTGACGACTGTATTCACATCCTCGGAAACTTCCCGCTTTGTCGTGAGGAAGGCCGAAAAACGGCTCTCGAAATCCGCCGAAGCCTGTTCAAGCCAGAGTGCCACTAAAACCCATCCTTATGCAATTTCGCCCGCAGGTCCGCTGAACCCGCTTAACCTCGTCTGCGCGCCGTGATGCGCCCGCCATTCAGGCCAGCCGATGGTCCGGCCTTGCCTTGGTTTCCCATGCGCCGCCGACATCTGCAAGCTGAACTTCTATGCATTCAACATCAAGTGCAATCGTCGCGGCATCGGCGCAGGTCAGTTCCAGCACGCCATCGGGGCCTTCGCCGTTCTGGCGAAATTCCATGGCCAACAGGCTCAGCACCTTTTCACGGTCGTTGCGATCGATGCCCATGGAGCGGACAGCACCAACGCGCTTCACCGTCAGCACGGCGCGGCGGCGCTCGAAGCCCTGTCTGCGGCGCTGGTTTTCTTCCCAGACGAAGCGGTTGGCCTTCAGTGTGAATACGCCGGTGCGGGCCGCATAATCCACATCGGCCAGTTTGAACACCGCATCCTGAACATGGGCGGAGACAATGGTGAGATCCTGCCCATCCAGGGCCAGCAGTTTTATGTCGGTCATGAGCCGTTTCCAAAAGGGATATTGCTCTGGAGATAGGCGTTGCGCCGCCGCTTGGCAACGGCGCAAACCATCCCGATGCAGCAATCAGCCGCTGATTCGCTCGACAATCGCGCCGCAGCGGGTCAGTTTTTCTTCCAGCCGCTCGAAACCGCGATCCAGATGGTAAACGCGATTGACCAGGGTTTCGCCTTCCGCCGCCAGTCCGGCGATGACGAGCGAGACGGAGGCGCGAAGGTCGGTTGCCATCACCGGTGCGCCGCGCAGTGTGGGAACCCCTTCAATGCGGGCGGTCTGGCCGTTCAACGTGATTTTTGCGCCAAGGCGCGCCAGTTCCTGCACATGCATGAAGCGATTTTCGAAAATCGTTTCGGTAACATGCGCCACACCTCTGGCGCGGGTCATGAGGCCCATGAACTGCGCCTGCAAGTCCGTGGGGAAACCGGGGAAGGGCTCCGTCACGATGTCAACGGGGCGGATGGCATCGCCATGGCCGATGATGCGAATGCCGCCATCGACAGGCGAAATCTCGGCGCCTGCCCGGCGAAGCGCCTCTATTGCCGTATCCAGAAGGGCAATATCGGTGTCTTCCAGCGTCACGTTGCCGCCCGTCATGGCAACCGCCATGGCATAGGTGCCGGTTTCGATACGGTCGGGCAACACGCGATGGCGCGCACCCGAAAGCGAGGTGACGCCTTCGATGGTGAGCGTGGCCGTGCCCGCGCCCGAAATCTTCGCGCCCATGGCATTAAGGCAATTGGCAAGATCCACGACTTCCGGCTCGCGCGCGGCGTTATGGATCGTCGTGGCGCCGCGCGCCAGAGCGGCGGCCATCATCATCACATGGGTTGCGCCCACGGAAACCTTGGGGAAGGTGTAGCTTGCGCCGATCAGGCCGCCCTTGGGCGCGGTGGCTTCGATATAGCCGCTGTCGATCTCCATGCTGGCGCCCAGCGCCCGCAGGCCGTCGATGAAGAGATCCACCGGGCGCGTGCCAATGGCGCAGCCGCCGGGAAGCGACACCCGCGCCCGGCCTTCCCGCGCCAGAAGCGGTCCGATGACCCAGAAGCTTGCCCGCATTTTCGAGACGAGATCGTAAGGCGCGGTGGTATCGACGATGGTGCGGCAGGTGAAATGAATGGTGCGGGCATAGCTGCCGGACTGGCGTTCACGCCGTCCGTTGACGGAAATGTCCACGCCGTGATTGCCGAGAATGCGCAGCAGAAGCTCGACATCGGCCAGATGCGGCACGTTTTCCAGCGTCAGCGTATCGCTGGTCATCAAGGAGGCGATCATCAGGGGCAGGGCGGCATTCTTGGCGCCGGAAATGGGAATGATGCCGTTTAGTGTGTTGCCGCCAACAATCCTGATGCGATCCATCTGTGTCACTCAAGGGGCAAGCCTGCCCCCGCCTTTCCTGGTTGATATGCCCTGCCTTGGGGGCCGCTGTCAGTCTTGCAGCCCGCCGCGCCAGCATCTGTAATGGCCTGTTCTTAGTGGGTTTGATGTTTAAAGAAAACCCGCAAGCGATGGTTTTAGGGGAAAACAAGGCCCGCCCGCAAACATGGCGTGGGGGAAGGTTCTTCTTGAGTGAGGTCGAGACGCTCCAAGCTTTTGTTTACCCGCATTTCCGGACGGAAAACCGCGACTACACTTTTCCTGTAAATGCTCTAAACCTCGGCATCGGGCAATTTTGCGGCGGGAAGGCCCGTCGTGTCATCGGCCTCGCCTGCGCGGCGTGCCCGCGCCTGCGTCTTGCGGCGCATCAGGTTTTCCCGCAGCTTCTGGGCTGCGCGCTGGCGGCGCAGTTCGGCGGGAGAGGGAGCTTTGTCGGCATCGGAATTGTCGGTCATGCAGGCTTCATAACGCAAATGAGTAAAAACAGGAAGTTCCACATTTTATGACAGGAAATTCGTTTTGTCGCTTGCGCTTGGAATCAAGCTGTGGCAATAGGCCCCTCGTTCGGTCGAGGTAACACGAACCGAAAAGATGCTGCGGTAGCTCAGTGGTAGAGCACTCCCTTGGTAAGGGAGAGGTCGAGAGTTCAATCCTCTTTCGCAGCACCATTCTCTTCCCAAGGAAATCATGATTATCGTGGCGTTTCACCTCTGCGATTGCGGATTGACTGTCACATCAGGCGATAGAGCAAGCCGCATCCCGCGCAAACCAGCAGGGTCGTGACCACCGATAGCTTGAGCCGGAAGATCGCCACGGCGGCAAGAGAAGTCAGCGCCAGCGAGGGCCACGCAATCGAGCTGATGACCGGCAGGTCCATTGTCCATCCTCCTGCTGAGACCGTCCTGATCTCGGCAAAGAGGACGTGAAGCCCGAACCAGATCGTCAGGTTCAGGATAACGCCGACGACGGCAGCCGTGATGGCCGACATGGCGCCGCTCAATGCCGCATTGCCGCGCAATTTTTCAATGAAGGGCGCTCCGGCGAATATCCAGAGGAAGCTCGGGAGGAATGTGACCCATGTCGTCAGCATTGCCCCGACCGTCGCGGCGGCCAAGGGTGACAGAACGCCGGGATCACGATAGCCTGCCAGAAACCCCACGAATTGTGTGACCATGATCAACGGGCCGGGCGTTGTCTCGGCCATGCCAAGACCGTCGAGCATTTCGCCCGGACGTAGCCAGCCATGGCTCTCCACGGCGGCCTGGGCAGCATAGGCCAGAACGGCATATGCGCCCCCGAACGTGACAACGGCCATTTGGCTGAAGAACAGTCCGATTTTCGTGAAGACGTTATCCCATCCAAGGGTTGCGACCAGTATTGCCACTGGCGCAAGCCACATGATTGCCAGAGCGCCGGAAATCTTCAGCGACCATGCCAGATCGGGTCTGGCATGGTGCGGTATATCTTCGCCGAGAGCGGAGTCTCGATCTTCCAGAATTTTTATCGGGCCGGATTTGTGGTCTGCCCCGACCCCGAAGGCGGGCAGTCCTGCGCGCCCGCCCGCATAGCCGATGATACCGGCCCCGAGGATGATCAAAGGAAAGGGAACATGAAGGATGAAGATGGCGACGAAGGCCGCCGCGGCAATCGCCAGCATCGGCGTGTTTTTGATGGCGCGGCGTCCGATGCGGAACACGGCCTGCATGACAATGGCGAGGACTGCGCATTTCAGCCCGAAAAACATGCCCTCGATGGCGCTGACCCCGCCGAAGATCACATAGAGGTAACTGAGGGCAAGCATGGCCAGAAAGCCGGGCAATACGAACAGCAGGCCAGCAGTCAGGCCGCCTTTCGTTCTGTTCAGCAGCCAACCGATATAGATGGCCAGTTGATGGGCTTCCGGCCCCGGCAGCACCATGCAATAGTTCAAGGCGTGCAGAAACCGATGCTCGCCTATCCATTTCTTCTCATCGACGACAATGCGATGCATCACGGCGATCTGTCCGGCCGGACCGCCGAAACTGAGGGCGGCAACGCGCGCCCAGACCTTTACCGCCTCGCTGAAAGGGACAATGTCCTGTTGTTGATTTTGAGCGCTCGAGACACGGGACCTGGTGACATCGGTCATTGTCATTATCCCTTCTTCGGAAGCGTCCGGTTCCGAGAGTCTCCACCACGTCGCAGCGTCCTTATATGGGCGAAGCAGAACATCGCGCCTGCCTGCAATCGTTCGAGGCCGCCTTGCTTCCCGCCGGTTGGATTTGCCCTGTGGCGCAAAGATGATCGAGCGGCCATAAGCGAAGTCTGAGGTCTTCGATCATGGCCGCTCGGCGACTATGCAGATGAAGGGGCATTCAATCAAGAAGGGAAGGGCCGATCAGAATTCCTCCCATTCCTCACCCTTCGGCGCGCTCCCGATGCCGAGTGCCTGTGCCACCTGGCCGACCATGCGGCGGGCGGGGGATTGTACCGGCCTGGTGCTGGCGTCGGCGGGGGCGGGCTTGCGGCCAGCCGATTTGCCCGTGCGGGCAGCGGCCGGGGCAGCAGGCGGCGGGGTCGCGGGTTTTGCCGTGGCGGACGGGGCTTTTGCGGCTGCTGGCAGGCGGCCATCCAGCTTGAACTGGCCAACCAGCTCGCGCAGGCGGGTTGCCTCCGATGCAAGGCTGCTGCTGGCGGCGGTGGCTTCCTCCACCATGGCGGCGTTCTGCTGCGTGGTCTGATCCATCTGGTTGACTGCGGTGTTTACCTCGGCAAGGCCGGTGGCCTGTTCACGGGCGGAGGTGGCAATCGCGTCAAGCTGCGAATTGATGTTGACGACATGGCTTTCAATGACCTTCAGGGCCTCGCCGGTCGCGGTTACGAGTTTGACACCGTTTTCTACCTCGTTTGCGGAATTGCGGATCAGTTCCTTGATTTCCTTGGCGGCCTGCGCCGAGCGCTGGGCAAGCTCGCGGACCTCCTGGGCAACGACGGCAAAGCCTTTGCCCGCTTCACCGGCACGTGCGGCTTCCACCCCGGCATTCAGCGCCAGAAGATTGGTCTGGAAGGCAATCTCATCGATCACGCCAATAATATTGGAAATCTGGCTGGAGGATTGCTCGATCCGCTGCATGGCATCGACGGCATTGGCAACCACCGCGCCGGATTGGCGGGCTGAGGCATTGGCTTCTGCCGCGACGCTGCGGGCCTCTTCGGTACGTTTGGAAGAGTTGGAGACATTGGCGGTGATTTCGTCCAGGGCGGCGGCGGTTTCTTCCAGGGCTGCCGCCTGCTGTTCGGTGCGTTTTGAAAGATCGTTGGCGCTCTGGCTGATTTCCCGCGATCCGCCTTCAATCGAGCCGGTGGCAGACGCGACGGAGGTCAGCGTTTCGCTCAGTTGCTCGGCCGTGGCGTTGAAGTCGGCGCGCAGGCTTTCGAATTCCTGCGAGAAGGGCTGGGAAAGCCGCACGGTGAGATCGCCTTGCGAGAGGCGTTTCAGGCCGGATGCAAGCCCTTCCGTGGCCTGCGCCATTGCGCTTGCACGCTGCCTCTCCTGTTCGGCGGTGCGGGCCCGTTCGGCCTCGTTGAGGTTGCGATTGCTTTCTGCCTCCCGCTCGGCCTCGCGGGCGCGCAAGCCATTATCCTTGAAGATCTGCACGGCGCGCGCCATGCCGCCCACCTCATCGCGCCGGTCAATCCCTTCGATCGTGGCGGAAAGATTGCCGGAGGCCAGCGTTTCCATGGTACCCGCCAGACGGCGAAGCGGTATCACCAGCCAACTGCGTATGGCAAAGAAGCCAAGCGCCATGACCGCAGCAAGACCGGCGAGGCTGCTGGCCAGATTGACATTCCGAGTGAAATTGGCAAGCGCCGAAAGGTCATCGCTCCGCTTCGAGGCGCCCTTGTTAATATCGTTGACGACCTGGGTAAACTCCGGGGCAATTTCCGCGAAAGCCGGCTGGCATTCGGCGAGGTAAACGGTTTGCGCTGCCGCGATGTCGGCGTCGGACGTTGCCTTGTCGCCAAGCTCAAGCGCTTTGCCGCAGGTTTCGTTCATGACCTTGAGGGTTTTTGCCTTCAATGGCGCCAGGGCCTGATTGGCAGGCAAGGCGGCCATGGCGGTGTCCATGTATTTGACGAAGCCCTCTTTGGTCGCGTTGATTTCCTTTGTGGCCCGGTCGCTGAAATCATCGCTGCGCGCCATCATGACATCGCCCATGGCGGCGCGAATGTTTTGCATGGAGCGGTTGGCGCGCGCAAGGGCCAGGGTGGCTGCCGATTCCTGATCGAGCAAATTGCTGTAGGCGGAGTCGATCTCGCCGATCTTGAGGCCGCTATAGCCTGCCATTCCAAGCACAAACAGGCCAAAAAGACTGAGTATCACCAGCATTTTTCCAATGACGGGCACGTTTTTCATAAAGGCCTCCCAGCCCGGTGCAGGTCCTTCCACCACCGGCCGGATGCGACCTTGCAAAACTCACATGAAATGGCGCCGCCGGTCGTTCGTTCTCCTCCACGAGAACTGCGCCCATCCATCCAAGGTCGTATATGCGCAAAATATTAAAAAATAATTGTAGGAAACTCTAATGTTGTAGCGTGAGCGAACAAGGCCATGGAATTCCGCCATATGGTCGCGAATTTCCTCTACTGTATGATTCCTTAAACCGGAATCGGTTTAAGATGAAAACCATCGCACGGATTTGAAGTGTTGCAGCGCCGTGCGTTTGATAAAACGCACGGCGCTGCAGGTTCAAGAGATGTCCTGCATGGCGCCCGATGACATGCCGGGGCGGGCGCAAGCGGCAGAGGTGACGGTGAAAAAGAGCGGAGATGCGCCGGCAATACAATTGGTCACGGTCAGGCCTGTCCGCAACGGGCGGCGGCGCCTTGGCGTGCTGCTGGCGCTTTCGCTGCTGGTGGTGGTGGGGCTTTTGCTGACGGTGCTTCTGGCGCGCGACGAGCGGCATCTGCTGCTTCTTCTGGACTATTTCTTTCCCGCGTCTACGCGGCAGGATAGGGCAGAACAAACCATTTCGCTGCGCGGGCGGCGAATTCCGCCTTTGACGCTGCGCTTGCCGCAACGGTTTCTGGTTGTGCCGCCGCTTCTCGAGCAGGCCGTGTTTCTTCGCTATTTTCACGCCGACGGTGCCCGTTTCTGCACGGCCATGCAGAAGGCCGGGCTTGGAAATGGCGGCTGGACGGCGGCTGCTGCCGATGCGTCCATGTTCGAATGCGTGAGCGAGACCACGGAAGTGGCGCTGAAGCCGGATGCGGATGCTCCGTCTTTCTTCATGGTCGTCCGCGGCGATTCGACCGGACGCATCATGCAGATCCGCCTGAAGATCGTGCAGCCTGCCGATAGTTCCGATATTCGCCGGCGTTTCGAGGCCGCCCTCCAACTGATTCTGGACCAGACAGGATGGACCGATCTTGCCGATGCCATGGCCGAGATGCGTCGTCTTTCGCCCGTTTCGGTCAATCACTTCGGCATTGGTCTGAAAATGACGAAGGAATTCATGGGACCGCAGCGCTACAATGTCAGCATGATGCTGGAGGATGACGGGGAACTGGACCGGCGCAGCCGCGCCATATTGCAGGCGCGCCCCACCCTTTCCCCACCGAAAAAATCCTTGCCCGTCTCCCTTTTTCGTCCTCTCGGCTCAAGGCCTGCAAGGTAAGATGGATTGGTAACGGCCAGTGCCGGAAACGGCAAAAGCGCCGGGAGGCCGGCGCTTTTGCTGCATTGTCCGTTTGGAAATGCGTATCAACAAAGACTCGACTTCTTCAGGCGGCCATGCTCGGCTGCGGATGATTGGGGATGAAGCGTGCTTCCGACAGGCTCTGGGCCAGGAAAGCCGTGTTCGCATCCGGATCGTCCGAAGGATGCTGGAAGGAAATATGGTTGATTTCCAGCCCGGCATAGTCGCGCGTCAGCGTCAGTTGCGCATAGATTGTCACATCGCGCGGCTTGATTTCCAGGTCGAGAACCACTTCCGGAACGTCGCCCCAATCAAGCCTGTAATCCCCGCCCGCACCGAAATTGATGGTGCCGGGATGAAAATACAACTCTGCTGCGGAAGAAACGAGATCGGATATATTGCCGAAAAACTCGAAGCGAATAAGCGAAATAAGATCGGCTGCATCCAGCAACCGTAACTCGGAGGCGACAGGACTAATAGCTTCGGCAACAATCTTTTCGCGGGTTGTTGTATATTCGCATTTTCTCATATTTTTAGCGCATCCGCCTCTTCTTCTTGGCCTCCGCAGCGTAGATTCGCTGTACCAGTTCTGCGATGGCCCTATAAAATACTGGTGGAATCACACTATCGACCGAGACTTGCGCAAACATGGAGCGGGCCAAAGGTGGGTCTTCAAAAATCGGAATATTGTTTTCCTGGGCAATTTCACGGATTTTCAGCGCAATAAGATCCTGACCCTTGGCAATCACCATGGGCGCGCCCATTTCCTCGCGCACATAGCGCAGCGCCACTGCATAGTGGGTGGGGTTGGTAATGACCAGCGTGGCGCGCGGCACGTTCTGGATCATGCGGCGGCGGGCGCGGTCGCGCTGGGCGGAGCGCTGGCGTGATTTGACGACCGGGTCGCCCTGGGTCTGCTTGTGTTCTTCCTTTACCTCCTGCTTGGTCATGCGCAGTTCCTGATACCAGTGGTATCGCTGCCAGCCCACATCCACCGCCGTCAGCAGTCCGGTGGCGAAGAGAAGAATGATGACCATTTCGCGAATGATGGCGGAAAGCTTGACGAAAATGATCTGCGGATCGGAGAACATCGCATTGAGCGTGCCGAAATATTCGCCGCGCAGCGCCAGCACCATGATGATGGCCACCACCACGATCTTGAACAGCGATTTGCCGAATTCCACCATGCCCGGCACCGAAAACATCCGCTCGATGCCCTTCATCAAACTTACCCGCTCGAACTTGGGCTGGATACGGTCCAGAACGAAGCTCGGCAGATGCTGGGCGAAGGATTGCGTGAGGCCGAACAGCATCAACATCAGCAGAATGGGCGTCAGGATGGCAAGCATCTGCCAGCCGAGATGGGTCATGAGGGAAAGGGCGTCGGTCGGCGTCGTCAATCGCCATTGATCGGGCGTTTCGAACAGATCCTTCAGCGTTTCGGCCAGATGCGCGGCCGCGTCCGGCAGGAAGAACACCAGATAGACATAAAATGCCAGCATCGCCGTGAAGAGCGCGGCCTCCCGCGACATCGGGATATTGCCCTTTTCCACGGCATCGCGGAGTTTTTTCTCCGACGGGCTTTCTGTTTTGCTTTCCTTGTCGTCGTCTTCCGCCATCGCAGCTTCGCCTTTTTCCGATGGGACAGCTCAAAGAGTTACTGCATGTCCATCCGGAAAACGCGGTTCCGGTCCGGCCTGAACATGCTGCGGCACCCCACGGCTTGAAAACAGCAAGGCCGGGAGAGGGTAGCCCCCATTCTCCCGGCCTTCAATCGCAAATGGCGAAACGTCCCGCCTTATCAACAAAGCCTGCCTCAGGCGGCGGCGGTGCCGCTTTCGTCTTCCTTCTTCTCGGCTTCCGGATCCTTGAGTTGGATCTGGCCGGCATTGGCAAGGCGAATGGCCTCCTGCGCCACGGCGCGGCGCGCCATGGCAATCTCGCGTGGGTTGACGCCGGTCGTGCCCGATTGCAGGTCGGATTCGATCATGCGGCGCGAACGCGGGCTGATGGCGGAGAGCACGCATTCGCGGATTTCTCCCGATGCCCCACGCAACGCCATGGTGAGAATGTCGCCTGAGATGTCGTTGAGCAGCATGACGCGGCTGCGCTGCGGCATGGCGAGCAGGTCTTCGAACAGGAAGATCTTCGGCCGAACCTTGGTGGCCGATTCCTTGCTGATCGTTTCCAGAGATTCGAGCAATGTATCGACCTGGGGTTTGTCCAGTTCGTTCATCAGCTCTGCAACCTTGGCCGTGCCGGTGGAGTTGCGCTCTGCCTCGATCTCGTTGATCAGCTCGATCACGCGATTTTCAATGATCTGCGCGGCCTGCGGGCTGACATTCTTCAGGTTGACCGTACGGTTCATGATGTCGGCACGGCGGCTGTCGGGCAGCTTCACCAGCACCTTGGCGCCGAAGGAAGACGGCAGCATGGAGAGGATATAGGCAACCGTCTGCGGATGCTCGCGCATCAGGAATTTCGCGATGAAATCCGGATCGGCATCCTGCAAGCGGTCCCAGATGGAGGTCTCATAAGACTGGAAGGCGGCGCGGCGGCCCAACAGGCCATCCACTTCCTCGGGGGTCAGCCCTTCCTCGAGGATCTCCTCGATGGCCTTGGCATTGTCCATAAGGCCGGCGCCCTCGGTGAAGAGGTCTTCGAATTCGTTGACGAGTTCGGCCAGTTCATCCGGTGGAATCGTCCTCAGCGTCTGGGCCGAGGAAATGATCGTCTGCAATTCCGCCTGGGTGAAATATTTCAGCAATTTTCCGGCAACGCCCTTGCCCATGGCCAGAAGGACGGCTGCCGCCTTGTCCGCCTGGCTCAGGGGCTTGCCCGCAACCGGGCCGCCGAAATCGTCAAAGTCCATCATGGTCTTTCCTCTCTGGCCCGAACTGGGGTCAGGACGCCTTGCTGCCCAAAACTTCGATCAGCTTCACGCCGAATCGCGTGTCGTCATTTTCTAAAACAGTAATCTCACCGCGGGCAATCCGTCGACCATTTACCATGATCTCCACAGGTTCCCCGATCTTTTTATCGAGTGCGATGGTGGCGCCTTCTTCAAGGCTCATCAGCGCGGAAACCGGCATCCGGCTGGAACCCAGCACGATCTGGACATCGATCGGGATGTCCATGATGAGGTCCATATTGGCGTCGAGCGCGCTGCCGGGAGCCTGATGGCTTTCTCCGCCGCCGAAGGAGGAGGAGGAAGAGCCGAAATCCGAGCCGCCAAGGTCGGCGCCGCCGAAATCGGAACCGCCGAGATCGGAGCCACCGAAATCCGAGCCGCCAAAATCCGAGCCGCCAAAATCACTGGCAGGCTCGCCGCCGCCGAAATCGCTTTCGAAATCGGAAAGGCCGCCGGTCGAGGTGCCGCCGAAATCGCCAAAGTCGCCGAGGCCGCCGTCGCTATCGGTTTTCAGGACGCCGCGCAGATCGTCGATCGCCTGATCGAGATCGGCTTCGCCTGCCGGCATGGCCAGCGCATCGTCATCGGTCTGAGGTGTTTTTTTCGGTGCCATGAAACTATTATTCCCTTTGAAACTTGCCTCAACCTGCACTTTCACACGCGCAGGCGATAAACGTCAGGTCATCAGGTGACGCAGAATGTCATTGTCTGAACTGTAAGTGGATTTCACGCGAACCGTGTAACGGTCGCCCGCCCGGCCGAATTCGCAACTGTAGAGGTCCTTGCCGTGGGCGCTGACATCGACGCTGACATCGCCCTTTTCCAGAAACGGAATGACATCGCCCGGCTGAAGCCGCGCCACGGTGGCAAGGGTCAGTTGTTCCAGCCGGATGCGCGCTTCCAGCATGACATTGGCCTTGCGCACCTGCTCGGCCATCTGTTCGGCCCAGTCCTTGCGCCCGCGTGAGGGCTGGTTTTTCGATTTCGGCAACGTCACGGCGGTTTTGAGCAGGGCCTTTTGCGGAATGATCAGCGCAAAATCGGACACGACCTTGCCAAGCCGGATGCTCATGTGAATGAGAGCCGCATATTCGTCCACATGGTCGGCTTCCGGCTTCGGGCGGTCCTCCCAGTTATGGGGACGCTCGGCAATCGGCTCGAAGCCGCCAGACGCATTCACGCCGGAGCGCAGCACATTGGCGATGCGCTCGAACACCATGACCGCCAGATCAAGCTCGATGCGCGACAGCGGCCGCTGGATCGGCTCCTGGATGAATTCAGGAAGAGCGCCCAGCAGGTTTTCCATCAGCGTGATGATGAAGCCGTTGCCGCAGGCCATGACGAAATTCGGCGACCAGTTGCGCAAGGACGTATCGGCGAGGACATAATTGTCGCCAAGCCCGGCGATCAGCTCGGTCATCAGCCCGGACTTGTAGTCGAGATAGGAAACCTCGACGGAGAGATTGGTTTCGCTGTGGAAGACGTCCGGCAGGAATTCGCCGTAGAGATGGCCGAAATCCTGGCAGAGCTTTTCGAGGGTGCGGCGGTCGCCAAGGCCGCCGGTAAGCCGGGCGAGGAGGGCCTGATCCATGGCAGGGGACGTGTTGGCCTGTTCAGCGTTCATGGTCAGGCCGCCTTTTCATTGCCGCCGCCGGGATTCATCATCTCCTGCTCGACGGCATCGATGGAGGGACGCTCGTAGGAGGAAATGGTCTTGCGGCCATATTCCAGCGCCACCTGCGGCACGGAGCCGTTCATGTAGGCCAGAAGCGTCTGCTTGACGATGATGTAGAGGCGATGCTGCTTGGTGCGGACGATCTTGATCTGCGATGTCAGCGGATTGCAAAGGCAATAGGACAGGAAGATGCCAAGCATGGTGCCCACGAGCGCGGCGCCGATGAGGCCACCGAGAACCTCCGGGGATTCGTTGATCTTCGCCATGGCCTTGATAACCCCAAGCACGGCGGCGATGATGCCGATGGCCGGGAAACTGTCGCCGATTGCCAGAATGGAGTTATAGGGCTTCATCTTGTCGTAGAGGATTGTGTTGATTTCCTCGTCCATCAGCGCCTCGATCTCGTGCGAGCGGGCATTGCCGATGATGATGAGACGCACATAATCGCAGATGAAGGAGGTCAGTTCCTTGTTCTTCAGAACCGAGGGCGCGACCTGGAAGATCGAGGATTCCTCCGGATTGTCGATATGCGCTTCGATTTCATTGCGCGACTTGGTGCGCAGGTCGCGCATGAGCGAATAAAGAACGCCCAGAACGTCCAGATAGGCGCGTTCCTTGGGAACTGCGTTCTTGAAGGCCTCTCCGATGGCTTTGCCCGAGTCTTTGACCACCTTCATCGGGTTGCCCATGATGAAGGCCCCAACGCCAGCGCCGCCGATGATGACGAGTTCGAACGGTTGGACGAGAACCTCGATGTGGCCGCCCATGGCCATGAAGCCGCCAAGCACGCAGCCAACGGTGATGATGAATCCGATGATGATATTCATGTCGCGCCTGTATTGGAACGTTTCTTCTCAGCACAACCGATAGGCACGCTGCCTTGCGTGAGGCTGATGATGTTCCTGTTTGGCACTTCTTCACCCGCCCGCAGGCCGGAACAGTTTCGCGCAAGCATTTTCCGGCAGGAAGGAAGCAAGAACGGTCTTCCACGTTCCATGATGGAGACGAGCAACCGTGAACCGCAGCACATGCGCCACACCGCAGGCATGAAACCTGAACGGACGGCGCTGAAGGCGGCTCGGGCCTGCTGGTCTTGAAAGCTCGAGGCTTGGAGAGAACAACATGCAATCGGGAATGTACGTATCCCTGTCTTCGCAGCGCGCCCTCGACCGGCGCCTGACGACGATTGCCGACAATATGGCGAACATGAACACCGTGGGCTTTCGCGCCACCGAGGTCAAGTTCGACGAGGTCCTGAGCAAGACCGGCAATGACATCAATGCCAAGGTCGCCTTCGTTTCGCAGGGCAATGACTATCTGTCGCAGCGCACCGGCGAAATGAGCCGCACCGGCAACGATCTCGACTTCGCCGTCAAGGGCGATGCCTGGATGAGCCTGGAAACCCCGGCGGGCAAGATCCTCACGAGAGACGGGCGCTTTACCCTGACCGATACGGGCGAGCTTGTCTCCGTGCGCGGTTACAAGGTTCTCGATGCAGGCGGCGGCCCGATCCAGCTCAATCGCAATGGCGGCGAGATCCATGTCGGCAGCGACGGCACCATCGTTCAGGATGGCCGCCAGGTCAGCCAGATCGGCCTTTTCCAGGCCGATGTCACCAAGGGCTTCCTGCGCTACGACAATAGCGGCATCGTCACCACCCAGACACCGCAGCCGGTGGTGGACAATCCGTCCGTCGGCATCATGCAGGGCTATATCGAGCAATCGAACGTCAACGGCATTCAGGAAATGACCGAACTTGTGAAGGTCAACCGCGCTTTTGAAAGCATTTCCTCGGTCATGGGCCAGACGGAAAACAGCCTTGCCGAAACCATCAAGGCGCTGGGCGGCAGTAAATAACACCGGTGATACGGCGCCGTGCCAGGCGTTGTTCCTGAAAGCCGCAATTTCTGAAAGCCCAACACAAAGGCCAAGCCGTGAGCGAGCAGTTTCACCCTCAGATCGAGCCTAACCGCAAGCTCTCGGCTCTTGCCGGTCTTGCGGCGCGCTATGGCGATCCGGCCCATTCGGTGGCGCAGGGCGGACATGTGCGCACCATTGCCGCCGGGCATTACACGGTTGCAGGCCTTTCGAAGCATCTGCATCTGGGAGATTTCGTCGGCCATCGCAGTCCGCGCGGGCTTCATCTCGGCGAAGTGGTGCGGGTGGAGCCGGAACTGGCCTATGTCTGTCCCATCGAGCCGGGTGAACCCATTGCCATTGGCGACACGGTCATCCGCAAGGGCGCTTTTCGCGTTGGTGCGACCGACAGCTGGTGCGGGCGCACCATCAATGCGCTGGGAGAGCCCATCGACGGGTTGGGCCCAGTGCTCGCCGGTGCAGACCGCCGCCCGATCGTGACGACGGCGCCACCCTCCATGGGACGGCGGCGGGTGGAGCAGGGCTTCCGCACGGGTGTCAAGGCCATCGACATTTTCGCCCCGCTTTGCCTGGGCCAGCGCCTTGGCATTTTCGCAGGCTCCGGCGTGGGCAAATCCACGTTGCTTTCCATGCTGGCGCGGGCGGATGCCTTCGACAAGGTGGTGATCGCCCTTGTCGGCGAACGTGGCCGCGAGGTGCGCGAATTCATTGAGGATACGCTGGGTGACAACATGGCAAAGACCGTTGCCGTGGTCGCCACCAGTGACGAAAGCCCGATGCTGCGCAAAATGGCCCCGCTGACGGCCATGACCATTGCCGAGCATTTTCGCGATCAGGGCGAAAACGTACTGTTCATTGCCGACAGCATCACCCGTTTCGCACTGGCCATCCGCGAGGTGGCGACAGCCGCCGGCGAGGCGCCGATTGCCCGTGGCTTCCCGGCCTCTGTCTTTACCGAACTGCCAAAGCTTCTGGAACGGGCAGGGCCAGGTGAAGAGGGCAAGGGCACCATTACCGCAATCATTTCCATCCTCGTCGATGGCGACAATCACAACGATCCGATTGCCGACAGCACGCGCGGCATTCTCGACGGGCATATCGTGCTGGACCGTACTTTGGCCGATGAAGGCCGTTATCCGCCGATCAATCCGCTCTCTTCCATTTCCCGTCTGGCGCGCAAGGCCTGGTCGGCGGATCAGGAGAAGCTGGTTTCGCGCCTGAAGACACTCATTCACCGTTTCGAGGAAACACGGGACCTGCGCCTGATCGGCGGCTACCGCGCCGGTAGCGATGCGGATCTGGATATGGCGATCAAGCAGGTGCCGATCCTCTACGAAGTCCTGAAACAGACCCCCTCCGACCGTCCGACCGCCGATGCCTATGCGGATCTCGCCCATGCGCTGAAGGCGGCCAACAATGCTGGAAATGCCAATGCAAGAGCCCGAGCTTGACCTGAACGACATGGATGCGGACGAGCCGGTGAAGCCGCCGCGCAGCCCCCGGCGCCGCCAGGGCTTGATCGGCGACCGGATGCTGGCGGCAACGGGCGTTGCCATGGCGTGCAGCGCGGCGATGTTTCCGTGGTATGTGTTCTTCAATCCGGAAAAGTTCGGCTTCCGGGCCGCGCCGATGGATCACACCCGCGATCTCCCCGAAACCACGCCGCGCAACGTCTTCAGCGTTTCCCCGCTGGCGCTCGTGGCGCGCGAGGATCACGAGCAGAAGCCGCCGGAGGGTGTCGATCCGCTTGAAACGGCGACCGTTTCCGATGTCGGGCGGCAGGTGCCGGACCGCAAGCCGATTGAAAATGCGCAGCAGCCTTTTCCCGGCAGCGCGTTTCGCCTGCTGCATGTCGCCAATGGCCGGGCCCTGATCGAGGATACTTCCGGCATGTTCATGGTGCAGATTGGTTCGATCCTGCCCGATAACAGCCGCGTGGCCACGCTTGAAAAGCGCAATGGCAAATGGGTGATCGTCACCACGTCGGGCCAGATCTACGAAAACCAGTAGGCACCGGCCCGCTTTGCCCCCCGGTGAAAAGATGTATTTGACGAGCGGCCGCGCCCCCTAAGGGTGCGGCCTTTTCTGTTTTGAAACATACATATTTATCAATTGGATATAGCTTTCATTCACAAATTTCACCCATCCTGCAACAACCGTTTTTACCGCAAGTCTGACGCAAGATTACCGGCCTAGTCTCCAAGGCGTAGATTGGAGAAAGCCTATGCAACCTATTCAGCTTTTTGACTTGGCATCCCGGCAGGCCGAATGGCTCTCGCTGCGTCAGGAAGTCGTTGCCGGAAACATAGCCAATGCCAATACGCCGAAATACTTGTCGAAGGACATTACGCCCTTCAACGCGATGATGGCGGGACAGGCCATGAGCATGGCCCGCACCAACCCGAAACATTTCGCCTCCAACGAGCTTGACAGCGATCTCGATGTCGAAGTCCGGGAAGCCGCGCTCGATAGCGAAATCGGCGTTCAGGTTTCCGGTAATTCGGTCTCGATTGCCGATGAAATGAGCAAGATGGGCGAAATTCAACGGCAGCACCAGCTCAATACCAATCTGGTGAGTAGCTTCAATCGCATGATGCTGATGATAGTGAAGAGGTAAGCCGATGGATTCCGTGACTGCCACAGATCCTCTCTCGTCCGCCCTGAAAATTGCCGGAAGCGGCCTGGAAGTCCAGGCGACCCGGCTCAGGATCGTTTCCGAAAACATTGCAAACGCCCAAAGCACCGGCGACACCCCCGGCGCCGATCCCTATCGCCGCAAGACGATCACCTTCGGCTCCGAGCTGGACAACGCAACGGGTGCGGAAATCGTCAAGGTCGAGAAGCTTGGCTTCGACCAGTCGAAATTCGTCGAGGAATACGATCCCGGCAATCCGGCGGCCGATTCCAAGGGCTATGTGAAAATGCCCAATGTCAACGTCCTCATCGAGATGGGCGACATGCGCGAAGCCAACCGGACCTACGAGGCCAACCTCCAGTCCGTCAAGCAGACGCGCGACCTCATCTCGTCCACCCTCGAACTTCTGAAAAGCTCACAATGATCGATTCCATCAGCAAAATCAGCGGGCTCGCCACATCGGCCACGGGGGCGGCAACCGAAACCTCAAGCACCATGGCCTCGCTCGGCACGGGCGCGCTGTCGGCAACCGGTGTCACCGGCCAGAATTCCACCCCCGGCACCTCCACGGGCCTGGGCTTCGGTGAGGTTCTCGGCAACATGATGACCACGGCGGTGGACAATCTGAAAGGCGCCGAAAGCACATCCCTTGCCGGCATGACCGGCAAGGCGACGACCCGTCAGGTGGTCGATGCGGTGATGGCCGCAGACCAGACGTTGCAGACGGCGCTCTCGCTGCGCGACAAGCTCGTCTCCGCCTATCTCGACATTACCAAGATGCAGATCTGAACCGATTGCAGGCCGTGGCGGCGCATTGCGCCGCCGATGACGTGAAGACACCCGCTTCTGTCGCGCGATGACGAGAAGCCATCAGCCCCAGGGAAAGAAGAGCAAATGAGAGCCCTTGCAATTGCCGCGACCGGCATGGACGCCCAGCAGACCAATCTCGAAGTCATCGCCAACAACATTGCCAATATCAACACCACCGGCTTCAAGAAGTCGCGTGCCGAGTTTTCCGACCTTCTGTACCAGAGCGAAAAGGCCGTGGGCGTGGCCAACCGCGCCAACCAGTCCACCGTTCCGGAAGGCGCCAATATCGGTCTGGGCGTTCAGACGGCTGCCATCCGCACCCTGCATTCGCAAGGGGAACTGTCCGAAACCGACAACGAGCTGGATGTGGCCATCGTCGGCCGCGGCTATCTCCAGGTGCAGAGCGCCGACGGAAACACCACCTATTACACCCGCGCCGGTTCGCTGAACAAGGACGACAGCGGCAATCTGGTGACGACGGAAGGCTACAAGGTTCTGCCCAATATCACCATTCCTTCGGATGCGACGGAAGTGAAGATCAGCGAGTCGGGCGAAGTCAGCGTGCTCCAGGGCAGCAGCACGACCTATACGACCATCGGTCAGCTTGAACTTTCCGCCTTCGTCAACGATGCGGGCCTGAAGGCCATTGGCGACAACCTGTTCCAGGAAACCGCCTCTTCCGGCCAGCCGATCAACGGCGTGCCCGGCGATGCCGGTTACGGCTACCTCAAGCAGAATTATCTGGAATCGTCCAACGTCGATTCCGTCACCGAAATCACCAGCCTTATCTCCGCTCAGCGCGCCTATGAGATGAATTCCAAGGTCATCACCACCGCTGACGAAATGGCCAAGGTGGTCAGCCAGAACCTCAAGTAACCCACGGGAGGGCAAACATGATGTTTCGCCGGATGAAAGACAGGATTTCGACCGCAGGCGCTTGCCTTGCCGTCGCGCTCGGCCTGGCCTTTATGCCGGGGCCGGCGGCAGCGCAGGATCGCTATGCCGTGGTGCCGCGGGACATCATCTATCCCGGTGCCGCCATTTCGCCCAGCCAGCTGGATGTGGTGAAGGTCACGAACCCCAATCTTTCCGGGGGCTATGCGGCCGACCCCAAGGAAGTGATCGGCATGTTATCGACCAAGACGCTGCTTGCCGGGCGCACCATTCCGCTGGCGGTGCTGAAAAGGCCTTACGCGGTCACGCGCGGCGACAGGCTGAAGCTGGTGTTCAACATCGGCAATCTCACCATTTCCGCCGCAGGCAGCCCGATGGACGACGCCAATATCGGCGATGTCATCCGCGTCAGAAATCTCGATTCCGGCCAGATCGTTACAGGAACGGTCATGGCCGACGGCACAGTGCAGGTCATGGCAAAATGAAGCTTCGCTTTCCTTCCATCGCAGTCATGATCGCGCTGGCGCTGGCATTTGCCGCGCCCGCCTTTGCCCAGCAGGGCTCCCGCATCAAGGACATCGCCTCGCTGCAATCGGGCCGTGACAACCAGCTGATCGGCTATGGTCTGGTGGTGGGCCTGCAAGGCACGGGCGACAGCCTGCGCTCATCGCCCTTCACCGAGCAATCCATGCGTGCCATGCTGCAAAATCTCGGCATCTCCACGCAGGGCGGCCAGTCGGCCGCCAAGAACGTGGCCGCCGTCATGGTAACGGCCAATCTGCCACCTTTCGCAAGTCCCGGCAGCCGCATCGATGCCAGCGTCAGTTCGCTCGGCGATGCCACGTCGCTTCGCGGCGGAACGCTCGTCATGACGTCTCTTTCCGGTGCCGATGGCCAGATTTACGCCGTGGCGCAGGGCTCGGTCGTGGTGTCCGGCTTCACCGCGCAGGGACAGGCCTCCACGGTAACGGAGGGCGTGACCACGGCGGGCCGCGTGCCGAACGGTGCGATCATCGAGCGCGAACTGCCTTCGAAGTTCAAGGATTCGGCCAATCTGGTGCTGCAATTGCGCAATCCGGATTTCTCGACCGCCCTTGGCATGGCGCGCCGTATCAATGCCTATGCCCAGAGCACCTTCGGAAGCCGCATCGCTGAAGCCCGCGACAGCCAGGAAGTGGTGGTGCAGAAGCCCGCGACCGCGGACCTGACACAGCTGATGGCCGAGATCGAAAATCTGATGGTGGAAACCGATACGCCCGCCAAGGTCGTGATCAACGAGCGCACCGGCACGATCGTCATCGGTGCCGATGTTCGGGTCTCCAAGGTGGCGGTGAGCTATGGCACGCTGACCGTGCAGGTCAACGAAACACCGCAGGTGGTGCAGCCCAACGCATTTTCCAACGGCCGGACCGCCGTGCAGCCTCAGACCGACATTGTTGCCAGCAAGGACGGCGGCAAGGTGGCGACCCTGGACGGTCCCGATCTCAGGACGCTGGTGGCCGGGCTCAACAATATCGGCGTGAAGCCTGACGGCATCATCGCCATCCTGCAAGGCATCAAGTCTGCGGGCGCCCTTCAAGCGGAGCTGGTACTGCAATGATCGATGAACGCCTTTTTTCCCGGCTGAAGCGAAATCAGGGCTTCGTGCTTGCTTTTGGCATCGTTCTGCTCTCCGCCCTTCCGGGCGCGTCGCAGCAGGTCATACCCGCCGGAAACGCCAGCGCCGATGACATTCAACGGTTCTGCACCAGCATTGCCGATCCTGCCCGCGACCAGCGCTACCTGCTGCAAAAGCAGGATCTTGAAAAGTTGCAGGCAGATGTGAACGAGCGCATCGCCACGCTGGAGCAGCGCCGGGCCGAATATCAGGACTGGCTGACCCGCCGTGACCAGTTCATGCATCAGGCGCAAGCCGGGCTCGTGGACATCTACAAGAACATGAAGCCCGATGCGGCAGCCCCTCAACTGGCCAAGGTTGACGTCATGCTGGCGGCCGCCATCATCATGAAGCTTCCTGCCAAGCAGTCGAGCCTCATCCTGACCGAAATGGATCCGCAGCAGGCCGCCCAGGTGGCAGGCATCATGTCCAGCGCGGCAGATCCCAATACTTCGAAGGACCCATCATGAGCAAACGCAGCGCTGTGCTGTTCCTCTCCGTCGCTTTGGCAGGGTGCGGGAACCAGACCCTCAAGGAAGTCGGCAATGCGCCCGCCATGAGCCCGATCGGCAGCGGCCTGACCTATAGTCAGGCGCCGCAGCTTTCCTCCTATCCCAAACAGGCAAAGGCCGTCAGCAACGGCTATTCGCTGTGGAGCGACAATCAGGCCGCGCTGTTCAAGGATTCGCGCGCACTGCATGTGGGCGACCTGCTGACGGTCAATATCTCGATTGCCGACAAGGCCAAGTTCTCGAACGATACCAAGCGCGAGCGCACCAATGCGACGTCGCTCAAGTGGTCGTCCGCCATCAATCTCTTCGGCCTGAAGGCACCGGATGCCGATGGAGACATGAGTACGGATTCCTCGACATCGACCGATGGCAAGGGGTCTATCAACCGCTCCGAATCGCTGACGCTGAAGGTTGCGGCCATCGTCACCGGCATTCTCGAAAACGGCAATCTGCTGATCAGCGGTTCGCAGGAAGTGCGCGTCAACCACGAAATCCGTATTCTGAACGTTGCCGGTATCGTGCGGCCGCAGGACGTGGATTCCAGCAATACGATTTCCTACGAAAAGATCGCCGAAGCCCGCATTTCCTATGGCGGACGTGGCCGTCTGACCGAAATCCAGCAGCCGCCTGTGGGACAACAGGTGGTGGACATGTTCTCGCCCTTCTGATGACACGGGCGGCGCCTGCCGCCGCCTTGTCACACCTGCGGGGTGATGGATTGAAACTTGCTGCATGGCTGCGCGCGGGCGCAGCCTCTTCCCTGATCGGATATTGCCATGGCAGATGTACCGGCACTCGAAGGCCCGCCGAAAAAGGCTTCACCAATCCTGCTGATCGCGGCTCTCGCCGGTCTTACCGTGGCGGGCGCGGGCGGTGGCTGGCTTGTGGGCACCATGGTCGCGCCGAAGGTGAAGCAGGCGGAAGAGGCCCAGAAAAAGGCCGAGGATCCGCACGCCGCCAAAAAGAAAGGCGAGGAGGGCCTGCCCAAAATGCCGGGGGAGGCTGCCGGTGTTCTGCAACTGGATCCCATCACCACCAATCTTGCCTATCCTTCCGAAAGCTGGATAAGGCTGGAGGTTGCCCTGGTTTTCAAGGGTGCTGCCGATGCGGGGCTGGCGGAAAGCATCCATCAGGACATCATGTCCTATATGCGCACCGTCTCGTTGCAGCAGATCCAGGGGCCACGTGGCTTTGAATATTTACGGGAAGACATCCAGGAGCGAGTTGACCTTCGCTCCGAAGGGCGCGTATCCAAGGTGATCTTTAGGACGTTTGTGATCGAATGATTCGATACCTCATACTGATCGCCGCAATGATTGCGGTCCCGGAACTTGCCCAGGCGCAGCAGCTTCCGGCAAACCTCCTGAATGCACCGGTCGATGGGTCGGTTGCTGCCTGGATTATCCGTACGTTCGGACTGCTGACCGTTCTTTCGGTCGCCCCCGGTATATTGATCATGGTGACGAGCTTTCCGCGCTTCGTCATCGCCTTCTCCATCCTGCGTTCCGGGATGGGGCTTTCCACCACCCCCTCCAACATGATCCTCACCAGCCTTGCGCTGTTCATGACCTTTTATGTCATGACGCCAACCATGGATCAGGCGTGGAAAGACGGGGTTCGCCCGCTTCTGGATAACCAGATCACCGAGGCAGAGGCCGTTCAGCGTATTGCAGAACCCTTTCGCACCTTCATGACCCGCAATACCCGTGACAAGGACATGAAACTGTTCATCGACCTTGCCCGCGAACGAGGCCAGACGCCGGTCGTGGACGAGAAAATCGATTACCGCGTGCTTGTTCCGGCCTTCATGCTTTCTGAAATCCGCCGTGGTTTCGAGATCGGCTTCCTGATCATCCTGCCCTTCCTGGTCATCGACATGGTGGTTTCCACCATCACCATGGCCATGGGTATGATGATGTTGCCGCCTACCTCCATCTCCTTGCCGTTCAAGATACTCTTCTTCGTGCTGATCGACGGCTGGAATCTATTGGTGGGAAGCCTGGTGCGTTCCTTTTCGTAAACCATAGACGTTTACACAATATCAGGCGTGTTTCTCAGCTCTCTGTAAACTATAGATTTGCAAGTCTGGCCCGATCTTATGGTTAAGTGCCAAAACGGCACTGATTCACCTGCGATTCACTATTCTTTTTGAGGCTCGTTTAATTCGCTCGTGGTTTGTTTGATCTCAGAGACGAGTTAATCTCGAAGACCAGTTAATTGACATGACGTCGATCGTCTCTGCCGGTAGTCAACCCGGCATGTCCCTCTTTGTTTTCAGTATCAAGGGACAGACCCATGACGAGCATCAATACGAACAATTCCGCTATCGCCGCCCTCAAGACCCTGCGTTCCATCAGCGACCAGCTCGACACCACGCAGAGCCACATTTCTTCGGGCTACAAGGTCGGCAGCGCTTCCGACAACGCCGCTTACTGGTCGATCGCCACCACCATGCGCTCCGACAACAAGGCGCTCGGCGCCGTGCAGGACGCGCTGGGCATGGGCGCAGCCAAGGTCGATACCGCGTCCACCGGTATGGAAGCTGCCATCGACGTCGTTTCCGACATCAAGGCCAAGCTGGTTGCCGCCCGCGAACCCGGCGTTGACAAGGACAAGATCAACAAGGAACTGACCGAGCTGAAGAACCAGCTGACGTCGATTTCCAAGTCTGCTTCCTTCAACGGCGAAAACTGGCTGTACAGCGACTCCGCTGCTGGCTCCACCCAGGAAATGGTTGGCTCCTTCGTTCGTGACTCTTCCGGCAACGTTTCCGTCAAGACGATCACTTTCGACTCGTCCGACTCCATGCTCATCAACGACAACGCTGCTGCCGACGGCCTTCTGACGGCTGGCACCAGCGCTACCGTTGCCACCGGTACGACGACCACCACCGCCACCTATTACCTGATCAGCTCGTCTGCTGGCACGGGTTCGGGCACGGAAGTCTCGCTGACCACCAGCACGAGCGACTTCGAAGTTGACAGCATGATCTCCTCCGTCGATGCCATGCTGACCAGCATGACGGATGCGGCGGCAACGATCGGTGCGACCAAGTCGCGTATCAATAGCCAGAGCGATTTCGCCAAGGACCTCAGCGACACGCTGACCGAAGGCGTTGGCAAGCTGGTCGATGCCGACATGAACGAGGAATCCACCAAGCTGAAGGCATTGCAGACGCAGCAGCAGCTTGGCATTCAGGCACTGTCGATCGCCAACTCCAACTCCGAAAACGTGCTTTCGCTGTTCCGCTAATCGCAAGCGTCAGGCAAATGGGAACGGTCGGTCTTGCCGGCCGTTTCCAGTTTTCCGGTGGTTGTATCAGGACAACAAAAATAAATTTTTGGCTTCAGCAAATGTTAACCCTGTTGGTGTTGAATGAAGACATCAAGACGACGGGTTAATCACTTGTAAATATAGATTAATCGCATGAAGCTTTCCGTCGTCTGCCGGGTAAAGTAATAGTTCCGGAATGTCCCTTCAGTTACTTGTCGCCAAGGGGCACTAGATATGACGAGCATTATCACCAACAATTCTGCTATTTCGGCACTGAACACTCTGCGTTCCATCTCCTCTGAGATGAGCACCACGCAGAACCGTATTTCTTCGGGCTATAAGGTCGAGAACGCCTCTGACAACGCTGCTTACTGGTCGATCGCAACCACCATGCGTTCCGACAACAAGGCGTTGGGCGCCGTACAGGACGCTATCGGTCTCGGCGCTGCCAAGACGGACACCGCCTACACCGGCATGGAAGCTGCCATTGACGTCGTTTCCGACATCAAGGCCAAGCTGGTTGCCGCTCGCGAGCCCGGCGTTGACAAGGACAAGATCAACAAGGAACTGACCGAGCTGAAGAACCAGCTGACGTCGATCTCCAAGTCTGCTTCCTTCAACGGCGAAAACTGGCTGTACAGCGACTCCGCTGCTGGCTCCACCCAGGAAATGGTTGGCTCCTTCGTTCGCGACGCATCCGGCAACGTGTCGGTCAAGACGATCACCTTCGATACGTCCGACTCCATGCTCATCAACGACAACGCTTCTGCCGACGGCCTTCTGACGGCTGGCACCAGCGCCACTGTTGCCACGGGCACGACGACCACCACCGCCACCTACTACCTGATCAGCTCGTCTGCTGGCACGGGTTCGGGCACGGAAGTCTCGCTGACCACCAGCACGAGCGAATTCGAAATCGACGGCATGATCTCCTCCGTCGATGCCATGCTGACCAGCATGACGGATGCTGGCGCCACCATCGGTGCGACCACGTCTCGCCTGAAAATGCAGGATGCCTTTGTGGCCGACCTCAGCGACACCATCGACACCGGCGTTGGCCGACTGGTGGATGCCGACATGAACGAGGAATCCACCAAGCTGAAGGCCCTGCAAACGCAGCAGCAGCTGGGCATTCAGTCCCTGTCGATTGCAAACTCCAACTCGCAGTCGATCCTGTCGCTCTTCCAAGGCTGATATATTACCGAGACAGAACCTTCGAAGCCGCAGCGCAAGCTGCGGCTTCTTTTGTTTTCGCATTGGATAAATTTGAGCGCCAGCGCGTCGTTTTCGATCCGTGACGTGTCTCGGCGGATGTTCGTAAACCAGGCAAGCAGTTGGTTTTCCACCTTCCTGGCTCTTCAAAGACAAAAGCCTTTCACGAGAAAATTAATCTCTTTTGATTTTTATAGTTAATTTTTCATCTGCGTTTAATCTTCATTAACTCTCTTGGTGTTTTCTGAGCTCACCAAAACGTTGGGCCTGGCGGGAAAGAAGAAGCCAAGGCGGGCATGAAGCTGACCAATGTTGCCGGTTGAAACCCGGTCTGTCCCGGCTATTCCAAGACCTCAAGGGGCACTCAATATGACGAGCTTGATGACGAACACTTCCGCAATTGCGGCTCTGAACACCCTGCGTTCGATTTCCGACGAGATGAATACCACTCAGAACCGTGTTTCCTCGGGCTACAAGGTCGAGAACGCCTCTGACAACGCTGCTTACTGGTCGATCGCAACCACCATGCGTTCCGACAACAAGGCGCTGAGCGCCGTTCAGGACGCTATCGGTCTCGGCGCCGCCAAGACGGACACCGCCTACACCGGCATGGAATCGGCCATCGACGTTGTTTCCGACATCAAGGCCAAGCTGGTTGCCGCTCGCGAGCCCGGCGTTGACAAGGAAAAGATCAACAAGGAACTGACCGAGCTGAAGAACCAGCTGACGTCGATCTCCAAGTCTGCTTCTTTCAACGGCGAAAACTGGCTGTATGAAGCCACCAACGCCACTGGCAGCACGCAGGAAATGGTTGGCTCCTTTGTTCGTGACTCGGCCGGCAACGTTTCTGTCAAGACGATCACCTTCGATACGACCGACTCGATCCTTATCAACGATAACGCTGCCTCCGGCGGTCTGCTGACGGGCGGCACGAGCGCCACCGTTGCCACCGGCACGACGACCACCACCGCCACCTACTACCTGATCAGCTCTTCGGCTGGCACGGGTTCGGGCACGGAAGTCACGCTGACCTCTTCAACGAGCGAATTCGAAATCGATGGCATGATCTCCTCCGTCGATGCCATGCTCCAGAACATGACGGATGCGGGCGCCACCATCGGTGCGACCACGTCTCGCCTGAAAATGCAGGATGCCTTTGTGGCCGACCTCAGCGACACCATCGATACCGGCGTTGGCCGACTGGTGGATGCCGACATGAACGAGGAATCCACGAAGCTGAAGGCCCTGCAAACGCAGCAGCAGCTCGGCATCCAGTCCCTGTCGATCGCAAACTCCAACTCGCAGTCGGTTCTCTCGCTCTTCCAGGGCGGCTGATACCTCAATCAGACCGATTTACGAAGGCCGCAGCGCAAGCTGCGGCTTTTTTCGTTTTTGCCACCGTCGCCGCTTGAAAAAATTCATCTTTCGTTTAGACAGATTAAGAGTTTCCTAACAGCGTTAACGATTTGTTAACTACTTTTGTTTAGGTTAACAAAAAGTAAAACGTTGGGCTGGCTGCCAGGGCAAGAATGTAGCCGGACTGCATGATGCAAACCAACGTTGCCGGTTCACGCATAATCCGGCATGTCCCGTAACCAGGATGGGGCATATAATGACCAGCATCATGACCAATTCGGCCGCCATGGCGGCGCTGCAAACCCTCCGTTCGATCGACCAGAACATGCAGACCACGCAGGCCCGGATTTCCTCGGGCTACAAGGTCGAAACGGCTGCCGATAACGCCGCCTACTGGTCGATTGCAACGACCATGCGCTCAGATAATCAGGCACTTCAGACGGTGCAGGATGCCTTGGGGCTTGCAGCTTCCAAATCGGATACCGCCTATACCGGACTCGAATCAGCCGTTGACGTCGTCAGCGAAATCAAGAGCAAGCTGGTGGCTGCGCGCGAACCGGGCGTGGACAAGGAAAAGATCAACGCTGAAATCAGCGAACTCAAGAACCAGCTCGAATCGATTGCCGAATCGGCCTCCTTCTCCGGCGAGAACTGGTTGTACAACGAGGAATCGACCGATCCCGGCACCAAGGAAATGGTTGGCTCCTTCAACCGCGCCAGTGATGGCAGCGTGTCGGTGACAACGTTGAAGTTCAATACCGAAAATTCGGTGTTGATTGACACTTATAATGCCGAACGCGGTATCCTGACCCGCTCGACTTTGGCCACCTACAGCACAGGCACGACGACCACCACGGGTTCCTACTATCTGCTGAATGCCGATTCGACCACGAGCAGCTCGGCCACCGAAATCACCCTGACCACCAGCATGAGCGATGCCGATCTCGATGGCATGATTTCCGCCGTCGATACCATGTTGCAGACGCTGACCGATTCGGCCTCGACACTGGGTGCGATCAGCAGCCGTATCGACATGCAGAACAACTTCGTCGCCGACCTCAGCGATACGATCGAAACCGGCGTGGGCCGACTGGTCGATGCCGACATGAACGAGGAATCGACCAAGATCAAGGCGCTGCAAACCCAGCAGCAACTGGGTATTCAGGCCCTGTCGATCGCCAATACCAATGCGGAGAGCATTCTCAAGCTCTTCCAGTAAATTGCTCAGCAACCTGGCCCGCGTGGCAAAGGCGCGGGCGTCCTTTCCGGGCAGGGAAGGGGCAAAATCAGGTGGCAGTTTCCTTTCGAAATTCTGCCATGCCGCCGGTCATCGGCATCTGGTGGAACTGTTGGACCGCGCAACTGCCCTGGCGCGGTCCAACGCCGTTCTGGCATCGGACCAGGAAGGCCAGTTCCGAAAGTTAAGAAGTGTTTACCGCATTCGAATAACCTTCGCGCAAGTTTGCCTCCCTAGTTTCGCAGACAACGGCCTGTCCTTTCTTGGCAATTGCACGGGAATGCAGGCGAGGCATCGCGCTTGAAGCGATCGATGCCGGAAGCCAGGACCCGGAAGCAAGGTGCAGGTCCGGTTTAACGCACCATGCTCCAACGGCCGGATGGACCGCGGCCGGGGTTATTCGAAATCGAACGAGGCTGGTCATTGTCCATGACGCCTTTTGCCAGGGATATTCCGTGATGAGCATGACGCTTGCGCATTATCTGAAGGATTTTTCAGCGCCTGAGCCGCCACCGCTGTCGCTGGATGAGGGGGCCTTCGGCGATCTCTCCTTCGAGGATGACGCACCTCTGCTGGAATTGCCGCAACCCGACCCGGTGGATATCGAGGCCGAGCGGGCGCAGGCTCATGCGGAAGGTTACGAGGCGGCAACGCGAGAGCTCAGTCACAAACACGCCGGCGAGATGCTCGCACTGGAAGAGGCCCATCAGCAGGCGATGCGCGAGCTGATGGAAAAGCAGGCCGAGCTTCTCTCTAGCAATCTGGCGACTGGTCTGGAAAAGCTGGTTTCCGCTCTGGCCGCAAGCATCGGGGAACAGGCCGTCACGGCCATTGCGCCCTTTTTGTCCGATCTCTTGCGGGAAAAGGCCGTCGCAGACCTCGCGGCGCTCATTCAAATGGCCATCAATGAAGGCGAGGCTGGCCTGATAACCGTTCACGGTCCGGTGCGGCTTTTCGATCTTCTGAAGGCGAAGATGCCCGATCATCTGGAAATGCTTCGTCATGTCGAGGCCGACGACCTCGATCTTTCCGTTGATGTTAACGATAGTGCGCTGGTGACACGCATCTCGGCGTGGACCGCGAGCTTGAAGAAAGTTCTGGAATGAGTGACGCCGAAAACCACCACCACGGCAAGAATGAGATCATCATCAAGCGCCACGCCGGTGGCGATCATGGTGGCCATCACGGCGGCGCGTGGAAGATTGCCTATGCCGACTTCATGACGGCGATGATGGCATTCTTTCTGGTCATGTGGCTGGTCAATGCCGCCAATGAAAAGACCAAGGCATCGGTCGCCAGCTATTTCAATCCCATCAAGCTTGCGGATGAAAAACCAACGGCCAAGGGCGTGAAAAAGCCGGTCGATCAGGCAGAGGGCGAAGAGCAGAAGGAACGTTCCAAGATCAAGGAGCAGGATGAAACGGTGGGCAAGGCTGCCGCGACCGGCGAGGACATGACCTCGACTTCCGGCGACAAACCGCTTTATTCAGAGGCCGATCTTTTCGAAAATCCCTATTCCGTTCTTGCGGAAATTGCTCAGGAAGTCGGGCAGCAGGCCAATGTCAGCGCCAAGGGCGAGGGCGGGGCAAGCGACTCCGGGCCTTCGACCGGCGCTTCCGGCGGCGAGGCTTATCGCGATCCTTTCGATCCGGATTTCTGGAGCAAGCAGCTTGCATCGCCGCGCAATCAGCAGGCAATGGCGGCTTCGCAGGACAGCCAGGCACAGGCGGCAGCGGCCGAACAGGCCAATCAGGCGCAATCCCCTTTCGAATTCAAGGCTGATGGCACAGTACAAAAGGTCGAGGCCTCCGAGCCGCCGGTGCCCACCGAGCAGCAGGTCGCCATGGCTGTGCCAAAGCCCCGCCCCGACAACGCCGCAGCGGATGCAAAGACCGGCCAGAGCGATAAGCAGGACGCAGGCAAGCAGGCCGAACAACAGGCGGAAAAGCAGGCGGAAGAGCTGAAGAAGCAGATCGAGGCGGACATCGCCGGCGTTTCCGGCAAGCTGGCGGAAGGGTTGACGGTAACGCCCGCCGAAGGTGGCCTGCTGGTGACATTGAGCGACCAGAGTGAGCAACCCATGTTCGACGTCGGTTCGGCTGTTCCGCGCAAGGAAATGGTGCTGGCCATGGAAAAGATCGGCCGTCTGCTGGCCGCGCGCTCTGGCGCCGTGCTGATTAGAGGCCATACGGATGCCCGCCCTTTCAAGGCGAAGGACAAGGACAATTGGAGCCTTTCGATGGATCGCGCCCACGCGGCCTATTACATGCTGGTGCGCGGTGGTCTTGATGAAAGCCGGATCAAGCAGGTCTCGGGCTTTGCCGATCGCAGGCTTTTGAAGCCGGACCAGCCTATGGCCGATGCCAATCGCCGTATCGAAATCCTCGTGCAGGGCGGTGAAGGATAAGCCATGAGGCGTAGCCGGACATCTCTGCGCACGGGATTGCTCATGCTGGCTCTGGCTGGCGCGTCTCCCGTGGGGGCCGCCCAGGAGGAGGAGCGCCTGCCGCCCTATCTCATGATGCGCTCGCTCGAATATGTGCAGGATCTTGTCGCACAAGGCGACCATTCCGCAGCCGAGATGCAGCGGTTCGTGTTGTCGCGGCTGGATAAGCGGCTGCGCGAGGCCGACGGGCAGACCTTCGATGATCCACGCAATGTCGATGCCGCGCTGATCTACGCGATGAGCGGCGGCAATCCGGCAACGCTCGATTACCTCGTGGCCCGCGACGTGGATGGCCGTTTCGACAACCGCGTGACGGATGTGCTGCGCAAATATCTGGGTGGCAAGGGCGTGTTGATGACCGGCACCATTGCCGATCTGCTCCCGATCTACAAGAACAGCCGTATCGCGCCTTACCTTGCACTCGTCGCGGGCAATGTCACCATTGCCAAGGATCCCGCAAAGGCGCTGCAATTTTACGATTGGGCGCGTCTGACCGCGCCTGGCACGATTGTGGAGGAGGCGGCGTTGCGGCGTTCCCTTTCCATAGCGCTGGAGACCGGCAAGACCGAGCCTGCAATGGTTTACGCCAACCGTTATGCGCGGCGTTTTCTCTACTCACCCTATGCCAGCCAGTTTGTCGATCTGTTCGTGCAGCTTGTCGTGGATCATGACGGCACGCTCGATCAGGGCGCCGTGCTGGAAACGGCGGGTGTCATGGATCCGGCGCGCCAGCGCGAGGTTTTCCTGCGCATTGCACGCCGGGCAGCCATTGGCGGCAAGGTGGAACTGGCGCGAAAGGCTGCCGATCTTGCCAATCAGGTCAGTGGATTGCCGGGAGATGGCAGCCCGCAAGCCCTGCTCTATGGCGGTGTTGCGCGCCTGCCGACACAGGATGTGAAATCCGCTCTTCAGGCCATGAGCGATTTGAAGCCGGAGCAATTGCCGGAGGCCGACAGGCCGCTGCTCGATGCAGCCCGCGCGGTGGCTGCGGAAATCGTTCGCCTGCCGACAGCGCCCGAAAACAAATTGCCAGCGGTTGCGCCCCCGCCGCAGGCCGAGACAAACGAGCAGCAGAGCCCGCTTGGCGCTGCGGCAGCCAATCTTGCGCCGCCAGCGCCATCCGGCCAGCCAGCCGGGCAAAAACAGGTTGCAGCAGATGACCCTCTGGGCAGCTTTGTCACCGATGGTCGGGCCAAGCTTCAGGCCATAGATAAATTACTGAACGGGGAGGGGGTAAACTGATGGGCACCACGATTTCGGTTGGCACGACGGGCTTTACCGCCAGCAGCTACAGCCCGCGGGCAACGGACAAGACATCCACGGGCGATGATTTCGTCACTGCGCTCAAGCAGACGGGCGATAAGGATGAAGTAAAGGACGCCGCGAGCGACGATGACGACAGCGGCAAGGATACCCGCGCCGCGTCGGATGACAGTGATGCTCCGGCAAAAGCGAACCGTTCCGGCGATAATGATCGATCCGCTCCTGTCAAGAAAGTCGCGGCGGACACGAGCGACCAGAAGGATGACAGTTCTTCCACGCAGGACAGCAGCCCGGCCACGGACAGTTCCGACGAGACCACCACCGGCGCCTCGACAACCACCGATACGACGGCAGATCTTGCCGATGCCACTGCCGTGCTGAAAAAGCTCGTGACGCAGGCGGCCATCGAAAGTGACGCCTTGAAGCAGCAAGCGGCGCAAGACCAGCAGGCGGCAAGTGCAGGTGATGAGGTTTCCACCACGCTTGCCAATCTGCAAAGCCAGCCTGACGCCAACGCCGCCAAAGTGGAGCAACCCTCGATACCTGTCACGGTCAATACTGTGGCGGCACAGACGCTACAGGCGCAGACAGGCCTTGCCGACGAGGCCGCTGCCTTTACGGCCGCTAAAACAGTTGCCAGCACGGCGAAAGAAGGTGAGACAACCACCTCCTCCAAGACCGATGAAAAAGCGTCGGGCGACACGCAGGGCAAGACGGACACCGCAAGCGATGCCCTTTCCCTGTTGAATGAATTGTCCACCGTTGCGCCAGCGCCGACGGCCGCTCAGACCACGCAGACAAATGAAGCGTCGCAGTCCGTCGCAGAGCCGCAATCCAAGGCTGCATCTGTTCTGCCATCAGCAACGGCTGTCCCGGACACGACCGCCGATCTTGCGACGTCCGATACGACACCCGATAGCCAGGGTAGTGACGGTGCCGCCGATGTCCTCAATCTGATTTCTACGGCCAAGTCATCGACGGCGGGCCTTACGGCGGTGGATGTCGATGCGTCCGTTCATGTCGATAGCGACGTTTCGGTGCAGCCGATCAACCTGGAAGTGCTCAGCTCGCAGCGCATGATCGCCCCGGTGAACACGAGCAATGGCGCGAAAATCGCCGCGGCGCTGGTGGGCGATGGCCAGCAGATCAACAGCACAGCCAACACCGATGGCTTGCAGAAGCTCAATTCCGAAAGCTCATCCACGGACCGGACGCTGAACACGCTGAAGGTGAAGATGACGCCCGAAAGCCTGGGCAGCGTGACGGCAACCATGAAGCTGACCGGCGGACAGCTCAGCGTCAGCCTCGTCGTCGAGACGGCGGCTGCTTACCGGCAGTTGCATGACGATCAGAGCGAAATCGTCAAGACGCTCAAGGCACAAGGGTTCGCCGTGGATCAGGTGCAGATCAGCCTGTCCTCGGTCAGCAGCTCCAGCGACACGAGCCAGAGCAACAATCAGAACCAGAATCAGTCCAATGGCCAGCAGACGATGCAGAACGGCGGCAATTCCAGCCAGAACGGAAGCCGCCAGACACAGCAGCAAGGTGTCTTCTACGAGCGGACCGCAGGAGGTATGGGCGATGATACGTTCTCGGGCGATACGGCCGGCTCTGGCAGCGCTGCTGGCGGCTCTCGCAGCACTTCCGGCCTCTATCTGTGAGCGTGCGGAGGCGTCGGCTCCAAGCGGCGCCTCTTCTGGCGCCTGCGAGCGAGAGATCCAGGCGGCGGCCAACCGATATGGCATTCCGGAAGGTATTCTCTACTCGGTCGGTTTGACGGAAACAGGCCGGAAAGGTTCGCTCCAGCCATATGCCCTAAATATTGAGGGGAAAGCTGTTTTTGCCACTTCGGTCGATGAGGCGCTGGCAATTTTCCGACAGGCCAAACTTCAGGGCGCAAAGCTGATTGATGTGGGATGTATGCAGATCAATCATTATTTTCACGGCGAAGAATTTCATAATGTGCAGGAAATGTTCGAACCCCATCTCAATGTCGATTACGCTGCACGCTTTCTTCTTGCCCTGCACAAGCGCCACGAAACCTGGACCATGGCGGTAGCAAGATACCATGCCGGCCCCAACAACAACCCCGCTCAAAAGGAATATGTGTGCCGGGTTATCGCCAATCTCGTCGCGACAGGTTACGGAAACTGGACTCCCAATGCGTGGGGTTTCTGTCAGTAAATACAACCGTTGGGCGATTTACTGCCTTTCTGCCGCCAAAATCATAATATGCAAATAAGCTAAATCCTGGAGCGTCTCCGCTCCGGAAGGCAAGCGTGTGTTAACTTTTTCCACCAAATAATTGTGCCATCATTTTCCTTATGCCACTAAATATAGTGCAAATCAGGAGACTATGGTTAATCAACTATTAATACCTATCATTAATTTTCAGTAGTTGTCGCTGAGGCCTCCGATTCGTACCCATGGGTTGTTGAAACACCACACTGATTCGGAGGCGGACGAATGATCGTAGTGGTTGATGAGCGCGAGCTCGTTAAAGATGGGTATACGTCCCTGTTTGGGCGTGAAGGCATACCTTCGACCGGGTTCGACCCGGTTGAATTCGGAGAATGGGTCGCTTCGGCGGCCGAGGCGGATATTGCCGCCGTTGAAGCATTTCTGTTGGGGCAGGGCGATCGCAGCGGTGATCTGCCGCGGGCAATTCGTGACCGCACCTCGGCGCCGGTCATTGCAGTATCGGATCAGCCTTCCCTGGAGGCGACGCTGGCGCTGTTCGACAGCGGCGTTGACGATGTGGTGCGCAAGCCCGTTCATCCCAGAGAGATCCTGGCGCGGGCAGCGGCTATCCGCCGTCGTTTGAAGGCGATTGCGAATTACACGGAAATCGGTGCCATCCGGGTTTTTTCCGATGGTCGCGATCCTGAAATCAGCGGTGAAATTTTCCCCTTGCCGCGCCGCGAGCGCCGCATTCTGGAATATTTGGTCGCCAATCGCGGACGGCGTGTTTCCAAGACGCAGATCTTCAATGCCATTTATGGCATTTTCGACGAGGAAGTCGAAGAAAACGTCGTGGAAAGCCACATCAGCAAGCTTCGCAAGAAGCTGCGCAAGAAGCTGGGCTTCGATCCGGTGGATTCCAAGCGGTTCCTTGGCTACTGCATCGACTGGAGCTAAAGCACGTCGCGCAAAAGTGTGCAGCGGTTTTGCGATAACGACATGCGAAAAAATAAAATCATGGATCGCGTACGCTGAACCTCTGTTCACCGGATGCGATACAAGCGGGGCAAGAGGCTATGCGGCAGGCGGGATGGAGAGCGAAAAGCCATCCGGCCTGCACATACGGCCCCCCTTTTTCGAAAACGGAAGCGGCGAACAGCTTCGCCGCCCGGACTGAAGAGAGGCTTTCATAAAGACGTTTTTCTTCACGACGCCTGCGGTTTTGAGCATCCTGTTCCGGGCGGCCCGCACACGTCACATTCGAATGCCCGCCCAATTTCCAGTGAGGGCATGAGGCCCTGCTTTCAATCAAGACAATCGGCACAACCATAGCGGCATCCGCCAGCTCGGCAGGCGTCGCGGCCTCGTGGCTGTGTCGGGACAAATAGACAGGCAGTATTGATGGAACAGCTAAAAATCGAAACTGTCTAATGAGCCAGCTTCACGCAAGGCCCACTCCCTAATCTCCAGAACATGATTTAGAAGAGGACATGTTATGAGCCTTACTGGTAGCATGAACGCAGCCGTGTCCGGCTTGAAGGCCCAATCGGCCAAGCTGAGTACAACGAGCGATAACGTCGCGAACTCATCGACGACGGGCTACAAGCGCAGTGAAACATCTTTCTCCAGCATGGTGACGGCCGGCGAAGGCAGTGGTGTATCGTCCACGACCACGCAGACCGTGTCGGAAGAGGGATCCTACGAATCCACCTCCTCCGATACCGATCTGGCGATCAGCGGCGACGGTTACTTCGTCGTGCAGGACAGCTCCGGCAACGTATTCCTCACCCGCGCCGGTGATTTCACCGAGGATGAGAACGGCTACCTCGTCAATTCCGCGGGCTACACGCTGCTTGGCTATTCCTACGAGAACGGCGAGCCGGCTTCGGTTATCAACGGCTTCGACGGTCTCGAGCCCGTCAAGGTAACGGATACCTCCGTATCGGCCTCTGCCACCACCTCCGGTACGCTCGACGGCAACCTTGATTCGAGCGCGACGGCTGTCACTGGCGATACCGCCAGCGCCAACTCCTCGACGAGTGAGTACAGCAAGAAGACGTCGATCATTGCCTATGACAGCCTTGGCAACTCGGTCCAATACGACGTCTACTTCACCAAGACGGCTGACAACGAATGGGAAGTCACGGCTTACCGGACAGACGAAGCCACGGATGAAACCGGCTTCCCCTACACGAACGGTTCGCTCGGCACGACGACGATCAGCTTCGATTCGTCCACCGGCGAACTCGATTCGTCCAGCGCCTCGTCGCTGACCATCACCGACAGCAGCATTTCTCCGGCCCTGTCCTTCACGCTTGACCTTTCGGATATGACGCAGACGGCTGCGGACTATTCGATCGGCGGCGATGTGGACGGCGCGGCAGCCGCTTCGGTCTCCGGCATCAGCATCGATACGGATGGCAATATCGTTGCAACCTACAGCGACGGTTCCACCAGCAATCTTTACAAGATCGCGCTTGCCACCGTTCCGAGCCCGGATAACCTGACCTCGGTGGATGGCACGGCCTACCAGGTCAATGCGGAGTCGGGCACGGTTGTGGTTGGCTTTGCCAATAGCGGCAGCTTCGGTTCCATCGAGTCCAGCACGCTGGAAACCTCCAACGTCGATCTGGCGGACGAACTGACCAACATGATCGTCGCGCAGCGCGCCTATACAGCGAACTCGAAGGTCTTCCAGACCGCTTCGGAAATGCTGGATACCCTGACTGAACTGAAGCGCTGATCCCATTGAAGTAGAGGCATTGTCATGACGCTTTCGTCCACCCTCAATACGGCAAAAAGCTCCTTGAGCAACACAAGCCTGCAATCGCAGGTGTTGTCCAAGAACATTGCCAACTCCCAGACGGAGGGTTACGTCCGGCGCGATGCCTCTACTGTCACCAATGGCATGGGCGCAACCATCCTCACCACGACGCGCGCGGCTGATCCGATCCTGCAAAAGCAGATGCTGTCGGCCCAGTCGCAGGCGGAGGGTCAGGATACGCTGGATACCGGCCTTACCAACCTGAAGGCCCTTCTGGGCGGCAACGATTATGAGCTGGCGCCCTCCACCTATCTCACCAAGCTGCGCGATTCGCTCCAGGCCTATGCAACGCAGCCGGACGAACTGTCTCTTGGCCAGACGGTTGTCAGCAATGCGCAGGACCTTGCCAATTCGCTGAACACGACATCCACCGGTGTGCAGGCGGTTCGTGCGCAGGCCGATGCGTCGATCAAGACGGATGTGGCGACGCTCAACGATCTTCTGTCACAGTTCAAGACCGTCAACGACAGCGTCGTCAAGGCGACCGTGTCGGGCGGCGATCCCAATGATGCGCTGGACCAGCGCGACCAGCTCCTGTCCAAGATCTCGAAGATCGTCGGCGTTGCAACGCGCGTGGACAGCAACAACGACATGTCGGTTTACACCAGTGACGGTACGGTGCTGTTCGATACGGAAGCGCGCACCGTTACCTTCGATCCGACGGGGGGCTATGCGGCGGCCACCACGGGCAATTCGGTTTATATCGATGGCGTGCCATACCAGCCGGGCTCGGGCGCCAATACCACGGCCCAGGGTTCCATTGCCGCAAACCTGCAAATCCGCGATGTCGTGGCCCCGAAAATGCAGGAGCAGCTGGACGAGACTGCCCGTGCGGTCATCACCATGTTTTCGGAAACGACGGACAGTTCCGGCAGCGATCCCATGCCCGGCCTTTTCGTGTGGAGCGACACGCAGACGCCGGATGACGGGGTTCTGGAGCCTGGAATTTCCAGCTCGATTGCCGTCAATACGGCCTATGTCACTTCCGAGGGCGGCACGCCGACCTTGCTGCGCGATGGCGGTTATAACGGGTCCGCCTATGTGTGGAACACATCCGGCGCCAGCGGCTACTCGACGCTACTACAGTCCTATGCGGACTCTTTCGATGACAGCATGAATTTCGATACCGAGGCGGATCTGGGCGATACGTCCAGCGTGCTGGATTACGCCTCCTCGGCGAATGGCTGGCTGGAAAGCTATCGTTCGACCTCGGACTCGGCCAATGAAACCAAGGCGGCACTTTCGCAGCGCGCCACCGAAGCCTACCAGAACAAGACCGGCGTCAATCTCGATGAGGAATTGTCGCGGATGCTGGATATTGAACAGTCCTACAAGGCGTCCTCCAAGCTGATCACGGCGGTGGACGATATGCTGCAAGCATTGCTGGAGGCGGTGTAAGCCCATGAAAACATCCAATATCTCCAGCCTCACCATCCAGAATGCCATGCGTCTGACCATTTCGGACGCGCAGAACCAGATGGTGGAGGCGCAAAAGGAAGTCACGACCGGCCAATATGCCGACGCGGGCACGGAGCTTGGCGGCCAAAGCTCCATGGCCATCAATCTCAACCGGGATTCGCTGCGCCTGCAATCGCTGATCGACACGAATTCGCTCGTGACCCAGCGACTTGCGTCCTCGCAGAACGCGCTGGATTCCATTGCCTCCTCGGCGCAATCGCTTCAGGAAACCCTGGTGGCGCTCGGCAGCAATACCGATGAATCGACCCTCAATACCGCAACCCAGACCGCCACGACGGCGCTGGATACCTTCGTGGACATGGCCAACACATCGTCGAACGGCGAATATCTTTTCGCCGGCACCAATACGGATGTGAAGCCGTTGACCAGCTATACGGCGGTTGATTCCAACGGGGACGACTCGGCGGCAAAGCAGGCCTTCGATGCCGCATTCCAGGCCAAATTCGGCATGGATCCAAGCGACGATGCCGTCAGCACTATTAGCGCCGACGATATTACGTCTTTCCTTGAGGACGATCTGGAACCGCTATATACTGGTTCGGACTGGACGACGACATGGTCTGCCGCGTCCGACGACACCATGACAAGCCGCATCAGCAAGAGCGAGATTATCCAGAGTTCTTCCACGGCCAATGCCGACGGTTTCCGCTATATGGGCCTGGCGTCGGTCATCGGGGTTGAGCTGCTTGGCTCGAACTTCAACAGCGAGGCAAGAACCGCGCTGGTGAACAAAGCGATAGAATATACAGGCTACGCAATTTCCGGCATCAATGACGAGCGCACCCAGCTCGGCCTCTCGCAGGAACGGGTGACGAAGGCGAATACGTCATTGGCCACGCAAAAGGACATCATCGAGACGCAGCTCAACGATCTGGTCGGTGTCGATGCCTATGAGGCATCCACGAAGATCAACAACCTGCAATCTCTCGTGGAGACGTCCTATACGCTGACATCACGGCTGCAAAGCCTGAGCCTGGTCGATTACCTTTGATGAACAAAGGGTTGTGGGGAGTGAAGGAAATCTAGATGTACCAGTTTTCCTACAGTGAAATCATGGAGGACGGGGTTGCTGACGCCAAGGAGCGTGAGCGCCAGGTTCTCAACAGGTCAATCGACCTCCTGGCGCGCGCGCGGGATGCAGGTCGCTATGGCAAGGACGCCATCGAGGCGCTTTTCTACACCCGGCGGGTCTGGATCCGCTTCGTGGAGGATCTAAGGCAGCCTGACAACCAGCTTGGCGACGAGCTGCGCGCAAATCTCATTTCCATCGCCATCTGGATTTTGAAGGAATGCGACCGCATCCGGAAGCGCCAGTCCGACAATTACCAGGGCATTATCGACGTAACCACCATCATCAGGGATGGACTTCAATGAAAAGCACCTTGCGAATCTCTCTTAAATCCGGCGAGCGGATTTTCATCAACGGCGCGGTTCTTCGTGTTGACCGTAAGGTGGCCCTCGAATTCCTGAACGATGTTACCTTCCTGCTCGAAAACCACGTCTTGCAGCCTGAAGACGCCACGACACCGCTGCGTCAGCTCTACTTCATCGCGCAGATGATTCTCATCAATCCGGACGGCAAGGAGCAGACCCTTGCGATGTTCCGCAAATCCATCGTGATGCTGCTGAACTGCTTCCAGAACGAAGAGGTGCTGGCCGAGCTGAAGCGCATCGACGGCATGGTCGTCTCCGGTCGCGCCTTCGATGCCCTCAAGGCCATTCGCTCGCTTTATCCGATCGAGGACCAGATCCTCAACAGCGAGGAAATCGCCCCGGCCATGGTCGAGCAGATCCGCAAGGAAATCGCGCCATGGCGGTAGACAGCACGACGTCTGCGACGTCCACGTCAACGACAAGCTCGACCTATACCAACCCCTGGGCCAATGCGTCCTCGTCCTCCGACTCGTCCGATGCATCGATGGACTACGACAACTTCCTGCAATTGCTGATCGCGCAGATGCAGAACCAGGATCCGACCGACCCCATGGATGCTTCCGAGCAGGTCGCCCAGCTTGCAACCTTCTCGCAGGTCGAACAGTCGATCAAGACGAACACGCTTTTGAAAAGCATGTTGATCTCGGAGGCGCTCACCAAGGCGGGCGACATGGTGGGCAACACCGTGACAAGCTCAGATGGTGAAACGACGGGAACGGTATCCTCCGTTCAGGTCAACGACGACTCGGTTGTTCTCACCACCAGCGACGGCGGTTCCGTCACCCTGCAAACCGGGGTCGAGTTCGCCAGCGGCAGCTAAAGCATTTTCAGGAAAAGTGGGAACCGGTTTTCCGTCCGAAAATGCGCAAAACAGAGCTGGAGAATTTTCAGGAAAAGAGGGAACCGGTTTTCCGTCCGAAAATGCGCAAAACAGAGCTGGAGCATTTTCAGGAAAAGAGGGAACCGGTTTTCCGCCCGATAAGCTTGAAAACCAGGATACAGGGCCTTTCCGTGTTTCAATAAAGCACGGAAAGGCTTTATTGATGGATGAGCCTGTCCTTGGCGCGCGATTCGGGTTCGCGCAGGAGGCGGTGATCCTGACCATCAGCAAAAGCGGCATGATGCCGCCGGGGAATGTGATGAACGAAGCCGATGCACTGGATATAATGCGTTCTGCCGTGTGGACCATCCTTGTGGCATCGGGTCCGGCGGTGATGGCGGCCATGACGGTCGGTCTTCTGATCGCCCTCATTCAGGCACTGACCCAGGTGCAGGAAATGACGCTTACCTTCGTGCCGAAGATCCTGGCCATCATGGTGGCTGTCGGCGTCAGCGCTCCCTTTATCGGCGGCCAGATTTCCCTTTTTGCCAATCTCGTCTTTTCGCGCGTGCAGACCGGCTTCTGAACGCGCCACCCTCGCGCAAGCTTCAGCGCCTAGCATGAAGGCTGAAATAGGCTGATTTTCAGCCTCCCTTCTCATGAAGAGATGGAACGGCACATGGCGCAGGCACCGACGACACCGCTTCCGACAATGACCAACCGTGGCCGGGATATCGGCTTTGCGCTTGGCGTGGTCGGCATTCTCTGCATTCTTTTCCTCCCCATTCCCCCCTTCATGATCGATATGGGGCTGGCCTTCTCGATCGCCTTCTCCGTGCTGATCCTCATGGTGTCCCTGTGGATCCAGAGGCCGCTGGATTTCTCGTCCTTTCCGACGATCCTGCTGATCTCGACCATGGTGCGCCTGTCGCTGAACATTGCGACAACGCGCGTGATCCTGTCGCACGGCCATCAGGGCCATGATGCCGCAGGTGGCGTGATTGCGGGCTTTTCAAGCCTCGTCATGTCCGGCGATTTCGTGATCGGTCTTATCGTTTTCGCCATTCTGGTCACGGTCAACTTCATCGTCATCACCAAGGGTGCCACCCGTATCGCGGAAGTTGGCGCCCGCTTTACCCTCGATGCCATTCCAGGCAAGCAGATGGCCATCGACGCGGATCTTTCCTCCGGCAGCATCGATGAAGCCGAGGCGCGGCGGCGGCGCAGCGAGCTGGAGCAGGAAAGCTCCTTTTTCGGCGCCATGGACGGTGCTTCGAAATTCGTGCGCGGCGATGCCATCGCCGGTCTGATCATCACGGCCATCAACATCTTCGGCGGCATCATCATCGGCTATTTCCGTCACGGAATGCCGATTGGCGAGGCTGCCGATGTTTTCGTCAAGCTTTCCGTCGGCGATGGTCTGGTTTCGCAGATTCCGGCCCTGATCGTATCGCTGGCTGCGGGTCTTCTCGTGTCGCGCGGCGGCAATGCGGGCTCTGCCGACAAGGCCGTCATCGACCAGTTGAGCGGTTATCCGCGCGCGCTTTCAGTCGCCTCCGGCCTCATGATGCTGCTGGCCCTCATTCCGGGCCTGCCGATGATCCCGTTTCTGGCGCTGGGCGGCATCATGGCCTTCGGCAGCTGGTTCATTCCCCGGCAGATGGAAGCGGAAAATCTGGCCCGGCGGCAGATCGAGGAAAGCAAGGTCATCCAGAACAAGGAAGCGGAGAAGGATAGCGTCAAGAGCGTGCTGAAGACCGCTGAAATCGAACTTGCCCTCGGCAAGCTGGTTTCGACGCGCCTTCTGGGCGCTCATCAGGAGCTGGCCTTCCGCGTGGGCAAGATGCGGCGCAAATTCGCCAGCCAATACGGGTTCGTGGTGCCGGAAATCAAGGTGACGGACGACATCGCCATCCCCGACAAGGCCTATCATATCCGCATTCACGGCACGACGATTGCTTCCAACAATCTGCGCGTCGGCGAAGTTCTGGTGGTGACGGGCAATGGCCGCAAGCCGCGCATTCCCGGCGACGAGATCCGCGAGCCGGCCTTCGGTATGCCGGCCGTCTCGATCATGGAAACCTTTGCCGAAGACCTCAAGCGTGAAGGCTTTCACCCGATCGACAATGTTTCGGTTGTTCTCACGCATTTGTCCGAGGTCATCCGCAACAACCTGCCGCAGCTTCTGTCCTACAAGGACGTAAAGGTTCTGATCGAGCGCCTTGATCCGGAATACAAGAAGCTGGCCGATGAAATCTGCTCCTCGCATATGTCCTATTCGGGGCTGCAAGCGGTGCTGAAGCTGCTTCTGGCCGAGCGTGTTTCCATTCGCAACCTGCATCTCATTCTGGAAGCGGTGGCCGAACTTGCGCCGCATGTGCGCAAGACCGAGCAGATCGTGGAACATGTGCGGGTGCGCATGGCACAGCAATTGTGCGGCGACCTGACCGATAACGGCGTGCTGCGGGTGCTGCGCCTTGGCAGCAAATGGGATCTGGTGTTCCATCAGGCGCTGAAGCGCGACAACAAGGGCGAGGTGGTCGAATTCGACATCGATCCACGCTCTCTGGAAGAGTTCAGCGAACAGGCCAGCAAAGTTATCCGTGAATTCATGGATCGCGGCCTGCCATTCGTGCTTGTCACATCGCCGGAAACGCGGTCCTATGTCCGCATGATTATCGAAAGACTGTTCGCAACCTTGCCCGTCCTTTCGCATGTGGAACTGGCAAAGGGTATCGAGATAAAGATCCTGGGCTCCATCTCATGATCACCGACCCGCAGGGAACAGTGCTTGCACTGTTCCTGATCTTCTGCCGCATCGGCGGCTGCTTCATGGCCATGCCCGGCTTTGCGGCAGCGCGGGTGCCTGCCCAGATCAGGCTTTTTGCGGCCGTTGCGGTTTCCCTGTCCTGCGTACCCATTCTGTGGGATACGGTTTATCCCAAGGTGTCGCAGGGGGGAGCGGTTTTCGTGGCGCTCATCGTCACCGAAAGCCTGATCGGGGTAGTGTTCGGGCTGATTGCCCGCTTCTTTACGCTGGGCCTGCAATTTGCCGGTTCCATCCTCACGATGATGATCGGCTTCAACACGACGCCCATGCCCGATGTGCTGGAAGACAGCAGCGAAAACCAGATGACCAACATGATCAGCTTTTGCGGGCTGTTGATGTTGTTCATGATGGATTTTCACCACATCATGCTCAGGGCGCTGATCGACAGCTATTCCGTCATGCCGATGGGTGGTTCGCCCAACACGCAGAAAATGCTGATCACGCTGACGGATACGGCGTCGCAGACCTATATGCTGATGTTGCGGCTTTCGAGCCCCTTCATCATCTACGGCATCATGTTCAATTTCGGCGTGGGTCTGGTCAACCGGCTGGCGCAGCAGATCCCGGTTTATTACATCTCCACGCCTTACCTGATCACCGGTGGCCTGCTTCTGGTCTACTGGTCTATCGGGGCGATGGTGCGGCAGTTTGCGGATGCCTTCATTCCCATTTTTCTCGGAAGATAGCCATGGCCCCCATCAGGAAGTCGCAAAAGCTCAAGCGTCTCGTGGCAGTGCAGCGGCATCTGGAAAAAATGGCCGATTTGCGCCTTGCCGATACCATTCGCAAACGCCAGGAAATCTCTGAGGGTCTCGACCGCGTCGTGCAGGCGCTGGGCTCGCTCGATCCGGTGCATCGTCAGTTTTCCCAGAATTATGCCGAACGCTTCTCGCGCCTCACCCAGGACGACAAGCGCATGGCCGACGTGCAAAGGGTAGAGGAAAATCAGGTTCTCAGAGAGCGAACCAAGGCCGAGCGGCTGGAAGACAAGATGAAAACGGCCCGCGTGCACGAAGACGAAGAGGCTGCGGAGCTTCAACTGATGGAGCTTCTCGACATGAAATTTGCCACACCAGCCTCCAGCAAGCTTCACGAGGGATAGTCTTCCCCATATTGATTTTCAGGGGACGACACAGTGGCAATTTCTCCTCCCAGCGATCTGGTTCTCGACGTTGTAAAGGCGGCTGACAGCTCTTCCATGGCCGCGGCGCAGGAGCGCTTGCAGTCCGCGCGCGCTGCCACCCAGGCCGCCAGCCTGAACGAGAAGAATGCCGGCTTCGACATGGCCATGAACACCATGAGCAGCGCAGCCTCCAAGGCAGGTCTCGGCAATGCCTCGACGGCCATCAAGGCCGCCGACATTCCCAAGCCCTACAAGCAATACGAGGGCGTCATCCTTCAGAATTTCGTGCAATCCATGCTGCCGAAGGATTCGGAAGCCGTTTTCGGCAAGGGCAATGCCGGTGAAATCTGGAAGAGCATGTTGGCCGAACAGATTGGCAATACCATTGCCGAGCGCGGCGGTATCGGCATTGCCAAGCAGATGTATTCGGAAGAATTGTCGCGCGTGCGGCCAAAGGGCGTGCAGAACGTGGTTGCCGATGCGTCCGCGCATAATATGGCGCAGATGAACATGCAGCAGATCGAACGTGATGCGCTGGGGCTGGCCTCGCCAGACCAGAGCAAGACGGATCAGGTTCGTACGGACGGGCTTTTCACCGCCGTCTGATCCTTCGCGACCCGCATCTCTTGCCGGAACTATTTGAGAATTAAGCTGAAGTCAGCCTGAAAGGTCATGGACCGCCGGACGCTGTCTTTGCGCGAGCCTTGAGGAAATTGACATTTATGGAACATGTGTCCAACGACTACCGGATCAAGACCGTTCTCGGACGTCTGGAAATGATCGTCGATAACGAGAACGAGCGGATCGGCCGCGATCCCGAATTCGACTTCAAGGTGTCCAACGCCCATAAAAGCCGTTGCCTCTATGAGCTGACCATGCTGTTTCGCGATACCGATCCGCACGAACTTGCGGTTCATCATGTCGAGCAGATGCACAGCGTCAAGAAGAAGCTTGCGCTCAATGCCCGCCGCGTCGAAGCCCATCTCCATGCGGTAAAGGCAGTGGCGGAAATTCTGCGTACCGCCGTGCAGGAGGCCGATGGCGACGGCACCTATACCCAGGAACAGTTTCTCTACAGAGATAATTGATGGTCAAGATCGTCATCGCGGGTATTTGGGCCTGCATCGTCACGCTCGTTGCCGTGTATTTCTCGGTGCAGCTGGCCACGAAGCCAGCGCCGGTGGAAACGGCCAAGGCCCCGCCAACCGAAGTGGTGCGCGGTGAGGCCATCACCATTCCCTATCTGGAAGACGGTGGCGTGAAGGGCTATTTTCTTGGGCGCTTTTCCTTCGTCGTGGAAAAGGACAAGGCCCACGCAGCGCCCTTGCAGGTCTCGGATATCCTGACGGACCAGCTTTTTACGGCGCTGGTGGGCAATCGCATGATCGATCTTTCAAGCCCGAAGCGCCTGGATATCGAGCAGTTTCGCGAGGGCATCCGCACCGGTATCAACAAGCGGCTGGGTGACGAAGTGGTCCAGAGCGTGCTGATCGAGCAGCTTGACTTCCTTGCCAAGGAAGACCTGCGCGAGGGCGGCGGCAAGCCCAAGCTGAAACCCGGCGTGAAAATCGTCGAAGGCGAAGCCCCGCCAGTGGCGGATGCGCCAAAAACAGGGCATTGACGATCTCCCGCGCCGTTCGGGCGCATAGTAACCATTGCGTAAAGATCGACTCGCAAATTTTAGCCTGAGGTTTAAGCGGGATTTGATGGCGGCGCGTTAGGCTGGCCCGGTATCCACAAGGGAGCCGGGCTTTCATGCGTGCAGCCTACCGCATCACCGACGTCGCAGGCAGTGAGGAGCAGGATGGCGTCCGCACTGCGCTGCTGATTCACAAGGTCCGGCAGGATCTGGCAGAGCAGGCTTTGAAAATGGAAATCATGGATCACGGCATGGACCGGTTCGAGGCGGATGGCACGGCGGGCGCGCAATCCCTGCCGCGCCGCACACTGTTCGGCCAGCCTGTGCTGGACGTGCCATGGATGACGGCTCTCGGCTTTCTCGATCACCTTGCCGGCAAGGTAGGAGCCCACGCCAAGGTGGCGTTTCTCAACGCGCATAATGCCAATGTCATGCTGCGGGATGGTGAATTCAGGGCCCTCCTCAAGGATCAGCTGGTGCTTCCCGATGGCGTTGGGCTCGATCTTGCCGCCCTGCTCATCGATGGGCGGCCCTTTGCGGCCAATCTCAACGGGACCGATCTGGTTCCCGCTCTCCTGACCTTCATGTCCACGCCGCGGCGGATCGGGCTGATTGGCGGCAGGCCGGGCGTTCTGGCCGGGGCTGTGGCCAATTTCCGCCAGCACGCCCCCTGGCATGAATTTCTGCCGATGGCCGATGGTTTCTTTGACGACGAGGAATTGCCCATCATCCTCGAAAGACTGGAAGAGGCCCGCATCGATCTGCTGCTTGTGGGCATGGGCACGCCCTTCCAGGAAAAATGGGTGGCCCGCCACATCACGCAGCGCCATGCGCGGCTGGTGCTGACGGTTGGCGCGCTGTTCGATTTCGTATCCGGCACTGTCCCGCGGGCGCCGGCCTGGATGCGGGCAATCCGTTTTGAATGGCTCTACCGGCTGCTGCTTGAGCCTTCGCGACTCTGGCGCCGTTATCTCATCGGCATTCCGCAATTCATCCTCCATGTGCTGAAAGCCCGACGTCAGGCGCGCCGCAAAGCGTGAGCTTCCGGTGAAATCGCGTCTTTGTTCTTTGCCATCAGGGTGATATAGAGCCTTTCCAAGGAAAAGCGGAAAGCGGCTTTCTGTCGGGAAGTGTGTCAAAAACAAAGACTTGGGTCATCCCGTCTTTGCCTTTATGCGCTTTGGCAGAATTGTCCGAAAAAGGCTATCGAACGGGATTGACAGGCGTGGTCACAGTTATCGACGGAAAAGAGGTTGCTGCCTCCGTTATCGAGGCAGTCAAGGCGAGTGCGCAGGCCTATGCGGATGCCGTTGGTGGTAAGGTGGGGCTTGCCGTCATTATCGTTGGCGATGATCCCGCCAGCCATGCCTATGTCGGCGCCAAGGGGCGCATGGCCAAGGAATGCGGCTTCAATTCCGTGCAGCATACCCTGCCGGAAGATACACGCCAGGAAGACCTTCTGGCGCTGGTGGCCGAACTGAACGCGGATGCTTCGATCCATGGCATTCTGGTGCAATTGCCGCTGCCCAGACATCTGGACAGCGAGGCCGTCATCCAGTCCATCCTGCCGGAAAAGGATGTGGATGGCCTGCATGTGGTCAATGCCGGCAAGCTGGCGACGGGCGACATGCAGACGGGCCTGATCTCCTGCACGCCCGCGGGGGCCATGCTGCTGGTGCGCAAGATCCACGGACGCGATCTGTCGGGCCTCAATGCGCTCGTCATCGGACGCTCCAACCTGTTCGGCAAGCCCATGGGGCAATTGCTGCTCAATGCCAATGCCACGGTAACGATGGCGCATTCCAGAAGCCGCGATCTTCCGGCCCTTGCCCGCAGCGCCGATATTCTGGTGGCCGCCGTTGGCCGGGCGGAAATGGTGAAGGCGGACTGGGTAAAGCCGGGCGCAACCGTTATCGATGTCGGCATCAACCGTGTTGCCGCGCCGGAAAAGGGCGAGGGAAAGACCAAGCTCGTGGGCGATGTTGCCTTTGCCGAATGCGCCGAACAGGCGGCTGCCATCACGCCGGTTCCGGGTGGCGTTGGCCCCATGACCATCGCCATGCTGATGGCCAATACCGTGATTGCAGCTCACCGCAAGGCCGGACTGACCGCGCCGGTCTTTTGATCTCGAACGGTGTTTGGCGGAGCGCTTTGCGGCAAAAGGCAAGGTGTCTCCGCGCTGGAATCCCCTATCCAGCGCAAGGGCCTGTGGACGCCCGGATGACCAGATCGGCCTTCCATAATTCCTGAAGCGGCGGCCCCTTGCCGGGCTCTTCCAGTTCGGCAATCAGCCGTTCGGCGACGCGCTGGCCTGCCGCGCGCAGCGAAGACATGGTGGTGGTGAGCGGCACGGTGAAGTTTTCCGGCTTCAGCAGTTGCAGGTCATCGTCATGGGCAACCAACGAGATGTCGCGTCCGAGCGTCAATCCGGCTTCTTCGATGGCCCGAACGGCCCCCAGCGCCAGAACCGTACTGGCCACCAGCAATGCCGTGGGGCGCGGTGACATTTGCAGGACGATCCGGGCATTGCGATAGCCCCATTCGTCGCTCATCAAGCTGTGGGTCACGGCATGTGGCGGCAGGGCCAGCCCCGCTTTTTCCAGGGCCTGCTGCATTCCCATCTTTCGCCGCTGGGCAAAATCGAGATGTTCGGGGCCGTTAAGAAAGGCAAAGTGCCGGTGGCCAAGGCCGATCAGCAGTTCGGCCGATGCCCGGAACGCATCCTCGTTATCGACGTCGAGAAACGGGTAATCCGTCTCCAGACCCAGCGAGCGGCCATGGACGATAAAGGGAACGGGCAGGGATTTGGCCATGGCGATGCGCGGGTCCTTTTCCCGCATATAGGCCAGATAATAGGCATCCACCGCCCCTCCCGACACCAGACCTCGAATGGCCTGATCCTCCGCATCGGGGTGGGCGGGAATGATGACGAAATGAAACTCGTGCTTGAGGCATTCCTCGGCCAGCCCGCTCTGGAACTCGGCAAAATGGATGTCGGAGGATTGCTGCGGCGAAATCGGCATGACCAGGCCAAGCGATCCAGCCTTTCCCGTAGCAAGCCGTCTTGCGGCGCGGTTGGGACGATAGCCCGTTTCCTGCGCAGCCTTCAAAACACGCTGGCGCGTTTCCTCACCCACTTCAGGATAGCCGTTGAGGGCGCGACTGATGGTGGTTTGTGAAAGCCCCAGAAGTTCAGAGAGTTGCTTCAGATTCACGCGGCAATCCACCCCTTGTCGAAAACGTGCTGCATAATCCCCGTTTAGACCATTTACAGAAAAAGTGTAGTTACGGTTTCCCAATCCAAAATGCGCAAAACAAACGGAAACTCAGGCAAGCTCACATGCATCGATGTGATTGGGGAAGCTGCTCTACGTGTCAGTCGAGGAGGGCGGCTACCACCTGCCCAAGACGTCATGTCAAAGGGCAATCGTTTCCGGGCGATCGCAATTTCAACCGCTTCTCTCCCCTTTCTATAATAGCAAAAGCCCACGCCGGGAACCCTTGCGCGAACCCTATTCCGTCCATTGCGCAAAACAGGCGCGCGCCCTCTTGACTTCCCCCGATAATTTGTGGCTTCTTACCGCTCAAAGCGCTTTGAGAAACTTTCAACGTCGATTGCGCGCAATAATCCCGTCTGCCGCTTGTCAGCGGTTGGACGCGATACATTTAATCTGATGCGGGCGGATGCAGGGGAGCATCGTAACGTCCGCTCTTGAGGAGGAGCCATGATGAAGACCTATCTGCTTTCCAGCCTTGCAGCGCTTGCCTTGCTGGCTGGCACGGCATCTGCTGCGGAACTGAAATTCAAGCCCGGTGCGGACGAAAAGTTTAACTGGAAGAGCTACGAGGAATTTTCCAAGGCTCACCAGATGAAGGGGCAAGTGCTGACGATTTTCGGGCCGTGGCGCGGTGAGGATCAGGCGCTGTTCGAAACCGTGCTGGAATATTTCCGTCAGGCGACGGGCATCGATGTCAAATATTCGTCCTCGGAAAATTACGAGCAGCAGATCGTCATCGACACGCAGGCCGGAAGCCCTCCCAATGTGGCCATTCTTGCGCAGCCGGGGCTGATTGGCGATCTTGCCGCCAAGGGCGCGCTGACGCCGCTTGGCGAGGAAAACCGCGACTGGCTGAAGCAGAATTTTGCCGCCGGTCAGTCCTGGGTCGATCTTGCGACGTTCAAGGGCAAGGATGGCAAGCCGCTGATCTACGGAATGCCATACAAGATCGATATCAAGTCGCTGATCTGGTATGTGCCGGAAAACTTCGAGGATGCGGGCTATAAAGTGCCCAAAAGCATGGAAGAGTTGAAGGCGTTGACCGAAAAGATCGCTGCTGACGGCGGCGTTCCGTGGTGCATCGGTCTGGGATCGGGCGGGGCCACCGGCTGGCCGGCCACCGACTGGATCGAAGACCTGATGCTGCGTCTCTACCCTGCCGACGTTTACGACAAGTGGGTCAGCAACGAGATCAAGTTCAACGATCCGAAAGTACTAGCAGCTATCGACGAATATGGCTGGTTCTCGCGCAATCCGAAATTCGTGGATGGCGGAACGGCCGGTGTCGCCTCCACCGATTTCAGGGATAGTCCAAAGGGGCTCTTCACCTCGCCGCCCAAGTGCTACCTGCACCATCAGGCCTCTTTCGTGCCGTCCTTCTTCCCGGAAGGCACCAAGGTCGGGCAGGATGTGGATTTCTTCCCCACTCCCAATTACGCCAGCAAGCCGGAAATCGGCAATCCGGTGGCCGGGGCGGGCACGCTTGCCATGATCACCAAGGATTCTCCTGCCGCACGGGCCTTCATAGACTTTCTGAAGACGCCGATCGCCCATGAGGTCTGGATGGCGCAGTCCAGCTTCCTGACCGCCTACAAGGCCGCCAATCAGGACGTCTATCCCAACGCGCCGGTGAAAAAGCAGGGTGACATTCTCATGAAGGCCACCACGTTCCGCTTCGACGGTTCCGACCTCATGCCGGGCAAGATTGGCGCGGGCGCCTTCTGGACCGCCATGGTGGATTATGCGGGCGGAAAATCCGCGCAGGATGTCACCAAGAACATCCAGCAGGCGTGGGACGCGCTGAAATAGCGGTTCGGATTTCACCAGGGCACGTCGCACAGGCCATTGTGCCGCGGCGTGCCATCCACAGCGACTGCCGGACAGCCGCTTTCCAGTCATACACGATGTTCATGGATTTGGACGAGCGCAAGCATTGTGCCGGAGCCGGTTGGCCGCATGATGCATGGCAGGTTTTGGGGAGATAGATCATGGGGCAGCTTGCCTATGCACTTATCACCATCGTCATTGGCGTTGGTGGCGCGCTCGGCTATTTCTTCGGCTCGAACTGGATATTGGACCGGCTTTTTCCGGCCCATCACACCGATCTCGACCGGGCATCGCGCAATATGCGGGTCGCTGCCTTCATCCGGCCATGGCTCTTCCTCGGTCCGGCCCTTCTTTCGCTTGCCGTCTATCTGGTCTATCCGCTGTTCTCCTCGATTTTCTATTCATTCATGGATCGCAGCGGCACCAGTTTTGTCGGGCTGGCCAATTACAAATGGCTTCTCGGCGACAACGAGTTTCACGAAGCGATCCTGAACAACATTCTGTGGCTCGTGGTCGTGCCGACGCTTTCGACGCTGCTGGGGCTGGTGATTGCCGCGCTCACCGATCGCATCTGGTGGGGCAATATCGCCAAATCGCTGATCTTTATGCCCATGGCCATTTCCTTTGTCGGCGCCTCGGTCATCTGGAAATTCGTCTATGATTACCGCGATGCCGGCGCAGAACAGATCGGTCTTCTCAACGCCATCGTGGTGGCGCTCGGCGGCCAGCCGCAGGTGTGGATCTCGCTGCCCTTCTGGAACAATTTCTTCCTCATGGTCATCCTTGTCTGGGTTCAGACGGGTTTTGCCATGGTTCTGCTTTCGGCGGCACTGCGCGGAATTCCCGAAGAAACCGTGGAGGCGGCTGTTATCGACGGCGCCAATCCCTGGCAGATTTTCTTCAAGATCAAGGTGCCGCAAATCTGGGGAACCATCGCCGTCGTGTGGACCACCATCACTATTCTTGTGCTCAAGGTGTTCGACATCGTTCTGGCTATGACCAATGGCCAGTGGCAGACGCAGGTGCTTGCCAATCTCATGTTCGACTGGATGTTCCGGGGCGGCGGCGATTTCGGCCGCGGCGCGGTGATTGCCGTGGTGATCATGGTGATGGTCGTGCCGATCATGGTCTGGAATATTCGCAATGCCCGCCAGGAAATGGGAGACCGCTGATGCCTATGCGCGCTTTTTCACCGCTCTCCATCGTCGTCAACCTCACGGTTCTGCTGCTCGTCATCGTCTGGACGGTGCCGACCGCCGGTCTGTTGATTTCCTCCCTGCGTGACAAGGATCAGATCTCGGCCTCCGGTTGGTGGACGGCCCTGACGGGCGCCAGTCGAAAGGATATTTTTCGGGCTCCCGGCGCTGAAGCGCAGAAGCAGGAAGGTGCAGTCTGGGTTATTTCCGGCAATCTTTTCAATGGCGGCAAGGGCCGTGTCAGCGCTTTTGGAACCTCCAGCCTCAAGCCGGAGGAATTCAGGCCCGGCGAGAGCGCGACGCTCAAGGATGGCGAGACGCTGACGGTAAGCGAAACCGGCGACTTCCGCCTGAGTGCGCCGCAGAGCTTTGAAGGCGCGCGCGGCCAGCGGATTTTCTTCACCTCCGAGCAGCCGCCCCGTTTTTCCTTCGATAATTACCGCACGGTTCTGACGGCGGAGGGCATGGGGCAATCCTTCCTCAACTCTCTGACGGTTGCCATTCCCGCCACCATCATCCCCATTCTGGTCGCAGCCTTTGCAGCCTATGCACTGGCCTGGATGCAGTTTCCGGGACGCTCCCTGCTGATTGCCCTGATTGTCGGCCTGCTGGTGGTGCCCTTGCAAATGTCGCTCATTCCGCTGCTCAAGATGTACAATGGCGTCGGGGCGTTTTTCGGTGTGCCATCCAAGACCTATCTTGGCATCTGGCTCGCTCATATGGGATTCGGTCTGCCGCTCGCCATCTATCTGTTGCGCAATTACATTGCCGGATTGCCGCGCGAGATCATGGAATCGGCGCGGGTCGATGGGGCAAACGATTTCGAGATCTTCGTGAAGATCGTCCTGCCGCTTTCCTATCCGGCTCTGGCATCCTTCGCCATTTTCCAGTTCCTGTGGACATGGAACGATCTTCTGGTCGCCATGGTGTTTCTGGGAACCGGAAACGAGGAACTGGTGCTGACAGGGCGTCTGGTCAACCTTCTGGGTTCGCGCGGCGCAAACTGGGAAATTCTCACCGCCTCGGCTTTCATTACCATCATCGTGCCTCTTCTCGTCTTTTTCACCCTCCAGCGCTATCTCGTGCGCGGCCTGCTGGCCGGCTCGGTGAAGGGCGGCTGATCAATTTTCTCCCAAGACCTACAGGAAGATTTCATGACCCCTGTTTCGACAAGCACTGCGACCGTGGACAAGGACTGGTGGCGCGGTGCCGTGATCTACCAGATTTACCCGCGCTCCTTTCAGGATTCCAACAATGACGGCGTGGGCGATCTCAAGGGCATTACAGCGCGCTTGCCGCATGTGGCGCGGCTGGGGGCGGATGCTATCTGGATCTCGCCCTTCTTTGCCTCGCCCATGAAGGATTTCGGCTACGACGTCTCCAACTACACCGATGTCGATCCGATGTTCGGGACCGTGGCCGACTTCGACGCTCTGATCGCCGAGGCCCACAGGCTTGGGATCAAGGTGATGATCGATCTGGTGATCTCCCACACCTCCGATCAGCACGCATGGTTTGCCGAAAGCCGTTCCAGCCGCATCAATCCCAAATCCGACTGGTATGTCTGGTCCGATCCCAAGCCCGACGGTTCGCCGCCGAATAACTGGCTTTCGATTTTCGGCGGCTCTGCCTGGGCATGGGACGCAAGGCGGATGCAGTATTACCTGCACAACTTCCTGACCTCGCAGCCCGATCTGAACATGCACAATCCGCAGGTACAGGACGCGGTGCTGGATGCGGCCCGCTTCTGGCTGAAGCGCGGCGTGGACGGCTTCCGTCTCGATACGATCAACTTCTATTTCCACGACAAGCAATTGCGCGACAACCCGCCGCTGTCGCCCGAGCGGCGCAATGCTTCCACCGCGCCTGCCGTCAATCCCTATAACTTTCAGGACCACATCTACGACAAGAACCAGCCGGAAAATCTGGAATTCCTGAAGCGTTTCCGCGCGCTGCTGGAGGAGTTTCCGGCCATTGCGGCAGTAGGCGAAGTTGGCGACGGCCAGTATGGACTGGAAATTGTCGGCCAGTACACTTCCGGCGGCGACAAGATGCAGATGTGCTACGCCTTTGAATTCCTCGCGCCAGAGCCGTTGACCCCGCAGGTCGTTGCCGACACCCAGGCCGCTTTTCGGGCTGCCGCGCCAGAGGGCTGGGCCTGCTGGGCCTTTTCCAACCATGATGTCGTTCGCCACGTCTCCCGCTGGGGAGCGGAGGTGGTGGACCGGCAGGCCTTCGCCAAGTTTCTTTCGGCGGTACTGCTCACGCAGCGCGGCTCGGTCTGCATCTATCAGGGCGAGGAACTGGGTCTCACGGAAGCCGATATTGCGTTTGAAGATTTGCAGGATCCCTATGGCAAGGAATTCTGGCCCGAATTCAAGGGACGCGACGGTTGCCGCACGCCTATGGTGTGGGATTCGCTTGCCCACCATGCTGGCTTCAGCAATGGCGAGACGACGTGGCTGCCCATTCCGGTGGAGCACAGCCTGAATGCCGTCAGCGTGCAGGATGGCAAGGAGGGGTCGGTGTTGGAGCATTACCGCCGCTTCCTGCAATTCCGTCGGCAATTTCCGGCGCTCGTCAAGGGCGACATTGCCTTCCACATCGTCAGCGATACGCAGCTTGCCTATTCCCGCCTGCTGGACGGGCAGGAGGTCCTGTGCCTGTTCAACATGAGCCCCGCAGAAGACAGGATCGCCCTTCCCGATGGCGAGTGGGACATGCTCGAGGGCCATGGTTTCGAAGCCGGGCTGGACGATGCAAAGGCAATCCTGCCTGGATGGGGAGCAGCCTTTGCGCTGCGCCGCCAGACGGTGTGAAAGAAAAGCCGCCAGCGGCTTTCGACCTGTAACCAGATGGGTGCCGCGCGGTTGCGGCATCTTTCACGCAAAAGCGCTTGAGCATTTCCGGAGCGGGATAGGTCCGCTTTTCTGAAGGACAATGCCCTGGAGAATGAAAGGGGAGGACCATGGCTGGTCTCGTGCTGAAAGATGTTCGCAAGGCCTATGGAGAGGTCAAGGTTCTCCATGGCATCGATCTCGATATTGCCAAGGGGGAGTTCGTGGTCTTTGTCGGCCCGTCCGGCTGCGGAAAGTCCACCTTGCTGCGCATGATCGCCGGTCTGGAAGAGATCACCGACGGCGACCTTCTCATCGATGGCCAGAAGGTCAATACCGTGCCGCCCTCCAAACGCGGCATCGCCATGGTGTTTCAGTCCTATGCGCTCTATCCGCATATGACGGTGTTCGACAACATGGCATTCGGGATGCGAATAGCAGGGGAGAGCAAGGAAGAGATCGACCGCCGGGTGCGCGCGGCCGCTGCCATTCTCCAGCTTGAACCCTATCTGGATCGCCTGCCCAAGGCGCTTTCGGGCGGGCAGCGCCAGCGCGTTGCCATTGGCCGGGCCATTTGCCGCAACCCGAAGGTTTTTCTGTTCGACGAGCCGCTTTCCAACCTCGATGCCGCCTTGCGCGTGGCAACACGCATCGAGATTGCCAAGCTGCACGAGCAGATGCCCGATACCACGATGATCTACGTCACGCATGATCAGGTGGAGGCGATGACGCTGGCAGACCGGATCGTCGTGCTTTCGGCAGGGCGGATCGAGCAGGTGGGGGCGCCGCTGGAGCTTTACGAGCGGCCAGCCAATCTCTTCGTCGCCCGTTTCATTGGCTCACCGGCCATGAACATCCTGCCCGGAACCGTGGTGGAAACGGGATCGGTCACGCGCGTCATGCTCTCCGACCAGCGGCCTGTTTGCGTGCCGATAGAAACAGGCTTGAGCGACACCGGCGCCATGGCAAGCCTTGGTGTGCGCCCGGAAGACCTGACAGTGACAAAGGGCGATTCCTATCTCTTCGAAGCGAGCGTCACGCTGGTCGAGGCGCTTGGAGAAGTCACGCTGCTCTATGTGGAAGGCGCCATGTCGGTCGAGCCGCTTGTGGTGAAATTGCCCGGCATTGCTGCGATTTCGCGTGGTGAAACCCTGCGTTTTACGGCCGCGCCCGAGAAGCTTCATCTTTTCGACGGGCAGGGCAAGAGCTTCAGGCTGCGGGAAGGGCGGTCGCTTTAGGAGCGTCTTAACCAAAGCTCGATGCAGCGTTGTTTACCCCCGAATATCAGAGGGAAATAATCACCATCTGTTAAGACCCGGCCCCTAGCCTGAGCGTGTCGGCCAATCGTCGCAAACGGCCGAAGGAGACGTGTCCACGCAATCTGAACTGCGTGGAAAGGACTTGGGGGTAAATTCATGGCGCTCGCAACAAGCAATTCGCATTTCCTGAAAAAGGAAGAGTCCTTCATGTATGATCGGGAAAACCGCTTTCGCATGGAAGACACCATGAATGCCGGACGCCTTGAATATACCGAGAAAGGCATGACGCATATGGCCTCGCGCCGTTGCGACATCATCCGCATTTCGCAAAGCGGCGCCGTAATCGCGCTTCTCACCCAGTTCAACCTTCCCAAGCAATTTTACCTGGACATTCCAGACGCCCGCATCAACAAGATCGGCAGTCTGTTGATGAAGACCTTCTCCAACAACACCGCCGAAATCCGTTTTCTTCGTCTTTTGAACCAGAAGGAAATGGATCGCATCTTCGTTTTCTCCACGCACCCGGCGCATAAGGATCGGGTTCTGGACGTCAGGTCGTGGTGAGGGCGCTCACGTTTATGTGAGAATAGCAGAATATTGCTATGTTTTGAGGGAGGCGGGGCCTCCCTTTTGCCGTTTTGCGACAAAAATGTCGTATTTCATCCGCCTTTTGGTTAACGGACGGGGCGTGAGTCGAAAACGAGCTGTTTTGTAAACTCTTTAGTTACCAAGTTTCTTCATTCTTTGGCTGTCATCGACAGGTTTGCCTCAGCCGAACGAATGCCGAAGCCCGCGCCTTGGCGCAAGCGTCCGGACCATTGTCTGTCGGTGAGCGGGGCGGTTGAACCTCTCCATGATTTTGTGTTGACCGCATGACGGCGGGGCAGGGCGCATTGCGCCGGCACGCGCCATGCAACAGGCGAGTTGAAGTATGGCGTTCGCGAGCGAAACCTTCGCTGCATTGGCAGTTCAGCGTTCTGGAAAGTCTTTCCTGCCTTCCATGAAGTCCAGTGCCGCCTGGTTGGGTGGTGGCGTGGCAATCGGCCTGTGGCTTGCGGCAACGCTATCGGCGCTGCATGGGCTGCCGTCGCTGTCACGAGGGGAGGTCGCTTTTTCCAGTCAGGGCAAGGCCGATCTGTTGCGCGCCAGCCTTCTGATGCCCTCGGCTCCGGTACAGACCGTCGCACCACTTCCGACGCCTGCCGAGCGGGAAGCGAAAATCGCGGCGATGCGCGCGCGCGCGCTCAAGGACATGCAGGTTCGCATCGCCCAGATCGAACTGGCGCGTGGGCCGGTGTCACGGCCGCTCGATCAGGCGGGACGGGCAATTCTCGAACAGGCGCTTGCCGCCTCCATCGCCGAGAGGGCGATTTCGCAGCGATGGGACGAGACATTGACCCGCGAAACCGCCGACCTCATGGCTGCCGCCGAGCGCGAGGCTGCGGTGAAAAAGGATCAGCAAATGGCCGCAGCCGTGCTGCAACAGGCCCCGCCACTCGACAGTCTGAAGGGCACCCCTGCGGAACTTGCTGCCGCAACCGTGGCGCCCCGGCCATCCGTGATGGAAAAAACCGCCGAGCAGCAGCAACTTGCCATGTTGCCGGACGATGTTCCGGCCCCGCTTTCACGTCCCAAGGATGATCCCTTTGCCAAGGTCATGGCTGAAGCCCGGCCGGAGACGCAGCCGGACGCGCCGAAGACCATTCCTTTGAAATCGGCCCCGGAAAAGACCGTGCCGAAGACCCTGATGGGCTATGCCCGCTCCAGCGACGTGATGGATGACGACGATAGCCCGTCGATTTTTCGCCGCCGTGCGGCTCTGCCCGGCCGGGGAAGCGGCGTTGCGGTCTATGATATTTCCGCGGCAACCGTGCATCTCCCAAGCGGGGAAAAGCTGGTCGCCCATTCCGGTCGCGGCGAAAACCGCGATAACCCTCGCTCTGTCCACATCAAGGACCGCGGCGCCACGCCTCCCAATGTCTACCGCCTGACCATGCGCGAAGCACTGTTCCATGGCGTGGAAGCCCTGCGCATGACGCCGGTGGGTGATGGCAAGATGTATGGCCGCGACGGCTTCCTGACCCATACCTATCTGTTGCGCGTTCGCGGCGATTCCAGTGGCTGCGTGGTCTTCGATCAATATCCGCGCTTCCTTGCTGCTTTCAAGCGTGGAGAGGTGCGCACGCTGATCGTCGTGCCGAGCATAAACGAACTGCCGCGCTACATGGCGCAATTGTAAGTTATCTCTTACGTTTAACGTCAATGTAAGATCGGCAAAAAAGGGAGTGATGTTCGCTCCCCTTTCAACCTTCAGGCCGCATAACGATTGGCGAGGGAAGGAGAGGCGCGTCCTTCCAGCTTGAAGCGGCTGATGAGTTCGCGCAGCCGGGCGGTTTCGCTGGCAAGCGTGGCGCTCGCAGCGTTCGATTCCTCGACCATGCCGGCATTCTGCTGTGTCACCTGATCCATCTGGTTGATGGCCTGATTGACGGCGACGAGACCGGTGGATTGTTCGCGGGTGGAACCGGCAATGGCCTGCATCAAGGTGTTGGCTTTTACCACATTGTCCTGAATGGTCTTGAGCGCTTCGCCGGTCTCGCTCACGAGCTTGACGCCGGTCTGGACCTCCTCTGAGGACTTGCGGATGAGTTCCTTGATTTCCTTGGCGGCATTGGCGGACCGCTGCGCCAGTTCACGCACTTCCTGCGCGACCACGGCAAAGCCCTTGCCGGCTTCGCCGGCGCGGGCCGCTTCCACACCGGCATTCAGCGCCAGAAGATTGGTCTGAAACGCAATTTCATCGATGACGCCGATAATGTTCGAGATCTGGCTGGACGAGGCTTCGATCCGCGCCATGGCGCTGACGGCTTCGGCCACGATCTGGCCGGAGCGTTCGGCGCTTGCGTCGGCAGCCTGCGTTGCCTGACGGGCCTCTTCGGCGCGCTGCGAGGCATTATTGACATTGACGGTGATCTCGTCGAGCGCGGCGGCCGTTTCCTCCAGCGAGGCGGCCTGTTGCTCTGTGCGCCTGGAAAGGTCCTGGGCGCTATGACTGATTTCGCGCGTACCGGAATCGATCAGGTCCGTGGACTGACTGACGGCCGAAAGCGTGCCGTTCAATTGCGAAATGGCCTCGTTCATGTTGTTGCGCAAGGATTCGAAATCAGCGGCAAAGGGCTTGGTCAGCTTGATGTCCAGATTGCCATTGGCCAGAGAGGCCAGCGCCGCACCGATCGTATCGACGGCATAGACCCGGTCGGTCACGTCCATGGCGAATTTGACGGCCTTCGTCACCCGGCCCTTCTCGTCGAGAATGGGGTTGTAAGAGGCGCTGATCACCAGTCTTTTGCCGCCCTTGCCGTAGCGAACGAATTCTTCCGCCTGATATTTGCCGCCGCGCAGCGCCGTCCAGAACTCCTGATAGGCCGGGGAAGCGGCATAATCCTTGTCCACGAACATGCTGTGATTTTTGCCCTCGATCTCCTCCAGCCGGTAGCCGAGCGCGTTCAGAAAATTCTGGTTGGCGCTGATGACATTGCCTTCCGGGGTAAAGGCGACGATGGCCTGGACACGGGTTATGGCTTGCATCTGGTTCTGATAGTCGAGATTGAGCAGGCGCTCTTTCGCATTTGCCCATTCCACCACGAAACCCGTGATGGTCGTGCCGTTTTTAAGCGGCGTCACGATGAGGTCGAATGCGCGTTGGCCGACCCAGATGGTGGCGCGGTGCTGGCTTTGCAGATTTGCCAGCATGGAGCGTTGATGGCCGGGATTCTTGTGAAATATGTCGATATTGCTGCCGATCAGCGATTGCATGTCGAAGCGCGGCAATTCCTTCTTCAGGTCGCTTTCCGCTTCGGAAAGCAGCGTTTTGACCGCGCCGTTCATATAACGGATGTTGAGCCTGGCATCTGCGATCATGATGTTGGCGTTGATCGTTTCCAACGCCGCCAGTTTCGATCTGGTTTCTTTCGATAGTCCGTACATGGCAGCCCCTGCGCTAGAGCACAATCCGACCCGAGTGAAAATGGATCGACAGGATTATGCTGCAAAAAGATCATCCTGGAGCGCCGATGCGATTCAATTGGACCGGCACTGCAAGCCCGTGAACCGCGGCCAGGCCGCGATCCGTCTTCCGAGCGCAAGAGAAGCATTTACGCTAAAAATTACCCCCCGGATCACAGGGTCAAGGTAAATATTAGAGATAACAAAAGAGTTAATGGAACAAAATGCACAGCGCTCGAATCTGCTTCAGGGGCGTCGTCGCGGTGGCCCCGGCATCAAGCTTGCAATGCCATGCATTTGATGAACGGCGTGATGTTATGAGAGGTACAGGCCACGTGCCTGTTGCAGCAGCCTGCCAGCGGTGTTTTGGTGCTCGCAAGCGTCAATAAAGCACGCTTGCGCCCATGTCCGCAGGTCCGGCGACCCGGCGCAGCGGCGCAAACAATTCCCTGCCCATGCCGTATTCGTTTTCCGAAAGATCGATCTTCACCGCCTCGCGGGCGTTGAAGGTTTCTGCATCAAGCAGCACCTCCAGCGTTCCGCTCACGGCATCGAGCCGCAGCATATCGCCATCGCGGATTTTGGCGATGGCGCCGCCATCCACCGCTTCCGGCGTCACGTGGATTGCTGCCGGAACCTTGCCCGAAGCACCCGACATGCGCCCGTCGGTGACGAGGGCCACCTTGTAGCCGCGATCCTGCAAAACACCCAGGGAAGGGGTGAGCTTGTGCAGTTCCGGCATTCCGCAGGCCTTTGGCCCCTGGAAACGCACGACGGCCACGAAATCGCGATTCAGTTCGCCGCGCTTGAAGGCATCCTGCATGTCCTGCTGGCTATGGAAGACCAGTGCCGGTGCCTCGATCACATGCCGTTCCGGCTTGACGGCGGAAATCTTGATGACTGCCTTGCCAATATTGCCGGTCAGCATCTTCAGGCCGCCATTAGCCTGGAAGGGGGTCTCGATCCGGGCCAGCACCTTCGGATCATGGCTGTCTTCGGGGGCAGGCTGGCGGGCAACGGTGCCGTCTTCATTCAGCTTCGGCTCGATCGTATAGGCGGCAAGACCTTGACCATAGACGGTGCGGACATCGTCATGCAGCAGGCCGCCGCGCAGAAGCTGTTTGATGAGATAGCCCATGCCGCCTGCGGCATGGAAGTGGTTCACATCGGCAAGCCCGTTGGGATAGACGCGGGCCAGAAGCGGCACGATGTCGGAAAGATCGGAAATATCCTGCCACGTCAATTGAATGCCGCCCGCCCGCGCCATGGCGATCAGGTGCATGGTATGGTTGGTGGAGCCGCCGGTGGCGTGCAGGCCCACGACGCCGTTGATGATGGAGCGCTCGTCGATCATCTCGCCGGCAGGCGTAAACTCGTTGCCGAGGGCGGTAATCTGCAAGGCGCGTTTGGCGGCTTCCCGGGTCAGCGCGTCGCGCAGCGGCGTGCCGGGATTGACGAAGGAGGCGCCCGGCAGATGGAAGCCCATGATTTCCATCAGCATCTGGTTGGAGTTGGCCGTGCCGTAGAAGGTGCAGGTGCCCGGACCGTGATAGGATCTGGATTCGGCCTCCAGCAATTCGGCGCGGCCCACCTTGCCCTCGGCATAGAGTTGGCGCACGCGCACCTTTTCATCATTCGCCAGCCCCGACGTCATCGGGCCTGCCGGCACGAAGACGGCGGGCAGATGGCCAAAGGTCAGGGCCGCGATCATCAGGCCGGGCACGATCTTGTCGCAAACGCCAAGATAGACCGTACTGTCGAACATGTTGTGCGAAAGCCCGATGCCTGCCGCCATGGCGATCACGTCGCGGGAAAACAGCGAAAGCTCCATGCCCGGCTGGCCCTGCGTCACACCATCGCACATGGCCGGAACACCGCCCGCCACCTGCGCCACGCCGCCTGCTTCGCGGGCGGCTTCACGGATCAGCGCCGGATAGGTCTCGAAGGGCTGATGGGCCGAAAGCATGTCGTTATAGGCGGTGATGATGCCGAGATTGGGGACCACATCGCCCGCAAGGGCGGCCTTGTCCCCGGAGGAACAGACGGCAAAGCCGTGGGCGAGATTGCCGCAGGCAAGAGATGCACGGTGAACGCCCTTGGAGGCGGCGCGCTGCACACGGTCGAGATAGGGTTCGCGCGTCGGCTTCGACCTCTCGACGAGGCGCCGGGTGATGGCTTCAATGCGATGATCGGCACTCATGGAGCAAACTTCCTTCCAAAGCACGTTCCGGAAAGGGGAGACCGGATTTCCGAACGTGGATCTCAGTGATTGCGGGTGAATGGAGCGATCCGCTCGACATTCCCCGCCGCGTTCCGGGGCAGGTTTGGCCCGAAGGCGCCTTATGGCGCCCAATAGATGTCGGTCTTCGAAGGCGCGCGTTCAAGTACGGCCCTGATCGGCATTTCGGCCTCGTCCGTGCCGGAAAGCGCCTTTTCCAGCACCGTCTTTTTCTCCACTCCTTCGATGTGCAGCACCAGAAGACCGGCATCGGCGAGAGCCGAAAAGGAGAAGGTCAGGCGCGGTTCGCCCGCACCTGCCGCTTCCATGGTCATGACCCGGCGCGGTGCCGCAAGATCAAGCGCGGCGGCCAGATGATTGCCGCCGGGGAAAAAGGAGGCCGTGTGGCCATCCGTGCCCATGCCGAGAATGACGACATCGAAGGGGTAAAGCGTTTCGGTTTCGAGGCTGGCGACCCGTGCGGCGGCGTCGATATTGGCTTGCGGATGAAAAAGCGGCACGAAGCGGGCGCTGGCCGCTTCTGCCTTCAGGAGATGGGTTTTCACCAGCAGATGGTTGGAGCGTGCATTGTCTTCCGGCACGAAACGCTCATCCACCAGCGTCACGTAAACCTTTTCCCATGCCAGCGGCATCCGGGAGAGGGCCTCGAAAAACGCCTTGGGCGTGGAGCCGCCGGAAACGGCCAAAGCTGCCCTGCCGCGCGCGGCAATCGCTGCGGACAGCGCAGACGCCACCCGCCCGGCAAGGGCGGCCGCCAGAGCCGCGCCATTTTCGAAGGTCAGCAAGTCATGCGCCATGCATCAACTCCTTGAGACAGTGTGCGCAGCTGCCTGAGAGGGGCTTTGCATCCGCACATGTACAAACACGATTTTCAATCAACTTCATGCCAGGTGCGGCCATCGCGCTCGATCAGCGCAATCGCCTGGCTCGGTCCCCAGGTGCCGGAGGTGTAACCCTGGGCGCGCTGGCCCAGTTCTTCCCAACCCTTGAGGATAGGGTCCACCCAGTTCCACGCGGCTTCCACCTCGTCGCGGCGCATGAACAGCGTCTGGTTGGAGCGCACCACATCCATCAGCAGGCGCTCATAGGCGTCGGGGTTGCGCACGCCGAAGGATTCGGCAAAGCTCATGTCCAGCGAGATATGGCGAAGGCGCATACCGCCGGGGCCGGGATCCTTGATCATCAGCCATTGCTTGACGCCTTCATCCGGTTGCAGGCGAATGACCAGCTGGTTGGCTTCGATGCGGCCTGCGGCCTCGTCGAAGATGGAATGCGGGATCGGCTTGAACTGGATGACGATTTCCGAAACACGCTGTGCCAGCCGCTTGCCGGTGCGCAGATAGAAGGGCACGCCTGCCCAGCGCCAGTTGTTGATCTCGGCCTTGATCGCCACGAAGGTTTCGGTGTCGGAGGCTGCTTCCAGCTCTTCCGTATAGCCTTTGACGGGTCCGCCTGCCGAAGCGCCTGCCTTGTACTGGCCGCGCACCGTCATTTTTTCGACATTGGCCGTTTCGATGGGCTTGAGGGCGCGCAGCACCTTGAGCTTTTCGTCGCGCAGTGCCTCGGAATTCATCGAGGAGGGCGCTTCCATGGCGACAAGGCAGAGCAATTGCAGAATGTGGTTCTGCACCATGTCGCGCAGCGCGCCTGCCTTGTCGTAATAGGTGACGCGGCCTTCGAGGCCTACGGATTCAGCCACGGTGATCTGCACATGGTCGATATGGGCGGAGTTCCACAAGGGCTCGTAAAGCGCATTGGCAAAGCGCAGCGCCATCAGGTTCTGCACCGTCTCCTTGCCGAGATAGTGGTCGATGCGGAAGATCTGATCTTCCTTGAAAACCTTGCCGATGGTGTCGTTCAGCGCCTGAGCGGACACGAGGTCGCGGCCGATCGGCTTTTCCACCACGATCCGTGTGGATTTGGTGATGAGCTTGTGATCGCGGATACGCTCGGCAATATCGCCGAAGATGGAGGGCGAGACGGCCAGATAGAAGGCGCGCACGATGTCCTTGCCCTGATCCAGCAGCTTCTTCAGCTCGTCCCAGCCCTTGTCGGCCTTGGCATCGACCGAGACGTAGAACAGCCGGGCGCAGAATTTTTCGATCTCCTCGTCGCTCCACTCATCTTTCTTGATGAATTCCTTGAGCGCCTTTCTTGCGAATTCGCGATATTCGTCATGCGTCATGGGAGAGCGCGAGGCACCGATGATCCGCGTCGGCTCGGTCAGTTGACCGGCCAGCTGGCGGTGATAAAGAGCTGGAAGAAGCTTGCGTTCGGCAAGATCGCCTGTTCCCCCGAAAACAACATAGTCGAAAGGTTCGACGGGAATAATCTGGCTGCTCATAGGCGCGTCTCTCATTCTTGTCCGTTGATGGGCTTATAATTCAATCGATTTAAAAAAGCCAGCGGCAGGCCGGAAAAATCTGGGCGGCAAGCTTTCAGAACCTGTCGCGCAGCGCATACCAGCTCAGCGCCAGGAACAGAAGCGGTGAACGCAAACGTGATCCGCCGGGAAAGGCCGGGACTTTCAGCGCCTTGAACAGGTCCAGCTCCGTGGCCTGTCCCAGGAGCGATCGGGCGAACAGGGCGCCGCAATAGTTCGACAGCATCACGCCATGGCCGGAATAGCCCGCCACAGAAATGACGCCGGGCATGACCTCGCGGGCAAAGGGTTGCCGGTTCATGGTAATCCCTACGGACCCGCCCCAGGCATGGGTCATGTCTATATCAGACAGTTGCGGATAGATTTCCGCAATCTGGCGGCGGATATGGCGGGAAATGTCACGCGGGCTATCGGCGGTATAGGCCTCGCGGCCGCCAAACAGCAGGCGGCCATCGCGGCTCTTGCGGAAATAGCGCACCACGAAGCGGCTGTCAGCCACAGCCTCGTTGCCGGGAATGATGTCAGGAAAGGCATCGAGCGGAACGGTTGCCCCGATAAAGGAGCGGATCGGCATGACATGGGCGCTCGTGACCGGCTCCAGTCCGTTGATATAGGCATTGGTGGCAATCAGCACCTTCGATGCGGTAATCGTGCCTCTTTCGGTTTCGATCAGCGTTTTGCCGCTGGATGGGCGAAGGGCTTTGGCGGCTGTCATCTCGTGCAGATGGGCGCCTGCATTGGCGGCCACCCGCGCCAACCCCGCCAGAAGTTTCAGCGGATGGATATGGCCGGTGCCGATGTCATGTATGCCGCAGTGGTAATGGCTGGAGCCCAGCCTCTCAGCCGTTTCCTGCCGGTCCATGAAATGCATATGCGGATAGTTGAAGCGGGTGGCGGCAATCTCCACGCTGTCGCGATAGTCCTTTTCCTTGCCCTTCTTGTGTTCGACATTCATCTGTCCGGGCAGATATTCCATGTCGATCTGGTGTTCGCGGGCAAAGTCCAGCAGATAGGTCTTGGCATGTTCGGCCATGTCGAACAGGGCCTTGGCGCGCTCGAAGCCGAATTCGGCCTCCAGCTCCTCCGGCCAGGCGCGCTGGCCGGTGCCGAGTTGCCCGCCATTGCGGCCGGAAGCGCCATCGCCGAAGCGGTTGGCATCGATCAGCACCACCTTCACGCCCGCCTTCGCCAGCAGAAAGGCGGCCTGCAAACCCGTGAAGCCACCGCCGATAATGGCGGCATCCGCCGTGACCGACCCGTCAAGGGCGGCGTAAGCGGGGCGTTCGTCCACGGTGGCCTGATACCAGGAGAGGCCCGGCGCGATTGGGCTTTGCCACATGGGAGTTCCTTTCCGGTGTGTCTGCCTGTCTTGCGACCGCAGGCAAACACACGACCTCTTTGTCTTTACGTCTCTGCGAACGGAAACCCGCTTCCATTTGACGGGAAATGCGCGAGTTCACACGTTCAAAAGCAGGAATTCCCTCTCCCATGGGCTGATGACCTGCATGAAGGTTTCAAACTCCCCCCGTTTGACACCGGCATAGATATTGATGAAATCGCGCCCGAAAACCTCCTCGAAATCGGGCTCGTCCTCCATCAGCGCCAAGGCTTCGAGAAGGCCGCGCGGCAGCTCGATCGAGCCTTCATTGGCGGTATCCTCGGTAGGGGCGGTGGGCTCTATCGCCTTGCAGATGCCGAGATAGCCGCTGCCCAGCGAGGCTGCCAGCGCCAGATAGGGATTGGCATCCGAGCTTGGCAGGCGGTTTTCCACGCGCCGCGCCTGCGGATCGGAGATCGGCACGCGAAAGGCCGTGGTGCGGTTGTCATAGCCCCAGGCATTGTTGACCGGGCAGGCCATGTCCGGTTGCAGGCGGCGATAGGAATTCACATAGGGCGCCATCATCACCAGCGCATTCGGCACATATTTCTGCATCCCGCCAATGAAGGCGAAGAACTCGCTGGAGGGCGAGCCATCGGGATTGGAAAAGATGTTCCTGCCCGTTTCCGCATCCACCACCGACTGGTGGATATGCATGGCGGAGCCCGGCTGGCCCTGCATGGGCTTGGCCATGAAGGTGGCGAAAATCCCGTGCTTCAGCGCCGCCTCGCGAATGGTGCGCTTGAACAGGAAAACCTGGTCGGCAAGCTCGATTGGGTCGCCATGCCGCAGGTTGATCTCAAGCTGCGCGGGGCCTTCCTCATGGATCAGCGTGTCGATTTCCAGACCCTGCTTCTCGGAGAAATGATAGATGTCGTCGATCAGCTCGTCGAATTCGTTGATCCCGGCAATGGAATAGCCCTGCCCGCCGAGAATGGAGCGGCCCGAACGGCCTTTGGGCGGCTGCAACGGATAATCGGGATCGTCGTTCTTGGCGACGAGGTAAAATTCGATTTCCGGCGCGACCACCGGCTTCCAGCCCTTTTTCTCGTAAAGGGAAAGCACCTTTTTCAGGACATTGCGCGGCGTATAGCTGACCGGCTCGCCATTGGTATCGACAATGTCGCAAATCACCTGCGCGGTGGGGTCGGTTTCCCAGGGTACGACCGACAGGGTGGACAGATCCGGCATCAGCTTGATGTCGTTGTCGCGGGCATCGTAGCGGAAGTTTTCCGTCTCGTCGGGATATTCGCCGGAAATCGTGTGGCGATAAAGCGCCGAGGGCAGGGCAAGCGAGGTGTTGCCGGTGAATTTCGAAGTCGGCATCATCTTGCCGCGCGGTACGCCCGCAAGGTCGGGGGTGATGCATTCGATGTCTTCGATGCCGCGGGCTCTCAGCCAGCTTGCGGCTTCCTTCCAGGTCTTGACGCCGCGCTTTCCATCGGTGTCCGGGGGCATCAGGGTTTTCTTGGATGCTGCGCCTTTGGGTCTGAGCATTGTCTTTCTTGCAGGCATGTCTCACCGAGCTGGAGTTGATCCTGCCCCATCATAGCCGTCTGAAACGAATTGGCGAGGGGGAAGCGGGGAATTGACATTGATTTCATATTCGAAAAGGAAGCATTCACAGCAAGAAGGAGCCCGGACGTGGCAAGACAGGTTGACGTGCTGATTATCGGTGCCGGGGCGGCAGGCATGATGGCGGGCATTTTCGCAGCCCGCCGCGGCAGGCGTGTGCTGATCCTCGATCATGCGCGGGCACCGGGCGAAAAAATCCGCATTTCCGGTGGCGGGCGCTGCAATTTCACCAATATCCATGCGGGGCCGAAAAACTACCTTTCATCCAATCCGCATTTCGCCAAATCCGCCCTTGCCCGGTTCACGCCGCAGGATTTTCTGGCCATGGTCGAGGGCCACGGCATCGGCTGGCATGAAAAGACACTGGGCCAGCTTTTTTGCAATGACAGCGCCCGCGACATCATCCGCATGTTGACGGCGGAACTGGCCGATGCGGGTGCGGAGCTTCACTTGCAATGCGAGATCGACGATCTCGAAAAAACCGCTGCCGGCTTTCGTTTACGTTGTAGCGCGGGCGAGATTATCGCCGCCAGCGTGATCGTCGCCAGTGGCGGCAAGTCCATTCCCAAAATGGGGGCGACAGGGCTTGCCTATCGCATTGCCGGGCAATTCGGGCTTGGCCTGATCGAAACCCGGCCCGGACTTGTGCCCCTGACGCTCGATCCGCAGCTTCTGGCCGAGCTTTCGGCCCTTTCCGGTGTGGCGGTGGATGCCGAGGCAAGCCATGGCAGAACACGGTTTCGCGAGGCACTGCTGTTTACCCACCGGGGGCTGAGCGGCCCGGCCATCTTGCAAATCTCGTCCTTCTGGCGGGAAGGCGAGGACATTCAGCTTGCAATCGAGCCGGATCGGGATTTTGCCGCGCTCCTCAAGGCGGCCAAGCGGGAGAACGGCAGGCAGGCGGCGCAAACCGCGCTTTCCCAGCATCTGCCCAAACGGCTGGCGCAGTATATTACGGAGCGGGAGGGGCTTGTGCGTCCGCTGGCCGACATGCCGGACAAGGCGCTGGAGGCGCTTGGGCAAAAGCTGCATTGCTGGCCGGTCACGCCAGCGGGTTCGGAGGGGTATCGCACCGCGGAGGTGACGCTTGGCGGGGTCGATACCAGCCATCTCGATTCGAAAACCATGCAGGCAAAGACGGTGCCGGGGTTGTTTTTCATCGGTGAATGCGTGGATGTCACAGGCTGGCTCGGCGGTTATAATTTCCAGTGGGCCTGGGCCAGTGGCCATGCGGCGGGGCAGGCGGCCTGATGTACGCCGCTTTGCCTGCCTTCAGGCTTCAATGTTTTTTAGCTATACCCGAAATACGCCTCAATCTCGCCGCCATTTTCAAGACTTGTTAAGTTTGCTGAACCATCGTGAACATTGCCCGCTCCGTTTTCCTGTTGTTTCCTGCGGTTTGGGTCTAGGCTTGGCGTGAGAGATTGATTCTCTCCTGATTTTGGGAAAGTGCAGCCGATGAACACACCCATCCGCAAGGCGCGTGCCGTTGCCATCGCAAAAGCGCGCGAAGACATGAGCAAGATCGTTTTCCGCAGTGCCATGCTGGGCATGGGCGCCTGCGTGGCCCTTTCCGTTCTGGCGCTGCTTTACCGATAAAGGCTCTGTTTTCCAGCGCTTCCATGCCTTTGGCCGGGAGGGGATTTTGCGGGCTCCGGGTGCAGCCGGGGCCGTTTCCTGAGCCATGACCGATTGAGGCATGACTGATCTTGGGCGGAATGCATATTGCAGCCGCCGTCTGCGCCGCTCTGCCCGCGATGCCATCTTCGGCGTCTGCCATTCCGTCACGATTTTCCATTCGGACATGCGCAAAAACAAATGCTTGGAGCGCAACCTCTCTATACCTAAAATTTAGTTTCTTGCCCGAAGATGTCTTGCGGCACTATTCCTTCGATCGAAGTCGAAGTGTGGAATAATGCAGAAAATTCAACTTGGTACGGCGTCCTTTCTGCGTCTGATGCAACGCACGCAGATATAGGCTCAATCTTACGGAAGTGCTTGCTTGTTCAGAATTTCTTAGCTCGCACATGCGATGACCCGAGAAGGCACTCATAATAAAAAGACTATGCCTCGAAGCATTTCGGACTATGAGGACATCATGTTGCTGAGCCGGAATGTCGCAAAAGAACAATTTAGAGTAATCTAATTCGGGGATTTCGCATGTTCGTCGATCGTCTGCTTGCACGGTTCAGAATTCAAACAAAGGTTCTGGTTTTCATCTTTCCATTTATTCTGAGCATATCGGCGGTGGGCCTTACCGGACTTTATGCCTCCTCGCTGCTGCAAGCGCGCATGGACATGTCTTCTTCGGTTTTGCAGGCATTGAGCGGCTTCAAGAACGTTTATGCCGGGATGACACTGTTTCTCCAGCAGACCAGTGCGGAAACCAAGCAGGCGCTTGATGCGCGCGTCTCCGAGCAGATGGACGTGCTGACAAAGCTTGGCGGGGCTTTGCAGGGGGCTGAAGGCCGGGCAGAGGTCGAGGCGGCGATTTCCGGCACCAATGCCATGTCGGCGCAGGTCGGGCGTTTGTGGACACTCTATCAGGCCGAGCTTTCCGAACGGCACGGCATGGAGGCGGCGCTGGAGGAACTGGCCCGCAACCAGGCCGATCTCACGGCTGAGGCCAACGGCGTGCGTGACCGGATCGCCAATGACGAAGCGCGGGCGAAAGCCATGTTGCGCGAGGCCGAGAAGCTGACGCGCGGGGCAACCGTGCTGGCCAAGACGATGACGGATTACAACGCCTTGCAGGAGCCGCAGCAGCGTTTTGCGCTGCTGAAGGAGCATCTTGCCGAATTGAAGGATGTCAGCGCCGCCGTGCTTTCGGCGCTGCCTGCCGACCAGCGTGTGGTGGGGCAGGGCATTGCCGATAGCGTTCAGGTGATTGGCGATCAGGTGGATATTGGCGTGGTCAACGACGCGACCATCGGCACGCTGGACCGCGCCATCAATGTCATGCGGCCTTCCACCATTCGCTTGCAGGGGGCGGCTTCTCTCAAAGCCCGTGACGCAACCCAGGTCTTCGGGACCCTGGACAAGCCAATGGCCGAGGCGGCCTTGCTGGTGGATGCAACGCGCCAGATGACGGATGCAATGGACCGGGCGCAGCTTGGCGGGTCCCGCTTTCTGACCACGGCCAGCGCCCAGGCTGGCAAGACCTTCGATAGCTTGCTTTCCGGCATGAAGGAGCGTGCGGCCGCACTTGCCGCCAATCCGGCTCTTCCCGACGGTGCCAAGGCGCGTTTCGCCGCCATGGGGCCATTGGCCGAGCAGCTTTCAGCCAAGGCCCGCAAGTTGACGGCGCTTGCCGCCGACCGGGATAGCTCTTTCCGGCAGGCGGCCCAGGAAATCGACCAGCTCTGGTCGCGGCTCACCGGTTTTGCCGCCGTGCAGCAGGAGGCGGCCGACAGCGAGCGCAGTCAGGCTAACCGGATTTCTGTGGGCGCCATGTCGCTTGGCGTATTGATCGCCGTTTTTGCGGGAATTGGTCTGGTCGTGACGTTCAAGGGGCCGATCGGTCAGATCACGGCTGCCATGCGCAGGCTGGCGTCTGGCGACCTGCAAACCGACATCGCCGGCGATGCCCGTGCCGACGAGATCGGTGACATGGCCCGCGCCCTTGGCGTGTTCAAGGAAAATGCCGAGGCCAAGCTGCGCATCGAAGCCGAAAGCGAAAGGGAGCGCGCGGCAGCCGAGGCCGAACGCCAGCGCAACGATGCCGAAAAGCAGGAGGCCGACCGTCAGATCCAGTTTGCCGTTGCCGCCCTTGCCGAAGGGCTGGAGCGGTTGGCTGATGGCGATGTTTCGCGGACCATCGACACGCCCTTTACGGGACGGCTGGAGCAGCTCAGGCTCGATTTCAACCGTTCGCTGAACCGACTGCAAGGAACGCTGATGCAGATCAAGGGCAATGTCCAGTCCATTCAGGGCAATGTCCAGCAAATGGCCCAGGCGGCGGACGACCTTTCCCGCCGCACCGAAACCCAGGCCGCATCGCTGGAGGAAACGGCCGCCGCCGTCAACGAAGTCACCAGCAATGTACGTTCTGCCGCCGATCAGGCGCGGCAGGCCAATATGCAGGTGGGTGAAACGCGCCGCCATGCGGAAGGCTCTGTCGTGGTCGTCGGCAATGCCATTGCGGCCATGGGCCGCATCGAGGAGGCTTCGACCAAGATCGAGCAGATCATTGACGTGATTGAGGATATTGCCTTCCAGACCAATCTTCTGGCCCTGAATGCCGGTGTGGAGGCAGCACGCGCCGGGGAGGCGGGCAAGGGCTTTGCGGTGGTTGCGCAAGAGGTGCGCGAACTTGCCCAGCGTTCGGGCCGCGCCGCAAACGAGATCAAGGCGCTGATCCACACCTCGACGACCGAGGTCAATGCCGGTGCAAAGCTGGTGCAGGAGACGGGTGCTGCACTCACCGCCATCGGCCAGCAGATTTCCGCCATCAGCGAAACGGTGGAACGTATTGCCGCAACCAGCCGCGACCAGTCGGCAGCGCTTGGCGAGGTGAACGGCGCCGTGACCCAGATGGACCAGTTGACCCAGCAAAACGCGGCGATGGTGGAAGAAACCAGTGCCGCAAGCCGCCAGCTGGCCGAAGAGGCCGATCAATTGGCAAGCCTGCTCCAGCAGTTCAGAACGGAACAGGGCGCAGGCCGGGGTGCCCGTTACGCGGCCTGACAGGAAACCAGCCATTCCAAATAACAATAGCGCCGTGCCTCCCGCACGGCGCTATTGCATTGGCAACCAAGATACCAGGGCATCCGTGCCTTGAAGGGATTTTGAATATCTCAACTGCGTCAGAGGCTTGAGATATTCGAAAAGGGAATGCCAGAAGTCATCTTCAATGGTTCCTGGTGCCCGCCCCCTACAGCGTCCTTTGTGCGTTTGTTAAAACGCACGGCGCTGTAATGGCGAGGGGCTGGCCGCATCAGGCTGCTTCCTGCCGCGTCACGATGATCGGGATCAGCAGGTCGCCCCAATTGCCATCACCCCCGTGGTGGCGCGCCGAGCGCACCAGTTCCACGGAAACGCCCGCCTCCACCGCCTTCATCACCGCGTGGTTCAGCCGGTGCAGGTCATTGGCCAGCATACGGATCAGCGCCTGCTGGTCGTTGGTCATCGCGGAAGCCTGTTCTTCGGCGCGTTCCTTGACTCGGGTTTGTGGGGTCATGGCATTTCTCCTCTCATTATGTCGGGGTTTGTGATCTGCGTGATAAATTTGCGGCAAGCCTATTCCGCTGCCGGGCGGAACTGGTCGTGTTCGGTTGATTCCTTCATGGCGGTGGTTGAAGACCGGCCACCGGAGATTGCCATGGAAACGGCATCAAAATAGCCGGTGCCCACTTCGCGCTGGTGCTTGGTGGCGGTGTAGCCATTGGCTTCGGCTGCAAATTCCGCCTCTTGCAGTTCGGAATAGGCGGCCATTTGCCGGTCCTTGTAGCCGCGTGCCAGTTCGAACATGCCGAAATTCAGCTGATGGAAGCCAGCAAGCGTGATGAACTGGAACTTGTAGCCCATGGCCCCCAGTTCACGCTGGAACTTTGCAATCGTCGCATCATCCAGGTTTTTCTTCCAGTTGAAGGATGGCGAGCAATTATAGGCAAGCTTCTTGCCGGGATGGGCCTTGTGAACCGCCTCGGCAAACCGCCGCGCCTGTTCGAGATCGGGCTTGGAGGTTTCCATCCAGATCAGATCGCAATAAGGCGCATAGGCAATGGCGCGGGCAATGCAGGGCTCTATGCCGTTTTTCACCTGATAGAAGCCTTCGCTGGTACGGCCTGCGTCGTAATCGACGAAGGGGCGGTCGCGCTCGTCGATGTCGGAGGTCAAAAGCTTGGCGGCTTCCGCATCGGTGCGGGCGATGATCAGTGTCGGCGTGCCCATCACGTCGGCTGCAAGGCGGGCAGCGGTGAGGTTGCGGATATGGGCCGCCGTCGGGATCAGCACCTTGCCGCCGAGATGGCCGCATTTCTTTTCCGACGCCAACTGGTCCTCATAGTGAACACCTGCCGCGCCAGCCTCGATAAAGGCCTTCATGATCTCGAAGGCATTGAGCGGGCCGCCGAACCCGGCTTCGGCATCCGCGACGATGGGTGCAAACCATGTCTCGACCGAAAGGCCCTTGCCTTCCTGCGTCTCGATCTGGTCGGCCCTTTGCAGCGTGCGGTTGATGCGCCGTGCCAGTTCAGGGGCGGCATTGGCCGGATAGAGCGACTGGTCGGGATACATGGCAGATGCCGTATTGGCATCGGCCGCCACCTGCCAGCCGGAGAGATAGATGGCCTTCAGGCCAGCGCGCACCATCTGCATGGCCTGATTGCCGGAAAGCGCGCCGAGCGCGTTGACGAAATCCTCCCGCTCGATGAGTTGCCACAGGCGGTTCGCACCCATTTCCGCCAGCGTATGGCGGATCTCGACCGAGCCGCGCAGCCGCTTGACATCCTCTACGCCATAGCTGCGCTCGATGCCATCGAACCGGCCCTTGGGGGCGGTTGGAACCAGTGTGTAAAAATCGGTCATAGCTGTCTCCCTCAACCTATTTCGCTGGGCCTTGATGTCTTCTCAAACCCGCTTTCTGCTGTCTTGGAATTTACAATGCGTTGCAAAATTCCCCAAGAAGAAACGTATAATCCAAGCAATGAAAGGGGTTAGGTTGTCTTGTGTTTCACAAGGAGCTATTGTAAATTTGTAAAAATTGTAAAATATCGAAAAGTGTGAATTTCTGTCAAAAGGGGGCGGCATGGCAGAGCGCAAGATTTTCGCCGGGCCGCGTCTGCGCCGCATTCGCCGGGAGCTGGAGCTGACCCAGACGGCCATGGCCGAGGGGCTGGGCATTTCGCCATCCTATCTGAACTTTATCGAGCGCAATCAAAGGCCGCTGACGGTGCAATTGCTGGTGAAGCTTGCGGGCGTCTACAAGGTGGAGCCGGATGCGCTGCAAGGGGATGCGGGCGGGGCGGGACCGCTGCGGGAGGTGTTTTCCGATCCGCTGCTGGCGGGCGAAATTCCCGGCGAGCAGGAATTGTCGGAACTGGCGGAGGCGGCTCCCAATGCCGCCGCCGGGGTGGTGAAGCTTTATCGCGCATACCGCGAACAAGCCAAACGGCTTTCGGATCTGGCCGAGCTTCTGGCGCGCGAGGGTCATGAAACGGCGCTGTCTGCCGCCCGCCTGCCGATGGATGAGGTGCGCGATGTGCTGGAGGCGCGGCCCTTTCACTTCCCCGGTATCGAGGCGGCGGCAGAGCGTTTTTACAGTGGCTTGCCTGCGGGAGAAGAGCTGGAAACACGGCTGAAGGAATGGCTGCGCAAGACGCATGGCATTGTGGTGCGCTCGCTGCCCGTTCACGTCATGCCGACGCTGCGTCGCCGCTATGATCGCCATTCCCTGCGGCTTTTTCTATCGGAGCGGCTTTCGCCTTTCGATCAATTACGGGAAGTGGCGATGGAAACGGCGCTGATGGCCTTTCCTGACGCCATCGATGCGGCGCTGACCGGCCTGCCGCTCACCACTGGCGAGGCAAGAAGGCTCGCCCGCTTCGAACTGGCACGCTATGGCGCCCATGCCCTGATGATGCCGCTCACCGCATTTCAGCCCGCTGCCGAGCGAGCACGTTATGATGTGGATGTGTTGCGGGCGCGATTTCGGGTGTCCTACGAACAGGCGGCAACCCGCCTCGTCAGCCTGCAAAAGCCCGCTTCCTCCCAAGGCGGTGCAGGGCCGCAATTTTTCCTGATGGAAATCGACAATGCGGGCAATGTGTTGCGGCGGGCGGGCGCGCAAGGCTTTCCGCGGGCAGGCTTTGGCGGCCAATGTCCAAGGCTCAACCTGCACGCCGCCTTTTCCTCTCCGGGGCAGGTGATGGCAGAGGCGGTGATGCTGCCGGACGGGGCGGGCTTTCTCACCGTCTCGCGTACGCTGGAGGGGCCGCAGGCCGCCTTTCACGAGCGGCCTCGCCGCACCGCGCTGATGCTTGCCTGCGCGCTTGGCGAGGCGGCGGCGACGGTTTATGCGGATGCCTTGCTGCGACCGCTGGAGGTTGGCCCCGCCTGCCGCCTGTGCGAGCGGCGGGGCTGTCTGTCACGCGCCGAGCCGCCCATGACCCGCCCGCTGGGACTGGATGAAATGACGACCGGGCTCAGTGTCTTCGACTTTCAATAGGGATTGTCAGCCGATGGTGGCCAGATAGGCCTGAATGCCGTTGGAGGTGGCAGCAATCCCCATCAAGCGGTTGTCGATCACCGTATTGCCGGTGGAAATGCTGCTGCTGCCGGGATAGGCAACGGCAAGCCAGCGTGCTTCACCAAAGCCACCCTCACTGTTTCTGCCGATCACCACATAGGCCGCGCCAGCATCGGTTGTGGCCGCCAGGCTGTAGCCATCGGCAATGCCGCTGATGCCCTCGAAATGGCTGACGATGCCTGGCTTGTCGTCATAACTGTAAGACGTCACATGGCTGATCGTCTGCGATGCCGCATCGTAATCCAGTACGAAGCCGAGATTGAGGCCCTCATTGCCCTTATACCCGCCCACGATGGTGTATGAGGCGCTCTCATCGCCACCATTCTGCCAGATGCCATAGGCTGTGGTCAGCGGTCCGAGGCTGAGTTTGAAAAAGCTCTTGCCGGCGATGTGATAGATGAAGGCCGCGGCCGAGCCCGGTTTGTCTGCAAGGTCGAAATTGCCCACCACCAGATCGCCCATCGTGCTGTGGGGAATGGTGGATGAAACCGTGCCGCCAGCCACGTCCTGCGGCACGTCGAGATTGGTCCAGATGCCGGTGCCGTCGAGCGGGCCTTCATACATCATGCCATGATCGGCCTTGGGCTGCGGTGCTTCGGCATATTTGTAGCTTCCCACGGCCCGCACATTGCCCTGACCGATGCGTGGATTGAAAAGCGGCGTGTCGGGTCCGTAAAAGGTCGAGGTCGTGACGGTCTGGCCGGGAAATGCCGGCGTCAGAACGGCCGATCCGGAACTGTCCGTGGGAGAAAGGGGGCCGCGGTACAAAAGCGCCTGCGGCTCTGCGCCCTCGACGGGCCGGGTGCCGGTCAGGACGACCGGATGCCCCTCGCCGCCGTCCTGACGCACCCCGGTTACGACATCGCCGGGGGCGAGAATGATGTTGTAGGTCACATTCGTGTCGTTCATGATTTCATCCTATAGTAATTTTCAAAAAATAAATAAACCATAAGTTGTTTAGAAAAGATTGATGAACGTTCCGGCGCGAAGGTTTTCCTCAAAGATGACCGGGACGCTGGCAAGATCCGTGAGGGCCGGAAATCCCTTTCATGCTGCGCCACGGAAATTTACGCTTGTCGGCGGCAGTTTTCCTTCTTAGTCTGAGTAAAAACAAAGGGAACGCAGGTCTTGCTTCGCGGCCCCCGGACACAGGAGAGATCATGACATCCGCTTTGCTGCGCATCACTGCCGTCGCCCTGACGGCCCTTCTTGCCGGTGTTTCCGCCCAGGCGGCGGACCGGGAGGTTCATGTCTACAACTGGTCGGACTATATCGATCCGCAGATCCTTGAGGATTTCACCAAGGAAACCGGCATCAAGGTCGTCTACGACGTGTTCGATAACAACGACCTGTTGGAAACCAAGCTGCTGGCCGGTGGTTCGGGCTATGATGTCGTCGTGCCGACGGGGCCTTTCCTTGCCCGGCAGATCCAGGCAGGCGTGTTCCAGAAGCTCGACAAGTCGAAACTGCCCAATCTCGCCAACATGTGGCCGCAGGTCATGGACCGGCTGGCCAAATACGATCCCGGCAACCAGTATGCCGTGAACTACATGTGGGGCACCACCGGCATTGGCTATAATGTCAAGAAGATCAAGCAGGTGTTCGGCGATGACGTGAAGGTCGATAGCTGGGACTTCATCTTCAAGCCGGAAAACGCCAAGAAACTCAAGCAGTGCGGGCTCAACATCCTCGATGCGTCGGATGAGACCTTCGCCATTGCCATGAATTATATCGGCAAGGATCCCGACAGCAAGAAGACGCCGGATCTCGAAGCGGGCGGCAAGGTCTATTCGGCCATCCGTCCGTTTGCCAAGACCTTCAACTCCGCCTCCTATATCAACGATCTCGCCAATGGCGACATCTGCGCCACCATTGGCTGGTCGGGTGACATCGTGCAGGCCAAGCATCGTGCCGAGGAAGCCAAGAATGGCGTGGAGATCGCCTATGTGATCCCCAAGGAAGGCACCTATATGTGGTTCGACAACTTCGCCATTCCGGCCGATGCCAAGCATGTCGAGGAAGCGCACGCCTTCATCAATTACATGATGAAGCCGGAGGTGATCGCCAAGGCATCCGATTTCGTGGCCTATGCCAACGGCAATCTTGCCTCGCAGAAGCTCATCAGCCCGGATGTGTTCAACAACCCGTCCGTCTACCCGGACGAGGCAACCTTGCAGCGGCTTTTCACCATCTCGCCTTACGATCCCAAGTCGCAGCGCGTGCTGAACCGTCTGTGGACGCAGGTCAAGACCGGCAAATAAGAAACGAACGGGGCTGATAAGGCCCCGTTCTTCTTTGACAGGGGGTAGACAGATGGCGAAATCCTTGGGGCCGGTCAAACGCAGCTTCGCGCCGTGGACCAATCCGGCGGAAAAGCCCTTCATCCGGTTCGAAAATGTCACCAAGCGCTTCGGCCCCTATACGGCGGTCAAGAATCTGACGCTCGATATTTACGAGCGGGAGTTCTTTTCGCTGCTGGGGCCTTCGGGCTGCGGCAAGACCACGCTGATGCGGATGCTGGCGGGTTTCGAGGAGCCGACGGAAGGCCGCATCCTGCTGCAAGGCAAGGATCTTTCAGGCGTGCCGCCCTATCGCCGCCCGACAAACATGATGTTCCAGTCCTATGCGCTGTTTCCGCATATGAGCGTGGCGCGCAACATTGCCTTCGGGTTGGAGCAGGACAATCTGCCCAAGGCCGAGATCGAAGCGCGGGTGGCGGAAATGCTGAAGCTGGTGAAGCTGGAGGAATTTGCCCGGCGCAAGCCCAACCAGCTTTCCGGCGGGCAAAGGCAGCGCGTGGCGCTGGCCCGCTCGCTTGCCAAGCGGCCCAAGGTGCTGCTGCTGGATGAGCCGCTGGGCGCGCTCGACCGCAAGCTCCGGGAGGAAACCCAGTTCGAACTCATGGACATCCAGCAGACGCTGGGCCTCACCTTCCTCATCGTCACCCACGACCAGGAGGAGGCCATGACCGTTTCCGACCGGATCGCGGTGATGGACAAGGGCGAGCTGATGCAGGTGGCAACGCCCGCAGAAATCTATGAGGCGCCCAACAGCCGCTACGTGGCCGATTTCATCGGCGACATCAACATCGTCGAAGGCACCTATGCGGGGGAGGGGCCGACACCGCAATTTTCCCGCATCGCCTGCGAGGGGTTCGAGGCGCTGGTGGCGCATCCCTGCACGGCAGCGCCCGGCTCTCAGGTTGCCTTCGCCATTCGCCCGGAAAAGATCCGCATCACGCGCGATGCCCCGGCTGAAATCGCGGTGAACATGTTGCAGGGCGAGGTGCTGGACATTGCCTATCTCGGCGACTTCTCCGTTTTCATCATCGAACTTGCCGACGGCCGCACTTTCCGCGCCGCGCAGGCCAATGTCTCGCGCCTCGTGGATCGCCCCATGACCTATGGCGATCAGGTCTTCCTTTCCTGGCCAGCCGATGCCGGGCTGGTGCTGACACGGTAGGGGGTGGTCATGGCAGAGCCCCAGTCCCTTCCTCAGGCATCACCCGCCCGCTGGCTGGTGGTCATCATCCCTTACCTGTGGATGGTGCTGTTCTTCCTCATGCCTTTCTTCATCATCGTGAAGATTGCCCTGTCCGACACGGCCATTGCCATGCCGCCCTATACCCCCGTCTTCGAGGGGTTCTCGGCGCTTGGCGATTTCATCTCACAGCTCGATCTTGAAAACTTCTGGATGCTGGGGGATGATCCGCTTTATATCGAAGCCTATCTTTCGTCGCTCAGGATCGCCGTCATCTCCACGGTGTTGCTCTTGCTGATCGGCTATCCCATGGCGCTGGCCATGGCGCGGGCGCGCACGGAAATCCGCCCGACGCTGGTGATGATGGTGATCCTGCCCTTCTGGACCTCGTTCCTGATCCGCGTCTATGCATGGATCGGCATTCTGAAGCCCGAAGGCCTGCTGACGCTTCTCTTGCAAAGCCTGCATATTCTGGGGCCGGATGAGCAGGTACACATCTACCAGACCGATATGGCGGTCTTCATCGGCATCGTCTATTCCTATCTGCCCTTCATGGTCCTGCCGCTTTATTCGGCGCTGGAAAAGCTGGATGGCACGCTGCTGGAGGCGGCCAGCGATCTCGGCTGCCCGCCCTGGAAGGCTTTCTGGCGCATTACCTTTCCGCTGTCTTTGCCCGGCGTCGTGGCCGGGGCGATGATCTGCTTCATTCCCATCACCGGCGAATATGTCATTCCTGATCTGCTGGGCGGTGCCGATACGCTGATGATCGGCAAGACATTGTGGACGGAATTCTTCGGCAATCGCGACTGGCCGCTGGCCTCCGCCGTAGCAGTCCTCTTGCTCCTCATTCTGGTGGTGCCCATCGCCATCTTCCAGAACCAGCAGAAAAAGGTGGTGTGAGCCATGAAGTCAGGACGTTTCGATCCGGTCATCCTCACCCTCGGCTTCATCTTCCTTTATGTGCCGATCCTCATTCTCGTCGTCTATTCCTTCAACGAGTCCAAGCTGGTGACAGTCTGGGGCGGCTTCTCGCTGCACTGGTACAAGGCCATCTGGCATAATGACAGCCTGATGGATGCCGCCTGGGTCACGTTGCGTGTCGGAATTGTTTCGGCATCGGCCGGCACGCTGCTGGGTACGCTTGCGGCACTGGCGCTGGTGCGGTTCGGGCGCTTTCCGGGACGGCTGCTGTTTTCCGGCATGGTCTATGCGCCGCTGGTCATGCCGGAAGTCATTACAGGGCTTTCGCTGCTCCTGCTGTTCGTGGCGCTGGATGTGGATCGCGGCATTGTCACGGTGACACTTGCGCATACCACCTTCACCATGTGCTATGTGGCCATTGTCGTGCAGTCGAAGCTTCTGACCTTCGATCGCAGTCTGGAAGAGGCCGCGCTCGATCTCGGCTGCCCGCCGGTGCGCACCTTTTTCCGCATTACGCTTCCGCTGATTTTTCCGGCCGTCATTTCCGGCTGGATGCTGGCCTTCACCCTGTCGCTGGATGATCTCGTCATCGCAAGCTTCACAACGGGGCCCGGGGCCACGACCCTGCCGATCAAGATCTATTCCCAGGTGCGTCTGGGCGTCACGCCGGAAATCAATGCCATTTGCACCATCCTCATCGCCCTCGTGACCATTGGCGTCATCATCGCCTCCATCGGTACGAAGCGGCGCGAAGTGCAGCGCCAGCGCGACGAACATCTGGCGGCACGGGCGTCATAACGGTCAGGTCATATCTGACCTGGGTAAAAGACGCAGGATCAGGATCGCGCTTCAGGAAGACGGCGCCCTATTTCAGGGCAGCCACCGGCGAGATAATCAGGTCCGGCCATGAGCCGCCGACGAAAAAGCGCAGCTTCTGCTGCGGCTGGTCTTCGGCGGCGGGTTTCAGCATTTCTGCCGAAAGCGCCAGTCCCTTGAAGTCGAAGGGAATGATGCCGGAATAGGTGACAATGCGGTCGCGGCCCTCCAGCCTGCCGCTGCGTATGTCGATGGCGCCACCGGTAAGTTCGGCTTCGCTGTCCAGCGTGTCGAAGCTCAAATCGTTTTTCGCCGCTTCACTCAGCCTGAAAAAGGGCCTTGTCCGGGCAAGGGTTTCGATTTGCTCGGCATCGACGTTCGAAATCCGGCCCGGCCCGGCCTGAAGGGAAAGTTTGCCGGTGATGTCGGTTGGCTTCATGCTCCACAAGGCAACATCGGTGGTCGCTGAAAGGGTGAGGGAGCCGGGGCCGAGCGGCAGGGGGCCGGTGAGGGCAAGCTTTGCTTCGATCTCGGCGAGGTCGGCATTGCTGAGGGCAATATCCAGTTTGGCGCCCTTGTCGAAGGCGCCATCGCGGCCCTCCAGATGGCCTGTAAGCGTGCCTCCTGCCAGCGTGCTTTCGGCAATGTCGAAGACCAGCGCCGAATCCGTTGCCATGACGCTTGCACCGACATCCGTCAGCGTGAGCGAGGCGAGCGTTGCGCTGCGGGCGGAAAGCGAAAGATCGAATTCCAGCCAGTCCAGCAGGCCGCTCCGGCCTTCGCGCGTCGTGGTTTCCGGCGCCGAAAGCGAAAAGGCGCCAAGGAAAGTGACAATGTCCATATTCTGAAAGGCCAGCGTGCCGCTGAGCCTGGGCTTGCCGCTCTTGCCCGGTCCGATCATGACGATGCCGGAGGCGGCGGCATCATTGGCCGAAAAGGTCAGATCCTCAAGCCGCAGGCGGTCCGGGTCGGCGGTGGCGGTGGTTTCCATGCTGATCTTGCGCAAGGCTTCCGTGCCGGGCAGCGCCATTCCCGCCCAGGCCAGCAGGGCATGAACGTCGCTGACATCGAGGCTCATGCGGCCGGATGCGAAACGTGGCGGAAAAACCCCGGCCTTGCCCTGAAAACTGCCTTTCGCGCTGGGTGAGGCAAATTTGAGCTCCAGATCGGTCACTGCACCGGCAAACAGCATCAACGGATCGCGGGCGGAAAAGTCGATGCGTGTCACCACACCGCCCAGCAGCAGATTGGCCGAGCCATGCAGCGGGGCAGACATGAAAGGCCAGGCCATGTCGGAAAAAACGCTGTCCAGCGTCAGGCGGTGGCCAGATGCGGTGTCCAGCACGTCGATCCGGCCGTTTTCGATGGTGATCGAGCCCACTTGCGCATCGTTTTCGCCGCCGGGCCTGCTCGCGCCGTTTTTGCGCGCTTCGGCAATGGCCTGGGTCAGCAGACCTTCTCCACCCCATTCCAGCCGCCCCATGCCATTGCGGGTGAGCCGCAAGACGGGCCGCGTCAGGCGAAAATCATCGAAAACCGGCGTGCCAAGGGCGGCCTGCACCACGCCGAAGGCTGCGGACAGCTCGGCGATTTCCGCCAGAACCTTGCCGCCATTGCCCCGCCCATCCCGGATCACCACATCGGGCAGGCTGATGCGCGGCTGCGGCCAGAAGGCGATGGTGGGCGTGCCGTGGATCTCCACCTCATGGCCGCTCCACCGGCTGATGGCCCGCTCCATGCTGCCGCGCACGAGATTGCTGGAGACCACATATGGCCCGACCAGCCGAACGGCCACAAAGCCGGAAAGCAGCAGCACAAGCCCCACAAGCGCCAGGTGCAGCACTGCGCGCCTGCGGCGCTTCGGTCCTGGAACGGGGAGCTTTCTGCGGTCTGCCGGATTGGTCAAGGTTTTCTTCCGATTGGGCAGGAATCGGACTGGAGCCTCATGAACACCGGGAACCGCTCCAATCCATTCTCCACTGCATTTGCGAGGAAAGCGGCGCTGCATCTGTGCGCAACGCGCCTTCGTATTTCAAGCCGGTAAAAGCCATTGGATATAGCAAGGAGAGTGCTGCGGCAATTTGAAGGCCGCGTCTTCCCCTGATTTCAGCTGGCCAGAACGCGGGGGGAGGGAAAGGTGATTTCCACCAGCGTGCCCTCGTTCGGTGTCGAATGAATGGAAAACTGCGCGCGATTGGCATCGACCATGGCCTTGGTGAGCGGCAGGCCAAGCCCCGTCCCATCGCCCCGCAGCCGCGTTCCGCCGGGCGCTACCTGCCGGAAGGGCTTCATGGCCTGTTCCAGCTCCGATCGCGACATGCCGATGCCGGTGTCGCGGATGCGCAGCGTCACGCTGCCATTCGGCTCATAGGCCGTAGACACGATGATCTGCCCGCCAGACGGGGTGAAGCGAATGGCATTGGCCAGGATGTTCAGCACGATCTGTTTGACCGAGCGCAAATCCGCCACGACATTCGGCACGGATTGCGAAAGCGCCGTGCGGATGATGACGCGCTGGTTATTGGCCTGCGGCTGCACGATGGCCACCGCCTCCGATACCGTTTCGTTGAGGCCAACGGCCACGAAATCGAGGTCCATTTCGCCCGCTTCGATCTTGGAAATATCCAGAAGATCGTTGACGATATCCAGCACGTGACGGCCAGAGCGGCCAATATCGGCGGCATATTCACTATAGCGCGCATGGCCGATCGGTCCGAACCGCTCATCCGCCATGATGTCGGAAAAGCCGATAATGGCATTGAGCGGCGTGCGGATCTCGTGGCTGACGCGGGCCAGGAAATCGGTCTTGTGGGCGTTTGCCGTCTCTGCGGCGCGCTTTGCGCTGCGCAATTCCTCTTCCGTGCGCTTCCACTGGGTAATGTCGCGAATGACCGCGCAATAGCCCGAGGAGGAGGAAAGCCTGCCGATCGTCATGAAGAGCGGGATGAAGCCGCCGGAGGCTTCGCGGCCAATCACCTCGCGTCCGTCATTCAGGACGCTGGCAACGCCGTGACCGGCAAGTCCGCTGAGATAATCGAGAATGGAGCGCTGGCTCTCATGGGCAAACAGCGTCACGAAGGGTTTGCCGCGAATCTCTTCCTCGTCGTAGTTGAACAAGGCGCTGGCAGCGCGGTTGATCGAGCGAATATCGCCCTCCGCGCCGAGCGTGACCACGCCATCCGTCGCGGTTTCGAGAATGGAGCGCAATTCCTCCACTTCGATACGCAGATCCATCACCTCGGAAGAGGCAGGCTGTGGCGTGGAAACCGGCTCTGGCTGTGAGGGGGCCTGCGGCTCGTGCCGGTGGGGCGGTGTTGTTTCCGTGCCGCCATGGTCCGGCGCTGTCGGCACCAGTGCCAGCAAAAGGGCGCCCGCATCTTCCCAGCGAATGGATTGCAGCCGCGCCGAAACCGGCACCAGCGCATCGTCAGCCCTAACGATGACAAGTGAGCCGGGCTCTGCTTCGTCTGCATTCAGCTCATCGCGTTGCAGCAGGGCATCCAGCCCGCCAGCGTCGCTGAGGGCCTCAAGGCTGTCATAGCCCGTCAGCGCCAGAAACTCGCGATTGGCATGGATCAGCCGGTCGCCGCGATGCGCCAGCAACGCCAGCGGCAACATGTCCAGCATATCGGCGGAAAAGCTCGCATCCCGGCGTGCCAGCGGCAGAACCGTGATATTTTCTTCGACGGGCTCAACGGTCGCGGGCCCGGCGCTCTCGCTGACGGGTGCTGGGCCTTCCGATTGCGGGCCCTGCCGCGTTTCGGTCGCCTCTACCTTCTCCTCCGTGGCTTGCCCGGCCTCATCGCTGCGCGGCGGAATGCCCATGGCATCGAGCTTGCGGGCTATTTCCCGAAAGGCTGCCTGCTCACTGTTGCTCAGGCCATCGCGCGCCCGAAAGCGGCGTTCTTCAAGCTGAATGATTTTGTCCGACAAGCGCCGCGCGGCGGTTTCGGTAATGTGAAGGGCAGGAGGCTCAGGCCTGATCGCGCCAGCATCGGCATGAGGTTCTTTGACGGGAGGTTCCGGCAAAGGCGGCTCTTCGGCCGGAATGACGGGGTCTGCCGGTTCCTGCACGGCGGGCTCTTGCGTGTCAGGTTCTGCCGGGGCTGGGTCTTCCAGGGCGGTAGAGGGGGCGCCCCCCTCAGCCGCTTCCTCCTCGAACAGGAAACCTTCGCCAGCCGTCGAATCCGCCATCTCCGTCTCGCCGGAGCGCGGCAGGAAGGTCAGGCCAACGGCTTCGGCATCTTCCACCGCATCGGCAATGCGCACCACGCCAAAACCACGGAAGCCGTCGAAATCGCGATTGCGGGTATAGGTGGGCAGGGCGGCGAGGTCCACTGGCACCTTCAGCGAGGTGCCTTCCACAGGCCAGTAGATGGTGCGGCCCGACCATGTGTCGCGGCGCTTCAGCAGGTCGCCGATCTTGCCATCGGGATCGAGATTGAACAGGGCGGCAAGGTCGCTGAAGGTCTGGCCTTCGATGGCGGCTGCACGCGGTCCCACGGCCTTGGCGAACTCGCCCGACACTTCACTGAAACGGCCAAGCGCATCGATTTTCCAGACGAAACGCTGCGCCCGTCCCGAGCGCTCGAAGGCGAAGGATGGCAGGGGCGGCTCGGCAGGCGGCTCCTCCTGAGGAAGGGCCGGATCCGTCATGGCAGCGGCGGGCGCCGGTGCGTGCAGCGCCTGCGCGTCTTGCTGCTCTGTCACATGCAGTACTTGCTCGGCTTCGTCCTTCGGAGCGTCCTCTGCTGCCGCATTCTCGCACGGATGATCGGCGTCGGCCATTTCGGGCGCGTCCTGTGCCTCCGCGACGGGGGGAAGATCGCTCGTCTCAGGCTGAGGCTCATCCTGCGCCTCTGTGCCGATGAAGGGGGCAGGTGCCTCGAAGGACACATCCTCCGGCTCGGCTGCGATTTCCTCTATATGGCCAAGGGCCTCCACCACGTCCGCAAAGACATTTGCGGGGGCTGCGGGCTCTGCCGCGGGCACTTCCGGCTCTGCCGCCTGAAACCCTTCGGCCGGATCGAGCATCCCCAAAATGGTTTCGACCGCAAAGACCAGAAACAGGCCGGGATCGTCCGAAAGCTTGCCAATGGCGGCTGGCAGGTAGCCCTTCGAGGTGGGGATGGGCCGCTTGACCAGCCCGTCCTCATCGGTGCTGACCATGCGCACCAGCGTCAGCGCCGTCTGCGACGAAATTCCAAGGCGCAGGAAATGCTCGGATGCCGCCACGATCCGGCCATCCCGGTCCATAAGCGCCATATGGGTGTCCGGGTCGTCAAAGCCGCTGAGCATAGCCGCCGTCCGCGCCTGCTCGTTGCGATGACCTTGCGGAACGGCAAACAGAACAGCACCTTCGCCGGGAACGATTTCCAGCCTCTCAAGGCTTGCCTCCACCGGCAGGCTGCGGAAACCGGCGCCCACGCGCACCATGAGCTTGCGAGCCTCTCCGGCCTCTTTCAGGCTGCGTGCCACGGCCGCGATCTGGCGAAAGGTCACATCCTGCTGCGGTGGCGGCTGGTCAAGGAAGTCATAGATGGAGGCGCCGCCGAAAAAAGCCGTGCCCGCGCCATTGGCCCAGAGAACCTGATCCATGCCCGGAGAAAACAGCACCAATGCCTCGCCCCGCGCAAACCGCGCCCGCACATTGCCGTGAACGGCAATATCGATGAAGGGGTAATGGACAGCGGGCATGATATTCCTGTCGGCTACGCTGGTTTCGCTCAGATTAACAGTTTTTTAATAACTTCGCACCCGGTTTTGGTCCAGCAAGGGCGGGTTTAAATGGCAAACAGGGTTAATTCCCACCGCTGCGATAACCGCCGGACTGCGACAAATTGCCCGCTAAAAGAGCATTGTGCAGCGCACAACAATATTGCAATGCACAACAAACTGCATTATATGATCCCTCATGGAAACACGAGGCGGCCTTGAAGCGACCGCCCTTTGCGAGGAGCGAATATCATGGCAAACCCGAAAACCGCTGATGTCTTTTCTTTTTCCAGCTTCGATGCGTCGAAGTTTTCCGACAGCTTCCGCGATTTCGCGGAAAAGGGCGCGGCCCAGTCCAAGGAAGCCTATGCCAAGATGAAGGCGGCTGCCGAAGATGCATCCAAGACCGTTGAAGCCACGTTGCAAAGCGCCCAGAACGGTGGCGTCGAGCTTGGCCTGAAGGCGGTCGAAGCCCTGCGTACCAATGCCGAGCTTTCCCTTTCGCACATGGAAGCGTTGCTGACGGTCAAGTCCGTTTCCGAATTCGTGGAATTGCAGACCGCCTTCATCCGCAAGCAGGCTGAAGTGACCGTGGAACAGGCCAAGGCCATGCAGGACGCCGCCCGGAAGGTTGCCGAAACCGTTACCAAGCCCGGCAAGGAAGCCGCTGAAAAGGCCATGTCCGGCCTCAAGGTTTCCTGATCTCGTCAGAAACTGCTTTTTCAGGGCCGGTCTATCCGGCTCTTTTGATTTGGAAAAACCCTTTTTCATCAAAGGGTTTTTCAGCTCCATGCAGAGGATTGCGAAAAAGGACTTGAAAAACTCCCGCACTCCCCGTATGTGACCCCTCAAGAGCGCTTCGGCGCTTGTGCGGTTGTAGCTCAGTTGGTTAGAGCGCAGGTTTGTGGCACCTGAGGTCGGAGGTTCGAGACCCCCCAACCGTACCATTTTTCCACAGTGATATCAGACGCTTAGGAAGAGAAATAGTTTTCCACGTTTCCGTTATGCGGCCTAAAGACTGCCTACGGAACACGTCTGGAACATTTGGGTTGTGCTAACAAGCTACCCCAGCGCCGATATCTAGACCGTGTCATCCGAAACGCTGCCACCAGGACAGCGATTCGGATGATCGTAATCACGCAATCAGGATGCCCTTTGCGTAAATCTCAGGGACGATTTTCTCCGACAGAATCTTGTAGGATGGCTCGATATCGGCTGCGCGAGCCGAGACCCCTATTCCTCGACTTGCAAGCGCCTCCAGCGTGTTTCGAATCTGAAACCAACCGACATCGGGTCGATTCAGCTTGAATTCGTCTCGCACCGCTTTCGGAATCTGCTTTTTGTCCAGGGCCTCGAAGTATGCCTTCCAGACGTCAAGGCCGGCGGAAAGAACCTTCTTTGCTTCTTTCGACAGTTTTAACGTCGAAATGTACTCCGACATGAAATTGGACTCAAAGCGATCTGGTGCGCCCACTTCGTTTTCCTCGAATGGGATGAAGTGGTTTATCAGAGACCAAGTCTTACCTCCCCATACCAAGCCGTTTGCACCCGCGGACAGATTTCGATTGTTGAATAGCATCCAGACTAGGCAATCGTTTGCCATTTCTTCCGGAATTTCCTGTGACGGTGCGAGAAATTGATCGCGATCATTAAGCCAAGTCTGTCGAATAATTCGACGGGCCGTAAAGACAATGGCTGATTGCCGCAGGTTTTCTTCCGTAACGAAAAATCCACCAGCGCTCGCGTAACCAGAGGAGTATAGGACTGTGACGTCTGCATTTTGCAAGTCGGAGCCTTTGCTGATCATCCCTCCGATTGCGCCATCTGCCCATCTGGTACCTCGGACATCACCGGTTCGAGTGGTGGGCTCAAGCGCATTGGTAAGGGGAAGAGCAGGCGTTGTGTTAGACTTCGCCCGCTTGATCCAAGTGTTCAACAGACGCGTTCGGGGAACGTCATAGAAGCGTTTAGCGCCAATAGGGTTAGCGTGCTTGTCCAAAACTTCAGCTTCGATCTCGAAGGGCTCTTTCCGCTTTCTCGCGGTGTCCCAGATCAAGAAGCCAATGGGAAACTCTCCCTTCAGTCCATCAAAAGCACGGCTGTGAACGACGAAGCCCCCGAGATACTTCGCGTTCCAATAGTCCCTGAATTCATCGAAATTTGGCGCGTTCACATACTTGAGCTTTGAAAACATCGCCACGATGGCGTTCGGCATTTCCGCCTGTATGCGTAGGAGGAACTGGATGAACAACTCGCGTCTTGCGTAGCCGACGTCACCGCCAAGAGCTCGGCCCACGGCCGTCGTGGCCACGCCTGTTCCGGCATTCATCGCCTCCGCATATGGAGGGTTGATCAGGATAAGAATTTTCTCCTTGGCAGTGATCGCCGCCCGTAGCTCCTGCGGAAGCTTGTTAGTCAGGGAATAATCGATTCTGCCGTCTTCGGTGATGTCGTCATTAAGGTAGTCGTACTGAAACCGGTGGGCTGCGACGCACGTTTTGGTCGCCTTCATCACATCAACATCCGACTGGTCCAGCGTCGACATAAATAGGTTGCGATGGTTTGAGTGCTTGACTTCAAGGTTGCCCACACCGCAGCACATGTCCCAGACTTTGTAGCGCCTCTGCCAGTTCTTCCCAAGGGTGAACGTCAGATGGTCGTAGGCCTTATCCACGACGTGCAAAGGCGTGTAGAACGCTCCCTTAAAGACCCTTTCGACTACAGGTATCAGACTGTCTCTGCGTTCAAGGATGTAGTTGCGATACTCGTCTTTCGGCGGACGGTGGAAAATCGTCCAGAACCGGCGGTAGCCTTCCAAGCTTCGCAAAGCATGATTTTTTCCGGCAATCTCGAAAACGGGATCGCCGTCAAGAAATAGCAGTTTCGCTGGCAGATTCTTGTGCGTGGATGCTATGCCATCGTTCATGATGTCGGCAAAGAAGAGAAGATTGTAGCTCTCCGGATCAACATCCTCGATCTCCTGGCCGATCATCTCGACCCATTTATCGAAGACCTGTTTAAGGTTGTCTGGTGTGATCTGAGTGCGGATGATTGCGCCGGACGCAATGGCGTCTTTTACCGTCGTGAGAAATTCCGGCGCGTCGTGTTCGATGTTAAACGCCACGAAGTGTGTGCCAATGTGAATCGAAATGGCGTCGACGGCTTCCTTGGGTACTTCCGACGCCGATTTGCCCCACTTGATCGTCTTTTTTGAAAGGAATGGAACCACGTGGCTGCTCTGCATAAGGGCCGCCTTTTCCGTGTCAATCACGCACAGGAGTGCGGGAACATGTTCTCCTTTATTCAGAGCGACTTGCACGTAGTGCAGCAACTGAGTGAACATTTCATAGAATGTCCAAGAGCCATTTGCCTTCGCTTCGAACCAAACCTCCTCGGTCTGGATATCGATCAAATTCTTCGAATAGCTTTTTAGACCAAGAGCTTTGATGTAGGCGTCTTTGACGTCTTCTTCGCTCTTGGCTCGCTTTAAATCAGCATGTAGCGCCATAAAATATACCTGTCAGTCGCCGATCCGCGTTGTTGCATGGCCGGACATTCACACCATAGAAACTCAGCTGTATCCTCCTCGGGTTCTGAGACAAGAGCGTAGATACAGCGAAGGCTTCGAGCCCATGTTTCTACACGGCAAATCGCGGCGTTGGAATCTGCAATCTCGGCGAGTGGGAATGAAGAATCTCACGCGATCTGGCAACCGAGCCAAGGTCCGAACAAACGGTCCAATGGCCTCTCGGCTGGTATCTGACGGCTAACTTATCCATGAAATGGCCGATGCTTAGAACGCAGTGATAAGCTGTATTCGGTCTATACAGCTCACTTTTTCTTTGTTTTCCTGACCGCCGGCAGGCACGCTTGGTGTATTCCTCTGAGTGCCTGCGATGCCCCAGACTGATTACCAGTCCCTCCCTCCGATAATTCAAGACCTCATCCTTGATGACCAGATACCGAGCATGGAAGCAGGTCTTCTCCATGCCGAGCAGACCCGTCCCGACGATCCTCTTCTTCCTGCAGGCTGGGCGATTCTCTATGCGATGAAGCATGAGCGCCAGTGCCGACAGGATGCCTATGCAGCCATGCTCGATGCCGACCCCGATGAGGTGGATGCGTTGTTTGCGGCGGAGAACACTCGTCGCATGGGAGGCCGCCATGCAGGAGTATGAACGCCAGATCGTCATCACCAACCAAGGCCCGCTGGCCGCCGCCGTTCTCAAGGTCATCAGGCTCCCCGGAAGCTGGTACGCGGTAATCTGGGAAAACCCGGAGCGATACGCGAGCTTCTCTCAAAACGCATCGCCACGAAACGGCGGTTTCGAGCATATGTCCGACCGCGATTTCCTCGACCGTGTCCAACTCGTCGCCAGCTTCACTCAAGGGGTGGATTTCGATTTCGAGGAGGCCCTGGATGCGTAGACCCATCTACTTCATGCTCGTTCGCCTTGATAACGGTGACTTGGCGTCACTGACCATCATCCGGGAGCCAACGGCGTTCTTTGCCCAGTTGGCGTCCTTTGGCTTCACGGAACACGCGAGCGCGTCATCGCCACTGCTGAAGGATATGCAAACAGGCGCATTCCTCGACACAGTCGCTGACGTTTTCAGCGTCCGCGTCCCGCAAAACCGCCCATTCACATACATGGTCCCCGAGGGAATGAGCCGTGCCGACTGGCTGGCCGCAATGGAGGAGAAGGCCCGTGATCCGCGCTTTGGGCTCGTGGAGCGCGACGGCCAAATCTCTTACTGCATGATCGTTCCTCGGCTCAGGTGAGGCGCGCTCATGGCATACCAGTTCGCGCGCATTGAGCTCTACAGCCGCTCCGGCAAGTCGGGACGGACGACGGACTACATCTTCGATGAAGTCACACGGGTTCCGTCTGCCTCTGTCCATGTGCCGTCGCCGAAACCGCCAGAAGTCGTATACGGTCTCCACCCCGATGCGGTGAGGGGGCTGCACGACGAGCGGGCGTCTGCGGCCAAGACATCAAGAACCGACAGGAACGGCAAGACGTCTCTCAAGGCGATCCGCAAAGACCAGAACACACTGGCCGGTCTGATATTTTCTCATCCCGTGAGCATGGATGAATACCGCGGCAGCGCCGACGTCCGCCGCGACGTCTCGGATTGGGAACAGCGATCAATCGAATGGCTGCGGGCGCAATACGGTGATCGCCTGGTGTCGGTCGTTCGCCATACCGATGAAAGCCATCCCCACCTTCACGCCTACCTGCTTCCTGATGATGTCGAGATGCGCGCCGGTCTTCTGCACCCGGGATATCCCGCGAAGAATGCCGTCGTTGCCGCTGGACCGCTTCCCGGGGAAGACAAGAAGGCAATGGGAAAGCGCGCTGACCGTGCCTACGTGGCGGGCATGCGGGCATGGCTGGACGACTACCACACGAAAGTGGCGATCCCAGCCGGCCTGACCCGCCTCGGTGCTGGCAAGCGCCGCCTGACGCGAGCGCAGTGGCACCAGGAAAAAGCCCAAGCGGCGGCGCTCAAGGAGGCTCTGGAGCGGGCACGGGTCGTTGAGGCAAAGGGGCGCGCCTACATTGATCTCACGAAGAAGAAGGCTGCGGCGATCGAGTCGGACGCTGCGAAGGCAAAGGCCTCGGCGGACCGGTTCAAGGGCGTCGGTGGCGCTGTCCGCGCCGTCGTCGATGGCGCACGCGAATCCGCCCTACGAGACAGTCTGCGACAGGAATACGCCGCTGCCGTCACCGCCACCAAAGCCGCCCTCGAGAAGGCGAGGTCCGACGCTGACCGCGAACGGATCGCACGACGTGAGATCGAGAAGAAGGCTGCCGAACAACGCCACGCGCTGCGGCTCCAGGCACAGCGTCTCGCCTCGGCTCAACAGAAAATTCGAGATTTATCGCGCGCCCTTGCCGCTGCGGTGGACGAGCCACGACCAATATCGGGAGGGATGACGCCATGACGGTGGGCGAAGAGATTTTCTTGCAGAATGCCCGCGCGATCCTGCGCGACATTGGGATGCCCCATCTCGATTGGGCGCATGGAGCGGCGGTCAACATCGTGCGTCGATCCATGAATGTCCGGGACAGGCCCACTCACCACCAGCAGGCATTTCTAGAAGCCGAGGCTCCTGCGCTACTGGCGTATTTGGAGACCTTGGCTGAATCTGGAGAGATCGCGGCCTGGAGGACGCTGGACGCCCGTGTCAGGCTTCATGCTGAAGTCCTTCGGGAAAGCGGTATGCATCCATGCGCTCGCCCGCGTCTCGCGGCTATCTGGCACGTCCTCCCTGAGCTCGCGGCCCTCGGACAGCTCATCATCGATCGCGTTGCCGAGAAAGACGAACCCACGCCCGATGCCGCGCCGGTCTTTTCAGACGTCACGGCGGAAACAGGTGGCGATGGAGAGAAAGGCAGTTCCGGAAAGGCAGGGTCAGCGACGTCGCATAGACCTCCACGGTCACCACGTCTTGCATTTCCGCCTGTAACCGTGACGCCAACACCTGCCGAGGAAAAGGCGCTCGATCTCAAAGACCAGAAATTAGATGACGACATCTCGTCTCCCGATGGTCCCGAGACGCAAAACGGTGTGACGGGGCCGCGACCTGACGGGGGCTTCAAATGATGGACCTGTTTGCCCAACCATCTGCCTCTAACTGGGCCTGGCGTCTGGTTACTGCCGTCCTGCCGTCTGACGCAACGTCGGCTTGGGGGCAGACGCTGCAGGTCTTTACATCAACGCTGTTTGCCTTCTGCGCGGTCCTGATCGCCTACAATACGATTTCGGGTATCGTGCAGAGCGCCTATACCGGCAGGACACTCGGAGACCGCTGGCACCAGATATGGACGCCATTGCGGATCATCGTCGGTGCCGGCCTCTTGATACCGATGCCATCGACCGGATTTTCACCGGTGCATTATCTACTCAGGGACGTTGTTGCACGGGGCGGCATCAATCTGGCTGACGCTTCATGGAACGTTTTTGTCAAAACAGTTGCCTCTGGCGAGGCCACAATTCTCCCGACGTCGTCTTCGGGATCGACGGTTGCGATGACAATCCTTCAGCATGAGATTTGCGCTGCCGTCTACAATCAGGCCGGTTCGACCTGGGGCTGGGAGGCACGGTTGCCTCAGCCTGGCGGAAGTGTGGAGGGGCTTGGAATCCCCGGTTATGCGCAGAAAGTGACCTGGAGCTACGGGCCGACGTGCGGTCATTTCGCCTATACGATCCCGGATGATCGAAAGGCATTCGCAATCGCACGGCGTGAGGCCGTGGCGGAAATTGTTTCCGCGTATCGGATTGAGGCGCAGCGTTACGCGAACCTGGCGGCGCATACGTCAGGTCTTTCATCCGCCGAAGCCGTGACCAAGGCGATCTCCGGAAAGGTGCTCTCCTCGACGATCGTGCAGGATGTCCGCGCACGTGGAACGGCGTTCGATGCAAAGGTGTCCGCCGCCGCGAAGGTGGAAGCGGCGAAGGTGCAGGCGGAATCACGGTCCAGATTGGTGGAGAACGCGAAGCAGGAAGGTTTCCTTTCGGCCGGCTCGTACTTCCGGGCGTTGGGGCAGATCAGCGAACTCACGACGGCGATGACGAATGAATTGCCGGAAGACGTCGCGCCACGAACTGACGGCGATTTCGCGGGGGCCTTGGATCGTGCGTTCTCCATCTTGAGGCTGCAGGTATCCGGGGAGGCGGATAGAGCCAGCCTTTCAGCCAATGATTTCGCGGCCGCGGGTGATGATGGATCGAATTTCCTGGTGAAACTGCTCGCGCCGATAACACGAGGTCTCGCCGAATGGGGGGCGACGTCCGCATCGCAGTCGGGTGACGCGATGTCGAACCAAATCTCATCGGGTCACGCGATGTTGTCCATTGCCTGGACGGCGATCGCCGCGGGAGCCGCGTTGATGGTGGCGTCATCGAACTGGTTTTCATCAGCCGTCGGCGCAGGCGGCGCGGCGGATTTCCTCCTGGGCTGGGGAAACTGGGCGATCGGAGGCATCATGTTCATTGGTGCGCTGCGCGCCTATGTGATCCCAATCCTTCCATTTCTGTTTGTTCTGGCCGCTGGTATCGCTCTTATTGCCGCCTTGCTGGAGGCAATGATCGCACTCCCACTGTGGTGCCTCAAGTGGATGAAGATGGAAGGCGGCGAAGACTTCGCCAGCGAAGGCACGCGCATGGGGATGTTGCTGACCGTCAACATCTTCCTGCGCCCGTCCCTTGCGATCCTTGCCTATTGCGGTTCTTACCCAGTCTTCGACGTCGTACTCAGAACCATGGATTCGATGTGGGCAACCACGTTCCTCGCTCAGACCGGTGGCGCAGTCGTCGGTCTGATCGGCTTCCTTACCATGTCCATCATCCAACTGTTCCTTACCTGGTACATATCGCTGAAACTGTTTGGTCAGTCCTGGGCGTTGCCGGATCGCATCCTCGGCTGGCTCGGACTGCCGGGAACGGCTGGCGAGGCGGGCATAGCATCTGGGGCGATCGGCGGAATGCTTTCCCTTGCCGGACGCGGGCTTCTGCCCAAGACTGGAATGGCGATGTTGGCCAAAGGAGGAAAGTCGAAGTGAAGGTGCGAACGAAATTGAGCCTGGCTGTTACCTTTGGGACGATCCTCATCGAACTATCCCTGTTTGGCGCTCTGTGGCTTCTATTCCTCTTTGCGTGGCCGTTGATGGCGGCATTCGACCGCGACTGGATGCATGGCTCTCTGAGCGTGTTGGAACAGGGCGTAAGCCTGTCACTTACGGTCGCCATCCCGATCTTTTTGTACTGGGCGTACCCTCGGGTGTCTGACGTTTTGCGGACACAGATGTGCTGGGCGCTCGTCCGCCATTTTTATGGAAGGGTCTGACGCCATGAAAAAGGTAGTCCTCTGGGCAATTGGCGGCTTTGGTCTGGCGGTCATCTGCGGGCTGATGGGGCTGGCGCATCTGTCTGCATCGATCGTTACGCTCACCGTCTTCTGCGCGACGCCTGCGATATTGTTCCATTTTTCGGCTTGGTGTTTCGGCTTCATCGGGTCATTGCCGGATCGTATACTTAGTTGGTTGCATCCCCCTGGCGCAGTTGTGGGCCTTGGAGAGGAGCGCGATAGATGAAGTCCATCTTGATTGCCTTCCTAGTTCTGTCGGCGTCAATTACGGGGGTAGCGGACGCGGCCTCAGTTGATCTCCGATATATGGCCCCTGATATCCATATTGAAATCGTGCCCCAGCCAGCGCGCACGATTACGAAGCCGAATGGAAGGCAGTATCGATACTTTGGTTGGGCCGATCGGATCACCTACACCACAGGCTTGCCCGACAGAAAAATACACGGCTTCTGGGGATTTCACGGATTGGAGTTTCGTGGTCTGCCGTCCTGGCTACGAGAGGTTAAAACCAGCGCTGGAAGAGACCTAGTCGGATCGCCTCAGCCAGGAACGTTCACGATCCAGATGTACCAGGATGGCAAGCACATTCCAACGTTGGATATGCCTATGACTTTCATTCCACGGTAGGATCGACTGCATAGTATATGGAAGCCCCCCGAAATCTTTGGCGCTCTCGACCGCCGAAGGGATTTTGGCGTTCCGCTCGGTTCGCGTCGGTCTATCGGTGTGGTGGTCACGAGAACCACAGCAGACGTCGAGATTATCCCGACGTCAGTACCCGCATGGATGCCGTGTGACAGTCAGCCCCGCCGATTTTCCGGAATTCCCGTTTCATCAACTCGCAGTCAAAATGACGGATGCCGGCACGGGCCAAAATACCGGTCGGATTCTCGCGTTCGATGTTGTCCAAGGGCGTCGATAGATACGAAGAAATCACAATTTGTATTTTGTAACTTCTTATTATTGCTCAATAATTTCGATTTTCTGTTGACTGGCGCATTGGTCCCGTGCATTATCAATTCATCGAAGGGACGCAAGGAACTTCGTGGATTGAAACAACAGAAAGCCGGTATTCGCTCCCTGTAAGGGATTAGGATAGATCAGGTCTTCGGGCCGAAATATCTGGGTATCGTTCCCCCTGAGGGATAGTTTCGACCGCCATTGAGGCGGCTCTGAAATATACGTGTTTCTCGTTGACCGCCGTCTGGCGGATAGGAAAGGGTGGCAGAGATGCCGCCCTTTTCATTTTTCGTCGATCATGGACGCCATCTTGTCCTTGATCTGGTCTCCGTCGAATCCTTTCTCGAAGAGAACCATACTCACGAGTGTCCGGACGATTTTGATGACGTCCTGGCTCCGAGCATCGACATCGGCATCTGGCGCGAGTTTCCCGATGTAGACCTTCATCATACGCTCAAGACCGCCCTCTTCTACGGCAGCCATATAGGCGTCAGCGACGGCGCGGGCATCGGGGCGGCGGAGGGCTTTCGCCTTCCGCCTATTTTTGGCTGCATATGCCGCCTGACGCTTCTTGTAGTCCAATGCGAAGTCCGCCACCGAGTTACAGCCTCAGGATCGCGAGAGCAACGGCAGTGGCGTTGTCGCCGTAGGTGTGATCCAGACGCCTCCAGGTTCGCTCCTCGGATATTTCATCGGCCTGCCGCGAGAAATCGGCAGCGTGGAGCATCGCCTGCAATACAGGGAGCTCGCCTGTCGAGAGAAGGCCGGCGATCTCCTTGGCTCTTTTGACCATACGGCCCACGTCCCGGTCGTTTGCGGCCTGGAAGCGGCTGCTATAGTCGTCCCAGCTTCGGCAACTGCCGATGTCAAACCCGAGTTTGCGGGCAATGTCCTCGACGGGATCGAGGGCTTTCCATGTGTTGAAGTCCATTGTGTCACCTTGCGTCTCTAACGTGTTTGAAGGGTCTCACCGCGTGAGATAGTTGGCAACAGAAATCACGCGGTGAGGCAAATTTAGGCAGCTCGGATAGCTTCTAGCCTTGCAGCGGTTTCGGCGGCACGTCGAGCAGCGGCGGCGCTGGTCTCCGTGCCGGAAGCGATGCGAGTGCATGCATCAACTACCTCCCAGTAAAACAGGCCATCGCCGCCGAACGTCACAACGAGATCAAGGACTCGTCCAGCGAAAGAGAAGCCAGCGGCCTCACCACAGACGTCCGCATCGGGCTTCCAGCTAATATAGAATACGTTCATATCGATTATCCTCTTCTTGGGTGATTGGGAGTTCAGTTCTGGCCGCAAACCTGGACTGCCGCGAGCTTCGGCAGGCGCAGAATGTCCATGGCATGATATCGGGCTAGCGGCGGGGCTATGGACCGGGTGTCGGTCAACTGTTCCTGAACCGCGTTCAGGAACTTCAGGGAGAGCTTGGGCGGTAGCGTTATTCCACGTAGCCCCCTCACCACATCGGTGGCCGAGTCCACAAGATGAATGTCGATGAGAAGCCGCTCCTCGCGATTGGTGACATCTGGAAGATGACGGCGATCTTCGGAGACAAGGCGAATATCGAACGGGCAATCGAATACGAGGTCTCCCGGGAACTCGAACACCCATAGGATCAGCGGGCCATCCTTGATGAAGCCAGCCTTCATTTTCCCTTTACGGATGGCCTGAGCTTCGGACCGCTGCAGGTCTGGCATGCCTATAAGCAATAGGTTGCCTTCCACCGTCAGGAACTCGGCCTTGGCTCCTTCCATGTTGTTAAGCGCAAGCGGGTACCGCTCGCCGCGCTCGATCTTGATGAAGTTCATAATCAGTCCTTCTGTTGGCATGGCTTCGCCGTTCGTGCCGAAGCCCGTTTCAGTTCTTTTTGATGTCTCGCTTGTTTAGTCGTTGCTCACTGTTGCGATGACGACCAATGGTGATGTGAGTCGCCTCCGATCGCAACAGTGAGCAGCGAATATTTCTGAGCTAAGTAACTGAAACTATTAAATTAAAGACTCCGACGCGACATCTTGAATTTCCGCTCAAACTTAACGACGACGCCGTGAGATTTTCCATGCGAGGGCCAGAAACAACAAAATCCAGACAACGATGTTGTTCGTTTCGACCGCTGCAGGTGCCTTGTTGGCAATGACGTAGAGCGCGGTGAAAACCGTCAGCCCAATCGGGAGGGAGAGGATGCGAAGCGCGACCATGGTCAAGTCTTTCTTTTAGGCGGTTGCCTGATCTAGACGTCGGAAAGCCTGAATGCCGTCTCGGTGAAACTCGTTGCGCATTTCGGCAGCGGACCCCGGGATGCGGGAACGTCGGATGAGGTGTCTAGCAGAGGTTTGCGGATCGAGGCGGTATAGCGATGCCAGGTAACAGATGAGTCCGCCCAAGGCGTCACGGTCGTTAACCTCCTCGATCTGCACCGAGAAGGTTAAGCCCGGAATGGTTGTGATTTTCACCTGCATCTCGTGTACCTTTCCGCTGATTTCTATGCAATAATGGATATCATTCCGTGAGAAGGGTGCCCAGGGATAAACACGGAATGGTTGCGTCTTGCCGGAGGGAGACTTAACGGCACTGGTTGGATTTTAATGATTTGAAGACGAGAGGCATGTTCCTGTTCGATGCGGGCCGCAGGCCAAGCTCTCGAACCCGCCCGGAGGGCGGCCTTGGATGTTCCCGTCCCGATGCCCTCAATTGACCGGCACGCGCAACGGCAGTCATCCAGAGGACCGAAGCAACGCGTAGGACGGCATCGCCGTTGACAGAGGGAGCATGGCGGTAGGCTTGGCGGTGAGGGTGCGGAAACAGAATGAGAGGTAGTCCGACCCATTCCAGCGTATATTGGTGCTGTAGCGGCCTGTATTCTTCGCGATACAGCACCGAAGTCTCTCAAAATGGCCAGTGGGACATTTCGATGCGGGAACCGCATCAGGCGACGAAAGATGAGCATATCGGAGCGGCAAGCATAGCGACCCCGATAACGGGGATGACGCGGGAATTCGCGCATGCCGAGCGCGGTTAACCGGGTTGCCGCAGGAGGTTCTGCAAAGCGCCGCTGTAGGCGGGAACCGGGACCGACCACCCCCGCCGAGGCATTCCGGTTCGAGCCTCATTGAAAGCTCTGACTTATCCGTCCGCCATGATTGCAAATCCGCGGCGCAAAAAGGACGGGATAACGTTGCTTGCGCCTCTATGCCCGGTTGTCCTTTCAAGGTCCGTCATTTTTCAGTAGCGGCAACTTGAAGAAGAGACGCATGTTGAAAGACAAACCCTTTGCCGCCCTCACTCAGAAGATGTTGGATGCATGGATCGAGACCGATCCCGCCGATCCTGCGGAGCCGCATCGCGTTTATGCCGGTGTTCTACACCTGCTTTCGATCAAGATGCGGTTGACCGTATTCCGCATCGAAGGTGATGATCCGCTCGCGTGGCAGATGACGCCCGTGCGTCATTCTGGCTTCACGTCGAGCTTGTTCAACGTCAACAAGATTTTTGAAGATCAGCGAATTGGCGACTTCAAGGACCAGGACTACATGGCGTCCGCCGTGATCCCCCGCCTTCGCCAAGTCATCGAAAACCAACAACCGTCGATGGAGTTGGTGAAGACCAAGCTCTTCGGCATCAATCTCGGCTACGACCGGATTCTGATACCGCAGCGGACGCTTGGCCGCCCACGGTGGGTGATCTCGTCATCACACGCCCGTTTTCTTCTGGATGCGCCCAAGACCCCCGGGAAGTTTGACGTAGACGACGAGGCCGTGGTCCAGCTCCTGCTGGAAGGCTGCACAGCCAAGGAAATAGCTGCCCAGCTGGGTCTATCGCACCGGACCGTCGAGCACCGTCTCGACCGGCTTAAAGTGCGGTTTGGCGCACGCAACCTTGTGCATCTGGTCGTCATGTTGCTCGGCGGACATGTCAATCGGGAGAACGGTGCCAGTATTACCTGAAGAGTTGCAGGAGGGTATCGGGTGACGCGTTGGCGATAGATAGCGCCTGCACTGCCAGCTGTTGCTGACTTTCGAGAGCGCGTAGTCTGGTAGACGCCTCGTTCATATCGGCATCGACCAATCGCCCGACGCCTGTTGTCACCGCGTCCATCCGCGACTTGTTCAGTTCCTCGTATGTATCGAGCGAGCTCTGGATGGACCCCAGATAGGACATGCGGTCGGCGACACCCTGCAGTTTCGTTTCGATGTAACTCACGAAGTTCGAATACGCTCCCGCCCTGTCGCCGCCGTTCCGCAGGAGGTTGTTTTCGAGCCGCATCAGATTGAAAGAGGCATCCGTGTCATAGGCCTCGTAGTCGCCCGTCACCGGGTTGGTCAGTAGAATATTGTACCAACTCGCGTAGGCCGGCACGAATGAATCGGGGACATCCACGATATCACCCAGATCGAACAGCGCCTTTTCAGGATTGTAGTCGGACGGGTGGCTCATCGGGTATCCGGAATCGTCATTCAGTAACAGGAGGTCCATTGCCTTGACATCTAGCGTCTGAACCTTCGCCTCCCCATATCCGATAACGAATGAGTACGTCCGCTGGCTTGCCTTCTCCGGTTGCCCTTTCGGGTTGTAGAGGAGGTTCACCCCCGAAAAGGATGCGGACACCATCGCGTCCCGCGCCTGGTCCTGCAGCTGTTGCATCTGCTGTTCAATGTCGGCGACCTGTGACTTTCCGTAGTACTCGTCGAGGCTATAGCCACCGATGATGAGGTTCTTGAATTCCGGCTGCGGCATGTCGCTCGCCGTTATCGCAAGGTTCCTGATCTCCACGAAACTCTTGTGGACCGTCTCCATCGCGGCATAGGCGGTATCGACTATGGCTGACGCGAGGCCGATCGAATCTGTGACCGCAGACATCGCCATGGTCTCCGAGCGCATTGTCGTAGATATCGACCAGTATGTCAATCGGCGTTGTAACGGGACCCCTTATCGGCTCCCAAAAGGGACCCCTGCCTCTGGTTGCATCGGGTCAGCGCGCGTAGGCCCGGAGCTCTCCATTTAGCGCAGGGGCCTGCGGGCGCGGGTTGTTTGTCTTTTCGGCTTTAGCTTTGAGAGCGGTTTTTAAAGCGCCAGGATTCGTTCCCGGTTTCCACGATCTCGCAATGGTGGGTGAGCCTGTCGAGCAGAGCGGCGGTCATTTTGGCATCGCCGAATACGGCTGGCCACTCGCCGAAGGCCAGGTTTGTCGTGACGATGATCGATGTCCGCTCATAGAGCCTGCTGATGAGATGGA
>NZ_JHXQ01000004.1 GCF_000621665.1 Allorhizobium undicola ORS 992 = ATCC 700741
CGATCACTGTCTCGAAATTGACAAGAACTCACCTCTCTCACTCCAAAAAGTAAGAGCAGTGTCCTTGCTTCAAAACGTGAAAGGCCTTCTGTCTTCAATGTCAGGGCACAAACCCCAACTCGCAGAAACCGCCGTCCACGTTTCTCTTTCTTCTCTATTCAATTGTCAAATAACAGACACATCAACGTGTCAAAACTCATCCAAACCAATCCATCCCTAGACCAGTCATACCAACTCGCGTCAGCCGGAAAAACCAGAGACAAACAATCCCGCCGCCAGAAGCGCCGCTGCCGTCGTCTCGTGAAGCGGCTTATAAGGCCCCAACACGCCAAACGTCAACAGGGTTTTTCATTCCCCTGCCATATTTCACTTAAGACGTTGAAATAATATGACATAATAAGCATAAGATTTTTATCCGGGTCGCAAGACCTGCGTTTTGGCCGGCCGTTGGATAGCTTCGCCCTCAGATTTTCATATTGCAGTGGGAGACAGCTGCGCATCAGGTGCGTGTTACGTCGCTTTGTTTCCCTTCGACAGGTTTTCCTGGGCTCTTCGATTGCGCAGCCATCTGCCCAGGAAACGTGGCATCCATTGCGCTCTGATTGACAGGCCGCAGGGGAAAGGGCAGATGTTTGTGGAGGTCCTTTATGCTCATGAATGATAGGGCATGTTGGATATGATGGACAGGTGAGCATGACCTCAGGCAATGATTTGGCACGGACATTGGGAAGCGAACCTCCCTTGCTGGCTGATGGCCGCAATGTGCCTGATCGGCGTGAAATTTCGCTTCGCTGGCTTTGCGGCACCTTCCTGACGGGCATCACCTCATCTGTACTGATGGGCGTGGCGTTGTTTGCCGCAGTGGATGGTCGCCAGCAATTGGCCATTCCTGCCGAGGCACTGGCGCTCGGCGACCTCAAGATGCAGGATAATGATGGTTCGAAGGTTCAGCGTGGCAATCGTTTGATCCACACCGTCCTTTCCGAAAAGACGGCCGAGCGCTCGGTCATGGATGTTTCGACGGTTCAGAAAAGCGGTGACAAGGACGTCGTAAGGCGCCAACCCTTCACGCATCTCAAAATGTTGCTGGCAACCAGCCTTCCTGTGCAGGAAAACTACCCCCCCTTCGATCCGCTCACCATGTTTGCCGATGGCAACAACTCGACACCGGCACGCACAGGCAGCATCTACGGCTCGGATGTCGAGTCCGAGGTCAGCCTGAAAACGGTGGCCTATCCCGTGACTGGCGACAGCATGAAGCTTGCGGCGGGCATGACGTTCGACGAGATTGAGGAAAATGTTCGTTCTAACGGCTCGTTGCTAACCGACGAAAATTCCGAGGTGAGCGGCCTTTATTACATCGACCCACAGCGCTTTGCAGACGAATCTGACGATATCGACATTAATTCAGGGCTGGCGGCCCGTGTTGTCGAGCAAAATCTGAGCCTATCGGCGGCAGAGCCGATCACGCCGCGTACAGAGGAATATGCCGATGAGATCATTCCCGTACGACGCGACCAGTCGATTGTCGTGACGGTCATGGGAGCGGGATATCCTGAGGAAAAAGCCAAGGCGATTTCTACCGGATTGGGGCCGAAATTGCACTCCGACGACTTGCAGCAGGGTGATGTGCTGCGGATCGGCATCATCCAGCGTGGAGATGAAGTCCGTGTCGTGCGCTTCAGTGTCTACCGGAAATCACAGCATCTCGTGACCATGGCTGTCGATGATACGGGACATCTCGTTGAAGGAGCCCAGCCACCCATGCTGGATGCCATTGCTACCGCCTTTGACGAAGGCAGTGGTGCCATTATGGCCGGACGCGACCTCCCGCGCATCTATGATGGTATCTATCGAGCAGCGCTGGCCTATGGCATGGGGCGGGACCTGACGGCGCAGATCATTCGGATGCTGGCAAGCAGCGTCGATCTCCAGGCGCCGCTCAAGCCGACCGATAAGCTTGAAGCATTTTACTCCGCAGCCGACGAGAGCGGCAAGGCTGCGCCGGATTCCGAATTGCTTTTCGTGAAGGCCAGATTTGGCGATACGAATGTTACCCTGTATCGCTTTCAGGACCCCGGCGACAATTCCGTGGACTATTTCGATGAAAACGGGCGGAGCGCCAAGCAATTCCTGCTGCGCAATCCTGTACCAAACGGCGTGTTCCGCTCCGGTTTCGGAATGCGGCGGCACCCGCTACTTGGCTATTCACGGATGCATACCGGGGTGGATTGGGGAGCGCCATCCGGCACGCCGATCATCGCGGCGGGCAATGGCGTGGTGGAAAAGGCCGGTTGGGACTCAGGCGGCTATGGCAATCAAACCATCGTGCGCCATCCCAATGGCTATGAAAGCTCGTATAACCATCAAAGCGCGATTGCCAAGGGCATTACTCCCGGCACGCGGGTCCATCAGGGTCAGATCATCGGCTGGGTTGGCACGACAGGTGAATCCACCGGTCCCCACCTGCACTACGAAATCATCGTCAACGGCACCAAGGTGGACCCCATGAAGGTGCGTCTGCCAGACGGGAAATCGCTGGACGGACAATTGCTCAGCCAGTTCCAGAAGGAACGCAAGCGAATCGACGAATTGCTGGCCACATCCGACAAGAACAGGCAGGTCGCTTCAAACTGATGAGGAAAAGAGTGGGCCATACAGCAGGCCCACCCTCGGCTTTTGTCACATGGTCAAGCGACGGCATATTTTGCCATGCGCCTCTCAGGCCGCCTGATTCACCACCTTGCGGGGGTTGATCAGCAAGCGGTCGGAGCCAGCCGTCACATTCACGGCCATGCCGTCGAGAATTGACCCGCCCAGGATTTGCTCGGCCAGCGGATCCTGAAGATATTTCTGAATAACCCGCTTCAACGGCCTCGCTCCATAGACGGGGTCATAGCCTTTCTCCGCCAGCCACTCGCGGGCGTCTTCCGCCATGTCGATGGTGATCTTGCGTTCGCTCAGCAGCGACAGCAGGCGCTTCATCTGGATATTGACGATCGCCCCCATCTCGTTGCGGCGAAGGCGATGGAAGAGGATGATCTCGTCCACACGGTTGAGGAATTCCGGCCGGAACGAGGCCTTCACCACATCCATCACCTGCTCGCGCACAGCATCCACATCCTGTTCATCGCTCAACGAGGTCAGATATTCGGCACCGAGATTGGAGGTCATGATGATGATGGTGTTCTTGAAGTCCACCGTCCTGCCTTGTCCATCGGTCAGCCGTCCATCGTCCAGCACCTGAAGCAGCACGTTGAACACATCGGGATGCGCTTTTTCGATCTCGTCGAACAGCACCACCTGATAGGGCTTGCGCCGCACGGATTCCGTCAGGGCGCCTCCTTCTTCATAGCCAACATAGCCGGGAGGCGCACCAATCAGCCGGGCGACGGAGTGCTTCTCCATATATTCCGACATGTCGAGGCGCACCATGGCGGTTTCGTCGTCGAACAGGAAGCGCGCCAGCGCTTTGGTCAACTCGGTCTTGCCCACGCCGGTGGGACCGAGGAAAATGAAGGAGCCGATAGGCCGGTTGGGATCCTGTAGCCCGGCCCGCGCACGGCGCACCGCCCGCGAAACGGCCTGCACGGCATCGCCCTGTCCTACGACGGATTTCGCCAATTCGTCTTCCATGCGCAGCAGTTTTTCGCGCTCGCCCTCCAACATGCGATCCACCGGAATCCCGGTCCAGCGGGAGACCACGTGAGCGATATTGTCCGGCGTCACCACTTCCTGCACCATGCTGGCGCCGCCACCGGCATCACGCGCCTCGGCATCGGCCAGCTGTTTTTCGAGACCGGGAATGACGCCATAGGCCAGCTCGCCAGCCCGCTGAAATTCGCCCTTTCGCTGGGCAATCGCCAGCTCGTTGCGCGCCTCATCCAGCTGACGCTTGAGATCGGCGGCAAGGCCAAGCTTCTGCTTTTCCGCCTGCCAGCGGGCAGTCAGTGCATCGGCCTGTTCTTCAAGCGAGGTCAGCTCGTTTTCCAGCCTTTGCAGACGGTCGGCCGAGGAGGCGTCCGTCTCTTTTTTGAGGGCCTCCCGCTCGATTTTAAGCTGAATGATACGCCGGTCCAGCTCGTCCAGCTCCTCGGGCTTGGAATCCACCTGCATACGCAGCCGCGATGCAGCTTCATCCATAAGGTCGATGGCCTTGTCGGGCAGGAAGCGATCGGTGATATAGCGGTTGGAAAGGGTCGCGGCCGCCACGATGGCGGAATCCGAAATCCTTACCTTGTGGTGCTGCTCGTATTTTTCCTTGAGCCCGCGCAAAATGGAGATCGTGTCCTCCACTGTAGGCTCGTCCACCATGACCGGCTGGAAGCGGCGGGCCAGGGCCGGATCCTTCTCGACATGCTTGCGGTATTCATCAAGCGTGGTGGCCCCCACGCAATGCAGCTCGCCACGCGCCAGCGCAGGTTTCAAAAGGTTGGAGGCATCCATCGCCCCGTCGCTCTTGCCGGCACCGACAAGCGTGTGCATCTCATCGATGAACAGTACGACCTCGCCATTTTCCGCCTGGATTTCATTGAGAACTGCCTTCAGCCGCTCTTCGAATTCACCGCGATATTTGGCACCGGCAATCAGCGCGCCCATGTCGAGCGCCATCAGCATCTTTTCCTTGAGGCTTTCCGGCACGTCTCCATTGACGATCCGCAGCGCAAGCCCTTCGGCGATTGCCGTCTTGCCCACGCCGGGCTCGCCGATCAGCACCGGATTGTTCTTTGTGCGGCGGGAAAGAACCTGAATCGTGCGGCGAATTTCATCGTCGCGACCAATAACCGGATCCAACTTGCCTTCACGCGCTTCGGCCGTCAGGTCGCGGGCATATTTCCTCAGGGCGTCGAAGCCCTGCTCGGCATTCGCCGTGTCGGCGGTGCGTCCCTTGCGAACGTCGTTGATGACCTGATTGAGCGCCTGCGCCGTCACGCCGCCCTTTTTCAGGCTGGCAGAGGTGGAGGCAGAGGATTCGACCGCCAGCGCCAGCAACAGCCGCTCGACGGTGACGAAACTGTCGCCTGCCTTTTTCGCAGCTTCCTCGGCGGTAGAAAACACCTTGGCAAGCGGCTGGGAAAGGTAGACCTGCCCGTTTCCACCGCTGACCTTTGGCATTTTTGCCAGCGCTGCATCATTGGCCAGCCGCACCTCTTTGGCGTCGCCTCCGGCCCGGCTGATCAGCGAGGACGCCATGCCCTGCTCATCATCCAGCAGCACTTTCAACACATGTTCCGGCGCAAATTGCTGATGCCCTTCCGACAGGGCATGAGTCTGGGCCGATTGCAGAAAACCGCGCACCCGCTCGGAATATTTCTCGATATTCATCTTGCTCTCCGTTCCTCCGTCAGGCCCTGACCGGCACCCGACGGCAATTAACGATCAGGCCCCCTGATGGCAGGCCCGCGATGATCCGCCCCTTTACCCTCCGCAGTGCTTCCCTGTCCGGAAGCATTCGCGCCGTAAGCGCAGCCCGCGAAGAACAGGCTAGACCGTTTCATTGTTTCACGGAAACATTGAACCGCTCTAACTATCTGTTTTTACGCATTTTCAGACGGAAAACCGGCTTCCACTTTTCCTGAAAATGCTCTAGCTCTTGCGGCGACCGCGGCAGGAAGATGACGTTCATCTCTGATTATAGATATGGGGAAGAGTTTTTGCTGTTTAAAGAGGGGTTTACCCCCGGATGCACAAAAGGGCGACCTCCCAGTCTGACATGTTTCCGCCCGCGATATGACAAAGAACAAATCCCCCTTGCCAAGCGACTGAAAAAACAAAACCTCCCGAAGCGAAGGCCTCGGAAGGTTTCAAATGTCTGGCTGGCAGGCGCGCTGAAAATCCTATTCGGAAGCGGCACTCGCCAGGGCTGGCGCTTCACCACCCTCTGCGGCGGCTCCTTCGCCACCTTCGCCACCTTCCGCACCGGCATTGCGACGCGGGCGGCGCGGGCGGCTGGCGGGGCTGCGGCGGCGCTGCTGGCGCTCCTGCTTGGCGCCTGCCTGCTGCACGCTTTCTTCCGCGGCCATTTCTGCCTCTACCGGCGTTTCGTCGATGACCGGCTGCGGGCCGCTTCCGGCAATTTCCTGCACCGGCTGTGGCTGCGGCTGCGGCTGCGCCGGGGGCTGACGGTGTTGCTGCTGCGGCTGATGGTGCTGCGGACGTTCTGCCACGGTTTCCATCTCGTCACCGTCCATGTCCATCGTATCACGATCACCATAGTCGCGATCGTCGCGGTGAACACGTTCCTGCATCTGCGCCTGGGCAGAGGCGATGATCCGGTTGTAATGCTCGGCATGTTGCAGGTAGTTTTCGGCCATCACGCGGTCGCCGGCGCTTTGGGCGTCACGGGCAAGCGCCATGTATTTTTCGGCGATATGCTGGGCGGTACCGCGAATCTTCACATCCGGGCCGGAGCTGTCATAGGTCCGGGTCAGCGGGTTGGAGCCTTTGCGGTTGAAATTATTGTTTCCACCACCGCCGCCGCCATTGCTACGCCCCCGACTGCGCTTGTTCTGCTGTCCTGGCCTCATTGATTACTCACCTGTTTGTCTTGCTGATACGAGGGCAACGCTAAAGTTTCGGAATTCCCGAAACGAGATTGAGCGCGCCACGGGGCATAATGCGCCATCGCAACATATTGCCGCTGGTGACTGTTAAATTATCTGAACCACACGCCGGGGTGAATTCGCTCCGCGAACCTGTCCAAACAAGAGTCATGTTCGAGGTCGAGCCAGACCCGAACGAATCTTTATTCATTCCCCGCTGTCCGGCGTGTGAGCGCAAACTATCCCGCTTCCTTTGGAAAACCAAGTGTTTTCTTTGCTACACACAAAATGTCTTTGCACACGCAGCAAACCTCTTATTCGAAGTTGAAAATCAGCACGCGGTCATTGCCGCCGTGATCGCTTGCAGCCTGTGCAAGCTTGAAGCCCGCTTGGTCAAAAATATCGCTAACCGCTTGTTTTTGATCATATCCGATTTCGAGCGCCACATGGCCATGCGGCCTCAGAAATCGCCCGGCATTCGATGCGATGGCGCGATAGGCATCAAGGCCGTCCTCTCCGCCATCAAGCGCCGCCATGGGATCGTATAACCTCACTTCCGGCTCAAGTCCCTCGATCACAGCCTTGCTGATATAGGGTGGGTTTGACACGATCATGTCGAAGCTGCCGTCCACCGCAGTGAACCAGTCGCTCTTCAAAGTAATCAGCCGATCGGACAAGCCGTTGCTCTCGGCATTCCTTGCCGCTGTCGCCAGCGCCTCGGCGGAAATATCCGTCGCAGTCGCCCGGATGTTTTCGCATTCCTTCAATAACGCCAGGGCAATCGCTCCGGTTCCAGTGCCAAGATCGAGAATGCGCACATCCTGCTGCCGGGCGGCGATCGGCCGCAGAAACCCAAGGGCGCTCTCCACCAGAATTTCCGTATCGGGGCGGGGCTCCAGCGTTGCCGCAGAGAGCGCAAGCGTCAGGCCGTAAAACTCACGCGCTCCCAATATCCTGTGAACCGGCTCGCGCGCCAGCCGCCGCAATGCCGCAGCCTCGATCCTTGCCCCGTCCTCCTTGCAGACCGGCCGCTCGCCTCCCACCACGAGATCGGTCATCGAAAGGCCAAGCAGGCCCATCAGCAGGTGACGGGCATCCATCGCCGGATCGTTGAGCCCCGCTGCGGCAAAGCGGCGCCTGAGATCGGCCAGAACTTCGGCCAGGCTCACGCCGTTCATTGGCCCATGCCAAGCTGCGCCAGCTGACCGGCCTGATAATCGGCAATCAGGGCATCCACCACTTCATCGATTTCGCCTTCCATCATCCGATCCAGCTTGTAGAGCGTCAGGTTGATGCGATGATCGGTCACGCGGCCTTGGGGAAAATTATAGGTACGGATGCGTTCCGAGCGGTCGCCGGATCCCACCTGGCTCTTGCGATCAGCCGATCGTTCGCTTTCGGCCCGCTGCCGCTCGATGTCGTACAGCCGCGAACGCAGAACCTGCATGGCCTTGGCCCGGTTCTGGTGCTGCGATTTCTCGGAACTGGTGACGACAAGCCCGGTTGGCAGATGCGTGATGCGAACGGCAGAATCGGTGGTGTTGACATGCTGGCCACCGGCTCCGGAAGAGCGCATCGTATCGATGCGAATATCTTCCGGACGGATCTCGATATCGATCTCCTCGGCCTCCGGCAGAACGGCCACCGTTGCCGCCGATGTGTGGATGCGCCCGCCCGCCTCCGTCTCCGGCACGCGCTGCACGCGATGAACGCCCGATTCGAATTTCAGTTTGGAAAACACCCCGCGCCCGGTAATCGTGGCGATGATTTCCTTGTAGCCGCCCGCTTCGCCTTCGCTGGCCGAAAGGACTTCCACCTTCCAGCCCTTGCCGCTGGAAAAGCGCTCATACATGCGGAAAAGATCGCCCGCGAAAAGCGCCGCTTCCGAGCCGCCCGTTCCGGCGCGAATTTCCACGATGGCGCTTTTCTCGTCGGCGGCATCCTTGGGCAGAAGCTGGATCTGGATGTCGCCCTCCAGCTTTTCCAGCCGCGCCTCCACCTCCGGCAGTTCCATTTCCGCCAGATCGCGCATGTCGCGGTCGGTCGCCTTGTCGGCCAGCAAGACCTTGAGGCCTTCAAGCTCCCTTTCTGCCTCCGCATGGTCGCGAATGGCTTTGACCACCGGCTGCAACTCGGAATATTCCGAGGCCAGCTTCACATAGACATCGGCAGCAGGCCCGGCAGACATGCGCGCCTCGATCTCGCCGAAGCGTCGCTCCAGCTCGCGCATTTTCTCAACAGGAAGCTTGGCCAAATTTCACTCCATTCATCATCGCAGACTGGAGGCGCAAACTCCAACCTGCAATGCATAAAAACAATAGGTTCGGACATATCCCGCAAACCCGTCTGGCGGACAAGCTCGAAACAGGATCAGAGCGGAACGCCGTTTTCCTCGGCAAACCGTGTCAGGAAGGCGCGGATCGTTCCGTCATCGGCACGCGGCGCGTCCAGCCTGCGGTTCACCTCTTGCGAAAGCCTGCCCAGATCGAGTTGCAGCAGCATGGCCTTGACCGGACCGATGGCCGTTGGCGACATGGAGACCGACCGGAAACCGATGGCAAAAAGCGCCATGGAGGAAAGCGGCTTGCCAGCCATTTCCCCGCACAGCGTGACCGGCGTGGCGTGCCGCTCTCCTGCCCGGACAATATCGCGCAGGATACGCAGGAATGGCAGGCCCAGATTGTCGAAGCGGTCGGAGACCCGCGCATTGCCGCGGTCCACCGCCATCGAAAACTGGAAGAGGTCGTTTGAGCCGACAGAGACGAAATCCACCACCTGCATCAACTCGTCCAGCTGCCACATCAGCGCCGGAACCTCGAGCATGACACCGAATTGCAGCTTGCGCGGCAAACCATGCCCGAATTTCGAAAGATGCTGCACTTCCTTCTGCAAAAGCTCGCGTGCTGCATGAATTTCGGCGACTTCCGTCACCATGGGCAACATCATCTTCAGCTCGCCACCGGAGGCCGCCTTCAACAAGGCGCGCATCTGCGTGCGCAACAGGCCGGGCCGGTCGAGCGACAGGCGAATGGCCCGCCAGCCAAGCGCCGGATTTTCCTCGGCATCGCCCCGGAAATAGGGAAGCACCTTGTCGCCGCCAATATCGAGCGTGCGGAAGGTGACGACGCTGCCCTTCGCCTGCTTCAGAACATTGCGATAAAAAGCCTCCTGCTCCTCTGCCTTGGGCATGGTGGAGGAGATCATGAATTGCAGCTCTGTGCGGAAAAGGCCAATGCCGTCGGCGCCGGATTCGGCAAGCTGCGGCAGGTCCACCATCAATCCGGCATTCATTTTCAAGGCAATGCGCGTGCCGTCCTTGCTGCGCGGCTCGACATCGCGCAGGGCGCGAAACTGCTCCTGACGCCTTGCCCTGAGCTTGACCTTTTCTTCATAAGCCTTTTGCAGGTCGGCAACCGGGCGCAGATGCACGGTGGCATCATCGCCATCGATAATCACGGCATCGCCATTTTCCGCCAGCGCCACCGCACCTGCCGCCTGCCCGACCACCGCAATGCCCATGGCACGCGCCACGATGACCACGTGGCTGGTGACAGCACCTTCCTCCAGCACCAGACCCCGCAGGTTCTGCCGCGGATAATCCAGCAACTCCGCCGCCCCCATGGCGCGGGCAAAGACGATGGCGTCGGCCGGCAGGGCCTGCCCGCCACCACTGGCGGAAAATCCGGTCAACTGCCGCAGCAAGCGATTGGCCAGATCGTCGAAATCATGCATCCGTTCGCGCATGTAGGGATCGGTCAGGCGCATCATCCGCGCCTTGGTGTCGCTCTGCACCTTTTCCACCGCCGCCTCGGCGGTCAGGCCGTTGCGGATCGCCTCTTCCATGCGCCGCACCCAGCCCTGGTCATGGGCGAACATGCGGTAGGTTTCCAGCACCTCGCGGTGTTCGCCCTCCATGGCCACTTCACGGCGCGAGAGCATGTCGTCAATGGAAATGCGCAGAGAGCCCAGCGCATCGGCCAGTCTGGCGATTTCCGTTTCGGTATCTTCGTTGAGAAGGTTCGTGACCACCACGCGCGGCTCGTGCAGAACGACATGGCCAAGGCCGATGCCTTCGCTATAGCCGTCCCCTTCGATGGTAACAGGCCGCGTCAGGTCCAGCTCAAGGCCGGGACGGGTGATCTTCTTCAATTCGCCGGTGGCAATCATTTCCGCCAGCACCATGGCGGTGGTTTCAAGAGCCTCAAGCTCGTCTTCCCGATAGTTGCGCTGCGCCTTGTTCTGAACGACAAGAACGCCAAGACTGCGGCCAGCCCGCAGGATCGGCACACCCAGGAAGGAATGGTAGATTTCTTCGCCCGTCTCCGGCAGGTAGCGGAAGGCCGGATGCGCCTGCGCATCGGAAAGATTGAGCGGCTGGGCGGAGGCTGCAATGGTACCGACGAGACCCTGACCCATCTTCAACTGGGCAAGATGCACCGCATCGGGATTGAGGCCTTCCGTGGCATAGAGTTCCAGCACGCCATCGGAGCGCAGCACATAGACGGAACACACTTCGGCGACCATGTTGCTCGCGATCTGGCGCGTGATACGGTCAAGTCGCTCCTGCGGCTCAAGCGGTTCTGCCATCAGTTCGCGCAGCCGCTTGAGGAGAACGCGCGGACCTGCGGAAAGGTCTCTCATCGCCTTCATGCTCCCGATTATGATGCCGCCGGCAGGACGCCGGCGGCGAAGATCAGCAAAGGTGGCAAATTACCACATTCGGATCAACTCTTATCGAGGCCATACACAGAATGCAAAGTCCGAACGGCAAGCTCTGCATAGGGGCCGTCGATCAGAATGGAGATCTTGATCTCGGATGTGGTGATCGCCTTGATGTTGATGCCCTTTTCAGCCAGCGCCCGGAAGGCGGTGGCGGCAACGCCGGCATGGCTGCGCATTCCAATGCCGATGACGGAAACCTTGACGAGACCCTTTTCGCTCTGGATGACGTCGAAACCGATCTTTTCCTTGTTGTCGCCCAGCGCCTGAAGCGCCTTATCGACATCGCCGGAAGGCACGGTGAAGGTCATGTCGGTCTTGGAGCCGTCCTCGGAAATATTCTGGACGATCATATCGACATTGATATGCGCCTCGGCCAGCGGCCCGAAGATCGCGGCGGAAACACCCGGCCGGTCGGCCAGACGGCGCAGCGAAATCTGGGCTTCATCCTTGGCATAGGCAATGCCGGTCACTACTTCCTGTTCCACGATCTCATCCTCATCGCAAATCAACGTGCCGGGCGGGTTCAGCAGATCTCCCATGCCCGGCGCATCGGGATCCTCGAAACTCGAACGCACGAAGGTGCGCACCTTGTGAACCATGGCAAGCTCCACCGAGCGGACCTGCAACACCTTGGCACCCAGCGAGGCCATTTCGAGCATTTCCTCGAAGGCCACCTTTTTCAGGCGGCGCGCCTTGGGCTCGATGCGCGGATCGGTGGTATAGACCCCGTCCACATCGGTATAGATGTCGCAACGGTCGGCCTTGACGGCGGCGGCAATGGCAACGGCGGAGGTGTCGGAGCCACCGCGTCCGAGCGTCGCGAGGCGATTGTCCGGGCCGACGCCCTGGAAGCCTGCCACCACGGCCACCTGCCCCTCGCCCATGCGACGGATGATGTCCGAACCGTCGATCTCCTGAATGCGGGCCGCGCCATGGGCATTGTCGGTCCGGATGGCGATCTGCCAGCCCTGCCACGAACGGGCATTGATGCCCATGGATTGCAGCGCGATGGCCAGAAGGCCGGACGTGACCTGCTCGCCGGAAGCCACAACCGCGTCATATTCGCGCGCATCGTAGAAGGGAGACGCCGCACCCGCGACCTTCGGCATGGACTGAACCCAGTCCACCAGCTCGTTGGTCTTGCCCGACATGGCGGAAACGACCACGGCCACTTCGTGGCCTGCATCCACCTCACGTTTCACATGACGGGCGACGTTATGGATGCGTTCGAGATTGGCGACGGAGGTTCCGCCGAATTTCATCACAATGCGCGCCATGGATCTGACCGTTTCAACCTCAAAAAATGCCGGGTTTCCAGCTCAAAATGCGTTATGCCGCCATCCGGCAGCCGGTCCTGCATCGGGCGGGTCCCGACTGGCCGGATGCGGCAGGCGGCTTTTATCGAATAAGCCCCGCAGACGCAACGGCAACTTGTCCCCCTCACAGGCCCGAAAAGAAAGAACCAAAAAAGAAAAGCTTGAAGACGCTGGCGATTGCACAGTCATTGGCGGTTTTGTAAGGGCTGCGGTGATACGGGATTCCGCCATATTTTAGTAACAGTCACTGCCGCACAATGGTTCTCGCGGCGACGTGGGTCGATGCAAGGGACGTAGCAAGGGGTTTTACATGGCTGCCGAAACAAAGGCCGCAGACACCGCAGAGGATGAGCTGTCGCCCGCCACGGGCTGGCGCGCCAGGATCGGCGAATACGGGCGCATTCTCACAGCCATCTTCACCCTCGTGGTGTTCGCGGCTGTCGGATTGGCGATCTACCGGCTGACGGAGGAGGTCAGCTATGACGACGTCGTCACCGCCATGGCGACCACCGGCATCGACCAGATTGCCCTTGCGGTGTTTTTCACCGTCCTCAGCTTCCTGTCCCTTTGTCTTTACGACTGGAACGCCATGGCCTTCATTGGCCGCAAGCGCCCCTTCGCGGAAGTGGCGCTGACGGGCTTCAGCGCCTACGCCGTAGGCAATGCCGCAGGTTTCGGCATGTTGTCGGGCGGCGCCATTCGCTATCGCGCCTATGCGCGGGCGGGGCTTGCCCCCGACGAGATCGGCCGCATCATCGCCTTCGTCACCCTGTCATTTTCACTGGGCCTTGCTGCCGTCACCGCTCTTTCGCTCATTCCGATGTCATCGGAAATCGCCCCGCTCCTCGGTATCGATGCGATGTGGCTGCGCGCCATTGCCATTGCCGTGCTGGCGGGCTTTGGGGTGCTGCTTGTCATCGGCGAGCGGCGCAGCCTCACCTTTGCCGGGGTCACGCTGCGGCTGGCCGATTCGCTGACCCTTTCGCGCCAGTTCCTCGTGACCGTTGCCGACCTCGCCTTTTCGGCATCCGTCGTCTATGCGCTCCTGCCCGAACAGGCGGCCATTTCCTGGCCCGCCTTTTTCGCCATCTATTCCATCGCCATCGGCGTCGGCGTTCTCAGCCACGTTCCGGCCGGGATCGGCGTTTTCGAAACGGTCATCATCGCCTCGCTCGGCCCGACAACCAATGTCGATGCGGTGCTTGCCTCGCTGGTCGTCTATCGCCTGATCTATTACGTCCTGCCGCTCATCATCGCCATTACGCTGGTCACGGTCACGGAGCTGCGCCATGTCTCCAAGACCCCGGCGCTGGCAGGCGTCGGGCGCACGGCAAGCCGCATTTCTCCGGCCTTGCTGGCGGCTCTGTCGGTCATTCTCGGCACCATGCTGATCTTTTCCAGCGTCACGCCGACGCCGGAAAGCAATCTGGAATTCCTGCAAAGGCTGGTGCCGCTCTCCATCGTCGAGGGGGCGCATTTCTTCTCCAGCCTTCTCGGCCTGCTTCTCGTCATTGCCGCCCGCGGTCTGGCGCAGCGGCTGGATGGCGCATGGTGGGCAGCAGGCATCGGAGCCGCCGCCGCCCTCGTCCTTTCGCTGCTGAAGGCTTTCGCGATTTTCGAAGCCGCGGCTCTGGCCGTGCTGCTCATCGGCCTCGTGGCCAGCAAGCGGCTGTTCATCCGGCCAGCCTCGCTGTTCCGCCAGGCGTTGACCTCGTCCTGGCTAACCGCCATCGCGGTCATCTGCATCGGCGCCTGTTTCCTGATGTTCTTCGTCTACCGCGATGTGGATTACAGCCATTCGCTCTGGTGGGATTTCGAATTTTCCGAGGAAGCGCCCCGCTCGCTGCGCGCCATGCTGGGCCTGACGATTTTTGCCTCCGCCGTGGCGATCTTCAGCCTGCTGCGCCCGGCGGCACCGGCTGTCACCCCCTCCACACCGGAGGATGTGGCAAAAGCCGCCGATATTCTGATGAAACACGACGTTGCCGATAGCAATCTGGTGCGCACCGGCGACAAGGCCATCATGTTCTCGCCCGACGGGCTGGCCTTTCTGATGTATGGCAAGCAGGGCCGTTCGTGGATTGCCTTTCTCGATCCGGTGGGACCGAAAAAGTCCCGCGACGAGCTGGTCTGGCAGTTTGTTGAATCCGCCCGACTTGCCGGTTGCCGTGCGGTGTTCTACCAGGCCTCGCCGCAGCTCCTGCCCGCCATTGCCGATGCGGGCCTGCAAGCCTTCAAACTGGGCGAGCTTGCCGTGGTGGACCTTTCGCGTTTCGACTTGAAGGGCGGGAAATGGGCCAATCTGCGCCAGTCCGCCTCCAAGGCCGAGCGCGACGGGCTGAGTTTCGAAATCATCCCCGTCGAGCGCGTGCCCGATGTTCTCGAGGATCTTCGCAACGTGTCCGATAGCTGGCTATCGCAGCATCGCACCAAGGAAAAAGGCTTTTCGCTCGGCGCCTTTACCGATGACTACATGCTGGCCCAGCCGGTCATCGTGCTACGTTACGAAGGCCGGATCGTGGCCTTTGCCAATATTCTGGTAACGGACACGCATAACGAAGCTTCGATCGATCTCATGCGCTTTTCGCCCGATGCTCCGAAGGGTGCCATGGACTACCTTTTCGTCAGCCTGCTCACCCATTTGCGCAACGAAAGCTATGCCCATTTCAACCTGGGCATGGCGCCGCTTTCCGGCCTTTCCCGGCGGGATGTGGCCCCGGTCTGGGACCGTATTGCCAACACATTTTACGAGCATGGCGAACGCTTCTATAATTTCAAGGGGCTTCGCGCGTTCAAGTCGAAGTTCCATCCCGAATGGCAGCCGCGCTATCTGGCCGTTTCGGGCGGTCTCAGTCCGGTTATCGCGCTGCTCGATGCAACTCTGCTGATCGGCGGCGGTCTGAAAGGTGTCGTGAAGAAATGAAGCTCACCAAACATATTCCGGGCCTGCTGCTGGCGGCCTCTATAGGGTTCGCCAGCCATGCCGCACGCGCCGACGACAACAAATATGAAACGGGCGCCATTCCCGATCCGGTCATTGCGCTTCCCGAAGGCGGTGCAAAATCCATGGTTTTCCTGCTCTCCGACAAGGATGGCTGGACAGACGCAATGAAGGCGGAAGCCGAGCGGCTGCGCAAGAACGGCGCCGTGGTGGTGGGCATAGACACGCCCCGCTATCTCACCTCGCTCCAGGCTGCTCTCAAAGCCTCCGACGAGGATGACTGCATTTACACCGTTTCCGACATCGAGGAATTGTCGCACGAGATCCAGCGCCGGCTGGGCGACAGTAGTTACATGGCCCCGATCATTGCGGGCGTCGGGCAGGGCGGCACGCTGGCGCTGGCCATTCTGGCCCAGACGCCAAACGCCACCATCGGCGAAACGCTGGCCGTCGATCCCGGTGCTGTCATTCCCCTTCCCGACCAGTTCTGCACGCCTGCCGACAAGACGCCCAAGGACGGCGGTATCATCTACGGCCTGACGGAGGGTGCCCTGCCCGATCCCGCCAGCGTGATCTTCACGCCGTCGGCAACACCGGAAGGCCGCGCCCATGTGGCGGCCCTCGTCAAGGACCATAGCGATCTGGACGTCAGCGAAAGTGCAAATCCGGCAGCCAAGGCGCTTTCCACCGGCATAGACACCATCATTGCGGCAACGGGCAAGGATTCCCAACCGCTTGGCCTGCCCCTGACGCTCCTGGAGGTGGACAAGCCGAAATTCGACACGCTGGCGATCTTTTATTCCGGCGATGGCGGCTGGCGCGATATAGACAGCGATATGGCCAGTTATTTCCAGGATGAGGGCCTGCCCGTGGTCGGCGTCGATTCGCTCCGCTACTTCTGGTCCGAACGTGACCCGCAGCAGACCGCAGACGATCTCAGCCTCATCATCAATACCTACACCAAGCGATGGAAGGTCAAGCATGTGCTGCTGATCGGCTTCTCCTTCGGGGCCGATGTCTCGCCGAAGATCTACAATCACCTTTCGCCCGCCATCCGCCAGAAGATCAGCCAGATTTCGCTGCTGTCGCTCTCCCACAAGTCGGATTTCGAGATCTCCGTCACCGGATGGCTGGGGGCGGCAGGCAGGGGTACGGAAGGCGACCCGACCAATGAAATTGCCAAAATGCCTGCCGGGCTGGTGCAGTGCCTTTACGGCGGCGACGACGAGGAAGAAGATGCCTGCCACAATCTCGATCCGCAAAAGGTCGATATTCTCAAGCTCGAAGGCGGCCATCATTTCGACGGCGATTACGAAGCACTGGGCAAGCTTATTCTCGACCGGCTGAAAACACGCCGGTTGGACTGAAGCTGCCCAACCGAACCCAAATAACAAAGGCCCCATTGCCTCACGGCGATGGGGCCTTTGTCTACCGGCATTCAATTGGAAAACCGGCACCCACTTTTCCTGGCAATGCTTTTTCCATCGCATTGCCGGACGGAAAACCGGCACCCACTTTTCCTGGCAATGCTTTTCCCACCGCATTGCCGAACGGAAAACCGGTTCCCACTTTTCCTGGCAATGCTTTTCCCATCGCATTGCCGGACGGAAAACCGGTTCCCACTTTTCCTGGCAATGCTATGCCCTTTACTGCTGCTGGTCCTCAGGCTGCGGCCTGATCCACGGCGGCCTTGTTCCATTGGGTTGCGGCTGCCCTTGTGTGGCGGCAGGGGGCGGCTGGCGCCGATCCGGGCGGTCGCTCTGCTGCGGCGGACGCCTGTCCGGGCGTTCTGTCTGCGGTGGACGCTGCATGTCGGGATCGGGCCGCCGGTCGCCATCGCTCATCCGAGGCGGCGGCGGGCGACGATCCGGCCGATCGCGCTCATCGGCGCGAGGACGCCGATTATCGTCGCGCCAGTCTCTCGGCGGACGGTTGTCGTCGCCGCGCATGTCCGGCGGGGGCGGATTATCGCCACGATGCCATGCGGGCGGCGGCGGCGGAGCCCTGCGCCAGCGGTCACGCTCACGATAAAAATCGCGGCCACGATAATATCTGTCCCAATAGCTACCCACACTGAACGTCACGGTCGGGATGCCGAGCGGACGGTAATAATCGGGATCGACATAGATACGGCGTTGCGAATAGGTGGTTTGCAGATAGCTGCCGGAAATCCAGCCGCGATAGCCGGAATATCCCACATCGCACCAGTTGGCGCTGGAAAGGCAGCCGAAAATCTCCACACGATTTCCCGCTGGCACTACGAGAACCGGCGGATACTGCGTGCTGGGGCCAGCGCGCAGGTTGACATTGGCCGTGGCAAAGGCCTGTGCAGCCTCGGCGGCAACGGGCGCGCTCAAGGCCGCCATGCCAGCCAGTGCGGCAAGAAAAACGGGATTTTTCAACATATCTTCTCCTTGGGCGTCAGGCGCGAGCCTGCACCGGATACCGCCAAAAAGCTCAAGCGTTCCCAAGCAGCTTCAAAACGTGGCATTGCACGCTGCCATCGCCCCGCTGAAGCCCGCCTGAACGGCAGTGTCACTCAACGTTCATCTGGTATCATTGTTCCGCACGCCAAATGTCGCACCTCTTGACTTTAGGCGGGGATCGTCCGACTTCACTGCAAAGTCCAGATCCCGTCCTGATTTTTGCCAAATGCGGATGGGGTCGTCCTGTTTTGATGCTGGCGCCGGTCGAAAGCCGTTTTTCAGCGGCAACAGGCGGGACATACATTCGGACCGTATAACGGGAGACAGGCAATGAGCGACATGGGCGCAACCACCAGAAGCACGATCGATCAGGCAGAAGTGGACCGTTTCTCCGCCATGGCTGCGGAGTGGTGGGATCCCACCGGCAAGTTCAAGCCATTGCACAAGATCAATCCCGTGCGCCTCGCCTATATCCGCGACAAGGTCTCGGAGAATTTCGGACGCGATCCCTTGTCGAACAAGCCGCTCACGGGGCTGCGCTTCCTCGACATCGGCTGTGGCGGCGGGCTTCTCTCCGAACCCGTGGCGCGCATGGGCGCCGATGTGCTGGGGGCGGATGCGTCGGCGAAGAATATCGGCATTGCCAGCACGCACGCAGCCCAAACCGGCGTGCAGGTGGACTACCGCGCCATCACCGCCGAAGAACTGGCCGCCGCAGGCGAAACCTTCGATGTGGTGCTGAACATGGAAGTGGTGGAACATGTGGCAGATGTCGAATACTTCATTTCTACCTGCGCCACCATGGTCCGCCCCGGCGGCATGATGCTGATTTCCACCATCAACCGCACCATGAAAGCGGCAGCCCTGGCCATTGGCGCCTGCGAATATGTGCTGCGCTGGCTGCCGCGCGGCACGCATCAATACGAAAAGCTGGTTCGCCCGGAAGAACTTGAACGCCCCATCTCGTCTGCCGGAATGGACGTGGTGGAAACCACGGGCGTGTTTTTCAACCCCTTCCTCAACCGCTGGAACCTCTCCAGCGATACCGATGTCAATTACATGATGCTGACGCGCCGCCCCTCTCAGGCCTGAGGGCACGGCGGCAAGGCCACCGTTTCTCGTCAGTTCACCTCATCGGGTAAAAAGGGAAGGGCCGCAATCTCTATACCCTCGTCCACCAGGGCGCGGGCCTCGTCAGGACTTGCCTGCCCGATGATGCCACGGGCATCGGCCTCGCCATAGTGGATTTTCCGGGCCTCCTCGGGAAAGCGTTCGCCAACATCCTCGCTATTGGCCCTGATGGCGCTGACGGCCTCCTTCAACTTGATATAGGCCTCGCGCTGCGCCTGATCGAAGGCCACCGCCTGCTGCTCGTCCTTCTTGCGCGCCGTGGCGACCGCAGGCGCCATCAACGACTTGGAGACCGAGGAAGATCCGCAGACGGGACAGCCCAGAAAACCGCTTTCCTTCTGCCGTTCGAAATCGGCGCTCTCGGAAAACCAGCCTTCGAATTCATGGCCATGGTCGCAAACCAAGCTGTAGCGGATCACGCGGTCAGGCCCCCTTTCGCCAGCGCCGGAAGCATATCCAGATTGAAATCACGGGCATTCTTCAAATTGGGAATGCGTGCTCTTGCCGCCCGCGACGCAGAAATATCAAGCTCGGCGAGGATCACCGCCTCCCCCGCCTCCGGCCCTTCCGCCAGAATTCTTCCCCACGGATCGATAATCAGGGAATGGCCATAGGTTTCCCGCCCGTCCTCGTGCAGGCCCCCTTGAGCGGCAGCAATGACGAAAGCGCCGTTTTCGATGGCGCGCGCCCGCAACAGCACATGCCAGTGTGCCTCGCCCGTCTGGCGGGTAAAGGCGGCCGGCACAGTAAGAATTTCGGCCCCAGCCACGGCCTCGGCACGGAAAAGCGCCGGAAAACGAACGTCATAGCAAATGGCAAATCCAAGCCGCGCGAAACCGAGATCGATGACCCGCGCATCCTTGCCCGGCGTATAGGCCGAGCTTTCACGCCAGCTTTCGCCATTGTCCAGATCCACATCGAACATGTGGATCTTGTCATAGGTGGTCGCCAGCCGTCCCTTTGGATCGAACAGCAGGCCGCGATTGGCGATCTTGCCGTCGCCACGCGCAATGGCTGTGGAGCCGACATGCAGGTAAATGCCAAGCTCGGCGGCAAGCTCCCCGGCCCGGCAGGCAATGATGTCGTTCTCCTGCTCACGCAGGATGGTGGAAAAAATCGCGCGGTCGCGCTGCAATGCGCCGGTCATTTCCGGCGTCTGCACATAGGTCGCACCCGCAGCAGCGGCCTCGCGCACCAGGCGCTCCATGGTTTGAACGTTGCGCTCCGGTTGAGTGCCGGAACACATCTGGATGGAGGCAACCTTTATCATCGAAACTTCCTCACGCTGCCAGCATCGCGTCGAGCTTTCCAGCCCGTTCGAGCGCGTGGAGATCGTCGCAGCCGCCAATATGCGCGCCTCCGATAAAGATCTGCGGGAAGGTATTGCGCCCCGACTTCGCCACCATTTCCGCCCGCAGCTCGGCATTGCCGCTGGCGTCGATTTCCTCGAATGCAACATTCTTGGCATTGAGCAACGCCTTGGCCCGCGCACAATATTCGCAATACTGACGTGTATAGATGAGTACGGAAGCCATGCGCTTCTCCCCGGTCAAAATCGTTAGGCTGGAATTGGTCCGACATTCGCCATTCACCGGCTGCGAAGGGGCGCGAATGTCACAATCAAATCCGTAGGTGGAATCCTTCCCTCATATAGGCCCGGAAATTGCCATTGCAAAGGTCAAAACGCTGACCCCTGCCGCACCGGACGCCTTGAGCGCCCGTGTTGCCGCCTCGATGGTGGCGCCGGTGGTGAAGACGTCATCTACGAGCAAAATGTGCCGGCCAGCCACCCGCTCCCGCAGCGCCTGCGGCACGTGAAAGGCACCGCGAACATTGTCGGCACGCTTCTTCTTCGTCAGACCCACCTGCTTGCGCGTGGCTTTTACGCGCCGCAGCACATTGGGCATGAATGACTTTCCGGTATGGCGGCAAAGCCAACGCGCCAGCTCGGCAGACTGGTTGTACTGCCGGTGAAAAAGCCGCCATCGATGCAGCGGCACGGGCACGACGCCGTCCACCTCGGCCAGAATATCCGCCCCGGCCCGCGCCATCCACCGTGCCATCATCGGCGCAAGATCGGTTCGATCGGCATATTTCAGCTTGTGGACCAGCTCACGCGCCACGCCATCATGAACAGCCACCGCTCTCAGCCGGTCAAAGGCCGGAGGACTGGCAAGCGCTGCCCCGGACACCATGCCCTCGCCAGGATCATAGCTGAAGGGAACCCCCAGAACCGCGCAGAACGGCGGCGTGATAAAGCGCATCGTGCGCCAGCAACCTGAGCAAAGCCCCATTCCGGCGGCCACCGGCAGCCCACAGGCCGCGCAGCTTGGCGGGTAGATCACGTCTCCCAGACGCCGCAGGCCGGAGGCAAAGCCCCTCGCAAACAGACGGGTCAGCGCACCATGCGCCGTGACCTCTCGTTGCGCCTGCTCCTCAGTCATGACCCACCTCTGCTTCACACATCCGCAGCTCATCCAGTCCCTGTGTAGCACGGTTTTGCATCCGGGCGCCGGAAATCGCCGCCCGTCCCGGCTTAAAACCGTCTCAACAGATGAAACAACCCGAGCGCGTCCGGTGAACAAGGTTCACCAGACGCGCTCCAAGGTTTTGTTTTCACGGCTTTCCGGACGGAAAACCGTGACTACACTTTTCCTGAAAATGCTCTAACTGATTGTTTTTACGGATTTCCGGTAGCAGAGCCGGTTTTCACTTTCTCCGAAAATGCTCTATAGGAAAGGTAATCCCCGGAGATGGACGATGATGCAAGCCCTGTTTGACGCCGATCTTGTCGCACGCAATCGCGAGCGCGCCTTTGCCAATCATGGCGGCGAAGCCGCATTTCTCCTCGACATCGTGGCCGGAGAACTTTCGGAGAGACTGGCCGTGGTTGAGCGACATTTTCCAGCGGCCGTGGAACTGCACGGAGCCGATGGCAGGGTCGCGGAGGCCTGTCTGGCGACCGGGCGCATCGGCGGCCTGCAACGGGTCGAGACCAGCGCGGTTTTCGCCCGGCCGGGCGAGGCGCTCATGACAGCCCCGCTTGAAAAGCTGCCACTTGCAGCCCAGTCGGTCAATCTCGTCCTCTCACCGCTGGCCATGCATCTTGCCAATGACCTTCCGGGCCTGCTGATCCAGATGCGCCAAGCCCTGAAGCCGGACGGTCTGTTGCTGGCCGCCGTGCCGGGAGCGGGCACACTGAACGAATTGCGGGAGGTTCTGCTGGCAACGGAGGCTGAAATGACCGGCGGCGCAAGCCCGCGCGTCATTCCCTTCGCCGATGTGCGCGACATGGGCGGCCTGCTGCAACGGGCGGGCCTTGCCCTGCCCGTGGTGGATGTGGAGGATTACACGGTGCGCTACGCATCGCTGTTTTCGCTTATCAAGGATCTGCGCGGCATGGGCATGACCAACCCGCTCATTGGCCGCGCGCGAGCACCCGTCAGCAAGGCATTTTTTCTGCGCGCCGCCGAACTTTACGCCGACCGTTTCGGCGATCCCGATGGCCGGATCCGCGCCACCTTCTCCATCATCTATCTCTCCGGCTGGGCGCCGGATGCCAGCCAGCCCAAGCCACTAAAGCCCGGCTCGGCCACCACCCGCCTGGCGGATGCGCTGAAAAACGCTGAAAATTGAAGGCATTTGCTGGCCAAACACAAGTAGGGCCTGAAGCGAGACAAGTGCTGGCTCAAAAGGCCAAACAAAAAGCGGCGGGAAAACCCCGCCGCTCGCATTAGCTTTCATAAGATACGGCTCTCTCAAGCCGTCAGCGCACCATGGCAATGCTTGAAGCGCTTGCCAGAGCCGCATGGGCAGGGCTCGTTGCGGCCAACACGGCCCCAGGTGGAAGGATCGTTCGGATTGCGGTCTTGAACCTCGGCAGCCCCGAATTCATTCTGACCGGTCAGCGGATCCTGATGGATGGCCTCCATCACCGGCAGGCTGGGTTCGGCAGGCGCTTCACGCACGATTTCCACCCGCATCATCTGCGCCGTCACCGCCTCGCGCATATTGGCAAGCAGCGCCTGGAAGAGCTCGAAGGCCTCCGCCTTGTACTCCTGCAAGGGATCGCGCTGCGCATAGCCGCGGAAGCCGACAACGGACCGGAGGTGATCGAGGTTGACGATATGCTCGCGCCAAAGGTTATCGATGGTCTGCAACAGGACGGAACGCTCGATATAGGCCATGATTTCCGGCCCGAATCGTTCGGTCTTGTCGGCCATCACGTCATCGGCAGCCTTCTTGATCCGCTCCACGATGTCGTCTTCGGCAATACCCTCTTCCTTGGCCCACTCATCGATTGGCAGGTCGAGATTGAACATGGTGGCAACGGCGGCCTTGAGGCCAGCCGCATCCCATTGCTCGGCATAGGCGCGCTCGGGAATATGGGTGCGAACCACCGTGTCGATCAGCTCATGGCGCATGTCGGCAACCGTTTCGGTCAGGTCGGTGGCGTCCATAAGCTCCAGACGCTGTTCGAAGATCACCTTGCGCTGATCGTTCAGCACGTCGTCATACTTCAACAGGTTCTTGCGAATGTCGAAATTGCGCGCCTCGACCTTTTTCTGGGCCCGTTCCAGTGCCTTGTTGATCCAGGGATGGACGATGGCCTCGCCGTCCTTCAACCCAAGCTTCTGCAACATGCCATCCATCCGGTCGGAACCGAAGATGCGCATCAGGTCATCCTGGAGCGAAAGGTAGAATTTCGAGCGGCCCGGATCGCCCTGACGGCCGGAACGGCCGCGAAGCTGGTTGTCGATGCGGCGGCTTTCGTGACGCTCCGTGGCAATGACGTAAAGACCGCCAGCGGCAAGCGCCTTTTCCTTGAGCTGCCTGACCTCTTCGCGGATGGCCTGTTCCTTCGCATCGCGCTCCGGCCCCGGTTCCATACCTTCCAGTTCACGCTCCAGCCGCATGTCGATATTGCCGCCAAGCTGGATGTCGGTGCCGCGGCCCGCCATGTTGGTGGCAATGGTCACAGCGCCCGGCACGCCCGCCTGGCTGACGATATAGGCTTCCTGCTCGTGATAGCGGGCGTTGAGAACCTGAAATGTCTCAAAGCCGGTCTTGCGCAGCATCGTGGCCAGAAGTTCGGATTTCTCGATGGAGGTCGTGCCGACCAGCACCGGCTGGCCACGCTCATGGGCCGCCTGGATTTCGGCGATGATCGCCTGAAACTTCTCCTCGAAGGTCCGGTAGACCTCGTCGTCCTCGTCGATACGGGCGATGGGCAGGTTGGTGGGCACTTCCACCACTTCAAGGCCGTAAATGTTCTGGAATTCTTCCGCTTCCGTTGCAGCCGTGCCGGTCATGCCGGCGAGCTTTTCATACATGCGGAAGTAATTCTGGAACGTGATGGAGGCCAGCGTCTGGTTTTCCGGCTGGATCGTCACCTTTTCCTTGGCTTCGAGCGCCTGATGCTGGCCTTCGGAATAGCGGCGCCCCGGCATCATGCGGCCGGTGAACTCGTCGATGATGACGATTTCGTCGTTACGGACGATGTAATCCTTGTCGCGCTGGAACAGCTTGTGCGCCTTCAGCGCATTGTTGATGTGGTGAACGATGGCAACGTTCTCCACGTCGTAGAGCGAGGCGCCCTTGAGCAGGCCTGCCTGCGTCAAGAGCCCTTCGAGCTTTTCGGTACCAGCCTCGGAGAAGTTGGCGGAGCGCTGCTTCTCGTCGATTTCATAATCTTCCGCAGTCAACAGCGGAATGAAGGCATCAATGGTGTTGTAGAGGTCGGACCGGTCGTCCAGCGGGCCGGAGATGATGAGCGGCGTGCGCGCCTCGTCCACGAGGATGGAGTCCACCTCGTCAACGATCGCGAAATTATGACCGCGCTGCACCATCTGGCCGCGCTCGTATTTCATGTTGTCGCGCAGATAATCGAAGCCAAGCTCGTTGTTGGTCGCGTAGGTGATGTCGCAGGCATAGGCGGCGCGGCGCTCGTCATCGTCGAGCCCGTGAACGATGATGCCGGTGGTGAGGCCCAGAAAGCCGTAAAGCTTGCTCATGATCGTGGCATCGCGGCGGGCGAGGTAATCGTTGACCGTGACCACATGCACGCCCTTGCCGGAGAGGGCGTTGAGATAGACGGCAAGCGTGGCCACCAGCGTCTTGCCTTCGCCCGTCTTCATTTCGGCAATGGAATTTTCATGCAGGATCATGCCGCCGATGAGCTGCACGTCGAAGGGGCGCATACCCAGCGTGCGGCGAGATGCCTCACGCGCAACTGCAAAGGCCGGCACCAGCAGGTCGTCCAGCGTCTTGCCGGCCTTGATCTGCTCGCGGAATTCAGCCGTCTTGCCAGCCAGCTCGGCATCGCTCAGGGCCTTCATGCTGTCTTCCAGCGCGTTTATGGCCGCCACGCGCGGCTTGTGGCCCTTGATGCGCCGCTCATTGGATGAGCCGAAGATTTTGCGGGCAAGCCCACCGAGACTGACCATTTCTATGGTCCTTTCCTGCTTCCGTCGTCAGGGCCACGGGGGCGAACCTGCGATCATCGGACTGAATTGGCGCGCCACCCCCGGAAACGGCTCTGGACGCAGACTTGGCAGACAGATAAGAGGGGGGTCGAATTATGTCAACGGGACAGCACGCACCACAAGCGCCACATTCCGGTGGTTTTGAGTGTTTTCGAACCGATTGACGGTATCGACAGGCCTATCAACCGAAGGGTTATTTCATGCTTCGTTCCCACAAACTCGTGCTGACCGCCTGTGCGGCGCTGGCAATTCTTTCTTCGGCCGCCCGTGCCGAGGATGCCGTTGTCGCCAAGGTCGGCAGCCTTGAGATCCACCAGTCCGAGCTGGACCTGGCCATGTCCAATCTCGATCCACAATTTGCCCAGATGCCGGACGACCAGAAGAAGGTGGCAGCGCTTTCCGGCGCCATCGACGTGAAGCTCCTGGCAGGCAACGCCATTGGCGAAGGCATGAAGGACGACCCGGCCTACAAGCAGCGCATGGCCTTCATCGCCGACCGCGAACTGCACAATGCCTATTTCAAGAAGCACGTCGTGGACACCACCTCCGATGCAGAGGTAAAAGCCCGCTACGACAAGGAAATCGCTGCCCTGCCCAAGGAGCAGGAGGTTCACGCCCGCCACATTCTGGTCAAGACCGAGGATGAGGCCAAGGATGTGATCAAGCAGCTCGATGCCGGCAAGGATTTTGCAGCCCTTGCCAAGGAAAAGTCCACCGATTCCAACAAGGACGATGGCGGCGATCTGGGCTACTTCTCCAAGGGCCGCATGGTTCCCGAATTCGAAGAGGCAGCCTTTGCCCTCAAGCCCGGCACCTATACCAAGACGCCGGTGAAGACCCAGTTCGGCTATCACGTCATCAAGGTCGAAGACCTGCGCGATGCCCCGCCGCCGTCCTTCGACGACGTGCAGCAGCAGGTTCGCCAGCTCGTGATGCGTGACAAATATCTGGCGCTCCTCGAAAAGGCCAAGTCCTCCGAAAAGGTCGAAATTCTCGATCCGGCGCTGAAGAAGGGCTATGAGGACATCAACGCCCAGCAGAACCAGAAGCCGCAGCAGTAACGATAGCTTCTACAGCCGCGCCGTCTGGCGCGGCTGTATGTTTTCCCTTGCCTTTCCTCCACCAGAGCAGCGTCCAAGCCCATGTCCGCGACCGTTTCCCCGCTTGCACCGAAGAATTTTGCCGAAATGCCGGCCATCCGTGGCGTTGCCATGGCAACCGCCGCCGCCGGCATCAAATACAAGAACCGAACCGACGTGCTGATGATGGTGTTCGAGCGTCCGGCAAGCGTGGCAGGCGTGTTCACCCGGTCCAAATGCCCTTCCGCTCCGGTGGATTTCTGCCGCAAGAACCTGCCGCATGGCACGGCTCGCGGCGTGGTGGTCAATTCCGGCAACGCCAATGCCTTTACCGGCGTCAAGGGCCGTGCGGCCACCGAACTGACGGCGAAATCGGCCGCATCCGCGCTGGGCTGCGGGGAGCATGAAATCTATCTCGCCTCCACCGGCGTGATCGGCGAGCCGCTGGACGCCACGAAATTCGCAGGCGTGCTGGACATGATGGCCGCCGAGGCCAAGGGCGATTTCTGGCTGGAAGCCGCCAAGGCCATCATGACCACGGATACCTATCCCAAGGTCGCCACGCGCCGCGCCGAGATCGGCGGTATCGCCGTGACGATCAACGGCATTGCCAAGGGAGCGGGCATGATTGCGCCTGACATGGCCACCATGCTGTCCTTCCTGGTGACGGATGCCGATATTTCGCCAGCCGCCCTTCAGCAATTGCTGAGCGAAGGGGTTGGCCCAAGCTTCAATTCCGTGACCGTCGATAGCGACACCTCGACCTCCGATACGCTGATGCTGTTTGCCACGGGTGCGGCCGCCGACGATGGCCAGACCCGCATCGAAACGACAGACGATCCGCGCCTTGGCTCGTTCCGCGCCGCCCTCAACGATCTCCTCAAGGATCTTGCTCTTCAGGTCGTGCGTGACGGCGAAGGTGCCCGCAAGATGGTGGCCGTGACGGTCAAGGGCGCCGAGAGCGACGCGGCTGCCAAGCGCATCGGCCTTTCCATCGCAAATTCGCCGCTGGTCAAGACTGCCGTTGCTGGCGAAGATGCCAATTGGGGCCGCGTGGTCATGGCCGTTGGCAAATCCGGCGAAGCGGCGGACCGCGACCGGCTGGCCATATGGTTCGGCGACATCCGCGTTGCCGTGAACGGCGAGCGTGACCCGGATTATTCCGAGGCCGCCACCACGGCGGTCATGCAGCAGGAAGACATTTCCATCACCGTGGACATCGGCCTTGGCTCAGGCGAAGCCACGGTCTGGACCTGCGACCTCACCAAGGAATATGTTGCCATCAACGGAGATTACCGGAGCTGATGGTTTTGATCGACAAGGTTTCCAGCCACGCCAATCTGCCGCTGGTGCGCCGCCTGGAGGCGGTGAGCTTTCGCGCATGGCCTGCCGCTTCCGTAAACTATGACGGAAGCTGGCAGATCCGCCTTTCGGGAAGCTATCCTTCCAAGCGGATCAATTGCGTGGTGGCGCTGGATCGGTCCGACACGCGCGACATTGGCCAGCGTCTGGACAAGGCAACCCGCAAGTTTGAAGCCTATGGCCGGAAAATGGTGTTTCGGCAAACACCGCTTGCCGCGCCGGAGATTGAGGACGCCCTTGTCGCGGGCGGCTGGCACCGCTTCGACGAGAGCGTCGTCATGATCGCCGATCTGGCGGCTCTGGACGAACATGACGCCATGGACCATTTGCCAAGCCATGACATTGGCCGTTTCGTGGATGCAAGCCTGACCATGCATGGAGAGGACGCCAGCCTCAAGCCCGGCCTTGCGGAACTGATCGGCAGCATCAAGCCGCCTTATGGGCTTTTCCTGAAGGAAATCGCCGGAAATGGCCCGGTCGCCGCAGCCATCTGCGTGCAGGACAATGATCTGGCCGGACTGTTGCAGGTGGTGGTCGATCCGGCCCATCGCGGCAAGGGAGAAGGCTTCGAGCTGGTCTATGGCGCCCTGCGCTGGGCACGAATGCGCGGTGCGCGCCAGGCATGGCTTCAGGTTGAGGCCAGCAACCAGCCCGCCCTGGCGCTTTACCGCAAGCTCGGTTTCCGCCACGCTTATGACTATTGCTACTGGACGCCGGAGAAGGGCTGATGGCGCAGATGCAACACCCTATCCTGCTGGTGGCGGCCTGCGCACTGGTCGATAGCGATGGCCGTATCCTTCTGGCGCAGCGCCCGGAGGGTAAAAGCCTGGCGGGCCTATGGGAGTTTCCCGGCGGCAAGGTAGAAGCCGGTGAAAGCCCGGAGGAATGCCTCGTGCGGGAATTGCACGAGGAACTGGGCGTCTCTACCAAGGTTCCCTGCCTTGCGCCGCTGACCTTTGCCAGCCATACCTATGAAAAATTTCACCTTCTCATGCCCCTCTATATTTGCCGGCGCTATGAGGGCATGGCCACGGGTCGCGAAGGTCAGGCGTTGAAATGGGTCTATCCGAAGGATCTTCGCAGCTACCCCATGCCGCCAGCCGATGAGCCGTTGATCCCTTTCCTTCAGGATCTTTTGTAAGCCCTGACTGATAAACACACTTTCTTATCTCAAATTAATATAAAGTTAAGCTCCCACCCGCCATTATTAAGGTATCATGCAGTCTGGCATGTGAGGATGATAATGATGGACGAGGATTTGCAGAAGCTTCGCCAGCGCAAAAGGCGCTCGGCTTCTACGTCCGGCAAAATTGGTGTCGTAAACCTTGCGTTGCTCTTTGCAGTCGCCGCGGTGGCTTTGACACTCGTGGTAACACCCATGCTGGTTGGCAACCACGATACAGCGCCTGTCGCCTTCCGCTCCACCGACCTTGATACGATGAGCACCGGCTCCATTCCGGTGGAACGCGACGCCTCCGGCAAGCGCTACACCATTCGTCGCAGCGTATTGCAGACAGCACCCGATACGGTTTGCATCGTCAATCATGACGGAGGGGATGGCTGCTGAAGCATTTTCAGGAAAAGTGGGTACAGGTTTCCTGACATCGGCCGGGGCGAATACTTTGCGGCGTATGGAGACAAGCGACAGACGATGTGTGAAGACCCGATAAGTTTCGCCTATCAAACGCCTGGAAATATCACCTTTACAGCGCCGTGCGTTTTATCAAACGCAAAAACGACGCTGTAACACTTTAAAGCTGCTGCATAATTTTCACCTTAAATCGATTCCGATTTAAGGAATTATGCAGTAGAGCGCTTTTCGATCTGCTTGGGTCAGATTAGCGCTCTAAGATTTTATCTTTGAAGCATAATCTTCTCGGCCCTCGTTTCACTCCGGTCGGATTATGCTCTAAACCTGATCACCAGCGACACTCAAGCTGTGGCAGGTGACGGCACAATGTCCCGGGGGCACGGGGCTTATGGGGACAGACATGCGGACTATTCAGCGATTTTTGAAGGACCAGCGCGGCGCAACCGCCATAGAATATGGTTTGCTGGCGGGTCTTATCGCCGTTTCGATGATTGCCGGCCTCACCCTCTACTACGAGGCCCTGCAAAACCTGTTCACCTATATCGTCGATACGATCAACACGGCGCTCGGCCTTTAGAGCATTTTCAGGAAAAGTGGAAGCCGGTTTTCCGTCTGAAAATGCGTAAAAACAAATACTTAGAGCGGTTCAATGTTTCCGTGAAACAATGAACCGCTCTAGAAAGCCCGATGCGCAGAACTTTACCCGGCCTATTGCACCGTTGAAATTCGAAGATTTCAGCACGGTATCACGGCTCATCCAATGGATGAGCCCGTATCGCACGGCGCTGCAACACTTTAAATCTGCTGCATAATTTTCACCTTAAATCGATTCCGATTTAAGGAATTATGCAGTAGCGCCTGTGCTTTCAGCGGGTCGGAACGGGTGTTTCCCCCCGATAATCGTAGAAACCGCGTCCTGATTTGCGGCCGAGCCAACCTGCCTCGACATATTTCACAAGAAGCGGACAGGGCCGATATTTGCTATCGGCCAGCCCGTCATGCAGCACCTGCATGATCGAAAGGCAGGTATCGAGGCCGATGAAATCGGCAAGCTGCAAAGGCCCCATGGGATGATTTGCGCCAAGGCGCATGGCGGTATCGATGGCCTCCACGCTGCCCACGCCTTCGTAAAGCGTGTAAATAGCCTCGTTGATCATCGGCAGCAGGATACGATTGACGATGAAGGCGGGAAAATCCTCCGCCACCGTAATCGTCTTGTCGAGCGTGCGCACGAATTGCTTGGCGGTTTCGAAAGTGGTCTCTTCGGTCGCGATGCCGCGCACCAGTTCCACCAGCTTCATCACCGGCACCGGGTTCATGAAATGTATGCCCATGAAGCGTTCGGGCCGGTCGGTGGATGCGGCAAGACGGGTGATGGAAAGAGAAGAGGTATTGGTTGCCAGAATGGCTTCCGGTTTGAGCACGGGGCAAATCTGGCCGAAAATCTTGCGCTTGACCGATTCGTCTTCGGTGGCCGCTTCGATGACCAGGTCGGCGGGCGCAAGATCCTGAACATCCGCACTGCCGGAGATCAGCGTCAGGGCCTTCTGCCGTTCCTCATCCGCCAGCTTGCCGTTGCTGACCTGACGCGCCATGTTACCGTTGATGGTGGCAAGACCGGCCTCGATACGATCGCGCGACAGGTCATAGAGTGTGACCTTGTAGCCCGAAAGCGAACAAACATGGGCAATGCCGCACCCCATCTGCCCTGCACCTACGATTCCGATAGATTTGATCATCGCTCTTTCCACCTTGCTCGCCCGGCCGCGCCCGATCCCCATCAGGCGTCGGGCTCCTCATGACAAGTGATACTGCGGCGCACCCTGCTTTTCCAGCCCTCACGCTTCATGTGGTGAATTATTGCCTTTGCAGGGAAAGAGAAATCCGGCTTCGCGTTCGCAAATACCAAAAGCAGAAGATCGGCGACCTGTTGGAAAACATAAAAAATCCGCCTCCTCATCGGAGACGGATCTGAAAATCGTGGCAAAATGCAAAAGACCTTGAGGTTTACAGCGCCTTTTCCAGTTCCGGCAGGGCTTCGAAGATATCGGCGACCAGACCGTAATCGGCCACCTGGAAAATCGGTGCTTCTTCATCCTTGTTGATGGCAACGATGACCTTGGAGTCCTTCATGCCGGCCAGATGCTGAATGGCGCCGGAAATGCCGCAGGCAATGTAAAGCTCCGGGGCAACCACCTTGCCGGTCTGGCCCACCTGCCAGTCGTTCGGCGCATAACCGGCATCGACGGCTGCGCGCGATGCGCCAACGGCAGCGCCCAGCTTATCGGCGAGCGGCAGGATGACCTCCTTGAACTTTTCGGAGGATCCGACAGCACGGCCGCCGGAAACAATGATCTTGGCAGAGGTAAGCTCCGGACGCTCCGAGGCCGACAAGGCATCGGAAACATGGCTGGAAAGACCCGGATTGGCCGCAGCACCGACGGCTTCAACAGCCGCAGAGCCACCCTCGCCTGCCGCCGCAAAGGAGGCCGTACGCACGGTAATGACCTTTTTGGCATCGGTGGACTGGACCGTCTGAATGGCATTGCCCGCATAGATCGGCCGCTTGAAGGTGTCGGCAGAGACAACTTCAACGATTTCCGACACCTGCATGACATCGAGAAGGGCAGCCACGCGGGGCAGCACATTCTTGCCGACCGAAGTGGCAGGCGCGAGAATGACGTCATAGGCACCGGCCAGAGAAACGATCAAGGCCGCGAGCGGCTCGGCAAGCTGGTGCGCATAATCGGCGCCATCGGCCAGCAAAACCCTGGAAACCCCCGAAAGCCGCGCAGCCGCATCGGCTGCGGCCTGCGCGCCGGAGCCTGCCACAAGCACATGCACATCGCCGCCGATTTCGCTGGCCGCCGTCAGCGCCTTCGCGGTCTGGTCGGAAAGCGACGCATTGTCGTGTTCAGCGAGAAGAAGAATAGCCATGATAAAACTCCCTGTATCGCTGGTTAGATCACACCGGCTTCGGTCTTGAGCCTTTCAACCAGCTCGGCAACCGACTTGACCTTGACACCGGCCTTGCGGCCCCCCGGCTCCTCGGTTTTCAAAACCTTGAGGCGCGGCGCGGTATCGACACCGAGTTCGGCGGGCGATTTCTTGTCCAGCGGCTTTTTCTTGGCCTTCATGATGTTGGGCAGCGACGCATAGCGTGGCTCGTTGAGGCGCAGATCGGCGCTGACCACAGCCGGCAGCTTGACGGCAATGGTCTGGAGACCGCCATCCACTTCGCGGGTCACATTGGCGGAACCGTCGGCAAGCTCGACCTTCGAGGCGAAGGTTGCCTGGCTCCAGCCAAGAAGGGCGGCGAGCATTTGTGCGGTCTGATTGCTGTCGTCGTCGATGGCCTGCTTGCCGGCAATGACAAGCCCCGGACCTTCGGCTTCCACCACCGCCTTCAGCAGCTTGGCCACGGCCAAGGGCTCCACCGCATCGTCCGTTTCCACCAGCACGGCACGGTCCGCGCCCATGGCCAGACCTGTGCGAAGCGTCTCTTCGGCCTTGGCGGGGCCGATCGACACGACGATCACCTCATCCGCCTTGCCCGCTTCCTTCAGGCGCAGCGCCTCTTCCACGGCGATTTCGTCGAACGGGTTCATCGACATCTTCACATTGGCAAGCTCGACGCCGGTGCCGTCCGGCTTCACACGGATCTTGACGTTGTAGTCAACAACCCGCTTCACGGGCACTACGATCTTCATGGGGTCCTTCCTTGCTACAGTCACGCTGCAAACTGCGGTAAATTTCACGCGGGCGATGGTCGATTGGCGACATCGATACGCATTTTTTTCGCAATTACAATCGTGAGACACTCCTCCGGGAGAGAGGGCCTGTCTATATAACTTTTACGTTCACGTCAATATTTTGCTCTGTCAGCGGTTCTTGCCCGGCACCCACAGAATATCGGCCCTGCCGGTATCGTTGACGAACCGGGCTGCCACGAACAGGAAATCCGAAAGCCGGTTTGCATATTTCAGGGCCGGGCCGCCTACAGTCTCGCCTTCGTTTCGCATCAGGTCCACCATGATACGCTCTGCCCGGCGAATAATGGTGCGCGCCAGATGAAGATGCGCCGCCGCTGGCGTGCCGCCCGGCAACACGAAGGACTTCAGCGGCTCAAGATGGGCATTGAGCGCATCGATCTCGCTTTCGAGCCGGTCCACCTGCGATTGCACGATGCGTAAGGGTTCCCAGGATAGCACCTCGCCGGTATCCGGCGTGGCCAGATCGGAGCCCAGATCGAAGAGATCGTTTTGAATGCGCAACAGCATTTCGTTTACCGGCTCAAGGCCCTCCGTGTAGAGGCGCGCCATGCCGATGGCGCTGTTGGCCTCATCCACCGTACCATAGGCTTCGACCCGGAGATCGTGCTTGTAGCGGCGCGGCCCGCAAACAAGCGCGGTGGTGCCGTCATCGCCAGTACGGGTGTAGATCTTGTTCAGTTTGACCATATTCCAATTGTTCCAGAAAAAATGCAAAACTCAGCGAGACGAGCCCGCCACCCGCGGACACTTCCGCATCGGATAATCCGAAAACCGGTTCCCACTTTTCGGCCGATGCTTTTTCCATCGCATCGGATAATCCGAAAACCGGTTCCCACTTTTCGGCCGATAGGTTTTTTCAATCGCATCGGATAATCCGAAAACCGGTTCCCACTTTTCGGCCGATGCTTTTTCCATCGCATCGGATAATCCGAAAACCGGTTCCCACTTTTCGGCCGATGCTTTTTTCAATCGCATCGGTAATCCGAAAACCGGTTCCCACTTTTCGGCCGATGCTTTAACGCCCCCCACCGGAAATCCAGAGGGCGAGCATGATCAGCGCCACCGCGATGGCTTGCAGCAGAACACGCAACTGCATGAGCTTGTTGGACCTGTTGCCATCGCCCGCCTTCAACATGTTGACCAGGCCGCGCACCAGCACGAGCGCCACGAGGCCCATGAAAATAATGGCAAGTATTGTGGTAAAGGTGGACATGCCCGTTCAGCCCTCATCAAGCGCCCGCCCTAATCAAGCGAGCGCATCAGCCGGTAGAAGAGATCCGCCGGCAAAAGCCGCTTGAGAAGCACCCCCTGCTTCGCAGGCGTCGTGACGAGATAATGTGGGCGCGGACGCGGCGCGGTCAAGGCGTGGCGCAGTACTTTGTGGACGGCTTCCGGGCCGAGCTTGTGCTTGTTGGGCTTGCCGGTTCCTTCCAGCCGCGCCAACTGCTTGCGGTAGTCCTCAGCATGAACGGAATGCTCAAGATCGATATGTCTGCGGATCATCGTCAGGGCATTGGCGGTAAAACGGCTGGCGATCGGCCCCGGCTCGATAAGGCTGACGAAAACACCGCTGCCTTCCAGCTCCATCCGCAAGGTCAGCGACAGTCCCTCCAGCGCATATTTCGAGGCTGTATAGGCCCCGCGCCAGCGATAGGGCAGAAGCCCCAGAATGGACGAGCATTGCACGATGCGTCCGTGGCCTTGTGCGCGCATGACCGGCACCACGCGCCGCGTCAAATCGTGCCAGCCGAAGAGATTGGTTTCGAACTGCTCCCGCAGCGCTGCCGTGGGCAGGTCTTCCACCGCACCCGCCTGGCCATAGGCGCCATTATTGAAAAGCGCATCGAGCCTGCCGCCGGTGCGCTCCAGAACGGTTTGCACCAGTGTCGCAATGCTGGCTTCGTCGCGGTAATCCATCACCAGCGCTTCCAGCCCGTCGGCTGTAAGTGCGGCAAGATCATCGGGGTTGCGCACGGTGGCAAACACCCGCCAGCCTTCCGCCTGAAGCGCCCTTGCGCAATAGGCACCGATACCCGACGAACACCCGGTCACGATGATCGACTTCCGATCTGGCATTTTTTGTCCGCTCCCGCTGCAAAACTCTTTCAAACCGCAATGCTTCCCCCATATTCCCTTTTGCAAGGATTGGCGAGCGGAGACGAAATGCGGGATTATCTGACCCGACTCTATAAGGTGGCCTGGGACGCGATCTGGCATTTCACGGAGGATGACGGCTGGGCCATGGCAAGCCATGTGGCGCTCTCTACCCTTCTTGCCGTCTTTCCCTTTCTGATCTTCGGCACGGCCCTTGCTGGTTTCCTCGGCGCAAGCTCCTTTGCCAACACCGCCATCCACTTCATTTTCGACACTTGGCCGGAAGACATCGCCAAACCCATTTCCGAACAGGTCATACAGGTTCTGACCATTCCGCGCGGCGGCCTGCTCACCGTTTCGGTTCTGGCGGCGGCCTATTTCGCCTCCAATGGCGTGGAAGCGCTGCGGGCCTCGCTGAACCGGGCCTATCGCGTCACGGAAACGCGGCCCTGGTACATTACCCGGCTGATCAGCCTGGGCTTTGTTCTCATGGGCGTGCTGGCCTTCGCGGTAATCAGTGTTCTCCTGATTGCCGTGCCGATCGCGCTGCGATTTGCCGAGCAGAAATTTCCCCTGCTCAAGGATGCGCTGGCGATCATTTCAAACTGGGGCATTCTCGGCACGCTGGTCATGCTGGCCATGGGCCTGACCATTTCCCACCTCTGGCTGCCGGCTGGCAAAAGGCGGCTGATCGACGTGCTGCCCGGCATCTGCCTGACCTTGCTTTTGTGGATCATGGGGGCACTGGCCTTTGCGGCCTATCTCTCTACCTTTGCCAATTATGCCGCCACCTATGCGGGGCTGGCCTCCATCATGATCGTGCTGGTGTTTCTTTACATGCTGGGCGTGCTGTTCATCATCGGCGCGGAATTCAACGCCGCCCTGATGAAATTTCAGAATGTCCCGCGCGCACGGCGCGGCCTCTCACGCGACACACCCGACAAGGCGACGAATATCGGCGGGTGAGTGTCCCGCCTGCCGCAAATGCCTGAGACCCGCCGCGCCTTCGCTCTTGGAAAGCTTGCGGCCATCCCCCCCGGCCACAAGCCGGTGGTGACGATAACGGGGCGGATCAAGCCCAAGCAGGGCCTGCAACAGCCGCTGGACGGAGGTTGCATGATAAAGATCGCGCCCGCGCACCACCTCGGCAATGCCCTGAAGCGCATCGTCCACCACAACGGAAAGATGATAGCTGGACGGAGCATCCCAGCGCCACAGGATGATGTCACCCCAGGCCGCCGGATCGGCCCTGATCTCCTGCACCTCACCCGTGCCGCTTTCCTGCCAGAACAGCGGCGCATCGACGCAGGCCAGCGCCTTGTCCATATCCAGCCGCAAAGCATGACGTTCGCCATTCGCGATTCGGGCCGCCGCCTCTCCAGGATCGAGCACTCGTTCAACGGTCGGGTAATGCAGCGCGCCATCCGGATCGCGGGGCCATGTCCGGCCCTGCTGCTCAGCCTGTGCGGCATGGGCCTTGATCTGGCTGCGGCTCAGGAAGGCGGGGTAGACAAGGCCCATTTTCTCCAGACGGCCAAGGGCGGCGCGATAGGTATCCACATGCTCCGACTGGCGGCGCACCGGCTCCTCCCAGCGCAACCCCAGCCAGTGCAGATCCTCGAATATCGCCGCCTCGAATTCCGGCGTGCAGCGGGCAGGATCGATGTCCTCGATGCGCAAAAGCAAGCGACCGCCGGTGTCCTGCGCCCTTTTGGCATTTTCCAGCGCGGAAAGCGCATGTCCCAGATGCAGATAGCCATTGGGGCTTGGCGCGAAACGAAAACAGGGGCTTTGACGGACAGGCTCGCTCATGCTCTTTTCCTGCCTGATTTCCCGTCCGCAGAAAAGAGCCGCCATGCAACGCATAAGCACCGATGAGGATGTGGCCCTTGGGCTTGCCGAACTGCTGCGGCTGGATCCAAGGCTTGGCCCGATTGCCGAAAAGGCTGGGCCCCTGCCCCTGCGGCTGACGGAACCCGGCTTTGCCGGTCTGTCCTATATCGTCGTGTCGCAAATGGTGTCGCGCGCAAGCGCCATGGCCATATGGAGCAGGCTGCAAGCCGCAATGGGAGAAAGTCCGCAACCGGACCATTACCTTGCACTTGGCGATGCAGCGCTTGCCTGCGGCCTGTCTCGTGCCAAGCATCAATGCCTCACCACCCTTTCCCAGACCGTTATCGAGGGCAGTTTCGATCCCCTGGCCATTCTGGAGGCGCCCGCCGAAGAGGCGATCGCCAGCCTCTGCCGGCTGCGCGGCATCGGGCTGTGGACGGCGGAGGTCTATCTGATGTTCTGCGGCGGCCATCCGGACATTTTCCCGGCGGGCGACGTTGCCTTGCGGATTGCCGTCGGCGCGGGCCTTGGCTGGCCGGAGCGGCCGGATATACGCCAGACCGCCAATGAGGCGCTTGCATGGCAACCGTGGCGTTCTGTCGCAGCCCGGCTTTTCTGGGCCTATTATGCCGCTTTGACCCGCAGGGAGGCCGCTCCCGCAAGACCTGTATAATAGCAAGGCTCGAAGATGCGAACACATCCTCGCCTTGAGGGGATTTCGAATATCTCAACTGCGTCAGAGGCCCGAGATATTCTCCGTTTTTCAAAATTGAACGCAGCGCCCGCATAAGGGCTTCACAATCCTGTAACAGCAAGCCTAATATAGAATAGCAGATGCCGAATCGATCAGGAGAACGCCTTGACGATTGCAGTCTCACCACAGTCCTTGCCGGCACTCGTTCTGAATGCCGATTACAGGCCACTGAGTTATTATCCCTTGTCGTTATGGTCCTGGCAGGACACGATCAAGGCGGTGTTTCTTGACCGGGTCAACATCATAGCCGAATATGAATATTCGGTCTGTTCGCCCAGTTTCTCCATGAGGTTGCCAAGCGTCGTCAGCCTCAAGACCTATGTGCAACCGACGCGAAACCCGGCATTTACCCGCTTTAACGTCTTTCTCCGCGACAAGTTCGAGTGCCAGTATTGCGGATGCCGCGACGACCTGACCTTCGACCATGTCATTCCCCGCGCCCATGGCGGGCAGACAACCTGGGAAAACGTGGTGGCGGCCTGCTCGCCCTGCAATCTGCGCAAGGGCTCGAAACTGCCCCGCGAGGCCGCGATGTTTCCGGCCCAGAAACCCTACCACCCCACCGTTCAGGATCTTCACAACAACGGCAGGCTCTTCCCGCCGAACTACCTGCATGAAAGCTGGGTGGACTATCTCTACTGGGATTCGGAGTTGCAGCCGTAAAAGGCGGTCCTGTCTGCCTTGCCTCAGCGCGAGGACGCTTTCCCCGCGTTGCAGGCTTCGCTGAAAGGCCTTACTGCATAATTCCTTAAACCGGAATCGATTTAAGGTGAAAATTATGCAGCAGATTTAAAGTGTTACAGCGTCCTTTATGCATTTTTTAAAACGCGCGGCGCCGTAGAACGGGCCGTGGAAAAAGCAAACAGCGCAAAAGCCAAAGAGACGATGGCATTCCAGCCTGCGAAGGAAATGCCCAGCACCCGCAGTGCTGCCTCGGTGCAGGACGGGCCGTGGATGGTATTGAGCTGTTCGAGGATATTGCCCCCGGCACCAAAGGCCGCCCCCGTGGTGGCACCACAGGCAGACGGCCCTTCCCAAAACTTCCATTCGACGCCCGCGTGATAGGCGCCCAGACCGGCACTGACCAGCATGACGACACCAAGCAGCACCAGCACCAGCCGCAAGGCCGCTGGCGGCAGCTTCGCCGAGGCAAGCAGCGCCACAAGACCGATCACCACGCCTGCATAGAATGGCTTGCGCTCCAGCAGGCACAATTCGCAAGGGATATATCCGCCGATATATTCAAAGGCGAGCGCCACGCCAACCGCGGCGGCCATGGCGAGCGTCACGATAGCAAGCGACTTCACGCCAGAAAGAGAAGACGAGGACATAGGGTAACTCCATCGCGCCGCAGGTCAGTGGGTCAGCAGCCGATAGGCGATATACACCACGATCAGCAGGATGGCACCTGCCGCGGCAATCTGCCCCAGCCTCTTCTCGATAAAGTGACGGATCGGCTCGCCATAGCGGCGCAACAGCCAGGCCAGCAGGAAAAAGCGGCCACCGCGCGCAAGGATGGCCGAGACGATGAACAGCCAGATGTTGACATGCGCCACGCCCGAGAGAATGGTGACGACCTTGATGGGCGGCAGATGTGCAAGTCCGGACGTGACCAGCAGAAGAATCACCGTCTCGTAATCCACCGACAGGCGCAACTGGTCGAAGGCTTCCGCCTTGCCGTAAAATTCCAGAATGGGCCGGGCAATGCTCTCATAGGCGTAATAGCCCAGCACCCAACCGGCGATACCACCGAGAACCGAAGTGACAGTGGCCACCAACGCATAACGCCAGACCTTGTCGGGCCGCGCCAGCGCCATGGGCAGGAAGAGAACATCGGCAGGCACGAGAAAAATCGAGCTTTCAACGAAGGAGATGATCCCCAACCACAATTCCGCGGATTTGCGGGAGGCAAGCGACATGGTCCAATCGTAAAGGCGACGCAACATTTCTCGCTCCTCTTGCATTGCGCTTCGGGCGTCAGCCACAGGCCGCGCCGTCATTTCCAGCCACGCTTCTTGCCTGCCGGATCCTGCGCCGGAACGGCTGCAAGCCTTCATGCTGCGCCGCACGTGCGAAACGCCTTTATGCGGAAAGCCCCTGTTGATGGCAATGGCAGTTTCGCCCCTCAGCTCCCTGCCAGCAGAGTTTTACAGTCGAATGCTGCAAAAACCGGGTTGACCAACCACCCCGTCTCCGTATAGTCCCTCCTCATCCTTCGGGCCCCTTTGGCGGAATTGGTAGACGCGCCTGACTCAAAATCAGGTTCCGAGAGGAGTGCTGGTTCGATTCCGGCAAGGGGCACCATTTTCCTGCATGTTTCCTTCGTGGCGCATACGCGCAAACTGCGACGGCACGAAAAAGGGAGGCACGCAGCCTCCCTTCATCATGAAGCGATCAGATCCTGTTTACGGGTTCCCCGTGCCCGATTGCGTGCCCGTTCCGCCGCCCGTGCCGGATTGCGGCGCCGTGTTCGGGCTTGTAGAGGCGGGCGGCGTGGCCGGTGTCGTGCTGGTTCCGCCGCTGCTGCCGGGGGCAACGCTGGTTGCCGGAGGGGTTGTCGTGCCGGAATTGTTCTTGTTGGCATTATCATCATCGCCGCACGACGCCAGAAGACCAGCAAGTGCCAGCACGGGGATCATTTTCCTCAACATGGATTTCCTCCTTTAAAAGCATCGGACCGAAAAGTGGGAACCGGTTTTCGGGCGTCTCCGATGCGACCCATATAATCAGACCGTTGGTCATGGGATGGCTGCACCATCCGTCAGGACGCCGCCGCATGTGTCGTCAAGCGGCTTGCTAACGAAAGGATTTCAACGCGAAAATGAAGCGTTTCCTGACCGCTTGCGCGGCATCTTCAGGGTCATTTCGCGGCGAAGTTCCTGGTTTGCAATTCATAACGGCGACAGATTGTTCCCATTTTCATTTTGCTGCATCGCGTCATTTTCATTGTGCGCCTGCGAACGAAATGATAATTTCAGCAGGATTATAGAGGTTTCAAAATGTTTCTGCCGCAAGGCCTTGCCTCCCACACCGCGCTTTGCAGGGCCTTTTCCTGGTCGATACCTGCCAATTTCAACATGGGCCGCGCCGTTGCCGACGAGTGGGCATCGAAAGAGCCGCACCGCATCTGTCTCAAGCATTTCTCTCCCGCAGGCGACCACCGCAGCCTGACCTATGGGGAACTGGCCCAACGCTCCAGCGCATTTGCCCATTCCCTTTCGCAATTGGGCATCCGGCGCGGCGAGCGGGTGGCACTGGCTCTGCCCCAGGGTTTCGAGACCGCCATTGCCCATGTCGCGCTCTACAAACTTGGCGCCATCGCCCTGCCGCTGGCCTTGTTGTTTGGCGTGGAGGCTCTGGAATATCGGCTCAAGACCGCAGGGGCATCGGCCATCGTCACCAATGCTTTCGGCTTCAGGCGGCTTCAGGACATCCGCGCGCGCCTTCCTGACCTGAAGCATGTCATCGTCACGGAAAAGGTCGAGGGCGACGCAGAGACCTTCGAAAACCTGATCGCCGCAGGAGCCACGGATTTCTCCGGCGCAGACAGCAGCCCCGACGATCCGGCGCTGATGATCTTTACCTCCGGCACCACCGGCGCGCCGAAGGGCGCCTTGCATGGCCACCGGGTGCTGGCGGGGCATATTCCCGGTTTCCAACTGGCCCATGGCGGCGCGCCGCAGCCGGAGGATTGTATCTGGACACCTTCGGACTGGGCCTGGGCCGGTGGATTGCTGAATGTTCTCATGCCTGCCTTGCTGCTGGGCATTCCGGTTGTCTCCTCGCCGGGGCAGAAATTCGATGCCGCCATGGCCTATCGCATCCTGGAGGAGATGGAGGTGCGCAATGCCTTCATTCCGCCCACCGCGCTCAGGCTGATGAAAAGCGTGGACCAGCCGCTCAGCCGCTACCGCTTGAAGCTACGCTCCATCACCTCCGCTGGCGAAGCACTGGGCCGCGAGACCTACGAATGGGTGAAAACAACCCTCAAGATCACCCCAAACGAATTCTATGGTCAGACGGAATGCAATTTCGTGCTGTCTTCAGCCGCAGAGCTGGGCGTTACAAGGGCGGGTGCCATCGGCAAGCCGGTTCCCGGCCACCGCGTGGCCATCGTCGATGAGCGGGGGAATAGAATGCCTGCCGGTGAAACGGGTCAGATCGCCATTGCCAAGCCAGATCCGGTCATGTTTCTTGGCTACTGGAATGACGAGGCGGCAACGCAACGCAAATTCACCGGCGACTGGTTGCTGACCGGCGATCTTGGCCGGGCCGATGCGGAGGGCTATATCGAATTCTTCGGACGTGACGACGATGTCATCACGTCTTCCGGCTACCGGATCGGGCCGACCGAAATAGAGGACTGTCTCGTCGGCCATCCCGCCGTGCGGCTGGCGGCGGTTATCGGCAAGCCCGATCCGCTGCGCACGGAAATCGTCAAGGCCTTCATAACCCTTCAGGACGGCCATTTGCCCAGCGCAGCCCTTGCCGGACAGCTTTCTGAATGGGTCAAGGAAAGGCTTTCCATGCATGAATATCCGCGCGAGGTGGAGTTCATCGACGATATTCCGCTCACCACCAGCGGCAAGGTTATCCGCAGACTGCTGAGGGATCGTGAAACGGTACAGTCCTGACTTTTATGGTACGGGATGATCCGAATACCGGCCCCGGCCTTTGGATCTGTTGATCAGGGCGTCGTCCTGCGAAAACTGCCGTTGCAGACTTTTCGAACGGATACTCTAGCCATCCCGCCTCAGTCTGGACAGCACCTTGTCACGCAGCAGGCGGGCGAGGTTGCGGGTATTGCGGTAAAGGTGAAGCTGTGTGGAGACCTGGCGCACCTCCCGGTCGGTATTCGGCTTCAGCCCGACCACCAGTGTCCCCATCTCTTCACGCTCGCGCCACAGGCGGCTCATGATCGGATGATCGGGCACAGCGCAACTGTCGGTGCGCAGGATATTGGCGTCCTCGAGATGCCACCGCGTCAGTTCGCGCACCAGCAGCTTTCCGGGCGAAAAACGTGACAGGCTTTCGTCATAGGCAGTCTTCCATGTATAGGCCTCCGCCCCCATCATGAACACCACCATGGAGGCGATGCAGCGGCCATCCAGATGCAGCGTGTGAATGCGCACGGCATCGCGCCCGGCAAGGTTCGTCACGGCTTCACGGGCAAAGGCTGCCCGGAGGCGGTCGCTCAGCAGGGCGCTTCGCTTTCTGCCTTTCCAGCCGCTGGCTTCCAGCGCCAGAAAGTCTTCCATCGCCTGCCCAACCTCATCGGGCTGGCGGGCAACGTGGTAGCCGACCGGGCCAAGCTTTTCGAGACTGCGGTATTGGCGGCGCATTTCCCGCAAATGCGACTTCGACACCGATGCCGCCAGATAGGCATCGCCGTCGTCCAGACTTTCCAGCATGGGCCGCGATTGGCGATTGGTGACAAGCACGGGCAGGTCTCGGCTGATTGCCAATGCCTTCAGCAGGCGGGAAACCGGGCCGTTGAGGCGCATGTCCGGCAAGACCAGCACGCCAGGAAGCCCCGCTTCGGGCGCGCTCAGCGCGGTGAGAAGATTATCGACCGTTTCCACGGCATCTTCTCCATCCACCAGCGGCGTGCCGAGCGGGCCGAAGGGATTGGACCAGGCACGAATGATCGACGGGCCAACGGCAAAACCAGGCTTCTCCACGGAAAAAGGCAAAAGCAGCCGCATCCGGCTGCGACCGTCCACGTCATCGCGCAGCAGGGCCAGACGGATATGCCGGTCTTCGAGGCGGGGAATGGCAGGCGCCAGAAAGCGGCCGGAGAAGAAGACATTGGGCTCCATGGCGCGGTTGGTGAGAAAATCCATTTCGCGTTCCAGGTCATAGCTGGCCCGGCGCGGATAAAGCCACAAATGTCGTCCGGGGCGGCCAACTGCAAGGCGCAGATCGGCAGCAGGCGGCTCCCCCGTTTCCCGGCCCGCTTCCCCGCGCAACATCTGTCTGCCGGGAAAACCCGGATTCTCGGATGGTATCATATCAGGCCACCCTGATCTTGTTGAGGCGGGAAAGTGGATCGGCAAAGGCAAACAATAGGATACCAAGGGATTTCAGAACCGCAACATGTAACAGCACCGCCTCGACCAGAAGCGCGCCCGCCGCCGCACAGGCTGCCCCCATCAGGCCGAAATGTGGAATAAGCGTGACATTCAGCGCGATGTTTACCGAAAGCGCGACCACATAAAGCATCACGCAGAGCTTCTGCCGGCCCGCCATTGTCAACAGAACCTCTCCCGGCCCGACCAGCGCCTTGAAAAGAGCGCCGACAAAAAGCACAGCCATCAGCGGATAACCGGCCGTGAAATTCGGCCCGAACAGCGACAACAGCAATTCTCCCGCCGCCAGCACCACAAGGCCGATGGCCAGAGACGGCCAGAAACACCAACGCACCGTCTTGCCCGCAAATGCCGCCAGCGGCCGCAGGTCGTCTGCCGTCATCAGCGCTGAAAACCGTGGCCCTGCCGCCGCCTTCACCGCGAAATAGACAAACTGGACCAGCGCCATGGTCTTTGCCGCGGCGAAATAAATGGCCACCTGATCGGGCGGCAGATAAAGGCCCACGACCATCACGTCGGAATTGGTAAGCAGAAACAGAAAACCCTCGATGAAGAAGATCGGGATCGCCACCTGCACCCAGGCGCGAAAATCGATCCGTCTCGGTCCCTTCGGAAATTTCCGCCGCAACCGCCACGTCACGGTAATGAACTGGCCGATGCTGGTGAAATAGGTGGCAGCCAGCGCGGCCTGCATGGCGGTCGTGGCCGTATGCGGCGCCCCCCAGGAGATAGCCATCACCATAAAAAGCAGGATCAGCACGGGCCGGATGATGTAGGTGGGGCTGAGCGCGGCCACCGGCCAGCTGTTGGCGCGGGCCGTTCCGTCCAGTACGTCGCCAAGGGCGATCATCGGCAAGGCAAAAAGGCCGAGAAACATCGGCAAGATATAGTAGGTTTCGATCTTCCCGCCGAAAAAATGCAGCAGCACAAGGCCTGTTGCCGCCAGCATCGTTGCAAAGCACATGGCGAACAGACGGATCGTCACCGTCAGGCCGCGAATGGCATCCACCTCGTCACGGGCATGGTATTGCGGCAGGAAGCGGATGACCGTGGAATGGAAACCAAGACAGGAAAGATTGCCGAACAGAACAACCAGAACCCAGACGAAAACAAAGATGCCATATTCGAAATCGCCCATCAGCCGCGCCTGCACGATCTGCGAGAAAAAGGCGATCCCGGCGCTCAAGACCCTGATGACAAAAGCCGTCAGCGCCATGCGCTGGGCGCGGGCTATCTCGTCCGCACCGGTCAAAACCGCTGCAAGCCGCGCCATGGGCGCTTGCAGGCGCTGCGGCAGCCGCTTCTGCGCAAACTGGACAAACCCCATGATGGACACGCAACGTCACCAATCGCTTTTTCGCCGGATCAATCTGTCATGACATCATAGGGTTAACAAAGACTGGAGCACGGCTGCCCGAAATTGAACAGGGGCCGAAACCTCAAAGCGCGGTCAGCCGGTCGATCAGCAGCTTGGCATCCTCGCTGTCCCACGCCGCAGGCCCGTTCATGGAGCCGATCAGGCAACCCTTGCGGTCGAGAATGAGCGTGACCGGCAGGCCAAAGGCGAGGCCCTGCTTTTTCAGGGCATTGAAGGCGCCCATGGAGCTGTCGCGGTAAAAGCCCAAGCGGTCGATGCCGTTATCACTCAGGAAGGTTCTGGGCTTTTCATCGCCGCCACTGTCGATATTGATGGCCACCACATCGAAATCCTTGCCGCCTCTGGCGGCCTGCAACCGGTTGAGGGCAGGCATTTCCTCCCGGCACGGCACGCACCATGTCGCCCACAGATTGACGAGGGTGATCTTGCCCTTCAGGGTTTCGAGGCTGGCATCGGCCCCGCTTGCATCCTTGAACGACACGCCCGCCACCGGGTGCGGCGGATTGGCGGCAACCAGCGCGGTGATCTGGCCCTTGGCCAGGGGCGCCAGGGCATCCGTCATGACGCTCGCTGTCTCGCAGCCATTTGCGGCGACCTGTTCTGCGCCATTGCCAGAACCCGTCTCCTTCACGTATACCGCAACCGCGCCGGCGATCAGGCCGGCAATCGCCGCAACCGCAATCAGTTTGACGGATGGAAGTCCAGCGGGTCTTTTTTTCGTCATCGACGTCTCCAGGAACGATCTCCATGGCCGAGGGCAATCAGGACAACAAATCCTCCAACCAGATGTGGGGCGGTCGCTTCGCCTCCGGCCCGGCGGCCATCATGGAGGAGATAAACGCCTCCATCGGTTTCGACAAGAAGCTCTATGCCCAGGATATTCGCGGCTCCATTGCCCACGCCACCATGCTGGCCCAAAAAGGCATTATTTCCGCCGAAGACAAAGACAAGATCGTTCACGGACTGAACACGATCCGGGGAGAAATCGAGAGCGGGCAGTTCCAGTTTTCGCGCAAGCTGGAAGACATTCACATGAATATCGAGGCGCGGCTGGCAGAACTGATCGGCCCCGCCGCAGGCCGCCTGCACACCGCGCGTTCGCGCAACGACCAGGTGGCGCTGGATTTCCGGCTGTGGGTGAAGGAAGAGCTGCAAAAGACCGAAAGCCTGCTGTCAGACCTCATCAAGGCCTTTCTCGACCGCGCCGAAGACCATGCCGATACCGTCATGCCGGGCTTTACCCATCTGCAAACCGCCCAGCCGGTGACATTTGGCCATCATTGCATGGCCTATGTGGAAATGTTCGGCCGTGACCGCCAGCGCGTGCGCCACGCCATCGAACATCTGGACGAATGCCCCATCGGTTCGGCCGCACTGGCCGGGACCGGCTATCCGATCGACCGGCACATGACGGCCGAGGCGCTTGGCTTCCGCGAGCCGACCCGCAACTCCATCGATACCGTGTCCGACCGCGATTTCGCGCTGGAATTCCTGTCCATCGCCGCGATTTCCGCCACGCATCTGTCGCGGCTGGCGGAAGAGATCGTCATCTGGTCCACGCCGCAATTCGGCTTCATCCGGCTTTCGGATGCCTTTTCCACCGGCTCTTCCATCATGCCGCAAAAGAAAAACCCCGATGCCGCCGAACTGGTGCGCGCCAAGACGGGCCGCATCAACGGTTCGCTGATCGCGCTTCTGACCGTGATGAAGGGCCTGCCTCTCGCCTATTCCAAGGATATGCAGGAAGACAAGGAGCAGGTCTTCGACGCCGCCGAAAGCCTGGAACTGGCGCTGGCCGCCATGACCGGCATGATCCGTGACCTGACGGTGCGCGCCGACCGCATGAAGGCAGCGGCCGGTTCCGGCTTCTCCACCGCCACCGATCTGGCCGACTGGCTGGTGCGCGAGGCGGGCCTGCCGTTCCGCGATGCCCACCATGTCACGGGCCGCGCCGTGGCGCTGGCCGAGCAGAAGGGCTGCGATCTGGCCGAACTTTCGCTTGAGGATTTGCAGGCCATCCACGAAAGCATCACGGCTGACATCTATAATGTGCTGACCGTGGAGGCGTCGGTTGCCAGCCGCAAGAGCTATGGCGGCACGGCACCTGCGCAGGTGCGCCGCCAGATTGCCTGGTGGAGGGCGCGGAACTAGAGCACTTCCGGCGACACGGGTTCACCTGCATTGCTCCAACGTCTTGTTTTGGCGCATTTCCGGACGCAAAACCGACGACACTTTTGCTGGAAATGCGAGAGCATTTGCACGCAAAGTGCCGTTGCGGTTTTTCCTCGGCAAATGCTCTCATCAAGCCCAGGAATTGAACGATCAAAAAAATCGGGGTGCAAAAGCCCCGGTTTTTCTGTAGATGCTGTACTCGACAGAGCGTTTTCCATGGTTTTTGGAAGCGCTCTCGAATTTTGTTTCCACGCATATCCGGATCGGTGCCGGTTCAAAACCGTCCCGGAAATGCTCTCGTGATGCCGGACAGGATGCCATGGGCGCTTCGCTTCTGAGATTGACCACTTCCGCCGCCCTGGTCGGCGCCTTGAGCCTGACGATGGCAAGCTGCGGCCGCAAGGGCGACCTTGACAGGCCAAGCACCCCGGTTGCGCAGCAGAACAAGGCTGACGCGCCCGAAAAATCCAAGGCGCCAGACCGTAAATTCTTCCTCGATCCGCTGCTCTGACAGGTTAAGCCGTGAACCATTTTCAATATCGAGACGGCGTTCTTTACGCCGAAGACGTGGCCGTGACCGAAATCGCCAAGGCTGTCGGCACGCCTTTCTACTGTTATTCCACGGCCACGCTGGAGCGCCACTTCAAGGTGTTTTCCAAGGCTTTCGAAGGTGTGGATGCGCTGGTCTGCTATGCCTTGAAGGCCAATTCGAATCAGGCGGTGCTGAAAACGCTGGGCCAGCTTGGCGCTGGCGTCGATGTGGTCTCCGAAGGCGAATTGCGCCGGGCGCTTGCCGCGGGCATTCCGGCCAATCGCATCATGTTTTCCGGTGTCGGCAAGACGCCTTCGGAAATGGATCTGGCGCTGGAAGCGGGCATTTACTGCTTCAACGTCGAATCCGAGCCGGAGCTTGAAATCCTCAATCAACGGGCGTTGAAGGCGGGCCGCAAGGCGCATGTCTCCTTCCGCATCAATCCGGATGTGGATGCGCGCACCCACGCCAAGATTTCCACGGGCAAGAAGGAAAACAAGTTCGGCATTTCCTATGAGCGCGCCCGCGCCGTCTATGCCCGCGCCGCCAGCCTGGAGGGCATTCAGGTCACGGGCATCGACATGCATATCGGCAGCCAGATTACGGACTTACAGCCCTTTTCCGATGCCTTCCGGCTGTTGAAGGAACTGGTAGCGACCTTGCGCGGCGATGGCCACACCATCGATCATGTCGATGTGGGCGGCGGACTTGGCATTCCCTATCGCGACGACAACAACCCGCCACCGGAACCGGCAGCCTATGCGGAAATCGTCAAGGAACAGCTTGCCGGTCTCGATTGCCGTATCGTTACCGAGCCGGGCCGGCTGATCGTCGGCAATGCCGGTATTCTGGTGACGGAAGTGATCTATGTGAAAGACGGCGGCGAAAAGACCTTCGTCATCGTCGATGCGGCGATGAACGACCTGATCCGGCCGACGCTTTACGAGGCCTATCACGAAATCCGCCCCGTGGTGATTTCCGCCGCCAATGCCCCGCGCATCAAGGCCGATGTGGTCGGCCCCGTCTGCGAAACGGGTGATTATCTGGCGCTGGACCGGGAAATGTCCATGCCCCGGCCCGGCGATCTCTTCGCTGTCGGTTCGGCGGGCGCCTATGGCGCCGTGCAGGCAGGCACCTATAATACGCGGCGGCTGGTGCCGGAGGTTCTGGTCAAGGGCGATCAGTTCCATGTCATCCGCAAGCGGCCGAGCTATGACGAATTGATCGGACTGGACAGCGTTCCCGACTGGCTCGATTGAGGATCGGCGTTCACATTTGCGTCCGAACCGCGAAAAAGGCCGGGTTGATTTCACCCGGCCCTCGTCTTCGCCACAAAGAATGCTATCCTGTGCCCATGTGGGAAATGCGGCCATCGGGAATTGGTTGAGGGATGCCGCCGTAACCATCAAGGGAGCAAGGCGCTGGACAATGACCTTCGGCTGAAACGGCAGATTGCCATCAAGCGCGGCGTTGCGCGGGCGGTTCTTCTGGCCGAACGCATTTTGCCGCGGCTTCTGGCCCCGCTCGGTATCTTTGCCCTGCTGCTGGCCGTAAGCTGGCTGGGACTGTTTCGTGTCCTGCCGGATGCAGCGCGCTGGCCGCTGGTCTTCATGCTGGTATTCTCCATCCTCGCCTCGGCCTTGCCTTTGCTCAGGCTGCGTATGCCAAGCCGCGCGGAAGCCGACAGGCTGCTGGAGCAACGAAACCGCTTGCCGCACCAGCCCGTTGCCGTGCAGGAGGATGAACCGGCCTTCGATACCCCCTTCGCCAAAGCGTTGTGGCATGAGCATCAAAGACGCATGGCGGCAAGGATCGCCTCGCTTCACACCGGCCTGCCACAGCCGGACATCGCCAGCTTCGACCGGCACGCCCTGCGCGCCGTGCCCGCCTTGCTGTTTGCCGTTGCCTTTGTCTATTCCAGTTCGAACGGTGCCGGGCGACTGGCCGATGCCTTCCGGCTGCAATCCAGCGCCGCGGACGGCACCGATCTGCGCATCGATGCCTGGATCACCCCGCCGCCTTATACGGGCAGGGCTCCGGTCTTCCTGACCAGCCGCAATGGCACCGGCGAAGCCAATGCGCCGATGCAGATTTCGGTTCCGGAACAGTCGGTGCTGACGGTACGGCTTTCCGGCGACACCTCGGTCACTGCCGACTATCAGGGGGAAAGCGGGCCTGCTACACCGCTGCGCGACGCAGCAGAGAGCGCAAAGGCCGGCGGGGCAACTGCTTCGAGCCAGCCCTCGTCTCCCATTGCCGCAAGAGCGCTTGGCCTGACATTGACGCAAAGCGGCAGATTGAGTGTCGGGGACCGCCATTGGCCGATCACCGTTACCCCGGATCAAGCCCCGACCATTGCCTTTGACGGAATGCCGAAGCGGGCGGTGAACGGCGCGCTGGAAATCGGCTTCATTGCACGGGATGATTATGGCTTGCAGGAAGCCCGCGCCGAAATCGTTCCGCTGGAGACCGATGCTTCCGCCCGACCGCTCTATCCGCTGCCGGAGTTCAAGCTGGACCTGCCGCGCCGCAATGCAAGGGAGGTGAAGGGCACCTCCAGCCGCAACCTCACCGAACACCCGCTGGCGGGAAAGAAGGTTCGCATCACGCTGATCGTCAAGGACGGAGCCGGACATGAAGGCCGCAGTCCTTCGCATGACATGGTGCTGCCCGCGCGCCCCTTCTCCGAGCCGCTGGCGGCGGCGGTGGCGGAAGAGCGGCAGGTCTTTGCGCTGGATACGCGCAAGATGCCCGAGGCCATTGCCCTCAACGAAGCGCTGACGCTGCGCGCCGACGAGACCATTCCAAACCTGACCCATTATCTGCTGATCGAGGCGGCGCGGGCGCGCATGAAGATGGCCGATAATGACGAGAAGATGAAGGATACAGCCGATTATCTCTGGGAGATTGCGCTTGGAATCGATGACGGCGATGTCTCGCTGGCCGAGCGTAAACTGGCCGATGCCCAGAAGAGACTCTCGGAAGCCCTGGAGCGAAATGCCCCCGACAGCGAAATCCAGAAGTTGATGGCGCAACTGCGCCAGGCCATGCAGGACTACATGAAAGCGCTGGCCGAGCGCCAGCAACCGCAAAATGGCCGCCCGCAGCAGAATGCGCAAAAAATGCTGACAGAGCGCGATCTGCAAAACATGATGAACCAGATCGAAAACCTTGCCCGCTCCGGCAACAAGGACGCGGCGCGTGAGATGTTGCAGCAATTGCAGCAGATGATGAACAATCTGCAAGCCGGGCGTCCGCAACGCGGCACGCCGCAGCAACAGCAGCAATCCAGCCGGACGCGCCAGGAAATCGACAAGCTGGGCAAGCTGATGCAGGAGCAGCAGAAGCTGATGGATGAAACCTTCCGGCTGGATCAGGCCTTGAAGGACCAGATGCAGCGCGGCGATCCAACCCTGCCCGGCGATGACGAAGATCCGTTGCAGCAAATGCCGCCCATGGGTCAGCAGGGTAATCAGGGCGCGCCGCAGGATCAGCGCAGCACCGAAGACCTCAAACAGGCCCTGAAGCAATTGCGCGAGCGACAGGACGGGTTGGGCAAGCAATTGAAGGAGCTTCAGGAAGGATTGAAGGGCCTTGGCATCAAGCCCAATGAAGGTTTCGGCCGTGCCGACCGGGAAATGAAGGGTGCCGGTGAAGCGCTTGGCCGCAGTCAGGGCAGCCGTGCCGTGGAGGGGCAGGGCCGCGCCCTGGAAGCGCTGCGTCAGGGCGCGCGCGATATGATGAACCAGATGATGCAGGCCATGCGCCAGCAGGGACGCGGCCAGCAGCAGCAGGGCATGGGCGAAAACAACCCAGAGGGCCAGGATCCTCTTGGCAGGCCCCGCGCCAATGGTGGCCCCGACTTTGGTGAGCGGGTCAAGGTGCCGGACGAATTCGACGTGGAACGCGCCCGCGAAATTCTGGACGCCATTCGCGAAAAACTGGGCGACACATCCAGCCCGGAGGTCGAGCGCCGCTATCTGGAACGGCTGCTGGACAATCAATGACCGGGATAAGGGCAATGACCGTGATAAGGTGAAGTCTTTCCATGGCTGAGGCAAGCATGGAAGGCTTCAGGCTGGCTTGACGATCCGGCGGCCAGCGGCCGTCAGGCCGCCAGTGCCAGCGCCACCGCCTTGCGGATGTCGGGCAAAGCAAAAGGCTTCGGCACCACATCGATGATTTTCTGCATCAGATCTTCAGCGCGCTCGCGCTGCTCGGCATAGCCGGTCATCAGCAGGATTTTCAGGCCCGGAAAATCGGCATGAGCCCGATGGGCAAGCTCGATCCCGTCCATGACCGGCATACGAATATCGGAAAGCAGCAGGTCGAACTGGCTGGTGGAAAGCATTTCCAGCCCCTCGGCCCCGTCGGCTGCCTCATGTGTTTCATGTCCATCGAGCCGCAATGCCCGGGCAACAAAGGATCGCAACGAGTCCTCGTCTTCGGTGATCAGAATTTTGGCCATGCTCGAATTCCTACATTTCAGGGTTCTGGAAACACGTCATGCGTTTCTCTCTGAACCGACAGCGCCCACGTCGCCAGAACAGGAAGATCCGAGGGAAATCAGATTCGCCCCGTTCTCGCCAATCGGTTGGATGCCCAAATCACCAGCTTTTCCTTTTCGATCGGTAAACATCCGCGCAACGAAGCGAACAGATGGTTAACAACTCGTCTCAAAAACAGACGATTGCCGCGGGCAACAAAAAAAACCTGCGACGAAAACCGGCGCAGGGCAAAGAGCTACGGAAAAGGAGTAGCGTCGAGCCGCGGAGGTCATGCCAAAAGCATGTCGCGCAAAAATGTGCAGCGGTTTTGCGACAACGACCTGCGACAAACTACTGCATGATTCATTAAATCGGAGCCGATTTAAGGTGAAAATTATGCAGCAGATTTAAAGTGTTACAGCGTCCTTTGTGCGTTTGTTAAAACGCACGGCGCTGTAATGACGTAAAGCGTCAGGAGCGAATCTGAAAGATCGCGACACGCTTTACCCGGTCACGACGCCCACGAAAGGCAGTTCCCGGAAGGCATAGGCCACATCCATGCCATAGCCGACCACAAAGTAATCCGGGCACTCGAAGCCGACGAAATCGGCTTCAAAATCCTCCGTGCGCTTGACCTTCTTGTCCAGCAGCACGGCAATGGAAACATTGGCCGCCCCGCGCTCCAGCATCAGCGCCTTGGCAAATTGCAGCGTGCGGCCGGATTCGAGAATGTCATCGATAAGCAGCACGTTGCGGCCCTTCACGTCGCTATCGATGTCCTTGATGACCTTCACGCCGCGCGACACCGTGCCGGTGCCATAGCTGGACAGCGTGATGAACTCCACCTCCGGCGCAAGGCCGGTATGATGCAGCGCCCGGATGAGATCGGCCGCGAAAATGAAGGATCCCTTCAAAACGGCAATCACCAGCAGATCATCGGAGGGACCTTCGGCAATGGCCTTGGCAATCTCGGTGTTGCGCGCGGCGATCGCCTCGGCAGTGAAAAGCGGCTCGATTGTTTTTCCGCGCACGACAGGCATGGCTTCTCCATAAGTCAATGATGCATTCGGAGCGAGAGCTTTTCCGGGACAGGCTGAGCCGGTTTATCTCTGCGCATATGCGTAAACAGAAAGCGGGAGGATGATCCGGCCGACATGAAACGAGGACCGATAGAGCAAGCGTTCCCTACGGCCCGAAGACCTACCGCAAATCTGCCGCGCTGACAGCAGCCGGATCGAAAGAAAGCTTCAATTCCGGGGTTTTTCCACCGGGGTGGGGCAGTTTTGCAGCAATGCCCCGGCTTTGCCCGGCGCCAAGACCATCTGCTGGCGCTTCGATCAGCGTCGATGCCACGAGCCTGCCTTCAGAAAAAATATCGGCGCGAACCGGGGAAAGGCTTTGCCAGCCATCGCCGTGGTTTTCGATGATGGCGTTGATCAGCACGCTCGGAAGACCGGCAACATCCTGCTCGCGCAGCGTGACATGGGTAATGGCAAGTGGCCTGACCGGCGCAGATGAAGCAGCGGCAAAAAACACCTGCACACTGAGCGCGAGGACAAAGACCGCAAGCGCAATCAGCCCGACCATCGTAAGGAACATGCCACGGGAAAAGCCCTGCAAACGGCCTTCGAGAGTGCCAAGCAGCGCCTGCATTTCCCGGCGCCGCGCATGGGCTGGCGTGGAGGATGACAAAAATTCGGCCCGCAGGCGTGAGTGAAGATCCCCGACCGGATCCTTGACGGTCACGAAACGTGCATCCACCACATCCTGCGCCAGCACGAAGCCGCGGGCCGAAGCAGGGCGGGGACGCCGTTCGGGAAGAAGCAGGTCCATTTCGGGCTCGGAGGGTTTCGAGCGAAAGCGGAACGCATTCATGGGCTCTCCTTGCCGCGCCTTTCGGCTTGGCCCGTCTCTGTTGCAGCCAGATGCGCCACTGGGGGGGCATCTGGACGGATTAAAACGCTCCGGTGTCTCGGGCATTGAAACCAGACCCGTCCAGAGGTAAATTCGAATGGTTAATGATTTGCAAAAAATTGCCGGAATTTGCAGCTTCATGGTCGGCGTTTACCGAATGGTAACGTAGAACCTCAACAAGTCGGAAATGACTGCGGCAGCGCAGACCTCCTTTGCCTTTCACCGGAAACAAGCGGGCTTATCCTTGATTCATTTTGAAAATGTCGGCCTGAGATACGGCATGGGTTCCGAGATCCTCAGGGATCTCACCTTCGACATTCCCAAGCGCTCGTTCCAGTTTCTCACCGGTCCATCGGGCGCGGGCAAGACCACGCTTTTGCGCCTTTTGTTCATGTCGCTGAAGCCGACGCGCGGCCTGATCCGCAGCTTCGGACGCGACATCAACCAGATTCCGCGGGACGAGCTGCCGCTTCTTCGCCGGCGTATCGGCATCGTCTTCCAGGATTTTCGTCTGCTCGACCACCTGACCACCTATGAGAACGTGGCCCTGCCGCTGAGGGTACGCGGCAAGGAGGAAGCCAGCTATCGCCAGGACGTGCTGGAACTCCTGAAATGGGTTGGCCTTGGCGAACGTATCAATGTGCTTCCCGCCATTCTTTCCGGGGGGGAAAAGCAGCGCGCCGCCATCGCGCGCGCCCTGATCGACCGGCCGGAACTGCTTCTGGCCGACGAGCCGACCGGAAATGTCGATCCGCCTATGGCACGCCGGCTTCTGAGCCTGTTTCTCGAACTCAACCGGCTCGGCACCGCCGTCGTCATCGCCACCCACGATCTGGCCTTGATGGATCAGGTCAATGCACGGCGCATGATCCTGAGCGAGGGGCATCTCGATATCTATGAATAATCGTCAGCCGCCCCGTCCGCTTCCGCCGCGCATCACGCGCAGTCAACCCCAGCGCCCTGAGGCCACGCAGGGGCGCAAGCCGGAAATACAGGTGCGCGCCACCGGCCCCATCCTGCCGCCCTCCAACATTCAGGGTAATGCATTGATGGTGGTGATCGCCATCATGGCTTTTCTGGCCTGCCTGACGCTCGGCGCCGTTTCCATGGTGCGCGCCACCGCCGCAAGCTGGCAAAGCCAGATTTCCCGCGAGATCACCATCCAGATCAAGCCGGACGACGCCATAGACATGAACAAGGCGCTGGCGCGTGCCCGCGAGCTGGCTCTGACCTTCGTCGGCACCAAGAGCGGTGAAATCGTCGATGAGGCGGCAACCGCCCGCCTTCTCGAACCCTGGCTCGGCTCCGGCCTCGATATTAACGACCTGCCGGTGCCACGCCTCGTCATCATCACCATAGACGAGAACAACCCGCCCGATTTCGCCGCCATGCGCGACCTCTTGAGCACGCAGATACCGCAGGCCTTTCTGGACGATCACCGGACATGGGTGGACAGACTGGTATCCATGGCGCGAACCACCGTCCTGATCGGTTCGGGCGTTCTCGTGCTTGTTTTCACCGCCATGGTGCTGACCGTGATCTTTGCCACGCGCGGCGCGCTCTCCGGCAACCGGCACATCATCGAGGTTCTGCATTTCGTTGGCGCCGAAAGCCTGTTCGTTGCCAAGGAATTCCAGAAGCATTTCCTGAAAATAAGCCTGAAGGGCTCGGCGGCAGGCAGTCTGCTTGCCGCATCGGTTTTCGCGCTGGCCGGCTTTTGGCAGGACCAGAGGCTGGCAACGCCTCAGGCCGATCAGGCAAGCGCGCTCTTCGGCCGCTTCGAAATCGGCTTTACCGGCTATATGGGCATTTTCGCCACCATGATCGTCATTGCCCTGCTGACCACGGTCACGGCACGGCTTACCGTCATGCGGGCCATTTATGAAATCGACCAGATCCGCTCCGATCCAAGCCGCACCGACGGGCTGCCGCAAGACTGAGCGGATAAAGGGACTGAAACGGAAACCTTGGGCGTCAAGGATTGCAGGCAGCCTTGTCACGCCATGATCCGGAACATTTGCTCCAGGCATTTCCTGACGGAAAACCGGTTTCCACTTTTCCTGGAAATGCGGGGTCTCTGTTTTACGCATTTCCTGACGGAAAACCGGTTTCCACTTTTCCTGGAAATGCTCAGGGATTATGGACAGAACATGATCTTGCGTCGAAAAGATTCGCAGAACCGTTTGCAGTCCGCCCATCGGGCGGAGGGGCTGTTTTCGCCCCATGGCCGCCTTCGCAGAGTGCTGCGCTACGGCGGCTATCTCATGCTGGCGGTTATTGCCTTGCTGGTGGCGGGCTTCCTGCATTTCGCCGATCAGGTCACGCTCATGGTTCCGCCTGAAAACCCGAAGGCCGACGCCATCGTCGTCCTGACCGGCGGATACCAGCGCATCGACACCGCAATCGAGCTTCTGGAGCGCAAGGCAGGCCAACGCCTGCTGATTTCGGGCGTGGATCCCAATACCACGCCTTCGCAGATCCGCCGCATGACGCAGACGTCGCCCGCCCTGTTCAATTGCTGCGTGGATGTGGGCTATCAGGCCATAGACACGATTGGCAATGCCAATGAAGCAACGCGCTGGATAAACGACAAGCATTATGCCTCCGTGCTGGTCGTCACCAGCAATTACCACATGCAGCGCAGCCTGATGGAATTGCGGCGGCTGGACAGGCAAACGGATTTCATCCCCTATCCCGTCGTCAACAGCGACCTTCGCACCAAGGCGTGGTTTTCCGATCCCAATGCCCTGCGTACCCTGCTGGCGGAATATGTGAAAATGCTGCTGGCCCAGGGCCGTGACATCGTGGGTTGGGAAAGCTGGAGCGGGTTGCGCTCGGCCATGCGCTGAAAACCACGGCAAATCCCCCCGAAGAAAGCCGGAGTTTCATCTTTCGAGGCCTTGCGATTTCGTATAGGCAGGGCAGCATTCATTGCCGGATACTGCATCATGCTTGCACTACGCTCTCAAATCTTCAACGTGATTTTCTACGCCAACCTGATCATGCGCATGGTCCTGTTGTCGCCTTTCTATTTCATTTTGCCGCGCAAAACGGCCTATCGCATTCCCAAGGCCTGGGCCAGTTCCAGCCATTGGCTGATGAAAACCATTGTCGGCACCACCTTCGAAATCGAGGGGCTGGAGAACCTTCCCCAGGGAGGCTATATCCTTGCTCCCAAGCACCAGTCCTTCTGGGATACCTATGCGCTGCTGCCCTGGCTGAACGATCCGGTCTACATCCTCAAGCGTGAATTGATGTGGATTCCGCTCTTCGGCTGGTATGCCGCCAAGCAGCGGATGATCCCCGTCAACCGTGGCGCCCGCGGCAAGGCCATGGTGAAGGTCATGCAACGAACATCGCAGGAGATGGCCAAGGGGCGCCAGCTTGTCATCTATCCCGAAGGCACGCGACGTCCTCCGGGGGCTGAACCCGTTTACAAATACGGCATTGCCCGCCTCTATCGCGATCTCGGCATTCCCGTCGTGCCTGTGGCCGTTCATGCGGGCCTGTTCTGGCCCCGCCGCAGCACCATGCGCTATCCCGGCCATTACAAGATCCGTATCCTGCCGCCAATAGCGCCGGGCATGGAGCCTGACCGCTTCTTCGAAAAGCTCACGACGGAGCTGGAAGCCGCAAGCGATGCGCTTCTGCTGGAAGCTGCCGCAACCAATCCCGATCTGCCGCTGCCGCCCACCGCACTTCAGCGGATCGAAACGCTGAAGGCCAGCCGCTGAGCAGGAAACCGCCCCGCAAGGAGCATGGCTGTTTCAGCCCGCCGTCTCAAGCATCGAGCTGGCTGGCAACGCTCTCCAGCCAGCGGTCGCGAATTCCCATGCTGCGCAAATGCGCTACGGTATTGAGAACATAGGCATCGTTCGGGCCGGAATGGCCCGAAGCATTTGCCACCACGCCAACGGCTTCGTCCACGGATAGCCTTCCGGCATATTGCGGATGATCACGATCCACGACATAGCCCAGAGCCTGCACGGCGCGGCCATCGCCGAGAAGCAGGGAGAGGGTGCGTTCCTTGTAGACATGCGTCACCAGTTCGCGCTCGCGCAGATAGCTGAGAGCGCCGGGCCATTCGGCAGGCCCCACCCGGAAGGCCACCCCATGGCAGGAGCCTCCGAAATCCAGCCCCAGCACCAGTCCCGGCCGCTCCTGCGAGCCGCGATGGTGCCAGGAGCGCACGCAAAGCGACCGGCGATAGCCATGTGCCCGTGCCGAAATCTTCTCTTGAAACGGGAAACCCGGGTTCCACATCAAAGAACCGTAGCCAAAGACCCAAAATTCGTTCATATCCCAATACATACCAAAAGCTTCGAAGCGGCACACAATTGGAGAAGCCTATGGCCACGTCAAGCCGAGCGGGTAAAAGCACTGGAAAAAGGCGCCTTCTTTCCGCGCTTGTCTGGGCCATCCTGGCCATTATCGCCTATACGGCGGCATGGTTTGCCGTTGCCAATTACACCACGCAAAAAGTCGAATCGGTGTTTGACGGGGATAATCCGCTCGCAGCAGCCCTTGATTGCGACGACATGAGCATAGCCGGTTTTCCGCTGAGGTTCGGCCTGTTCTGCTCGAAGGTGAATATCAACGACCAGCGCAACGGCATCATGGGAACGGCGGGGGCCTTCCGCTCCTCCGCACAGATTTTCAGGCCCGGCAACATCACCTGGGAGCTGGATGGCCCGGCCATCATCCAGACTGCCAATCAGATTGCCGCGACGCTTCGCTGGGACCGGATGCACTCCAACATGTCGGTGGGCTGGAGCGGCACCGAATCCGCATCAACGAAGCTCGAACGCTGGCAAGCCAACATCACCGAGGCCAGCACCGGCGCCATGCTGGCGCTGGCAGGTGAGGAAGGCCGCATCAAGGTGAAGCGGGAGGGCGCCGATCTCACTGCCAGCCTGCGTCTTGTTTCTCTTGCCATTGGTGAAAACGACGATGCACAGCGCCTGCCCAACGCCACGGTGCAGGGCCAGTTGCGGCTCTTCGGTCAGGCTGGTGTTCTGGATATAGACCATCCCGTTCCCTTGCAGATCCATGGGCTCGAAGGTCAGTTCGATACGCTGGAAGTGGATATGGGCGAAGGGCGCAAGCTCAAGGCAAGCGGCCCGGTTTCCATCGATGAACGCGGCCTTGTCTCCGGCACGCTGAAAGTGGAGCTGGACAAGGTCGATAGCTGGCGGGATATGGTCATCGGCGCCTATCCCGGCACCAGGGATGCCGCCCGCCTTGCCGCCAAGGGCTTGCGGGCGCTGTTCATGGGCCAGAACCAGGGCAATGTAACGCTTCAGATCACCAACGGCGTCATCGTTCTGGGCTTCATTCCGCTCGGAAACATTCCGCCGCTTTAGGAAAAGCGGAATAATTCCAGAAACTTACTTTTTCTCCTCCAGCGCATGGCGGCCGAAGTCGGGAACGTCCACGTCCTGACCGGCCTCGACGATGGAGCGGCGGATGGCGCGGGTGCGGGTAAAAAGTTCGAACAGCTTGTCGCCCTCCCCCCAGCGTATGGCACGCTGCAAGGAAGCGAGATCCTCCGAAAACCGCGCCAGCATTTCAAGGATTGCATCCTTGTTGTGCAGGCAGACGTCGCGCCACATGGTGGGATCGGACGCTGCCAGGCGGGTAAAATCGCGAAAGCCGGAAGCGGAATATTTGATGACCTCGGATTCCGTCACTGTCTCGAGGTCATCCGCCGTACCGACGATGTTATAGGCGATGATATGCGGCAGGTGGGAAACGATCGCCAACACCTTGTCGTGATGCTGCGGGTCCATTTCATCCACCTTGGAGCCCAGAGCCTCCCAGAAGGCCCGAAGCCGGGCCAGCGGCTCGGCCGGTGTTTCGGGCAGCGGCGTGAAAATGCACCAGCGCCCTTTGAACAGGCCGGAAAAGCCTGCATCCGGACCGGATTTTTCCGTTCCCGCCAAGGGATGGCCGGGAATGAAATGCACGTCATCGGGCATGTGCGGCGCCATCTGCGCGATGACGGAAGCCTTGGTGGAACCGACATCGGTGACGATGGCGCCGGGCTTGAGGGCAGGCGCCATCTGCACCGCCACGCTTTCCGATGCCCCCACCGGCACCGAGACGATGACGAGATCGGCATTCTCCACGGCTTGCGCGGCAGAGGTCGTATAGCGGTCGCCAAGGCCGAGTTCTTCCGCCCGCGTCAAGGTATGCTGCGAGCGGGTAGAGATCACGATTTCACGCGCAAGACCGAGCTTGCGAATGTCGCGGGCAATGGACGAGCCGATCAGGCCAATGCCGATCAGCGCGATCCGGTCAAACATCGGCTGCATCAGGCCTGTCCCAGAAAGTCTTTAAGAGCGGCAATAACCCCGAGATTGGCCTCTTCCGTGCCAACTGACATGCGCAGCGAATTGGCAAATCCATAGGCCTTGACGGCGCGCAGAATAAACCCGCGCGACGTCAGGAATTCATCGGCCTGCGGCGCACGCTTGCCATCCACATCCGGAAAATGGATCAGCAGGAAATTGGCGACGGAGGGTGTCACCTTCAGCCCCATGGCCTCGAATTCCTGCGTCAGCCGGTTGATCCAGCCAAGATTGAAATCCACCACCTTGTCGGTAAAATCCCGATCCAGAATGGCGGCGGCACCAGCGGAAATCGCCGCACTGTTCAGATTGAAGGGGCCGCGTACCCGGTTGACGGCATCGATAATGGCGGCGGGCGCGTACATCCAGCCGATACGCAGTGCAGCAAGACCATAGATCTTCGAGAAGGTGCGCGTCATCACGACATTGCGGTTTTCGGAAACGATCTCGATACCCGCCTCATAGTCGTTGCGGCGAACATATTCGGAATAGGCGGCATCCAGCACCAGCAGGACATGCCTGGGCAGACCTGCCACCAGACGGCGAATATCCGCACCCGGCACATAGGTGCCCGTCGGGTTGCCGGGATTGGCGATGAAGATCATGCGGGTCTTGTCGGTGACAGCGGCGAGAATGGCATCCACATCCACCTGGCCGTTATTTTCCTTGACCGTTACCGGCGTGGCCCCAGCGGCGGTAATCTGGATCTTGTAGACCAGAAAGCCGTGTTCGGTGATGATCGCCTCATCACCCGCCCCGAGATAGACATGGGCCAGCAGTCCCAGCAATTCATCGGAACCGTTGCCGCAGAGAATATTGGCCGGATTGAGGCCGTGGGCGCTGGCAATGGCCTGGCGCAGCTTCACCGCCTGCCCGTCCGGATAGATCTCAAGCTGGCTGGCGGCAGCCTTGAAAGCTTCGATGGCCTTGGGGCTGGGGCCAAGCGGGGTTTCATTGGAGGAGAGCTTGTAAACCCGCTCCACGCCCGGCGCATGTTCCTTGCCCGGAACATAGGCTGCAATGTCGAGAATTCCCGGACGTGGAACAGGCTCAAGCTTGGCACTCATGGCAACGGATCCTGATGAAATGGACTTTGATGGAGGGTTTTGCCTTATCCGCTCGCACTTACTTTGTCGAGGGTGGAAGGTGCGAGGAGAGGTGTTTGACAATATCACGGGTTGTAGGAACACCCTGCGGCGCAAGCACCGGGGCAAAAACCCGGCGGGAAGCACGCACTGCCACCGGCAGGCCCTGATAAAGCCGCTTCTGCGCTTCCACGACGATCACGCCGCTGAAGGCGGGCGAAAAGATCCGCCCCAAGCGCTCGAAGGCGCTGCGCAGGCCAAGAATGGTCTTGAGCTGCGAGGGCGGGAAAAACAGCGCCTCCGCCGTTGCCCCCGGCGTAAAATTGGTCTCGCGAAACAGCGCCGTCAACTGGCGGCGCGAATAGGGGCGCCCGGAACCGAAGGGCGTGTGCTCCATGCGCGCCCAGACCCCGCGCCGGTTGGGCGCGACAATGACGAGGCGGCCGCCCGGCGCCAGCACCCGCCAGATTTCCTTGAGCGTCTCGCGCGGATTTTCGGCAAATTCCAGCGAATGCACCATCAGCACACGGTCGATCGAACTGTCGGGCAGCGGCAATTCCTCATCGAAAACCAGCGCCGTGGCCGACAGCTCCCCCGGCGGCCAGTTCACGGCGCCCTGCCCTGCGGGCATGAAGGCAAAGGCGCGCTCGGTATCGGCACGGAAACGGTCCAGATAAGGAATGGCATAGCCCAGCCCCACCAGTCGCTCTTCAGGAAGCCGAGCCCATAGCGAGGCAAGCGCCATGGAGATGGATTGTTCCGCAACCCGTCCGAGCTGGGAATGATAGAACTGGCGAAGATCGACAATATCCACATGCATAAACACGAATGTGACAGCACATTCCCCTGATTTCAAGGCGCAAGACTGGGTATCGGCCCGGCAAAAGGGGCATCCGGCTTTTGACCTCGACGGCGCGCCGTCCTACAGTTCCTCGGCAAACATGTGAGGAATCGCCTGATGAAAAGCCTTGAACTGGAAGTCTGTCTCTGCCGCAGCGATAATTTTGGCGTCTTGGTCCATTGTCCGGAAACAGGCCTCACGGCTTCGATCGACGCGCCGGAGGCAGGCCCGATCATCGCCGCGGCCGAGCGGCGCGGCTGGACCATCACGCATATCCTCACCACCCACCATCATACCGACCATGTCGAAGCCAATCTGGCGCTCAAGGAAAAATACGGCTGCACCATTATCGGGCCGGTCAACGAGGCCGTTGCCATTCCCGGCCTCGACCGCACCGCCGCCGACGGCGACGAGCTGTTGTTTGGCGCCCATCGCGTGCAGGTTATCGAAACCCCCGGCCACACGGCGGGACATGTCTGCTATCATTTCGTGGACAGCAAGCTGCTTTTTGCCGCCGATACGCTGTTTGCGCTGGGTTGCGGGCGGCTGTTCGAGCGCTCCGCCAGCGAGATGTGGCATTCCCTGCAAAAGCTATGCGTATTGCCAGACGAAACAGCCATTTATTTCGGCCATGAATATACGCTCTCCAATGCCCGTTTCGCGCTGACCATCGATCCCGACAATGCGCGACTGAAGACACGGGTGGAGGAAATAGAAGCCCTGCGGGCGGAAGGCCGCTTCACCATTCCCACCACGCTTTATCTGGAAAAGGAAACCAACCCTTTCCTGCGCGTCGCAGACCCTTCCATTCGCCGGAACCTGCTGATGGAAAGCCGCAGCAACGAAGAGGTTTTTGCCGAGATCCGCAAGCGCAAGGACAATTTCTGACATGCGCGCGCAAGACATCATTACCGCACTTTCCATGCAACCGCACCCCGAAGGCGGCTGGTATACGGAAACCTTTCGCGACAGCGCCGACGGCACGCGCGGGCACTCGACAGCCATCTACTATCTTTTGGAGCGTGGGCAGCGCTCGCATTGGCACAGGGTGCGCGATGCCGCCGAAGTCTGGCATTATTACGCGGGCGCGCCGCTTGCGCTTCATCGCTGCGACGATGGCAGGACCGTAACGACCATTCGTCTCGGTCCGGATGTACTCAAAGGCGAACGCCCTCAGGCCGTTATTCCGGGTAATAGAGCATTTTCAGGAAAAGTGGAAACCGGTTTTCCGTCCGAAAATGCGTAGAAATAAACAGCTAGAGTAGGACATTGTTTCCTTGAAACAATGTCCTACTCTAGCTGGCAGGCGGCGGAAAGTAGCGGCGATTTCACGCTCATCGGCTGCACGGTGGCGCCCGGTTTCAGCTTCGCGGCCTTCGAGATGGCGCCGCCGGGCTGGGCGCCTTGCGCCTGAACATGTCGCTTGCCGCCAGCACCGCGCCGCCGGTGATCAGCCCGCAGGCAGCCGCAATGCGCAGGTCCGGCTCGGCATAGCCGAAGAGAATGAGGATCAGCGTGGAAAGAAGCGGCGCGGCATAGCTGGCGGCACCCAATATCTGGATGTCGCCGTTCTTTACTCCGAAATCCCAGGCATAGAAGGCCGCCCCCACCGGTAAAAGACCAAGACCTGCCACGGCCAGCCATTGCGACAGGCTTTCGGGCCAGATCGTCTCTTCCAGCCCCAGATGGCAGACAAGCGACAGAAGCGACGTTGCCAGGCAAAAACCTGTGACGACATCGGTGGAAGCTGCCTCGAAACGCCGGGTGATCAGCGAATAGCCGGACCAGGTGAAGGCGCAAAGAAAGGCCGCGCCATAGCCGAAGGCATAGGCCGGATCGAAATGAAAGCCGTTCTTGCCGACGATCAGCACCGTTCCGCAAAGGCCCGCCACCGCGCCTGCGCCATGATACCAGCGCAGCCTCTCGCCCGGCAGCAGCGCCGAGCCGAAAACGATGAGCAGCGGCCAGAGATAGGCAATCAGCCCCGCTTCGACGGCAGGCGCATTGCGAAGGGCCGTGAAGTACAGAAAATGATAGCCGAACAGACCGGCAATGCCGACGACCCACACTTTTGCCGGCTGGTTGAGCAGACGAAGCCGCTGAGGCCGCAGAAGGAAGGTGAAAAGCCCCGGAAGCGCACCGATGGCAAAGCAGATGGCGGAAAGCTGGAAGGGTGGCATTTTTCCCGAAGCCGCCGTCATCAGGGCTAAAAACGACCACATCAGAATGGCGCTGAAACCGATCAGCGTCGCCTTGATTTTCATGCGCCCTCCGGCGGCAACAACCGCCTGCGGTCAGGCGCCGAAACGGGTTGCCGTGATGTATAGCGGGCCAACGCGGGTCGGCACCTTGGCATAGACAGGAGCATATAGCTTCATGCCGCCAGCCTTGGCAAACCAGATTTCCATATCCTGAGCCTGACGAAGATATTCAATATCGCTGCGGCCCTTGTTGAAGCCCGATTTCGGCACATAGCGCACATTGCACACGGTTGCCTCGCCGGAAGTATCGCCCGCCGTGAACTTCGCCTTGCCCTTGGGCGAAAGCACCAGATCCATGCGGCTCTCGCCATCATAGATCGGGATGGTGCGATTGCAGAGCCCGCCATTATCCGAAAGCACCAGCCCGCCCAGCGGATCGAATACGGACCGCAAATCCCCAGGCGCAACCGGAATCCAGCGCTCCGCGTTACGCTTCGGCTCCGGGGTTATGCTCGTTCTGACCACCGATCCGCCGGAAAAGCGCACATCATAGGTGCGCGTGCGCTTGCCGCGGGTGTAGACAAGCTCGTAACTGGCAGGCTGAAGCTTCTCGGCGCCCACCATCTGCCCTTCCACGCTCGTGCTGGCCGTAAGGCTGGTGAAGACATTGACGAGCCCCGCCGAGGAAATGTCCCCGGCAATCCGGTAGTCGCGATCACTGATATGCGTGGTGAAGGAGGCCCGCGCCACGGGCAGGCCCGCCAGCGTCACCCTGTAGTCGGTGCGATAGCTTTCATCGGCCCATGCTGACCCGCCAAAGGCCGCGGCAGCGGCCAGAGCCGCCACAAACAATCTACCAACATCCCGAAAAGCCATCATCGTCAGCGCCATCCTGTTGCACTCGAAAGAAACTATCTAGGACGGCTACTGTGGCAAGACGATAGCGGGAGACTCGGGAAATGCGGCGATTTTAGAAGTTTGGCTTGACGGGGGCGGTCAAGCTGACTATAGAACCGCAACTTTCCAATCAGACCGCGTTGGATTGCGCGCCCGAGTTATAGCCGGGACGTTTTCCGATTGCCAAGAAGAATATAGGTGCAACATGTCCCGTGTATGTGAATTGACCGGCAAGGGCGTCCAGTCGGGCAACAATGTCAGCCACGCCAACAACAAGACCAAGCGCCGGTTCCTGCCGAACCTGTGCGACGTCACGCTGATTTCCGACGCTCTCGGCCAGCGTTACCGTCTGCGCGTTTCCGCTGCCGCCCTGCGCTCTGTCGAGCATCGCGGTGGCCTGGACGCCTTCCTCATCAAGGCTGATGAAACCGAATTGTCGATGCGCGCCCGTCTGCTGCGTCGCCAGATCGTCAAGAAGACCGCTGAAGCTGCCTGATTTTCGGCCCCTTCATTGAAGGGTAGCGTTCTTTTGGAATTGAGAGGCTTGGACGGGCAACCGTTCAAGCCTTTTCATTTGCAGGCATTCCCGGAATTATGGAAAGCCCTTGCCGGGGCATCCGGAGAGCGCGCCGAAACAGGCTGGTGGCATAACCCAGGATAAAAAAATGCTCTCTCTCAAGCACATGCTCGCCTATGGCGCATTGATGACCCTTGTGGTCGTTGCGTCCAACATTCTCGTGCAATATCCGCTGACCGGCGAACTGGCTGGCATTCAGTTGGGCGACCTCCTGACCTATGGGGCCTTTACCTATCCCGTGGCCTTTCTGGTGACAGACCTCACCAATCGGCAATTCGGCCCCTCCATGGCCCGCCGTGTGGTCTTCGTCGGCTTTCTGGTGGGTGTGACGATTTCCTTCCTCACCTCGCAGCCGCGTATCGCCATGGCCTCCGGCACTGCCTATCTGGTCGGGCAATTGCTGGACATCAGCGTCTTCAACCGCCTGCGCCAGCAAAGCTGGTGGAAGGCGCCGCTTGCCGGTTCGCTCTTCGGTTCAGTGCTGGATACGCTGCTGTTCTTCTCGATCTCCTTCGCCCCCGCCTTTGCCTTTATCGGCGCCAATGACGACTTTGCGATTGGCTGGGCGCCGCTGTTCGGCGTGTTTTCCACCGAAGCACCGCGCTGGATTTCCTGGGCGCTTGGCGATTTCACCGTGAAGATGACGGTGGGCCTGGTGATGCTGCTGCCCTATGGTGCGCTGATGAACGTTCTGAAGCCTTACCGGGCTACGGCAGCAACCTGAATTCCAGCATCAGACTGCGCTGCAAGATGGAATGGTTGTCGTCGGAGACGAGGATCAGCCGCAGGTCGCCCTCACCGGCATCGATCACGTCCAGACCTTCCATATTGTCGATCTGGAAGCTGTAATCGGCTTCCAGCAAAACCTCGCCGTCCACCGGAGAAGTTTCAAGACCGGCGGCAGGCTTCACCGCCTTGCCTGCAATGCGAAGGATGCGCATGGCAACACCCGTGGAGAAGCGAAAGCGCCGTTCCAGCAGCAGAAGATCGCCATTTGGCAACCACGCTCCGTCCGTCACGTCGAAGCCGTCATGGCGGGCAACACGGAAAGCGCCAGAGGCGGGGCCATCCACCACACCGGCCAGAAGATTGCCGTCATTGTCGAGGCTTTTCTCCGTCACCGTCACAAGCCCGCCAGCAAGCGGACCAGAGGATGGAGAAACCGTCAGCGTTTCAAGGCTTTGATTGCCACGCAACTCGGCAACGGGAAATGGTAGTTTCAAACTGCGTTCAGGTTTTGCCGTCTCGAAATCCTTCAAGGGATATTGATCGATGCGGTGCTGTTGCTCGAAACCGACATAGATCTTTTCGCCGCGAATAGCGAGGCTTTCGGCATCCATGGCCCATTTCGGCGCATTGCTGCGCCCGCCCGCATCCAGCATGGGCGCAATGGACAGGCCTGAGAGGCCTGAGAGCTTGCCCTTTTGATCGCGCTCGATCGTGCCGGAAATCCAGTCTCCGGTATCGAGAACACCAATGAAATGCCGCCGATCCGGCAGAAAGCGGATAGAGGACCATGCGCCGAACAGACTGTTGGGCGAGGTCATGGAAATTCCGCCCAGAAACTCCAGCTTGCCGAACAGCTTGTGATCACTGCCCGGCTTGAATTCCGTGATCTGCCGGCTTGTCACTGTCAGCGGCTCGGCCGAGGCGCGCAAGCCCCCCAGCATCGACAGTGACAGCACCAGTGCAAGCCCCGGCAGCCTGAAGGCTTTCAGCATCAGCCGGTCCTGCGGAAGGAGCCGAGGGGATTGCGGGCAGGCTTGTCCTCGAACAAGGCAGCCAGTTGCTCGGTCATCGCGCCCGCCAGCTCGTCGGCATCGACGATCGTCACGGCGCGGCGATAATAGCGCGTCACGTCATGGCCGATGCCGATCGCCAGCAGCTCCACCGGCGAACGGGTCTCGATCTGCTCGATCACGGCGCGCAAATGCCGCTCGAGATAATTGCCCGGATTGACGGACAGGGTCGAGTCATCCACCGGCGCGCCATCGGAAATCATCATCAGGATCTTGCGTTGTTCGCGCCGCGCGATCAGGCGGTTATGCGCCCACATCAGCGCTTCGCCGTCGATGTTTTCCTTGAGCAGGCCTTCACGCATCATCAGGCCGAGATTACGCCGCGCCCGCCGCCAGGGGGCATCCGCCGCCTTGTAGACGATATGGCGCAGGTCGTTGAGACGTCCCGGCGTTGCGGGTTTGCCATTGGCCAGCCAGCGCTCACGGCTCTGCCCGCCCTTCCAGGCCTTGGTGGTGAAGCCGAGAATCTCGACCTTCACGCCGCAACGCTCCAGCGTGCGGGCCAGGATGTCGGCGCAGGTGGCCGCAACGGTAATGGGACGGCCACGCATCGAGCCGGAATTGTCGATGACCAGCGTCACGACCGTATCGCGGAACTGCGTATCCTTTTCCCGCTTGAAGGAAAGCGGCTGCATGGGATCGATGATCATGCGCGTCAGCCGCGCCGGATCGAGATAGCCCTCTTCCAGATCGAAATCCCAGGACCGGTTCTGCTGCGCCATCAGGCGGCGTTGCAGCCGGTTGGCAAGGCGCCCGACGGCCCCTTGCAAATGCGCAAGCTGCTTGTCCAGAAACGCGCGCAGACGGTCCAGTTCGGCGTCGTCGCAGAGTTCTTCCGCCGTGATTTCCTCGTCGAACTCCTCGGTAAAGACCTTGTAATCGACCTTTTCGTTGAAATCGTCGAAGGGGCTGGCCGGGCGGCGCATTTCGCCGGGGGTTTCGCTGTCGTCGTCGCCTTCTTCCGACATGTCGTCGTCGGAAATTTCGGCGCCGTCCATTTCGCCGTCTTCCATCTGCTCTTCGGCAGATTCGCTTTCATCGGCAGGCGCGCTTTCGGAACCGGCCTCCTCCTGAGAGTTTTCCTGTTCCTCCTCGCCGCTGCGGGGCTGGTCCTCCTCGGAGTTTTCCTCCTCCTGCCCCTCTTCCGGGTCTTCGCCCATGTCCTCGGCCACTTCCATGGAAGAGAGCATATGACGCACCACGCGCGCGAAGGCCTTCTGATCCTCGATCACCGAGGCCAGGTCTGCAAAATCACTGCCCGCCTTGTCCTCGATGAAGGGCCGCCAGAGGTCGAGAACCTTGCCGGCACTTTCCGGCGGGGTCTGCCCGGTCAGCGCCTGACGCACCATCATGGCCACGGCCTCGGAAAGCGGCGCATCCTCGCGCCGCTCTATGCCGGTAAAATTGGCCTTGGCATATTTTTCGGTGTTCATAGAGTGCAGGTTGCGGGCCACGCCCTGCATTCTGAGCGCGCCGATGGATTCCACCCGCGCCTGCTCCACCGCGTCGAATACCGCCCGCGCATCCTGGCCCTCCGGGGCCATGGCGGCGTGGATCTTCTGGTCATGACAGGCAAGGCGCAGCGCAATCGAATCGCCAATACCACGGGTGACGGCAATTTCCTGCGCCGTGGGGCGCTTGGAAATCTCCGGCAGGCGCACACGTTCGCCCGCCAGCCCCGGCCGCTCATTGGCGAAGGCCACCTCCACATTGGGATTGCCGGCAATGGAACGCACACAGCCGGTTATGGCCCGGCGCATCGGTTCGGTATCCACCGCCGTGCCGGGTCTTGCTTGGGAATTATCGCCGCGACCTGCCATGATGAACCCGTCCCCGCTCAGGCGCCGAGGACGATATTGGCGGCGCTTTCCTTAAGCTCCACGCCGAAGGCGCGCTGATATTGCTCCGCCACCAGCGTCCGCTCCAGCTCATCGCATTTGTTGAGGAAGGTGGTACGGAAGGAGAAGGCGACGTCGCCGAAGATCTCGGCATTTTCCGCCCAGGTGATCACGGTGCGCGGGCTCATGACGGTGGAAAGATCGCCATTGATGAAGGCAGAGCGCGTAAGATCGGCAAGCCGCACCATCTTGTTGACCGTATCGCGGCCCTCAGGAGTGGCGTTGAAGCTCTTCACCTTGGCCAGCACAATGTCCACTTCCTTTTCATGCGGCAGGTAATTCAGCGTGGTGACGATCGACCAGCGGTCCATCTGCGCCTGGTTGATCTGCTGGGTGCCGTGATAAAGCCCCGTCGTATCGCCAAGGCCGACCGTATTGGCGGTGGCAAACAGGCGGAAGGCAGGGTGCGGGCGAATGACCCGGCTCTGGTCGAGAAGTGTCAGGCGGCCGGAGCTTTCCAGCACGCGCTGGATCACGAACATCACATCCGGGCGGCCGGCATCGTATTCATCGAAGACCAGCGCCACATTGTGCTGATAGGCCCAGGGCAGAATGCCGTCCTTGAACTCGGTGATCTGCTTGCCATCCTTGAGAACGATGGCATCCTTGCCGACGAGATCGATACGGCTGACATGGCTATCGAGGTTGACGCGCACGCATGGCCAGTTCAGCCGGGCAGCGACCTGCTCGATATGGGTGGATTTGCCGGTTCCGTGAAAGCCCGACACCATGACACGGCGGTTATGCGCAAAACCGGCCAGAATGGCCAGCGTCGTTTCCCGGTCGAACAGATAGTCGGGATCGAGGTCGGGCACATAGGGGTCGGCCTTGGAATAGGCCGGAACGCGCAGGTCGGTATCGATGCCAAAAACCTCACGCACCGAAACGGTCGTATCCGGCAAATTGGCAATATCCAGATCAATCTTGCTCATACTATCTCCAGGCCGGACGGCAAAGACCGGCGCATCTTGCATTGTCTGGCACGCCCCCGCGCACCGACTTCATTCAAACAAACGCCCGAAATCGAACTTCGTGCGCAACCGCAAACATCGATTACGATCTTGCAACGCAAACAGATCCAAAATCAAGGAAGCAAAGCGCTGCATGTGGCGGGATTTCATCATCAGGGCTTAGCAAAAACCCGACTGCTTTAACAACTGATAGGCCTGCACGACAGCGCGAAAACGTTCTTCCGAGCCGCGATCGCCGCCATTGGCATCGGGATGATGTTTTTTGACGAGTTCCTTGTAGCGTGTCTTGATGTCTTCCCCGCTGGCAGAACCGGTCAGCCCCAGCGTGTCGAAGGCCTTGGCCTCCAGCGTCTTCAGCTTGCGCTGCGGCTCCACCCGCGCTGCCCCCCCGTGCCCCTGATTGACGAAGCCGAAGGGATCCTTGACGCGGGAATGGCCCGTGGCCGCCCCCGAACGCAGCGTGGAATGCAGCGGCGCATTCTTGGCGTCGCGGTTCACCCCCACCGTCCAGGTCGGGCGGTGGCCGGTAATGGCTTCCTTCTGGTAGCGGGCGATCTCGCTATCCGAGAGGCCGGAGAAATAATTATAGCCCTTGTTGTAGTCCTTCACATGCTCGAAGCAAAACAGAAAGAACTGCCCCTCGGCATTGCGGCCCACGGGTGCGCGATGCACGCCCGGCTTGTCGCATCCGTCCCATTGACAGGTGGCGACAGGCTTGGCCTGCTCTTCCGCGCGCTTGCGGCGGGTGCGGATCTTGTCGAAATATTTTGAGTCGAGTTTCATTCCGCAATTATGGGGCTCAGCCCCTCTCACAACAAGAATTGACAAATCGGAATGTTCTTGCCTTTTTGAGGGCTTTTTCCAACCCACCGAAAAAGGCCTTCCCATGTCCCTGCGTCAGAGCATTGAAGCCAAGCTGACGGCCGCCTTTGAGCCGGACCGTCTTTTTGTCATCGATGAAAGCCACCTTCATGCAGGCCATCAGCCCGACATGACCGGCACCGGCGAAACCCATATGCGCATTCGCATCGTTTCCGCGCATTTTTCCGGCATGGGAAGGCTGGCCCGCCACAGGGCCATCAACACCTTGCTGCAACCGGAGCTGGACGCTGGCCTTCATGCACTGGCACTGGAACCGGCGGCACCGGGAGAAGCGGTGCGCTGGTAAACGCCCTCAGGCCAGCTTTTCGGTGAGGAAGGACAGGACTTCCGAAGGCGGCACATCATCCGCCACGAAGGATTGACCAATACCGTGGGTGAGAATGAAGGTGAGCTTGCCGGCCTTGACCTTCTTGTCCTGTCCCATGGCATCGAGCAGGATTTCCGCCGGAGGAATCTCGCCGGGAATCTGCGAAATGCGGGTAGGAAGCCCCACCTCACGCAAATGTGCTTCCACCCGCTTGCCATCATCGGGGCTTGCGAGGTTGAGGCGGGCGGAAAATTCATGCGCCAGAACCATGCCGATGGCGACACCTTCGCCATGCACGAGACGGGAACTGTCGTAACGGGTCACGGCCTCCAGAGCATGGCCGAAGGTGTGGCCGAGATTGAGGAGCGCGCGACGGCCATTTTCGCGTTCATCGGCCACCACCACATCCGCCTTGGCCTGGCAGGAGCGGGCAATGGCCTCGGTCCTTGCCGCACCACCGGCGAAAACCTCGCGCCAGTTGCCTTCGAGCCAGGCGAAGAAATCCGGCTGGTCGATCAGGCCATATTTGGCCACCTCGGCATAACCGGCGCGAAACTCCCGCTCGCTCAGGCTGTTCAGCACGCCGGTATCGGCCAGCACGAGATCGGGCTGGTTGAAGATACCGACGAGGTTCTTGCCCTGCCTTGCATTGATGCCGGTCTTGCCGCCAACGGAGGAATCCACCTGCGACAGAAGCGAGGTCGGGATCTGCACGAAGCGCACGCCCCGCCGCACGATGCCCGCGGCAAAGCCGGTCAGGTCGCCGATCACCCCGCCGCCCAGCGCAATCACGGTATCGTTGCGCTCGATGCGCGCCTCCAGCAGCACGTCGCAGACCTTTTGCAAATGATCGAAGCTCTTGGTCTTCTCGCCCGCCGGAAGCGTCAGCGAAATCGCCTCGATGCCATCTGCCTGGAGACTGTCCATCAATTCTTCGAGATAGAGCGGCCCGACATTCTCGTCCGTGACAATGGCGGCCTTGCGGCCCTTGATGCGGGTGGAAATCTCGCCACCGGCGCGACCAATCAGGCCGGAGCCGATCAGAATATCATAGGCGCGCTCGCCCAGCGGCACGTGAATGACGCGCTCGGCATTTTGCTGGTTCTCAGCCATGGCTTTTCCTGCTTTCACTCAGATAGGCAATCACCGCTTCCAGAACTTCCGCTGAAATGACTTCCTTGCGCACATCGCGCGACAAGATCGTCAGGTCGGCCCGTTCATAAATGGGGTAACGATCCTGCATCAGCTTCTCCAGCGTCTGCTTCGGATTTTCGGTTTTCAGCAAAGGGCGGTGGTCACGCTTGTTCACCCGCTCCCACAACACGTCGAGATCGGCCTTCAACCAGATCGAAATGCCGCCGCGCTCGATCTGGCGGCGCGTCTTGTCGTTGATGAAGGCGCCGCCGCCGGTGGACAGGATCTTCGGACCGCCGCGCAGAACCCGTTTGATGACCCGCGTTTCAAGGGCGCGAAACTCCGTTTCGCCATAGGTGGCGAAAAGCTCGCTGATCGACATGCGCGAAACGCGCTCGATTTCCGTGTCGCTATCCACGAAGGGCAGGCCGAGCTGGTGGGCCACCATGCGGCCTATGGCCGATTTTCCAGCCCCCATCAGCCCCACGAACACCAGGTTCCGGCGGCCAAGAACGGCGCGTGTTCGCTCTGCAAGCGTGAGAGCAAGGGGGGAGCTTGAATCTGTCATCCGCTTTTTCGTAACTGTTTTGCAACCCTATTGACAAATGCTGGTTCAACGTCAAGCCATCGCCGCAAATGGCCGCGATAAAGACTGTTGTTTACCCGCTTTTCCCGAACCATGGACCCTTGATGCCAAGCCTCCTGCGCCTTCTTTTCATGCTCATGGTGATCGCGGGTGTCTTTTACGTCGCCATGTGGGCGCTGGTGATCTTTGTGGAACCGAAAGCGCGTGACATAAGCGTGAAAATTCCGGCCGCCCCGATTGCCCGGCCCGCCAGCCCCTGAGACCGCGCCCCATGGATCTGAGTGCCGCCCGCATAGAGGCCTTTCTGGAAATGATGAGCGCCGAACGCGGCGCGGCCACCAATACGCTTGCCTCCTATCAGGGCGATCTCGACGATCTCTGCGCCTTTCTGAAGGAGCGGGCAACGACGGCCATGCAGGCGTCCTCGGCGGATCTTTCCGCCTGGCTGGCCGGTCTTGCCGCGCGCGGCTATGAAAGCTCCTCGCAGGCACGGCGGCTTTCCGCCGCCCGGCAATTCTATCGTTTCCTTTATAATGAGGGCCTGCGCGGCGACGATCCGACCGCCATTCTCGATCGCCCGAAAAAGGCCCGTACCCTGCCGAAAACACTCTCGGTGGCCGAGGTGGACAGGCTTTTGACCCTTGCGCGTGAGGAAGCCGATCTCGACGGGCCAGACCGGGTAAAGCGGTTGCGGATGCACGCCCTGATGGAGCTGATCTATGCCACCGGAATGCGCGTGAGCGAGCTTGTCTCCCTGCCTGCCAATGTCTTGCGGCAGGAAGGCCGCTTCCTGATCATCAAGGGTAAAGGCAACAAGGAGCGCCTTGTCCCGCTTTCGCGTCCCGCCATTGCCGCCCTTGCCCGCTATGGTGCGGAGAGGGGCACGGAAAAGGCGGGACAATCCGGCAAGGGTGAGGGATTTCTCTTTCCCTCCACCGGCGCCGACGGTTTTTTGCCGCGGCAGGTGTTTGCGCGCGAGCTGAAGGATCTGGCCATCCGCGCCGGCCTGAACCCGGATGCGATTTCGCCCCATGTGCTGCGGCACGCCTTTGCTAGCCACCTGCTGGAAAACGGCGCCGACCTCAGGGTTCTTCAGGAATTATTGGGTCATAGCGACATTTCCACCACGCAAATCTATACCCATGTGCTGGCCGAAAGGCTTCAGACGCTGGTTCAAACGCATCACCCTCTTGCCAAATATGGGAAAAACCACGATTAGAAGCCCGGCCAAGCCGGATTATAAAGGCGGAAGCCAAAATTGGCGTCCGTCGGGAAACAGTGGTAGGACCATGGCAAGACATTGCGACCATGACCTTTCCACGCTGAACAAGACGATCTCGACGCCCCTGGAAGAACGATCGGAACGGACCTGATGATCAATTATCTGGACTTCGAAAAGCCCATCTCCGACCTCGAAGGCAAGATTCACGAGTTGAAGAAGCTGAAGAGCGAAGACGAAAGCATCGACACCTCGGAAGAGATCGGTCGTCTGGAAACCCGCGTCCGCGAGGCGATGGAAGAGATTTATGCCAAGCTGACGCCCTGGCAGAAGACGCAGGTTGCCCGCCATCCCCAGCGCCCGCATTTCGTGGATTATGCCGCCGCCCTTTTTACAGAGTTCACGCCTCTGGCCGGCGACCGGAAATTTTCCGAGGATGCCGCCATTCAGGCTGGTCTTGCCCGCTTCAGGGGCCAGCCCGTGGCCGTGATCGGCCAGGAAAAGGGCAATGACACCAAAAGCCGCATCAAGCACAATTTTGGCAGCCCGCGGCCGGAAGGCTACCGCAAGGCCGTGCGCGTCATGGAAATGGCCGACCGTTTTGGCCTGCCGGTGATTTCGCTCGTCGATACGGCAGGCGCCTATCCCGGCGTAGGTGCGGAAGAACGCGGACAGGCGGAAGCCATCGCCCGTTCCACGGAAATGTGCCTCAACATCAAGGTGCCGCTGATTTCCATCGTCATTGGCGAGGGCGGATCGGGCGGCGCCATTGCCATTGCCACCGGCAACCGCGTTTTCATGCTGGAACATGCCATCTATTCGGTGATTTCGCCGGAAGGTGCCGCCTCCATCCTCTGGCGCGATTCCACCCGCGCCAAGGAGGCCGCCGCCAACATGAAGATCACCGCCGAAGACCTGAAGGCTCTGGGCGTGATCGACACCATCATCCCTGAGCCGGTGGGCGGCGCGCATCGCAATCCCGATGCCGTCATCACCAAGGCAGGCGAAGTGATCGCAGCCGCGCTTCAGGATCTTTCCAGCCAGACCGGCGAACAGCTGCGCAATGCGCGCCGCCAGAAATTCCTGGAGATCGGCCGCAATCTGTAATGCCAGGAGGCATTGGAATGACAGGTCAGGCCGAGGCTGCCCTCCGCAGCTTCGGGCCTTCTGCCCCAAAATGCGGCGGCAAACGCGGATGCTGAGAGATTTCTCGAAAATCAGCGTTCAAATGTTCGGCATGATTTGCTAGATTAATTAGCGGACCTCGTGCATTCAAAGCATGTCGCGCAAAAGTGTGCAGCGGTTTTGCGATAACGACATGCGACAAAACAATGACCTAGAGCATTTTCAGGAAAAGTGGAAACCGGTTTTCCGTCTGAAAATGCGTAAAAACAAATAGTTAGAGCGGTTCAATGTTTCCGTGAAACAATGAACCGCTCTAAAGCGTCAGGAGCGAACCTGAAAGATCGCGACACGCTTTAGATTTCGTAAACCATATACTGCCAAGGTGTTGCTCGGCCTTGCCGTAGCCCACATTCGGCAGCACCTTGCATGGCAATCACAAGCCCCAAGGAGCCGGAGCGAACCGTCGAGCTTGAACATGCCAGCTTCCAGAATGACCCTACCCAAAGCTGCCCTTCTGCTTGCTACCGCCGCCCTGCTCGGCGGCTGCAACGACACGCTTGACAGCGTCACCGAAAAGAAGCTTCCCGACAATGTGTCCAACAAGGTCGAGCAGCCGCTGCCGGACTCCATTCTGCAAAGCATGAAAGCGAAAGGCATGGAGCGGAATTCGCCTATCGCCATTCGAATTTTCAAGGAAGAAGGCGTTCTGGAAATCTGGAAGGCGAAAACGGACGGACGCTTCGACAAGATCGCCGATTACCAGATCTGCGCCTGGTCGGGCCGTCTCGGTCCAAAGGTCAAGGAAGGCGACCGTCAGGCTCCCGAAGGTTTCTACAATCTTACGCCCGCCAATCTGAACCCGGCTTCGAAATATTATCTGGCCATCAACACCGGCTTTCCCAACCGTTTTGATGCGGCCAACGGCCGTACCGGCACCAATCTGATGATCCATGGCGCCTGTTCGTCATCGGGTTGCTATTCAATGACGGATGCGCAGATTCTGGAAATCTACGCCTTTGCCCGTGACGCCTTTCGCGGCGGCCAGCAGACCGTGCAGCTTCAGGCCTTTCCCTTCCGCATGAGCGCCGAAAACATGGCGCGCCATCGCTATAGCCCGCATTACAGCTTCTGGCAGATGCTGAAGGACGGCTATGACCAGTTTGAGATCACCAAGCGCCCGCCAGAGGTTGGCGTTTGCGACCGGAAATATGTCTTCAATCAGCAGGTCGAGGGCGGCAAGGGCCTGAACCCGAACGCCTCATGCCCGCCCATGACGACGCCTCCGCAGCTTTCCGTAGCCTTGGCCTCCTATAATGCCGCCTATCAGCGGGATTATGCCAAAGCCATGAAGAAATTCGAGGACAAGGTCTGGTACGATCCAACCGAAGCCGAGCGCAAGGCACTCGTGGCCAACCAGCTGAAAAGCCACGATCTCGCCTTTGCGCCCACAGGGTCGGCATTGAAGGCTGGCAAGCTCCTGAAGATTTCAGAGGTTGCGGACCCGGCAAACCCCGTTCCCGGCAGCAAGCAATCCACCATGCCGGTTCTCTTCGCCTCCACCGAGACCGCCACGAAGGGTGGCCGCGTGGTGGGGCCGGAAACCACCGGCACGACAGCAGCGCCCCAATCCGTGGCAGCGCTCGCTCCGGCACCGACAGATGCCGGTCTGGCTTCGGCAACGGTTGCCCTGCCCGCCACCGGCCCCATGCCGCTTGCCAATCCGCTCAGCCCGCCGCCGCAAACCAGCATGGCTTCGCTGGATACGCCAACGGAACCTGCCGCAAAGCCCTTCTGGAAATTCTGGGCCACCCGCTGATGGACAAAGGTCCGGCGGAGGCTGACCAAACGGGTCAAAGCCACAGCGCCCCAACCCCGCCGGTGCTGGACCTGCGAGGGCTGAAATGTCCCTTGCCGGCGCTGAAAACCCGAAAGCGGCTCAAAGCCATGGCAGAGGGCCAGGAGCTGCTGGTGGAAACCACGGACCCCATGGCGGTGATCGACATTCCCCATATGTGCCGCGAAGACGGACACGTAATGGTCAATGTGCAGCCGACAGCCACAGGACACCGTTTCCTGATCGTCAAAGGCAGCGATGTTTAGAACATGTCGCACAAAAGTGTGAAACCGCTTTCCTGAAAATGCTCTAGAGCGGTTCATTGTTTCACGGAAACATTGAGCCGCTCTAACTATTTGTTTTTACGCATTTTCAAAGGGAAAACCGGCGTCCACTTTTCCTGAAAATGCTCTAGAACCTCACCCCCGGCACCGCGAGGGGGTTATCCTCCAGCGCCTGACGATCGGGCCGGTCTATGGCCACCTTGCCGGTAAAAGCATCGAAAAGATCGCGGATATAGGCCTCCTCCAACCCGTCCACGATCATCACCAGACGGCTCGACCGATCGGCCCCTTGCGGCCATGCGGGCAGGCGGACGGGCGGATGAAAGATGGTCTGCACGCCATGAAGGATCAGCGGCCGCTCGGGATTGTCCCGCAGGCAGACCACGGCCTTCATCCGCAAAAGCTTCTCGCCATGGGCAGAACGAAGAAGATCGATGAACATGTCCAGCGCCGCCGGATCGACCGGCTTGTCATGCAGAATGGAAAATGACCGGATGCTCGCCCCATGCCGCGTCACATCGTGGTGATGATGGGACCGGGGCTCATCATGGGTGTGATGGTGATGGTGATGGCAGTCAGGCCCATGGTGATGGTCATGGTCATGGTGATGTTCGTGCGAGCCGCCCTCTTCCAGCAGCCAGCGGGCAACGTCTGGCGTCTTGCTGCGGGGATCGTAAAGACCATTGTCCAGCAAGCCGGCAATCGCCATCTCGGACTGATCGGCATCCACACGCGGCGCACGCGGGTTGAGCGCGACAAGCTTCTCCTGCAATGCGCCAGTTTCCTCCTTGCCTGCCAAAGAAAGCTTGGTCAGCACCAGCCGGTCGGCCACCGCGACCTGCCGGACGGCTTCCTGATAGTTTTCAAGCGTGGCCAAACCGTTGACGGCATCCACCACCGTCACCACGCCCTCAAGCTGGAATGACTGGGCAAGCACCGGATTGCCGATAACCGACTGCATGACCGGCGCGGGATCGGCAAGACCCGTGGTTTCGATCACCACGCGCGAAAGCGGCTTGATGCGGCCTGTCTGCATCCGGTCCATCAGTTCGGCAAGCGTATCCACCAGATCGCCGCGTACGGTGCAGCACAGACAGCCATCGGCCAGTTCCACGATGGAATCATTGGAGCTTTCCACCAGAAGATGATCGATCCCCACCTCGCCGAATTCATTGATGATGACGGCGGCATCCCGCATGGCGGGATCTTTCAGCAGGCGATTGAGCAGGGTGGATTTGCCCGCACCCAGAAAGCCGGTGAGAATGGAAACGCGCACACGCTCTGCCGGATTTACCATGATCTTGCCTTTCGCGTGAAATGGTCAGGCCCTTGCCTTGAGGCAAGGAGCCGAAGCTGCGCACCGGTCAGAGGTCCGGGCGCGGCGCGGGAACGGGAACATTGGTCAACGCGCTCTGGTCGGCCGCCTTGGGCGGGTCCGGCGGCTCCGTACCGGGAATGATGCCGGCGAAAACCGCATTGGGCGGCGCCGTCAGCTCGTGAATATAGGGTGACGTCAAGCGCATACGGCCGTTTTCATCGCGCGTTTCGCTGCGGGCCTTGCGCGCTTCGGTGGAACACATTTGAGCGCTGACATCATTGACGTCATTGAGACCATCAACCGTATCCGGCTTGAGGCCATCAAGCCTTTCGCCGCGAAGCTGGCCGGTGGCGAAATATTTCTCCAGCAGATTGGCTGAAATATCCGCACGCTCCGCCAGACTGTCCGCCCCCAGCACCACGGAAAGCAGCGTGCGCCCGTTGCGCGTGGCGGAGGTGATCTGATTGAAGCCGGAGGCGCAGATATAGCCCGTCTTCATGCCATCCGCGCCATCGAAACGGCCGATCAACATGTTGACATTGGGATAGATCTTCTTGCCGGTATCGATGGCTTCGATCTTGAAATAATTGGCATATTCCGGAAATTCCCGGCGAATTGCAACCGCCAGCACAGCCAGATCGCGGGCGTTGGAATATTGCCCCTGCGCCGGCAGGCCATTGGGATTGACGAAATGGGTGGAGGTCATGCCAAGACGCTGGGCTTGCGCATTCATCTCCGCCACGAAATTCGCCTGTGTTCCCCCCACGGTTTCGGCAACAGCCATGGCCATGTCGTTGGCGGATTTCACCAGCGTCATTTTCAAGGCGTCATCCATCGTCACCTTGGATCCGGGCTTGAAGAACATCTTGCTGGGTGATTGCGAGGCGGCAAGCTGGCTGAGCGTCACCACTGTATCCGGCTTGACCCGCCCGCTTCGCAGCGCCTGAAACGTGACATAGGCCGTCATCAGCTTGGTGAGCGAGGCAGGATACCATTTCTTGAAGCTTTCGCGATGCTCCAGAACCGTCATGGTATTCACGTCCACCACCAGCACCGGATTGGCAAGCGCAGGGGCGGCGACCGAAAGAGCAGCCGCGAAACAAATCGCGCTCCTGAAACAGCTCGACAGCAGGGACACGGATTTCTCCTCAAGAAACGTTTGGCCTCGCAACCGGCGGGCTAATGGCATATATGTCGAAGCAATGACAAAGGGCCAAGGTCCAGTCAATCGGAACGAGTAGATTTAAGTGCCGGAAAGCCCTTCCGGTCAAACGCATGTGATCGGGATTACCCATGCCTATTTTGAACCGCGCCGCAGAACTTGAGGATGAAGTCAGGGCCTGGCGCCGCCACCTGCACGAAAATCCGGAAATTCTTTACGAGGTTCACGAGACGGCAGCCTTCGTAACCGGGAAGCTGAAACAATTCGGCGTGGACGAGGTTGTCGGTGGCCTTGGCCAGACGGGCGTGGTGGGCATTATCCATGGGCGCGGGCAAGGCAATCGTGTGATCGGCCTGCGCGCCGACATGGACGCCCTGCCGCTGACCGAAATCTCGCAAAAGCCCTGGGCCTCCAGGCAGGCAGGAAAAATGCACGCCTGCGGCCATGACGGCCATACGGCCATGCTGCTGGGCGCGGCGAAATATCTGGCCGAGACTCGAAACTTCAACGGCAGCGTGGCCGTGATCTTCCAGCCTGCCGAAGAAGGCGGCCAGGGCGCGCTCGCCATGGTGGAAGACGGATTGATGGACCGCTTCGGCATTTGCGAGGTCTACGGGATGCACAACATGCCCGGTATGCCGCTCGGCACCTTCGCCATCCGCAAGGGTGGCATCATGGCGGCACCGGACAAATTCGTGATCACCATCAAGGGACGCGGCAGCCATGCCGCCGAACCCCACAAGGCCATCGATCCCATCGCCATCGGCGCACAGATCGTGCAGGGCCTGCAAATTATTGCCGCCCGCAATGCAAATCCGGTGCGCTCGGTGGTGGTGTCCGTCACGCAGTTCCATGCAGGCACGACCCACAACATCATTCCGGAGGAGGCCGTGCTGACCGGCACGGTGCGCACCCATGATGAAGCCGTGCAGGATCTGGCCGAACAGCGGCTGCGGGAGATCGCCACCGGCATTGCCGCAAGCCACGGCGCAACGGCCGAGGTGGAATATGAGCGCCCCTGCCCCGTTACCGTCAATCACGCATCGGAAACCGACCACGCCGCCCGCGCGGCGCGCGACATCGTCGGCGATGCCAATGTCAACGCCGATGTCGATCCCTCCATGGCGGGCGAGGATTTTGCCTTCATGCTCAAATCCCGTCCCGGCGCCTATATCATGATCGGCAACGGTCAGACCGCAGGCCTGCATAATCCCGCCTATGACTTCAACGATGAAGCCCTTGTTTACGGCATGTCCTACTGGATCAGGCTGGCCGAGCAGAGATTGGCGGATTGAGCAAAAAAGCTTGGCTTGCGGCCAAGGGTTTTGTATGGAGACAGGAATGGTCCCGTAGCTCAGCAGGATAGAGCATCAGATTCCTAATCTGAGGGTCACGCGTTCGAATCGCGTCGGGATCACCATTTCATCAGACACGTTGGAAAAAGTCGGACAAACGAAGAAAAATCACATCCTGCCTCTAAATTTTCACAGGCTCTTGAGATGTGTCCTCTAGATTTCCATGAAATCTGCAAGGCAATTTCCTTTATGGGGCGGGCGGCCAACAGCCTCCTCATCCCGCAGCTTCACGGCATGGTGCGTGTCATCAAATCCACGGCCATTGCGCATGAAGCCCGTAAAGGCGGCTATTGGGTAACGGTTGCGCGAAGAACCGCGCAGAGCGGAGTGTAAAGGTGAGCTTGCGAAACGCAAAGAACGACCAGACGGCAATCTCAGCTTCGCCGCGACGGGCTTTTTCCGACCGTAATGCCCTGGTGGGGCCAACCTCTGCGGCGCGCTGGCTGCTGGTGGCGGTCTTGCTGGCAGGCGCTTATTTTTTCTATGGCTTTATCGTTCCGGTGCTGGCGGCCATGGTCATCGGCTTTGCCAGCTGGCCCCTTTACCGGCGCCTCCAGTCGGCGGTGGGCGGCAACAGCACCATTGGCGCCACGATTGCCATCTTTCTGGTCGTATCCTTCATCGTCGTGCCGATCTTTCTGGCTGGCGCCTACGCAGTCGATGAAATCAAGACGTGGAGCGTGTGGGCGCTCAAGGCCAACGAAACAGGTGCGCCAACCCCCGTCTGGCTGCTTCAGGTTCCCTTTGCAGGCGAATGGCTGGCCGAGCATTGGGCCCGCTATGTCGGCCATCCCGGCGCGCTGGGGGAATTGGTCCAGCTCATCAGCGGCGCCAATATCGGCACCATTTACCGGGGGGTTCTGGTCATCGGCTCCTCCGCCTTCCACGGCCTGCTGACCCTGCTTTTCATGCTGATTTCACTGTTTTTCGTCTATCGCGATGGCGAGCGAATCGTTCGGCAACTCGATGTCGTGGGCGAGCGCATTTTGCCGGGGCGCTGGGGGCGGGTTTCACGGCTGGTACCGCTGACCATCAGCTCCACAGTCACCGGCATGGGTGTCATTGCCGTGGGCGAGGGCATTGTTCTCGGTATCGCCTACTGGATCGCCGGTGTCCCCTCGCCTGTGACGCTTGGCATCATGACCGGCTTCATGGCGCTCATTCCAGGCGGCGCTCCGCTCTCCTTCACGCTGGTCTCGATCTATCTGGTCGCCAGTGGCTCCATGGTCGCCGGCATCGGCCTGCTGCTTTGGGGAACGGTGGAACTTTTCATCGTGGACAAGACCCTCCGCCCCCGCCTCGTCGGCGGCCCGATCAAGCTGCCCTTCCTGCCAACCTTCTTTGGCCTCGTTGGCGGGGTGAAGACCATGGGCTTCCTGGGATTGTTCGTTGGCCCGGTGCTGATGGCCATTCTGGTCGCCATCTGGCGTGAGTGGCTGCATGAAGCGCAGGAAACACCCGCACAGACCCCGGCACCGGCCGATTACACGGATCGCTGAACGATAGCTGTCTTCTCGTCCCTGCCCCTCGGGGGAGCAGTGGAAACGGTTCAGTTGATATAGCCAAGGCGAATGGCCTTGGCGATGGCCTGAATGCGGTTGACCGAATCCAGCTTGATCGTTGCCGAACCGAGATAGGCATTGACCGTATGGACGGATAGCCCGAGATTCTCGGCGATTTCTTCGCTGATACGCCCGTCTCCGGCCAGTTGCAAGCAGGCGATCTCACGGTCACTCAGGGCTTCGGAAGGCGTCACCCTGCGCTCGCTCTGAGAAAGCACGTCCAGCATCAGCTTGCAGCAGCGGTTATGCATGTCAATGATGGTGGAACTGGCAAGATCGACTGACGTATTGAAACCGAAGACCACATAACCATTGCCGACCGCGCCAAGCCGCACGGGAAAGGCAAGCCCTGCAAAACCCAGATTTCCCGCCGGCAGCCGGGTGACGAATGCACCGAATGAACTGCTATCGCAGATGATGCTGTTCTCGCGGCCATTCCAGAGCAGCGGCAGAAGAAACTCGTCAATATGCTTGAGCAGCAACTCGCCGTAGCACGCAACGAAGGCATCGCTCTGACCGCCATGCCCGCCAGCACCCCAGCTTTCATACTCGCAATGCAGCTTTCGCTTGCGCGGCAGACCTGAGCCAACCATGCGGAAAATCGCAAAGCTGCGGGCGCCAAGGCTCTTCTGCATGGCCATCAACTTCGGGAAAACGTCATTCGGCCCCGTGGTCAAACGTCCACGGATGTCGCCGGAAGCAGCACCGGTTCGTCCAACAGGCATGTCAGGATTGAAGGCCATGGAACTCTCTTAAACAAGATTGTTGCGAACCGCATAGGCAATGGCTTCAGACCGGGTCTTGGTTGCCGTTTTGCGCATGACGCTGGTGATGTAATTATTGATGGTATTGCGGGAAATGCCCAGAATCGTGGCTATTTCGTCGCTGGTCTTCCCCTCGGCGATCCAGAAGAGGCATTCCAGCTCACGTTCCGTCAGTTCGAAATCGCGGTCGGCCTTCTGGTCGCGGCCGGTGGACAGGCTCACACAATAGGCAGCAAGCAACCCCACCTCCCGCAAGCGGTCGGGAGAAATGATGAAGCCTTCCGGCAAGAGCATGACAAGCGCAAAGCGCGTGCGCCCCACATTGAACATGACCCAGCAATATTGCCGGCTGGAGCCTTCCGGCACATCCAGCTCATCCGGCAAAAGCACGAATTTCGCCTGAAGCAGGGAAAGGCATTTTTCAAGCTCTGTGGTGCGCGAGCAGGCCGAAGAAAGCTCGCAGGCAAGGCCCCGGACCAGATCGAAAGGCCAATCGGCCGTCACCACGAAATCCAGGCCCTGCTCCTGAATGAGGTCGTAGCGCGCCAGCAAAAAATAGGAGGCACCGGCATAGTTCGTCAGAATGCGCATGGCGGATCTGAGATTTCCCAGAGACGCCGAGGCCGACAGCTGCGCAATCATATGATCGCGACGAATATCGCCTTCCGTTGGCTCGACCATGTCGAGTACGTGCAAATCATGACCAACTCCCGATTCAAGGAGTTCAACGCCCATAATCTTCCCCCTTCAAGGGACGAAACGGCCATTCCTTTCTTGAAAACAGCTGCGGAAGCCGCCCATTCCGCAGTTACCCGTTGGCTCGAGCCCTTCGAATCAACTTGATTTATTTTAGATGAATGAGCGACGAATTCTATATGGTTGGAGCCTCAAGCTGTTGCAATTTAGCATCATTCACAAAGAAGCCTGCGACCTTTTTGCGGTGCGCAGGCTTCCTGGGGTCATTTGGTCAGCAAATCGTCAAGCGGCTTTGTCTACAGCCCATTTCCGGAGGATCTTCGCAGCCCGCTCCTCGGAGATCTCCACCATACGCGCCAGGCGACGTTCTGGACCTTCCTTGACACGGCGATTGAATCCGCCATTCGGGTCGTTGTCGAGGGCCAGAACATCGTCGGCGCTGTCAAATCCGAAGTCCGCGCCGAAGCCGTCCATCAGCGCGCCACCGCCCGCATCCAGCCCCGGCGAGAAGTCGGGCAGTTCAAGACCTGCCACGCCTTCGGCGCCACCTTCCGCGGTTGCCACGCCGCCACCGCCCATGGAGCGGACCATCGGACGGATGCCCATCCAGACGATGAGGAAGGCAACGGCCACGAAGGCAAGCGAGTTGATGATACCCGCCAGGTTGCGGCTCAGCATGTCCATGACGCCGGGGCCGGTCGAGGCTTCATCAAGAAGCTGGTTTTCCATGAAGTCCATGGCCGTCAGCGTCACGACGTCACCGCGCTTGTTGTCTATGCCAGCGGCAGACGTCACGATCTTCTGCATTTCAGCCAGATAGGCGTCGATCTTGGCCTGATCCACCGGCTCGCCAACCATGGTGGCAAGACGCTGCTTGTTCACGACGACGGCAACCGAGAGCTTCTCCAGCTTGTAGCCGTTTTTCACGGTGGCAATGGTCTTGCTGTTGATTTCGTAGTTGGTCTGCTCTTCCTTCTTGTCCTGCTGGTCGGAAGATTGCGGACCGGCACCACCGGATTGAGGCGCGGCCTGCGGAATGTTCTGTTCCACAGTGGCTGCGGTGTCGGACTGGCGCTGTTCAGACTTCTGCGCTTCCTTGGTGGTGCGAACCGAGCGCTCGACCTTGGATTCAGGATCATAGGTGGTTTCCTGGATCTGCTGCTGGTCGGTATTCAACTGCGCGGTCACGCTGGAGCGGAAGTTATCCATGCCGAGGAATGGCGCAAGCGCCTTGTCGATATTGGATTCCACTTCCTGCTGGAACGTCTGCACGGCCGTAAGATTGCGATTGGCCGCACCGCCCGTTTCATCACCGGAGGCAAGAAGCTGACCGGTTGAATCGAGGATCGTCACGTCCTCCACATCCAGGCCCGGCACGGCAGAGGCCACCAGATGGCGAATGGAGGCCGCCGACTTGCGGCCCGTTGCGCTGCTGGCGCGAATCATCACCGAGGCGCTGGGCTTTTGCTCGCCACGCCGGAAATTGCCGACATCCGGCATGACGATGTGAACGCGGGCTGCGGCAATGCCGCTGATCTGCTGGATGGTCCGGCCAATCTCCCCTTCAAGCGCCCGCACGCGGGTTACTTCCTGCATGAAGGATGTCAGGCCCAGCGAGCCGACATTGTCGAACAGTTCGTAACCTGCATTGGTGCTGTTGGGCAGGCCATGCTCGGCCAGCAAGAGCCGGGCCTTGCTGGTCATGCCAGCCTGCACCTGAATGCTCTTGCCATCCGTCCCGGTCTGGAAACCAATGCCGGCTTCGGCCAGCGCGATGCTGATCTGATTGACGTCATTGGCTTCGAGACCGACATAAAGCGTCTCATAGGCTGGTTTGTTGACGAAATAGGCCGCACCGATCACCAGCGCCATGGAAACAATGCCCACGCCGCCAAGGGCCCAGAGTTTTGCAGGCCCCAAGGTCGATAAATTCTTGAAGACTTGGAGGATTTGATTGAACAGATTCATTCTGTCTAGCACCGTCGAACGAGGAGGTTACGGCTTTTGCCCTGCCGCCACCCTAGCCAGCGAAACTTGCGCGAACGTTTCCTCCTCAAGCGGCCGGGCGGTTGTGGAAAAGCAAGTGCAGCACGTCGCGGCTACTGCATAATTCCTTAAATCGGAATCGAGTTAAGGTTAAAATCATGCAGCAGTTTTAAAGTGTTACAGCGTCCTTTGTGCGTTTGATAAAACGCACCGCGCTGTAATGCGCCCGGCACAGGAAAGCTGGAAAACAAAAAAGCATTTCTGCCAATCAAAGCAGAAATGCCTTCCGGATATTTCGACGGTATGTCTGTCACGCTATTCATCGCACCTGGGGCAGGGTGCGAGGATGCTTTGCGAAGGGGCCGTTCATCTGGCGTCCGGTCCCCGGAAAGCGTCTGGTTCTCACGCAAGCTCGAAACCGGTCGCCGTCCCTGTTTCATTCATGGCATCGAGGCAAGTCCGATGACCGGCTTTGCCGCAGCCAGATTAAAAGAAGTCGAAATCTCCGGAGGCCTTGTTGATCGGCTGAGAGTGTCCATGCCGCAGGCCATCACCAAGCGCCCGCTGCATTTCGGCAAGTTTCACCAGGCTGAGCGCGGTCGTCATGTCCACGGTCCAGCCCTCCGGCACATCCGCCGTGATCGTATCGATAAATTCGGCCAGGCCACGGGCCTTTTGCACGGCAAGGTCGATACCCTGCAATACTTTCAACGCCTCGGTGGATTCCAAAATCTTCGGTCCGCCGATCTCGAGAATTTGCGGCTCGATGCGTTCAATGAGATAGGCGACATCGTGCAATTCCGTCACGACACGCATTAAAATTTGAGGCAGGGATTCACCCGTGCCCGTGATCTCCGGTGATTGCTGCATCTGTCGCACGTGTCCCCAATTAGAAGAATTCGATAGAGTTTTCGACCGGCTTGGCCGCGGGTGCTGGCCTCTGCTGCTCCATGGCCACCGTCTTCTGCGTTTCGGCGCCCGTGAGCGGATATTGTCTGGCCCGTCCGCTGACCGGCCAGAATTCGAGCTTTCGCCCATGTTCACCGCCGACGGAGGAACCAACAACCTTGATCCCTTCATCGCGGAGGAACTGCATGGCAAAAGCAGCATTCTGCTCGCCCACATTCGAGAAGGTGGCGATGGTTTTCGCACCGCCAAAAATCTTCGCTTCAAGCCGATCGCGTCTTGCCCCCTGTTTTAGCAAGCCGTTGATCAACAATTCCATCAGATGCACGCCATATCGCGTGGCATCGCCACCGCCCATGCCGGGCGATGCTGATCCGGGCAGGAGGAAATGATTCATGCCCCCGACTCCCGCAACCGGATCCCGCAAGCATGCGGCCACGCAGGAGCCCAGAATGGTTGACAGCACCACATTCGGGTCGCTGATAACCTTGTATTCCCCTTGAATAATATGGACCCTGCGAGCCGCAGCTTCTTGGTTCATTTTAATGCTCCGAACACAGCTTCGATGGCCGCCTTCATCTTTTCGATGGTGAACGGCTTGGCCAGAACGTTATTGGCGCCCAATTGCGCCGCCTTCTGCACCAGCGCCCGGTCTCCCTGGGCGGTGAGAATGATGAAAGCCGCCTTCTTGGTCGCAGGGTTGCTGCGCACCGCCTGCAAAAGACCAAGACCGTCCATCTTCGGCATGTTGAAATCCGAGATCACCAGATGATGCGGCTGCTGGGCCATGATCTTCATGCCCTGCTCGCCATCACCGGCAGCGGTAATCTGCTTGAAGCCGAGCTGTGTGAGAGCATCACTGAGCAGCAATCGACTTGTTACCTGATCGTCCACGATGAGGACTTTAATTTTTTCAGCTATCGACATTATTGTTAACCTTCTTTCCGTGCGGCCGTAAGTTTGAGAATTTCTTCGCCGATCGATCCAAGCGGCAATTGATGCTCGACTGCGCCCAGTTCATGGGCGACCCGAGGCATTCCGTAGACCACACAGGTCTTTTCGTTCTGCCCGATGGTCCGTGCGCCTGCACTTCGCATCTTGAGCAATCCGGCCGCTCCATCGCGCCCCATACCCGTGAGTATGACGCCGACGGCATTGCGGCCAGCCAGTTCCGCCACCGAGTCGAACAGCACATCCACCGAAGGCCGATGTCCGTTCACAGGTGACTGCTCCACCAGGCGGCAGCTCGGTGCTGAGGGATTGACCACCTGAAGGTGACGCTCCCCGCCCGGTGCGAGATAGATTTTGCCGATCTCCAGCCGAGCCCCATCCGTTGCCTCCTGGACAACCGGCGCGCAAAGCCGGTTCAACCGCTCCGCGAAGCTCTTGGTGAAGGTCGGCGGCATGTGCTGCGTAATGACCGTGGGCGGACAATTACGCGGAAACTTTTGCAGCACCGTAATCAACGCTTCGACACCACCGGTTGACGAGCCGATCGCAACGATCTTGCGGCCCACGCGGAAATCGGTGGACGGCGCAATAGCGGGCGCCGCCGGCTGCGAGGCGTGCCGGCGAAGCTGCGAACGGGCAGCCGCCTTGACCTTTTCTGCCAGATCGCCGAAGGGACGCGGCTCGCCCGGCATCGGTTTTCCCACGCAGTCGAAAGCACCGATCTCCAGCGCCGCAAGCGTCGCCTCGGCGCCGCGATGGGTCATGGTCGAAACCATGATGACGGGCATCGGGCGCAGCCGCATGATCTTTTCAAGAAATTCCAGACCGTTCATGTCCGGCATTTCGATATCGAGCGTCACGACGTCCGGGTTGAGCTGCTTGATGGCGGCACGCGCCTCCATGGCATCCTTCGCCTGACCGATGACATTGACTTCCGGGTCGGAATTCAAGACAGCCGTGATCAGGCCCCGCATGGTGGGGCTGTCATCGACAACAAGAACGCGAGCGGGTAAGTTCATGCCCTGCGCCCTCCAAATTTTCCAGTATATTTATAGGTTGTAATGGCAGTGTTATCGAAGAGATTTTTCGCCTCGCCAGACACCCGCTCCGAATGACCAATATAAAGATGGCCACCTTCAGCCAGAAGCCCGGAGAAGCGCGACCAGATTTTCATCTGGGTCGGCTCATCGAAGTATATCACCACGTTACGGCAGAATATCACATCGAACGGGCCTTTTACCGGCCATTGCGACATAAGGTTCAGCTCGTTGAAGGTGATGAGTTTCTTGACCCGGTCATCGACCTGGAATTTGCGCCGGCCATTGATGTCCACCTCCCGAAACCACTGCTTGCGCATGGCCGGATTGACCGTTTCCAGCGAGTTTTCGTCATAGGCGCCAGCGCGCGCCAAGGCCAGGATCTTCGGATCTATATCCGTCGCCAGAATGCGGAAGTCGTAATCGGCAACATTCTGCATCATCGACAGAACGGTGAGCGCAATCGAATAAGGCTCCTGTCCGTCGGAGCAGGCAGCAGACCAGATGCGCACGCGCCCGCCTGCCTTGGCACGATTGAGCAGGCCAGGCAGGACCTCCGCCTTCAAATGTTCGAAGTGGTGATTTTCACGAAAGAAGCGCGTGAAATTCGTTGTCAGGTGCGAAAGCATCTCGCGCCGTGCCGCCGAGCCCTCGGCAGAGGCGACAAGCTGGCAATATTCCCTAAAGCCGCTCAGCCCCAGGGACCGAATATGCTTGGAGAGGCGCGAATACACGAGCGACGCTTTCGAATCGTTCAGCGCAATACCTGCATCGGCATAGATCATTGCAGCGATTTCGCTGAGGTCGCGGCGGGTCAGCGGATATTCACCACTGGCCATGACCTCATCGTCCGACTGCCGGCTATGCGCAGAAAAGCTGTTGATCATGCGGCTTCGCTTTCGCTTTCATTAATCAGGGCTGCCAGTTCGATCAGGCAGATCATGCGCTTGTCGATTGCCAATATGCCACGGGCATACTGCCGCTCGAGATCGGAGGAGACTTCCGGAGTGGGCTGAATATCCTCATCCGTCACGGTAAGAATATCCGACACCGCATCGACCAGCAGGCCAACCACCTTGGAGTGAACCTGCGCCACGATGATAACGTGGCGCGGGGTCGGTTCGGCGGGCTTCATGCCCAGACGGGTTGCCAGATCCATGATCGGCAAAACCACCCCGCGCAGGTTGATGACGCCCATCACGTAATGCGGAGAATGCGGCAAAGGCGTCACGGGTGTCCATCCGCGGATTTCCCGGACCGACATGATGTTTACGCAAAACTCCTGTTCACCGATGCGGAACGCGATAAGCTCGCGGCTGCCCTGAACGAGATTTTTGACCGCATACGACATACACTTACCCTGCGACGGCTAACGACATTTCCTGCTTTAGAGACTGACCGCGCGAAGCGGCGACGACGGCATCCACGTCCAGAATGAGCGCGACGCGGCCATCGCCAAGAATGGTTGCAGCCGCAATGCCCGGAACATGGGTGTAGTTGGCTTCCAGCGACTTGATGACCACCTGGCGCTGACCCTGGATGGCATCGACCATGAGAGCGCGCTGACCGCCGCCCTCCGATTCCACCAGCAGCGCCACACCGTCCATCGGATTGGCCTGGCTGGAGCGGAAGTTCAGGATCCGGCCGACATCGACCAGCGGGCAGAAGCTGTTGCGGATGGAAATCAGGCGCTGGTTGGCACCGAAGGAATGGATGTTCTGCGCTTCCGGCTGAAGTGTTTCCACGATGGCCGTCAACGGAACGACCAGCGTCTGACCGGCCACCGTTACCACCATGCCATCGAGAACGGCCAGTGTCAGCGGCAGGCTCATGGTGAAGGTGGAGCCCTGCCCCGGACGCGAGCTGATCGAGATACGGCCGCCAAGAGCCTGGATCGAACGCTTCACCACGTCCATGCCAACGCCGCGGCCGGAAATGTCGGAGATCTTGTCGGCTGTCGAGAAGCCCGGCATGAAGATCAGGTTGTCGATTTCCTCATCCGAAAGATTTGCGTCCGCCGGAATGAGATCGTTGTCGATTGCCTTCTGGCGCACCTTCTCGCGGTTGATGCCCGCGCCGTCATCCACCAGTTCGATAACGATACGGCCCGAGCGATGCTTTGCCGTCAGCTTGACGGTGCCTTCCGGGTTCTTGCCGGCTGCGCTGCGCTTTTCGGGCGTTTCGATGCCGTGGTCCACGGCATTACGGATCATGTGCGTGAGCGGCTCGGCAAGCTTGTCGATAACCGTCTTGTCCACTTCGGTGTTTTCACCTTCCGTCACCAGACGGATCGACTTGCCGACCATGTCGGCCACTTCGCGGACGATACGGGACATGCGCTGGAAGACCGGCTTGACCGGCTGCGCACGAATGGCCATCACCGAATCCTGGATCTCGCGGGTAAGCTGTTGCAGCTCTTCCAGACCCATGTTGATCGATGAGGTACCGTTATTGTCGTTCTCGATCACGCTTTGCGACAGCATCGCCTGGTTGATGACAAGCTCACCCACAAGGTTGATGAGGCGATCAACGCGGTCGAGATCGACGCGGATTGTCTGAACGGCCTGCGAGGCCTGATTTTGCGCTGCGGCAGCGGCTGCGGCGGCAGCGGCGGCGGCGGGAGATTCCTTCTTTTCCTTGGAGGCAGCCGCGGCCGCCATGTTGACGACCTTGGAGGCCGTCTCGGCAGCTTCCACGGCATCGGACACGATCGAATCGCCGCCATCGGAAGCGCCATCGTCCTCGCCATCGTCAAGGATCGAAAGGTCGAAGGGCACCGGCACCATCGGCAGCTCTTCACCGCCGGCGCTTGCCTCTTCCTGCTCCTTCACCTCGAGGTCGCAATCCCATTCAGCGAATTCGAAAACGGTGCGGACACCCTCCTCGCCTTTTTCGCTCTTGATCGAAATCGTCCAGTAGAAATAGGCCTCTTCCGGGTCGAGATTATCGAGATTGGGCAGGTTGTCGGTGTTGCAGTTCAGGCTCATCTCGCCGATGCGGGAAAGATCGCGCAGCAGCAAGGCGGCATCATTGCCCTTCGAATAGAGTTCCCGCCGCGGCTTGAAGACAACCTCAAGCGTGGGAGCCACAATAACAGGCTCCTCGTCGGAAAATGCGTCGAAGGAGAAGGGAATGGGCTGGAAGCCGCTGTCGTCGGTTGGCGGCGGCGCGGCAGCTGCTTCCGCCTTGGGTGCAGCCTTGGCGGGCTTTGCTGCTGCCGGCTTGGGCGCGGCGGCTGTAGCCGAAGGAGCTGGCGTTTCGCCATTGGCCAGAGCCTCGAGCTCCTTGACGAGGCCACTGGAGCGGGACGCATCGACGCTGCCGCCATCGCGGGCGGCATTGGTCAGATCCGCCAGCACGTCGGCAGAGCGGAGCATGACCTTGAGAACGTCCTGCGTGGGTTCCAGCTTGTTGGAGCGGACACAGTCGAGCGTTGTCTCGAAGACGTGTGCGAAGGATACGAGATCATCGAGACCGAATGCGCCCGCGCCACCCTTGATGGAATGAACTGCTCTGAAAACGGCGTTGACCGTTTCTGGATCGCGATCCCCATCATTCATTTTCAGAAGACCGGATTCCAGTTCCGCGAGCTGCTCCTCGCATTCCTGGAAGAAGATCTCTTTGATTTCGTTCATATCCATCGCGGGAAACCCTGCTTTAAGCGGTTACACGTTCGATTGCGTCGATCAGCTTGGTCGGATCGAAGGGCTTGACGATCCATCCGGTTGCGCCGGCCTGACGCGCACGGTTCTTCTTTTCCGCGTCGCTTTCCGTGGTCAGCACGAGAATGGGAACCGCGCGATATTTCTCATTCTTGCGAACGCCTTCGATGAAGCCGAAGCCATCGAGACGCGGCATGTTGATGTCGGTGACGATCACGTCCGGATTGCATTCCTCCAGGACTTCCAGCCCTTCGACGCCATCCTCAGCCTGAATCGTCTCAAACCCTGCATTGTTCAGGGTGACGAGGAGCATGTTCCGGATGGTCCGGGAATCATCCACCGTCAGTACTTTTTTCTTCATTGCCCAATCTCCTTCGCGATCAGTCGATCGTTGTTCAAGCCCAAGAGCTGCAGGGTTTTCGAAAAGGCATCAGAGGCCTTGGTGATGGAGAAGGGATGCTTGTCCTCTTCCCAGGTCTTTGCGCCGGACAAAAGCACCTGGGCGCATAATGCGCCCATGCGTTCCACACCGGATGCATCGATTTCAACTGCGCCGCCCCTCAGTCCGAGAAGCTTGTCCTTCAGTGCGGAAGCTTCGTTCAAGTCCAGAACCGAAGGAAGCTTCAGCTCCTTCGATGCACCCTTTTTGCCAGCCATCGCTCGTTCCTTAAAGTTGTCGTTACTCTACCCCTTACCGCCACTCGGTTAAGAACCCGTCTTTGAGGCCCTATGCGGCGATAAATTGCAGCAGCCGAATCCCGTTGTATAAGAGGTTGGTAAATAAACCGCTCACGCCGACAGTCCTTCCATACGAATTGGGAACAGAAAATCGGTTGTTTTTTCGGTTTCGAAAGCAATGAGCGGCGTCACATTCGTTTCTTCGGAGGCAGCAGGGCGGTGATAGACCCGATCCTGCTGGGCCCGCTCGAGGCGAAACTGCCGGACGGTCTTGCCCAATTCGAGGATAACAGTGTGGAGGTCCGCGACCTGGCCGCTGGTTTGTTCCGCCATCCGGGCCGCCGCATCGACCTCGCGGCCGCATAGCGAGACCCCACCGGCAAGCTGATCGAGCTCCGAGGCCTGACGGCCGGCATCGACGGCCAGCGCCGAGACGACTTCATTGATTCCTGAAACCTGATCGACGATGGCAGAGATCGCGTCCTGCGTGCGGTTCACCATCTGAACGCCCGCATCCACCTGCCCCTTGGTGGTGGCCACCAGGGTCTTGATCTGCCTTGCCGATTCCGCCGAGCGTTGCGCCAGCGCCCGCACTTCCTGCGCAACGACGGCAAAGCCACGGCCGGAATCGCCAGCGCGCGCCGCCTCGATGCCCGCATTGAGCGCAAGCAGATTGGTCTGGAAGGCGATTTCGTCGATGGAGCCGATGATCTTGCCGATCTCTTCGGCCGAAGCTTCGATGTCCGCCATGGCATTCATGGCCTTGCCAGCGATTTCGCCGCTTTCCTCAACCGCCTTTGCCGTGCGGGAAACGGCCGCCTCGGTCTGGCGGGAGCGGCCGGCGCTGTCCTTGAGGTCATCGGCCGCCCGGCGCAGCGCATCGCCGCTATCGGTCAGACGCGCCGACACGTCACCCGACTGTCGGCTGAAGCTCAGGGCATCGCCCTGCATCGCCGCACTGCCGCTTTCGGCCCTCGTCCGCGCCTCTTCCACCGCCGCCAGAGCAGCACAGATACTGTCCATGGCGCCATTGAAGGTGGAAACGAGATCCTGATATTCTTCCGGACCGTCCGTGCGCAGGCGGCAGGAGAGATCCCCTTCCGAAAGCGCCTGAAACGCATCATGAAAAAGCTCGTTCACCTGCTCGCGTTCCTTGCGGCGGGTGTCGGCCACATCCTTGTGATGCTTGACGCGCAACTCGTTGAAGCGCAACGACACGGCAATCTCGACATCGACCATCACCAGGCGGATCAACGCGCTGACAAGGTTTTGCAGCTCTTCCAGCCGCCGTTTTGACGAGGGAAAGAAGCCGCGCCCGGCGAGATCGGCCATCACGGCTGAAACCAGCTTTTCCAGCACCACGCCATGACCGGCAACGTGCCAGCGGGGATCAAGACCCATGCGGCTCTGCGTATCGGCGAGAAGCTTGACCCTTTCGGCGTATAGACCGTCGAAGCGCGCATCGGTCATGACCTCCCAATGGGAGGAATAAAGATCCTGCAACCGATCGATCTGCCGTTCGCCGGAAAATTGTCGCGCTGCGGTCGGGGAGGCCTGCAACTTGCGAAAGAATTCCCGCAAGCCCTGTTGTGAGTGAGGCTCGAGCTTCAGGCGGTTCTGCCTGATGAGATTGCAAAGCTCCTGATCGAGCCCCGCGAAATTCAACCGGTCTTTCAGACCGCCGGATTGCCCCGAATTCGTCTTTTCCGTATCACCCTGCTGCACCGCTGCCATCCCCGAAAACCGGCCATCAGGCCGAACATCACCCCATGCCATGCGCAAACCCGAAGGGTCGGCGCCTCGAAATCACCTGTGACGCAAGCCGCTGACGCAAAACCGAGGACATTTTTTGCACGGCTGGCGGAAACGGCTCCCTCAGGGCCTGCAATCGAGAGATTGCAGCAGATGGAAACCGTTGAGTGGAGATACCGGAGCGGAACCGGCACAAGGGGATGGCATCATGCCGAATGACAGCCTTTCAGCTTTCATTCCCAAGTCCTGCGAAGACGATTGCCGCCATGCGGCAAAGCTTCCAAAATCAGGCGGCAGACCCAGGGAAAGGCCGTGAACCGCGTTCTGAACTTTTTATGGCGCATTTGTTAATCTGAGGTTAATAAAGCTTAAAAGCCGTATCAAAGCCGGAAACATATGGCGATCCGGGCTTGAACCGCCTTGAAAAGCTTCACGCAAGGATGGTATGGTTTAGGAAGAAGACAACTCCGCGAAATAGTTCCTCGTGCCGGAGACAACGAGACGAACATTTGCCGGGTAGTCCCGATGAAGGGGGCCGTCTGCGGGCCGAACAGGCTTTTGGGGAGCGAACAATGATTGTTCTGGGTTTGGGGGCGGGCCTGATTGCCGCCTGTACTACTTTTGCCTTGTCACGTTTGGGCAGAAGCCGCTCGGCAACAGCGGCAACGCCGACATTCTGACTGATTTTTCCGGCAATGGCTCTGGCCTTCTTGCGTGTGGCGAACCAGCCGCGTGAAGGACACGGCAGGCCCATCGATCTCCGGTCCTGCGCAATCGCCTTGCGTGAGGGAGGCCCCTTGATCGCGCCTCCCGTCTTGCCGGTTGCTCACACGTATAATCCCTTGTAGAGGTGAACCGCTTTCGATTTGCCGGAAGCTTTACTGTCACTTCTGCCGGATAATTGCATGTGCATGGCCAAAGGCTCACCTCGCCGTCTGACGGTCCTCGGCTCTACCGGATCGATCGGCGTGAACACCCTCGATGTCATCGCTCAACTGGGCGGGCGCGACACCTTTGAGATTGCCGCCCTGACCGGTCAGAGCAATATTCCACTGCTGGCCGAACAGGCGCGAACATTCGGCGCCACCCTTGCCGTAACGGCGGATGATGCCCTTTATGCCGACCTGAAAGCCGCCCTTGCCGGCACCGGCATTGCGGTTGCCGCTGGCGCAAGCGGCCTTGCCGAAGCCGCCGCCTGCGAGGCAGACTGGGTGATGGCGGCCATTGCCGGTACAGCCGGCCTTGCTCCGACCCTGGCCGCGGCCGCACGCGGCGCCGATATTGCGCTGGCCAACAAGGAATGTCTTGTTTGCGCGGGCGAATTGTTCATGCACACGATCGAGAGTGCCGGTGGACGGCTTCTGCCGGTGGACAGCGAGCATTCGGCCATATTCCAGTGCCTCACGGGCGATCATCGTGAGGCTGTGGAACGCATCATTCTGACAGCCTCCGGCGGACCTTTCCGCACGGCCAGCCGTGCGGAAATGGCAAGCGTCACCGTGGAAACCGCCCGCAGCCACCCCAACTGGTCCATGGGCCTCAAGGTTTCCATCGGCAGTGCCTCGATGTTCAACAAGGCGCTGGAGATGATCGAGGCCAAACACCTTTTCCAGCTCCGGCCCGATCAGGTGGAAGTCATCATCCACCCGCAATCCATCGTGCATTCCATGGTGGGCTATTGCGACGGTTCGGTCATGGCGCAACTTGGCGTGCCGGATATGCGCACCGCCATTTCCTATGCCCTCACCTATCCCGAACGGGGCAGGCTGGATGTGGAGCGGCTGGATTTCACCCGCTTGTCGCGGCTGGACTTCGAAGCACCCGACGAGATTCGCTTTCCGGCATTGCGCCTTGCCCGGACCGCTCTGGAGCGCGGCGGCCTTCAGCCAGCCATCCTCAATGCCGCCGAGGAAACCGCTTTTCATGCTTTCGTGGCAGGTCGGATCGGCTTCCTTGCCATGGCGGAAATCGTCGAAAAGGTGATGGACGCCATGCAGGATGCGACGCAGGCCGGATCAATCGATGACATAATGGCCGTGGAGGGTGAAGCGCGTGCGCGCGCCAACGCCATCATTTCGGCAGACGCCACCATGACCGGCAAGTCCTGAATCGAAAAGGGGTCCGCTGCATCGAACCCCTTTTCAGCATTCTCCCGAAAAAACGGCTTTTTCAGGCAACCGCCCGTGCCAGCGCGCAACGCGACCACAATTGATGCAGCGCGCCAACCAGATGCTCAAGATCGGCATCGCTGTGCAGCGGAGTCGGCGTGATGCGCAGACGCTCGGTCTTTTTGGGAACCGTCGGATAGTTGATCGGCTGCACATAGATATTGAAATTGTCCAGCAGAATATCCGAAATCCATTTGCACTTGGCGGCATCGCCCACCATGACCGGCACGATGTGGCTTGGATTGGGCATGTGCGGAATACCGCTGGCATCCAGCATGGCGCGCAGGCGCCGCACCCGTTCCTGATGCGCGAAACGTTCGATCTGACTGGTCTTCAGGTGGCGAATGGAAGCCACGGCACCGGCTGCAAGAGCAGGCGGCAGCGCGGTGGTGAAAATGAAACCGGAGGCGAAGGAACGAATGAAATCGCAAAGCGCGTTCGACGCGGCGATATAGCCGCCCATGACCCCGAAGGCCTTGCCAAGCGTTCCCTCGATGATGGTCAGCCGATCCATCAGCCCTTCGCGCTCGGCAACGCCGCCGCCGCGCGGGCCATACATGCCAACGGCATGGACTTCGTCCAGATAGGTCATGGCCCCGTAGCGATCGGCAAGATCGCAGATTTCGCGAATAGGCGCGATGTCGCCATCCATCGAATAGACGGATTCGAACGCGATAAGCTTGGGCGCACGCGGATCGGCAGCCTTCAGCTTGGCTTCCAGATCCTTGAGGTCGTTATGCTTCCAGATGACCTTTTCGCAACGGCCATAGCGGATGCCCTCGATCATCGAGGCATGGTTCAAAGCATCCGAGAAAATGATCAGGCCGGGGATCTTCTGGCCGAGCGTACCCAGCGTTGCCCAGTTGGAGATATAACCGGAGGTAAAGATCAGCGCTGATTCCTTGCCATGCAGGTCGGCAAGCTCCTGCTCCAGCATGACGTGATAGTGATTCGTGCCGGAAATGTTGCGGGTGCCTCCAGCACCCGCGCCACAGTGATCGATGGCATTTTTCATGGCCTCGACCACGGCCGGGTTCTGGCCCATGCCGAGATAGTCGTTGGAGCACCACACCGTCACATCGTGCTGGCCGGTTGCCGTGTAGCGCGTGGCGCGGGGAAAATTGCCATGCTGACGCTCAAGATCGGCGAAAACCCTGTAGCGGCCCTCCTCATGGAGACCACTCAGTTCGCTCTTGAAAAACGCCTCGAAATCCATTGCGCCTGCTCCAACTGTTCTACTAATCTTTTGAGTGTCTTCCTGCCTGCGGTCAACCCCTTTTGTATATTCGTTCTAAACTGCGACAAAAGGCCCGCCCCTTCTGCCGCGCCCGAACAAGGCTTTGACCAGCGCCGCACACCCTGTCTAGGCGAGACGCGCGTCGCCATTCTTGACCTGAATCAAGTAGGAAAAAGTAAATTGGCAAAGCGCATTGGCCCTGTCGCCGCCATACAGAGAAAAAAACCCCGGCAACAATGGTGGACTTTCGCTTTTCCGACGATATTTTGCCTCCATGCCGCCTTTCCCGGGCCATAAGGTCCGGGCGGGCCGGGAGGCAGTTCGACCTGTCGCGTTCACTTTGGCCGCGTAGGGAGGAGTGTGGGGCTCCTGCGGCTCAATCGAACACATCTGGTGGAGAAAATCGATGAAGAAAGCAATCGTTCTGCTGTTGGCAGGTCTTGCAGTCGCCGGCTGCACGGAAACGGAAAAGGGTGCGGGCATTGGCGCGGCGTCGGGCGCCGTCATCGGGGGCCTGGCAACCGGCAATGTGCGCGGCGCAGCCGTAGGGGCCGCCATTGGCGGCGTTGCGGGTGCCGTGATCGGCAATGTGCGCGACCAGCCCGGCCAGTGCTACTACCGCGACCGTTATGGCCGCCGCTACATCGATGCCTGCCCGCGCGGCGGCTACTGATCTGCCTGATCAGTTCATTCGGGGTCTGGCCATTCATAGGGCCTGATCCCCTTGCCGGATGCCCCGCCTGGCATCCGGCGGGCTTTATGGCAACACCGCAGCCGTTTCCGACAAATGCAAACCTTCCCGTCTGGTCAGGGCTGTCTTTTGCGGTTACTGTGCCCATACGGGACAGGGGGCTGTCCGTTCTACTGCATAATTCCTTAAATCGGAATCGATTTAAGGTGAAAATTATGCAGCATATTTAAAGTGTTACAGCGTCCGTCGTGCGTTTGATAAAACGCACGACGGACGCTGTAGGGGACGGACCGGCGGGCAAGCAGTGAAGCGACGTATAGACGGAACGGTGTGCGTGGGTGCGCGCATTGTTTCTGCGGTGGATGGCATGACGCCCTCCACGGACAACTGACGACAAGCATGAGGAGCGTTGGACGCTGCTTGTACCGGATAGATTGACCGTGCCGAATATGTGTATTGCGTATCGAAGAAGCAGGGCGCGTGGGCCTTCGCCCGTGAGCGTGGCGAAAGCGTTGATATTCGCGAACCGGAACGAAATGTACGTGTCGTACATGAAAAACCGGAACGGGGAAGCTTGCCATTCGAAAACCGCTCCGAAGCAAAACTCCACTTATCCTTCATCACGCAGCAAGAGCCTTTGCTCTGCGACACAGCGCATCAACGCTCTCTCCGCCAAGGCATTGATTGTGGGCGCCTGCCTGCTCATGCCAGCCCAGTCCCACGCCTTCACGATTTTTGGCCTGACATTGTGGGGAGACAAGGACAAGGCGCCGGATGTCGTCGATCCGGTCCGCTACAGCATCGAATTCTCCGCCCCCGGCGCAGGCAAGGCCCTGAAGAAAGTCCTCGATGCCAGCTCCCTGATGCTGGCTGACAAAGAAAAGCCGGTTTCCGGCGATCTCGGTGTGGTGGTCAAGGCGCGTGAGGACCGCGAGCGGCTGGTTGCGGCCCTTTACGAACAATCCCGTTACGGCGGCACGGTGGCAATAACCGTGGGCGGCACCCCGCTCGATGCATTGCCGCCCAATCCGGTTTTTCCGCGCAATGCGCCCGTTCCAGTCACGATCACCATCGATCCCGGCCCGGAATTCACCCTGGGACATGTGACCCTTCAGGGCGATGCGGCCGGGCTCGATCCTGCCATCTATGATCTCGTGACGGGCAAACCCGCCGGCTCGCTTGTCATTCTGCGAGCCGGAAACCGCATGGTGGACGACCTGAAAAAAGCCAGCCATCCGCTGGCTGCCGTCGTGGACAGGCAGGTTGTGGCAGACCATGAGAACAACAGGGTGGATCTTACCCTGCGCATTGCGGCGGGCCCTGTGGCACCGCTCGGCCCTGTGCGGGTCACGGGTTCGAAGAAGGTGGATGGCGGCTTCATTGCCCGCTACTCCCGGCTCAAACCGGGTCAGGCCTACAATCCGGAAGACCTGCGCAAGGCCAATGATCGCCTGCGCAAGCTGGGCGTATTTTCAAGCGTCACCATCAAGCAGGCCGAAAAGCTGGATGCCAATGGCGCCATGCCGCTGACCATCGATGTGTCGGAAGGCAAGTTCCGCTATTTCGGCGTCGGCGCAACCTACAGCACCATCGATGGCGCCGGGCTCCAGGGCTATTGGGGACATCGCAACCTGTTTGGCGAGGCGGAATCGCTGCGGCTCGAAGGTTCGGTCAGCGGCATTGGCGAAAATGGCGGAGCGACCGATTTCAACTATTCCGCAGGCATCATTTTCACCAAGCCGGGCTTTCTCCTGCCCTCCGGCACGCTGGAAGCCAGCCTCAAGGCCGCCACGCTGAATACGGATTCCTATGATGCCGATACCATTACCGGCAAGCTTGGCTATTCCTACGAACTCAATGACTACGACACGCTTTCTGCCGCGACCGCGCTGGAATTCGCCCGCATAGACGACGCTTTCGGCCAGAATGATTACCTGACATTCTCCTTGCCGCTGGAATATGCTCGCGACACGCGCGACGACAAGATGAACCCGAAGGAAGGCTACAAGGCCACGCTTTCCATGGCGCCTTCCTATGAGTTCCTCGGCAGCAACGTGTTTTCGAATTTCGAAGGATCGGTTTCCGGCTATTACGGCCTGGGCATGGAAGACCGTGTGGTGCTGGCTGCAAGGCTTGCCGCCGGAACATTGTTCGGCACCGGAGAGTTGAGCGACATTCCGGCCACCCGGCGGTTTTTTTCAGGTGGCGGCGGTTCTGTGCGGGGCTATTCCTATCAGGGCATTTCTCCACGCAACAGCAATGACGAGGCAACAGGCGGGCTTTCCTATATGACAGCCTCCTTCGAGGCCCGCATCGGCATCACCGATACGATCGGCCTTGTTCCTTTTCTGGATGTCGGCACGGTCTCCACCGGACATGTTCCCGATTTTTCCGATATTCGCGCCGGCGCCGGACTTGGCCTGCGCTATGCGACACCCTTCGGACCCGTGCGGCTGGATGTGGCGCTACCACTCAATCCTTATCCGGGGGGAGACAAATACGGAATATATGTTGGAATTGGACAGAGCTTCTAGGATGTGTGGGTATTCAACGTTGGGCGGGCTGCAAACGGCAATTTGCTGCGCTTACCTAGGCTCATGTACATTAAGAATTGGACAGAACTTCTAGGGCGTTTCCAGCAAAAGTGTATTCGGTTTTCCGCCCGAAAATGCGTAAAAACAACCGCTTGGAGCCTGCTTGCAGGCAAGGGCCACTGTAAGGCCGATATTTTCAATTCGCACGAGGTGACGACGCATCGATGAGAGCTTTGAAAGCCCCTTTCCGTCTTGCCGGTTTCGGCCTGCTGATCCTGCTTGCCATGCTGGCCCTTGCCCTGGGGCTTGCCGGGGCAACGCGCATGGGCTCCCAGATGACGGCGGATTTTGCTGCTTCACTGCTCTCGAAGCCGGGCCGGATCATCGAAATCGACAATCCCTCGGGCCTCTTGACCGGGGAGTTGAAGGTTTCACGCATCACGCTTTCCGACCAGTCCGGTCCCTATCTCGACATTCGCGATGTCTTTATAGACTGGTCGCCATTGGCTCTTCTATCGCGGCGGGTGGAAGCCACCTCTGTTGCTGCCCGCTCGATCACGCTGGAGCGCAGGCCGCCGCCACAGCAGCAGCAGCAGGAGGAGGAGCAAACGCCTTCCCAGGCTGGCTTCAATCTCCCCGTAACCATCCATGTGGAGCGTGTGGACGTACCAAGCCTCAAGCTCGAAAAGCCGGTCATGGGCGCAGAGGCCGAACTGGCCCTGACAGGACGGCTGACCATGCGTTCGCAGGGCATCGAGAGCGAGCTGTCCCTCAGTCGGGCGCGCGTGCCGGACGCGCGGTTGAATGCAAACCTTTCCTTCGATCCCGCCGCCAACCGGCTGGATCTGGATGCCAGCCTGCAAGAGCCGCGTGACGGCATTCTGGCAAACCTGTTGCAAATTCCCGGCACGCCGCCCGTCACCCTGACCCTTAACGGACAGGGGCCGATCGACGACTGGCGCGCCTCCGTTCGCGCCGCCCTCGACGATCAGCAAAGACTTGCCATGGACCTCAGCCACCGGCTCGGCCCGGATGGCCGCCATGTGGCTCTTAAAGGTGCTGGCGACTTTGCCGACCTGCTGCCTCCTGACCTTCGCGGCCTGTTCAAGGGAAGCACATCGCTGGATCTTGCCGCCCTGGTCGGCGATGGGGGTGCCGTCACCGTCGAGCGCGGCTCCATCCAGACGGACAGCCTGTCCCTGACCGCCAGCGGCCGTTACGATCCAAAGGGTGCCAACGACCTCAAGGCCATCGCCACAGGCAAGCAAGGCCCGGTGCGCTTTCGCTGGCCGCTGGCCGATGGCGAGCTTTCCGCGGCATTCGATCGTCTTGCCCTCGATGTCACCGGGGATGCCGCTCAGGCATCGCTCAAGCTCAACCTCAATCTGCCTGAACTCGTGCTGCCGCAGGGCAGGCTGGCAGGTCTGACGCTTGAAGCAAGCTCATCGCGTTTCGATCTCGCAAGGCGCAACGGCCTCATCGATACGCGCCTCGTCATTGCCGAGGCAGATCCTGCCGACCCCAATCTTCGCCGTGCGCTGACCGCACCCCTGACACTGACCGCACCCCTCGCGGTGGCGGGCAACACGATCTCCACGGAGGATCTCGACTTTTCAGCGCAAGCGCTTTCCTTGCGCGGCCAAGCCCGCTACGCACTGGAAAGCAAACGCGCCAGTGCCGCGCTGACGCTTCAGGCCCGTGCCGAAACGCTGCCTGCCGATCTTGCCGGGCGCTTTGAGGGCCCAATTGGTCTGAAGGCGCAAATAACCTATGATCCAGCCAGCGGACTGGACATTCCCACCCTTGCCCTGACCTCAAGCCTGATCGACGCCAGCGGCAGCGCGGCTCTTACAGCAAACGTGCTGACCTCGCGGCTGGAGGGGCGGATCAAGGCACTTGACCGGCTGACGCCGCAGGCGCGCGGTGCGGCAGACTTTTCGCTTGCCGCAACCGGACCGCTCAGCGCACTGAACACAACGGCCAGATTGACCATCGACAAGGCCGAGATGGCCGGACGTCCGCTTGCCGGCTTCACCCTGGATGCAAAGGCGCAACTGGGCCGCACAGACCCCACGGCCAATCTCACCGCAAGCGGAACGCTGGACGGCAAGCCGGTCAAGGGCCTTCTGGACCTCGCCTCGAAGGACGGCCGCATCTCTTTGCCGAACATCAGGCTCGATGTGGGCGAGAACACCATGGAAGGCAAGCTCATGCTGTCGGGCGCCATGCTGCCCACCGGCAGGATCGGCTTTAACTTCCCCGATCTCGGACTTCTGGCGGCCCTGGGCGGCCAGCAGGCGGCGGGCGATCTTGCAGGCGCGGTCAGCTTTCAGGAAAATGGCGGCCGTATCGCCGCGACCGTTACCGCAAGGGGCAAAGGGCTCAACAGCAACGGCGTATCCATGGAAAGGCCTGACATCAATGTCAGCACCTCCGATCTCGCGGCGCTGGCCATCGAGGGCAAGGCGCAGGCAGCGCGTATCTCCACGGGCTCGGCGCTTCTGGAAAATCCGGCACTTGCCTTTGCCCGCCGCGGCAGCCGCACGGATATAACCCTGTCCGGCCGTTACGATGGCGCGCCCCTGAGCGGCGCGGTGCTCGTACAGCAGGACGTGGATGTGCTGTCGATCCAGTTGAGCAGCTTTTCGGCCTCTCCACGCGGCATCCCCGTGAAGCTCGACGGACCCGGCAGCATCCGCGTGGAAAATGGCACGGCCACGCTTGATCCTATTGCCCTGACAGCGGGCGGCGGCAGCGTGACATTACAGGGCCAGGCGGGGCGAAAGCTTGACATGCGCGCCGCAATCCGCGCCCTGCCCGCTTCGCTCGCCAACAGCTTTTCAGCCGGGCTCGATGCGGGCGGCAGCATTTCCGGCACGATTGCCGCCACCGGCAGCAGCAGCAATCCGGACATCGCCTATGAACTCAACTGGCGCGATGCCACCCTTGCCCAGTTGAAAGCGGCGGGGCTGGAGCCTCTGGCGCTCGAAGCAAGGGGCAATCTCCGCAATCAACGGCTGGAGGTGAAAAGCACTCTGTCCGGTGGCGGCCTTTCGGTCAGCGGCGGCGGCAGCCTGTCGCTCGCCGCACCGCGAGCGGTCGATATGAGCTTCGATCTGCGCCTGCCTTTCCAGTCGGTGCAGGGACTGCTCACGGCTCAGGGTCTGGCACTGGAAGGAGCGGCCAATGGCACCGTCAAGGTGGGGGGCAGCCTGTCTTCCCCCAGCCTGTCCGGATCGATTTCCACCAGCGGCGCGAAAATCATCGACCTCAAGCGCAATGTGGCGCTGGAAGGCGTGTCTGCAAGCGTTCTGCTGGAGGGTAAACGCGCCACCCTTTCGGCTTTCTCCGGCCGGATTTCGGCGGGCGGGCGGGTCTTGGCCAAGGGCAGTATCGACCTCTCGGGCCAGGGAATGCCAGCCGACATCAGCGTGCAGCTCCAGAACGCCGTCTATGTCGATGGCGACCTCGTGACCGCGACCGCCAGCGGCGATCTCGCCCTGAAAGGCCCGTTGGTTGCCGGGCCGACCTTGTCCGGCAAGGTGAGGCTCGACAAGACCTCCATTACCATTCCCTCAAAGCTTCCAGCCTCGATTTCCGCGCTGAACATCCGCCATCGCAATGCGCCGCAGGATGTGAAACGCCAGATGAAGGCAATCCAGCCCAAGGAGGCGAGCGGCACGTCCTCGCCGCTGAAGCTCGATCTACAGGTCTCCGCACCGTCGCAAATCTTCGTGCGCGGACGCGGCATCGATGCCGAACTGAATGGCGATGTCGCCATTCGCGGCACGGCAGCCGCACCGGAAGTCACCGGCGGCTTTACCATGCGGCGCGGCCGGATCGTCATTTTGACCAAGCGGCTGGATTTCAGCGAGGGCAAGATCACCTTCGGCGGCGGCCTCATTCCCATTATCGACTTCACCGCCTCCAACACCTCCGGCAGCACGACGCTGAATGCCACCGTGGAAGGCGTGGCGAACGATCCGCAAATCGGCTTTTCGTCCTCCCCCGCCCTGCCGCAGGATGAGATTCTGGCCCAGCTGATCTTTGGTCAATCGCTCTCCAAACTGTCACCTTTGCAGATTGCCCAGCTTGCCGATGCCGTCAGCCAGCTTGCGGGCGGTCGCTCGACCTCGCTGTTCAACAGTCTGCGCAGTTCCGTCGGTGTGGACGATCTCGACGTCTCCACCGATTCCAAGGGCGATGCCCAGGTCAGCGCCGGAAAATATCTCAATGACCGCACCTATCTTGAGTTCCAGCAGAGCAGCAGCGGCAGCCGGGCGGTGATCAATCTGGATGTCGGACGCGGCTTCAAGCTCAAGGGACAGGCTGGCGCCAATGGCGATAGCGGCGGCGGGGTGTTTTACGAAAAGGAATATTGAGCCCTGCCAAGATCCTTTGCAGTTTAGATTTAAGAAACGTTCTTACGCTAGTCTGCCCAAGACTGAGGTGCGATCAGGGCCTTTGCCCGCCAATCGCACCCGCATAAACGGCTCTCAGAAGACCATCCCGCCGGGATGGGCGCGACTGACAAACAGGCGGAACGGACCATGGCAACGACGATCAGCTCTAACAGTTTTGGCGGTGAAAACCTGGAAATCATCGCATTTCGTCTGCATGATCAGGAATTCTGTGTGAAGACGACCACGATCCGCGAAATTCGCGGCTGGGCACCCTCCACCCCCATTCCCCATGCGCCTGCCGACGTGATCGGCGTCATGAACCTGCGCGGCTCCGTTATCCCGATCATCGATCTGGCCTACAAGCTCGGCATGAAAAGCACGGTGGCCAACGAGCGTTCGGCAATTGTGGTTGCCGAAGTGCATAACATGGTCATCGGTATGCTGGTGGATCGGGTTTCCGACATCCTGACCATTTCCTCCAGCCAGATCCAGCCGGTGCCGGAAGTCTCGGCATCCTTCGACAAATCCTTCTCGGAAGGCATCATCGCCAATGAAAACGGCATGATCTGCTTCCTCAACCTGTCCAAGATGTTCAAGGGCAGCGATCTGGAAGATCTGGCAGCCTGATCCGGCCCACGCCCCTCCAGTAGAACCTCGTTTCACGCATTCTAGATTTAAAGTGTTACAGCGTCCTTTGTGCGTTTGATAAATCGCACGGCGCTGTAAGCTTTTGTTTTCCGCATTTCCAAACGGAAAACCGTGACGACACTTCTCTCGGGACAATTCTCTCAAAGCAGTCTGCCATCACAGGCTGCTTTTTCATTTTCAGGATATTGTGTCGAGTTTCCCCAGGCAGCAGCGAATGCGGTTCACGATACAGGCGTGACGGTGAAACCCCTCTTGCGCAGCAATTCGATGACGCCGCCTTCACCGGGCAGATGCAGCGCCCCCACGGCCATAAAGACATTTCCACGGTCCAGCAGAACGGCGCCGCGATCGGCCATGATTCTGTTGCGGTCGAGGATCATCAGTTTCTCGAACTCGCTGCTGCCTTCAACCTCGGCCCCAAGCATTCCAAGGGCCGGCATGATCATGCCAATCTGGCCTTCGAGATAGAGGTTGATCATGGTTTCAATCGCATCGTTTATCTTGTCTACGCTTTTGGCGGCGCCGACGAGAGATTTGATATGGCGCTCAAGCGGAACCTTGTTCATGGCATCGAATTGTTCGGCCAGGGTTTCAACCCCGAGAACTTCCTTGCCTGCTTTGCGGGCCTGCACGGCAAGCTTCATATCCAGAAAAAGAGCGCCCTTGTTCTTGCGCGAGACCTCGCAGCTCGGCAGCGATAGAACGGAGGCAACCAGCCACGGCTTCATGCGGTTCAGCCCCTCGACCGAGAGGCCTTTGGGCTTGAGCGCCGCATTGACCGTGGCAAGATCTTCCGGTGACAGCAACGCAGTCAATGTGGTCCCATCAACAAAGGTGGAATATTCCGCCTTTGAAAAAAGCGCTATCGCGGCCTTCTTAGGGTCGAGGATTTCGTCCGATTCCAGAACCACGCTATCGGCGTCTGCGAAGGCATCGCGTGCGGCGGGCGGCATTGCGGTAACGCGCGGGTCCGTGATGTGCATCGTACCCAGCAGCCACGACGGTTCGTGGCCCGGCTTTTCCACCTTCCAGAAGATATGGTCTCCATTGGGTATCGCCTTGGCAATCGCCTCCAGCTCAGCATAACCCTTTGGATTATTGGCCTTTTCATCAGGCAGGAGATTTCTGGCCTGGCAACTCGTTACCTCTTGCGCATGGGCAGGCAGAGCAAAAAGCAGCGTCGAAACCAGAAGCAGCAGAAGCACAAGCGGAAAGGCCGCGGCGAGCGTGAGAAGTCTGTCGAACTTGCGCGGCATATCAGCTCCCCGTCCGGTTTGGCAGCATCCAAGACCGTGCCTGTCCTTGCGAGCGGCGCAAAACCCGATGCTCTCATGCGTATTTCCACGGAAAGGCGGACTTAGGCTTTCCGTGAAAATACGTTGAAAAAATCTCTAGAGGCCGATCCTTCAGAATTTGTTAACGTCCGTCTCCGGCAACAGGCCAAAGTCGATCAGGCGCGCGGATGCGCCCGCTCATAAACGTCAAGCAGGCGGGCGGCATCGACGCCGGTATAGACCTGCGTGGTGGAAAGGCTGGCATGGCCCAGCAATTCCTGAATGCTGCGCAGGTCGCCGCCGCTGGAGAGAAGATGCGTGGCAAAAGAGTGGCGGAGCGCGTGCGGGGTGGCGCTTTGCGGCAAACCGAGTGCTGCACGCATTTTCTGCATCTGACGCTGAATGATGCCCTGTTGCAGCTTGCCGCCGCGCTGTCCGCGAAACAGTGGTTCTTGCGGCGGCAATGCATGGGGGCACAGGGCCTGATAGGTTTCGACGGCGCTCACGACCACCGGCAGAAGCGGCACCATCCGTGTCTTGCCACCCTTGCCGGTCACGCGCAGGCTGGTGGCCTCCCCGGCAAAATCCGAGGGCGTCAGGTCCAGCGCCTCGGAAATGCGAAGCCCGCAGCCATAAAGCAGGGTGAGAACAGCGGCGTCGCGGGCGGCAATCCAGGGCTCCTCCTGCAATTGCTCTTCGCGCGTCACCACCCGTTCCGCCTGCTCCGGGGAAAGCGGTTTGGGCAGGCTTTTCGGCTGGCGGGGCGCACGAAGCGCATTGGCTCCGGCGGCATTCGCCAACCCTTGCCGTTCGAGATAGCGCAGGAAGGAGCGGATTCCGGCAAGATGGCGCCCAAGGGATCGCGCACCTGCCCCATCCTTGCGACGGAAGGCCAGAAAGGCCCGAAGATCGGCAGGCTTCAACGCGGAAATCTCTGCCAGGGCGACCAGACCGCCCAGATATTCAGTCATGAAGGCCAGAAACTGCCGCGTGTCACGCTCATAGGCCAGCAATGTATTGGCCGAAAGCCGCCTTTCACCCGCAAGGGCCTTGAGCCAAGCCTGCCGCCTTTCCAGAAGATCGGCATCGGCAATCATCAGCAAATCTGCCACGTCTGTCCTCTTTTATCCTGTCTGCGCCATGAGGCATGACCCTTGAGCAACGACCGGCCCTCCACCGCACCGGCCCGATCCAGTCAGCGCGCCAACGTTTGTAGCGGATTTATCTCCAGAAAAGGTAAAAGCCGGCTTTCCTGCCCTCATGCCCCCATCTCCCCTGGCAACACTTCAGGAGAGGGCCGATTGGCCTTTTCTTTGCAGGCCAGACGGGGCAAGTTGCGCGCCTGATGAAAGAAGATTCGCACGACCTCCTTTTCCCTTCGCCGCAGAAGCGTGTGGTGCCGGTGCTGGTGCCCATGCCGGCGCCCGGACCTTACAGCTACAGCCTGCCGGAGGGCATGGATGCGGCACCGGGGGCCATTGTGCAGGTGCCGCTCGGTCCCCGCAAGGTTATCGGCGTCGTCTGGGATGGCGGCCAGACTGCGGTTGATGCCCGCAAATTGCGCCCTGTCGAAAAGATCTTCGATTGCCCGCCGCTGGACAAGCCCATGCGCCGCTTCATCGACTGGGTGGCCGCCTATACGCTCTCCCCGCCAGGACTGGTGGCGCGGATGGCGCTGCGGGCGCCGGCCGCTTTCGATCCGGACCCCATGGTGGAAGGCCTTCGCTTTTGCGGCCACGTTCCCGAAAAGCTCACCCCGGCGCGGCAAAAGGTGCTGGACATGGCCGGTGACGGGCTTTCCTGGACAAAAAGCGGCCTTGCTCATGCTGCGGGCGTCTCGTCTTCGGTCATTGAAGGACTTCTCCGGCAAGGCGTGTTCGAACAGGTGTTTTTGCCGCCGCCGCCGCTTGTGGCCCCGCCACAGGCGGATTACGCGCCGCACCGGCTGGCCGGACACCAGCACGATGCCGCAGAGGTCCTGGTGGATGCCGTTCGCGCCGCACGGTTTTCGGTCGCCCTGATCGATGGCGTGACCGGATCCGGCAAGACCGAGGTCTATTTCGAGGCCATTGCCGAATGCCTGCGGCAGGGACGCCAGGCCCTGATCCTTCTGCCGGAAATTGCCTTGACCACCGCCTTTCTCGACCGTTTCCATGACCGCTTCGGATCGAAGCCCGCCGAATGGCATTCCGACCTAGCCACACGCACCCGCGAAAAAGTGTGGCGCCAGACGGCGACCGGCGAAATCCGCGTCGTGGCAGGCGCCCGCTCGGCGCTGTTTCTGCCCTTCGAAAATCTGGGGCTCATCATTGTCGATGAGGAACACGATCCCGCCTTCAAGCAGGAGGATCGGGTTTTCTACAATGCCCGCGACATGGCCGTGGTGCGGGCGCGGCTGGGCAATCTGCCGGCGGTTCTCGTTTCCGCCACGCCCTCCGTGGAAAGCCAGGTGAACAGCCAGCAGGGGCGTTATCAGCGTATCCACCTTCCCACCCGCTATGCGGACGCCGCCATGCCGGATCTGCACCTGATCGACATGCGGCGACACCCTCCCGAACGCGGCGGTTTTCTTTCGCCGCTGATGCTGCGGGCCGTGCAAAAAACCATCGAGAAGAAACAGCAGGCGCTGCTTTTCCTCAACCGCCGCGGCTATGCACCGCTCACGCTCTGCCGTGTCTGCGGCCATCGCTTTCAATGTCCCGATTGCTCGAGCTGGCTGGTGGAGCATCGCTTTCGCGGGCAGATCCAGTGCCATCAATGCGGCCACGCCGAACCCACGCCACAGGCCTGCCCGGAATGCGGCACGCTGGATCACCTCGTGGCCTGCGGTCCCGGCGTGGAGCGCATTGCGGAAGAAGTGGAACGGCATTTTCCCGAGGCAAGAACATTGGTGCTGTCTTCCGATCTCGGTGGCGTCAAGCGCTTGCGGCTGGAACTGGAGGCCATTGCACGGGGAGAGGCCGACATCGTGATCGGTACGCAATTGGTGGCCAAGGGCCATAACTTTCCGCTCATGACGCTGGTGGGCATTGTCGATGCAGACGTCGGCCTTGCCAATGGCGATCCGCGCGCGGCAGAGCGCACCTTCCAGCTCCTGAGCCAGGTAACGGGCCGGGCGGGCCGCACCGGGCTCAAAAGCCACGGCCTCCTCCAGACCTACCAGCCCCAGCATCCCGTCATGCAGGCTATCGTTTCAGGCGATGCGCAAGCTTTCTACGACCGTGAAATCACCGAACGCGAAAAGGCGGCCCTGCCACCGTTCGGCAGGCTGGTTTCCATCATCGTCTCCGCCGACAGCCGCGCAGAGGCAGAAGGTCATGCCCGCCAATTGCGCCAGGCCGCACCACCGGTCAGCGGCATCATGCTGCTCGGCCCGGCCGAAGCGCCCCTGGCCATGATCCGTGGCCGCCATCGCTTCCGCCTGCTGGTGCATGGACGGCGCAACAGCGACATGCAGGGCTTTGTCCGGGCCATGCTGGAAAACGGGCCGAAGGAACGCCGCTCCATTCAGGTGCAGGTCGATGTCGATCCGCAAAGCTTCCTGTGACGGCGGCAGGGGCCGCATCGGCTATTTTCCCGCCGCCCTGCCCGTGCCATAAGGGCGCGGTGATTCTGAGCCGCCCTATGCGCTGGCGGAAGACGGACGGAGGCAGGCGTGGAACTTTATTTTCCGACGGAACTTGGAGAGCAGCTGGCTTTTATCAGCGCGGCCATCACCGCGGCCATCGGCTTTCTCACCATGTTCGCGCCCGGCCTCACGCTGCGTTTTCTCGGCCTTGAACCGCGCGAGGGCCGCAATGAGGGCTTTGCCGCCATGCGGGCCAATGGAGGAATGCTGCTGGGCTTCGCCCTCATGGCCATCCTCCTGGCGCAGTCCACGATCTATCTGACGCTTGGGGCCGCTCTTGCCCTTGGCTGCTTCGCGCGAATCCTGTCCATCCTTTCCGATCACGGCGCAGGCTGGCGCAATTTTCTTCTCCTGATTGTGTTTTTTATACTGGCTGCCCTTCCGCTTGCCTATGTTTATGAGCTGGTCTGAGCAACAACCGTTCAAAATCATCCCCAAGGCCGGAAATTTCCAACTTAACCGATAAAATTCCTCTTCCCCCATTGCCCTGACGGCTTATTCCGGTATTACCCGTGTTGCGAGTCCGGGCCCGCTATGCTAGACGGGCCTCGAAATTTGGATACGCAGGAAAAAAGCCTGGCGTTTCCGGGGGAATTTTTAACGAATTCAAGCTGGTGTCGTGTCGTTTCACGAGGGGGCCATCTTGAATCCAGATCAGGGAAAATTGTGCCCGTGGCAGACACATCCCAGCTGACATCCGGTGTTGCGGAGCGTTATGCGTCTTCGCTGTTTGAGCTGGCGCTCGAGGCAGGCGCCATTGATGCCGTCGCTGGCGATCTCAAGCGCTTCCAGGCGATGATCGACGAAAGCGCCGACCTCAAGCGGCTGGTCAACAGCCCGGTCTTTACCGCCGAGGAGCAGGTGGCTGCCATTGCCGCCCTCCTGAACAAGGCCGGCATTTCGGGCCTTGCCGGAAATTTCCTGCGCGTCGTCGCATCCAATCGCCGCCTCTTTGCCGTCAGCGGCATGATTGCGGCCTATCAAGCAATTGCTGCCCGTCATCGTGGCGAAGTCACCGCTGACGTGACCTCTGCCCATGCCCTGACGGATGCGCAGCAAACCGAACTGAAAGAGGCGCTGAAGAGCGTGACCGGCAAGACTGTCGCCCTGAACGTGACGGTCGATCCGTCGCTTCTGGGCGGCCTGATCGTCAAGGTCGGTTCGCGTCAGATCGACACGTCTCTCCGCACCAAACTTTCTACCCTTAAGCTTGCACTGAAAGAGGTTGGCTGATGGATATCCGCGCCGCGGAAATTTCCGCAATTCTTAAAGATCAAATCAAGAACTTCGGTCAGGAAGCTGAAGTTTCCGAAGTCGGCCAGGTGCTTTCCGTCGGCGACGGTATCGCCCGCGTCTACGGTCTGGACAATGTTCAGGCCGGCGAGATGGTCGAGTTCCCCGGCGGCATTCGCGGCATGGCGCTCAACCTTGAATCCGACAATGTCGGCGTCGTTATCTTCGGTTCCGACCGCGACATCAAGGAAGGTGACGTTGTCAAGCGCACTGGCGCCATCGTTGACGTTCCCGTTGGTCCGGAGCTTCTGGGCCGCGTCGTTGACGCTCTCGGCAATCCGATCGACGGCAAGGGCCCGATCAACGCCAGCCGCCGCGCCCGCGTTGACGTAAAGGCTCCCGGCATCATTCCGCGCAAGTCGGTTCATGAGCCGATGTCCACCGGCATCAAGGCCATCGACGCCCTGATCCCGGTTGGCCGCGGCCAGCGCGAGCTGGTCATCGGCGACCGCCAGACCGGCAAGACCGCAATCATTCTGGACGCCTTCCTCAACCAGAAGCCGATCCACGACAACGGCCCGGAAAACGACAAGCTTTTCTGCGTCTACGTTGCCATCGGCCAGAAGCGCTCCACCGTTGCCCAGTTCGTCAAGGTTCTGGAAGAGCGCGGCGCACTGAAGTACTCCATCGTGATCGCAGCCACCGCTTCCGATCCGGCTCCCATGCAGTATCTGGCGCCGTTTGCCGGTTGCGCCATGGGCGAATATTTCCGTGACAATGGCCAGCACGCCCTGATCGCCTATGACGATCTGTCCAAGCAGGCCGTTGCATACCGCCAGATGTCGCTGTTGCTGCGCCGTCCGCCGGGCCGTGAAGCCTATCCGGGCGACGTTTTCTATCTGCATTCCCGCCTGCTGGAACGCGCTGCCAAGCTCTCCGACGAGCGTGGCGCCGGTTCGCTGACCGCTCTGCCGGTTATCGAAACTCAAGGCAACGACGTTTCTGCCTTCATTCCGACCAACGTGATCTCGATCACCGACGGCCAGATCTTCCTTGAAACCGACCTGTTCTATCAGGGTATCCGCCCGGCCGTTAACGTCGGTCTGTCGGTGTCCCGCGTTGGTTCTTCGGCCCAGATCAAGGCGATGAAGCAGGTTGCCGGTTCGATCAAGGGTGAACTTGCACAGTATCGTGAAATGGCTGCCTTCGCGCAGTTCGGTTCCGACCTTGACGCCGCCACGCAGCGCCTGCTGAACCGCGGCGCCCGTCTGACGGAACTTCTCAAGCAGCCGCAGTTCTCGCCGTTGAAGACGGAAGAACAGGTCGCTGTGATCTTCGCGGGCGTAAACGGCTATCTCGACAAGCTGACGGTCGCACAGGTCGGCAAGTTCGAGCAGGGCCTGCTGCATTACCTGCGCAACGAAGGCAAGGCTGTTTTGGATGCCATCCGCACGGAGAAGGCCATCAGCGACGACACCAAGGGCAAGCTCAAGGCTGCCATTGATGCCTTCGCCAAGACCTTTGCCTGAACGGTAGACTCGAAGGACGGATAACGGATGCCTTCACTTAAGGATCTGAAGAACCGGATCGCCTCCGTGAAGGCGACGCAGAAGATCACCAAGGCGATGAAAATGGTCGCCGCGGCGAAGCTGCGTCGCGCACAGGAAGCGGCCGAGGCCGCCCGGCCCTATTCGCAGCGCATGGGTGCTGTTCTTGCCAATATCGCCCAGGCGGTTGGCAATGATCAGGATGCACCGCTGCTGATGACGGGCACGGGCAAGGACGACGTGCATCTGCTCGTCGTCTGCACTGCCGAACGCGGCTTGTGCGGCGGCTTCAACTCGCAGATCGCCCGCTTTGCGCGCGATCATGCCAGAAGCCTGCTGGCTGCCGGCAAGACGGTAAAGATCTATTGCGTCGGCAAGAAGGGCTACGACAGCCTGCGCCGGGAATTCGCATCGCTGATCGTCGAGCGCACCGAGCTTCGCGACGTCAAACGTATCGGCTTTGAAAATGCCGACGCGATTGGCCGCAAGGTGATCTCGATGTTCGAACGCGGCGAGTTCGACGTCTGCACGCTGTTCTATTCGGAGTTCAAATCCGTTATCAGCCAGGTGCCGACCGCGCAGCAGCTCATTCCGGCCACCGCCGGGGAGGCTGCCGTTTCGGACAGCACCGCCATCTACGAATATGAGCCGGACGCTGGCTCGATCCTCAAGGATCTGATCCCGCGCAACATTTCGGTCCAGATCTTCCGCGCGCTTCTTGAAAACGTCGCGGGCGAAATGGGCGCCAAAATGAGCGCCATGGACAATGCCACGCGCAACGCCGGTGACATGATCAATAAGCTGACGCTTTCCTACAACCGCCAGCGTCAGGCGAAGATCACCACCGAACTCATTGAAATCATTGCGGGCGCGGAAGCGCTCTGAGCTAAGAAAGAGGGTAAGAACATGGCCCAGACATCTCCCGCTGCCGGCAAGGTGACTCAGGTCATCGGCGCCGTTGTTGACGTGGCTTTCGACGGCGCTCTGCCGCCGATTCTCAATGCACTGGAAGTCGATAACGGCGGCAATCGCCTCGTTCTCGAAGTTGCCCAGCACCTCGGTGAAAACCAGGTTCGCACCATCGCCATGGACTCGACCGAAGGTCTGGTTCGCGGTCAGCCGGTTGCCGATACCGGCGCGCCGATTTCCGTTCCGGTTGGCGACGAAACCCTCGGCCGCATTCTGAACGTCATCGGCGAAGCCGTTGACGAACTCGGCCCTGTTCCGACCACGGCCCGCCGCGCTATCCACCAGCCGGCTCCGGAATATATCGAACAGTCCACCGAAGCCCAGATCCTGGTAACGGGCATCAAAGTCGTTGACCTTCTGGCTCCTTACGCCAAGGGCGGCAAGATCGGGCTGTTCGGCGGCGCCGGCGTTGGCAAGACGGTTCTCATCATGGAACTGATCAACAACGTTGCCAAGGCCCATGGCGGTTACTCGGTTTTTGCTGGCGTGGGCGAACGTACCCGCGAAGGTAACGACCTCTATCACGAAATGATCGAGTCCAAGGTCAACGTTGATCCGCATGAAAACAACGGCTCCGCCGCTGGTTCCAAGTGCGCTCTCGTCTATGGCCAGATGAACGAGCCTCCGGGCGCGCGTGCCCGAGTGGCACTGACCGGCCTGACCATCGCTGAAGACTTCCGCGACAAGGGTCAGGACGTTCTCTTCTTCGTGGACAACATCTTCCGCTTCACGCAGGCTGGCTCTGAAGTGTCGGCTCTTCTTGGCCGTATCCCGTCTGCCGTTGGTTATCAGCCCACGCTGGCAACCGACATGGGCGCCTTGCAGGAACGCATCACCACGACCACCAAGGGTTCGATCACCTCGGTTCAGGCCATCTACGTTCCGGCCGACGACTTGACCGACCCGGCACCGGCCACCTCCTTCGCGCATCTGGATGCAACGACCGTTCTGTCGCGCTCCATCGCCGAAAAGGGTATCTACCCGGCGGTTGACCCGCTCGACTCGACCTCCCGTATGCTGGATCCGATGATCGTCGGTGAAGAGCATTACGAAGTGGCTCGTAAGGTTCAGTCTACGCTTCAGCGCTACAAGTCGTTGCAGGACATCATCGCCATCCTCGGCATGGACGAACTGTCCGAAGACGACAAGCTGACCGTTGCCCGCGCCCGTAAGATCGAGCGCTTCCTGTCGCAGCCCTTCCACGTTGCCGAAGTCTTCACCGGTTCTCCGGGCAAGCTGGTTTCGCTGGAAGACACGATCAAGGGCTTCAAGGGCCTCGTCAGCGGCGAATACGACCACCTGCCGGAAGCTGCTTTCTACATGGTTGGCTCCATGGACGAAGCAATCGAAAAGGCCAAGAAGCTGGCTGCCGAAGCCGCTTGAGCATGATCCCCGGCGGGGCCCCTGGCCCCGCTCTCGGAGGCGGGAGGTCTCTCGCCTCGATAACCTGGTTTCACGCGGGTCGTAAGTTGGTGAACAAGCCGCAACGACATGCATTCGAGAAGTGAACAGTCATGGCCGACAATTTCAATTTTGAACTCGTTTCGCCCGAGCGTCTGCTGATCTCGGAGAAGGTCAGCGAAGTCGTGATCCCGGCAAGCGAAGGCGAAATGACCGTCATGGCCCACCACGCGCCGACCATGACAACCATCAAGCCCGGCGTGGTTTCCGTGAAATTCGCCTCCGGCAAGGCAGCGAAATATGTCGTCTTCGGCGGTTTTGCCGATGTAACGCCTAATGGCTGCACTTTGCTCGCAGAAAGCGCCGTTCCGGTGGATGAGTTGAGCCGCGATACGTTGAACAAGCGTATTGAAGTGGCGAAAACCGAACTGGAAAGCGCCGAGCACCACGAGCATCGCACGGCCTTGGAGCAATTCCTTGCAGAGCTGACCCACCTCAACAATGTGGTGGCACGCGGCTGATTTCTCCGCCTTTGTGGTGTTTTGTTATTTGCACCGGTCTGGTCCACCAGGCCGGTGTTTTGCTTTCGCGGGCAATAGGCGCATTGGCTATCCTACTGCATAATTCCTTAAATCGGAATCGATTTAAGGTGAAAATTATGCAGCAGCTTTAAAGTGTTACAGCGCCGTGCGTTTGACAAAACGCACGGCGCTGTAGAGCATTTCCAGCAAAAGCGTATTCGGATTTGCGTCCGGAAATACGATGCAACAGAAAGTTAGAGCTTTTCAAAGGACGATCTTGCCGATCCTCCTTTCACTCCGGTCGGATTATGATCTCGTAACTTTCGTCTTCGTATCGCCTCTTGTTATTTTCGCATAAAATTCCGCGCCGGAATTACAGCCTATGCGGGTCTTTGCGTTGCAAGGTCGCATTCCACCATTGCAGCAATCGGAAACCGCCACCCAGTCGCAAACACCTGAATCTTAACGGTGACAGCGATAACCTTTTGTTTGTTTGGCGTTTTAGAGACATGGGACTGATTGCGCTACCAAAACCTCCCGTAATTATACGGGGAAGTGGCGACCATTTTAGGCCAGTTTTACTCAACCAATTGACAGTCTCGCTCACGCTCGCCATCGTCGTTTCAAGGAATCGGCGCAGCTGAGCCTCCGGTCTGGAATTTGGCCAAATCAGTGCAGCCAATGGAAATGAGGGTAGTCACGCATGAAAATCGGTATCGTTGGCGCGGGCATGGTGGGCAGCTCGGCTGCCTATGCTTTGTCGCTCCTCGGTATCGTATCGGAGATCGTCCTCGTTGACCAAAATACCGATCTGGCCGCGGCGCAGGCAGCCGACATATCCCACGCCGTGCCGTTCTTTGGCGCCTGTACCGTTCGAGCGGGCGACTATCAGGAGCTGGCATCGGCGGCTGTGGTGATACTGGCAGCTGGTGTCGGACAGAAACCGGGAGAGTCGCGCCTTGCGCTTCTTTCGCGCAATGCGGAAGTCTTCCGTGACGTCGTGGCAAAGGTGCTGGCCGTTTCACCGGATGCCTTACTGCTCATTGCCTCGAACCCGGTTGACGTCATGACCGATGTTGCGACGCGGCTGTCTGGGCTACCGCCGCATCGGGTTATCGGTTCTGGTACGATACTCGATACAGCGCGGTTCCGCAGCCTCCTCGGCCATCATCTGGGCGTTTCGCCACAATCCGTTCATGCCTATGTGCTGGGCGAGCACGGTGACAGCGAAGTGCTGGTCTGGTCGAGCGTCCGGATCGGTTCGGTGCCGCTTCAAGACTTCGCCGCCGCGATTGGCAGGCCCGTCACGGAAGCGGTCCGTTCCCGGATCGAAGACGATGTGCGCAATGCGGCCTACAAGATCATTAATGGCAAGGGGGCAAGCTATTACGGCATTGGTGCCGGACTGGCGGCGATTGTGCGCAGCATCGCGCTGGACCAGCGGGAGGTTTTTTCAGTGTCCAGTTTGACAAGGACGCTGTGCGGTGTGCCCGAGGTTACGGCCTCGGTACCAAGAATTATCGGGAGGGAGGGAATTGTCGCAGAAGTCGTTCCGCCGCTGGAGAGGGCGGAGGAGTTGACGCTTGCAAAAAGTGCGACGCTTTTGAAAGACTTGTCAGCCGCTCTGAAATTATAGGGGTGAGAGGGGCCGGCTGGATAAATTTTGTTTCCACCTTATTCAGCACTGATCTGGGGATCATGAATACATTCGTTTTAGAGGCAGAACAGGCGGGGGAGAGCCTGCGGGATTTCATGTCAAAGGCAGCGACGGCAGCAACGCTGCTGAAGGCGCTGTCGCATGAAAGCCGGCTGCTTATTCTCTGCATTCTCGGGCAAGGTGAAAAGACCGTTGGTCAGTTGGAGGATATTCTGGGGCTCCAGCAGGCCATCGTCTCGCAGCAACTTGCAAGATTGCGTTTGGACAATCTCGTCAACAGCCGCCGTGAAGGGCGCCAGATTTATTATTCCGTGGCGGATCCGGTCGCTGGTGAACTGGTGGCCATGCTGCATAGGCTTTATTGCCCGACCGACAGGCCGAACTCAGCCATTGCCGGGGCTTGAACACATCAGGCCAGTCGTTACCAGTGTTCTTCCTTGTAATGCCCGCAAGGAACTGCGGGCAAAATTGTCCGCAGCCACTTCTTTGCGGTAGACGTTTGACGGTTCGAAACGTCTGTTTCGGGCAGAGCAATTCCTGTAAAGCCTTGTTCACCGGATACTCAAGGACAAGAGGCAGGATCCGCAGGATGATCGACAAGCTGGAATTTTTCATTGCGCTTGCGCGGCACCAGCATTTTGGCCGCGCGGCGGAAGAATGCGGCATTTCCCAGCCTACGCTTTCGGCTGCCATACGCCAGCTTGAGGACCATCTCGGGGTCATGCTCGTCAATCGCGGCTCACGCTTTCTGGGGCTGACGCCGGAGGGGCAGCGGGTTCTCGAATGGGCAAGGCGCATTGTTGGCGACGCACGCACCATGCATGAAGAAATGCGCGCCGCCCGCAAGGGCCTTGCCGGGCATATTCGTCTCGCGGTCATTCCCACGGCGCTTTCCATGGTGCAGATGTTGACGGAGCCTTTTCAGGCTCGCCATCCCGATGTCACCTTCACGGTTCTGTCCCGCACGTCGCTTCAGGTGCTCGGCCTTCTCGAAAATCTCGAAATCGACGCGGGCATTACCTATCTCGATCATGAGCCGCTTGGCCGCGTTACGAGCGTGCCGCTTTACAGCGAGCGTTATCATCTGATCGCCGCGGCAGGCACCCCGCTTGCTGATAGAAACACGGTAACATGGCAGGAGATCGCCGCGCTTCGTCTCTGTCTGTTGACCCCGGATATGCAAAATCGCCGCATCATCAATCACCACCTCGCCGAAGCAGGGGTCAAGGCGCGGCCGACGCTGGAATCCAATTCCATGATCGTGCTGTTTTCCCATATCCGCACCGGACAATGGGCGTCGATCATGCCGCGCAACGTGGCACAATCATTCGGCTTCTCTCAGGAAATTCGCATGGTCCCGATTGTGGAGCCGGAGGCGGAACATCTGGTCGGTCTGGTTGCGACCCACAGGGAGCCCTTCACGCCTCTCGTCTCCGGCTTGCTGCATGAGGCACGGCGTCTCGCAACTGCACAGGCTTTTGATAGAAATGTTCTATCGCCCAACGAAAGCGCGCTATTGACCTGAGTGTCTTCTGCTTCATTCTGCATCTTAAAGCATCATCGGGTGAACACAGGTTCACCCGATGATGCTCCAAGCTTTTATTTTTGCGCATTTCCGGACGGAAAACCGTGACAACACTTTTCCTGGAAATGCTCTCGCGGCGACAAGGCGCAGACCGGGAGGAGACGGTCTGTGCCGCGCGCTTGAGTATGGCCTCGTATGGCGCAGCGCTTCTTTTGTGCGGAGGGGCCTGAACGCAAGATAGCGGCGGGCATGGGTGGAGGAACGCATGACACTACACACGATGGCGGCAATCGATGCCGCCCGCATCGAGGCGATCGTCGCGGAGCACGCAGGTTTCGAGGGGCCGCTGCTGCCCATCCTGCACTCGATCCAGCGGGAGTTCGGCCACATTCCCGAGATGGCGAAGGAAATGATCGCCAGGGCCTTGAACCTGTCGCGCGCCGAGGTGCATGGCGTGGTGACATTTTATCATGATTTTCGCGCCCGGCCTGCCGGTCGCCATGTGCTGAAACTCTGTCGCGCCGAAGCTTGCCAGGCCATGCACGGCGATGCGCTTGCCGAAGGAATCAAGGCGCTCCTGGGTATCGACTGGCACGAAACCACCAGCGATGGCGCGGTAACGCTGGAGCCGGTCTTTTGTCTGGGCCTCTGCGCGCAGGCCCCCGCTGCCATGCTGGATGGTGAGGTCCATGCGCGACTGGATGAACACTGTCTGACCGGCCTTCTGCGGGAGGCCTGCCGATGAGTGTGACGGTATTCGTTCCCCGCGACGCGGCAGCGCTGGCTGTTGGTGCCGATAACGTGGCTGCCGCAATTGCCAGTGAGGCAGAGGCGCGCAAGCTGGATGTAACCATTATCCGCAACGGCTCTCGCGGGTTGTTGTGGCTTGAGGTGCTGGTGGAAGTTCGCACCGGCAATGGACGCATGGCCTATGGCCCGGTCAGGGCGGGCGATGTGCCATCGCTGTTCGATGCCGGGTTTCTTGTGGGCGGCGAACATGTCTTAGCGCACGGACCAACACGGGAAATCCCATTCCTGAAGAACCAGACCCGGCTTACCTTTTCCCGCTGTGGCGTGACCGATCCTCTCTCGCTTGCCGATTACCGCCACTATCAAGGCCTCAAGGGGCTGGAAAAAGCCTTGCGCCTTGCTCCGTCCGACATTGTCAAGGCGGTTACGGAGAGTGGACTGCGCGGGCGGGGCGGCGCGGGTTTTCCGACAGGCATAAAGTGGAAGACCGTGGCGGATGCCAGGGCCGACCAGAAATACATCGTGTGCAATGCGGATGAGGGCGACAGCGGCACTTTTGCCGATCGGATGATCATGGAAGGCGATCCCTTCGTACTGATCGAAGGCATGGTGATTGCCGGTATCGCGGTGGGCGCCACCAAAGGCTATGTCTATACCCGCTCGGAATATCCGCACGCCATCGAAACCATGCGGCAGGCGATCGATATTGCCCGTGAAGCCGGTATTCTTGGCCCATCTGTGTTGGGTTCGGTTTACGCTTTCGACATGGAGGTCAGGGAGGGCGCGGGCGCTTATGTCTGCGGTGAGGAAACCGCGCTGTTGAACAGTCTGGAAGGCAGGCGTGGCGTGGTGCGGGCAAAGCCGCCGCTGCCCGCCCTTGAAGGTCTGTTCGGCAAACCGACCGTCGTCAACAATGTCATGTCGCTCGCGACAATTCCCGTCATCATGGACCGTGGTGCGGCGTTCTACCGCGATTATGGCGTGGGCAAATCCCACGGCACCATCCCGATCCAGATTGCCGGAAACGTCAGATATGGCGGCCTTTACGAGACGGCTTTCGGCCTGACGCTAGGGGAGATCGTCAACGGGATCGGCGGCGGCACGCTGTCTGGCCGCCCGGTCAAGGCCGTGCAGGTGGGCGGTCCGCTGGGGGCTTATTTCCCGCCATCGCTGTTCGATACGGTGTTCGATTATGAAGCCTTTGCGGAAAGCGGCGGGCTGATCGGTCATGCGGGAATCGTAGTGTTCGATGACCGGGTGGACATGCTGAAACAGGCCCGGTTCGCCATGGAATTCTGCGCGGTGGAAAGCTGTGGCAAATGCACGCCCTGCCGCATCGGCTCCACACGCGGCGTGGAAACGGTGGATCGCATTGCCCGCGGCATTGAGCCCGAGCAGAACAAGGCCCTGCTGGCCGATCTCTGCAACACCATGAAATTCGGATCGCTCTGCGCGCTGGGTGGGTTCACACCCTATCCGGTGATAAGTGCGATGACGCATTTTCCGGAGGATTTTCGCCCCGCCCCCCTCGTTGAAGCTGCGGAGTAATCGCCATGTCTCTCATTGATGAAATCGACTACGGGACGCCTGCTTCCAAAGCCAGCGAAACGGTGACGCTAACCATCGATGGCCGCGAGGTGGCGGTTGCAGCGGGCACATCCATCATGCGCGCCTCCATGGAAGCCGGTATTCAGGTGCCGAAACTTTGCGCGACCGATATGGTCGATGCCTTCGGCTCGTGCCGCCTCTGTCTGGTGGAAGTGGAGGGCCGCAATGGCACGCCCGCCTCCTGCACCACGCCGGTTGCGCAAGGGCTTGTCGTTCACACCCAGACGGAACGCCTGAAGCAGATTCGCAAGGGGGTGATGGAGCTTTATATTTCCGACCATCCTCTGGATTGCCTGACCTGCGCGGCCAATGGCGATTGCGAATTGCAGGATATGGCAGGCGCGGTCGGGCTGCGGGATGTGCGCTATGGCCATGAAGGCGACAATCACGTCAAGGCGCGCGCCGGTGATCTTCCCAATGCCCGCTACATGCCGAAGGATGAGAGCAATCCCTATTTCACCTATGACCCGTCGAAATGCATCGTCTGTTCGCGCTGCGTGCGGGCCTGCGAGGAGGTGCAGGGCACTTTTGCGCTGACCATCGAGGGGCGCGGTTTCGACAGCCGCGTTTCTCCTGGTGCACATGAGGCGTTTCTGACGTCGGAATGCGTTTCCTGCGGGGCCTGCGTGCAGGCCTGTCCTACCGCCACACTGACGGAAAAATCGGTGATCGCGATTGGCCAGCCCGAACATTCCGTGGTGACGACCTGCGCCTATTGCGGCGTTGGCTGTTCTTTCAAGGCGGAAATGCGCGGCGAGGAACTGGTGCGCATGGTGCCCTTCAAGGATGGCAAGGCCAATCGCGGTCATTCCTGCGTCAAGGGCCGCTTTGCCTATGGCTATGCCAGCCATAAGGATCGCATTCTCAACCCGATGATCCGCAAGAACATCACCGATCCCTGGACGGAGGTGACTTGGGAAGAGGCTTTCGCGCATGTCGCCGCCGAATTCCGCCGCATCCAATATCAATATGGCCGCGATGCGATTGGCGGCATTACCTCCTCGCGCTGCACCAATGAAGAGACTTATCTGGTGCAGAAGCTGATCCGGGCCGGTTTCGGCAACAACAATGTCGATACCTGCGCCCGCGTCTGCCATTCGCCCACCGGCTACGGTCTGGGGCAGGCCTTCGGCACCTCTGCCGGCACGCAGGATTTCGACAGTGTGGAGCAGGCCGATGTGGTGATGGTGATCGGCGCCAACCCCACCGATGGCCATCCCGTGTTCGGTTCGCGATTGAAGAAGCGGCTGCGCCAGGGGGCAAAACTGATCGTGATCGACCCGCGCCGCATCGATCTGGTGCGCAGCGCCCATGTGGAGGCCGCCTATCACCTGCCGCTGAAACCCGGCACCAATGTCGCGGTGCTGACGGCCATGGCGCATGTGATCGTCACCGAGGGGCTGGCGGATGAAGTCTTTATTCGCGACCGTTGCGACTGGTCGGAATTCGAGGATTGGGCCGCCTTCGTGGCCGATCCGAAGCACAGCCCGGAAGAAAGCGAGACATTCACCGGCGTACCGGCAGAGGTGCTGCGCGGCGCGGTAAGGCTCTATGCCACCGGCGGCAATGGCGCGATCTATTACGGTCTGGGCGTGACGGAGCATAGCCAGGGCTCCACCACCGTCATGGCCATTGCCAATCTGGCCATGGCCACCGGCAATATCGGACGACCAGGCGTGGGGGTAAACCCGCTGCGCGGGCAGAACAATGTGCAGGGCTCCTGCGACATGGGGTCCTTCCCGCATGAATTGCCGGGCTATCGCCACATTTCCGACGATGCCACCCGCGAGAGCTTCGAAAAGCTCTGGGGTGTAACGCTGAACAGCGAGCCGGGCCTGCGCATTCCCAACATGCTGGATGCGGCTGTCGAAGGCACCTTCAAGGGCATCTACATTCAGGGCGAGGATATTCTCCAGTCAGACCCGGATACCAGACATGTCTCTGCCGGTCTGGAGGCCATGGAATGCGTGGTGGTGCATGATCTCTTTCTGAACGAGACGGCCCGCTTTGCGCATGTCTTCCTGCCGGGCTCCACTTTTCTGGAAAAGGACGGCACCTTCACCAATGCCGAACGCCGCATCAACCGCGTGCGCAAGGTGATGACGCCAAAGAACGGCTACGGCGACTGGGAGGTGACACAGAAACTGGCGAGAGCCATGGGGCTTGACTGGAGCTATGCTCATCCTTCACAGATCATGGATGAAATTGCCGCCACGACTCCCAGTTTTGCGGGTGTTTCCTATGACTATCTGGAAAAGATGGGCTCGGTACAATGGCCCTGCAACGAGAAATTTCCGCTGGGTTCGCCGATCATGCATGTGGATGGCTTCGTGCGCGGCAAGGGTAAGTTCATCCGAACGGAATATGTGCCGACGGACGAGAAAACCGGGCCGCGCTTCCCGCTGCTGCTCACCACGGGCCGCATTCTCAGCCAGTATAATGTCGGGGCGCAGACGAGGCGCACCGATAATGTCGTCTGGCATGAAGAGGACCGTCTGGAAATTCATCCGCATGACGCCGAACAGCGCGGCATCCGTGATGGCGACTGGATCCGGCTTGCAAGCCGCTCCGGCGATACGACGCTGCGGGCGTTGATTACCGATCGTGTTGCGCCGGGCGTGGTCTATACCACCTTCCACCATCCGGGCACGCAGGCCAATGTCATCACCACCGATTTTTCGGACTGGGCCACCAACTGTCCGGAATATAAGGTAACGGCCGTGCAGGTTTCCCCCTCCAACGGCCCAAGCGCATGGCAGCAGGATTACGATGCGCTGTCGCGCCAGTCCCGCCGTATCGCGGGAAAGCTGGAGGCGGCGGAATGAAAGGAACGAGATGACGAAGACGGGCGCCAGCCGGCAGGTTCGGGAAACGAGGTTTCAGGCCGGGATCATGGCACCCGGAAGCCGCATCGTGCCGGAAGAGGTGCCGATCGCCTTTTCCTATGGCGGCTCCACCCACGCCGTGATGATGGCAACACCGCAGGATCTGGAGGATTTCGCGCTTGGCTTTTCGCTGGCGGAAGGCATTATTTCCAACGCATCGGAGGTGGTTTCCATCGATCCTGTCGAGGTGGGAGCCGGTATCGACGTGCAGGTCGTGCTTCACGATGACAGCGCCGAAGCGCTTGTGGCGCGCCGCCGCCGCATGGCAGGGCCTGTGGGCTGCGGCCTCTGCGGCATCGAATCCATCGAGCAGGCAACGCGGCAGGTGCCGCCAGTCAGGCCTTGCGCCCTTGCCGTGACGCCGCAACAGGTGGAAGAGGCCATGCAGGCCCTTGCCCGCGCCCAGCGCCTGAACCGGCAGACCCATGCCGTACATGGCGCAGGCTTCTTCATTCCCGGCGAAGGCCTGCTGGCAATCCGTGAGGATGTGGGCCGCCACAATGCCCTGGACAAGCTGGTGGGTGCGGTGCTTCGCGCCGGACGCAAGGGGGCGGAAGGCATGGTCGTCGTCACCAGCCGGCTTTCCGTGGAAATGGTGCAGAAGGCTGCCATTCTCGGCGCGCCGGTGCTGGCGGCCATTTCCGCCCCGACAGCACTGGCGATCGAAACCGCAGACGCCGCCGGCATGACACTGATCGGTATTGCCCGTGGCGCGGAGTTCGAGATTTTCACCCGGCCCGGACGGGTAAGAGGAGGAGAAAACGCCGATGTCGCATGATGAAAGCGCCGCAAAGCTGGTGCGCATGGCCAACCAGATCGCAACCTTCTTCAAGTCCCAACCGGAGGCCGAGCAACTGCCGGGCATTGCCCTGCACATCAACCGGTTCTGGGAACCGCGAATGCGACGCCGCTTCTTCGAAATGGTGGATGATGGCGGGCAAGGACTGGACCCGCTGGTGATCGAGGCTGCCAGACATATCCGACGCCCGACATTGATGACCGCTCAGACCGCGACGTGAGCGGGCGGGCTTAAACCGTCACTCTTCTCTGTTTTTCCAAAGAAATCTGCGCGAAATGCGGTCAATTGTCCGCGCTTGACAATTGCTATTTTTCAGAAAAACCCCCAGAAATGGGCGGAAATTCACAAATGCTCACGCACGGCTTTTGTCGCCCCTTTTCATAGGAGCGGGCGACCAGATGGCCTTCGGGAGCCTGGTCCATGGCTTTCGCTTCAAGGCAAGGATGGATTGGCATCTTCGGACCTTGGCAAAGCTTGAACATTCATAATGCGGCAAAATAATGCCGAAAAGGAGAGACGGGATGAGTGCAACGGGTTCGGCGGGGATGGTGACATCGCCCGCAGGCGGTCTTCTGGATCGAGAGAGAATTGTCGCAAGGCCAGGTTTCAATCGCTGGCTCGTGCCGCCTGCCGCTTTGGCCATTCACCTTTGCATCGGCATGGCCTATGGCTTCAGCGTGTTCTGGCTGCCGCTCAGCAAGGCCCTGCCTGCGACGGATGCAAGCTGCGCGACGATGACGCTTCTGGATGCGCTGACCACGACAAGCTGCAACTGGCGCGTTGCCGATCTTGGCTGGATCTACACCCTGTTTTTCGTGCTGCTCGGTTGCTCGGCAGCCCTGTGGGGCGGCTGGCTGGAGCGCGTGGGTCCGCGCAAGGCGGCCTTCATCTCCGCCCTTTGCTGGTGCGGCGGCATTCTGGTGGCGGCCGTTGGCGTGATGATCCATCAATTGTGGCTGATGTGGCTTGGCGCCGGTGTCATCGGCGGCATAGGCCTCGGTCTCGGCTATATTTCGCCGGTGTCCACGCTGATCAAGTGGTTTCCGGACCGGCGCGGCATGGCAACCGGCATGGCCATCATGGGCTTTGGCGGCGGCGCAATGATCGGCGCGCCCCTGGCCAATCTGCTGATGAATATCTTCAAATCGGATGCCGGGCCGGGCGTCTGGCAGACCTTTATCGTCATGGCCATCATCTACTTCATCTTCATGATGGGCGGCGCTTTCGGTTATCGCATTCCCCCGGCTGGCTGGCGTCCAGACGGCTGGACACCGCCCGCCGCCAAGGGCCAGATGATTACCCATCGCCATGTTCACCTGCGCAACGCACACAAGACACCGCAATTCTGGCTGATCTGGGCTGTGCTGTGCCTGAACGTTTCGGCCGGTATCGGCGTCATCGGCATGGCCTCGCCGATGTTGCAGGAAATCTTCGCCGGTTCACTGATCGGCCAGCCCGGTCTTGCCTTCGCCCAGCTCGATGCAACGCAAAAGGCACAGATTGCTGCAATTGCCGCAGGCTTCACCGGCCTCATCTCGCTGTTCAACATTGGTGGCCGCTTCTTCTGGGCCTCGATGTCGGACCGTCTTGGCCGCAAGAATACCTATTTCTGCTTCTTCGTCCTCGGCATCATCCTTTATGCGCTTGTGCCTTCGCTGGCGCTGATGGGCAACAAGGCCCTGTTCGTTCTGGCGGTCGGCATCATCCTGTCGATGTATGGCGGCGGCTTTGCCACCATCCCCGCTTATCTGGCCGATATTTTCGGTACGCAGTTCGTGGGCGCCATCCATGGCCGCCTTCTGACCGCATGGGCAACGGCAGGCATCGTCGGCCCCGTCGTGGTCAACTATATCCGGGAAGCGCAGATTGCCGCGGGCGTTCAGCCCGGCCCGGCACTCTATGCCAGCACCATGTATATCCTCGCCGGTATGCTGGCGCTCGGCCTGATCTGCAATGCGCTGGTACGGCCGCTGTCGGACAAGTGGTTCATGTCGGATGACGAAGTGGCAGCGCTTCAGGCCAAGTCGGCTGCGGCAAGTGCCGGTCCCTCCGGCTCCTTCGGCATCGGCAAGGGCGGTCTGGATGCAAAGGCCCTTCTTGCCTGGCTGGCCGTGGGCATCCCGCTTGCCTGGGGTATCTGGGTTACGCTGAAAAGCAGCTTCGCCCTGTTCGGATAGAGCCTTTTCAGGAAGGTCGCTGCCGGTTTTCCCGCTGAAAATGCGGGAAAACAAACTATTACAGCGCCTTGCGTCTCATAGGACGCAAGGCGTTTTTCGCTTTTTTCATGCGCCCTTGGTCATACGCGCCAGAACATTGGTTTTCCAGTAAAACTGGTGTACCAGCGCGCCCGCGACGTGAAGGCCGATCAAAACCCAAAGCAGCATTTTCAAAATGCCGCCATGCAGCCCGCCCAGCGGCCCGATGCCGAAGTAATATTTCGCTATCCCGGTCAGAGGCATGGCAAAAAACAACAGATAAAGCGTAGCGTGCGTCACCTTGGCCGCAAGCTTCAACAGCGGCGGCTCACTTTCCGGCGGCAAGGGCGCACCCTGCGTGAAGCGCAGGAAGAGACGGATGAGACAGAGAATCAGAATGGCAATGCCGACATAGGCATGAATATTGGCTGAGGCTATGTCATCCGGTGTGATTGTTTCGCCCCGCCGCGCAAGACGATTCCAATGCTCCATTCCATCGGAAAAAATCAAATTGAAAAATATGAGCAGTGCCATCAACCAGTGAAGCACTCTTTGCGCCACGGAGTAACCGGTTACGGGAATCGCATTCATCTTTTTGCCCTTTGTCAAGAAAAGCAGACGACTTTCCCACATGATAAAAGCCGCATCCTGCAAGGCAAGATACGGCTTTCAATATTAACGAAATATAATAATCGTATTCAGAGCATTTCCAAGGGAAAACCGGTTTCCACTTTTCCTGAAATTACATGTGAATCGGCTTGAAGAAAGTCGAAAGCGCGGCCTCCTTCACTGCTTCCGACATAGTCGGATGCGCATGGCAAGTGCGGCCCAGGTCTTCCGAGGAACCACCGAATTCCATCAAAACGGCAGCCTCGTGGATCATCTCGCCTGCACCAAAGCCAATGATATGGACGCCCAGAACTCGGTCGCTATCCTTGTCGGCCAGAACCTTTACGAAGCCGTCCGTCGCCTGCATGGCACGGGCCCGGCCGTTTGCAGTGAAGGGGAACTTGCCAACCTTGTAGGCAATACCGGCGGCCTTCAGCTCCTCTTCCGTCTTGCCAACGGAGGCGACTTCCGGCTGGGTATAAACAACGCCCGGAATGACATCGTAGTTCACATGGCCATGCTGGCCGGCAAGGATCTCGGCAAGGGCAATCCCCTCGTCTTCAGCCTTGTGCGCCAGCATCGGGCCTTTCACCACGTCGCCAATCGCATAAATACCGGCGACATTGGTGCGGAAGTGACCATCGATTTCAACACGGCCGCGATTGTCGAGCGCCACACCGGTCTCTTCAAGACCAAGGCCTGCCGTATACGGCTTGCGGCCCGTGGCAATCAGCACGACATCGGCTTCCAGCGTCTGCGCTTCACCGCCCTTCACAGGTTCGAAAACCACCTTGGCGCCGTTACCGGCCTTGGAAACGGCCGTAACCTTGGCCCCGAGATTGAACTCCATGCCCTGCTTGGCCAGCATACGCTGGAACTGCTTGGAGACTTCGCCGTCCATGCCGCCGAGAATGGTATCGAGATATTCGACAACTGTAACCTTGGCGCCAAGGCGCGACCAGACCGAACCCAGTTCAAGCCCGATGACGCCACCGCCGACGACGATCATCTTGCCCGGCACCTTGTCGAGCGCGATACCGCCCGTCGAGGAAACGATGACCTTTTCGTCGATCTCGACGGAAACGCCTGGAATGCCGGCCACATCCGAACCCGTGGCAATCACGATATTCTTCGTTTCGAGAACCTGCTCCTCACCCTTGTCATTGGTGACGGAAACCTTGCCCGCAGCCAGGATCTTGCCGGTGCCCTGAAAGCCATCGACCTTGTTCTTCTTGAAGAGGAAGCCGACGCCATCGACATTGGCCTTCACGACGCTGTCCTTGTGCGCCATCATCTTCTCGATGTTCAGCTTCGGCGCGGAGACCTCAACACCGAGATCGGCCATGCCATGCGCCGCATGGGCAAACATTTCCGATGCATGGAGCAGCGCCTTGGAAGGAATGCAGCCGATGTTCAGGCAGGTGCCGCCATAGGTCGCACGCTTTTCGACAACGGCCACCTTCATGCCCAGCTGCGCTGCCTTGATGGCGCAGACATAACCACCGGGGCCGGAGCCGATTACCACGAGATCATATGCCATTTCCGTCGTTCCTTTGTCTTGATACCGCAGCCGGAGCTTGAACCGGCCTCGTCAGGGAGCGCCGCAACGCTCCGATTGAAAATTCATCCAGCCTTTTCCGTTGCCAGCTTCAGGCCCAGCACGATAAAGACCGCGCCGCTGATCCGGTCGATCCACTGGCTGGCTCGCGAGAAGGCCGCGCGCATTTTCGCCGTCGTCATGAAAACGCTTACGCCGATAAACCAGCCGATCAGGCAGCTTGCCATGACCAGCCCATAGCCGAACTTGACGCTCATTGGGGTGTGGACGCTGATGACAGCCGAAAAAATCGAAAGAAAGAAAAACACGGCCTTCGGGTTCAGCGCATTGGCGGCAAAGCCAAGCAGAAATGCCTTGGGCAGCCCTTGCTCCTGCGGCTCACCTTGCCCTGCAATCTCACCCGTCAGATCGGTCTTTCCCGCACGCAGCGATTTCACACCGATATAAAAGAGATAAGCGACGCCACACCATTTTACGATGTTGAAGAGAAAAATGGACTGCGAAATAATCAGCCCCAGCCCGAGGATCGTATAGCTGACATGCATCATGAACGCCGTGCCGATGCCGAAGCTGGTGACAATCGCCCGCTTGCGGCCATGCACGATCGCCTGGCGCATGACCATGGCGAGGTCCGCGCCGGGCGAGACGATCACGAAGGCAAAAATCGTCATTAGCGATGCAAGTTCGAAGAGATAGGGATGCATGACCCACTCCTGGCGCAGCATGGTTTGAAAATCAGAACATCAGGACGACAAACATCATCGCAAGCCCGATCATCGAACCGACCCAGACGAGCGACCGGATATAAGGAATACCGGCGAGATAGAGGGGAATGTAAACCACCCGCGCCGCCAACCACAGCCACGCACCGGCAAGGCCAAGCCCATGCGGGTCGCCCGCCATGATCAGGCCGAAGGCAAGCGCGATAAAGGCCGGGTAGGTTTCCCGGAAATTCAGCGAGGCGCGCTCCGCACGTCCGGCAAGCTTGCCTTCCGGTTTGCGATTGCCGTCACGCGGACCGGCATTCCACGCAGAGCCCAGTTCCTTCGTCGCCGTCATCCCCTGTAGCATGATGTGCACGATAAGAATTGCCACGCTCAAGCCGATGACAGGCAGAAAAGGCGATGCGGCAAGAAAGGTGGGTTCCATGCTCTGGCTCTCTCTTCACGTATTTGCCCGGATGAGGCGCCAATTCGCTCACCCGATGACAAGCGGCGGAGGTGATGCCTCCGCCGCCTGACCTATGAAATTTTAGAGGTCGAGAACCAGACGTTCCGGATCTTCGAGGCTTTCCTTGACGCGTACCAGGAAGGTCACGGCTTCCTTGCCGTCAACGATGCGGTGGTCATAGGACAGAGCCAGATACATCATCGGACGGATGACGATCTGCCCGCCAACCACCACGGGACGTTCCTGGATCTTGTGCATTCCCAGAATACCCGATTGCGGCGCGTTCAGGATCGGCGACGACATCAGCGAGCCATAGACACCGCCATTGGTGATGGTGAAGGTGCCGCCCTGCATGTCGGCCATGGAAAGCGTATTGTCGCGGGCGGCCTTTGCCAGACGGCCGAGTTCCTTTTCCACGCCGGCAATCGACAGCTGATCGGCATCGCGGATAACCGGAACCACCAGGCCCTTGTCGGTGCCAACCGCCATGCCGACATGGCAGTAGTTCTTGTAGATGATGTCCGTGCCGTCGATTTCGGCGTTGATGGCCGGAAGCTCCTTCAGCGCGTGGGTGACGGCCTTGGTGAAGAAGCCCATGAAGCCCATCTTCACGCCATGCTTCTTTTCGAAGATGTCCTTGTAGCGGGCGCGCAGGTCCATCACGGCCTTCATATCCACCTCGTTATAGGTGGTCAGCATGGCGGCGGTGTTCTGGGCATCCTTCAGGCGCTTGGCAATGGTCTGGCGCAGGCGGGTCATCTTGACGCGCTCTTCGCGAACCTGATCGTCGGCCGAGGAAACCGGACGGGGTGCAGCGGCTGCGGCCGGAGCGGCCGAGGTGGTGCCCTTGGCGATGGCGGCGAGAACGTCACCCTTCAGCACCTGGCCACGCTTGCCCGAGCCATCGACATCAGCGGTGTTGATGTTGTTGTCAGCAGCGAGCTTGGCAGCGGCCGGAGCGGCCGGCATAGCGGTAGCCGGGGCAGAGGCGGCGGCAGCCGGAGCGGCAGGGGCGGCAGCGGGTGCGGCGGCAGCGGCAGGTGCCGAAGCCCCGGCCGAAGCGCCTTCGGCAATCTGGCCGAGCAGCGCGCCGAGACCAACGGTTTCGCCGTTCTGCGCAACGATTTCGGTCAGGACGCCGGATGCGGGTGCGGGAACTTCAACCGTCACCTTGTCGGTTTCCAGTTCGACGAGCGGCTCGTCAGCCTTCACGACATCGCCAACCTTCTTGAACCAGGTGCCGACGGTGGCTTCGCTGACGGATTCTCCCAGGGTGGGAACGCGGATTTCAGTGGCCATAATTAGGGTTCCATTGATCTATGGGCGTTTCGGGCGAAGAGAATGGCGGGCGGCCTCAGCCGCCCAGCGCATCTTCCAGGAAGGCTTCGAGCTGTGCGAGGTGCTTGGACATCAGGCCGGTTGCCGGAGAGGCAGCCGCCGGACGGCCGGTGTAGCGCACGCGCTGATACTTGGCATCGATATGCGCCAGAACCCATTCCAGATAGGGGTCGATGAAGGACCAGGCACCCATATTCTTGGGCTCTTCCTGGCACCATACCATCTCCGCATTGCGGAAGCGGGAAAGCTCATTGATCAGCGCCTTGGCCGGGAACGGATAGAGCTGTTCGATACGCAGCAGGTAGATGTCGTCGATGCCGCGCTTCTCGCGCTCTTCCAGCAGGTCGTAATAGACCTTGCCCGTGCACATGACGACGCGACGGATCTTGGCGTCCTTCTGAAGCTTGATCGGGCCATCCTTGATCATCTCTGCATCGTCCCACAGCAGGCGGTGGAACGAGCTTTCGCCCGCCATTTCCGCCAGCGTGGATTGCGCCCGCTTGTGGCGCAGTAGCGACTTCGGCGTCATCAGGATCAGCGGCTTGCGGAAGTCGCGCTTCATCTGGCGGCGCAGAATGTGGAAGTAGTTGGCGGGCGTGGTGCAGTTGGCAACCTGCATATTGTCTTCGGCGCACATCTGCAACCAGCGTTCCAGACGGGCGGAGGAGTGTTCCGGGCCCTGGCCTTCATAGCCATGCGGCAGCAGGCAGACGAGACCGGACATGCGCAGCCACTTGCGTTCACCGGACGAGATGAACTGGTCGAACACCACCTGCGCGCCGTTGGCGAAGTCGCCGAACTGCGCTTCCCACAGCGTCAGCGCGCTTGGACGCGCCAGCGAATAGCCGTATTCGAAGCCAAGCACGGCCTCTTCAGACAGCATCGAGTTGATGACTTCGTAGCGGGCCTGGTTGGGCGCCAGATTGGCAAGCGGAATATAGCGGTCTTCGGTTTCCTGATCATAGAGAACCGAATGGCGTTGCGAGAAGGTACCGCGCTCGCAATCCTGGCCGGACAGGCGGATCTTGTGGCCATCGAGCACCAGCGAACCGAAGGCCAGCGCTTCGGCCATGGCCCAATCGATGCCTTCACCCGTCTCGATCATCTGAGCGCGGTTTTCCATGAAGCGCTGGATGGTGCGGTGCGCCCGGAAGCCTTCCGGAATAGTCGAGAGCTTGCGGCCGATTTCCTTGAGGCTCTTCATCGGCACGGCGGTCTTGCCGCGGCGCTGCTCATCGGCATTGTCTGCCGCACGCAGGCCCGACCATGCGCCGTCCAGCCAGTCGGCCTTGTTCGGCTTGTAGGACTGACCAGCCTCGAACTCCTGTTCGAGATGCGCGCGCCAGTCGGCACGCATCTTTTCCAGTTCGCCTTCGGTGATCAGGCCTTCGGCGATCAGGCGATCGGCATAGAGCCGCACCACGGTCTTGTGGGCGCGGATTTCCTTGTACATCTTCGGCTGCGTGAAGCCCGGCTCATCGCCTTCGTTATGGCCGAAGCGGCGGTAGCAGAACATGTCCACGACAACCGGCTTGTGGAACTTCATGCGGTATTCGGTGGCAACCTTGGCCGCATAGACAACCGCTTCCGGATCATCGCCGTTGACGTGGAAGATCGGCGCCTCGATCATCTTGGCCACATCCGACGGATAGGGCGAAGAGCGCGAGAAGGCCGGATTGGTGGTGAAGCCAATCTGGTTGTTGATAATGAAATGCATGGTGCCTGCGACGCGATGGCCGCGAAGGCCGGACAGGCCGAGAATTTCGGCAACCACGCCCTGACCGGCAAAGGCTGCATCGCCATGGATCAGCAACGGCAGAACCTTGGCGCGCTCCTTGAGCGGGATGACATCGCCATCCCAGACCTTGGCCAGTTGGTCCTGCTTGGCGCGGGCCTTGCCCATGACCACCGGATTGACGATTTCAAGGTGCGACGGGTTGGCCGTCAGCGACAGATGCACTTTGTTATTGTCGAATTCACGGTCGGAGGAGGCACCGAGATGGTACTTCACGTCGCCCGAACCTTCCACTTCATCCGGCTTGAACGAACCGCCCTTGAACTCGTGGAAAACGGCGCGATGCGGCTTGTGCATCACATTGGTCAGCACGTTCAGGCGGCCACGGTGAGCCATGCCGAGAACGACTTCCTCAAGGCCTTCCTGACCACCGCGCTTGATGATCTGCTCCAGCGCCGGGATAAGCGATTCACCACCGTCGAGACCGAAGCGCTTGGTGCCCTTGTACTTGACGTCGATGAACTGCTCGAAGCCTTCCGCTTCGATCAGCTTGGAAAGAATGGCCTTCTTGCCCTGAGCGGTGAATTCAACGCCCTTGTCCGGACCTTCGATGCGTTCCTGAATCCACTGCTTTTCTTCTGGATTGGAGATATGCATGAATTCCACGCCGAGCGTGGTGCAGTAGGTGCGCTGCAAGATGTCGATCATTTCCGGGATCGTGGCATATTCCAGCCCCAGAACGTTATCGATGAAGATCTTGCGGCCGTAATCAGCTTCGGTGAAGCCATAATTTGCCGGCGAAAGCTCGTTGTAATCCTCGACAGGCGCTGCAAGCCCCAAGGGGTCCAGCTTGGCATGAAGATGGCCGCGCATACGGTAGGCGCGGATCATCATGATGGCGCGGACGCTATCGCGCGTCGCCTGGAGGACTTCCGCTTCGGAAACCGGCTTGCCTGCACTTGCGGCTGCGGCTTCAGCCTTGTCCTTCACCTTCTTTTCGATGGCCTTTTCGACCTGACCCCAGTTTCCGTCCAGCGCGGAAACCAGTTCGCCACCCGGCGTCAGGGGCCAGTTCTTCTTCTTCCACGAAGCGCCGCTTGCAGCTTTCTTCACATCGGCGGGACTATCGCCCAGCGCCTTGAAGAAGGCCTGCCATTCGGCAGAAACCGAATTCGGATCTTCCTCGTAGCGCGCATAAAGCTGCTCGATATAGATCGCATTCGCTCCATCCAGGAACGACGTGACCTGAAACTGCTCGTTGGCTTCTTGCCTTGCCATGGTTTTCTGCGGGCGCCGAAGCCCGCCTCCCGACTTGTGATCACACCGAATTTCGGTTTTCGCCTATGCCAGCCAAGGCTTGCGCTTCGCTGGAGAAGGAGCGAGTGCTCCGCAATTTGTCCGAAAGGTCTTGTCTCGAGCGAGGCGAGACCTTCCTTTTCAACGCGGGCAGGCCGCTTGAATGCGCCTGCCCGTGCTCACCATAAGGTGGTTCAGCCCTTCAGGACTTCAACCAACGTCTTGCCCAGACGTGCCGGGGATGGCGAAACCTTGATGCCAGCCGCTTCCATGGCTGCGATCTTGGATTCTGCATCGCCCTTGCCGCCGGAAACCACAGCACCGGCATGGCCCATGGTGCGGCCCTTCGGAGCGGTACGGCCCGCGATAAAGCCTGCCATCGGCTTCTTACGGCCCTTCTTGGCTTCGTCGATCAGGAACTGGGCGGCGTCTTCTTCCGCGGAACCACCGATTTCACCGATCATGATGATCGACTGGGTGGCTTCGTCGGCGAGGAACATTTCCAGCACGTCGATGAATTCGGTGCCCTTGACCGGGTCGCCGCCGATGCCGACAGCCGTCGTCTGGCCAAGACCTTCGTTGGAGGTCTGGAACACGGCTTCATAGGTCAGCGTTCCGGAACGCGAAACGATACCGACCGAACCCTTGCGGAAGATCGAGCCCGGCATGATGCCGATCTTGCACTCTTCCGGCGTCAGAATGCCCGGGCAGTTAGGGCCGAGCAGACGCGAGCTGGACTTTTCAAGCCGGGCCTTGACGCGCACCATGTCCATCACCGGAATACCTTCGGTGATGCAGGTGATGAAGGGGATTTCCGCGTCGATCGCCTCGATGATGGCGTCGGCAGCGCCTGCCGGCGGAACGTAGATCACGGATGCGTCTGCACCGGTCTTTTCCTTGGCTTCGGCAACGGTCGCGAAGATCGGCAGGGTTTCGCCCTTGGAGCCGGTCCAGTTTTCGCCACCCTTCTTCGGATGGATACCGCCGACCATCTGCGTGCCGTAATAGGCCAGCGCCTGTTCGGTGTGGAAGGTCCCGGTCTTGCCGGTCAGGCCCTGTACGAGGACCTTGGTGTTTTTATTGACGAGAATCGACATGTCTTGCGGTTCCTCAAATTAGCCGTTGATCGCCGCGACGATTTTCTTGGCAGCGTCGTCCAGATCGTCGGCCGCCGTGATGGCGAGGCCGGATTCGTTCAGCAGTTTCTTGCCGAGTTCGACATTGGTGCCTTCCAGGCGCACGACCAGCGGAACCTTGAGGCCGACTTCCTTGACGGCGGCGATCACGCCTTCGGCGATGACGTCGCACTTCATGATGCCGCCGAAAATGTTGACGAGGATGCCCTCGACCTTCGGATCAGCGGTAATGATCTTGAAGGCAGCCGCGACCTTCTCCTTGCCAGCGCCACCGCCGACGTCGCAGAAGTTTGCCGGCTCCTTGCCGTAAAGCTTGATGATGTCCATCGTTGCCATGGCGAGACCGGCGCCGTTGACCATGCAGCCGATATTGCCATCGAGGGCAACGTAAGCCAGATCCCACTTCGAGGCTTCGATTTCCTTGGAATCCTCTTCCGTTTCGTCACGCAGCGCACGCACGTCGTCGTGACGGAACAGCGCGTTGCCGTCGAAAGAGACCTTGGCGTCGAGAACGCGCAGATGGCCATCGGTCATGACAATCAGCGGATTGACTTCAAGAAGAGCCATGTCCTTCTCGTTGAAGGCCTTGTAAATCGCCGGGAAGAGCAACTTGGCATCTTCAAGCGCGACCCCTTCCAGCGCCAGCGCTGCGGAAATCTTTGCCACGTCCTCTGCCGTCACGCCGGTTTCCGGGTCGATGGCGATGGTGTGGATCTTTTCCGGCGTGTCATGGGCGACGGCTTCAATGTCCATGCCGCCTTCGGTGGAGACCACGAAGGCCACGCGGCCAACCGAACGATCCACCAGCAGCGAGCAGTAGAGTTCGCGGGAAATGTCGGCGCCGTCTTCGATGTAGAGACGGTTGACCTGCTTGCCAGCCTCACCCGTCTGGGCGGTGACGAGCGTATTGCCGAGCATGTCCTTGGCGTGCGCCACGACTTCCTCGATCGACTTCGCCAAACGGACGCCACCCTTGGCCTCAGGGCCAAGTTCCTTGAACTTGCCCTTGCCACGGCCACCGGCATGGATCTGACTCTTGACCACGTAAAGCGGGCCGGGAAGCTGCTTTGCGGCGGCCTCGGCTTCGTCCGCGGAAAGAATTGCCACGCCTTTGGCAACCGGTGCGCCGTAGCCCTTCAAAAGAGCCTTGGCCTGATATTCATGAATGTTCATCGTCTGGTCCTATCGTTGGGCCTTAGATCGGAAATGAAATGCGAAAGAAGGCGGGCGCCTTTCAGCCCCCGCCATCGCATGTCGCACGGATTACTTGAGAGCGGGCGCGATGTTAGCGCAGGCCTCGCAAAGACCGGCAACGGCGCCGACCGACTTGTCGAACCCGGCCTGCTCTTCCTTGTTGAGGTCGATCTCGATAACGCGCTCGACGCCGCCCTCACCGATGACGACAGGAACGCCGACATACATGTCCTTCACGCCGTACTGGCCGGAGAGATAGGCGGCGCAAGGCAGAACGCGCTTCTTGTCCTTGAGGTAGGCTTCAGCCATCTCGATTGCGGAAGCCGCCGGCGCATAATAGGCCGAACCGGTCTTCAGCAGGCCGACGATTTCGGCGCCACCGTCACGGGTGCGCTGAATGATCTGCTCCAGACGCTCTTCCGTCGTCCAGCCGAGCTTGACGAGATCGGTCAGCGGAATGCCGGCAACCGTCGAGTAGCGCGCCAGCGGAACCATGGTATCGCCGTGGCCGCCAAGCACGAAGGCGGTAACGTCCTGAACGGAAACGTTGAATTCCTCGGCAATGAACAGGCGGAAGCGCGAGCTGTCCAGAACGCCAGCCATGCCGACGACCTTGTTGGCCGGAAGGCCGGAAAACTTTTGCAGCGCCCAGACCATGGCGTCGAGCGGGTTGGTGATGCAGATCACGAAGGCGTTGGGGGCATATTTCTTGATGCCCGCACCAACCTGCTCCATAACCTTGAGGTTGATGCCAAGCAGGTCATCGCGGCTCATGCCGGGCTTGCGCGGCACGCCTGCGGTGACGATGCACACATCGGCGCCTTCGATGGCGGCGTAATCGCTCGCGCCCGTCAGCTTGGCATTGAAACCATCGACCGGGGAGGACTGGGCAATGTCGAGGCCTTTGCCCTGCGGAACGCCATCGGCAATATCGAACAGAACGATGTCGCCCAGTTCCTTGAGGCCGGCGAGATGCGCCAGCGTGCCGCCGATCATTCCAGAACCAATGAGTGCGATCTTTTTGCGCGCCATGAAGAGCTTCCTTTTCAGATCCGTGACAAGGCGGCTTCAGTTTCGAAAGCCCTGCCTTTGCGGGTATTCGCATAGCCCGGACCGGAAAAAATGGCAACTGATATTTATCGAATGAGGTTTTTCAATCGGTTAGACATTATTTTTCTTACGTAAAGGTAAGAATTTTGGTCACGAATTCTTCACGTTTCGGCGCTTTCGTCTTCACGTGCCGAAAGATAGTCGCGGCTGCGCATTTCGAAGAGCCGCGAAACTGTGCGGTCGAACTCGAAACCTTCCGTACCCTTGCGCACCGTCAGCAACTTTTCCGGTTCCACGACGGCGGATGCGTGAAGATGGACATGGTGATCGTAGAGCGCATCGATCAGGATGATGAAACGTTTGGTCTCATTGCGGCGGTCGGCATTCAACACCGGAATGTGATCGATGAATATCCGCTCGAAGCGCTCTGCAATTGCCAGGAAATCGACAGCGCCGAGTGGCGCCTCGCACAGCTCCGCAAAAGTGAACCGCGCCATCCTTCCCACGGCCCGGCGAACCTTTATGCTGCGCCCTTTCATGGCAATCTCGATCGCTTGTTCCGGCTCGCCAGCAGCCATCATCGCCCAGGCCTGATCCATCCGCCGATCCGTATCCGGTCCCAGCGGCGAGAGGTAGACTGGCAGATGATCGCCTTTCTCCAGACGGTAGTCATTGGGCGAGTCCAGCGAAAGAACATCGACATATTGCTTCAGCAGACCGACGAAAGGCAGAAAAAGGCTACGGTTGAGGCCATTGGGATAGAGATTGTCCGGCTCGACATTCGACGTGGCAATCAACGTGCAGCCTCGGGCGAAAAGCTCGGTAAAAAGCCGCGACAGGATCATCGCGTCGGCAATATCCGTCACCGTGAATTCATCGAAGCAGAGCAATTCGGCTTCCGCTGCGATCTGCTCGGCAACGGGGGGCACGGGATCGGCCTGTTTCGTCTCGCCGCTCTTGAGCTTCTGGCGGTGGGCGTGGATGCGATTATGCACATCCGCCATGAACTCATGGAAATGCGCCCGTCGCTTCCGTTCGACCGGCGCCATTTCAAAGAAAAGGTCCATCAGCATGGTTTTACCACGACCGACGCTGCCGTGGACATAAAGACCCTTTATGCCTTGCCCACTCGCCCGCCGCCGGGCGAATATCCAGCCGAGGGCAGAGGATTTGCGGGCCGGCTTGCGGGCTTTGAGTTCGCTCAGCACCCGATCCAGTTGCTCCGCCACCGCCATCTGCGCCGGGTCGGCCTTGAGAGCCCCCGTATGTGTCCGGCGTTTCAGCTCCTCGCTGACGCTATGGGCATAGTCGGGAACAGGCTGCATGGAAAAAGGCTCCGGAAGACGGGAGATGCCGCCAGCCAGCCAGGGCGGCCAGCCTTGTCGATGGCATAAAAAAGGCCATGGCCTGCCGCCATGGCCTCAAAGACGATCAACGGCTCAGGCTGATTGGCTGGCCGTTACTGGATGAACCGCTGAAGCGGTTGTCCGCCGCCTTGTAAAGCGTGGCAATGACATTGCCGTCACGGTCCTTCAGCATAAGTTGCTTGTTGCCCACTTCCCAGGAGCCCATGGCCGTCAGCGGCCCCGCGCAACCGCGCGTACCACCGCGCGAACCGCTGCCGAGATTGGTCAGCGTCAGGAACATGTCGCAGCTCGCACCGCCATTGGCGACTTTCCAGTTACCGACCAGTTGCTCCTTGGTGAAATCCATCGCACTTGCGGGAGCAGATGCATTGGGCGTCAGGGAAGCCTGCTGGTTGGTGGCGGGAGCGGCAGGAAATTGCGAACTGTCAGCCGTGGGAGGCGCAAGCTGGCCGGCTTGCACCGGCGTCACCGGCTGCGCCTGAAGCGGGGGTAAAGAGGAGGAACCATAATCGCTGGACGTACGCTGACATCCTGACAAGGCAAGCACGGCAGCAACACCTGCCGCAGCGAATTTCAGATTCATCCTGTTACTCCTGAATGTTTGCATATCGGAAAGCAACGAAGCCGGTTCCTTGCAGCATCTGCGCGGCGCACGAGCAAAAACGCGCAAACGTTACCGCCAAACTCCACATGGAATCAAGTCAGACCTCTCTTTTGCGGCAAAAGACAGGCAAATCGCAAATCCCGCCCACCGGCTTCGATACCGTGTGGGCGGGAAGTCGCTTGTCGCTTCCGTTGGAAAAGCCATAGAGGGGTTCTGGGTTTCACTGAATCCCTGAACCGATCCGACTTTTTGCATCTCGGCATTTGCTCCGGTAAACCGGATTCCACCTTTCTCAGCACGATGCTTTAGAAGCGGCGCTCCAGCATCATCTTCTTGATCTCCGCGATCGCCTTGGCCGGGTTGAGCCCCTTCGGACAGGCTTGCGCGCAGTTCATGATGGTGTGGCAGCGATAAAGGCGGAACGGATCTTCCAGATTGTCCAGACGCTCACCCTTGGCCTCGTCACGGCTGTCGATCAGCCAGCGATAGGCCTGAAGCAGAACGGCGGGGCCGAGATAGCGGTCGCCATTCCACCAGTAGCTCGGGCAGGAGGTGGAGCAGCAGGCGCAGAGAATGCACTCATAGAGACCATCCAGCTTGAGACGGTCTTCGTGGCTCTGCTTCCACTCCTTGGCAGGCGTCGGGGAAACCGTCTTCAACCAGGGCTCGATGGAGCGGTGCTGGGCGTAGAAGTTGGTCAGATCCGGCACGAGATCCTTCACCACCGGCATATGCGGCAGCGGATAGATCTTCACGGTACCGTTCACGTCGTCCATGCCCTTGGTGCAGGCCAGCGTGTTGGTGCCGTCGATGTTCATGGCGCAGGAGCCGCAAATGCCCTCGCGACAGGAGCGGCGGAAGGTCAGCGTCGGGTCGATCTTGTTCTTGATGTAGAGCAGACCGTCCAGCACCATCGGGCCGCAATCATCCAGATCGACGTAATAGGTGTCGATGCGGGGATTGGCCTCGTCATCCGGGCTCCAGCGGTAAATCCGGTATTCCCGCAGGTTCTTCGCGCCTGCGGGCTTGGGCCAGACCTTGCCTTCGCTGACCTGAGAATTCTTGGGAAGAGTAATTTCTACCATCTCATTGTCCTCAAATCAGTAGACGCGGGCCTTGGGCGCGATCTTCTTGGGATCGATACCTTCGGCAATCAGATCGGTATGCACGGGACGATAATCCAGCTTCACGTCACCGGCCTCGGAGACCCAGGCCAGCGTGTGCTTGCGCCAGTTGTCATCGTCACGGCCACCCAGCGGACCGTCCTTGTAATCCTCGCGGGCGTGCGCGCCACGGCTTTCCTTGCGCGCTTCCGCGCCAAATACCGTGGTGATGGCGTTTGGCATGAGGTTGTGCAGTTCCAGCGTTTCCACGAGGTCGGAATTCCAGATCATCGAACGGTCCGTGACCTTGATGTCAGACATTTCCGTCCAGATCGCGCTCAGACGCTGGCAACCGCTTTCCAGCGATTCCTGCGTGCGGAACACGGCGGCATCTTCCTGCATGGCGCGCTGCATCTTGTCGCGCAGAACGGCGGTCGGCGTCTGGCCGGAGGCATGACGCAGGCCATCGAAACGGTCCATGATCGCGTCGCAGGCCGCCGTATCGAGAGCCGGAATGGCCTCGTTGCGGTTGATGACCTCTGCGGCCCGAATCGCGGCAGCGCGACCGAAGACCACAAGGTCAATCAGCGAGTTCGAGCCGAGACGGTTGGCGCCATGCACCGAGGCGCAGCCCGCTTCGCCCACGGCCATCAGGCCGGGCGCGATACGCTCCGGGTTCTGGCCATCGGCATTCAGCACTTCGCCCCAGTAATTGGTGGGAATGCCGCCCATGTTGTAATGCACCGTCGGCAGAACCGGGATCGGCTCGCGCGTCACATCGACGCCCGCGAAGATCTTGGCGCTTTCGGAAATACCGGGCAGACGCTCATGCAGCACCGCCGGATCGAGGTGATCCAGATGCAGGAAGATGTGGTCCTTGTTCTTGCCAACGCCGCGGCCCTCGCGGATTTCCATGGTCATGCAGCGCGACACGACGTCACGCGAGGCAAGATCCTTGGCCGAAGGCGCATAACGCTCCATGAAGCGCTCGCCTTCGGAGTTGACGAGATAGCCGCCTTCGCCGCGCGCGCCTTCGGTGATGAGGCAGCCCGCGCCGTAAATGCCGGTCGGGTGGAACTGCACGAATTCCATGTCTTGCAAGGGCAGGCCTGCGCGGGCAATCATGCCGCCGCCGTCACCGGTGCAGGTGTGGGCGGAGGTGGCCGAGAAATAGGCGCGGCCATAGCCGCCCGTCGCCAGAACCACCATTTTGGCGGAGAAGCGGTGGATGGTGCCGTCATCGAGGTTCCAGGCCACGACGCCGGTGCAGCGGCCATCGGCGCTCATGATGAGGTCGAGCGCGAAATATTCGATGAAGAATTCAGCGTTGTTCTTCAGCGACTGGCCGTAAAGCGTGTGCAGGATGGCGTGGCCGGTGCGGTCGGCAGCCGCGCAGGTGCGCTGCACGGGCGGGCCTTCGCCGTAATTCTGCATGTGCCCGCCGAAGGGGCGCTGATAAATCTTGCCTTCCTCGTTACGCGAGAAGGGCACGCCGTAATGCTCAAGCTCATAGACGGCCTTCGGCGCTTCCATGGCGAGATACTGCATGGCGTCCACGTCGCCCAGCCAGTCGGAACCCTTCACGGTGTCGTAAAGGTGCCACTGCCAGCAGTCCGGCGTCATGTTGGTGAGTGAAGCAGCGATACCGCCCTGGGCGGCAACGGTGTGCGAACGGGTGGGGAAGACCTTGGTGATGCAGGCAGTCTTGAAGCCCTGCTCGGCCATGCCGAGCGTGGCGCGGAGACCCGCGCCGCCTGCGCCGACGACGACGACATCGTAGGCATGATCGACATAGGTATAGGCCTTGCCGTTTTGTGCGGGAGAAGCTGTGCTAGCCATTTTGAATTATCCTACGAATGCGATCTTCAAGATGGCGAAGAGACAGAGGGCACCCACCGCGACCGTAAAGAACGTATTGAGCATCAGGAGGATCATCTTGAAGATTTCCCGATGAATGTAATCCTCGATAATCACCTGCATACCGAGGCGCATATGGATCAGCGCCGACAATACGACCAGCCCCATGACCACCGCCACCAGCGGGTTGGACAGGGCCGCGACTACCTCTGCATAGGGCGCGCCGGCGTGAATGAGCATGAAGATGATGAAGAACAGCATGAGCGGCACGTTGGAAACGGCCGTAATGCGCTGGCGCCAGAAATGCTCCGTGCCATCCTTGGCCGAGCCGAGCCCGCGCACCTTGCCGAGCGGAGTACGCATATCCATGGAATTACCTCAGCGAATGATGAATGCGACGATCCAGACCAGGATGGTCAGGGTCACGGAACTGATGATGGTGGCCTTGGCGAGCTTGGTGGTGAAGCTCTTCTCGAAGCCATACCCCATGTCCCACATCAGATGGCGAAGCCCGCCGACCATGTGGTGGATGAGCGCCCAGCTGTAACCGAACAGCACGATTTTGCCGAGGAAAGTGCCCATGATCCACGAAACCGTATCATAGGCGCCCGCCCCCATGGATGCGGCAATAAGCCATGCTGCAACCAGAAGCGTTCCGAAATAGAGTGCCCCGGCCGTGATGCGATGCACGATGGACATCACCATGGTCGGAATGGGTTTGTATATTTGCAGATGCGGCGACAACGGCCGTTGTTTTGTCACGTTCGCCATCTAAACCTCGCGGCGTTCATAAGCTGGCTGTCAAGGAAACAGCGTGAATATAGAGCGCACCCCGACGGGGTACAGGTCAGGTTCCATGGACCTTTAATCCTACCGGCATGTCTGGACAAGGCGAATTAACACCAGACTTCCATTTTAATCGATTGGGAAAACCGGACGAAGACCAAGGGTGAAGACCACCTATTCTGACATGGATTCCTGAACAGAAAATCAACCATGTTACGCTGCAAAGCGGTCCCTGGATCACACCCCTTGATTTGCACCCCGGTTTGGTTAATTTTCTCTTGATTGCATTGTCCGGCGCCCTCACGATTCCGAAGCAATTGTTTTGCCGGACATGCCCAGAACCGAAGATCCGGAGGCCAGACATGCCCGCTTTCATGGCCCTTTTCTGGCTCTTGACCGTTATGCCGATGTCGTTTTCACCGGCATCGGCAGCAAGCGGCAATCCCGCCTTTGAAAGCGCCCGTCATGGCGCTTCGGGCCTTTATGCCAGCGCACATCGAGAACGCTCCGCCGTCATTTACGGTCAGTGGGTGGTGCGCATGGCTGCAAGGGAAAACCGCCCGCAGCTTGCACCGAAGGCCCGGATCATCCACGTGGATGAAAGCACGCCATCGCGAAGCTGCATTTTTCAGGCCGGTGTCTGCATCCTCAAGTAAGCGCCTGTGCCTTAGAGCCTTTCACTGTTTCACGGAAACGATGAAAGGCTCTAACTGTTTGTTTTTACGCATTTCGGACGGAAAACCGGTTTCCACTTTTCCTGAAAATGCTCTAGACTACGATCCTGCGACGAAACGCCACACGGTCGTCTTCTTCACTTCACTGTCTTCCAACGCCCGCGTTACCGGCACTTCATAGGTGGCAAGCGGCTGAAACCCCTGGCGGGGAAAATAGCTGCGGCCGGGATCTCCAACCAGCACCATGACGCCTGAGGCCGAAACTGCGGCAAACCACGGCATGAGACGGTCGCAGAAATCGCGGTCATAGAAGACATCGCCAGCCAGAAGCACATCGGCATCGAGCGGTTGGCCGATCCTGTCATCTGCGTGGAAATCGATTGCCACGCCATTGGCGGCAGCATTCAGCCGGACGGCTGCACCGGTGAAGGGGTCGATGTCGAGCGCCGTTACGGATTTTGCCCCCGCACGCGCCGCGGCAATCGCCACAAGGCCGGAGCCGGTGGCGAAATCCACCACGCGCCGGCCCCGCACACAGTGCGGATTGTCCAGCACATAGCGCGCCAACCCCTGCCCGCCCGCCCAGGCAAAAGCCCAGAAAGGCGGCGGCAGGCCGATTTCCGCCAGATCCTCCTCGGTCTTCTGCCAGAGATCATGCACCTCGCTGGCCAGATGCAGCTTTATTTCCGGCACATGCGGCGGCGCGGCCAGCGACGTGTTCTGGCGGATGAACTGTTCGGGATCGATCCGCACCAGCTCAGACCGGCGGGTTTTCAAGGCCGCCCATGCGGCAAACCTCGAGATATTCCTCATGCGTTACCGGCTGGACAGAAAGACGCATGGATGTGACCAGCGACATCTCCGCCAGTTTCGGATTTGCCTTCACATCCTTGAGGCTCACGGGCCGGGGCATGTCGCAGACGGCGCGAATGTCCACGCATTCCCAGCGCGGATCGTCGGTGGTGGTATCGGGATGGGCCAGGGCGCAAACCTCAGTGATGCCGACGACTTCCAGCCCCTCGTTGGAATGATAGAAAAAGCCCTTGTCGCCGATTTGCATGGCCCGCATGTTGTTGCGCGCCAGATAATTGCGCACGCCATCCCACTGCTCGCCTGCCGCGCCTTTTGCCTTCAGCATGGCCCAGGAAAACTTGAAGGGCTCGGATTTGTAAAGCCAGAACGCCATGACGTCTCATGCCTCGGGATTGTTGAAGATCCAGTTGTAGGGGCGGATTTCGACGGTCTCGAACAAGCCTGCCTTGGCGTAAGGATCTTCTCCGGCAATCGATTTCGCCTCTTCTAGCGTCTGCGCCTTGATGATCAGCATCGAGCCGCAGGGCTTGCCATCGCCATCGAGGAACGGTCCGGCGATTTTCAGAACGCCCTCGGCGTTCAGCCCGTTCAGCCATTCCACATGCGGCGGGCGGGTGGCCATGCGCAAATCGAGATGGCCGGGCTTGTCGTTGCAGATGACGGCAAACAGCATGTCATTACTCCGTGGTGATCGGGCGGGTCATCAATGCTTCCACTGCCCTGTCGATATTGAGGGAACCTTCGATGATAGCCGCCACGGCCTGCGTGATCGGCATTTCAACCTGATAATGCTCCGCCAGCCTGGCGGCAACGGCAGCCGCAAAGGCGCCCTCCACCAGCGAGGAGCCGTGAAGCCCAGGCCCTTCGCCCCGCGCCAGCGCCAGACCGTAGCGCAGATTGCGGGACTGGTGGCTGGTGGCGGTGAGAACGAGATCGCCAAGACCTGAAAGGCCGCGCAAGGTATCCGCCCTGCCCCCCATGGCCTCGGCCAGCCGCGACATTTCCGCCAGCCCGCGCGAGATCAGGGCGGCCCGCGCCGACTCGCCCAGCCCCCGCCCCTCCACCATGCCGCAGGCAATGGCCAGAACATTCTTCAGCGCTCCGCCAAGCTGCACGCCAATCCGGTCGTCGGAGGCATAGAGGCGGAATGTGCGGGTGGAAAGCGCGCGGGCAGCCTCTTCCGCAAGCGCCATGGATCCGGCCGCCAGCGCCATTGCCGTGGGTAGCCCACGGGAAATATCCATTGCAAAACCGGGCCCGGAAAGCACAAGCACGGGGTGATGCGGCAGCTTTTCCTCCAGAACATCGCTCAAAAGGCGCGTACTGCCGCGATCTATGCCCTTTGCACAGCTCACCACCATGGCCTCCGGCGCAAGATAGGGGCCGTAGGAAAGAGCGGCATCGGCCTGCGCCTGCGAAGGCATGGCGAAAAGCACGACATCGGCCTGGGAAATGACCTCGGCTTCGGCGGAAAAAGTCAAGGTGTCGGGCAGGGAAACGCCGGGCAGAGCGGCATCATGGCGGCGGTCATTGGAAAGATCGGCCATCAAGGCGGCATCCCGCCCCACGAGTACCACGTCTGCGCGCCCTTCAAGGGCCAGAACCGCAGCCAGCGCTGTGCCGAAGGCCCCGGCACCGACCACTGCCACCTGTGCTTGCATCATGCCTTGGCACCCCGCTTGCCATAGCCGATCAGCGCCTGTGCCTGCCTGTCCAGCGGCCAGCGGGACCGTGGCGCCGTGGCATTATCGTCGGCGGGAAGGCCAAGCGCCATGCGCTCAAGCCCCGCCCAGGCAATCATCGCCGCATTATCGGTGCAAAGATGATGCGGCGGCGCGATGAAGCGGAAACCATGCCGCTCGCACAGTCCAAGAAGGGCAGCCCGCAGGGCCTTGTTGGCGGCAACGCCACCCGCCACGACCAGCGCGGGCTTTTCCGGCATATCGGGAAATTCCTCGTGAAAGCGCTGCAATCCACGGCCGATCCTCTCATCCATGGTGCGCACGATGGCGCGCTGGAAGGAGGCGCATATATCGGCAATATCCTTCTGCGTCACCGGGGCCGCCGCCTCGGCCGCCTGCCGGACGGCGGTTTTCAGCCCGGAAAAGGAAAAATCGAGCCGCGCCTCACCCACCAGCGGTCGAGGAAAGGTGAAGCGCTTTTCATCCCCGCCAGCCGCCGCACGTTCCACGGCAGGGCCGCCGGGATAGGGCAGCCCCAGAAGCTTGGCGGTCTTGTCGAAGGCCTCTCCCAGCGCATCGTCAATGGTCGTTCCCCAGCGCACATAATCGCCCACGCCCCGCACCAGTACCAGCTGCGTATGGCCGCCGGATACCAGAAGCATCAGAAAGGGAAACTCCACACCATCCGTCAGCCGCGCCGTCAGCGCATGGCCTTCCAGATGGTTGATGGCGTAAAGCGGCTTGTTCCAGGCGCGCGCGATGGCCTTGCCGGTCATCAGGCCGACAATCAGCCCGCCAATCAGCCCCGGCCCCGCAGTCGCGGCAATGGCATCGATATTGTCAGGCCCCGCACCTGCCTTGGCCAGCGCCTCCTCCACCAGAACGTCCAGCGCCTCGACATGGGCGCGGGCGGCGATTTCCGGCACCACGCCGCCATAGGCGCTATGCTCGTCCAATTGGCTCAGCACCACGTCGGACAGGATTTCGCCACGGCCATCGGCATGGCGCAGCACCACGGAGGCAGCGGTTTCGTCGCAGCTCGTTTCAATTCCAAGTATTCTCAAGACGGGTGCCATATGCCAGAAGATCAATCGAATGGAGTGATTGCAGCGCGATCAAAAGACGGATACGCCGCTGTCGGTAACAATGGAAGACTTCAGATGCAAACGAAACCTTTCCGCATCGGCACCAGAGGCAGCCCGCTTGCGCTGGCGCAGGCCCATGAAACCCGCCGACGGCTGATGGAAGCACATGGCTTGCCGCAGGAGATGTTCGAAATCGTGGTGCTGTCCACCACGGGCGACCGCATCACCGACCGGGCGCTGGCAGACATCGGCGGCAAGGGCCTGTTCACGCTGGAGCTTGAGCAGCAGCTCACCACCGGCGAGCTGGATTTTGCCGTTCATTCCTCCAAGGACATGCCCACCGCCCTGCCCGACGGTCTGCATATCGCAGCCTATCTGCCAAGGGAGGATATGCGCGATGCCTTTATCGGACGCGAAACTGCAAAGCTCATCGATCTGCCGCACGGGGCGGTGGTGGGCTCGGCATCGCTGCGCAGGCAGGCGCTGATCCGCCGCCTTCGGCCCGATCTTCAGGTCATCACCTATCGTGGTGCGGTGGAAACCCGCTTGCGCAAACTGGCGGAAGGTCAGGTGGATGCCACGCTTCTGGCCGTTGCCGGATTGAAGCGGCTGGGCAAGGAGGCCGTGGTCACGGAATTCCTCGATATGGAAACCTTTCCCCCTGCGCCTGCGCAAGGGGCAATCTGCATAGAATGCCGGATCGGCGATGCCCGGATCAACGACCTGCTTCTCGCCATCAATCACCGCCCGACCTTCGACGCCGTGTCCTGCGAAAGAGCGTTGCTGGCCGCACTGGATGGCTCCTGCCGCACACCGATAGCCGGCTATGCAGTTTCGGATGGCGAGGATATTCGTCTTGCCGCCACGATTCTCACGCCGGATGGGCAGGTTTCCCATTCGCTGCAAATGCAGGGCAAGGTAAGTGCTGCCTTCGAGCTTGGCTGGAAAACCGGTCAGGCGCTCAGGGAAAAGGCCGGGACCGGCTTCTTTGACAGCTGGAGTTAAAGCCTTGAACCTACTGCATAATTCCTTAAATCGGAATCGAAATAAGGTCAAAATTATCCAGTAGAACGGTAGAGGGAAGCGCCATGCGTGTGCTGATAACGCGGACAGAACAGGCAGGCGCGCAAACCGCGGGCAGGCTGGCCGCTGCCGGACATGAGCCTGTGCTTCTGCCTCTGGCGGCACCGCGCTATTTTCCGCAAGCGGCCCTTGCCGCGCTCAGCGCGAGCGCGGCTCGGCAGCAACGGCCTGCCCTTGCGCTGACCAGCACGGAAAGCCTGCGCAGCCTGGCGCTACTGGGAAAGTCCCTGCACCCTTTTCTCGACCATCCGGTCTTTGCCGTTGGCGCCTCCACGGCGCGTGCGGCAAAAGACCTCGGCTTCACCCAGGTTCGCTCCGGCACGAGCGATGGCCAGGCGCTGGCCGGGCTGGTTGCGGCGGAAAGACCCGATCACCTGCTGTATCTGGCGGGCTCACCCCGCGCCAAGGGCTTCGAGCGAGGTCTTCATGCGCTTGGCATTGCCGTGCAAACCATCGAAATCTACGAAATGCAGGATCTTGCCTATTCGCCAGATCAACTCGCTCTGCGGCTTTCGGCAAAGCCTATCGATGCGGTTCTTCTTTATTCCGCCGAAAGCGCCCGCCGGTTCAGGCAATTGCCGCTTGGCGCGCTTGAGAACAGGATTCTTGCCGATACACGCTACCTCTGCCTGAGCAAACAAGTGGCGGGCGCAATGGAACATCTCGCGGTAGAAAGAATTTTCGTTGCGCAGCAGCCTGACGAGGCAAGTCTTCTTTCACTTTTATAGGGCATGGGCAGAACGGGGAGGATTGGTTTCATGCGTATCCGCGACCGCATCACATCCGCAACACGGGCTGAGGGGAATGGGAACACCCATCACGAACGCAAGCCCTCTTCCCTTCACCGGGAGGGCTGATTAGAGTGTTCCCGTGTTCAATCAAAGCACAAAACGAACCTAAATCCTTGGCTTTACGCATTTCCGGGCCAAATCCGGTTTCTCCTTTCTCAGGGTAATGCGCCAGTTCCACCCCACGCACCAGCAAAAGACGAGGTTGCCATGGTCTCCGAAAAGCCCCCCCGCCGCTCCAGAAAGAACGACGAGCCGGTGACGATAGACCTCACGGCAAGCGAGGTTCAAAAGCCGGACGCCCAAAAAACCAGCGAGGAAGGTGCCGCGCAGGCAAGCGTCGAAGGTCATGAGCCTGAGCCCGCAGCCCCGGAAGCCGGGACGCAGGAAGAAAAGCCGGCTACCGAAATGGAGCCTTCCGGGCGCGAGGATGCTGCAACGGCCTCCAGCTTCGGCAGCCCGGACGGCACGCCGCGTCCGGAGGATGCTCCCGACGCTGAGGCGCAAAACCCACCGGACGATAACAATATTCAGCCCCGAACCCGGCCCACTTCGACCAGCGCCCTGCTGGCGGCCGGCATTGCAGGCGGCCTCATTGCCCTGATCGGCGCAGGGGCCGTGCAATATGCGGGCTTGCTGCCCGGCGCATCCGCCCCCCGTGAAGCCGCCGGTAGCGCCGCCCTTTCAGCCGAGGTCCAGTCACTGAAGGCCGAACTTGCCCGTCAGGCTGGCGCGAAGCCCGACCTTTCCTCCGTCGAAGAACGCCTCAAAAGGCTCGAATCCGCGGCCACTCCCGCTGACGTACAGGCCATGAATGACGTGCAGGCAAAAATTGCCGCCGCCAATCAGGCACTGGACAGCCTGCGTTCGGAAACGACCGGCCGCCTGCAAAGCCTGACCCAGAGCCAGACCGACCTTGGCACGCGCATCGAGACGATTGAAACCAAGCTGAACCGCCCCCGCGACGACATCGAGGTGGCGCGCGCCATCGCTGCATCCGCGCTGAAAACCGCAGTGGATCGCGGAGGTCCCTTCCTTGCCGAGATGACGACGTTGAAGGGGATTGTCCCGGAAGAGCCTGCCCTGCCGACGCTTGAAAAATATGCGACGACCGGTGTTGCCTCACGCACGGAACTGCTGCGCCGTTTCGCCGAAAGCGCCGACCATATCCTCGCCGCCATCAACCAGCCCGCCGAAAGCGCCAATATCGCCGAGAGGCTTTGGGCAAGTGCGGCTTCGGTGGTCAAGGTCAGGCCGGTTGGCAATGTCGAAGGCGCCTCGCCCTATGCCATCGTTGCCCGCATTGAAGACAAGATCCGCAACGGCGATCTGAAGGGCGCAGCTTCGGAATGGGAGAGCCTGCCCGAGGCCGGACGCAGCGCCTCAGGGGATTTCAAGAAGCAGTTGGATGAACGGATTGCCGTGGAGGCCGCCGTATCCGATGCCATGGCGCGTGCCGTCAATGGCCGTCAGGGCTGAGGAGACCAATGATGATCCGTCTTGTCGCATTCATTCTTCTCGTTCTGGCCCTGGGCTTCGGTTTTTCCTGGCTTGCCGACCGTCCCGGCCAATTGCAGATCGTCTTTCAGGGCCAGCTCGTGGAAATGAGCCTGACTGCCGCCGCGACATGTCTCGTGGTGCTGATCGCCGTCATCATGATCGGCTGGTGGCTGATACGCACGCTGTGGACATCGCCGCACTCGGTGCGCCGCTATTTTCGCGCCCGCAAGCGTGACCGTGGTTATCAGGCGCTGTCCACCGGCCTCATCGCCGCAGGGGCGGGTAATGCCCAATTGGCGCGACGCATGTCTTCCCGCGCCAAGGGGCTGATCCGTGCCGATCAGGAACCGCTGATTGCCGTTCTGGAAGCCCAGGCCGCAATGATCGAAGGCAAGCATGACGATGCGCGCCGGATTTTCGAACAGATGGCCTCCGATCCCGAAACGCGGGAGCTGGGCCTGCGCGGCCTTTATCTCGAAGCCAACCGCCTTGGCGCACATGAGGCCGCCCGTCACTATGCAGAGAAGGCAGCCGACGCCGCCCCCTATCTCCCCTGGGCCGCAAAGGCGGCGCTTGAATTCCGCTGCCAGGCCGGAGACTGGGATGAAGCGATCCATCTTCTCGACAAGCAGAAGGTGGCAGGCGTCCTGACCCGCGCCGAGGCCGAGCGCCTGAAAGCCGTGCTGCTCACCGCCAAGGCGCAAGCCCAGCTGGAAGGCGATCCGGCTGCGGCGCGCGACAATGCGCTGAGTGCATTGAAACTGGCCAAGGATCTGGTGCCTGCGGCCGTGGTCGCCGCCAAGGCATTGATTCGCGAGGATAATCTGAAGAAGGCCGCCTCCACCCTGGAAGCATCCTGGAAGATTGCGCCCCATCCCGATCTGGCGCAGGTCTATGTCCGTGCCCGCAGTGGCGATGGCGCGACCGACCGTCTCAAGCGCGCCGAGCGGCTGGAAAGCCTGAAGCCGAACAATGTCGAATCGCTGATGATCGTGGCGGAAATGGCGCTCGAAGCACGGGAATTCGCCACCGCGCGGGCCAAGGCCGAAGCTGCCGCCCGGATGCGATCCGGCGAACGGGTTTTCCTGCTGCTGGCCGATATCGAAGATGCCGAAACGGGCGATCAGGCTCGCATCCGCTACTGGATGAACGAAGCCCTGAAAGCCCCTCGCGATCCCGCCTGGATGGCCGACGGTCAGGTATCGGAGAAATGGCTGCCCTTTTCACCCGTTTCGGGCACCCTCGATGCCTTTCAGTGGAAAATCCCCTATGCACAACTGGCCGGTCCGGTGGAGGAGGGACAGGTGTTGAGCGGGGCCGCTTCTCTCACCGATGCCCCGCCCAAGGCGTCGGAGAGACCAGAGCAAGCGGCAGGCAGCCCGTCTGCACCCGAAGCCGTAAAGCCCGTCGCACCGCCGCGCCGCCCCGCCGCAGACCCGCATCCCTTCCATGGCCACGCTCCCGATGATCCGGGCGTAAAGCAGGTGGATTTGCACACTTCGGAAAAAACGCGCCTCAATCTCTTTTGATGGATTTTCCATGCTGGACCGCCTGAACGCCTTTTTCCAGACCCTCACGGCATCGGCCCCCACCCAGGAATTCGATGCCGACGATACGCGCGTGCTGATCGTTGCCCTCTGCTTTCAGGTCATGGAAGCCGACGGGCTTATCAAGGATGCCGAGCGCAACAGCCTGAAAGCCAGTCTCAAACAGCACCTTGCTCTTGATGACCGGAAGCTGAACCAGCTCTTGGAAACGGGCCAGCAGGTGGAAAGCGAGGCTGTGGACTACTACCGCTTCACCTCGGAACTGAAGCGTCGTCTCGATGAACCGCAGCGCCTGCGCCTGATAGAAACCCTATGGGATATTGTCTATGCCGATGGCGAACGCACGGAGATGGAGGACCATATCCTGTGGCGCATTGGCGATCTTCTCGGCGTCTCCGACCGGGACCGGGTTCTCGCGAGGCAGGACGCAGCCCGCCGGGCGGGGACCGCGGTGCAGGAGGATAATTAGAGCGCGTCCTGTGAGCAAAGGTTCGCCGCACGCGCCCTAAGCTTTTGTTTTCCCACATTTCCAGTCGGAAATGCGGCTGCCATCCCTGCTCAGGATGTGGTTTGATCGGCGGAATCGAGGCTGTCGATTTTCCGCAGCTTTGGGAAAGCCATTGCCCAGACCACCGAAACGCAAAGCGTTCCCACGCCGCCGATCACCACGGCGGCAACCGGACCGAAAATATGCGCCATGGTGCCGGCCCTGAATTCACCCAGTTCGTTGGATGCGCCGACGAAAACCGAATTCACCGCATTGACCCGGCCACGCACCTCGTCTGGCGTCCACAGGGCCAGCAATGTCTCGCGCACATAAACGGAAATCATGTCGCCAGCCCCCATCACCGCCAGGGCAAGGGCTGAGACCCACCACACCGTGGACAGGCCGAAGGCCAGCGTTGCAAGCCCGAAAATGGCGACCCCGACGAACATGGTGACGCCAGCCTTGTGCCGGATCGGAAATGTCGCAAGGAAGGTTGCCATGGCAATGGCCCCGATGCCGGGCGCAGAACGCAGAATGCCCAGGCCAAGCGGCCCCATATGCAGGATGTCGGAGGCGTAGATCGGCATCAAGGCCACAGCCCCGCCCAGAAGCACGGCAAAAAGATCGAGGGAAATGGCCCCGAGCACCACGGTTTCCTTCCGGATGAAGCCGAAACCGGCCAGAATATAGGAAAGCGTCTTCGGTTCGCTGACAGTTCGCTGCACGGGCTTTGGCACCAGAAGCACCAGAATGGCCGCCGCCAGCATGAAGGCCAGAGCAACCGAATAGGCCGTCACCGCGCCAACGCCGTAAAGCAGGCCACCGGCCACCGGACCCAAGATCGAGGCGGTTTGCCAGGAGGAGGCATTCCAGGCGAAGGAATTGGCCAGATCCTTTTCGGGAACGAGATTGGGCGCCAGCGACGACACCGCAGGCCCCATGAAGGCCCGCTCGACCCCGATGAAGGTGAGAATGACCAGCACCGGCACCGGCGAAAAGGCATTTTCGATCGTCAGCAGCAAAAGCCCGCCCACGCAGCCCACGGCAACGCCAAGGCAGATGGCCACGATGCGGCGCCGGTTGAAGCGATCGGCGACCGTGCCGGTCACGAGGATCAGCAAAAGCGCGGGCAGGAACTGCACGAGCCCTATCAGGCCAAGATAAAGCGCATTTCCGGTGACTTCGTACATCTGCCAGCCAACGGAAACGCTGACGATCTGCGTGGCAAAGGCCGCCAGAAAGCGCGCAAGGAAAAACTTCGTATAGGCGGGATGACGAAAGGCTGCGAACCGATCATCGGAGCTGGATAAAGACATCTGTGTCACTCGAAGCGTGGAACACTGCAAAACAGACTTCAAAAATCTGCCAATGGGACGATGCGAAAAAAGAGACGACGTTAAACATGACGCATAAATGCCCATGCGCTGGCTCTTGCCCGTTTAGGCACCAATGTCTACATGTCTGTCAACTCGGAATTACGGAGATGTTTATGCTTGCCCTGTTGAAGACGATCGATCTGGCGTTCGACATCTACACCTGGATCCTGATCGCCAGCGCGATTTTCTCCTGGCTTTATGCCTTCAACGTCATCAATTCCAGCAATCGTTTCGTCGGCCAGATCGGCTCGTTTCTCTATAACGTGACCGAGCCGGTGCTTCGCCCGATCCGGCGCTTCATGCCCGATCTTGGCGGCGTTGACATTTCGCCCATCGTGCTTTTGCTCATCATCTTCTTCATTCGCCAGCTGATGTGGACGGCAATCGCCCCTGCCCTGCTGTGAGCAGGCCCTTCCGGCCCTATGACGACCATGTAAGGCTCGCCGTCAGGCTCACGCCCAATGGCGGGCGCGACGCAATAGACGGGGTCGAGACGTCGGCCACGGGCGAAGCCCATCTGAAGATCAGGGTAAGCGACGTGCCGGAAAAGGGCAAGGCCAACAAGGCGCTGATTGCGCTTCTGGCCAAGAAGACCGGCATTGCGAAATCGACGATCAGTCTGGTTTCCGGCGATACCGCCAGACAAAAAATCCTCCGGATCGATGGCGACCCGGAGGATATAATGTCTCGGCTCGAAAATCTTGAGCATTTACGGTGAACAATGGTTCACCGTAAATGCTCCAAATCCATGTTTTACGCATTTCCGGACGCAAAACCGAATGCATTTTTGCTGGAAATGCTAGCCTAAATGTCGCGTCAGGCCTTTTTGGCGCGCTCGATGGATTCCAGGATCAGTTGCTTGGCAACGTCAACATCCTGCCAATCGCCGATCTTGACCCATTTGCCGGGCTCCAGATCCTTGTAATGCTCGAAGAAGTGAGCGATCTGCTTCAGCGTGATTTCAGGAAGGTCGGTGTAGTTCTGGATCTTGTCGTAACGGCGCGTCAGCTTCGGCACCGGAACGGCCAGAATCTTTTCATCCTTGCCGCCATCGTCTTCCATCAGCATCACGCCGATCGGGCGGACATTGATGACGCAGCCCGGCACCAGCGGGCGGGTGTTGCAGATGAGAACGTCGAGCGGATCGCCATCTTCACACAGCGTATGCGGCACGAAGCCGTAATTGCCCGGATAGGTCATCGGCGTGTAGAGGAAGCGGTCCACGATCAACGTGCCGGCATCCTTGTCCATCTCATACTTGATCGGCTGGCCGCCGACCGGCACTTCCACGATGACATTGATATCTTCCGGCGGGTTCTTACCGATCGAGATCGCATCAATACGCATGTCTATCCCCTAGGACGTTTGAAATGGGGATTTTGGTAAAGCGTTTCGCAGCGCAACGCAATAAAGCATTGCCTCAAACCCGGTGAATTGGCCGCGCATCCGCGTCGAAAACCGCAAGAGCTGAGCAATTATGGCCCAAATTGGGTCAATTCCACAAAAAACCCAGCTTTTTCAGCTGTACGCTGTCAAAATCCTCCAGCCCCTCCACCATGTCGCGCCCGCCATTGGAGCGGAAAAAACTGACGGAATTGGCGCAATCCTCCAGGCACCAGACCACCAGCCCCTTGCAGCCCAGACGCTTGAGAAAGCGGCGGCTTTCATGAAACAGCGCATATCCGAGCCCGATGCCCTGATATTCCGGACGCATATAGATCTCGTAGATCTCGCCCTCCTGCGGCAGTCCCCGCGCGCGGTTGAGCCCCATGGTGGCATAACCGGCCACCAGACCGCCCACATCGGCCAGAAGCACCGTTGCAGGCCCGTTGGCCGCCTTGCGCCACCAGTTTTCGTTCCGGCGCTCGATCATCGTCGTCAACGGCTTATGCGGTATCAGGCCGGAATAGGTGTTGATCCAGGCGGCGCGATGCACCTCCGACAGTGATCGCGCATCTTCGGCATTTGCCGCACGAACATCGATGGAAACAGTCTTCATACCGCCACTCTGCTCCGCCGGATCCTGCCCCGTGCAGCATTTGAACTGCCCCGTGACCAATGCCGCTTTCAGCCCCACAGATCGCGAGCTTAATCCTTTCTTAAGGATCTCGACAAGAGTCGGGCAGCAAAACCCACGAAAGAAAAAAGGCGCCGCTCGCAAGAGCCGCGCCTTCCATGCCTCAATGAAGCAATTAGAGCATTTCCAGCAAAAGTGTAGTCGGTTTTGCGTCCGGAAATGCGCTGAAACAAGAAGTTAGAGCATTGCAGGTGAACCCGTGTTCACCGGAAGTGCTCTAATTCCGCTTGTCAGGCCTGCGCGGCGCGGGCCTTTTCGAAGCGCTTGCGGTCGTTCGGGTCCAGATACAGCTTGCGCAGGCGAATGGACTTCGGCGTCACTTCCACCAGTTCGTCATCCTGGATCCAGGACAGCGCCCGCTCCAGCGTGAACTTCACCGGCGGCGTCAGCTTCACGGCATCATCCTTGCCGGCGGCGCGGATGTTGGTGAGCTTTTTGCCCTTGAGAACGTTGACGTCCAGATCGTTGTCGCGGCTATGAATGCCGATGATCATGCCTTCATAGACCTTTTCACCGGGTTCGATAATCATCGGGCCACGGTCTTCGAGGTTGAAGAGGGCATAGGCCACGGCTTCACCGGATTCGTTGGAAAGCAGCACGCCGTTGACGCGACCGCCGATTTCGCCCTTATAGGCCTGGTATTCGTGGAACAGACGGTTCATCACCGCCGTGCCGCGCGTATCCGTCAGCAGTTCGGACTGGTAGCCAATCAGACCACGGGTCGGCGCATAGAAGCGCAGGCGCACGCGATTGCCGCCGGAGGGGCGCAGCTCGACCATTTCAGCCTTGCGCTCGGACATTTTCTGAACGACCACGCCGGAATGCTCTTCATCGACGTCGATGACCACTTCTTCGATCGGCTCGAGAAGCTGGCCAGCCTCGTCCTTGTGCATGACGACGCGCGGACGCGAAACGGCAAGCTCGAAGCCTTCGCGGCGCATGTTTTCGATCAGAACGGCAAGCTGCAATTCACCACGGCCAGACACGAAGAAGGAGTCCTTCTCGGCGCTTTCCTCAATCTTGAGGGCGACATTGCCTTCGGCTTCCTTGAACAGACGGTCGCGGATGACGCGGCTCGTGACCTTGTCGCCTTCCGTGCCAGCCAGCGGGCTGTCATTGACGATGAAAGACATGGTGACGGTCGGCGGGTCGATCGGCTGGGCGGTCATTGCCTCGCTCACCGCCGGATCGCAGAAAGTATCGGCAACCGTGCCCTTGGAAAGACCGGCAATGGCCACGATGTCACCAGCCTGCGCTTCCTCGATCGGCTGACGCTCGATGCCGCGGAAGGCGAGGATCTTGGAAATGCGGCCCTGTTCGATCAGATTGCCATCCTGGCCCAGAACCTTGACGGCCTGGTTCGGCTTGATGGAACCGGAAGCGATACGGCCGGTGATGATGCGGCCCAGGAAGTTGTTGGCTTCCAGGATCGTGCCGATCATGCGGAACGGGCCTTCTTCGACCTTGGGTGCCGGGACATGCTTGACGACGAGGTCGAGAAGCGGCGCCAGACCCTGATCGGTCGGACCTTCCGGATTATGGTTCATCCAGCCGGCGCGGCCCGAACCGTAAAGGATCGGGAAGTCGAGCTGCTCGTCGGTGGCGTCGAGATTGGCGAAAAGATCGAAGACTTCGTTGACCACTTCGTCGGCGCGCGCGTCGGGACGGTCGATCTTGTTGATGGCAACGATCGGGCGAAGACCAACCTTGAGCGCCTTGCCGACCACGAACTTGGTCTGCGGCATCGGGCCTTCGGCGGCATCGACCAGAACGATGGCGCCATCCACCATGGAGAGGATACGCTCGACTTCACCGCCGAAATCGGCGTGGCCGGGGGTATCGACGATGTTGATGCGGGTGTCCTTCCACTCGATCGACGTCGCCTTGGCAAGAATGGTGATGCCGCGCTCTTTTTCGATGTCGTTGCTGTCCATCACGCGCTCGGCAACGCGCTGGTTGTCGCGGAAGGCGCCGGACTGCTTCAGAAGCTCGTCAACGAGCGTCGTTTTTCCATGGTCAACGTGCGCGATGATCGCGATGTTGCGAAGGTTCATAGGTAAATCTCTGAGGTTCTGGCGCGCAAACCATCAGGGATCGAGGAGCACGCCTGTTTCTTTGGGGCGCTCCATAGCTTGTTTTTTGCAAATGCGAAAGGGGCAAAGCGGCAGAGAGCATTTCCAGGAAAAGTGTAGCCACGGTTTTCCGTCCGGAAATGCGCAAAAACAAAAGCTGGAGCGCGTCCGGTGAACCTGTGTTCACCGGACGCGCTCTCGCTGCCGCCCTGCCCCTTCAGGGCCTGATTCACCGGGCTTTTTTCATCGAAACGTCATGAAACGAAGCGCTTCAGGCCGCAAGCCCGCGCTTCTTCAGCATGGCTTCGGGGCTTGGCAGGCGGCCACGGAAGGCCTTGTAGGTTTCTTCCGGGTCCACCGCGCCACCAATCGCATAGACATTGTCCTTGAGCTTCTGCGCCGTTGCCGCATCGAAGGCGTTGCCGGTTTCCTCGAAGGCGGCAAAAGCATCGGCATCCAGCACTTCCGACCACATGTAGGAATAATAGCCCGCCGAATAGCCCTCGCCGGAAAACACATGCTGGAAATGCGGCGTGGCGTGGCGCATGACGATGGAAGACGGCATACCGATCCTTGCCAGCATTTCGGCCTGCACGGCCATCGGGTCCTCCACGCTGTCACGGGTATGGAATTCCATGTCCACCAGAGCGGAGGAGGTGAACTCCACCGTGTTGAACCCCGCATTGAAGGTCTGCGCGGCGAGAACCTTGTCGAGCAGGGCCTGCGGCATGGGCTCGCCGGTTTCGAAATGCACCGCATAGGTTTTCAGAATGTCCGGCACCGTCAGCCAGTGTTCGTAAAGCTGCGAGGGCAGTTCCACGAAATCGCGCGAGACCCCCGTGCCGGAGACGGAAGGATAGGTCACATCCGACAACATTCCGTGCAGAGCGTGGCCGAATTCATGGAACAGCGTGCGCGCGTCATCCAGCGAAAGAAGCGCAGGCTTGCCCTCGGCGGGCCTGGCGAAATTGCAGACATTATAGATGATCGGCAATTCACCTTCGGCGCCATTTTTCAGCTTCAGCTTGTGCTGCGACTGGAAGGAACTCATCCAAGCCCCTGAGCGCTTGGAGGCGCGCGCGAAATAATCGCCGAGGAAGAGGGCCTTCAACGTGCCATCGGCCTCACGAATTTCAAACATCCGCACATCCGGATGATAGCCCTTCACATCCGTGAGCGGCACCGCCTTGATACCGAACAGCTTGCCCGCCACGGCAAAGCAGGCGTCGATGATCTTTTCCAGTTGCAGATAGGGCTTGAGTTCCGCCTCGGAGAAGCTGAAGCGCTCGGCGCGAAGCTTTTCGGCATAATAACGCCAGTCCCAGGGGGCCACCGCGTGGTTCTTGCCCTCTGCCGCAATAAGGCTGGCCAGGTCTTCCTCCTCGCGCCGCGCCTGCACCACGGCCTTTTCCCAGACCTGCATGAGCAAGCCGTTTACCGCTTCCGGCGTCTTGGCCATGGTGTCGTCGAGCTTGTAGGCGGCATAGGTGGAATAGCCGAGAAGCCGCGCCTTTTCGGTGCGCAGCGCCAGCGTTTCCTTGACGATGGCGCGATTGTCGGTCGCGCCGCCATTTTCACCCCGCGCCACCCAGGCCTTGAAGGCGCTTTCGCGCAGGTCACGCCGCTCGGAGAAGGTCAGGAAGGGCTCGATGATCGAGCGGGAAAGCGTCACGGCATATTTGCCCTTCTCGCCACGGGCGTCTGCTGCCGCGAACATCGCATCCTTGAGAAAACCGGGAAGCCCGGCCAGCTCGTCTTCCGCTGAAAGATAAAGCACCCAGCTCTTTTCGTCGGCCAGTACGTTCTGGCCGAAACTGGCGCCAAGGCTTGCCAGCCGCTCATTGATCGCCGCCAGCCGCTGCTGCTGTTCGTGGGCAAGCTTTGCCCCGGATTTTACGAAGCCTTTCCAGTGACGCTCCAGAACGCGCATCTCTTCCAGCGAAAGGCCAAGGCTGTCGCGCTTTTCCCACAGAGCATCGACGCGGGCAAAAAGCGCCGCATTCATGCTGATCTTCGAATAATGGCGCGACATTTTCGGCGCGATCTCACGCTCCAGCGCCTGAATGGCCTCATTGGTATCGGCGCCTGCCTTGTTCCAGAAGAGCGCCGACACCCGCGACAACCCGTCACCGGCAATTTCAAGCGCGATAATGGTGTTTTGGAAATCAGGCGCATCGGCATTTTCGGCGATCGCCTCGATTTCCGCCTCATGCTCGGCAAGCGCCTTGTCGAAGGCGGGCGCGAAATCCCCATCGTCCACGGCGGTAAAATTGGGCAGGCCGTGCGGGCCGGTCCATTCGGTGACAATGGCGAAGGCATTTCTGCTGGATGTCATGGCAAGCATTCCTTGTCTGTGTTCACCCAAGATATAGGTGATGACATTCGCAATTGTCACCCTGCGCTTTTCAGGGCCAGATCAGGGTCCTTCGGCATTTTCCTGTTTCCTTACATCTGTCTCTGGCTTAACGAGGCAGGACAACAATGCTCGTGAAGACAGCGCTGCCATGTCCCCTGCCCGTATGACCGAAGGCCGAACTTCCCTGTTGGGCGCCATGCTGACCATGATCGGCCCGCTTTCCATGGCCATCTACACCCCCGCCATGCCGGAACTGGTTCACGCCTTCGCCTCCACGGATGCGGCGATAAAGCTGTCGCTCTCGCTTTATTTTGCCGGCTTTGCCTGTGCGCAGCTCATTTCCGGCCCGTCATCGGATGCTTTTGGCCGACGAAACGCCACACTGGGCTTTTTGCTGATCTATACGCTGGGAAGCCTGATTTCAGCCTTCGCGCCGAGTGTCGAACTCCTGCTGGCCGGGCGTCTCATCCAGGGCATCGGCGCATCGGTGGGCGTCACCGTGTCGCGGGCCATCGTGCGCGATCAGTTTGCCGGGGGTGAAGCCGCCCGCATTCTCAACATGATCGGCATTATGTTGGCCATCGGCCCTGCCATGGGGCCGACAGTGGGCGGGCTGGCGCTGGTTGCCTTCGGCTGGCAGTCTGTGTTCTTCCTGATGGTCGGCTTCGGCATTTTGAGCTTTCTGGTGGTTGCGCTTCTGATGCAGGAAACCACGCTGCCTGACAGGGCTCTGCTCAGACCCGTCCGGCTGATGGCCGCCTATGCGACATTGATCCGCGATCCACGGGTGTTTTTCGCGGCGCTGGTGCTGGGCGGCAATGTCGGGGCGCTCTATGCCCAATCCACCATGCTGCCCTTCGTGCTGATCAAGACCGTGGGGCTGACGCCCGCGCAATTCGGCCTCGGCATGTTGATGCAGACCGGCTCCTATTTTTCCGGCTCGGTTGCCCTGCGCATGGTCTCAAAACGGCTGGCTCCCGGCGATGCGCTGAAATTCGGCCTCGTGCTGGCCGGGATCGGCGGCGTTGCGATGTTTCTCTCAACCCATCTTCTGAGCCCCACCTATCTGTCCATCATGCTGCCGGTCGGCATCTGCTCTTTCGGCATGGCCTTCATCATTCCGGACATCACCACGGCAGGCCTGACGCCCCATCCACGGCTTGCCGGTTCGGCGTCGGCGCTGCTGGGCTTCGTGCAGATGGGCTGCGGCTTTCTTGGCGGTGTCGCCGCCTCCCTTGTTGGCGATCCGCTGACGGCCTTCGGCATCATCATTCCCGCCATGGAGATCATGGCCGTTGCCGCCTTTTTCGGCTTTCGCCGGGCCTGGGCAAGGGCGGAATGAAAAAGCCGCCGCCGGTTTCCCGGCAGCGGCTTCTTTCAATTGATACCAAGGCGCGAAAATGCGAACGCATCCTCGCCTTGAAGGGATTACTTGCCGAGATTGCGCTTTGCCAGCGTGCGAAGACGCAGGGCATTGAGCTTGATGAAACCTGCGGCATCCTTCTGGTCATAGGCGCCCTGATCGTCCTCGAAGGTGACGAGGGTGTCCGAATAGAGCGACTTCGGCGATTCGCGGCCAATGACCATGACATTGCCCTTGTAGAGCTTCAGCGTCACTTCGCCTTCCACATGCTCCTGGCTCTTGTCGATCATGGCCTGCAACATTTCGCGCTCCGGCGAGAACCAGAAGCCGTAATAGATGAGTTCCGCATAACGCGGCATCAGCTCATCCTTGAGGTGGGCGGCACCCCGGTCGAGCGTGATCGACTCGATGGCGCGGTGGGCGGCAAGCAGGATGGTGCCGCCGGGCGTTTCGTAAACGCCACGGCTCTTCATGCCGACAAAGCGGTTTTCCACGAGGTCGAGACGGCCGATGCCGTTGTCACGGCCATAATCGTTGAGCGCGGCCAGAAGCGTTGCCGGGCTCATGCGCACGCCATTGATGGAAACGGCATCGCCCTTCTCGAAGCCGATCTTGATGACCGTTGCCTTGTCGGGGGCCGCTTCCGGCGAAATCGTGCGCATATGCACGTATTCCGGCGCTTCCTGCGCAGGATCTTCCAGAACCTTGCCCTCGGAGGAGGAGTGCAGCAGGTTGGCATCGACGGAGAAGGGCGCCTCGCCCTTCTTGTCCTTGGCCACCGGGATCTGGTGCTGTTCGGCAAAATTCAAAAGGTCGGTGCGGCTTTTGAACGACCAGTCACGCCAGGGGGCAATGATCTTGATGTCGGGGTTCAGCGCATAGGCCGACATTTCGAAGCGAACCTGGTCATTGCCCTTGCCGGTCGCGCCATGCGCGATGGCGTCGGCGCCGGTCTTCTTCGCGATCTCGATCAGGTGCTTGGAAATCAGCGGGCGGGCAATGGACGTGCCCAGCAGGTAGACACCTTCATACACGGCATTGGCGCGGAACATCGGGAAAACGAAATCGCGCACGAATTCCTCGCGCACGTCTTCGATGAAGATTTCCTTGATGCCCAGCATCTCGGCCTTCTTGCGGGCCGGTTCCAGCTCTTCGCCCTGGCCGAGATCGGCGGTGAAGGTAACAACTTCAGCGCCAAGCTCGGTCTGGAGCCATTTCAGGATGATGGAGGTATCGAGGCCGCCGGAATAGGCGAGAACGACCTTCTTGACGTCTTTCGGAAGTGCCATGGCTTCGTATCCGTAGTTCAGAAGAGGCCACTCGACCGGGCCCCGTGGTTGGCTTTGCAGAACTTGCCTGCGTGAAAATCGCTCGAAACAGAAAACATCTGCAAAGCCCGCTTCGCTTTTAGCCAATATGGCCTGCCTTGCAAGGCTCCCGGCCGCGTCTTTTTATCGGTTGCCTTCCTCTTGTCATGATCGTTCCGCAGTCATCACGCAATGTTACGATTTGACATGAAAGGATCCCGCTCCATATCGCCAACATGGCTTTCCATGCCTGCGCATCCATGCGGGCGATGCATCACCCACTCCACAGCAGAAGGAAGACGACATGGCTGACTTTCATTCCGTGATCGCCAAGGGCAAGGTTGCCGTCATCACAGGGGCGGCCTCAGGCATCGGGCTTGCCGCCGCAAAGGCTTTCGCGGGCCGCGGCATGTGCGTGGTTCTGGCCGATCTTGGCGGCGACAGGCTGGCAAAAGCCGCAAGCGCGGTGGCCGCCCTTTGTGAAAATCCCGATAGCGACATGATGGCCATCGAAACCGATGTCAGCAAGCTGGACGAGATCGAGGCGCTGGAGCGCACGGTCATGCAGCGCTTCGGCCGCGTGCATCTTTTGATGAACAATGCCGGTATCCAGCCGGGCAGCAGCATTTTCGCTCCGCAGGTTGCCTGGGACAATGTGCTTGCCGTCAATCTCATGGGCGTCATCAACGGTACGCGCGTTTTCGGTCCCGACATGATCGCGCACAAGGATCCTGCCATCATCATCAATACCGGCTCCAAGCAGGGCATTACCACCCCGCCCGGCGATCCGGCCTATAATGTGGCCAAGGCTGGTGTGAAGGTCTTCACCGAGGCGCTGCAACATGAATTGCGCAACACCGCCGAATGCAATGTCTCGGCACATCTGCTCATTCCCGGCTTCGTCTTTACCGGCCTGACCGCCAATGGCCGCAGCGAAAAGCCGCAAGCCGCCTGGACGCCGGAACAGACAGTGGATTTCATGCTGCAAAGCCTGGAACGCGGCGATTTCTACATTCTTTGCCCCGATAACGACGTGGACCGGGCCACGGATGAAAAACGCATTGCCTGGGCGGCGGGTGACATCATCGAAAACCGTCCGCCGCTTTCGCGCTGGCATCCCGACCATGCGGACGCCTTCAAGGCCCATCTGACGGCTTGAGCCATTGGCAAGACCCGTGAAAGCCGGTAGGACAACCCACCGGCTTTCCACCCGAGGTCATGTCATGGAATTCCTGCCCAACCTGCCTACGCTTCTCGCCTTTTCCGCCGCCTCCTTCCTGCTGGCGGCAACGCCGGGCCCGGACATGACGCTTTCCATCAGCCGGGCGCTGCGCGATGGGCGCATGGCGGGTCTGGCCGTTCTGCTCGGCACCAATATCGGCATTTCCGTGCATACGCTGCTGGTCGCCTTCGGCGTCTCCGCCCTGATCGTTGCCTCGCCTGCCGCCTTCATGGTGCTGAAAAGCGGCGGCGCCGCCTATCTCGCCTGGCTTGCCTTTCAGGCCGTGCGAAAAGGTTCGAAATTCGTGGCCAAGGCGGAAAGCGGCGAGAAGGGCAGCGTAAAATCCGCCTTCCTGAACGGCATCTGGGTCAATCTTCTCAATCCAAAGGTCATCATCTTCTTCATGACCTTCCTGCCGCAATTCGTCAGCGCGGGCGATCCGCATGTCACGGGCAAGCTGATCTTCCTCGGCTTCTGGTTCATGGTGGTATCGCTGCCGGTGACAATTGCCATCGTTCTCGCGGCAGACAGGCTTTCGGCCTGGCTACAGGCCAATCCCAAGGTGCTGCGCGGCATCGATCTGACCTTTGCCGGCGTGTTTTCGATCTTTGCCGTCAAGATCCTCATGACGCAGTCACGCTGACACACTGGTAATTACCGCAAAGTTCCGCCATATACCCGCTATGACAAGGATAGGGTAAGCGTCATGGGTGCATTGGTCGATTTTGCGAAGATGAACGGACTTGGCAACAAGATCCTCGTCGTCGATATGCGTGGCCGCACCGACCGCGTCACGCCTGAGGCCGCCATTGCGCTGGCCGCCGATCCTGCCACGCATTTCGACCAGATCATGGCGATCCATGATCCGAAGCATTCGGCAACGGATGCCTATATAGACATCATCAATTGCGATGGCACATTGGCGCAGGCCTGCGGCAACGGCACGCGCTGCGTGGTGCAGGCGCTTTCCAGCGAAACCGGCCGCAAGGCTTTCACCTTCCAGACGCTGGCAGGTATTCTGAGTGCTCTTGAACATGAGGACGGCACGATTTCCGTCGATATGGGTGAGCCGGTCTTCGAATGGAACCGCATTCCGCTTTCGGAAGAGTTTCACGACACGAGCCGCATCGAGTTGCAGATCGGCCCGATCGACCAGCCGCTCCTGCATTCGCCCTCCGTCATGTCCATGGGCAATCCCCACGCCGTGTTCTGGGTGGACCGCGACCCGATGGAGTTCGATCTCGAACGCTTCGGTCCGCTGCTGGAAAACCATCCGCTGTTTCCGCAAAAGGCCAATATCACGCTGGCGCATGTCACATCCGAAGGTTCCATGACCACCCGCACCTGGGAGCGTGGCGCGGGGCTGACGCTGGCCTGCGGCTCTGCCGCCTGCGCGGCAGCCGTATCGGGCGCGCGCACCGGCCGGACCGGCCGCAAGGTGAAGATCACTGTCGCGTCCAGCCCCAATCGCGGCGCGTTGACCATCGAGTGGCGCGAGCGTGACAACAAGGTGGTGATGACCGGCCCCGCCGAATGGGAGTGGGCGGGCCATCTCGACCCCGTCACCGGCACCTGGGCGCGGATCGTGGAAGCGGAAAGCGGAGCCGTCCTGCCGTGAGCGCCATCGACGTCATCACCTTCGGCTGTCGTCTCAACACCTATGAATCGGAAGTGATGAAGGCCGAAGCCGCAAAGGCCGGTCTCAACCGCGCCATCCTCGTCAATACCTGCGCCGTGACGGGTGAAGCGGTGCGGCAGGCGCGGCAGGCCATTCGCCGTGCCCGGCGGGAAAACCCTGAAGCCCGCATCATCGTTACCGGCTGCGCCGCCCAGACCGATGCCGCAAGCTTTGCCGCCATGCCGGAAGTGGATGCCGTGCTGGGCAATGAGGAAAAGCTGAAGGCAGAGCATTATCGCGCCCTGCCGGATTTCGGCGTTTCGGCGGAAGAGAAGATCGCCGTCAACGACATCATGAGCGTGACGGAAAGCGCGCCGCAAATGGTCTCCCACATCGACGGCCATGTGCGCGGCTTTCTTCAGGTACAGAACGGCTGCGACCATCGCTGCACCTTCTGCATCATTCCTTACGGGCGTGGCAATTCCCGTTCCGTGCCCATGGGGGCAGTGGTGGAGCAGGCCCGGCGGCTGGTCGAAAACGGCTACCGCGAAGTGGTGCTGACGGGCGTGGACGCCACCAGCTACGGCGCCGACCTGCCGGGCCAGCCCACCCTCGGCCTGCTGGCCAAGACGCTGTTGAAGCAGGTGCCCGAAATCTTGCGTCTCAGACTATCCTCCATCGACAGCATCGAGGCCGATCATCACCTCTTCGACCTCATCGGCGGGGAGCCGCGCTTCATGCCGCATCTGCATGTGTCGCTTCAGCATGGCGACGACATGATCCTCAAGCGGATGAAGCGCCGCCATTCCCATGCGGATGCGCTGGCCTTTGCCGCGCAGGTAAAGCGGCTGCGGCCCGAAATCAGCTTCGGTGCCGACATGATCGCCGGCTTCCCGACGGAAACCGAGGAGATGGCCGAAAATTCGGCACGGCTTGCAGAAGCAATCGGCATTGCCCATCTGCATGTCTTTCCCTATAGCCCACGCCCCGGCACCCCGGCCGCGCGAATGCCGCAACTGGACCGGACCACCATCAAGGCCCGTGCCGCAAGGCTACGCGCCGTGGCCGAACGCCTTCACGCCACCCATCTCGACGGATTGATCGGCACACGGCAAAAGCTGCTGGTGGAGCGCAATGAAATGGCCCATACGGAAGACTTTACGCTGGTTGCCGCCCCCGGTTTTCACCCCGGCACGCTTGTCGAGGTTGAGATTGCCGGTCACAATGGCAGGCACCTGACCTTTGAACCGGCAGTTCACGCCGCCTGAAGCATGTGGCGTCTGAGTGGCCCCGATTGGACGCCAACCCACATGCCGAAAACAGAAGCAAGAGAAGAAAAAGCATGGCGCTCGGTTTCATCAAGAAAGTCTTCACCTTCGGCAAGGACAAGCCAGCCGATGAGGCCAAGCCGCCAGAAACCGCTCTGACGCCGGAAGAACAGGCGGCAATCGCCGCCGAAAGCGAACCGCATGAGCGCGTGGAAGACCTTCCGCTTGCGCAAGATCCGGTTCTGGCGGAGGAAATGGAGACAGCAGGCGGCCCCGTCGATGACATCGCCCCGCAACAGGACGATGCCGACGAGCCGACGGCGCAGGATCTTGGCATGGTGCCGCTGGCGCTTCTGGAGGCTGAGGCCGAGGAAGAGGCCACAGAGGCGCCTGCCCTGCCCAAGGGTTTCGCCACGACCGCCCCCTTGGCGCCAGTGGAGGAAGAGACAGTCCCCGGCCCGAAGCTCAGCTGGTTCCAGCGCCTCAAGGCCGGGCTGTTGCGCACCTCCTCGCAGCTTTCCGGCCAGATTGCCGCGCTTTTCACCAAGCGCAAGCTGGATGAGGAAACGCTGGAAGAGCTGGAAGACCTGCTGATCCGCGCCGATCTTGGCGTGGAAACCGCCATGCGCGTGACCGGCGCCTTGTCTTCCGAGCGCTATGGCAAGGATGTGACGGGAGAAGATGTCACTCGCATCATGGCGGGGGAAATCACCCGTGTTCTGCTGCCTGTCGCAAAGCCGCTGGCGCTCGATCTCAATCACAAGCCGCATGTCATTCTGGTGGTCGGCGTCAATGGCACGGGAAAGACCACGACCATCGGCAAGCTCGCGGCAAAGCTCTCCGGCGCAGGTCTCAAGGTCATGCTGGCGGCAGGCGATACCTTCCGCGCCGCGGCCATCGAGCAGTTGAAGATCTGGGCCGACCGCACCGGCTCCACCTTTATCGGCACCAGGCTTGGGGCCGATGCCGCAGGCCTTGCCTATGACGCCTTCGAAAAGGCAAAGGCCGAGAAATCCGATGTGCTGATTATCGACACCGCAGGCCGGTTGCAGAACAAGACCGAGCTGATGGCGGAGCTTGAGAAGATCGTGCGCGTCCTCGGCAAGCTCGACCCGGAAGCGCCGCACACCGTGTTGCAGACGCTGGATGCCACCACGGGCCAGAACGCCATGCAGCAGGTGGAGATTTTCCGCAATGTCGCAGGCGTCAACGGCCTGGTGATGACCAAACTGGATGGCACGGCGCGCGGCGGTATTCTCGTGGCCATTGCCGCCAAGCACAGGCTGCCGGTCTATTTCATCGGCGTCGGTGAAGGGGTAGACGATCTCGAACCCTTCGAGGCAGAGGATTTCGCCCGCGCCATTGCCGGCATCGGTGGGTAGCGCAGCGAAAACCGGGCGGAATTTCTGCATGTCCTGGAAACACCAGAAGAAGAAGAATGGCATGAACACGCAACATCAAGCCCCATCACCCAATAGCGCCGAACAGCATCACCCCCTGCTGAAGCTGGCGCTTGAGCTTGGACCGCTGCTCGTCTTCTTCTTCGGCAATCTGCGCGGTGAATGGCTGGCGCGGACTTTCCCCGTGCTTTCCAGCATCGGCAGCCCGCTGCTGATTGCAACAGCACTGTTCATGGTCGCCACCATTGTCGCGCTGGTCATTTCCCGCATCGTTTTCAAGCATTTGCCGCTCATGCCCTTTGTGTCCGGCGTCGTGGTGCTGGTGTTCGGCTCGTTGTCCCTCTGGCTGCATGACGATACCTTCATCAAGATGAAGCCAACCATCGTCAACACATTGTTCGGCACCGTGCTGCTGGGCGGCCTGTTCTTCGGCAAATCACTGCTCGGTTATGTCTTCAACGCCGCGTTTCAGCTCGATGACGAGGGCTGGCGCAAGCTCACCCTGCGCTGGGGCATATTCTTCCTGTTTCTCGCCGTGCTGAACGAAGTGGTCTGGCGCAATTTTTCCGATGCCGTCTGGGTGAATTTCAAGGTTTGGGGCACCATGCCCATCACCATTCTCTTCACGCTGGCGCAAATGCCGCTGGTCATGAAACATTCCCTGCCGGACGAGAGGACAACCGAAAACGACAAGCGGCCATGAGCACGCAAGCCCGGACCGGCACCCGTTTCTGGCTCAGCGTCGCCGCGCTGTTGCTACTGGTGCAAATCGTCGGCGAAGCGATGATGGGGCGGGTGTGGCTCTGCACCTGCGGCAGCGTCAAACTCTTCGAACCCGTCGTGAACAGTGCCGGAAACTCCCAGCATATCGCCGATTGGTACACGCCCTCCCACATCATCCACGGATTTCTGTTCTTCGCCCTCGGATGGGTTTTCCTGCGCAAAAAACCACTCGCTCCACGAATGGCGCTTGCCGTCTTCATCGAGGCTTTCTGGGAACTTCTGGAAAACTCTCCCGTCATTATCGATCGTTACCGCGCCACCACCATGGCCGTTGGTTATGAGGGCGACAGCATTCTCAATTCCGGCATGGATACCGTTTTCATGGCCGCAGGTTTTCTGTTTGCCGCCCGCGCGCCGGTCTGGCTGACGATCGCGATTGCGCTATGTTTCGAATTATTGACCGGCTATCTCATCCGCGACAACCTGACGCTAAACGTGCTGATGCTGGTCTGGCCCGTGGAGGCGGTGAGGAACTGGCAGGCTGGCGGATGACCATGAAGGCGATTTCGGGAGCCCTGCGCGGCACACCTGAGGCGCATCGGAGGAATGGATGAGTATCAGCATGATCGCCCTGCTATTGGTGGCGGGATTTCTATCAGGCGCCATCAATGCGGTGGCTGGCGGCGGCACCTTCTTGACCTTCGGCGCGTTGACGCTGGCAGGCCTGCCGCCCATTTCCGCCAATGCCACCTCGTCCATCGTACAGTTTCCCGGCTATATCACGTCAACGCTCGCCTATTGGCAGGAGATCCGCCGTTCATGGAAAAGTGCCGTGGCGCTGGTGGTGGTTTCCATAATGGGCGGCGCCATGGGGGCACTGACACTTCTCGCCCTTGATAATCCCTCTTTTCGGGCTCTGGTGCCGTGGCTTTTGGCGGGCGCCACCACGCTGTTTGCACTCGGCCCCCTGCTCAAGCCGAAAGTCGGGTCGGAGCAGCCGGTCATCACGCCCAAGGGTATTGCGGGCCAATTCTTCACCGCGCTTTATGGCGGCTTTTTCGGCGCGGGCATGGGCATCATGATGCTGGCGGTCCTGGGTCTGGCGGCGGGCGGAAGCTACCATCACCTCAATGCGCTGAAGAACCTTCTGGCCATCGTCATCGCCGCGATTGCCATCATCATCTTCGTGGGCGGCGGCATCATCGCCTGGACGCAAGCCGCCATCATGCTGCCAGCCGTGGCGCTCGGCGGCTATGCAGGCGTGTGGATGGCCCGGCGCGTACCACAAACCGCCATGCGGCTTGTGGTGATTGCGGTTGGTGCGGCACTGACGGCGTATTACTTTTTGACCGGCTGAGGAAGCAGGTCGGGGCGGCGCTCGCGCGTCAAGGCTAGGGCCTGTTGCTCGCGCCATGCCTCGATGGCGGCGTGGTTTCCGGAGGTCAGAATGGCCGGAATTTCGCGGCCCTCGAAAAGCTGCGGGCGCGTATAATGCGGATGCTCCAGCAAACCGCCCTCAAAACTTTCATGCAGGCCGGAAAGATCATTGCCCATCACACCGGGCAGAATGCGCACAACCGCATCCAGCAGCGTCAACGCGGCAGGCTCGCCACCGGAGAGAATGTAATCGCCGATGGAAACCTCTTCGAGCGCCCGCGCCTCGATCACCCGCTGGTCCACGCCTTCGAAACGGCCGCAGACCACGACGACGCCTTCGCCTGCGGCAAGTTCCCTGACACGCGCCTGCGTCAAAGGTCTGCCACGCGGGCTCATCAACAGGCGAGGCCGGACATCATCGGCAACCGAATCGATGGCACGCGCCAGAACGTCGGGCTTCAGCACCATGCCCGCCCCGCCACCTGCCGGTGTATCATCGACGCTGCGATGTTTATCAGCGGCAAAATCGCGTATCTGGACAGTCTCGATGGCCCACTGGCCGCGCTCAAGCGCTCTCCCCGCCAGCGAATGGCCAAGATGGCCCGGAAACATGTCCGGGTAGAGGGTCAGAATGGTCGCCTTGAATGTCATGGTCAGGAATTCGGCCTGGGCTGAAAAGGTTTGCCGTTTTCATCGTCCTTCAGGCCCGCGGCCAGCGGATCGATGAGAATGAAGCCGCCCTCGAGATCGATTTCCAGCACGGCAGTTTCAGAAAACGGAATGAGAACGGGACGCTTGCCCGGCCCCTTCACTTCCAGAAGATCGCCAGCGCCGAAATCGAATATGGCACTGACGGAACCATAGCTTTTGCCCTCGCCATCCACCACATCCAGGCCTTCGAGATCGGCATAGAAGAATTCATCCTCCTCCAGTTCCTCATCCGGCAGGGCGCCGCGCTCGATGAAAAGCTCCAGCCCGTTCAACGCCTCGGCGGCATTGCGATCGTTCACGCCGCGAAACCGCACGATCACGACATTTTTCCCCTCACGCACCTCCAGCACTTCGAAGCTGCGGCCGTCATTGGCGTGCAAATGGCCATAATCGCCAAGCGCCAGGGGATCGGCGGTGAAGGATTTCACCCGTACCTCGCCGCGCAGGCCTTGTGCAGCGCCGATCACGGCCATCAGAACGGGATTTTCGAGCTTGGTCATGGTCTTCCAGCGAATTAAGAACCTGGCGCCGTTCTAAAGCATTTGCAGGAAAAGTGGAAACCGGTTTTCCCTCTGGAAATGCGGAAAATAGAAAATCCCTGCATCGTCAGAAAAAGTGGAAGCTGCTGCTCTGTCCGGGAATGCGGAAAACAAAAAAGCGCGCCATCGCCGAAGAAACTGGAGCGGCTTGCCCTCGGCAGCCGCCATAAAATTTTGCAGGCGCAGCCGTAAAACGGTTTGCGCCTGCCGCGATCTTTCCGCGCTTCTTGAAGCACGGAAAGACCGGCAGTCGTATTCGATGCGTATTCCGGCCGGGAGACTGGATCCCCTTTTTTCGGAAAACGCTCTTGCAGATTATTCAGCAGCGGCGGCTTCCGCAGCCTTCTGAGCCTTCTCGGCAGCGCGCTCCTGCGCCTTCTTGCCGGGCTTTGCCTTTTCCGGGTTGCTGCGAGCAGCGCGCTCGCTCAGGCCGGCTTCAGCGAGGAAGCGCAGAACGCGGTCGGTCGGCTGTGCGCCCTTGGCCAGCCAGGACTTGATCAGTTCCACATCGAGAACGACGCGCTTGTCGCTGTCCTTGCCGAGCATCGGGTTCCAGGAACCGACCTTCTCGAGGAAACGGCCGTCACGCGGCGAGCGGGCGTCGGCAACGACGATCTGGTAGTAGGGACGCTTCTTGGAACCGCCACGGGCGAGACGAATCTTCAGGGACATGGGTTACTCCTTCGGTGTGTTATTCCGGACGGTCAGGCCGTTCCGGGGTGTTGTTGAGGCCGCCGTCAGGCGGTCTGTTCAGTCTTGCCGCCATGTTCGGCGGCGATGGCTTCATGATGCCGGATGACTTCCTTGATGATGAAGTTCAGGAACTTCTCGGCGAAATCCGGGTCCAGATTGGCGTCCTTGGCGAGCTGCCGGAGACGGGTTATCTGATATTCCTCACGCGCCGGATCGGCGGGCGGCAGGTGGTGCAGGGCCTTCAGCACGCCCACCGCCTTGGTACAGCGGAAGCGTTCGGCCAGAATGTGCACCAGCGCCGCGTCGATATTGTCGATCGACTGGCGGTAGCCGGCGAGTTCCTGTTTGATGGCGGGATCGATCATGGTCTGGGAACCTCACTTCTTCTTGGGCAGGCCGGGAAGACCGGGAAAGCCTCCGCCAAGGCCGGGCAGCTTTGCCCCGCCGAGACCGGGAAGCCCGCCACCCATGCCAAGGCCCGGAGGCGGCTTGATGCCTGCGGCTTCCGCCTGCTTGGCCAGCGCTTCCAGTTGCTTGGGGTCCATGGAGGAAAGGTCCGGCATACCGCCCATGCCGCCCAGTCCCATCTTGCCGGCAAGGCCGCCCATCAATTGCTTCATCATGCCGCCGCCCTTCTTGCCGCCCATCATTTTCATCATGTCGGCCATCTGGCGATGCATTTTCAAAAGCTTGTTGATTTCCGCGGCATCCGTGCCGGAGCCCGCCGCGATGCGCTTCTTGCGGGAATGCTTGAGAATATCGGGATTGGACCGCTCGGTCCGGGTCATAGAGGAAATGATGGCGAGCTGGCGCTTGAACATGCGGTCATCGAGACCGGCGGACGCCATCTTGTCCTTCATGCCAGCCATGCCGGGCATGAGGTTCATGATGCCGCCCATGCCGCCCATTTTCTGCATCTGCTTCAACTGTTCGGCCAGATCGTCCAGGTCGAACTTGCCCTTGGCCATCTTCTCGGCCATGGCCTTTGCCTTTTCGGCATCGATGGTTTCGGCGGCCTTTTCGACCAGCGAGACAATATCGCCCATGCCGAGGATGCGGTCGGCGATACGGCGCGGATGAAACTCATCCAGCTCCGTCATTTTTTCGCCGACACCGATCAGCTTGATCGGCTTGCCGGTCACGGCGCGCATGGACAGCGCCGCGCCGCCACGACCATCGCCGTCCATGCGGGTAAGAACGAGGCCGGTAATGCCGACACGCTCATCGAAATTGCGGGCGAGGTTGACAGCGTCCTGACCGGTCAGCGCATCGGCAACCAGCAGGATTTCATGCGGATTGGCCTTCTTGCGGATGTCGGCCATCTCGACCATCAACGGCTCGTCGATATGGGTACGGCCCGCCGTGTCGAGAATGACGACATCATGGCCGCCAAGCTTTGCCGCCTGCACGGCCCGCCCGGCAATATCGGTGGGTGACTGGCCCGCGATGATCGGCAGCGTGTCGATACCGGTCTGCACGCCAAGCTGGCGCAGCTGCTCCTGCGCGGCGGGACGGCGCGTGTCGAGCGACGCCATCAGCACCTTCTTGCGCTCGCGATCGGTCAGCCGCTTGGCGATCTTGCCGGTGGTGGTGGTCTTGCCCGAACCCTGAAGGCCGACCATCATGATGACAACCGGAGCAGGCGCATGGAGGTCGATGGCCACGCCTTCGGCGCCCAGCATCTCCACCAGTTCGTCATGAACGATCTTCACGACCATCTGGCCGGGCTTGATGGATTTGAGAACTTCCGCGCCAACCGCCTTTTCGCGCACACGATCGGTGAAGGAACGCACCACTTCCAGCGCCACGTCCGCTTCCAGCAGCGCACGGCGAACCTCGCGCAGCGCCGCCGAGACATCCGCCTCGGAAAGCGAGCCACGGCCGGTCAGTCCATTCAGAATGGAGCCAAGGCGGTCCTGGAGGTTTTCAAACATCGCATCTTCCTTCATCGATTTCCGGGATTTAAGCGTTTCCGGAGGGAAAAGCGCTATGCCCTTTTCCTGGAAATGCCCTGGCCTGAAATCTCGTGTCTTTCAGCGGCAAAAACAAGACGCAAAGCCAAAAAGCACCCGAGGGCGCATCGCGCTGTCGGGTGTTGACCTCCGGGATCTGTTTACACCAGTTCGGGTCCCGGTCGGCGGCTCAAGACGTCAGTCCTGTCGCAGAATTGCGGTGCTTTAAGCGCATTTGGCCCGGAGAGTCAAGGCAATCCGGGGCTTTTGGCATTTTGCTCAGTCGTCCTCGCCATGACCGACGATCATCATGGCCTCGAAAGCCAGCCGTTCGGTCTTGCGCATCCGCTCGGATTCCGACTTGAGCTGACCGCAGGCGGCAAGAATGTCGCGCCCGCGCGGCGTGCGGATCGGCGAGGCATAGCCTGCGGCATTGATGAAATCGGCAAATCTGGCGATCTGGTCCCAGTCGGAACACTGGTAATTGGTGCCGGGCCAGGGGTTGAAGGGGATGAGATTAATCTTGGCGGGAATGCCCTTCAAAAGCTGCACCAGCAGCTTGGCATCCTCAAGACTGTCATTCACACCCTTCAGCATCACATATTCGAAGGTAATGCGGCGCGCATTGGACAGACCCGGATAGGCCCGGCAGGCATCCAGCAGGTCTTTCAGGGGATATTTCTTGTTCACCGGCACCAGCATGTCGCGCAATTCGTCGCGCACGGCATGAAGCGAGATGGCCAGCATCACGCCGATCTCATCGCCCGTGCGATAGATTTCCGGCACCACGCCGGAGGTGGACAACGTGATGCGGCGCTTGGAGAGCGACAGTCCGTCACCATCGGAGGCAATCAGCAGCGCCTTCTTGACGTTTTCGAAGTTATAAAGCGGCTCGCCCATGCCCATCATGACGATATTGGTAATCTTGCGGCCTTCCGCAGGCACCATGGCGCCGATCGGCTGATCGCGATCGGGAAAATCGCCGAGGCGATCACGGGCCAGCAGCAATTGCGAGAGAATTTCTTCCGCCGTGAGATTGCGCACCAGCTTCTGCGTGCCGGTGTGACAGAAGGAACAGGTCAGCGTGCAGCCAACCTGGCTGGAAATGCACAGCGTGCCACGTCCTTCTTCGGGAATATAAACGCATTCCACCTCGACCGGACGGCCAGCCCCGCGCGAAGGATAGCGCAGCAGCCATTTGCGGGTGCCGTCATTGGACACCTGCTCCTCAACGATTTCCGGCCGCTGGATGGTGAAAGCCGCCTTCAGCTTTTCCCGCATATCCTTGGCGACATTGGTCATCTGGTCGAAATCGGAGACACCGCGCACATAGATCCAGTTCCAGATCTGGGCCACGCGCATTTTCACCTGCTTGTCGGCAACGCCAATGCCACGCAGCATATCGCCCATTTCTTCACGGGTCGCGCCGATCAGGGTCGGCTTTTCGCTGTGCGCGGCAAGCGGCGGACGGGCGCTTTTGGCGCGATCAATGACAATTTCCATGACAGCCTAGCCTCGCCAGAACCAAAGGACACAGGGCCTCAAGACGCAAGGGCATCTGCGAGACACGGTCCGATACGATCTTTCAAAGAAGAAACGCTCCGCAAACCAATCGGATCACGGCACAAGTTGGGCGGGCCTTTAGCATCAAAATGCCGCGCCGTCATCAGAAAATGCAAAAAGGCCGCAGGCGCTCAAAAACAGCGCTCACGCAAAGAGCCCAAAGCGCATCCGGGCCGGACACGCTTCAGGCAAAGGCAATCGAGCTTACTTGCACTTTTCGATGCGCTTCAGCGCATCGGAAATGCCTTGCAGCGAATAGGCGTAATTGGTCTGGGTGCCGCGGCCGGAAACAGCCTGCACGGTCAGCGTCTTGCCGGTCTTCATCGCCTGCACGAGCTGCGGCTCCTCGGCGGCGTTTTCAACCCAGGCGGCGCTGTCCTTGACGAACATCGAGAAGCTCTTGGCGTCGATTTTCACCGTAACCTTCGAGCCGGCCTTCAGCGGATAGCCCACCATGACCTGCGGCTCATAGGAGATATTCTGGCCGGGGCGCTGGGAAACGATGAAGAAAACATCGCCATGATTGACCGACGGCGGCTCCTTGCTGGTGGGCACGGACAGCACGTAGCAGACCGTATTGGCTCCGGATTTGTAGGAATAGGCGCCCCAGGCCTTGAACTGCTCGATGCGGGTCGGGCTGGGCGACTGCGCCGTCGCCACGCTGACGGTGGCCAGCATCATTGCGCATGCGGTTGCGATTCTTTTTACAAACATTTTTTCCTGCCGCTAATCTTGATCCAACACCACGACCGGCCCGGATGGCGCGACCGACGCCCCCGTCCTTGTCTTCACCATCGCAAGGCCGGATGCCGACATTTTGACGGTGCATCTGAATTGCATTCAATTTGACTTAATTTTGGTTACCAAACCCTGAAGATATGCTTCCCGTTCACAATCATTTCAGGTCCGATCCACCTGAAATCGACAGAATGCAGGCTCGCATTACCCGATTGCCGCGTGATGCGTTTTCAAGACGCTCATCCGGCAATGCAGTCGCAGGCAATGGAAACGTTACAGCGCCATGCGTTTTATCAAACGCACAAAGGACGCTGTAACACTTTAAATCTGCTGCATAATTCCTTAAATCGATTCCGATTTAAGGAATTATGCAGTAGGCAAGTTGAATGCGCCGGGCGAATCCCGGCTTCCCCACAAACACAAGGAATAGGGCAAGAGTTGGATCAGGCAGACGATTGCGTTTCGCCGGGTCTCAGCCCCTCGTCGCTCAAAACCGCATCGGCGGCGTCGTAATGCTTTTCCTTGATATGGCTGTTGATCATGGCAAGCGCCGTGGTTAGCACCGCAATATCATCGGTGAAGCCCACAAAGGCCAGCATGTCCGGAACCGCATCGAAGGGCAGAACGAAATATCCAAGGGCGGCCAGAAGAATGCCGCGCACCCGCAACGGCGTCTGCCGGTCGGTGGCGCAGAAGAAGGCAGCCACCACATCCCGGCTGAAGGGAATATGACGGATTGCCTTGCGCAGTGTGGGCCAGAAGCGGGCCTTGACCTGTTCTTCCTGGCGGGATTGCGTTTCCTCATCGCCGGGCAGCAGGATTTCACCGATTTTCACGTCATCCATGACAGCCTTCCTTTATCAATCAGGACAAGGGCTGATATGGGAAAGGGCGGCAGACATGTCAAACGCGACGGGCGGCAATCCTGTCCATCACCTCGGCCAGATCGAAATCGCGCGCGGTCAGGCCACCCGAATCATGGGTGGTGAGACAGACCTCCACCCGGCGATACACATTGAACCACTCAGGATGATGGTTGAGCTTTTCGGCCACGAGAGCGCATTCAGCCATGAAGCCGAACGCCTCGGCGAAGTCGCGGAAATCGAAATCCCGCCGGATGCAAAGCCCGTCATCGGACAGTTCCCATGCATCGAGACGGGCCATCCGTTCGTTGACGGCAGCGGTGGTGAGTTTAGGGTCGCGCATGAAATTCCTCAAAATGACGCATCAGGCCGGATGCTCAAGCCCGCCAGCCCAGCCATAATCGGGACTGTCTTCGTAAAGCGGGAAAACCTCCTCGGTCAGATAGGGCCCGCCACCGACCGATTCCCTGGAGGACATCAGCACGAAGCGGGAAACGGCAAAGGGCGCGGTATGAAAATTGCCGCGCCCTGAAAGATAGTGGATCACATCGTCGAGTCGAGCCGATTTCAATCTTGCCAGCGTCACATGCGGGGTAAATTTGCGTGGATCCGGCGGCAGGCCGATCCGCTGGCAGATCCGCTCGATCTCGCCCTGAAGCGCGCTCATCTCCGCATTGGGCTGGACACCGGCCCAAAGCGAGTGCGGTTTTTTCGAGCCAAAGGAGCCAATGCCGTTGAGGGTCAGGGAAAATTCCGGCCGCTCTATCCGATCCAGCCGATCGACGATTTCATCTGCGGTCCGGCCATCGACATCGCCGATGAAGCGCAAGGTGATGTGGTAGTTTTCCACATCGATCCAGCGGGCTCCGGGCAGTCCGCCGCGCAACAGGGAGAGGCTCAAGGCCGCGCTGCGCGGAATTTCGAGGGCAGTGAATAATCTCGGCATGGCGAGGTCTCCCCGAACAGATGCTGACGGCATTTTCCCAAACGGGTTTCCCGTTTCAGTCCCATGCCCCATGCGGAACGGCCCTGCGAATCGAAAGCCGCTCCACGGCTTTACTGCATGGTTCCTTAGATCGGGATCGATGTAAGGCAAAAATCATGCAGCAGATTTAAAGCGTTACAGCGTCCTTTATCCGCTTGGGCAAACGCAGGGCGCTGTAAAGTCCCGTCAGCTTTCGCGATTCACGACTGCACCGCGAAAGCCATCGTCAGCGAATCATGTCTTGCCTTGGTAAGCAAGACGTTAACTTTTGTTATCCTCCAGAGCTTTTGCGAAGCCTTCGACCACAGGCGCCATCCGGCCCGCCATAACGCCGACGCCCTGGGCGTTGGGGTGCATTCCATCGCCCAGCTTCAGCCCCTCATTGGTGGCAACGCCCTCCAGAATGAAGGGATAGAGCGGAATGCGGTACTTGTCGGCCAGACGCTTGTAGATGGGGTTGAAGCGTTTGGCATAATCGGGGCCCATATTGGGCGGGGCGATCACGCCCACCAGCAGCACGCCGATCTTGCGGGCCTGCAAACGCTCGATGATGGCGGCGAGATTCTTTTCCGTTTCCTCCGGCGCAATGCCGCGCAAGGCATCGTTGGCTCCCAATTCGACAATCACGCCATCGGTTCCATCCGGCACCGACCAGTCCACGCGCGAAAGGCCGCCCTCGGTCGTATCGCCGGAAACCCCGGCATTGGCGACCGACACGTTCAGGCCCCGATCATGCAACGCCTTTTCGAGCTGGCTGGGAAGGCTTTCCTCATTTTGAAGCTGATAACCCGCCATCAGGCTATCCCCCAGGCCGACAAGCTGGATCTGGCGCTCGCCCACCGGCGCATCCGCCATGGAATCCTCCTGGCCTGCCTGCCCGTCCTCGGCGGGCGCAACCTGCTCCGCCGGGTCCGGCGTCTGCTGGGCAAGCAGGCTGGCCGGCGCCGCCAAGGCAAGACCCGCCGCCATAATGACAGTGAAGTGAAGCCCTAAAGCTTTAAATCGCATGATCCGTTTCCTAAATTCGGCAAGACTGTGCCTCGATCCGCCAGACCTTCATAGCGTGTTCTTCGAATGCTGAAACGCTGTAGACCCTATATAGGATGAAATCGCGTGGGAAAAACCATTATCCAGCTCCGCAATGCCGATCTCACGCTGGGAAGCGCCGCCGCCTGCGTGCATGTGCTGAAAGAGATCGATCTCGACATTGCCGCCGGTCAGTCTGTCGGCATCGTCGGGCCGTCCGGATCGGGCAAATCGACGCTTCTGATGGTGCTGGCGGGACTGGAGCGGCTCGATCGCGGCGAAATCCATGTCAACGGTCATGCGCTGCACGGTTTGAGCGAGGATGCGCTTGCGGATTTTCGCGGCCGCAATATCGGCATTGTCTTTCAGAGCTTCCATCTCATCGCCAATATGACGGCCCTGGAAAACGTGGCCGTGCCGCTGGAACTGGCCAATATCCGCGACCCCTTCGCCATTGCTCGGGCAGAGCTTGAGGCCGTTGGCCTTGGCGAACGTCTGCATCATTATCCGGGCCAGCTTTCCGGCGGGGAACAGCAGCGCGTGGCCATTGCCAGGGCGCTTGCGCCCTCACCCGCCGTGCTGATTGCCGATGAGCCCACCGGCAATCTCGACGGGGCGACCGGGCGGCAGATTGCCGATCTCCTGTTTTCCAAGCAAAAGGAGCGGCAGATGACGCTGGTGCTGGTGACGCATGATCCGGCGCTGGCAGCGCGCTGCGAACGGCAGATCAGGGTTCGCTCCGGGCGGATCGAGCCGGATAAGCCATCGCTTTCTCCTGACATTCACGAGGCGGCCCGCGCATGATGGCCGCTTTTCCCGCGCGTCTGTTTCTGGCCTTTCGTCTGGCGCTGCGCGAAATGCGCGGCGGATTGCGGGGCTTTTACATCTTTCTCGCCTGTATCGCGCTTGGCACGGGCGCGATTGCTGCGGTCAATTCCGTTTCCAGCGCCATCACCCAGTCCATTGCCGCACAGGGCACCACGCTTCTCGGCGGCGATCTCAGGTTCGAACTGAATAATCGTGAGGCCAATGCTGAGGAGCGGGCCTTTCTCGACGGGCTTGGCACGGTGGCCGTTTCCACGGGCCTGCGCTCCATGGCGCGCCTGCCCGACGGGGCCGATCAGGCGCTGGTGGAAATCAAGGCGGTCGATGCGCTTTATCCGCTCTACGGCACCTTCAAGGCCACGCCCGACCAGCCTCTGCCGCAGGCGCTTGCCCGTCAGGGCGATGCCTTCGGCATGGTGGCGGCCCCCCTGCTTCTCGACCGCCTGGACTTGAAAACCGGCGACCGCCTGCTGATCGGCAACACCGCCCTGATCGTCAAGGGCAGTATCGAGACCGAGCCGGACTCGGTTTCGGAAGGCTTCGGCTTTGCCCCGAAAATCATCGTCAGCCGGGAGGCACTTCAGGCCTCCGGCCTGATAGACACGGGCAGCCTTGTCGAACATGCCTACAAGGTCCGCCTGAAGCAGGGCGCCCCCACCCCGGCAGCAGTGGAAGAACAGGCCAAGCGCGACTTTCCCGATGCAGGCTGGTCGATCCGCACCTCCGAACGCGCAGCGCCCAATCTCACCGAAAATATCCGCCGCTTCTCGCAGTTTCTCACCCTTGTCGGGCTGACGGCCCTGATCGTCGGCGGCGTGGGGGTCGCCAATGCGGTTCGGGCCTTTCTGGATTCCAAGCGGGGCGTCATCGCCACGCTGAAATGCCTCGGCGCGCCGTCGGCTGTCGTGGTCATGGTCTATCTGTTTCAGATCCTGCTGGTCTGCATCATCGGCATTGCGGCAGGTCTGGTCATCGGTGCGCTTGCACCGTGGATTGCCGGCTATTATCTGGCGCAATATCTGCCAATTCCAGCGGATTTCACGCTCTACCCACGCTCGCTGGCGCTTGCCACGCTGTTTGGCCTGCTCACCACCTTTGCCTTTGCGGCCATGCCGCTTGGCAATGCACGGCAGGTGCCAGCCACCGCGCTGTTTCGCGATCAGGGTTTCGACAGGCTGAAACTGCCCGCCTGGCCCTATGTGGCCGCAGCCGCGCTGGCGATTGCCGCACTTGCGGGCCTTGCCATTTTTACCGCCTATGACAGGCGGCTGGCAATGATTTTCCTCGTGGCCATGGCAGGCAGTTTTGTCGTGCTGCGGCTTGTCGCACTGGGTGTGGCAGCGCTTGCGCGTCGCAGCCCGCGCCTTTCATCTCCGGCGCTTCGGCTGGCGGTCGGCAATATCCACCGCCCCGGCGCATTGACGCCCGCCGTCATCCTGTCGCTTGGCCTGGGTCTGACACTTCTGGTGACGCTGTCGCTGATCGACGGAAATCTGCGCCGCAGCCTGACGGGCACGCTTTCCGAACGCGCCCCGAATTTCTTCTTCATCGACATCCAGCGCGATCAGCTCGATCCGTTCCGCGCCTTGCTGGCACGGGAATCTCCCGGCGGCACGGTGACGGAAGTGCCCATGCTACGCGGGCGCATATTAGCTTTCAACGGTCAGGACGTCACGAAAATGCAGGTGCCGCCGGAAGGGCGCTGGGTGTTGCGCGGCGACCGCGGCCTGACCTACGCCACCGAATTGCCCCGCAATTCCACCGTAACCCAGGGCCAATGGTGGCCAGAAGACTACAAGGGCGAGCCGCTGGTGTCCTTCTCCAGCCAGGAGGCCGAACAGCTCGGTCTCAAGCTGGGCGACACCGTGACGGTGAATATTCTCGGCCGCAACATCACCGCAAAGATTGCCAATTTCCGCAAGCTGGACTGGCAATCGCTGTCGATCAATTTTGTCATGGTGTTTTCACCCAATACCTTTGCAGGCGCCCCGCATGGCTGGATTGCCACCCTCACCGACCATGGCGCAAGCGCAGCAGACGAGGCGCGGATCATGCGCTCCGTCACGCAGGCCTTCCCGACCATCACGTCGGTTCGCGTCAAGGACGCGCTGGATACCGTGAACGAACTTGTAGGCCAACTGGCGGTGGCCATTCGTGCCGCCGCAGCCATTGCACTGATTTCCTCCGTTCTGGTTCTGGCGGGCGCACTGGCGGCGGGCAACCGTGCCCGCACCCATGATGCCGTGGTGTTGAAAACCCTTGGGGCAACCCGCGCCATGCTGATCCGGGCCTTTACCTATGAATATCTGCTTCTGGGGCTCGCCACAGCGCTCTTTGCCTTGCTGGCCGGAAGCGTTGCAGGCTGGTATGTCGTGAGCCAGGTCATGAAACTGCCCTCAAGTTTTCTGCCCATCGTCGCCTTGTCAACGCTGGTCATCGCGCTCGTCATGACTATCGGCATCGGTCTTGCTGGCACATGGCGCGTGCTGGGGCAGAAGGCCGCCCCCGTGCTGCGGGAGTTGTAACGGCCCTACATAGGCCGGATTACAGGAGTTTAACGCAAATCCTCTTGCCTCGGCGGGGCTGAGACCACATATTGACATAACCCATGCAAGGCTCCGCATGTGGCGGCGCAGTTCATGCTGCCGGATTTTCCGGAGTCGTTTGTTGCTGCGCCCTGCTTTAAAGTCCGGGCGCAGGTGAGAGGAAAACATGTCCGACTATCGCAATTATCAGGCACAGCGCGGCGTCGCTTCCGCCGAGATGATCGATCAGGGCCTGCGCGCCTATATGGTCAAGGTCTATAACCTGATGGCGCTTGGACTGGCGATCACCGGCATTGCGGCCTGGGGCATCGCCATGCTGGCCACCACCACCGACCCCTCGCAGGCCGCAGGCCATTTCGGCAACGGCGTCATGCTGACCAGCCTTGGTGCGGCCATTTATGGCAGCCCGCTGCGCTGGGTGGTGATGCTGGCGCCCGTGGCACTGGTTTTCTTCCTGAGCTTCCGCATCCAGTCGATGAGCGTTTCGTCAGCACGCACCACTTTCCTCGTCTATGCGGGTCTGGTGGGGCTGTCGCTGTCGTCGATTTTCCTCGTCTATACGGGCGCAAGCATCGTGCAGACTTTCTTCGTGACGGCTGCCTCCTTCGGCGCGCTCTCGCTTTACGGCTACACTACCCGCCGTGACCTCAGCGCCATGGGCTCCTTCATGATCATGGGCCTTTTCGGCATCATCATCGCCTCGCTGGTCAATATCTTCCTGCAATCCAGCGCCATGGCCTTCGTGATTTCGATCCTTGGCGTCGTGATCTTTGCTGGCCTCACCGCCTACGACACGCAGAAGATCAAGGAAATGTATCTGGAAAGCGATGGCTACGAGAATGCGGGCCGCAAGGCCATCATGGGCGCACTGACGCTCTATCTCGATTTCATCAATCTCTTCCTCTTCATGCTGCGCTTTCTGGGCGACCGTCGCTAAAGTCTTTGTCCAAAGCTGGAAAGACAAAGGTGCAATGATTGGAAAAAAGGGCAGCCCGGCGCTGCCCTTTTTTGTATTAAGACAAATCATGTCTTGCGCCGCCCTGTGTGGTGTGAATGATGACGGAAAATCAACCTGTTCCCTGTTGTCATGCCCGTTCAGATCCGCCCTGCCCAAGCCCTCGACATTCCCGCCATTACCGCGATTTACGCCGAGGCGGTGACGGGCGGCACCGCCTGCTACGAACTCGATCCACCGGACGAAGCCGAAATGTCGCGCCGTATGGCCGCGATCCTTCAAGGCGGCTTTCCCTATCTCGTGGCGGAGGAAGAGGGACAGGTTCTCGGCTATGCCTACGCCTCCTTCTTTCGCACGCGCCCGGCCTATCGCTTTCTGGTGGAAGATTCCATTTATCTCGGCAAAGAGGCGCAGGGCAAAGGCATTGGCAAACTGCTACTCTCCACCCTGATCGACCGCTGTACGATGCTGGGTTATCGGCAAATGATCGCGGTGATCGGCGGCGCAAGCCCCGTCTCCATCCGTCTTCACCGCGCCCTGAACTTCGAACACAGCGGCGGCATCAACGGCTCAGGCTTCAAATTCGGCCAGTGGCTGGATACCGTCTTCATGCAACGCCCCCTTGGCGAGGGCCGCAATACAACCCCAACAAAAGTCGAATAACCGCATCCAGAGCAAGAATTTATTAATTTTAAATATTTGCCGCAACTTTGATTCCGTGTATTTTAAGATCGGAGTACTTAGGGGCAAAATATGTTAGCGATTCAACCAAGAAACGGCCACCTGGATTTTCTGGATGGCTGGCGCGGTATTGCCGTAATATTAGTCATCATTGGGCACTTTTTTCCCAGTGGTCATATTAACCTCGGAACTCTCGGGGTTGAACTCTTCTTCGTATTGAGTGGCCGTCTGATGGCTGAAATCCTCTTCGTCCGCCAAACACCGCTGAAAATATTTTTTGTTCGACGGATAAATCGAGTCTATCCCGCGCTTATCGTGTTTGTGCTGGCGGCCTTCTTATGGGGAAATCTGACAGAAGAATTTCTAGTCGGGCCGAAGGCCGTGGCAAGTGTCTTTGCCCTTATCTATAATTACGTGCTGTGGATTCCCGGCCTCTACCGCACAGGGTTCTATGATCACCTGTGGTCTCTTGCCGTGGAGGAACACAGCTATATTTTCCTGGGCATCCTAGCCTTTCTGCAACGAAAGGCATCTCTTCCTCTCCTGCCACTGCTTTTCGCAGTAAGCATTGCCTGCTTTCTGAATGGGCTCGTCAGCAATGTCGTTTTAGGGCACGACTATTTCCAGACCTATTGGCGAACCGACGTCCATGCGGGCGCCATTTTTGTTGGTGCCGGACTTTATCTTGTCTTGGGACACGACGGAGAGAAAAGGGAATGGCTTTTCTGGACGAGCCTGCTGACCGGCCTGGTTTTAAGCCTTTCTGTATTTCCGTATCCCGTTCAATTCGGTCCGGCAACCCTTGCGCTCGCCGTGGCGGTCTGCACGCTTGACCGAGCCCCCATTGCCAAGCGGGTATTTTCCGAGCCTATCCTGCGAAAGGTCGGCATCATATCTTTCTCACTCTATCTGTGGCAGCAGCCGTTTTACAAGCTGTCAGCTCATGAGCTCCTATCCCCATGGCTTGGCATGACAGGGGCACTTGCCTGCGCGATTACAAGCTATTTCCTCGTGGAAAAACCTTTTCGACGCAGACTTAACAGGCTGGCCGATAGATTTGCTCAGCAACCCGCAGCCGCATAGACGGAGCAATACCAGGGAGAATTGAAAATGACTCTTGGTATTCCCTTTTCGAATATCTCAAGCCTTTGCCGCAGTTGAGATATTCGAAATCCCTTCAAGGCGAGGATGCGTTCGCATCTTCGATATTTGGTATAATGGACCTTCAATCAAGCAGCTTCAGCGTCTTGTCGAAAACCTTCAGCACCTGGCGAAGGTCATGGCCACGCTTGAGGATCATGCCATGCGCGTTTACCACGCTGAAGGCTCCCTGCTTGGCGGAGAGTTTCGGGTTTTTCTCGATGCGATAGAGCGGCATTTCTCCGGAGCGTTTGAAGATCGAAAAGACGGCCTTTTCCTTCAAATGATCCAGCGCATAATCGCGCCATTCGCCCTCGCCCACCATACGGCCATAGATCCACAGGATTGCATCCAGTTCGGTCCGGTGAAACGTGACGGGCAAGGGATCGAGATTCTGCCGGTATTCCCTCAGGTTTACCACCGAAGCCGAGCGGCTTTCCTGCTGCTCGATACGCTCTTCCGGCATCTCCGGCTGATCGGTCATTGCGACTCCTCAATGCTGCTACCCGCATGACAAGGCCATGACAGTTTGCCTGAGACCCATCAAAATGCAAGCCGGTCTTCCAATCCGTTGAGTTCAATGCTCGGACATCACCCGCGCCGACACGCGATTTGCACGCTGGAAATTCCAGAAGAATGAAAACGTAGTGCCCACTGCGAAAGAGCGGCGCAGGACAAAGCAGAGATGCAGGCGCCGGTTTTGCGAGGAAATGAACAATGGGATTTACCAAAAATACCGTGTCGCACCGGGCGTTTGCGCCAAAACCCTCACACGTTTAGCAGGTTTTTATGCGGCGCCGCATTTTGAACAAAACCCTGCCCAATTTAAAGGTAAGAGTGCGGCTGTCTTCAGATGACGCGCAAGCGTCAGGGTCCGGTCTGGCGCATTGACCCCTTACCCCCAGCCCCCCAATGTTCCGGCCGGACCCACCCCGCTTTCCCGATCACGTTGCACGCCATCGACATGGCGGTAGATACGCGTAAAAGTCTCTCTGTCCGGCTATTGTGTCGGCCCGATGGTTAGCGCGGTAGCGCCGATGATGGCGGACGGATCGCCCTTTTCGGTGGCGCTTTGCAGCAATACGGCTATGCCGTCGCTTCCCTCGTCGCGCAGCTTTTTGGCGGGAAGCGAAAGAGAAACAGCCTCTCCATGCCACATGCCCGCTGGCTGAATGTCGCTGACGCTGTTCCAGTAGGTGAAACGTTGCCCCTTGTTTTCACCCTTGAGCACATCGACATCCTTTTGCTGCCTGAAATAGACAACGACGATGTCGGCCTTGCCGCTTCCGGGGCCGATATTGATAGCCAGCGCATCACCTTGCAAAGCGGCATCGACCTTGACCCTTAGCCCGCCCTCGGTGCCGGCAAGCGTATTGATCTTGCCGGACAGGGCAGATGCATCGACGGCCTTCATCTGCACCCGGCCATTGATAACCGCTTGCGGGGTATAGACCCCGTTGCGGCCAAAGCTGCGGGCATAGCCATACTGGCGGGCCGTGTTACCGGGCGAGCCCAATGTGTCTGTCCAACCACGATAGTTCCAGTAATCAACGTGATAGGCCAGCGCGACAATGCCCGGCTGTCGCGTGAGGGTTTCGAATGCACGGTCGGCAGGAGGGCAGGAATTGCAGCCTTGAGAGGTGAAAAGTTCCACCACGCCCTTCACAGCCCCGGTTTCTCCTGCCAGCGCCAATCCCGCTGTCAGCACATAGGCTGCAAATGCTGCTGCAATCCGTTTCAAACCCATGAATTCTGATCCGTGCTTCCCTGCCCTGCAAGAATAAACAGAGCATACTTCAACTCCAAGTCACGTTGGGGTGACTCCGGCAAACCGTCATTGTGCATAGAGCATCGTGATTTGCCAGCCGAGGCCGCATTTTTGCCGTCAAAAGGCAAGGCGGGCGGGGCAGTTACGACAAAAGCCGCGAAGAAATTACGGCGCAAGCCCGGCTGCGCCCGGACGAACATCACCGATGATGGCCGGGGTGCAGCCTTCAGGGCAAGCAGAAGGACGCAAAAGCCGCCGGACAAACACGTCCGGCGGCCTTTCTCATTTCAATCAGGCAGCCAGATCGCGCAGAACGGTCTGGAGAATGCCGCCATTGTTGACGTAGGTCACTTCGTCCAGCGTATCGATGCGGCAGACAAGCGGAACATCCTTCACGGAGCCGTCCGCATAAGTGATCTTTGCGATCTTCTTCTCGCGCGGCTTGATTTCGCCGTCGAGGCCTTCGATCGTCACCGTCTCGTCACCCTTGAGGTTGAGCGAAGCCCAGGTCGTGCCTTCCTCGAAGACGAAGGGCACGACACCCATGCCGACGAGATTGGAGCGGTGGATACGCTCGAAGGACTGGGCAACGACGGCGCGAACGCCGAGAAGGTTGGTGCCCTTTGCAGCCCAGTCACGCGAAGAACCGTTGCCGTATTCCACGCCCGCGAAGATGACCAGCGGCGTGCCTTCGGCCTTGTACTTCATGGCCGCATCGTAAATCGACATCTCTTCCTTGGACGGATAGTGGATGGTGTAGCCACCTTCCTTGCCGTTCGGGCCGAGCATGTGGTTACGGATGCGGATATTGGCGAAGGTGCCGCGCATCATGACTTCATGGTTGCCGCGGCGCGTGCCGTACTGGTTGAAGTCAGCGACAGAAACGCCATTGTCCATGAGGTAGGCGCCAGCCGGAGACTGCGCCTTGATCGAACCGGCCGGAGAAATATGGTCGGTGGTGATCTTGTCGCCGAACAGGCCGAGAACGCGGGCATTGACGATGTTTTCCACGCCCTTGCCGGCCTGCTTCGCCATGCCGACGAAATAGGGCGGGTTCTGGACATAGGTGGACTTGTCGTCCCAGGCATAGGTCTGGCCTTCCGGCACCTGCACGGCCTGCCAGTTTTCATCGCCCTTGAACACGTCCGCATACTTGGTTTCGAACAGTTCGCGGGTGACGTATTTCTGGATGAATTCCTGCACTTCGGCAGAGGTCGGCCAGATGTCCTTGAGGTAGACGGGGTTGCCGTCCTTGTCCTCGCCGAGCGGCTCGGTGGTCAGGTCCTTCTGGACCGTACCGGCCAGTGCATAGGCAACGACGAGCGGCGGGGACGCCAGGTAGTTGGCCTGAACATCCGGAGAAATACGGCCTTCGAAGTTACGGTTGCCGGAAAGCACGCCAGCCGTGATCAGACCCTTGTCGTTGATGGTCTTGGAGATCGGGGCGGGCAGCGGACCGGAATTGCCGATGCAGGTGGTGCAGCCGAAACCGACAAGGTTGAAGCCGAGAGCATCGAGATCGGTTTGCAGGCCGGACTTGGCGAGATATTCGCCGACGACCTGCGATCCGGGCGCCAGAGACGTCTTGACCCACGGCTTGGACTTCAGGCCCTTGGCAACGGCGTTGCGGGCCAGAAGACCGGCTGCAATCAGCACGCTCGGGTTCGAGGTGTTGGTGCAGGAGGTAATGGCGGCAATGCAGACATCGCCATGGCCGAGATCGAAGTTTTCGCCTTCGACGGCATAACGGGCGTCGAGCTGGCCGGGCTTCTTGTAGTCGCCTTCGAGAGCGGTAGCGAAGTTCGGTGCGATGGTTTCCAGCGGCAGGCGGCCTTCCGGACGCTTGGGGCCGGCCATGGACGGCACGACGTCGCCGAGATCGAGTTCCAGCGTGTCGGTGAAGACCAGATCGGAACCGTCGCTGTCACGCCACATGCCCTGCGCCTTGGAATAGGCTTCGACCAGTGCGATGCGGTCCTTGGCGCGGCCGGACATGTCGAGATAACCGATAGTGGCGCTATCGACGGGGAAGAAGCCGCAGGTTGCGCCGTATTCCGGCCCCATATTGCCGATGGTGGCGCGGTCTGCGACCGGCATATTGTCCATGCCCGGACCGAAGAATTCCACGAACTTGGAAACGACGCCCTTCTTGCGCAGCATCTGCACCACGGTCAGCACGAGGTCGGTGGCGGTCACGCCTTCCTTGAGCTTGCCGGTCAGCTTGAAGCCGATGACTTCCGGCAGCAGCATGGAAACCGGCTGGCCAAGCATGGCGGCTTCAGCCTCGATGCCGCCCACGCCCCAGCCCAGAACGCCAAGGCCGTTGATCATCGTGGTATGGCTGTCGGTACCGACGCAGGTATCGGGATAGGCGATGGTTTCGCCGTCTTCTTCCTTGGTCCAGACGGTCTGGCCGAGATATTCGAAATTCACCTGGTGACAGATACCGGTGCCCGGAGGAACGACGCGGAAGTTCTTGAACGCCTGCTGGCCCCACTTGAGGAAGCGGTAACGCTCGCCATTGCGCTCGTATTCCAGCTCGACATTGCGGGCAAAAGCCTGCGGCGTGCCGAATTCATCGACGATGACGGAGTGGTCGATGACGAGATCGACGGGAACCAGCGGATTGATCTTCTCCGGATCGCCGCCGAGAGCCTTGATGCCGTCACGCATGGCGGCAAGGTCAACCACGGCAGGAACGCCGGTAAAGTCCTGCATCAGCACGCGGGCCGGGCGGTAGGCGATTTCGGCTTCGGTCAGGCCCTTGTTGACGAGCCAGGCGGCCACGGCCTCGATGTCGGCCTTGGTGACGGAGCGGCCATCTTCGTTGCGCAGCAGGTTCTCCAGCAGAACCTTCATCGAATAGGGGAGCTTCGACACGCCCGCAAGGCCATTGGCTTCGGCCTTGGGGATGCTGTAGTAGACATAATCCTTGCCGTTAACGGTCAGGACCGACCGGCAATTGAAACTGTCGAGCGATTTAGACACGGAATAAACCCCGCTTATTCTGATAGCCAACACGTTCGTGCGGACGCCTATGCACTTCATGCACATCAGGATGCGGGTACGACCATTTCCGCTGTCCGCCCGTGAAAATCGCATCTCGCAATCTTCAAGTTCGGCGCTAGGATGAAGATCACGCCGGCCGCTGGCGTGGTTGCAGGTCTTATAGATAATTTCTAAGAACTGTTCCAGACCGTGAAACGGTTCAGAGGCAGAATTTTTTGAAAGCCGAGGCTTTCCGTAAAGGCGAGGTAAACATGCGGCTTCAAGCCCTTAAACTGGCGGCCCGGCGCGGGGAGGATCTGCTGTTTTCCGGCGTCTCCTTCAGCCTTGCCGCCGGCGAGGCGCTGGTGCTGACGGGGCGCAACGGCACAGGCAAATCCACCCTGCTCAGGGTTGTGGCCGGACTGCTGCGGCCTGAAGCGGGAGAGGTCTTTTGCGAATCAGGCAGCGAGCGCCGCCCCGTGCGGGAGGTCTCGCATTATCTCGGCCATCGCAACGCCATGAAGGCGGAATTGACGGTTGCGGAAAACCTCGCCTTCTGGAAATCCTTTCTCGGCGCGACAGATAAAAGCCTGTCCATCGATGAGGCCGCCGAAACGGTGGGGCTTGGCGGCATTACCCATCTTCCCTATGGCTATCTTTCCGCGGGCCAGCAGCGGCGCTTCGCCATGGCCAGGCTTCTGGTCGCGGATCGGCCCGTCTGGCTTCTCGACGAGCCGACGGCGGCGCTGGACAAAAAGGCGGACGAGATGTTTTCCCGGCTGGTGACACGGCATCTCGAAGACGGCGGGCTGGTCATTGCCGCCACCCATCAGCCGCTCGGGCTTCTACGCCCGCAGCAATTGGAAATGACCGGTTTCGACTATGTGCGGCAGGACATCGCATTCTCATGATGGCTCTTTTTCTTCGCGATGTGAAACTGTCCGTCCGGGCCGGTGGCGGTGCGCTGATCGGCGTGCTGTTCTTCCTGACGGTGGTTGCCGTCATTCCCTTCGGTGTCGGACCGGACATGAACCTTCTTGCCCGCATCGGCCCGGCGATCCTGTGGATCGGCGCCCTGCTTTCGGCTCTTCTGGGGCTGGACCGGCTTTTCCAGGCGGATCGGGATGATGGCTCGCTCGATCTTTTGCTGATGCAGGAAACACCGCTGGTCGCGACGATCTTCGTCAAATGCCTTGCCCATTGGGTTGCCACCTGCCTGCCGCTGGTCATCGCCTCTCCCCTGCTCGGCCTGTTCATGAACATGAGCGAGGTGGGGATCGGCGCCGTCATGCTGACGCTGCTGGCCGGATCTCCGGCCATGGCCTTTATCGGGGCGGCTGGCGCCGCGGTGGCGGTGGCGCTTCCGCGCGGCGGATTGCTGGTCTCGATCCTCATTCTGCCACTGACCATTCCGGTGCTGATTTTCGGCGTCAGCGCTTCCTATGCGGCGGTGGAAGATCCCGCCCCCTTCCTGCCACCCTTCCTGTTTCTTCTGGCCCTGACGCTTTTCTTCGCGGTCATCGGGCCGCTTGCGGCAGCACTTGCGCTGCGTCAGGCCGTCGATTGACGGCGTTTTGATCCGCACCGTTTGACCACGATCAATTGCGGCGACCTCTGGATCGGGTTAAAAGGCAGCATGAGCGATACGAGCCTTGCCATTACGAAGATCAGCGATCTTGCCAATCCCACCCGGTTTCTGGCGCTGGTGCGGCGCATCCTGCCATGGATGAGCCTTGCGACCCTGCTGCTTTTTGCCGCCGGGCTTTATCTGAGCTTCAGCACGGAAGGTGATTACCAGCAAGGCTACACCGTGCGGATCATGTATATCCATGTGCCCGCCGCCTGGCTTGCCATGATGTGCTATTCCATCATGGCGGTTTCGGCCATTGGCACGCTGGTCTGGCGCCATCCGCTGGCCGATGTCAGCCACAAGGCGGCGGCGCCGCTGGGCGCGGGCTTCACGCTGATTGCACTGATCACCGGCTCCTTCTGGGGCAAGCCGATGTGGGGCACCTGGTGGGCCTGGGGCGATGCCCGCCTCACCTCCGTCTTCATTCTTTTTCTGATGTATCTCGGGCTGATCGCCCTCAACCGCGCCATGGATGACGCAGCACGGGCGGCGCGGGTCGGCGCCGTTCTCATTCTCGTCGGCTTCGTGAACATTCCGATCATCAAGTTTTCCGTGGAGTGGTGGAATACGCTGCACCAGCCCGCAAGCGTCATGCGGCTCGGCGGGCCGACGATCGATCCGGAATTCCTGCGCCCGCTTCTGGTCATGGCCGTGGCTTCCACCATGCTGTTCTTCACCCTGCATCTGGCCGCCATGCGCAATGAGATCTGGCGCCGTCGCATTGCCGCCCAAAGGCGGCTTGCCGCCCGCATGGCAAGCCGGGAGGACTAGCATGAATCACGACTTCTATATCTACAGCGCCTATGGCGCGGCGGGCCTGGTGTCGCTCTGTCTTGTCCTCTGGGTGGTTCTGGATGGTCGCGCCCGGCAAAGGGAGATGAAGGCGCTGGAGGCCGCAGGCCTGCGGCGGCGCTCTGCCGCAAAGGAAAAATCCTGACATGGAAACCGAAGAGAAGGGGTCTCCAAGGGCTTTAATCCGCTATGGGCTGGCGGCTCTGCCGCTGCTGGTCTTCCTCGTCATCGCGGGCGTGGCGGGCAAGATGCTCTATGACCAGGATGTTCACGGCAAGAATATTTCCGAAATCCCCTCGGCCCTGATCGGCACCAAGGCGCCGCCGGTCGATCTGCCGCCTCTGGAGGGTGCAGGCACACCCGCCCTGACCACGGCGGCCATGCGCGGCAAGCTGACCCTCGTCAACGTCTTCGCCTCCTGGTGCGTACCCTGCCGGGAAGAGCACCCGCTGTTGAAAGAACTGGCCCAGGACGGGCGGATCACCCTTGTCGGCATCAATTACAAGGACCGCAATGACAATGCGCTGCGGTTTCTGGGCGAGCTTGGCAACCCCTATCAGGCCATCGGCGTCGATCCGCGCGGCAAGGCGGCCATCGACTGGGGCGTATATGGCATACCGGAAACCTATCTGGTGGCCGCCGACGGCACCATTCTTTACAAGCGCGTCGGCCCCTTCGACCGCACGGCGATTGACACCGATCTCGAAGCCGCGATTCGCAAGGCCCTTTCCCCGGCAAAGGAGGCAGGTCCGGCCACAGGCTCCTGAGGCGCGTTTGGCATTTTACCAAGCCAGCGGGGGTGACAAGCGCGTGGAACTGGTGTAAAGGCCCGCTCGGAAATGGGCCAAGCCCGTCTACCACCAAGAAAGACAGGATAACCGCTCCCGCCGCAAGGCGTAACCTCTCAAGGCTGGTCCAAGGAGGAAAGGGTTGAGCGCTCTGGCTGTTGAGAAGAACTCGAAAGGTTAGACCAATGAACATCATTCAGCAGCTGGAAGCCGAACAGGCCGCCAAGATTGCCGCCAAGCGCACCCTGCCGGAATTTTCTCCGGGCGATACGCTGCGCGTCAACGTCAAGGTTACGGAAGGCAACCGTACCCGCGTTCAGGCCTATGAAGGCGTTTGCATTGCCCGCTCCGGCGGCGGCATCAACGAAAGCTTCACCGTTCGCAAGATCTCCTACGGCGAAGGCGTAGAGCGCGTATTCCCGATCTTCTCCCCGCTGGTCGAAAGCGTGGAAGTCGTTCGTCGTGGTAAGGTTCGCCGCGCCAAGCTCTACTACCTGCGCGACCGTCGCGGCAAGTCTGCCCGTATCGTCGAAAACACCGGCACCCGCGCCCGCAAGCTCAACGAAGCCGAGCGTCAGGCCGTTGCCGAGGAAAAGGCACGTCTGGAAGCTGAAAAGATTGCAGCAGCACAGGCTCTGGCCGCTGAAAAGGCCGCTGCCGAAGCCGCAAAGGCAGCCGAAACCTCTGCTGAATAAGCAGATCCGGCTCTTCTGATCCTGAAAGGGCGGTCTTCGGGCCGCCTTTTCTGTTTTCCGACGGGATAAGGTCCAGAGAAAAATCAGAAGGTTCGCGGCACCGCTCAACCCCGGATTTTGCCCAGTGATAATTTCAACATCATCCCGCCTTGCGCGCAGATTTTCCTGCTGCTAATCAAAACTAGAGCATTTTCAGGAAAAGTGGAAACCGGTTTTCCGTCCGGAAATGCGTAAAAACAAATAGTTAGAGACTTTCACCGTTTCCGTGAAACAGTGAAAGGCTCTAGTAACAGCAACGGGCGGATGATGCGGATCGACAGGTCGAAGCGATGGCAAATGGCAGTCCACGCAATCTGCGTGCTGGCCCTGCTGCTGCTTGGCTTTGGTCACAAAATGCCGCTGCTGGCGGCGACAGCAGCGCCGTCCATTGCCAGCGCCGTTCCCCGCCTGCCGGATGGCTCCCTTCCCGATCTCTGCATCACGGTTCACGAGAGCGAACAGGCCACCACCCTTTCCGCCGGAGAGGGGGCTGACAAGACCCGGCAGGACAACCGTCATCTGAAAGCGCAGGACTGCGAGGCCTGCCGCCTACAGGCAAGCGTTCTGCTGCCCGCCCCTGCCGTCTCCGATGGCCTTTTTGCCGGAGCGGCATCGCCTGCGGTTTTCCCCGCGCTGGCGCAGACCCTTCATGCGCGCCACTTTTCTCCGAACAGAACCTCTCGCGGGCCACCCCTTCCGGCCGTCTGAGCGTCGGGCATTCGTTTTGCCCACGGGTCCCTTCTGCTTTTCCTGAACATTTCGGCAGCGCGGCACAACCTTTTTGCAGGACCGCGCCGGGAACCGCTGAAGGCTTCTCTCCTCATTCCGTTCGGAACATCACCATGAAAAAGCTTCTTGCCCTGGCGTTGACCGCGCTTGGCCTTCTTTCTTTCGAGCCCGCCCGGGCCGACATCACCATCACCGACGTCAAGGGACGTCAGGTAACGCTTGCCAAACCCGCCGAGCGCGTCGTTCTCGGCTTCTACTACGAGGATTATCTGGCTGTTGCCGGGCCCGGCGCCATCGACAAGGTGGTCGCCCTGTCGCTTGGCACATGGAAGGACTGGCGTCCCTACCAGTTCGCCGCCTACGAAAAGGCTCTGCCGCGCCTTTCCTCCCTGCCGGATGTTGGCAATACCGAAGATGGCAACTTCTCCGTCGAGAAGGTCATTGCCGCCCGGCCCGATCTCGTGCTGCTGGCCGCCTGGTCCTATGATGCGCTGGGCGAGAATGTTCACCGCATCGAGGAGGCTGGCATTCCGGTTCTGACGCTGGATTACAACAGCCAGACCGTGGAAAAACATGTGGCCTCCACCCTGGCGCTGGGCAAGGCCATGGGAACGGAGAACCGCGCCGAGGCGCTGGCGCAAAACTACCGCGCCGCCATGGACGATATTGACCGGCGCATCCGCTCAGCAGGGCCGACGACGAAAAAGGTCTATGTGGAACTGGCCCAGAAGGGCGCGGGTGAAATCGGCAACTCCTACGGCGACACCATGTGGGGCGCCCTCGTGACCCGGCTGGGCGGACACAATATCGCCAACGGCCAGATCGGCAACTGGGGGCCGCTCAGCCCGGAATATGTCTTGAGCCAGAAGCCGGACCTGATCTTTCTCGCAGGCTCCGAATGGCTGAAGCGGCCACTTGCCGTTCCCGTGGGGTTTGGGGCAGACAAGGAGCGTATCCGGGCCGCCATGACGCCCTATATCAACCGTCCGGGCTGGCAGGATCTCCCCGCCGTGGCCAAGGGCGGCGTCCACGCCATCTATCATGGCGGCGCCCGTACACTTTCGGATTATGTTTATGCGCAATATGTCGCAAAACAACTTTATCCCGAAGCTTTCAAGGATGTAGATCCGGCGGAAAACCTGCGCCGCTTTTACGATAGCTGGCTACCGGTCAAGGCCGACGGCGTGTTCATGCTGCCCTATGATGCGGCCAGCCAATGAACAGCACGGCGAAGATCACGCCGGAAAACCTGCGCGACGTTCATCGTCGCGCAGTCACCCGGCAGGCAGGCATGGTGCTTGCCTTTTTCGCCCTGCTGCTGGCGCTGATGGTGGCTGATCTTGCGCTTGGCCCCTCCGGCCTGCCGCTCGATGCGCTTTTTGCCCAGTTGAAGGCTGGCCCCTTTGCCGGTGACAGGTTGAACGCCATCATTCTCTGGCAATTGCGGATGCCGCAAACCGTTCTGGCGGCCCTCGTGGGCGCCTGCCTTGGTCTGGCGGGAATGCAGATGCAGACGATTCTCGACAATCCGCTGGCAAGTCCCTTCACGCTTGGCTTTTCGGCAGCGGCGGGTTTCGGGGCGGCACTCGCCATCGTTTTCGGTGGCTATCTGCCCGTATCTTCCTATCTTCTGACGCCGCTTGCCGCCTTTCTCACGACCTTGCTGGCCTGCGCGCTGGTCTATGCCATCGCCCTGATGCGCGGCGCTGGCCCCACCATTCTCGTTCTGACGGGTACAGCGGTGATGTTTCTCTTTCAGTCGCTCCAGGCACTGCTGCAATATCTGGCAAGCCCGGAAGTGTTGCAGCAGATTGTCTTCTGGCTGTTCGGCAGCCTGCTCAAGGCCAATTGGCAGGGCGTTGTGATAACCGGGGGCGTTTTGCTCCTCTGCCTGCCCCTGACGCTTCGCCAATCCTGGCAGTTCACCCTTCTCAGGCTGGGAGAGGAAAATGCCGCGAGCCTCGGCCTCAAGGTGGAAAGATTGCGTCGCGGAAGCTTCTGCCTCGTGGCACTGCTCACGGCGGCGGCTGTCTCGTTCGTCGGCACCATCGGCTTTATCGGCCTGATCGCGCCGCATCTGGCGCGGGCACTGGTGGGCGAGGATCACCGTCTTTCACTGCCGTTATCGGCCTTGTCGGGAGCAGCCTTGCTGCTCTGCGCTTCGCTGATCGGCAAGATCATCGCGCCGGGCGGCGCCCTGCCGGTGGGCATCGTCACCGCCATTGCCGGTGTTCCGGTCCTGCTTGCCCTCGTCCTCCACCACGGGAGAGATTAATGACAGGACAGGCCCTGACCATTGAAGGCCTCACCGTCAAACGCGGCGGCAAGGCGATTGTCGAAAAACTTTCTCTTTCCCTGCCACAGGGTGCGCTGGTCAGTTGCATCGGCCCGAACGGCGCGGGAAAATCCACGCTGCTTGCCGCCCTTGCCGGCAGCCTTGCCTGCCATGGCGCGGTCTTGTGGAAGGGCGCCCCGCTTGCCCGGCACGAAATTGCCTATATGCCGCAGCACTGCCGGACGCAGGCGGGCCTGACCGTTCTTCAGGCTTTGCTGCTTGCACGCCACGAAAAGCTTGGCCTACGCCTCAAGAATGGCGATTTCAACGCCGCTGCCGAGGTTCTCTCAGCCCTTGGGCTTGCCGATCTTGCAGCCCGTCGCATGGACAGCCTGTCTGGCGGGCAACAGCAATTGGTCATGCTTGCCCAGCGGCTGATCCTGCGCCCGAAGCTCCTGCTGCTCGACGAAGCCACCAGCGCGCTCGATCTCTCCCACCAGATGCGCGTCATGCAATTGCTGCGCGGCTATGTTCGCGATCATGGAGCACTGGCCATCATCGCCATTCACGATCTTAACCTCGCCGCCCGCCATGGCGATCTGGTCATGCTGATGGACGCAGGCAGGCTGGAGGCGAAAGGCCCCTTCATAGAAGCCGTGACCGAGGAAAGACTGCGGCGCATCTACCGCATGGAGGCGAGAATTCTTGCCGATGTGCATCAGGCTCCCGTTGTGGTAGCCCTTGGCCCTTCCTGAAGCCGCCCTGCATGGCCGGCGCAGACATAAGCCGTTGTAAATATTAGAAATTAAAAATATTGATGGAGATATTCAAAGAGCCGTCTCATAACAGTCGCATCTCTCTTGAAGAAGCGCCCATTCCTGTGACACTGTCGTTCTCATATATGTCAGGAGAATGCCCTTATGCTGCTTCGCCGTCCTTTTCTCGCCGCTCTTGCGATATTTGCTCTTGCCGGATCGCTCATGGCTGGCGAATTGCCGGATATCAAGGGGCGAAAGGTGATCGTCGTGACGGAGAACGCCTATCCGCCACTGCAATTCGTGGATCCCAAATCCGGCCAGGCGATTGGCTGGGAATATGATGCGATGAACGAGATTGCGAAACGCCTGAATTTCAAGCTCGAGTACCAGAACACCTCCTGGGATGCGATGATCCAGGCGGTCGCGGACGGTCAATACAATATCGGCATGACCGGGATCACCATCAAGGAAGAGCGCAAGCAGCAGGTGGATTTTTCCGATCCCTATATGCGTTCGCAGCAATTGATGCTGGTGCGCGGCGATGAAAAACGCTTCACCGATGCCGCAAGCTTCAAGGCCTTCGACAAGGGGCTGATCGCAGCCCAGCCGGGAACGAGCCCCTTCTACACCGCCGTCTACGAAGTGCTGGACGGCAATGAGCAGAACCCGCGCATCAAGCTGTTCGAGACGTTCGGCGCCACAGTCCAGGCCTTGAAGACCGGTGACGTCGATCTCGTTCTATCCGACAGCACAGCGGCAAAGGGTTATGTGGATGCCTCCGGCGGTAGCCTGAAGATTATCGGCCAGCCGCTCGGCACGGAAGATTTCGGCTTTATATTCACCAAGGGATCGGATCTGGTCGCACCCGTCAATGCCGCGATTGCCGCCCTGAAGGCTGACGGCACGCTGGAAAAGCTGAACAGAAAATGGTTCGTCGATTACAAAATGGGCGAATAGGCCGGTTCCATGGCGCCAACCCATCGCCGACCCGCCGATAACGGCGATTTTCCCTGGTGGCTCGTGGCCATGGGTTCCTGCGCTCTTGGCCTTGCCACGATCATTGTCGTCAATGATCTTTATGCGCAGGTCTTTGCAACGGTCGCACGCGGCATCGGCATCACGCTCATCGTCACCGTCTGCGCCTTCTCGCTTGCCACGCTGATGGGTTTGCTGGTGGCGCTGGCCGGGCTTTCGGATTATCTGCTGCTGCGGCAGGCAGCGCGCTTTTATGTGGAACTGCTGCGCGGCATTCCCATTCTGGTGCTGCTTTTCTATATCGCCTTCGTTGGCGCGCCGGGCTTCGTCTGGCTTTACAACAGCCTCGCACAGCCAATTTTCGCCACCGGCCTGCTTGAGCCGTTGCAAGTGCGGGATGTCTCGTTGATGTGGCGGGCCATTTTCGCGCTCGCCATCGGTTATTCCTCCTTTCTCGCGGAAATCTTCCGGGCCGGTTTCCAATCGGTGGATCCAGGTCAGATAGAGGCGGCCAAATCGCTCGGCCTCAAGCGGGGCCAACGGTTTCGCCTTATCATCCTGCCTCAGGCATTCCGCGTTATCCTGCCGCCCTTTTCCAACGATTTCGTGTCCATGGTGAAGGACTCCTCCCTCGTCTCGGTGCTGGGCGTGGCCGATGTCAGCCAGGCCGGAAAGATCTATGCCTCCGGTTCCTTCCGCTTTTTCGAAACCTATTCCATCGTCGCCTATATCTATCTGGTTCTCACCATCGGGCTTTCGCTTGTGCTGCGCGGCGTCGAACGCAGGCTGAGGCAAAGGCAGGCCTCACGGTGAGCATTTTTCTCCCGTATCAACGAACGGGGTCAATCTCGGAAAAGCGCCTGTAGCTTTCGCCGAGACCCGGCTTCATCGCCTCGAAAACGGGAAGAACGGCCTCAAACGCTTGTTCTATGGTGGGAATACGCGCAAGAGCCGCAACATATTCGACAATTTCGTGCGGAAAGCGATCGGGCTCGCCCTGGACAGGTGCCGCAAAGCCTTTCAGATACCCCAGACATGTCCGATCGAGCACCTGCCGCCGTGCCTCTTGTTTGGCTGGCAGGCCAGACCAGCGGGTAAAACAGTAGATATCGGCAAACAGCAGAAGAGAGATCACCTCGGGAGGCACAGCCTCCAGGCCAATCTGGGACAGGATCGAAACGTTCGAGCCTTCCACGGCCTCATCTGTAGACCATTGCGCGACATCGTACATGTAAAGCCATGCCGGATTATGGACGATCTTGCCACAGGTCAGCACCGCAATGACGAAGGCCCAGTCGGCATAGAGGCCACGGGTCGGATGATGGCGGTGAAAATGCCGGATGATCTCCCGGAAAACGGCGGTTCTGTAGCAACTATAGTAGAGGGCGTTGGTCCCGCCCGTCTTCTGCCCGTAATCGCTGAGCCGCTCACCCGCCGTTTCGGCCATGAATGAAGGGCAGATGCGCTTGAGCGCGCCGCCAAAATCCGCCCAATGAATTGTTTGCGGGCGAAGCGCCACCACATCGACAGAAAGATCTTCCAGCGCCACCGACATCTCACCATCCATGGCAAACAGCGCATCGTCATCACCCATTGGGAAAAGATAGGGTGTCGCAACAGCATCAAGGCCATGGACGAGATTGTCTATTCCTGTCCGTGCTTGCGATTCAAGCCTCAAGAGCCGGGGGCCAAGTCCATCAAGCCATTGCTTTTTGGCTGGATCACCGGAATTGTCGGAAACAATGACAATCGCATCGCTTTTTTCCGCAAAGGTCAGGGCCGTTTCGATGGCAAAGCGCGACGCCTCAAGGCAACGCCGGCTTGGCATGACGATCGAAAGCTGCATGTCTGCTCCCTTGTTGCGATACCGATCAGAAGAAGGCGAAAGCCCGCGCATGAAATTGCGACTGCTGTAGCGGGATTGGTTTGCGCGACGCTGACCCTGCAAAATGAAAAGGGGAAAGCCCGGAGCAAAGCAGGCGCGCTAACAGGGGTCCTCAAACCAGAGAACGACGGATCACCAATAGCCATGGAAACGGCGCTTGCAGCCTATCAGACGGGAAATTTTGCGCTGGCCTATCAAGAGCTGTCGCGCATCGTGGCCGATGCATATCCCGTTCAGCCCCAGCATCTGCTGATGCTTGCCCAATCTGCCGCGAAAATGGGAAAGCTTTCGCAAGCCGGCAATCTCTATCTGCGCGCCGCGACGCTGCTGCCAGAGAAATCCGCCGCCCTGAGGAAGATCGCCGCCGAGATGAAGCGGCAAATCATCGAGGCGGACACCCCCAAAGCGCTATCGCGCATGGAGACTTGTCGAAAAATGCTGCGGAGCGGTCAGGAAACCCCGGCGATGCTTCGGGAGTATTTCCACGATCTGCGACGCTATATGGCCATCGACGAGCAAAGAATCATGACGCAACTCCTCCTCGATCGGTTGCGGGCGGGAGATGAGGCCTTGCTTGCACTGGAACCGCCCGAGCATTTTCTGGCCTGGTGCGAAGATGATGTGCTTCTCGACCGCAGGGTCCGTCTTCTTGCCGGCGGCGGGGGACAGGACGTGGTGGCTCCACAGGCAGCAGGAACGGGCCAACCGCTGAAGATTGGCTGGCTTGGCCATCGCGAGGAACAATATGACGGCAGCCGCTTGCTGCTCCAGTCTCTCGCCGCTTCTCCCTTCACCGAGGCCGCCGAAATCTGGTTCATCGACACCGGCGACGGAGAGCCGCCCGAGGGCGTCCACTCCTTGCTGATTGCCGGTCTGGACGACGATCAGGCGCGGGCAGCGCTCGCCGCCAAAGGGTTTGATGCGATTATCGATACCGGCGGCCCGGCCGCATGGCGACCGCAACTTCTCACCCGGCGCATAAGCCCGCTGCATCTGGCGCTTGCCGGCTATCCCGGCCCCCGCGAAGGACAGATTTGCGACGGCTTCATCCCGGACACCCATCTGGCTGGACCGGCAGGCAAAGGCCTTTGCGGCCTGCCGCAACTGCCGCCGTTCTCCTGCTTTACCGCAGCTCCCCCGGTGCCCGCCAGCGCCGCGACTAGCCGGGAAAGTCTTGGCCTGCCCGCCGACGCCGTGGTTATCGCAGCACTCCATCCGCCCGCGCATATCGGACCGAAGACCGCCGATCTCTGGGCGGAAATCCTGACGGCCGCTCCAAACACAGTCTTATGGCTCGGACTGCCGGATGCCTTGGCCAAGGCCAATGCGAAACGCTGGTTCGGCAGCCTCGATCTCCCGGAGGATCGGTTGATCGTCTCCCCCGCGCCCGCCGACACCGAAATCCCGGACTGGCTTTCACAGGCCGATCTGGCACTCGATACCGTGCCGTTCAACGGGCTGGGACAGACGAAGGCGGCGCTTTGGGCGCATCGGCCGGTGGTGACGATGCGCGGCAGGCTTGCTGGCGGACGGACAAGCGCCAGCCTGCTGGCCGCCGCAGGGCTGGACGATCTTGTCGCCACCGGCCCGGAAGATTACGTGCAGAAGGCAGTGGCGCTCGCCCAGCATCCTGGTCTTCGCCAGCAATGGACCGGCAGGATCGCGGAAAGCCTATCGGCAAGCCGTATTTTCGATATATCCGCTTTTGCCGCCGACCTCACGGCCCTGCTGACCAAAGGCCGGGCAGTCAAGACATAAGAAAAGACGTGCCATCATTTCTATGGCCGAAGCCTGCCCGCTGGATTGCCGAAGGCGGTGAAAACTGGTAGAGCAGCGCCATGGGATCGAAATTCGGATGTCTCACGCCGTATATCTGTGTGCTGCAAGACCACAAGCGTCTTCCGGCCCGCTTTTTCGCGCGCGTGCATGGCGCACTCAACGATTACGTTGCCGCCTGAGCCGAGCCTCGCAAGACTGTATCCCGACTTCCGCCCGAATTTCATGATGGCTTTGTGGTCGGGATGATCCATACCCCTTGAACCCGACGGATGAAGAGCCATGAGCGCACCCCGCACCCTGTACGACAAGATTTTCGATGACCATCTGGTCGATCGCCAGGAAGACGGCACCTGTCTTCTCTATATCGATCGTCATCTCGTTCACGAGGTAACGAGCCCGCAGGCCTTCGAAGGGCTGCGCATGGCAGGCCGCAAGGTTCGCGCACCGGAGCGCACGCTGGCCGTGGTTGACCACAACGTCCCCACCTCGCCGGATCGCCATCAGGGCATCAAGAACGAGGAAAGCCGCATCCAGGTCGAGGCGCTGGCCCGCAACGCCGCCGATTTCGGCGTGGAATATTACTCCGAAAAGGACAAGCGCCAGGGCATCGTTCATATTGTCGGTCCCGAACAGGGCTTTACCCTGCCGGGCATGACCATTGTCTGCGGCGACAGCCACACCTCCACCCATGGCGCCTTCGGCGCGCTGGCCCACGGCATTGGCACCTCCGAAGTGGAGCATGTTCTGGCCACCCAGACGCTGATCCAGAAGAAGGCCAAGAACATGCTGGTGCGCGTGGATGGTCAGTTGCCGGAAGGCGTGACCGCCAAGGACATCATTCTCGCCATCATCGGCGAAATCGGCACGGCTGGCGGCACCGGCCACGTCATCGAATTTGCCGGTGAAGCCATCCGTTCGCTGTCCATGGAAGGCCGCATGACGGTCTGCAACATGACCATCGAGGGCGGCGCCCGCGCTGGCCTGATCGCGCCGGACGAAAAGACCTTCGAATATATCCGCAACAAGCCGCGCGCGCCGAAGGGCGAGGCCTGGGATCGTGCCGTTTCCTACTGGCAGTCGCTGTTTTCCGATGAAGGCGCGCATTTCGACCGCACCGTGGTGCTGGATGCCGCCGCCCTGCCGCCGATCGTTTCCTGGGGCTCTTCGCCGGAAGACGTGATTTCGGTTCAGGGCGTGGTGCCGAATCCCGACGATATCGAAGATGAAACCAAGCGCGTCTCCAAGTGGCGGGCTCTCGACTATATGGGCCTGACTCCGGGAACGAAGATCACCGACATCACCATCGATCGCGTCTTCATCGGTTCCTGCACCAATGGCCGCATCGAAGACCTGCGAGCCGCCGCCGCCGTCATCAAGGACCGCAAGGTCGCTTCCACGGTTTCGGCCATGGTGGTTCCGGGCTCCGGTCTCGTCAAGGAACAGGCGGAAGCCGAAGGCCTGGACAAGATCTTCAAGGAAGCGGGTTTCGAATGGCGCGAGCCGGGCTGCTCGATGTGCCTTGCCATGAACGACGACCGCCTGAAGCCCGGTGAACGGTGCGCCTCGACCTCGAACCGCAACTTCGAAGGCCGTCAGGGCTATAAGGGCCGCACGCATCTCGTATCGCCCGCCATGGCCGCCGCTGCCGCCATTGCCGGTCACTTCGTGGACATCCGCGACTGGAAGTGACCCTTGCGCCATGGCGCATGTGGTTTTCTTTTTCCGTTTCGCCGATCTTTCCATGGAGATCGGCGAAACCGGACATGCTGAATGATTCACGTGAAATTAGAGCATGTCGCGCAAAAGTGTGCAGCAGTTTTAAAGTGTTACAGCGTCCTTCGTGCGCTTGATAAAGCGCACGGCGCTGTAAAGCACGTTGAGGCTGATAAGTCGCAACGTGCTTTAAAAGCTTGCCGTCATCGGATCCGGGCCGATGCGCGCGCTGCCGTTGTCTAGTGCCGCAAGTTCGGCCAGATCATGTTCAGTGAGACGGAAATCGAATACGTTGACGTTCTCGACAATGCGCGAAGGCGTCACGGATTTCGGGATCACCACCAGTCCATTGTCGATGTGCCAGCGGATAATCACCTGCGCAGGCGTCTTTCCATGGCGTCGGGCAATGCCTGCAATCGTCGCATTATCCAGAATTTTTCCCTGCCCCAGCGGGCTCCAGGATTGGGTGACAATCCTGTGCCTCTCATGAAAGGCGCGGGCTTCGCGCTGCTGAAAGTCGGGATGCAGCTCTATCTGGTTGATGACGGGCACGACGCCGGTTTCATCGATCAACTTCTGGAGATGCTCGGGATAGAAGTTGGACACGCCGATCGAGCGCACCCGGCCCTCCTCCCGCAGCCGGATGAAGGCTTTCCATGTCTCGACAAACAGGCCCCGATGCGGCGATGGCCAGTGAATGAGGTAGAGATCGACATAATCCGTCCCCAGCCGCGTCAGGCTTTTTTCGAAGGCTCTGAGCGTCTTGTCGAAGCCCTGCTCGTCATTCCAGAGCTTGGTGGTCAGGAAGATGTCCTTCCGGTCGAGACCCGAGGTGGCAATACCCTTGCCCACGCCCTCTTCGTTTTCATAGACCGCCGCCGTATCCACATGTCGGTAGCCGGCTTCCAATGCCGCCTTGACCGCCGGGGCGGCGCCATCATTCGGCGTTTGCCAGACACCAAGACCGATCTGGGGAATGGAATGGCCATCGTGAAAGGAAATCTGGGATTGCTGTGTCACGGGAAATCTCCGTTCTGTATGCGGAAGACAAAAGATGAAGGCGTCTCGCATTCCTCAAAAGCGTGAGAATTCAAGCGAGAGACGTCAATCCGGAAACAGATAGGCCGAAACCGCCGTGAAAAAAGGTTGGCGGCGGTATTTCGTAGCTTCACACGATCAGAACGGTGTCTGGTCCGATAAACGGCAGCAACCGGCGCATATCGCGGGCAGATAGCGCCACACAGCCTTCCGTGGGCAGAAAACCGGGCCGTGCCAGATGGAAGAAGATTGCCGACCCGCAGCCCCGCTTGCGCTGACGCATGTTCCAGTCCATCACGATGCAGACATCATAGAGGCGATCGTCCCGCCACAAGCGCTCGTGGCTGACGGGAAGCGGCAGGCGGCTCAGCCGGTTATAAGCGGGATGGGCCGGGGCGTCACACCACACCATGCGCCTGGTCAGCCGCGCAAGCGTCAGGGCGGCCGGGGGCCTTGCGCCGCGATAAAAGCCGTGAACCAGCCTGTGCCTGCCGCGCGGCGTGGCGCCATCGCCCTCCCGTTTGAAGGCGGATATGCCGCCGCGGCCCAGCGCTGCCGGGAAGGTGATGGACCCTGCCTGCAACAACCCCTGCATGGGATTTGCAGGCCGCCTTTGCAGCCTCAACAGTTTGACACCGCAGTTTTTTGCCATCTTCACGGATTTTTGCATAGTCTGTGACTTCTCTTGTCTTCCAGGCTCATTACGTAACACAATACGCACAAGGACAAGGCCTATCCGCCTTTCCATTCGACAATGGAGACAGATTTCAATGGCAGCCCGGACGATCCTTCTGGTGGATGACGATGACGATCTTCGCGAGACGCTGGTGGAGCAGCTTTCTCTCTACGAAGAATTTGCCATTCAGCAGGAGTCCAACGCAACGCGGGGCGTGCAGGCAGCCCGCGCCAACCAGATCGATCTGATGATCATGGATGTGGGCCTGCCTGACATGGACGGGCGCGAGGCGGTGAAACTTTTGCGCAAGGGCGGTTTCAAGGCTCCGATCATCATGCTCACCGGCCACGATACGGATTCCGATACGATCCTCGGCCTTGAAGCGGGCGCGAATGACTATGTCACCAAGCCATTCCGCTTTGCCGTGCTTCTGGCGCGTATTCGCGCCCAGCTTCGTCAGCATGAGCAGAGCGAAGATGCGACATTCACGGTTGGCCCCTACCTGTTCAAGCCCAGCCAGAAACTGCTGACCACCGAAGATGGCAAGAAAATCCGCCTGACGGAAAAGGAAGCGGCCATCATTCGCTACCTCTACCGCGCCGGGCAGAAGGTCGTGACCCGCGATGTTCTGCTGGAAGAAGTCTGGGGATATAATTCCGGTGTCACCACCCACACGCTGGAAACCCATGTCTACCGGCTTCGTCAGAAGATAGAGAAAGATCCGTCCAATGCCGAAATTCTGGTGACGGAAAATGGTGGCTACAAGATCGTGCCCTGATAGGATCACGATCGCAGCATCGCCGGTCGGCGAATTGCCTTGAGGTGAAAACATGGCGCTGAACGACGATATGCACATTCTGGCGGCCCTGCCCCTGTTTCAGGGGCTGGAGCCGGATCAGCTCCGGCTGATAGCCTTTGGATCGGAGCATCGCCCCATTTCGGCCGGGCATCTGCTGTTTCGGGAACGCTCGCCCGCCGAATGCGCCTATGTGGTCATCAAAGGCCGCTTTGAACTCTCCAATGCCGGGCGGGACGGAAAGCCGCAGGTCAGCGGCGTGGCGCAGCCGGGCACGATGCTTTCGGAACTTGCACTTGCCACCATGGTCGAGCGAAAATACACCGCCGTCGCCCTGGAAGAATCCGAGGTCATCCGCATCCCACGCCCCCTCTTTCACCGCCTGCTGGAGGAATATCCTCAGCTGGCACGCGTCATGCAGGAACGTATCCGGCGAAATCTCCTGGCGCTTGCCGAGGGAGCCAGGGCTTTGGGCGCCAAGTTCGAAGACGATAAAATTCGCCCGGAATGAAGCGACGCCGGCAAGATCGGCCTCCGAAAAGGACGCTGCAACACTTTGATTTGCACTGGGTGTGTAGAGATTCGCCCTTGAGCGGGGGCTGCAAACGGCAGTTTACTGCGCTTACCTAGGCTCATGTACATTAAGTACACTCCGCTCCGGTTCTCGCAAATCACCTTTTTCGCCTCTCCCAACGTCGAATCCACACACCCGAGAGCATATCCGATTATTCGGAAACGATCTTCACGCGGCTGCCGGGGGCAGGCGATTGCCCGACTGGCAGCGCGTTGATGACGCGAAACAGGTCGAGCTTTCGATCCGTCCCCATCATCCGGGCCGAAAGGGTAGCCAGCGAATCCTCGGCCTTCACTTCAACCACCCGCACCCTGAGAGGCTTGAGCGATTGCGCCTCCTGCGGGGTGATCTTGCGGAAGGTGCGGAGGAGCGTGTCTGCGGTCGGCTCCAGTTGGTCGCTGCCCTTGGGAACGGCGGTCACGAAGCGAAAAATCTGACTTCCCAGCCGGATGACGGTCACGTCGAAGTCCCAGCGGTCAGCGCTTGCGCGTGCGGTGGCGGCCTCCATGCCGTTTACGGTGGTTTGCTGCACGCTGTCGGGCACCAGTCCTGTCACCCAGCCGCTGGCGATATAATTGGTCAGGGTCCGGTTTTCCGGATCGGCAACGCCATCGAAGCGGATGGCGATGTCGCCGGGGCCAGTGACCATGACCGCTTCGACCTTGTTATCGATCTGGAAGCCGTCCGGCACGTCGAAGCGAATGCCAAGCGCCCCGTGCAGGAAGGTCTGGCCGCGCACATAGCCTTCCTGCGGGCTGTCCCCATAGAGCAGGCCATCGATACCATCGAGAAAATAATCCCGTCCCTTGTCGCCCGTCGTGCCCTCCGGGCCGAAATTGCGGGCATGGGAGCGGGCAAGCTCCACCCGCTGCGGCGTAGAGGGGTGGCTGGAAAGAAAGTCCAGGCTCTGATCGGCGGTGGGATCGGTGGAATTGAAATGCTGATAGGCAGCCATCGAATCCAGGAAGCGGGCAGCGGCATAGGGATCGTAACCGGCCTCGCCCAGCGTGCGGATGCCGATCATGTCGGCCTGCAATTCCTGCTGACGGGAAAAGGCGGCAAGGCGCAGCTTGCCACGGGCCAGCGCCTGCTTGCCGGCAAGGTCGCTTGAGAGAACCTCCGCCACAACCCGGCTGGCAATCACCTCCGCCTCCTCGCGCCGCTGCCGCTCTATGCCGTGATTGGCCGTGACATGGGCCATCTCATGCGACAGCACGGCTGCCACTTCCGAAGCATCATTGGCCAGCGCCAGCAGGCCACGGGTGACGTAAAGATAGCCGCCCGGCAGGGCAAAGGCATTGATGGCTGGCGAATTGAGAATGGTGATGCGGTAGGATTGCTTGGGATTTTCCGAGACAGCCGTCAAGGCACCGGCAATTTTCGCCACCAGCCGTTCGGTCTTGGCATCGTGATATTCCCCGCCGTAACTTGCCACGATGCGGGGATGCTCGCGCGCGCCCATTTGCGCCCGTGGGTCGTTCTTCTGGACCTGTTCGACAGTCTGCGGCGTGGAAGAGGGCGAAATGCTGGCCTGATAGGACTGGTCGAACATCGACTGGCAGGCGGAAAGTCCAAGCATCACAAGGCAGACTGCGGGAAGGCGCGCAACGGCGAAAGCACGTTGGCCCTTTAGCCCTGCCCTTTCACCCTGCCCGTTGCGGCAGGTGATCCTGCCCGCCTGCTTCCGGCTTTTCCTGTCCCCCGAGCCCGTCACGCGCTCTCCTGTTTCCCGTCTCATGCTTCCGGCCCGCATGTCTCTTCCGTAAGGCCGCCAACACTTTTACGCGACATGGTTTCTGCTCAGCATGTCGTTACCGTAAAACCGCTGACACTTTTACGCGACATGCTTTACTCCATGCAGCAGAAAACAGGCAGGATCGATAAGAATTTATTAATACTTGATCCATTTCCTGTTCATTCTGCGCTTCAATCCCATTTCTACACGTCCAAAATAAGGCTGGCAGATGGCAAGCCAGAGTCATGCATTGCCCAGAAATCCTTGCAGTTCAGGGACATCCCGCATTGCGATAAACTGGTCCCGGGCAAGCAGATGGTCAAGGCTTCCCTGATGAACAAACGCAATTTCATCGGCAAGCCGTGTGACGTCGTCGGGATTATGCGTGACCAGCAGGACGGTGGCATCGGCCTTTTGTCTCAGGGCGAGAAGCAGGTCTCCCATCTCGTTCCTCAGGCCGGGATCAAGGGCCGCGAAGGGCTCGTCCAGCAGCAATATGGGCCGCCTGCGGACCAGCGCGCGGGCAAAGGCAGCCCGCTGCTTCTCCCCGCCGGAAAGGGTTCCCGGTTTGCGCCGCTCATATCCGCCAAGACCGACCTGCGCCAGTGCCTCGCTGACGGCCGCACGGTCTTCAGCCGAAAGCCGCAATGCCGGATCGATGCCAAGGCCGATATTGGTGGCCAGGTCCAGATGCGCGAAAAGATTATTGTCCTGAAAGATCAGGGAGACTGGCCGCCGTGCCGCGGGCAGGTCGGTGAGGTCTTGACGCCGAAACAGGATTTTGCCCCGATCCGGCGTTTCAAAGCCTGCAACAAGATTGAGAAGCGTGGATTTTCCCGCGCCTGAGGGGCCGATGACCGCAGTGATGGCGCCTGAGGCAAAAGCGGCATTGAAATGGAGCGCGACCGCGCCAAGGTTGAGCCTGACATCATCTAGCCACAGGCCATTTTCCCGGCGTGTTTTCAGATCCCCCGTCATGACGGTTCCTCCTTCTGCTTTCCGGCCGTGCCGAGAAGCGTGAAAACCAGGCATAACAATCCAAGCAACAGGGCCAGCCCATCGGCATCCGTGCTGCGGTAACTGCCGAGGCGTGCAAAAATCAGCCAGGGCAATGTCGTCAACTGGTCGGCGCCAAACAGCGCCACGGCTCCCAGATCACCCAGCGACAGCGCCATGGCGAAGGACAGCGCCATGAAAAACGGGCGCCGCAGGGCTGGCCAATCCAGCCGCCGCAGCCGGGAAAAGCCTGAAAGGCCAAGGCTGAGCGCCAGCCGGTCATTGCGCTGATGGTGGACTTCCATGGCCGGTTGCAGGACGCGCATGGCAAAGGGCAGGGCCATCATCGCATTGATGACGACAACCACCGGCGCGGCAAAAGCCGAGACCTCGCCAAGCCTGCGCAGCAGCAGAAACCAGCCGGTTGCCAGCACCACTGCCGGAACCAGCAGCACCAGCGAGGAGGCGGCATCGATCAGCCAGATCAGCGCGCGCGCGCCTCGCCCGCCAGAGCGTGAGGCCTGCAATGCCATCCGTGCTTCAATGAAGGCAAACCCAAGCATGACCGAGAGGCAACCGGCAGGCAGCGCCACGGCAAGGCTTGTGGCAATGGCCCGGTGAACGGCGGCATCGGCAAGCAGCCTGCCGAGATCCGCCTTCAGGCCCGCCGCCGCGATGTCCACAAGCGGAGCGGCCACGAAAATCAGGGCAATCAGCAGAACAAGGTAGTCCGCCAGCCGCACGGCAAGGCCTTCGCCGTCGAAACGTCTGATTGGCCGCTGGTCGGTCAATCCGGCCTCCTCCGGTGCTGGCCAGAGCGAGAAAATCAGAAGAAGCAGCCCCGTCACCAGCAATTGCAGCCCTGCCAGCGAGACGGCCAGGGGTGGATCGAAGTCGAAGCGCAGTGCCTGATAAATCGCAACCTCCAGGGTCGTGGCACCCGGACCGCCGCCAAGAACCAGCACCAACGTGAAGCTTGTGGCGCAAAGCATGAAGATCAGCCCGGCAATGCCGGGAATGAGGCGGGACATGGCGGGCCATTCCACCAGCCGCAGCACGGCAAGCCTGCCCATGCCAAGGCTTGCCGCCATGCGCCAGTATTCGGCGGGAATGCGCTCAAGTCCGGCCAGAAGCAGGCGGGTGGCAAGCGGCATGTTGAAGAACACATGCGCCAGAAGAATGCCCGGCAGGCCATAAATGCTGATCGGCTGTTCCAGCCCCAATGCCGCAAGCCCCTGATTGACGAGCCCGTGCCGCCCCCAGATGCCGAGCAGCCCAAGCGCACCGATCAGCACGGGAAGCCCCAGGGGTATCGCCATCAGACGGATCAGCATTTGCCTGCCCGCAAACCGGCGTTGACGGGCCAGCGCCAGTGCCACGGGCAGGGCAAAACCAAGGGAGAGCAGGGTTGAAAGCCCTGCCTGCCACAGTGTGAAGCGCAAGATGGCGAAGGTTACGGCGCTGAAGGCGGCAAACCCGCTTCCAGCCGTTTCCAGCCAGAGCGCGGAGAGTGCCGTGCCGATGAACAGCGCAAGCAGAGCCAGACCGGCAAAGCCGCCAGCCAGTGCAGGGCGCGGGCTTGCGGTCAAAGTCATGCCTACTTCGCCGCCATGGCGGCCTGCCACTCCGCGATCCATGCCTTGCGGTTCTCCGCGACCGTTTCAGACGGCATGTCGAAGGTCTTTTGCGGCTTGATGAGGGTTGCGAAGGCCTCCGGCAGGGGCGCGGATGTTTTGGCCACCGGCATCATCCAGTTTTTCGTGGGGATCTGGTCCTGAAAGGCGGGCGACAGCATGAAGCGCAGGAAATCCCGCGCCAGCGCCGGCTGCCGCGATGCCTTGAGAAGGCCCGCCACTTCGATCTGGATGTAATGGCCCTCGGAAAATTCCGTGGCCTTGTAGCGGTCGGTCTTTTCCTCGACGATGTGATAGGCAGGCGAGGTGGAATAGGACAGAACCATCGGCGCCTCGCCCTTGGTGAACAGGCCATAGGCCTCCGACCATCCGGGGGTTACGGTCAGCACGCGGTCCTTCAGCCTTGCCCAGGCCTCCGGCGCCTTGTCGCCATAGATTGCCTTGATCCACAGCAGAAGGCCAAGGCCGGGCGTGGAGGTGCGCGGATCCTGGATGACGATTTTCTGAGCCGGGTCGCCCTCGATCAGTTCCTTCATGCTTTTCGGCGGGTTTTTCAGCGTCTGGCTGTCATAGACGACGGCAAAATGCCCATAGTCATAGGGAACGAACACGCTGTCCTTGTAGCCACCCGGCACGGATGCGGCGCTTGCATCAATGTCATGGGGGGCAAACAGGCCGGTTTTGCTGGCTTCTTCGGTCAGGCTCGTGTCGAGGCCGAGCACCAGATCGGCCTTGGCGGAGGGGCCTTCCAGCTTCAGCCGGTTGAGCAGGGCCACGCCGTCCTCTATGCCCACGAAGTTGACCTTGCAGGCGCAGGTCTTTTCGAACTCTTCCTTGACCTGCGGCCCCGGCCCCCATTCGGAGATGAAGCTGTCATAGGTATAGATCGTCAGCACCTTGTCTTCGGCCCTTGCCGCAGCGGCAAGGGACAGCGAAACCGCAGCAGCGGCGCAAGTGATGAAGCGGATGAAAGTCATGTCTGCCCCCTGTTAAAAACAAAATTGCGGGATGAGGGCGTGTTTGATCGACGCGTCTAATCCCTCCGCCGGTATGAGCCGGATCAGGTTCCGCGGGTTGGCGTCACGCCTCTCAGCAAGCAAGCTTGCACCCCGTTAGAGCTATGGGTGAAATAGCGCGAAGCGCTGCATCAGGCAAGGTGGCGACGGGTCGATTCGGCTTGCATCTTGGCGAATGCCGTTAACCGGAACATGTTAGTGTCATGCAGATTCGCTTCCGTGCGACGTGAAAGCCGACAGCATGACCCGATGCCATGAGACCTTTTGATGATGATGTCTGCCAAGCTACGTGCCCCTGAAGAGCCTGAAAACGTGCAGGAGATGCGCTTTGGTGAGCAATTGCGCGTTGCCGGGCAATCCTTCTGGGCAAGCCGCGTGCGCGGGCGGGTCATCCTGTTGTCGCTATCGCTTGTCGCGGTGATCCTTCTGCTGACCTATGGCCAGCTCCTGCTGAACCGCTGGAACCAACCCTTCTACAATGCCCTGGAAAATCGCGATCTGGTGGCATTCTGGCAGGAGTTGCAGAATTTCTTCCTGATTGCCGCCTTTCTGCTGGTCATCAATGTGGCGCAGACGTGGTTCAGCCAGACGACGGCGCTCTATATGCGTGAAGGCCTTGCCCGTGACATGGTCGATCAGTGGCTGAAGGGACGCCGCGCCTATCGGCTTTCGGTTTCAAGCCCGCTTGGCATCAATCCTGACCAGCGCCTGCATGAAGATGCGCGCAAGCTTGCGGAAACCACGACATCGCTGACCATAGGCCTCTTGCAATCCACAATCCTGCTGATCAGCTTCATCAGCGTATTGTGGCAGATGTCGAGCGATTTTTCATTGACGATATTCGGCCACCGGATTGCCATTCCCGGCTACATGGTCTGGGGTGCCCTTCTTTATGCGGGAACGGCAGCTCTCGCCTCCAATCTGGTGGGCGCCACGCTGACCCGCATCAATGCCGACCGTTATGCGCGAGAGGCGGAAATGCGTGCGGCGCTGATGCGCACCAACGAGCATCTGGAACCCATTGCCCTTGCCCGAGGCGAGGCCGTGGAGCTGCGCGCCATCCATGCCACGATCGATCAGGTTCTATCGGTCATTCGCAAGCTGGCCATGGGGCTTACCAATCTTACCTGGGTTTCCGCCTCCTTTGGCTGGCTGGCCTTGATCGTGCCGGTGCTGATTGCCTCGCCCGCCTATTTTTCCGGTACAATGACCTTCGGGGGCCTGATGATGGCGGCTTCCGCTTTTACGCAGGTCTATACTGCCTTGCGCTGGTATATCGACAATTTCAGCGCCATTGCCGACTGGAAAGCAACGCTGCTGCGCGTCATGACCTTGCGCTCCGCCCTGACCAGCCCGCAGTTGACGCAGGCTGGCAGCGGGCAGATTGCGATCACGACCGGAAAGCCCGGCGAACTGGCCTTTGAAGATGTCTATATCCGCACGCCCACGGAGGCCGAAGCCCAATGGGGTGGCTACCACATTAGTGAAAAGGCGCCGGTCATTCGCGCCGGAGAGCGCGTGATGGTCAATGGCGACCCCGGCGTGAACCGGCGGCAGTTCTTCAATGCCATGGCGGGCCTGTGGCCCTATGGCGAGGGAACCATTGTTCTGCCGGAGGAAGATCATCTTCTTTTCGTTCCCCAGACGCCCTATCTGCCGGAAGGCAGGCTGATCGATATTCTCGCCTACCCGGAAGAGGCCGACAGCTATGGCGAAGCCGAGGCAATTGCCGCGCTGAAGGCAGTAAAGCTCAGCCGTCTCGGCCCCGACCTGATGAAACGGCAGCGCTGGGACAGGATCCTGGACAAGGAAGAGCAGATGTCGCTGGCCTTTGCCCATATCCTGTTGCGAAAGCCGCGCTGGGCAATCTTCAACGATGTCCTGGAAGGGCTCGAACCCGAAACCGTCAAGCTGCTGACCGATGTCATGCAAGACCTCGATGGGACCACGCTGATCTATCTTGGCCGATCCGCGGCTTTCGCAGAGGCGTTTTCGCCACGGGTGCTGCATCTGGAGCGGATGGACGTGCCGGTGCCGGAATAGGCAACGTCGTCGATGCGCCGTATCCGGTGCGCAGTCCCGGCATTTCCGAAAGCTGACTTCCGGTTTTCCGTTTCTTGACCATGATGTCCTCCCATAGCATGATCCCGATCCGCTATGGGTGAAACACCGTCATCCGGTTGTGTCAGCTCTTCTGGAAAGTATAATCGGTTTCCTGCACCAGCCGCTCGCCCGGACGCAGCACCGCATTGGGGAAGCCGGGATGATTTATTGCGTCCGGCCAGATCTGCGTTTCCAGGCAAAGTCCGGAATAGGCGCCGTAAAGATGGCCGTGCAATCCGGGCACCGGCACATTCACATAGACGCCCGCATAAAACTGCACGCCGGGCTCTGTGGTGGCGACCTGCATGGTAATGCCTGAAAGCGGGCTGAAGACGCGGGCCACGGGGCGCTTTTCGACACGGGCGGCGGAAAGGCAGAAATTGTGGTCGTAAGGCACCTGCGCGCCCGCCTCCTCGAAGCGGATGGGCCGGCTGACGCGGAAATCGAAGGCGCTGCCTTCCACCTTCTGCTGGTGGCCAAGCGGAATGAGCCGCGCATCGACCGGCAGATAGGATTCGGCGGCGATTTCCAGCTCGTGATCGAGAATGTCTTGCGAACCGTCCAGCGTGAAATAGGAATGCTGACAAAGATTGGCGAGCGTGGGCGCATCCGTCACGGCCTCGTAACGCACGTTCAGCACGCCCTGCGGCATCAGCCGGTAGGTGGCGCGGGCGGTGAGATTGCCGGGATAGCCCGCACGGCCCGCCGGATCGAGGATCTCGAGCGTCACACGATCGTCGGCAAGATCAACGATCGACCAGTTGCGCAGGGCAAGCCCGTCACTGCCCCCGTGCAGATGGGTGACGCCACGCTCATTGCATTCCAGCGCGTGCTCCACGCCATCCAGCATGAAACGGCCATTGGCGATGCGATTGGCAACGCGGCCCGGCGTGACGCCGAAGAAGCGCGAATGGGCAAGGTAATCGGCCAGGGTTTCGAAGCCCAGCACCAGTGCCGGTGCATGGCCCGTCAGCCGCAGATCCTGGATCGTCGCGCCGAAGGTGAGAATTCTGGCGGTCAGGCCGCCACCGGCAAGCGTCACCCGCTCGACCGGGGTGCCGTCAGGCAGTTTTCCGAATTCTTCGCGCATCCTTGTCTCTCCTCTCGCAATCGCAGCGGTGTTTTACCGGCCTTTGCCGATTTCCTCCAGTTCATAGGGCGTGGTCTGGTACATTTCATTGATCCAGTTGCCGAAAAGAAGATGGGCATGGCTGCGCCAGCGGTTGAGCGGGGCCAGACTGTCGTCGTTATGGGGAAAGTAATCATGCGGCATCCGGATGGGCACGCCAGCGTTCACATCGCGGAAATATTCGTCGGCCAGCGAGGTCGAATCATATTCCACGTGGTTGAACATGTAGAGCCGGTTGCCCCGGCCTTCCTGCACGAGGCACACACCCATCTCGTCGGATTCCATGAGGATATCGAGTTCGGGATGCTTCTCGATGTCGGCGCGGCGAACCTCCGTCCAGCGGGAAACCGGCACCTGGAAGTCATCGGAAAATCCGTTGAGATAGATGGACGAAGGCGCAAGATTGCGATGGCGATAGACGCCGAACGCCTTTTCCTTCAGCGGATGTTTTGGAACCTTGTGAAAATGGTAGATGGCGGCCATGGCGCCCCAGCATACATTCATCGTGGAATGGACGTTGGTCTCGGTCCAGTCGAAGATCTGCTCGATTTCGTTCCAATAGGTCACGTCTTCAAAGGCCAGCGTTTCCACTGGCGCGCCGGTGATGATGAAGCCGTCGAACTTGCGGTGTTTTACCTCTTCCCAGGTCTGGTAGAACGACAGAAGATGGTCTTCCGACGTGTTCTTGGCCTTGTGGCCGCCGATCCGCACCAGCGACAATTCAACCTGCAAGGGGGATGCGCCGATCAGGCGGGCAAATTGCACCTCGGTCTTGATCTTGTTCGGCATGAGGTTGAGAAGCCCGATCTGCAAGGGGCGAATATCCTGGCGGATAGCCACCGTCTCGGTCATGACCCGCACACCCTCGTTCAGGAGGGTTTCAAAGGCGGGCAAGGTATCGGGAATCCTGATCGGCATGGTCCAACTTCCTGTTACGGCGAAGGTTTCGCGTATAGACCGGCGGCTTTTGAAAAAATCGCCATGACCTCGGAAGTTCATCGACTTGCCTCGGCCCTTTAGCGACTTTTTTAACGTGGCTGCAAGCCGGCCGGCCAAATCACCACGATGAGCGCGTTTCATACGCCGATGGCGGTCGCGAATCAACGAAAATCGCAGAAAGCTCCGCCGCAACCCATCCCCGCGCTGCATAATTTTCCCGCAAATCGATTCCGATTTCGGAAATTATGCAGTATGGCAGGGCATGAACCACGCCACCTTCACCATTCTGCTGGGCGGGCCTGTGCGCCTCACGCCACGCCTTGGGGCCGCGATTGCGGCAAGCCGCGTCATTGCTGCCGATGGCGGAATGCGCCATGCCTTGCCGCTTGGCCTGAAGCCGGAACTATGGGTGGGTGATTTCGACAGTTCCGATGACCTTGCGCAGGCCGATTTTGCCGATATTCCGCGCCAGACCCATTCACCGCGCAAGAACCTCACGGATGGCGAGATCGCCATCGAGGAGGCCTTGGCGCTGGGGGCGAGGAGGCTGGTGCTGGTGGGCGCCATGGGCGGGGCAAGGTCCGATCAGGCCCTGATGCACCTCATCCTGTCCGTGACGCTTGCCAATCAGGGGCTTGACGTTCATCTCACCTCCGGCGAGGAGGAGGCCTGGCCGCTTCTGGCGGGAAAACCCCTGACACCTGACCTGCCGCAGGGATCGCTGTTTTCCGTGCTGGGATTTTCCCGGCTGGAAGGGCTTTGCATCGAAGGCGCGCGCTATCCTCTGCGGGATTTCACGCTGCCTTTCGGCTCTTCCCGAACCATTTCCAACGTGGCGGACGGTGCCGTGACGCTCTCGCTTGCCAGCGGCGATGCCGTTCTGCTTGCCCGCCCCTATGACCTGACCGGAGCTTGACGCCATGGCGCCGCCCATTTTGAAACTCGACGATATTTTTCTCTCCTTCGGTGGCGCGCCCCTGCTGAATGGCGCGGGCTTGCAGGTGGAGCCGGGCGACCGCATCTGCCTTGTCGGCCGCAACGGCTCCGGCAAGTCCACGCTGATGAAGATTGCCGCCGGTCTGGTGGAGGCCCAGTCGGGCGAGGTGTTCCGGCATCCGTCCTCAACGATCCGTTATCTGGAGCAGGCTCCCGATTTTGCCGGTTTCACTACGGTTCAGGCCTATGCCGAAGCCGGGCTTGGGCCAGGGGACGATCCCTACCGCGTCACCTATCTGCTTTCGCATCTCGGTCTTTCCGGGCAGGAGGATCCCCAAAGCCTTTCCGGCGGGGAAGCCCGCCGTGCGGCACTGGCGCGCGTTCTGGCGCCGGAGCCCGATATTCTGATGCTGGATGAGCCGACCAACCATCTCGATCTTCCCACCATCGAGTGGCTGGAAGGCGAATTGCAGAAAACCCGCAGCGCGCTGGTGCTGATCTCGCACGACCGGCGCTTTCTGGAAAAGATTTCCACGGCCACCGTCTGGCTCGACCGCGGTACGTCGCGGCGGCTCGATCGCGGCTTTGCGCATTTCGAGGAATGGCGCGACAAGGTGCTGGAAGAGGAAGAGCTTGCCCAGCACAAGCTTGGCAAGGCCATCGAGCGGGAGGAGCACTGGCTGCGCTACGGCGTGACGGCGCGGCGCAAGCGCAACATGCGCCGCCTGGGGCAATTGCAGCAGATGCGTGCCGATTATCGCGGCCACAAGGGGCCGCAGGGCACCATTCAGGCCAGCGCCACCGAAGGCAAGGAAAGCGGCAAGCTGGTGATCGAGGCGGACAAGATCGCCAAGTCCTATGGCGAGCGGGCCATTGTCACGCCCTTTTCGCTGCGCGTGCATCGCGGCGATTGCATCGGTCTCATCGGTCCGAACGGTGCTGGCAAGACGACGCTTCTGAAGATGCTGACCGGCCAGTTCGAGCCCGATGGCGGCACGATCAAGCTCGGCACCAATCTGGACATTGCCGTGCTGGACCAGAAGCGCGAAGACCTCAATCCGGACGATTCACTGGCCCATTACCTCACCGATGGCCGTGGCGAAAACCTGCTGGTCAATGGCGAGCAGAAGCACGTGACCGGCTATATGAAGGACTTCCTGTTTCAGCCGGAACAGGCGCGCACGCCGATCCGCAACCTTTCGGGTGGCGAACGGGCGCGGCTGATGCTGGCGCGCATCATGGCCAAGCCCTCCAACCTGCTGATCCTTGACGAACCGACCAACGATCTCGACATCGAGACGCTGGACCTGTTGCAGGAAATCGTCGCGGGCTATTCCGGCACGGTCATTCTCGTCAGCCATGACCGCGATTTTCTCGACCGCACGGTGACATCCACCATTGCCCCCGCCAATCCCGAGGCGCCGGACGGCCGCTGGATCGAATATGCGGGCGGCTATTCCGATATGCTGGCGCAGCGCAAGGGCGCCGAAGACGAGCGCAAGCGGGTGGAAAAGGCCGAAAAGGCCAAGGCTGAAGCCGCAAACCCAAAGCCTGCGGATCAGGCCGGAAAAGGCAAGGGCAAGCTCTCCTTCAAGCAGAAATTCGCGCTGGAAAACCTGCCCAAGGAGATGGAGAAGACGGAGAAGGAAATTGCCGCCCGCGAGGCGAAAATGGCCGATCCCAATCTCTTTGCAAAAGACCCCGCCAGTTTCAACCGGCTGGCCGGGGAGATGGAAAAACTTCGCGACAGCCTGACCCGCATGGAAGAGGAATGGCTGGAACTGGAAATGCTGCGCGAGGAACTGGAAGGGTAAGGCGCTATCCGCCCGGCACGATGCACGTCAGGGATTTGGCCCTGGCAGGCAGAATCTGCGCCCGCCCGGTTTCTTCTTCGGTTCGGCTGTGCTAGGCGGGCGGCATCCCAATGTTTCGAGCGGGATCTTGCCGGAAAGCGGCCTTTCTTTTCGGCAGTCCTGCGCTATCGCCTTGACCGGAGAGCATCCATGGCCGTCGTTTCCAAGAAAATTCCCGCCCCTGAGAAAGTGCGTATCAGGACGGCCCTGTTGTCGGTTTCCGACAAGAGCGGCATTGTCGAACTGGCGCGGGCGCTTGCGGATATGGGCGTGAAGCTTCTGTCCACCGGCGGCACCTACAAGGCGCTGGTTGATGCGGGTCTGGCGGCCACGGATGTCTCGGACGTCACGGGCTTTCCGGAAATCATGGATGGCCGCGTGAAGACGCTGCATCCGAACGTGCATGGCGGGCTTCTGGCCATTCGTGACGATGCCGATCATGTGGCGGCCATGGAAAAGCACGGCATTGGTGCCATCGACCTTGCCGTCATCAATCTCTACCCCTTCGAGGCGGTGCGTGCTGCCGGTGGCGATTATCCGACCACGGTGGAGAATATCGATATTGGCGGTCCTGCCATGATCCGCGCTTCGGCCAAAAACCACGCCTATGTGACCGTTGTCACCGATCCCGCCGATTATGCCGAACTGCTGGAGGCACTGCATCAGGATGGCTGCCAGACGCCCTACAGCCTGCGCCAGAAATTTGCCGCTCGCGCCTATGCCCGCACGGCGGCCTATGATGCGGCCATTTCCAACTGGTTTGCCGAGGCGCTGTCGCTCGACATGCCGCGCCATCGCGTTCTGGGTGGAGTGCTGAAGGAGGAAATGCGCTATGGCGAAAACCCGCATCAGAAGGCGGGCTTTTATGTTACGGGCGAGAAGCGCCCCGGCGTGGCAACCGCGCGGCTTCTTCAGGGCAAGCAGCTTTCCTATAACAATATCAACGACACCGATGCGGCTTTCGAGCTGGTTTCGGAATTCCTGCCGGAAAACGGCCCGGCCTGCGCCATCATCAAGCACGCCAACCCCTGTGGCGTTGCCGTGGGCAAGAGCCTGAAGGATGCCTATACCCGCGCGCTGGCCTGTGACAGCGTTTCGGCCTTTGGCGGCATTATCGCGCTGAACCAGATTCTCGATGCCGAAACGGCGGAGGAAATCGTCAAGCTCTTTACCGAAGTCATCATCGCCCCCGGCGCCAGCGATGAGGCCCAGGCCATCATTGCCCGCAAGGCCAATCTGCGCCTGCTGGTTACGGATGGCCTTGCCGATCCGCGTGCGGCTGGCCTGACGGCCAAGACCGTGTCGGGCGGACTGCTGGTCCAGAGCCGCGACAATGTCGTGGTGGAAGATCTCGACCTCAAGGTCGTGACGAAGCGCGCTCCGACCGCAACCGAGCTTGAGGACATGAAATTTGCCTTCAAGATCGCCAAGCACGTGAAATCCAATGCGGTGATCTATGCCAAGGATGGCCAGACGGCAGGCATTGGCGCTGGCCAGATGAGCCGTATCGATTCCGCCCGCATCGCGGCCCAAAAAGCGGAAGAGGCAGCACAGGCCATGGGGCTGGCCGAGCCTTTGACGCGCGGTTCAGCCGTTGCCTCTGAAGCCTTCTATCCCTTTGCGGACGGATTGCTGGCCGCCATTGCCGCAGGCGCCACCGCCGTGATCCAGCCGGGCGGCTCCATGCGCGATGCCGAAGTGATTGCCGCTGCGGACGAGCATAACGTGGCCATGGTGTTCACCGGCATTCGCCACTTCCGGCACTAGAGCATTTTCAGGAAAAGTGGAAACCGGTTTTCCGTCCGAAAATGCGTAAAAACAAACAGTTAGAGCCTTTCCGGTGAACACGGGTTCAATGTTTCCGTGAAGCAATGAACCGCTCCAGGAAGCAGAACATCGAGCGCCTACCCCTTCAACAGGGTGGGCGCTTTTTCATTGTTAAATTATTACAAAGATAAATAAACAAGAGTAATGCATAGATATATACTGTCATAAATCGAGAAATTAAAATAAAAATATCCGTCATAATAGCTAAAAAAGCATAGATCTTGGTTTTTACTACAATTTAAAGAAGGTTTTACTTGTACATTATAAAAGTCTTACGGGCTTCAGAGGGGCGCGCTTGCTGTTGGATGCAGCTGGCGGACTTCTTGAAGAGAAGGCTTGGGGACGATCGACGGAGGGGTTTGCGATGTCGCTTTTTGCATCAATGAAGATTTCCACGAAAATATATGCCGCATCTGTTCTTGGTCTTGCGGTCGTGGCGGGAATGTTGCTGACCAATTCGGTGACGAACATGCGGATTGCGGACGCCGAGGCGGTGGTGGCGCGCGAACAGACGATTCTGGCCGGTATCCAGGAAGCGCAGGTCGCTTACATGAAAATGCAGACGGCAGCCCGGGACGTGGCGCTTTCCAAATCGGTTGCCGAAATGGATGCCGCCTATAATGCTGTCGATGCAGCCAAGCTTGCGGGTCAACAAGCATTACAGACCCCGATCAGCATCGCGGTCGTGCCAAAGGCGCTTCAGGACATCAACGACAGTCTGAATGTATACGGTTCAGCCATCAGGGTGATCGGCGACTATGTCAAGAGCACCGAGTTTGGCGATTTGAAGGATCTCGCCAAAGTCCGCGCCGCAGCCACGACTCCGATCCGCGATGCCTTGCAGACGGCTGTCGAGACGTCTGTCCAGAATGCCCGCCGTTTTACTGGCGAGGCAAAGGACAAGCTTGACGCGACAAAGCAATCCGCAAATCAGCTGATGCTGGTCTTCGAGATTTCCCTTCTTGTTATTCTGATCGGCACGTCATTCATGTTCCGGACGGTCGTGGTGCGCCCGCTTCGGACTTTAACGGAAGGCATGGTCCGGCTTTCGAAGGGCGATACGTCCATTGGCAGCGTCCGCGCTGTCAAGAATGACGAAATCGGCCAGATGTATCAGGCGTTTGAAGTCTTCCGGCAGAATGCGATCGAAAAGGTCACGCTTGAGGCTGATGCCGGACGCGCAAGGGTCGAGGCTGAGCAGGAGCGCCGCAGTGTGCAGCAGAGGGCAGAAGCCGAAGCGGCCGGCCGTCTTGCAGAAGCGACGGCAGGCCTTGCCGGTGGCCTTCGTCGCCTTGCCTCAGGCAATCTTTCCTTCCGCCTGACCGAGGCCTTCTCGCCGGATTTCGAGCCCTTGCGGCTGGATTTCAACAAGTCGGTCGATCAGCTGAATGAGACCCTTTCCCTCATTGCGTCTGGCATCCAGACGATGGATCACGGCACGCGGGAGATCGCTTCTGGCGCCAACGATCTTTCGAAGCGGACTGAACAGCAGGCTGCATCGCTGGAAGAGACGGCAGCGGCCGTGGAACAGATAACCTCCAACGTCGCCAACTCCACCAAGCGCACCGAAGAAGCCCGCAATGTTGCCATGCAGGCCAATGATTCAGCGTCCCGTTCCGCACAGGTGGTTTCCGATGCCGAAGAGGCCATGCGTAAAATCGAAGAATCCGCCCAGCAGATCTCCAATATCATCGGTGTCATCGATGAGATTGCTTTCCAGACAAATCTTCTGGCGCTGAATGCAGGGGTTGAGGCCGCACGTGCCGGAGACGCAGGCAAAGGCTTCGCCGTCGTTGCACAAGAGGTTCGCGAGCTGGCCCAGCGTGCAGCACAGGCCGCCAAGGAGATCAAGGGCCTTATCCAGAACTCCTCCATGCAGGTCGAAAGCGGCGTGAAACTGGTTCGCGATACCGGCGAGGCCCTTAAGACCATCGGCGGCTTCATCATCGAGATGAACAGCCATATGGAGTCGATTGCCACATCGGCGAGGGAGCAATCCACGGGCTTGAAGGAAGTGAATCAGGCCGTCAACGTTATGGACCAATCAACCCAGCAGAACGCTGCCATGGTAGAGCAGGCAACCGCGGCATCGGGCTCGCTCGCGGAGGAGGCGGTGAAATTGCGGGAGCTGATCGCCCAGTTCACGCTGAGCGGCGCGGACCTCCAGGTGGCAAACATGCGTCAGGTCTCGCAGACAATGGCCACGCAATTGCGCAATGAACGACCGAAGCTGCGTCAGCCAGCCGCTCGCAAGGTCGCGGCGGCAGGTGGTCCCGGCTGGGAGGATTTCTGAAGCATTTCCACGAGAAATGTAGTCACGGTTTTCTCGGGACAATGCTTGTTTTAACGCATGTCTTGGCCGCAAAACCGTTCGAGACTTCTGCGCGACGCATTTTACATCGCCATTTCGGGATGTGCTTCGACCAGTGCGTGGCGCAATTTTTCCAGCGCGCGCGTTTCGATCTGTCGGACCCGCTCCTTGGAGATGCCAAGCTCGCTGCCAAGCTCTTCCAGCGTTGCGGCGTCTTCGGCAAGGCGGCGCGCGCGGATGATGCGCATTTCCCGCTCGTTCAGCCGGGACATGGCACCACTCAGCCAGTGGAGGCGGCGTTCGCTGTCGATCATCTCCGAGACCTGTTCATCGGGCTGCGGCTCGTCGCTGGCCAGCATGTCGAGCTTTTCCGTGCCTTCGCCGCCGCTGCTCTGCGACACAGGGGCCTGAAGCGACGTGTCATTGGCTGAAAGCCTTGCATCCATGGCCTGAACATCGGCAAGGCTCACGCCCAGCGCGGTCGCGATTTCCTGGTGAATGGCCTGCTCCGTCAGCCGCTGATCGCCTTGGGAAAGCTTGGCGCGCAGACGGCGCAGATTGAAGAACAGCGCCTTTTGTGCCGAACTCGTGCCGCCACGCACGATGGACCAGTTGCGCAGAATGTAATCCTGCATGGAAGCCCTGATCCACCATCCGGCATAGGTTGAAAATCTGACGTCACGTGCCGGTTCGAACCTTGCCGCCGCTTCCAGCAGCCCTATGTAACCTTCTTGAATGAGGTCGCCGAGCGGCAGGCCGAAGCCGCGGAATTTCGAGGCCATAGCAACCACGAGACGCATATGCGCCAGCGCGATTCGATTGCGGGCGTGCTGGTCCTGATTGTCCTTCCAGCGCAGCGCAAGCTGCCTTTCTTCCTCCCTGTCCAGATAGGGAGCAGCCATGGCGAACTTGATGAGCTTCTTGTCTGCCTGCACGGAATTCATGAGCTTCCTCCATCGAGAACCCGAAAGGCGCGGGAAGCGGGAGCCGGCACCTTTGATCGCAATTCGCCTGAAACACGTGGACCGGCACGGCATGGTCAAGGCTGTCGTGTCGATGACACCGTTCCGGCCCGTCGCATCCTCACACCAGCGGCCGCTTTGCGTCATCGTTCATTACGCATCAGCAATCGACCTGGATTGACGCGCGGAAAAATTCCCGCGCGAGATGCCGGGGAAACGTGTGCGAGCGGGTTTTGTTCCTTGTCTTTGCCGCAGGGCACAGTGGTTCCGATGGGCGTGAAAGGAGGACGTCAGGAGGGGTAAGCTGCGTCAGGCCGCCAGATGCAGGAAGGTCCGCACCACTTCTTCGTAAACACCACGCTTGAAAGGCACGATCAGACCCGGCAAATCCTGCATGGGCTTCCAGGCCCATTCATCGAACTCCGCATGTTGACCGGCAGGCGGCGGATTGATGGCGATCTCGCTTTCGTCGCCCTCGAAGCGAAAGGCAAACCAGCGCTGCGTCTGGCCGCGATACTTGCCCCTCAGGCCGATGCCGATCAATTGCGGCGGCAGATCGTAATTGATCCAGTGCGGAGCCTCGGCCAGGAGGCTCACGCTTTTCATGCCGGTTTCCTCGTAAAGTTCGCGATAGGCGGCCTCAAGAGGATCTTCACCGGGATCGATGCCGCCCTGCGGCATCTGCCAGAGCTGCGGAGAGCCGTCATATTCGGAATTTTCCAGCGGAATGCGCCGCCCCGCCCACACAAGGCCCTGACTGTTCAGCACCATGATTCCGACACAGGGACGGTAGGGAAGATCTTCTGCCTTGATGGGAGCTGTCATGTCATCCTCTGCTTTTCCAGTGAAGAGGACAATGCGACCGTCCACCGATCGCACGGTCCCGGATTGATGTTACGAACCAGCATTCCGGCCAGCCGCCAGTGCTGGCGCAAGCCCTCGCAACCGGTCCCGCCTGCCGTCATTGCCCATTCTCAAGCGCCAGCGCCGATACGCCGACGATCTCGATGCCGCGTGCCTTTGCTTCATGGGTCCATTTGGTAATGGCTGCTATGCTTTCATCAAAGGCCGAGGCAACCCCGATCGCCGCTCCATTGCGCTTGGCAATCCGTTCAAGCTCATCGAGCCGCTTCAGAATGGCCTCGTCCTTCAACTGATCGTCGATTTGCAGGTCGGCGATGGCATGGGGCAGTTCCACGGTTCGGGCAAGGCTCTCGCTCAGGGACTGGGCCGAACTGCCATCGTCAACGAAAAGCAGGCCCCGCCCGGCCAGTTCGCGAAGCACCGGCTCGAAGGCGGCGGCATCGGCCATGAAACGCCCGCCCATATAATTGATGATGCCGGTATAATTGGTGATGCTGGCCATGGAACGGTGCAGGGACGTCAGCGTTTCCTCGGCGGATTTGCCCACCTGAAGCGTGCCGCGTCCCGGATCGTTTGCCGGATAGCCTATGGGTTCCATCGGCACTTGCAGCAGGATCTCGTGGCCTGCGCGGCGGGCCTCCTGCATCCAGCGGTTCAGGCTGTTGCCGGAGGCGGCAAAGGCCAGCGTCACCTCTTCCGGCAAAAGCTTGATCGCCTTTTGCGTCCCCGTCTGACTCAGTCCCATGCCGCCGACGATAATGGCGATGCGCGTGCCATGGGCCCCCGACCAGGGCCGCGCATATTGCTCGACCGGACGCAAACCGTCCGGGCCAATGATCGGCAAAGGCCCAACGGCGCTGTTTTCAATCAAATCCGGGTTGGGAATGGCGGCCATGCGCGGTTCCTGCCCAATGCGGGAAGCGGCAATCAGGGCCGGACCACCCTTTGTCCGGTCCGTGGGTTTGAAGGTGGTGACGACCGAACCATCCGCCATGGTGGACCGCTCCACCTGCGCACCGGAAAGAGGAGCCCGCATGGCCGGTGAGCGGCCCGTTGAAGGTGTTGCGCCGCGATCCGGCACGCTTGCCTTTTGCTGTTGCTGGCCGGGATCGGTCAGGCTGGCCACATCCTTCACCCCCAGCGGCTGCAAGGCCGCATAGGCTGAAAGTCCGACAATGGCCACCAATGCCGCAAGGCCTGGCAGGAACACGCCCCAGCGCAACCGCTTGCGGCGGCGTGGAGGGCGGTTTTGCCCCAGCGGTGCATGTAGATCGACGCCCACGCTTCTGCCCTGTTCGAATCATCTGCCGACGCGCCGACCATGCCTTCGCACCCGCGCCGGTTCAAGAAAAAAGCCGGGCGGAAGCGATCCGTCCGGCGTTTCAGGAAAGAAATCATATCTGCTGAGGAAGACGATGCGGTTCACCAGTTCCCGCGCAAAGCTTCCCAGACAGGCGCCGTCGGTACGGGGTTGCCCTGTCCCGGCGGCAATGTCGCCATTACTTCTTCTGGCTGCTTTCGGCTGCCTTCTTTTGCAGGGTTTCAACCGCCGCCTTGGCAGGATCCGGCGGGAAGGACGCATCCTTCTTGTTGCCGCGCAGCAGGTCCAGCGCATAGTTCAGCTGGATGTCGTCCTTGGCTTCCGGCGGCATATAGGCGAAGGAGCCGGAACCTTCTTCCGTTTCGCTCTGGCCCTGAATGTGGCCGCGCAGGGCCGATTCGCCCTCGGCCCGCACCTTGCCCTGCAATTCCGGAGGCAGCGGCTGCTCGACAACCACATCGGGATGGATGCCGGTCCCCTGGATCGACTTGCCGGACGGCGTGTAATAAAGCGCCGTCGTCAGGCGCAGCGCGCCCTTGTCACCCATGGGAATGATGGTCTGGACGGAGCCCTTGCCGAAGCTGCGCGTGCCGACCACCGTGGCGCGCTTGAGATCCTGCAAGGCGCCCGCCACGATTTCCGACGCCGAAGCCGAACCGCCATTGACCAGAACGATCAGCGGCTTGCCATCGGTAAGGTCGCCTGCCGTGGCATTGAAGCGGCGGGTATCTTCCGGATCGCGCGAGCGGGTGGAAACGATCTCGCCCTTCTGCAAGAAGGCGTCCGACACATAGATGGCCTGATCCAGCAGACCGCCCGGATTGAGACGCAGATCCAGCACATAGCCCTTGAGCTTGTCGGCGGGCACGTCCGTCTTGATCTTCTTGATCGCGGCTTCCAGATCGTCGAAAGTCTTTTCGCTGAACTTGAAGACACGCAGATAGCCGACATCGCCTTCAACGCGGGACTTTACCGCACGGATCGGAATGATTTCGCGGGTCACGGAAAGTTCGATCGGCTTGTCGGCGCCCTTGCGCAGAATGGTCAGCTTGATGGGCGTATTGACCGGACCGCGCATCTTTTCCACGGCATCGGAAAGCTGCATACCGCGCACCGGCTGGCCGTTGATTTCCGAAATCAGGTCGCCCGCCAGAATGCCTGCCCGCGCACCGGGCGTGTCGTCGATGGGGGTGATGACCTTGACCATCTCGTCTTCCATCGTCACTTCAATGCCGATGCCGCCGAATTCACCCTTGGTGTCGGTCTGCATGTCGGCCGCTTCTTCGGCGTTCATGAAGCTGGAATGCGGATCGAGCGAGGCCAGCATACCGTTGATGGCCGCTTCCACGAGCTTCTTTTCATCCGGCGGCGTCACATATTGCGCGCGAACACGCTCGAAGACATCGCCGAAGATCGCCAGCTCCTTATAGGTGGAATTGCTGGCCGCTTGCGCGGGCACTCCGGCCGAATAGATGACGCTCATTGCCGTCGCGCCCATCAGCGCGCCAACCACCATTAAAGAAGCCCTACGAATCATTGCGTACCTTTCCGGCGTCCTTCGCCCACCATGGTCGGGAATCAACCGAGTTTCCGTCCTTGCGAAACTCTATGTAAAGGGTTGGCCGATCCGTTTCCAGCGCGAAAGCCGCAGCACTTGCCACTCTTCTTTCTCCCATAACACCAATCGGCTCTCCTGACAGCACGAATTGTCCGGCATGACCCGTCACCCGTTCCATGCCAGACAAAATCACGTGATAGCCACCGCCCATATTGAGAATGACCATCTTGCCATAACTGCGGAATTGCCCGGCATAAACCACCGTTCCATCGGCAGGTGCCGTCACCACCGCGGCTGGCGCCGTCGCCATGACCATGCCCTTGGCATCGTGCCCGGTGCCGTCGGCATCGCCGAACTGGCGCATGACCTCACCCACGGATGGCAATTGCAGCTTTCCCTTCAATTCATCGAGGGAAAATGCGGGCGCAATGCGGTTTTTATCGGGCGCCGCCGCCTCGGCCTCCTGCCGCGCCTTTTCCCGCTCTGCCTCCGTCATCTGCTGGCGTTTGCGCTCTTCCAGCCGGGCCTGCTCCCCGGCAGCCTTCACAGAGGCGATTTCGCTTTCCAGTCCGGAAATCAGGCCTTCCAGCGAGGTCGATTTCTGCGCCAACGCTTCGGAACGGCGCATCTCGTCCTGCAATTGCGCGCTGTTTTCCTGTGACAAACGGGCGTTTTCGGCCAGAAGCAGATCCATGCGGGCCTCTTCCTCCTGGCGGCCCTTGAGGCTTGCCGTCAGGTCCTCGCGTTGTTTTTCGCCCGCCTTGCGCAAATCGGCCAGTTCCTGCAAATCCTGCGCCAGCTTCTCTGTTTCCTTGCGCATTCCCGGCACCACCGCACCAAGCAGAATGGCGGTGCGAACAGCCCCCAGCGCATCCTCCGGCTTGACAAGAAGGGCAGGCGGCGGATTGCGCCCCATGCGCTCCAGCGCGCCCAGAACCTCGGCAAGCACGGCGCGGCGGGACCGGAAGGATTTGCGGATCGCATCCTCCCGCACCCCGTATTCGGCAAGCTTCTTCTCGCCATCGGAAATTTTCTGCTCGATGTCCTTGCGGCGCGTGGCCGAATCGATGAGCGCCTGCTTCAGGCTGGCCGTGCTTTTGTCCAGGGTATCGATGCTGCGGCGCAGCTCCTCGGCCTTGCTTGCGGAAAGCTTCAACGTATCCGACAGCGCCGCAAGCTCCTTCGACACCTGATCACGCTTGGCCTCAAGAGCTGCGGCCGGATCGTCCGCCGCAAGTGCGGCAGCTGAGGCTGGCGGAGCGGAGGCGTCAGAGCCCGGAGCCACGCCCGGATCGGAAGCGGGAGGTGCAATGGCGGGCGCAGCCGCCTCCTGAGACAGTGCCAGCATCGGCATGGCCACGCTCAGGCCTGCCGCGAGCATTGCTGCACGCAGTCTGGATTGCCCTCTTTTTCCTGCCTTGGCCATCAAGCTGTTATCGCCCGCAAATCTCGGTGGGGACCCACCCTATCATAGCGGATCTTCCATCGGAATGAATTGCGGCGAAATCACAGCGCCGCCTCCGCCATGTCAGAAATCATCCCACAGATCAGAAATCGCCCCACAGGTCAGAAATCGATGGCACGGCCATTGATTTCCCAGTCACCGAAGCGGGCAGGATCGGCACCGCCGCGCCCGCCGATTTCCCTGGGCATCGCAGCCGCCTTTTCGGCCCTGCGGCGGGCCTCCGCCTCTTCCAGCGCGCGTCTTGCCGCCGGTGACAGCTCTTTCGCAGCGGCAAGCTGCGGCGTTTCTTCGTGTCCTTCGGTCATGGTCGGATCTCCGGAGATTGAAAGAATCCCTTCATACTCCCTATATCTAAGCGGTCCAGCGGAAGAAACCACCGCCGACGAAAAGAACCGCCCAACGGAGATGCCCCATGAACATCATGCGCACGGCCCTGCTGCTTGCCTTCATGACCGCCCTGTTCATGGGTGTGGGCTTTCTCATTGGCGGCAAGGGGGGCATGATGATCGCCCTGTTGATGGCCGGGGCGATGAACCTGTTTTCCTACTGGAATTCTGACCGCATGGTGCTTTCGGCCTATCGCGCACAGCAGGTGGATGAGCGCACGGCACCCGAATTCTACCGGATAGTGGCCGAGCTGAGTGCGCGCGCCAACCTGCCGATGCCCAAGGTTTATATTTTCGACAATCCGCAGCCCAATGCCTTCGCCACGGGCCGCAACCCGCAAAATGCCGCCGTGGCCGCCTCCACGGGGCTGTTGCAGGCGCTTTCGCCGGAAGAAGTCGCGGGCGTCATGGCGCATGAACTGGCGCATGTGGAGCATCGCGACACCCTGACCATGACCATTACCGCCACGCTGGCGGGCGCGATTTCCATGCTGGGCAATTTCGCCTTCTTTTTCGGTGGACGCCGCGATGAAAACGGCAATGGCGGCAGCATGATCGGCGCGCTGGTGGCAATGATCGTCGCCCCCTTCGCCGCCATGCTGGTGCAGATGGCCATTAGCCGCACCCGCGAATACGCCGCCGACAGGCGCGGCGCGGAAATCTGCGGCAACCCGCTGTGGCTTTCCTCGGCCCTGGCGAAGATTGCCGGATCACACCAGCCCAATTATGCCGCCGAAAACCATCCGGCCACCGCGCATATGTTCATCATCAACCCGCTTTCGGGCCAGCGGATGGACAATCTCTTCTCCACCCACCCGAATACGGAAAACCGCATTGCAGCGCTGGAGGCTTTCGCCCGCCAGACCGGCACAGGCGCCGGTATCCGGGGGCAGGCCTTCACAAAGACAGCGCAAACCGGCAATCAGGCCTCGCATGGCGTGTGGGGCGGCGAAATGCGGGAAAGCTCGACGGCCAACCCATGGGGTGCTAGAGCAGGCGGCATGAAAGAGGATGCGGCACAGTCCCGTCCCAGAACGCGCTCCGTTCCCTCGACCGGCAAGGGGCGCGACGACGAAGCCCCGAAGGGACCATGGAATTGAACGATACGACGAAGCATTCCGGCCAGAAGCGCAAACCTGGACACCAGCGCCACGCGGCAAAAGCCCATAAGCCTGCGCCATCTCATGCCGACAAGCCGGGGCTTGAAGCCCGCATGGCCGCGGCCAAGATGCTGGCGGCGGTGGTGGACAAGAAAGTTTCGCTGGACGGACTTCTCGACAACGACCACGGCAATCCTGCCTATACGGCGCTCAGCGAGGCAGATCGCGGACTGGTGCGCGCCATTGTAACGACCTCGCTGCGCTTTCTGCCGCGCATCGATGCCATGCTCAACGCATTGCTGGATGCACCGCTGCCCGCCGGCGCACGTTCCCTCTATCATATTCTGGCCACTGCGGCGGCACAGATCCTCTACCTCGACGTCCCCGATCACTCAGCGGTCGATCTCGCGGTGGAGCAGGCCAATCGCGATCCGCGCAGCCGCCGCTTTGCGGGCATGGTCAATGCCGTCCTGCGTCGTCTGGGGCGGGAGAAGGCCACCTTGCTTGAAACCACGCGCGACATTACCTGCGTGCCGGACTGGTTTTTCGCCCGCCTTTCGAGTGTTTATGGCGAAAGCGAAGCCCGCCGCATTGCCGAGGCACAGATGCTGCCTGCCGCCATCGACCTTTCCGTAAAGGGCGATCCGCAGCCCTGGGCGGAAATGCTGGGCGGGCATGTGCTTGCCAATGGCAGCCTGCGGCTTGCCGCCTTTGAAGGCGCCGTGACCACCCTTGCCGGTTACGAGGAGGGTGCGTGGTGGGTGCAGGATGCCGCCGCAGCACTTCCCGTGCTGATGTTCGGTGATGTGGCTGGCAAGACGGCAGTCGATCTCTGTGCCGCCCCCGGCGGCAAGACGGCACAGCTTGTGGCGGGAGGCGCCAGGGTTACGGCTGTCGAGCAATCGGCAAACCGCCTTCGCCGGCTGAAGTCCAATCTGGACCGGCTGGGACTGGAGGCCGAGCTTGTCCATTCCGATCTTCTGGCCTTTGCGCCGGAGGAAGGCTTCGATCTTGTCCTGCTCGATGCCCCCTGCTCTTCCACCGGCACCACGCGGCGGCACCCGGACGTGCTGTTTACCAAGGGGCCGGAAGACATAGCCAAGCTTGCGCAGGTGCAGGAAAAGCTGCTGCGCCATGCACTGACGCTGGTAAAGCCCGGTGGACAGCTTGTCTTTTCGAACTGTTCGCTGGACCCTGCCGAAGGCGAGGACATGATTGACCGCGTTCTGGCCGACACGGGCGGCTTTGCCCGCCTGCCGGTTGCCCCGCAAAACTGGCCGGGACTGGAGGAGGCGATCAGCCCGCAAGGCGATTTTCGCACAACACCCGCCATGCTGAGCGTGCCGGAGCCGTTTTCTTCCGGTCTGGACGGGTTTTACGCCTGCCGATTGCAGAAAATTTAAGGAAAATTTTACACAATTGACGGCTTATAAATCTTTCCGCATTCCTCGGGGTGGTTTGCGGAACTGTCACATCTTTTTGTTCAGCGTTTGATGGGTTCTGCCCCACAGGATGGTCATGGCAAAGAAAAAGGGGCCGTTTCTACCCGCCCTTTATCTCGGCGAAGCGTGGCGGCGCACCGCTCGCCATGGGCGGCGCAGCTTGCGCAGCACAGCCGCGCTGTTGCCGCAACGGGGCCTCAAGCTCTTGGTGGCGCCAACCGATCTCAGGGTGGTGGATCCGCATGTGGCAGATGAAATCCTGCAAGGCCGCCTTCCGCTCGCCGGACGCATTCTGGAATTCGGCAGGGTGTCGCCCTTCACGCTGGAATTGCCATCCCATACATTCGCCGAAAGCCTTCATTCCTTTTCCTGGCTCCGGCACATTCGCGCCCACCGCAGCCGGGAAGCCGCCGCACAGGCCCGTTTCATTCTCGACAGCTGGATCCGGCTGAACACCAAACGCCGCGGCATTGCCTGGCAGCCGCAAGTGCTGGCACAGCGCATCATTTCCTGGCTTTCGCATTCGCCCGTCGTACTTCAGAATTGCGAGGCAGGATTTTATCGCCGCTTTCTCAAAAGCTTAGGCCAGCAGGTGGCCTATGCGCGGATCATCGCACGCGATGCGCCCGATGGATTGCCCCGCATGAAGCTGGCCATTGCGCTGGCCATGGCATCTCTGGCGATGGCGGCCTCCGAGCGACGCATAAGGGCAGCCTCGCGCGCACTCGATCTGGAACTGGAACGCCAGATTCTACCGGATGGGGGCCATGTCTCGCGCAATCCGCAGGCGGCGCTGCGCATTCTCTTCGATCTGCTGCCGTTGCGGCAAACCTATGTGAATCTTGGCCATGATCTGCCGCCCCGCCTGATCCCAACCATAGACCGCATGTATCCGGCCCTGCGCTTCTTCCGCCATCAGGATGGGGATCTCGCCCTTTTCAACGGCGCGGGCGCCACCCTCGCCAACGATCTCATGTCGGTGCTGCGTTATGACGAAAGTGCTGGCCAGACCTTCAAGGCCCTGCCCCACAGCCGCTATCAGCGGCTTTCGGCAGGCGGGGCCGTGGCCATCGTCGATACCGGCCCCGCCCCGGCAGGCGAGATCAGCAGCACGGCTCATGCCGGTTGCCTCGCCTTCGAATTCTCATCGGGGCGGCATCGTTTCATCGTCAATTCCGGCCAGCCCCGCTTTGCGGGCGACCGTTACCAGCAGATGGCACGCGCAACGGCGGCCCACTCCACACTGGTTCTGGGCGACAAATCATCGGCGCGGATTTCGAAATCGCGCCTGCTCGGGCCTGTCATGATCGGTGGCGTTTCGGAAGTCGCGGTCCTCAGGCGCAATGGCGAGGATGAAAGCGATCAGCTTTGCGCCCGTCATGACGGCTATCTGCGCCGCTTCGGCGTGCTGCATGAGCGTGATCTGCGTCTCAATGTCAGCGGTACCAAGCTGGTGGGCCACGACAGGCTGCTTACCGAAAAGGGCGAGGCCCTGAAGAACGGCCTGCCAGCCACCGCCATGCTACGCTTCCACATTCATCCGCAGATACGGTTGATGGAGGAAGATGACCACACCATTCTTCTTGAAGCTCCCGGCGGCGATGCGTGGTTCTTTTCAGCCCCCAATGCCTTTCCCGTGGTTGCCGAGGATGTTTTCTTTGCTGGCCTCTCCGGCATCCAGCCCTCGCACCAGATCGAGGTTTCGCTGGAAACCCCGGAACTATGGTGGTTTCTGTCAAAACGGGCCTGACAGCATCCGAGCTGCGACAAAGGCTATCAACACCTGTTTGCCAAGACTGGAATATTCGACCATTTCAGGGAAAAATTGAAAAAAACGGCTCTGAAGCTAAACCCGAGAACCATGTCTTTCGGGAAACTGGAGCGGGCGAAGGGATTCGAACCCTCGACCCCAACCTTGGCAAGGTTGTGCTCTACCCCTGAGCTACACCCGCTCATCAATCCATCGGTTCGGGGTAGTTCGCTGAACCGTGGGTCGCTGCGTTGCGGCGACGAGGGCTATATGGCCCAACTGCCTTTCGATTGCAACAGGGAAATGACAGGCATTCGGCGAAATTTCGCATGAAAGCAGGAAGCCTTTGCCAAAAAAGAGAAATTTCAACTCGGAAATATGCTTCTTATGCCCCATTGCCTTGCCGGCAGGATTTGCCCTACGAAAAGCGAATAACAGTTTCAGGAATGGTTCCAATGACAGATGCACCCGCCAGCGCCGCGCCAAAAACCCGCCAGGAGCTGCTGGCATATCTCGATGGCCTCGGCATTTCCCACACAACCAAAGACCATGCTCCGGTTTTCACCGTGGCAGAATCGGTTTCGTTGCGGGATGAAATTCCCGGCGGCCATACCAAGAACCTCTTCGTGAAGGACAAGAAGGACCAGTTCTTTCTGCTGACGGTGGAGGAGAATGCCAGCGTGGACCTGAAGACCGTTCACACGATCATCGGTGCGGCCAGCAAGGTATCTTTCGGCAAGCCGGAAAAGCTCATGGAATATCTGGGCGTCATTCCCGGCTCCGTGACGGCCTTCGGCGCGATCAACGACGTGCATAACAACGTCACCTTCGTTCTCGACGAAGACCTGATGAAGGAAGAGGTCATCAATTGTCATCCGCTTTCCAATGATGCCACCACATCGATCGGGCGGGAGGATCTTATCCGCTTTCTTGAGGCAACCGGTCACACACCGCTTGTCTTGAAAGTCACGGCCTGACATACGATCTAGTGGTTTTGAGGATTGTGACGATCCCAGCAACGCGCTGCACCTGTGAATGGAAGGCGCAAGGCCGCTGAAACAGCATTGCGCGCGGTCTGCCCTCACGCCCGGCACACGGGCGTGTCGCGCAAGACGGTAGAGCGGCGTTGCAAGAATGCGGGCATAAGGATTTGAGGCGTGGAAGGCTGATCGGGGCGATCACGGCACGTCTTGCAACAGAGAATGACCGGCAGGACCGGCAGACAGGCGGGAGTTTCCGATGAGCAATGCAGGCAATCCCTATGGCGGTTATGGTGGACAGATGACCGGGCAGGCAAGCTTCGGCACGGCACCGCAGGCCCCTGCGGCGGGAGGGCTTATCAAGGATACCACCACGCAGGCCTTTGGCCGTGACGTCATCGAGGAATCGCGCCGCCAGCCGGTATTGGTGGATTTCTGGGCGCCATGGTGCGGCCCCTGCCGCCAGCTCACGCCGGTGATCGAGAAAGTGGTCAATGAGGCACAGGGCAAGGTCAAGCTGGTCAAGATGAATATCGATGACCATCCCTCCATCGCCGGGCAGCTCGGTATCCAGTCCATCCCGGCCGTCATCGCCTTTGCCGACGGACGTCCGGTGGATGGCTTCATGGGGGCGCTGCCGGAAAGCCAGGTGCGCCAGTTCGTTGAAAAACTGGGCGGCCCGCAGGGCGGCGCCGATCAGGCCGCCGAAATTGCCGCCGTACTGGAAGAGGCCAAGGGCCTTTACGATGCAGGTGACTTCGATGGCGCAGCGCAGCTTTATGCCGCCGTCATGCAGGCGGATCCCGAAAATGCGGCCTGCGTGGCTGGCATTGCCGATTGCATGATTGCGCTGAACCAGCATGAGCGCGTTCGCCAGATTCTCGACGGCCTCCCGGAAGACATGGCGAAGGCGCCGGAAATTCAGGCCGTTGCCACAAAGCTTGCCCAGATCGAGGAGGCCCGCAAGCTGGGCGACCCGGTGGCGCTGGAACATCAATTGGCCCTGAACCCTGACGATCACGCCGCCCGGCTGAAACTGGCCAAGATACGCAATGTCGAAGGCCGTCGCGAAGAAGCCGCCGACCACCTGCTGCTCATCATGAAGAAGGACCGGGAGTTCGAGGATGATGGCGCGCGCCGCCAGCTTCTGGAATTCTTCGATGTCTGGGGCTTCAAGGATCCGGCCACCATACAGGGACGCCGCAAACTCTCGGCCATTCTTTTTTCCTGAGGCTGGCCGTGGCGCCACCCCTTGCGTTCCGCGGGCAGGGCGCCACATTATTGTCATCAGGCCGGACGTCAGGAGGCCGGTTCCCGGACCGGCCTGATGCGGAGACACAAAGCTGGAGCAAGGGACCATGGCCGTTTTGGTGGCCCCTGCTGCGGATCGGCCATGCCGGACATCATATCCGGCGCGTCAGGAGGCATGAATGCAAGTCGGCAATGCAAGATATATCAGTGCTACGGACCTTCCGGACAGTCTGCCGGTTTTTCCGCTGACGGGTGCCTTGCTGCTGCCAGCCGGGCAACTGCCCCTCAATATCTTCGAGCCGCGCTATCTAGAGATGTTCGATCATGCGCTGCGCGGCAATCGGCTGATCGGCATGATCCAGCCATCGCTGGTCGAACCGCTGGAGCTTGAACCCGGCCTGCCAGCGCTCTCGAAAATGGGCTGTATCGGGCGCATCACATCTTATGCGGAAACGGGCGACGGGCGCTATATTCTCTCGCTCAGCGGTATTTGCCGCTTCCGTTTTCTGGAGGAAGTGAAAACCAGTCTTCCTTTTCGTCAGGCGAAAATCTCCCCCTTCATCGCCGATCTCAACTCGGCGCAGGAAGAAGACAGCGTGGATCGGGAAAAGCTGCTTGCCACCTTCCGCAGCTATCTTGAGGCCAACAAGTTGGAGGCCGACTGGGAAAGCGTGCAACGCGCCAGCAACCTCACCCTGGTCAATTCACTCTCGATGATGTCGCCCTTCGGCCCGGCAGAGAAGCAGGCGCTTCTGGAGGCTCCGGACCTGCGCGCCCGCGCCGACACCCTGATTGCCATTACCGAAATCCACCTTGCCCGCGGCTTCGGCGATCCCGATACCGTGCTTCAGTGAGGACGCCATGGACCAGAGGATGAATGGGGTGGACCGAAAGATGCTGGAGCTTCTCGTCTGCCCGCTGACGTCGGGACGCCTGACACTGGACCCGGAGCGCAACGAACTGATCTCGGAAAAGGCCCGTCTTGCCTATCCCGTTCGCGACGGCATTCCCATCATGCTCGTGTCCGAGGCCCGCAAGATCGAGGACTAAAGCATGTCGCGCAAAAGTGTGCAGCTGTTTTGCGATTACGACATGCGTTAAAACAAGAACTTAAAGCCCGTTGCTTGAGGCTGATCACAGTACACGACGCTTAGGCATGTGGCGTGGCCTACCCCCCTCTGCCTTGCCAGGCATCTCCCCCTCAAGGGGGGAGATTGCAATGCCGACAAAGCGCCATTCTTCAACGACTATTTGTGATGACGGCCTTTTTCAGGAATGCAGGCAGGGCCTTGATCTTGCCGATCTCCCCCCTTGAGGGGGAGATGTCCGGCAGGACAGAGGGGGGTAAGCCACACGCAAAACCTTAGCGTCGTGTACAGTGGAGGCTGATAAGCCGCAACGTGCTTTAGAGCATTTGCAGGAAAAGGGGGAACCGGCTTTCCTGAAAATGCTCTAAGGTCGCTCAGATCTTCTCTCCCGCCAGAAGCTTCGGCCCGCTTTTCGCCGCTGTTCCTGCTGCTTCGGAGATGAAATAACCCTTCAGCTTCGGCAGGCGATCCACCATTCCCAGCCCGAAATCCCGCAGGATGCGAAGCGGTGTGTTGTCGTTGGAAAACAGCCGGTTGAGCACGTCGGTCGTCACCCCCATGCGGAAGGTATCGAAGCGGCGCCACGTCTGGTAGCGCTCCAGTACGCCCACATCGCCAATGTCCAGCCCAAGCCGGTCGGCATCGACAATGGTTTCGGCCAGCGCCGCCACATCCTTGAAGCCGAGATTGAGGCCCTGACCGGAAATCGGGTGAATGCCGTGGGCCGCATCGCCCGCAAGCGCCAGACGGGGGGCGACGAATGCCCGCGCCAGCGTCAAACCAAGCGGAAAGGCCCGCCGGTCGCCAATAGCCCGGATCGCACCGAGTTTATGGCCGAAGCGGCGTTCCAGTTCGTCTTCGAACACCAGATCATCCGCCGCCACCAGGCGGTCGGCATCGTCGCTGCGTTCTGTCCAAACCAGCGAGGAGCGATTGCCGGTAAGCGGCAGGATGGCAAAGGGTCCGGCCGGCAGGAAATGTTCCTCCGCCACACCCTCATGCGGACGCTCATGCTCCACCGTGGTGACAATGCCGGATTGGCCATAGGCCCAGGTCACGGTCTTGATGCCCGCCATCTGCCGCAGTGCCGAGCGTACGCCGTCACAGGCCACGATCAGCCGGGCTGTCAGCTCAGTCCCGTCGGAAAGGCCAAGACGGGCCTCTGCCGGGCCGGATTCGAAACGGGTGGCCTTCACGCCGTTGATGACGCGGATGCCAGCCTTTTCGGCGGCGGCCAGCAAAGCGCCCACCATGGCCACGTTCGGCACCATATGGGCAAAGGGCCTGCCTTCTTCCACATCGCCATCGAAGGTCAGGAAAACCGGCCGAACCGGATCGCCAGCCCGCGAATCGGTGACAACCATCTTGCGAATCGGCTGGGATTGCGGCTCGATCTCGTTCCAGACGCCAAACACATCCAACATGCGCGTGGCGGCGGCAATAATGGCCGAGGCGCGCGGATCCTTTTGCCACTGCCCGGCCGGTGCGGCCTCCACAACCACAATTTCCATGTGCGGAGCCGCCTGCTTGACCGCCAAAGCCGCAGCAAGGCCTACATAGCCGCCACCCACCACGATCATGTCCGCCATCAGAGAAGCTCCTTCAACCTTGTCCGCGTCCTGGCTCTTATATAGATCAGCAGATACGCAGTTCCTACCCACCGGAGCCAACCAAGATGCCGCAGACTTCAGCCTCAAGCGCCGCCATGCAGCAATTGCTGCAAACGCTCGATCTCGAAGCACTTGAAGTCAACCTGTTTCGCGGCACGAGCCCGCAGGTTGGCTGGCAGCGCGTATTCGGCGGCCAGGTCATTGCGCAGGCACTGGTTGCCGCCCAGCGAACCGTGGAGGGCGAGCGCTTCGTTCACTCGCTTCACGCCTATTTCATGCGGCCGGGCGATCCGTCGGTCCCCATCATCTATCAGGTTGAACGGACCCGCGACGGCGCAAGCTTCGCCACCCGCCGGGTGCTAGCCATTCAGCATGGCAAGGCGATTTTCTCCATGTCGGCCTCCTTCCAGGATGATGAAGAAGGCCTTGAACATCAGGTGGAACTGCCAGGAATTGCCGATCCCGAAAGCCTGATGGGCGAAAAGGAATTTCGCGAGCTTTTCCTCGCGCAGGCGCCGGAAAACGTGCGCAAATACTGGGGCCGGGAGCGGCCTGTCGAATTTCGCCCCACATCGCTCGTCCATTATCTCAGCCGCGAAAAGCTGAAGCCGGAAGCCAATATCTGGGTGCGCTTTACCGGCGCCATCCCGGACGACCGGCGAATTCAGGCCGCAATGCTCGCCTATCTTTCAGACATGACGCTGCTCGATACCTCGCTTTACGCCCACGGCATGTCGATCTTCGACCAGAACCTGCAAGTGGCGAGCATCGACCACGCCATGTGGTTTCATCGTCAGGACCCCATGGATGACTGGATGCTTTACACCCAGGACAGTCCCAGCGCATCGGGCGGACGCGGCATGACGCGGGGAAGCCTTTATAGCCGCTCCGGCAAGCTGATCGCCTCCGTTGCCCAGGAAGGATTGATCCGCAAAAAGGCATAAGACTATTTTTTGTGCATTTTTGCCGTTTTGCCCAAAAAACGAAAGCCTATTGCACAATCAATTGCCTTTTTATTGACGCAATAGGTTGGATCCCATGATTTTCAAGGGGTTAACCTCCATTTTCAATCTGGCACGCACTTTGAATGTATGTCCGTGACTGCCTCCTGCTTGGGCGGGGCGGTAAGGGCATTCGGCGTTCAGCCGAGCATAACCAGAGGATTGGAAACCAGATGAAGATTGTGATGGCCATCATCAAGCCGTTCAAGCTGGACGAGGTGCGCGAAGCCCTCACGGCTGTCGGCATTCAGGGCCTGACCGTCACCGAGGTGAAGGGCTACGGTCGTCAGAAAGGGCATACGGAAATCTATCGCGGCACCGAATATGCCGTGAGCTTCCTGCCGAAACTCAAGATCGAAATCGCCGTGGCGTCGGACCTCGCCGACAAGGCCGTCGAAGCCATCGCATCCGCCGCCAAGACGGGTCAGATCGGCGACGGCAAGATTTTCGTCTATTCGATCGATCAAGCCGTGCGCATCCGTACGGGCGAAACCAACAGCGAAGCCTTGTAAGAGCCACGGCAGGGGAGTTCTTTCACATGCAATTTTCCAAGTTTACCACCCATAGCCGGCGTCTGGGCCTTGCTGCGGCGGTGTTTCTGGCACCGGCCATCGCCTTCGCGCAGGACGCAGCTGCTGCGGCACCCGTGCCGAACAAGGGCGACACCACCTGGATGCTGGTTTCCTCGGCATTCGTGCTGCTGATGACCGTACCCGGTCTTGCCCTCTTCTATGGCGGCCTGGTGCGCTCCAAGAACATGCTGTCGGTGTGTATGCAGGTCATGATGATCGCAGCCGTCGCCATGGTTCTGTGGGTCGCCTATGGCTACTCGCTTTCGTTTACGGCCGGTGGCGGCCTGAACGGCTTTGTCGGCGGTTTCTCCAAGGCCTTCCTGGCTGGCGTAACCCCAAGCTCGGTCGTTGAAACCTTCAGCAAGGGCGTCGTCATTCCGGAACTGACCTTCGTGGCGTTCCAGATGACCTTTGCCGCGATCACTCCCGGCCTGATCATCGGCGCATTTGCCGAACGTGTGAAGTTTTCGGCCGTCATTCTCTTCGTCATTCTCTGGCTGACATTCATCTACTTCCCGATTGCCCACATGGTCTGGTTCTGGGGCGGCCCGAGCGCCTATGCCGATCCGGCTGGCATGATCTTCGGCTTCGGCGCCATCGACTTTGCTGGCGGCACCGTCGTTCACATCAATGCAGGCATTGCCGGTCTCGTCGGCGCGATCATGATCGGCAAGCGCACCGGCTACGGCAAGGATATGATGGCTCCGCATTCCATGACGCTCACCATGGTCGGCGCTTCGCTGCTGTGGGTTGGCTGGTTCGGCTTCAATGCCGGTTCCAACCTGGAAGCCAATGGCGGTGCGGCTCTCGCCATGATGAACACCTTCGTTGCAACGGCAGCCGCCATCATTTCGTGGTCGCTGGTGGAATCCTTCGCACGCGGCAAATGCTCCATGCTGGGCGCGGCTTCGGGCGCAGTCGCAGGCCTCGTCGTCATCACCCCGGCTGCCGGCTTCGTCGGCCCCATCGGTGGCATCGTCATGGGCCTCATCGTCTCGCCGGTCTGCTACTTCTTCGTCTCCACGGTGAAGAACAAGTTCGGCTATGACGACACCGCAGACGTCTTCGGCGTTCACTGCGTCGGCGGCATTCTCGGCGCTCTGCTGACCGGCATCTTCGTCAACCCCGCTTTGGGCGGCGCCGGTATCGTCGATTATTCCACCGCCGATTTCGCCGCCACCTATGCAGGCACCGCCACGCAGTTCATGGCACAGCTCAAGGGCGTTGCCGTGACCCTTCTGTGGTCGGGCGTCGGTTCTGCGATCCTCTACAAGATCGTGGACGTGATCGTCGGCCTGCGCGTGCCGGTGGAAGCCGAACGCGAAGGTCTGGACCTCGCCTCGCACGGCGAAGCCGCCTATCACTCCTGAGCGGTTGCTACATCCCCTCGGAAGATGGACCCCGGCATTTGCCGGGGTCTTTTTTTGTTCATCCGGCCACGGAATTGGCATGGTTAAAAGAACATTAACCGTGATGACGCTAATCTGCCCTGTGTCGTTGCCATTGTCGCAAAACCGATAATGGCAGCGGCAGACATGAAAGAACAAAGTCGGGGCACGGGCTGCGGACAGGAATGTCGCCCCACCCCCGGTTTTTCGGAGCGCCGCTGATGCAAAGCGTGTTCCGCCGGATGGTCAACAGGATTGGCAGGCAAAACGGATGAGCAGAACCTCGCTGGCAGCAATGGAAAGACGATCGCCGCGCAGCATCGTGTTCGGCTTTGTCTATCGTCAGTTTCTGGCATTGGTCGGCTTTTCCATTTTTCTTGTGCTGATGGCGGCTGTGGCGGCACTGGCCACGTGGAATGTCACAGATCCCAGCCTGTCCTATGCCACGGCCCGCGAACCCACGAATATCCTCGGCTATTCCGGCGCCGTTTTTTCAGACCTCGCCATGCAGTTTCTGGGGCTTTCGGCGGTGCTCTCGCTGCTTCCGGTTCTGGCATGGTCGCTTTCGCTGATTTCCGGACGCCGCATTCGCCGCCTTCCCAAGCGATTGCTCGCCTGGGGCGCCAGTGCCGTGACCGGCTCGGCGGTTCTGGGCTGCTTTGCACCTCCGGCGACATGGCCTTTGCCCAACGGCATTGGCGGCGTGATCGGCGACATGATTCTGCGGTTTCCAGCCCTTTTCATCGGGGCCTATCCCACCGGTACTTTCGCCATGGTGCTGGGTGCAGTCTTCTGCATTCCCATGGTCTGGCTCATGCTGTTTGCCGCGGGCATCATCGGCACGGAAGATGACGACGACATTGTCGAGCCTCCGCTTCGCGAAGAAAGCCGCTCCAAGGCCATCGCCATCGATGACGAGGAAGACGAGCCATCGGGCAGTCTTGCACTGTTTTTCGGCTGGGTGGGCCATGCCTGGTTTACCTCGCAGGCCAGGCTGCGGCGTATTGCCGGTCTGCCGCCACTGCGCCGGGAGCGGGCCGACTTCGATCAACCCTATGATTTCAACGAGGACGGCGAATTTGCCGCGCCGCTGGCGGAGCCACGCGGCGAACGCCGCGCCGATCCCTCCTTCGCGCCTGCGACCCGCCGCCGGATCGGTGCACCTTCGGTTGCCCTTGAAGACGAACTGGACATGCCGATGCCGGACCTGCGGGCCAGAGGCCGCTCGCATGACGACATTCTCTTCGATGACGAGGAAGACGATCCGGCCCCCCAGCCTGCGCGCCGCCGCGTAGCGCCGCCGCCGGCGGAACGCTCGCGCCCCGCCACCTTCGTGCCGAACAATGGCCGCGGCTACCAATTGCCATCCATCGAGCTTCTGGCGCCGCCACGCAGCGTTGCCAAGGATGCCAGCCTCTCCGCCGACCAGCTCGAACACAATGCCCGCATGTTGGAAGGCGTTCTGGAAGACTTTGGCGTCAAGGGCGACATCATCGAAGTGCGCCCCGGCCCCGTCGTCACCCTTTATGAACTGGAACCCGCGCCGGGCATCAAATCCTCCCGCGTCATCGGGCTTGCCGATGACATTGCACGCTCCATGAGTGCCATCGCCGCCCGTGTCGCGGTCGTGCCCGGCCGCAATGCCATTGGCATCGAGCTACCCAATCGCAGCCGTGAAACGGTCTTCCTGCGCGAATTGCTGTCCAACCGTGAATTCGAAGGCTCCAAGGCCAAGCTGCCCATGGCGCTGGGCAAGACCATCGGTGGCGAACCGGTGATTGCCGATCTTGCCAAGATGCCGCATCTTCTGGTCGCCGGCACCACCGGCTCCGGCAAGTCGGTGGCGGTCAACACCATGATCCTGTCGCTGATCTACCGCCTGCCGCCGGAGAAATGCCGCCTCATCATGATCGACCCGAAAATGCTGGAACTGTCGATCTATGACGGTATTCCGCATCTGCTCTCCCCCGTCGTCACCGATCCGAAGAAGGCCGTCGTGGCGCTGAAATGGACGGTGCGGGAGATGGAAGAGCGCTACAAGAAAATGTCAAAGATCGGTGTGCGCAACATCGACGGCTTCAACAGCCGCGTCGAGCAGGCCATCGAGAAGGGCGAGGTTTTGACCCGCACCGTGCAGACCGGATTCGACCGGCAGACAGGCGAGGCCATCTATGAAACCGAAACCTTCGACCTGAAACCCATTCCCTATATCGTCGTCATCATCGACGAAATGGCCGACCTGATGATGGTTGCAGGCAAGGACATCGAGGGCGCGGTGCAGCGACTGGCGCAAATGGCGCGCGCTGCGGGCATCCACGTCATCATGGCCACGCAGCGCCCCTCGGTGGATGTCATTACCGGCACGATCAAGGCAAACTTCCCCACGCGCATCTCCTTCCAGGTCACATCCAAGATCGACAGCCGCACCATTCTGGGCGAGCAGGGCGCGGAACAATTGCTGGGCATGGGCGACATGCTCTACATGGCGGGCGGCGGGCGCATCCAGCGCGTTCACGGGCCATTCGTCTCCGACAACGAGGTGGAAGACATCGTTGCCTATCTGAAAACGCAAGGCGCGCCCGACTATCTGGATGCCGTCACCATCGACGAGGATGACGAAGACGGCGGCGGCCCTGCCGGAACCGGCAATCTTGCTGAATCCGACGATCCCTACGATCAGGCGGTCGCCATCGTGCTGCGCGACGGCAAGGCCTCGACCTCCTACATCCAGCGCCGCCTGGGCATCGGCTACAACAGGGCCGCCTCGCTCATCGAGCGCATGGAGCAGGAAGGGATTATCGGCCCCGCCAATCACGCCGGCAAGCGCGAGATCCTTGTTCCAACCGAAGCCGACATCGTGGAGCGTTGACCGGCATAACCGGCCACGGGAACGCCCGGCGGCGTCCATCGTTAACAAGGCCGGGCGTTAACAAGGTCGGGCGTTAACACGGTCGGGCCTTGGCCTGCCGCGCCGGAAGATTCTTGCGGCTTTGCGGCACCGGCCTTGTCCTAACCCGTTGAAACACCCCGCTCCATTGCCCATCTCACAATCATGTATCCGTCATCATCGCGCCTGCTTGATGATGAAGAAGAGACAAAAGGAGACGAGAATGATGAAAAAGACTGCCGCCGCACAGCGGCCTTTTGTCGAACTGAAGCGACGGAATTTTCTGGGCATGGCAGCGGCCGGGGTTTTTGCGGCAGGCGGCGTTGCCATTGCCGGGCCCGCCTTTGCCCAGGCTGAATCCAGCACCGCCCAGAAAATCGCCGACCATTTTTCCAGCGTGAAAACCATGATGGGCGAATTCGTGCAATTCGGCCCGCGCGGCGAACAGACGGCTGGCAAGTTCTACATCCAGCGCCCCGGCAAGCTTCGCTTCAACTATGAACAGCCCTCGCCGATGCGCGTCATTTCCGATGGACGCAACGTGGCCATCGGAAATCTGAAAATGAAGACCTGGGATGTCTACCCGCTTTCCAAAACACCGCTCAGCCTGCTTTTGTCGGACCGGATCGACCTGACCCACCAGATGGTCCGGCAGGTCAAGGAAGAGCAGGATCTCACCACCATCGTGCTGGGCGACAAATCGATCTTCGGCGATCAGACGATCACGCTGATGTTCGATCCCAAAACCTTCGAATTGCGCCAGTGGACCGTGACCGATGCCCAGGGCAAGGATACCTCCGTCACGATATTCAATGTGCAGCAGGGCGTAAACTTCGATGACAAGGTCTTCACCGTGCCCTATGACGACATCAACAAGCGCGGCCAGTAACCGCGCGGCAAGGGACATGCCCGCCACCTCGCCGGTGCTGGCATGTCCGCTTATGGCGCAAGGATGCTCGCATGGCCTTTTCTCTTACCACCTGGAACATCAATTCCGTCCGCTTGCGTATGCCCATCGTGCAGCGTTTCGTGGAGAGCTTTCAGCCAGACATTTTGTGCTTGCAGGAAATAAAGTGCCAGAATCACGAGTTTCCGATGGCGGAGATGACAGCCCTTGGCTATCCGCATATCGTCGTCCATGGCCAGAAAGGCTATCACGGCGTTGCCATTGCCTCGCGCTTCCCCCTTACCGAAGATCACCGGCAGGATTATTGCGGTGTCGGCGACAGCCGCCATATCTCGGTGATCTTCGAGCGCGGCGGCAAGCGTATTCGCCTTCATAACTTCTATGTTCCGGCCGGTGGCGACGAACCTGACCGCAACATCAATCCGAAATTCGGTCACAAGCTTGATTTTCTGGAGGAGATGAAGGCGCTATCGGCAAGCGCCGAAGCCGGAACTTCGGCCATCCTCGTCGGCGACCTCAACATCGCCCCTCTGGAAAACGACGTCTGGTCGCACAAGCAATTGCTGAAAATCGTTTCGCATACGCCGGTGGAAACGGAAGGCCTCACGCAGGTTATCCGCCGTGGCGGCTGGGTGGACCTGATGCGCGAACTGGTGCCTGCCAGCGAAAAACTCTATACGTGGTGGAGCTACCGCGCGAAGGACTGGGACGCAGCCGATCGCGGACGCCGCCTCGACCATATATGGTCTTCTCCCGATCTGCGCCCGGCCCTGCAACGCATCGATATTTTACGTGAGGCTCGCGGCTGGGAAAAGCCGTCGGACCACGCGCCGGTAACGGTCCACTTCGACCTGTAACCCGCAAGCAGACCTGAAAAAGCCGCCCCACATGGAGCGGCCCGCCCCTTGCAGCCTCAAGGCCGCCGCTGCGCATGTCAGGAAGACGTGCCGGCCCTCGCATAGCCCAGCTCTGCTGCGGCCTCGCCTTCCCATTCGGGCGGGCTCACCGCGTCCGCAACGGCAACAATCCCCTTGGGCGAGGAAAAACGCGGCGGCGGGGTCATGAAGGCGTCCGGTTCATTCACGCGGTCTTCCGTGATCCTTGCGACCATGGCATCGATAGCGGCCTTGCGGCCTTCAGAATTGAAGAAATCGCCCTTTACCTGGATCGTCCCCGCCATGGCGTGCACCAGATCACTGATAAGCTGCGGATCGACCGGCTGAGGACGCAGCCAGAAATCCTCCAGCCGCCCCTGATGCGTCAGGCCCGGCATATCGAACACGGCAGCGCCAAGCACGATCGTCGGCTTCAAGGCCCGCAGACTATGAAGACCAACCGTAGAGTTCACCACCACAACGCCCTTGGCATGTTCCAGCATGTCATGCAGATTGCCCTCGTCAATGAAGATCACCCGGTCTTCCATGCCGAATTCCCGACAGAGCGCCTTCACCACCTTGTCCCACCGCTCCAGGCCGTTATCCAGCGGATGCTGCTTGAACACCAGCCGGCTGCTTTTCGGGGCATGACGCGCAAAGGAGGAGACGACCTGCCGCATCATCTCCCGCAGGTGCCGATAGGGCGAGTTGGCGCGGATCTGGTAGTCGCTTTGCAATTGCAGGGCCACGACGAAAAAGTCCTGATCGTGGTCTTCCAGGAAGCCTTCCGGCAGCGCCTTGGCCTTGCGTCCGAATTTCAGCAGCCATGGCAGATAATCCACCAGCGCCGAATAATATTTGTCGGCGGTATAGAGCGGGTAGAACGGCCGCCCGAAGAAATTCAGCAGATTGTAGACGACCTCGTTGAAGGCCTCCTGATCGAAGGTATGCGGATATTGCACCATCAGATTGGCCGGTTCGACCTTCGCCGCGATCTCGCGAATACGGGCCGGATCGTTGGGGAAATGCGAAAACCGGCCCATTCCGCCGCGCTCCAGCGTGATCCAGTCGGGCCGCAGATAGCCCCATTCCACGGCGTGACATTGCACATCCATGGTCGCGGCAAGACGTGCAGCCTCACGATGATAAGGCAGCCGATCGGCATAATAGACGATGTCGGTCACGCCATGCTTTTCGATCAGGCGCTTGAGATAATGCGGCCAGGACGTCAAGGTGCCACGGTAATTCAATCCGCCCCGCTTGCGCCAGAAAAGCCGGTCGCCGAGCGTGAAATTCACACGAAGCGTCTTTGAGCCCTGCGCCTCGAAAGCCTTTGCAAATTCGCTCCAAAATACCGAGGGCGGCCCCTGGAGGAATAGCACGGTCTTTTCTCTGGCCTGCAAAGTCATCAAAAACTGCTCCCTCATTCAGCCTCGGCGCAACTTCTTATAGTCCAAGCCCCGGAAATATCCTATCACTTCCTTACCACAGAAGCCCACAAAACATTAACCAAGCCTTAATTCACCGTGACAAATCCTCGCAAATTCCTCTTCCTCCAAGGTCCGGCCTCTCCCTTTCTGCGGGTATTGGCCGAGGCGCTGGAGCAGCGGCACGCAAGTGTGATGAAGGTCAATATCTGTCTGGGCGATGTGATCTTCTGGCGGCGGCAGCCATCCGTCTTCTTTTCCGGCCGGGAAAGCGAATGGCCGGCCTTCCTCGAAAAACTGCTGAAAAAAGAGAATATCACCGACATTCTGATGCTGGGTGACGGGCGGGCGAAACATGCCAGCGCCATTGCCGTCGCCCGGCGCCTTGGGCTTCATGTGCATATTTTCGAACATGGCTATCTCCGGCCCGACTGGCTGACGCTCGAACCCTTCGGCATGTCCAGCCAGTCCTGTTTTCCGGCAGACCCGCAGGCCATTCGCACGCTTGCCCGGCAATGTCCCGAAACAGTGCAGGCAGCGCCCCGCTACAGCAACAATTTCCTCAGATATGCGCTCTACGACCTCGCCTTCCACATTCCAAATGTCTTGCTGGGCTGGCTCGCTCATCCGTATTACCGCGCGCATGGGCCGGTTCATCCCGCTGTCGAATATGCGGGCTGGATCGGCAAGGCGCTGACACGTTCGGCGCGGCAGGCAAAGGCAAGCCAGCTACAGTCCCTCTATCTTGGGCAGGGCGCGCCCTTTTTCTTTTTCCCCCTGCAATTGCCCGGGGATTACCAGATCCGCCACCACGCCCCTACCGGAAACCTGATGACCATCATGGAGGCCGTGGTCGCCTCCTTTGCCCGACACGCTCCCGCGCAGGCCCGCCTGCTGTTCAAGGCCCACCCCATCGACAACGGCCTCAATCGCTGGCCCGCCCGCATCGCGGCCATGGCCGCACGGCACGGCCTCAGCGACCGGGTGGATTTCATCGATGGCGGCAATCTCGATATTCTCATTGCCGCCAGCAGGGGTGTGGTCACGGTCAACTCCACTGTCGGCCTCACCGCGCTTCAGGCGCAAGTTCCGGTCATTGCACTGGCACCTGCCATTTACGATGTGCCGGGATTAACCCATCAGGCCAGCCTTGCCAGCTTCTGGAATGCCCCGGAGCCGCCCGATCCGCTGCTCCTCAACGATCTCATCCGCGCCATGACCGGCACGATCCAGCTACGCGGCGGCTTTCTTGATCCGCAATCCGTCGCCGACGGCGCACAGGCCATGGCCGGGATGCTTCTTGCCCCCTCGCCCCTGCCCTCCGAGCCCGCAGCAGAGCGCGGAAAATATCGCTACGACTCAGAAATCCGCGCCGCCTTCGCGTGACCCGATAGCAGCCGGAAAACCGCTACGCACTTTTCCTCAAAATGCTTTGAACCAACGATAGATCAAAGGTCTGACCAGCGAGCCGAAACGGGCCAATGCCCAGAGCGTGAGACCGAAATGGATTTCATGTCGGTTGCGGCGAAGGCCTTGGTAAATCTGTGTGGCCACGTCATCTGCCGTCCAGGGCTGCACCTTGCCCATCAGGCGCTCCGCCTCGGGGCTTCGCAGTGGCAGTTCCGCTTCCAGTTGCGGCGTATCCGTATCCGGTGGAAAGCAGATTGCAATGCGAAGGGACGTACCCGCCGCTTCCTGCCGAAGCGAATCGGCCAGACCGACAAGGGCAGCCTTCGTGGCGCAATAGGGCGCATAGCCATGCAGGCCGATATGGGCGGCACCGGAGGAGATGAACACCATCTGTCCCCCATGCTCTTTCATGGAAGGCCATAGCAGCTTTGCCGCGTAGATCGTGCCAAGCAGATTGGTTTCCACCTGCCTGCGCAACATGGCCGTATCCTGCCTTTCCAGCGAGGCGGGATGCACCACGCCCGCCGACGTCACCAGAAGATCACAAGGGCCGAAGCGCTCCTGTGCCGCCTTCAAAGCCTCACCCAGGGCGTCGAAATCGGCCACATCGGCACCGTAACATCCGTGCCGACTGTCCGCTCCCAGCAACAGGGCCGCCTCTGCCAGTCTTTGCGGCGAACGGCCGATCAGACTGACCGCCGCCCCCTGAAGCGCATAGAGCCGCGCCAGTGCCAGACCAATTCCGCTCGACCCGCCGGTTATGATGACATGGCGCGGCAAAAAGCCGGGTTGCATGTCAGCCACCAGCCATGCTGGCCAGCAATTTCTGGACATCCATGGAACCGATGCCGAAGTTGCGGGCCGTCAACTCGCCCAGATGCTGCGCCGTCAAATCCACGGCGCGGTTGATCTGTTCCTCGCTATGGGCGCTGGTGATGAAGAAGCGCAACCGCGCCAGACCTTCCGGCACCGCCGGATAAATGATCGGCAGGGCATTGATCCCCTCTTCGAACAATTGATTGGACAGCGCCACCGCCCGCAAGGAATCGGCCACGATGACCGGAACGACCGAAAAGCCTTCGCTAAGGCCGGTATCGAGACCCTTTTGCCGGGCGCGCTCCAAAAAAATCCGGCTATTGTCGCGCAGACGCTGAACGCGGCCCGGCTCCTCCTGCAAGATCTTCAGGCTCTCCAGCGCCGACGCGGCCAAGGCCGGTGCCAGGCCGACGCTGTAGACGAAGCCGCCTGCCTGCGCCTTCAGCAGCGTGATCAGCGCTTCGCTTCCGGCGATATAGCCGCCGCAACTGCATGTGGTTTTGGAGAGCGTTCCCATCCAGATATCCACGTCGCGGGCATCGAGGCCAAAATGCTCGAACGTCCCCCGCCCCGTCGACCCAAGCACGCCAAGCGAATGCGCCTCGTCCATCATCAGCCAGAAGCCGAAGCGCTGCTTCAGCGCCAAAAGCCCCGGCAGGTCGGCGAAATCGCCGTCCATGGAGAAAATGCCCTCGGAAATCACCAGCACACGCTCATGCTGGGGCGCAATGGTCGAAAGGATCCGCTCCAGATCGGCCATGTCATTGTGCTTGTAGAAGCGGCGGTTGGCGCCGGAAAGCTTGATGCCGGTCAGCGCGCTGTTGTGAATGAACTCGTCATGAATGACCAGATCCTTCGGCCCCATGAGACAGCCGATCGCCGTGACATTGGTGAGATAACCGCTGACAAAACAGACTGCGTCCTCAACGCCGTAGATTGCGGCAATCGCCGTTTCCAGTTCGCCGTGAATGGTACGCTCACCGGCCACCACACGGCTTGCCGAAGCCGAAATTCCGTAGCGGGCAATGGCATTCGCCGCCGCGCGCTGCACGCGGCCATCCCCGTTCAGGCCGAGATAGTCGTAGGAGGCAAAATTATCATAGCTGCGATTGCCGATCAGCGCGGTCGGGCCGCTCGTGCCTTCATGGCCGCGATAGAAGGGGTTGGCCATGCCCAGTTGCTGGCTGGCCATTTCCTGCAATTTCACCTGCTTGTATTCCGGCAGATCGGCAAAGCCGGGCTGCTGGCGCGTGACCTGCTGCTGCAATTGCTCGCTGCGCACGCTGCGGCCCTGCTCGACATTCTTCTGCACGCCGCGCATACGGGCCAACAGGTCCTGACGCTTGTTCTCATTCATCCGAAATTTCCCTATCGCGGCAGGCCTGCGCCATGCGAGCCTGCCGGTCATGCCCCTCGCGGATTTGATGCCGCATGGATGACGGCTGTCCGAATTATTCCCTTGAGTGAATTGTGACACCGGAATGTCGGAAATGACAAGGCCATCCTGCACGGAATGTCAAATTCCGGCACAGAACGGCCTTACCCGGCCTGACTCGTATGGCGGCGGCTCAATTCATCCATGATCCTTGCCTCGGCAGGCGCATCCGGCTCGTCTTCACCGGAACGGCTGCGGGCACTGACTTTTTCGTAAAGACGTCGCGTCACGTCGCCAACGGTTGCGCTGTCGCCCAGACTGCTGAGGGGAATCTCGAAGCCGGTCATCTGCTCGAAGCTCATGCCCAGTTCCACGGCCATCAGGCTGTCCAGGCCGATTTCCTTCAACACGCTGTCCAGCAAAACCGTTTCCTTCGGCACACGCAGCGTTTCGGCAATCGAGGCCGCCAGAATGGCAAACAACGCTTCCTGCGCTTGCGCGGGGGCCTTGCCCTCCACCAGCGCCAGAAGATCGATGTCGCCGCCCTCGGTGCCGCTTGAAATCTGCCCAACGCGGCGCATCACCACTTCGAACAGATCCTCCCGGATAACCCGCAGCGATTGCGCCGTTGCCCAGTCGAAATCGGAAATCGTCACCACCGCCGCATCGGCCTCAACCGGCTGCATGGAAAGATAGGCCTCTACGCCGCTCAATGCCTCATATGCGCCAAGAGCTGTCTTGCCGATGCGCCGTCCCAGCCGTTCATTCACCTCCATGTTGCGGGCCAGATAGCCCGCATCGGCAATGGCGCCGAAACCGACGGCCAGAGCAGGCAGGCCCTGCGCCCGGCGTGAGCGGGCCAGCCCTTCAAGGAAGCCATTGGCCGCAACGTAATTGCCCTGTCCGGGACTGCCAACCAGCGTCGTGACCGATGAAAACAGGATGAAATTGTCCAGCCTGTCTTGCCGCGTCAGCCGATCCAGCAGCGTGGCGCCCGCAGCCTTGACGTCGATGACCGGGCGGTTGCGCTCGCGGTTGAGGTTGGAGAGGAAGGCATCATCCAGAACCATGGCCGCGTGGATGACCGTTTTCAGCGGAGCGATGCCGCGCAGTCTTGCCAGCAGGGCTTCCACCTCCGCCACCTTCGTCACGTCGCAGGCGTGAATATGCGCGGTAACGCCAAGTTCGGCCCAGCGCGCCACGGCGGCTTTGGTATCCTCATCAGCCACGCCGCGGCGGGTGGAAAGCGCCACATGCCGCGCGCCCTGCTGCACCAGCCAGTCGGCCGTGGCAAGCCCGAACCCGCCAATGCCACCCACCACCAGATGCATCCCGTCCGGATCGACCTTCCTGCCGGAAGCGACCCTTGCCACCACGCTGTCATGGCCTGCAACCGGTGGCAGCACCACGATCTTGCCGATATGGCCGGCATTCTGCATCAGGCGGAAGGCATCGCCAATCTCGTCATGCTCGAAGGCGCGGAACGGCAGGGGCGTAAACACACCCTCCTCGAAGAGCCTGCCGATTTCGCCGAGCAGGCGCCGGGAGAGATCCTGCTGGAAAACCAGCAACTGATCCGCATCGATGCCGAAATAGCTGATATTACGGCGGAAAGGCCGCAGCCCGATCTTGCTGTCGGCATAATAATCGCGCTTGCCCAGTTCAAGGAAGCGGCCGAACGGCTTGACCAGCGACAGGGATTTTTCCATTGCCTCGCCAAACAGCGAGTTCAGCACCAGATCCACCCCTTCACCGCCGGTAACGCGGCGCACATCCTCGACGAAACCGAGCGAGCGGCTGTCGAACACATGGTCCGCACCCAGCGTTTCCAGGAAGGCGCGCTTTTCGCGTGTGCCTGCCGTGGCAATCACGGTTGCGCCGAAATGCTTGGCCACCTGAAGGGCGGCAAGCCCCACGCCGCCTGCGGCACCGTGGATGAGAATGGTTTCACCGGCGCGAATGCGGCCAAGCTCATGCATGGCATAATAGGCCGTGAGGAAAACCACCGGAATGCTGGCCGCCGAAACCGGATCCACACCAGCAGGCAACCGCGCCACACCGGCCCGATCCACCTTGACATGGGTGGAGAAGGCATGGGCGGCGATTGCCATGACCTTGTCGCCGGGTCGCAGATCATCGACCTGCGAACCGGTTGCGACGACTTCACCGGAAAATTCCATGCCGATGGACGCGCCTGCAAAACCGTCTTCCAGCGCTTCTTCCGGCAACAAGCCCATGGCCCACATGACATCGCGGAAGTTCAGGCCGGTGGCGGCGGTCTTAACCACCACATCGCGCGGGCCGGGAACCGGCACGGCAGCACTTTCCCAATGAATGCTGGTGACTTGCGAGGGCGCCTGCTGGCGAATGGTCGCCGCCTCATAGGCCGCCGTCATGCGGCGGGCCTGCGGCAGCGGGCCGGGAACAGCGCGCAGCTCCCGCCAGGCGCCACTCAGCGAATCGGCCAGAATTTCACGGGCCCCATGCCCGCGAGCCAGAAGCCGCAGGCCGTGGTCCAGCATGATCTCCGGCGCATTCTTGGAAGGGCCGGTATCCACCGCCACCATGTCGAGGAAGTCGAATTCATTGCGCAGCACACGCGCAAAGGCCCAAAGGCCGGCATTGACAGGGCTTGCAAAGGCGCCTGATGCCGTACCGATGACCGGCGCACCGCCGGGAGCCACCATGACCAGCTTCAGCGGCTTGCCGCCCGCGCCCTGCGGGGCTTCATTCCAGCCAAGGCAAAGCGTGCTGAGAGAAAGAACGCGATTTTGCAGCACAAGCGACGGATCACCCTCCATGCCGGGCTCGGCGGAGAGGAAGACGATGCCCGCAAGCTCTGGAGCCGCATTTGCCAGCGCCGCCTGCAAGGCGTCCTGATCGATCTGCTCGTCGCCGCTCAGCGCAAGGGCGCTCAAGCCCGTGCCGCCCAAAGCGCGGATTGCCGCCGCAACAGCGCCCGGCTCCAGCACGCCATCATGCAGCACAAGCACCGGTCCGGAGACGGAAACCGCATCCGCAGCCTGTGAGGCCACCGGCTGACGGCGCTGTGCCGCAAGGCCGATCAGCCCGCCGCCTGCCGTCTTCAGCGTTTCTGCTTCCGCCGAAAAGCCAAGGCCTTCCAGCAGCTTGATCCAGCTTGTCGCATCCGCGATGCGGCCAAGTGGAAATTGCTGCAAACCACCGGGCAGGAACCAGCCATCCGAAAGTCCAAAGACGAAATCGGCAAAGACATTGGGCTGCGTCTGCACCGCAAGCAGCGCAGGCACTTTTGCAAGAAGCGTGCCGCGCAAACGTGCCGCCTGCTCCCCCTCGATGAGTTCCCGAAGACCCTCGCTGCCGCTGACCACCAGGCAAAGCCCTGACAGACCGTCCAGCCCGGCCTCACCGATCACCCGCACGCCGGGATCGTTTTCAAAGGCAAGTTCCAGATTGCGGCGCGCTCCACCCTCCGGCTCGAAGATGGTGAGGATGCCGCCGCGCCGACAGATCTGCCCGGCAAGCTTGCGGCTGACATGCACGGAAATCGAGCCTAGCTCCAGCACATGCAAAGGCTGGTCCTCGGCCATTTCGGCAAGCCGGGCGTCGAGCGCTGCGGCCAGGACATCGATGCGCGTCCGCGCCAGCGGCGAATGCACGGCGAAATGCTCGATCGTGGCATCGGACAAAGGCCCCGAGGCCTGCACAGACGGATCGGCCGCACCGGATGTCAGCATGTCGCAAATGCCGCGATAGACATCGTTGATCATCACCAGTTCGACGGTGCGCGCACCATGATCGCGATAAAGCTCCTGCAACAACTCCCCGGCGGGCGGCAGGGGCGCATCGGCATCGAGTGTCCAGACGCCGTCGTCGAAGGCGGCAAAGCCACCGTCTGCCAGAAGATGCAGGCAGTTGACCAGGAAGGGCCGCAGCTTTTCTCCCTGCGGCAGGTCGTTGAGACTGATCCGGTCATTGGTTTGCAACAGCCGGGCAATGCCGTAGATCGCGCTGAAGGTCGCGGCCTGAATGAGCAGGGTGGCATTGTCCGCCTCGGCGTTGGCAGACGCGAAAAGCCGGGTTGCCAGATTGTCGGAGGCCAGCAGTTCGACCTCGGCCCCACCCATGCCCGTCACCGGTACGGCCTCATAGTGGAAGGCAAGGGTCTCCAGGGACTTGTGCTGTTTCAGGAAGGTCCGGCGGAAGCGGCTCTCTCCGAGGCTTGCCACCAGCCTGCCCTCACCATCATAGAGATGGAAATTCGCCTTGATGGACGTGGGGCTGATCCGCTCGATCTCGATGACGGCCCTTTGCACGGGCTGGCCCAGCCTGCGGCTGACGACACGGCCAAAACGCACCGGAATGTAGGGCGCACCGCCGCTTTCGCCGCTCAGGCGGCCAAATAGCGCCACAAGGCCGTGGAACACGGCATCGACACTCATGGGATTGAGATGGAAGGACACCAGCGGGTGGCCGGGGCTTGCTGCCTCGTGCAGGAAGACCTCCACCAGCCGCTCGCCATGCAGCACGGCCCGCTCCAGCAAGCGGAAGCGGGGGCCGTAATCCAGCCCGAAGCTCCTGGCCGTGCGATAGGCGGCGGCGGCATCCACTTCCGACTCCGGCGCGCTGAGGTCGAAATCCGGTTCCTCCGCCTCTTCCGAGGCCGTCAGCTTGCGCAGCCGCGCCACGGCGTGCAAAGTCCAGTCGTCATCGCTCAGCCGCTCGCGGGAGCGGATCTGCATATCGCCCGTCTCCGGCGAAATCAGCGTTGACAGCTCCACCATGCGGCTGTCGCTGAGTTCCAGCGGCCGCAGGATTTCGACATTGGAAATTTCCAGCGCATCGGAGCCGAAATGCACCCTTCCCGCCGCAAGCGCGATTTCGAGAAAACCGCTGCCCGGCAGAATGGCGCGTCCGTCCACCACATGCTCGGCGAGGTCGGGAAAGAGCCTTGCATCCAGATGGTTCTTCCAATGCGGCGCATTCGGATCGACCCGCCAGCCATGCATATGATAGGCGCCATCCGAATAGCGCCCATAAAGGTCGGCGCGATCGGTGGTCGGATCAGGGTGGATCGGTGTCTTTTCAAAGGGCAGACCGGGCAGCTTCAGCGCCGCCTGTCTTGCGCCGAAAATCCGGGCCTCGTCGGCGCTCGCACCATTGGCGATGGCGCGCGCCAGTGATTGCGCCACAGGGTCGATCCCCTCGGCGGGTGCATCGCGGCTGAGCGTCGCCACGACATTGACCGGCGAAGACAGTTGCTGCGCCGTATCCGCCACGTAACCACCCAGAATGGCGCGGGGCGAAATCTCGAGGAAGACGCTACAGCCAAGGGCGAGCGCGGCTTCGGTGGCGCCGTTGAACTGCACCGGCTGGCGCACGTTGCGCCACCAGTATTCCGCATCCAGCCGCTCGCCCTCCAGTACGCCGCCGGTGACGGTGGATATAAAGGAAAGCGTGCTCTTGCGGGGCGCGATTTGCGGTGCATCCGCGAAGAAGGCAGCCTTGGCCTTGTCGATCAGCGGATGGTGGAAAGGATAATCGATTTCCAGAACCTGCGCGGGGATCTTGCGCTTGCGGGCGGCCTCCTTCAGCGCAACGATGTCTTCACGCGCACCGGAAATGGTCACGGAATTGGGGGCATTCACCGCCGCCACCACGAGACTTTCCAATCCAAGCGCCTCCAGCAGCTCGCGGGCCGCCTTGTCGCCAAGCTTCAATGCCGCCATGGTGCCTTCACCGGCCAGCACCGCCTGATGCAGCGAACGCTTGGCAATGACGGACACGGCATCCTCAAGCGATAGCGCACCGGATGCATAGGCCGCGGCGACCTCCCCGACCGAATGGCCGTAGACCGCCGTCGGCGTGAGCCCCCCTGCGTTCAGCGCATCGGTGAGCGCCACCTGAATGGCAAACAGCAGCGGCTGGGCAAGGCGGGTGTCGCCAAGCTTGCCCTCCAGTGCCTCGTCATGCAGGGCTACGGTCAGATCGGTTGCCGAATGACGGCGGAAGAGTTGCGAGACACGGTCGAAGCTCTCCCGGAAGAGGCTGTTCTGGCGATAGGCGTCCACGCCCATGCCCGCCCATTGCGAGCCGTTGCCGGAATAGACATAGGCAAGCTTGCCCTGACGCGAATGGCTTTCACCCACCTCGCCGCCGGTCTTGCCGGTTTCCAGCCGCTCGGCCATGGCAGAGGCAATGGCCTGTGGCGTGCCCTTGGCAACGAAGCGGTGGCGAAGCGGCGCACGATTGGCGGCAGCCGCCGAAAGCAGCGCCGCCTGCCGGCGCGGGTCAGTCTCTTCGGCCAGTCTTGCGTGGTAATCCGCGACAAGTCGCTTCAGGCTTTCGGCCGTATGGGCGCTGGCAAGGAAGAGGGGTTCGTCCGGCACCTCCGCCACCTCTGCGGGGGCTGCGGGATCGGCAATGACGATATGGGCATTGGCACCGCCAAAACCGAAGGAATTGATCCCGGCAAGACGCGGTATGACGCCGCGCTCCAGCGTCACCCCTTCACGGGCCACCCGCACATTCAGGCCTTCGAAATCGATGGCGTCGTTCAGCTCATCGCAATGCAGAGAGGCGGGCAGGTAGTCCTGCTCCAGCGCCATCATCGCCTTCATCACGCCCAAGAGGCCCGATGCCGGTTCGGAATGCCCGATATTGCTCTTGATCGAGCCGACGAGAACCGGCTCCTTGCGCCGCTGACCGATGACGGTTCCAAGCGACCAGACTTCTGCCGGATCGCCGACCTTGGTGCCCGTACCATGGCCTTCGACGAAGGCCAGCCGTTCCGGATCAAGCCCGTTGCCGTCATAGACGGCGCGCAGCAGCACCGCCTGCGCCTCGCGGGAGGGAAGCGAAATGCCGTTGGTGCGGCCCGCCGCATTGATGCCACTCGCCATGATGGTGGCGTGGCTGCGATCGCCCTCACGGGCGGCGCGCGCGCTGCTGCGCAGCACCAGAACAGCTGCACCCTCGGCGCGCACATAGCCTATACCGTCATTGGAATAGGCCTTGCACAACCCGTCGATGGAAAGCATCCGCGCCTGCGCGAAACCCACGAAAGGCAGCGGGTGCACCAGCACATTGACGCCCGCCACGATGGCGGTATCCACCAGGCCGGAATTGATGGATTTCACGGCATGATCCAGCGCCACCAGCGAAGAGGAGCAGGCCGTATCCACCGTGAGGCTTGGACCGTTCAGCCCGAAGACATGCGAGATGCGGTTGGAAATGACCGACAGCGTGTTTCCCGTCATGAAATGCGGGCCGGGGCCCGCCGGATCTTCCGCCGCAAGGTTGGCGTGGTCGATGTTGGATGCCCCGACATAGACGGCAACATTTTCGCCATGCAGGCTGCTGGCGGGAATATTGGCGTCTTCCAGCGCCCGCCACGTCAGTTCCAGCAGAATGCGCTGCTGCGGATCCATGAAGGCCGCTTCGCGACGCGACATGCCGAACAGGCCCGGATCGAAATCGTAGATTCCCTCCAGCACGCCGGCTGCAAAGGTGTAATACTTGCCTGGGATGCCGATTTCCGGATGCCAGTAGCGCGCAATGTCCCAACGATCGCGCGGAACGGTCGAAACCGTGCAGGCGCGATTGCGCAGCAAAGTGAAAAGCTCTTCGGGAGAAGCGGCTCCCGGCGCGGCACAAGCGCGCCCAATAATTTCTACCGTCATCAGATCTTTCGGGCTCAACGGTCTGATCACAACCGGACTTGACGCAATTTAGCTTCATCCCTTAGACAACGGTGGTTCTGGCGTCAATGACAGAGCGTCCTTACCTGTCGCCCAGCGGGAGAACCTTCCCCAAATTCCGGCAATCCATGGTAGCCGTGGCCTTTTCCCGCTCAGGCAAGCAATTAAAACCCACGGCAATCCTTTCGCCCGCACATAAAATGTGAGCCTGCCGCCCCGGTCGGGACGTTGCGCCGGAAAAGGGCTGCACTATCCTCCCGCCACACCGAATGGGAGGAAGCATGACCCCGTATATTACCCGCGCAAGAACGGCCGTATCTTTGCTGTTTCTATGCAATGGCTTCGTCATCGGCTCGTGGGCCAGCCAGATCCCGCTTCTTGCCCTGCGACTCGATCTCAGCGAAAGCTTGCTCGGCCTGATGATTCTCGTTTTCGGTCTCGGATCCGTCACCATGATGCCGATTGCCGGAGGCCGGATTGCGCGGGCAGGCTCCCGCAGTGTCAGCATCGTGACAAGCCTGCTCTTTCTCCCGGCCTTGCCGGCAGTGGTGCTGGCACCCGATCTTGCGCTGGCCGCAATTGCCCTTTTCCTGTTCGGCGGCCTGACCGGGGCCATGGACGTGGCCATGAATGCAAATGCCGTGGAAACCGAAAAGGCCATGGGACGCGCCATCATGTCGTCCTGCCATGCCTTCTGGAGCCTTGGCGGCCTGCTGGGGGCGGGCCTTTCCGGCCTCGCTCTCGTCTCGGTCGGGGCGGTTGGCCATGCCTTTCTCGTGGCGATGCTTGCAGGCATCATGGTTGCCCTTGCCTGGCCGATGCTCCATCACGATCAGGGCTCCACGGCAAATGCCGTTCCCGGACGCAAGCTGCTGCCCATGACACCCTTGCCATGGCTCATTGGCATCGTTGCACTGTTTTCCATGATCCCGGAAGGCGCGGTGCTGGATTGGGGAGCGCTTTATCTCAGCCGGGAGCGGGGCGCCGACCTTGCGCTTTCCGGCTATGGTTATGCCGCCTTTTCACTCACCATGGCCGTGATGCGTTTTGCCGGAGACCTGGTGCGCGATCGCTTCGGTGCGGTCGCGACGTTGCGCGCCTGCGCGGTATTGGCCATGGCAGGCCTGATCGTCATCGGCTATGCCGACAATATAATCCTCGGCATCGCCGGTTTTGCGCTGGCGGGCATCGGCATATCCAATCTCGTGCCCATCGCCTTTTCCGCCGCAGGCAACCTGCCGGGGCTTGCTGCGGGCGTTGGACTGTCCATTGTCACCACCATGGGCTATTCCGGCATTCTGGTGGCGCCCTCGCTGATCGGCTTCATCGCCGATCACAGCTCGCTTGGTCTGGTCTTTCGCGCAATGCCGATACTGCTGGCCGTCGTGCTGCTCCTTTCCGGCCTTGCCAGGCACGCAGAGAGGCAATCGCCGCCGCAAGGCGGCAAAGCCACGCAGGAAATGTGATACCGTCATGCTGTTGACAAGGCGGCGTGATTGATCCACCTGAAAGCAAACAGCCTGAAAAGAGATGGACCGCCATGGCGTCTGCCGCAGATTACGAGCCGAAACCCCGCCGCGCCTCCGTTGCCGTCGATGTGGGCGGCGTCATCGTCGGAGGCGGTGCGCCGGTTGTCGTCCAGTCCATGACCAATACCGATACCGCCGATGTGGATGCCACGGTGGCACAAGTTGCCGCCCTCTTCCGTTCGGGATCGGAAATCGTGCGCATCACCGTCGATCGCGATGAAAGCGCTGCTGCCGTTCCAAAGATCCGCGAACGCCTGCTGCGGCTGGGCATGGATGTGCCGCTTGTCGGTGACTTCCATTATATCGGCCACAAGCTGCTGGCCGATCATCCGGCCTGTGCCGAAGCTTTGGCGAAATATCGCATCAATCCCGGCAATGTCGGTTTCAAGGACAAGAAGGACAAGCAATTCGCCGAAATCGTCGAAATGGCCATCCGCTACGACAAGCCGGTGCGCATCGGCGTGAACTGGGGATCGCTGGACCAGGACCTGCTGACCCGGCTGATGGACGAGAACCAGAAGAACGGCTCGCCGCTCTCGGCCCGGCAGGTCATGCATGAGGCCATCTGCCAATCCGCCCTGCTCTCGGCGGAACTTGCCGAGGAAATCGGCCTGCCGCGCAATCGTATCATCCTCTCGGCCAAGGTCAGTCAGGTCCAGGATCTGATTGCCGTCTATTCCATGCTGTCGGAACGCTCCGATCACGCGCTGCATCTGGGGCTGACGGAAGCGGGCATGGGATCGAAGGGCATCGTCGCCTCGTCCGCCGCCATGGGCTATGTCTTGCAGCAGGGCATTGGCGATACCATCCGCGTATCCCTGACGCCGGAACCGAACGGCGACCGCACCCGTGAGGTGCAGGTGGCGCAGGAATTGTTGCAGGTCATGGGCTTTCGCCAGTTCATTCCCGTCGTTGCGGCCTGTCCGGGCTGCGGGCGCACCACATCCACGGTGTTTCAGGAACTGGCCCAGAAGATCCAGGACGACATTCGCAAGAACATGCCCGTCTGGCGCGAGAAATATCCCGGTGTCGAGGGCTTGAACGTTGCCGTCATGGGCTGCATCGTCAACGGGCCGGGCGAAAGCAAACATGCAGATATTGGCATTTCCCTGCCCGGAACCGGCGAAAATCCCGCCGCGCCGGTGTTTATCGACGGCGAAAAGGCACTCACCTTGCGCGGTCCGCGCATTGCCGAAGACTTCGAGGCGCTGGTGATCGATTACATCGAAAAACGCTACGGGCGCAAAACCGCGGCGGAATAATTCGCCGCATCTCTTCCTCCTCGCTTATGCCGCAATTCATGGTAAATGAAGGTGCGGAAGATGACGGGGAAACCTCACCAATGATCAAGAGACTTGCAATTGTCGCCCTTACGGCGACCTATCTTACCTCCTGCACCACCACTGATCCCTATACCGGCGAGCAGAAGATGTCGAACACCGCAGGCGGCGCGCTGATCGGCGCAACCGTCGGCGCGCTCGGCGGTCTGGCCGTCGGTGGCCGTGGCCATGGCAAGCGCGATGCCGCCCTGATCGGCGCCGGTATCGGCGCACTGGCGGGCGGTGCCATCGGCAATTACATGGACAATCAGGAATCGGAGCTTCGCGCCCAGCTACAGGGCACGGGCGTCTCCGTCACCCGCCAGGGCGACCGGATCATCCTGAACATGCCGTCCAATATTACCTTCCCGACCGATCAGGATCAGGTGCTGCCGCCCTTCTATCCGACACTGAATTCGGTGGCGATCGTGCTGAAGAAGTTCAACCGCACGCTGATCGACGTGAACGGCCACACCGATTCCACCGGCAGCCTGCAACATAATCAGGATCTGTCGCAGCGCCGCGCCGAGTCGGTATCCAATTACCTGGCATCGCAAGGCGTGGATCCGCGCCGCATGTCCTCCATGGGCTTTGGCCCCAGCCAGCCGGTGGCAAGCAATGCCACGCCGGAAGGCCGAGCCCAGAACCGCCGCGTGGAAGTGGCCATTTCCCCGCTCAAGCAGAACTGACGCTCACGGATTACAGCGCCGTGCGTTTTATCAAACGCACGGCGCTGTAACATTTTAAATTTGCTGCATAATTTCACCTTAAATCGATTCTGATTTAGAGCATTTTCAGGAAAAGTGGAAACCGGTTTTCCGTCTGAAAATGCGTAAAAACAAATAGTTAGAGCGGTTCAATGTTTCCGTGAAACAATGAACCGCTCTAAGGAATTATGCAGTCACCAAAACCACGGCCCGATTTTCGGGCCACCGCCCGGCGATCAGACGAAGAACTGGCCGCCATTGGCCGAAATCGTCGAGCCGGTGATGAAGCCGGCATCGTCGGAAGCCAGGAACACCACGATCCGGGCAATTTCCTCCGGCTCGCCAAGGCGTCCCACCGGAATTTGCGGCAGGATACGCTCAGCGAGAACCTTTTCCGGAATGGCGCGCACCATTTCCGTGGCAATATAACCGGGGCAAATGGCATTGACCGTAATGTTTTTCGCCGCCCCTTCCTGCGCCAGCGCCTTGGTGAAACCAAGATCGCCCGCCTTGGCCGCCGAGTAATTCACCTGCCCCATCTGGCCCTTCTGACCATTGATGGAAGAGATATTGATGACCCGGCCAAAACTGCGATCCCGCATACCGCCCCACAGCGGATGCGTCATGTTGAACAGGCCGCTGAGATTGGTGGAGATCACCTCGCCCCACTGCTCCGGCGTCATCTTGTGGAACATCGCATCGCGCGTGATACCGGCATTGTTCACCAGAATATCGACCGGCCCCAATGCCTCCTGCACCTTGGCAATACCGTCCACGCAGGCCTGATAGGACGAAACATCCCATTTAAACACCGCAATCCCGGTCTCCGCCTCGAAGGCCTTGGCCTTCTCGTCATTGCCCGCGTAATTGGCGGCAACCTTGTATCCCGCCTTGCTCAAGGCCACGGAAATTGCCGCACCAATGCCGCGTGTTCCCCCCGTTACCAGTGCTACCCTGCTCATGGATCGTTCCTCTTCGACGTTTCTGGGTTTTGTAATCGCAGACAACAGAAACCCGCCCGCCCCCGAAGGCCGGTTCCGATTGCCAGTGATGGAGAAATCTCAAAATCTATCCAGCGAAAACCAATTCGCCGGATAGAGCGGTTCATCGTTTCGCGAAAGCAATGAACCGCTCTAACTGTCTGATTTTACGTATTTTCCAGGGAAAAGCAGTTCCACCTTTCCTGAAAATGCTTAGGCCTTTCCTGCCTGGAGCATGTCCTGAAAGGAAACCGCAAACCGGCTTCCCCGGACGTTCATTTCATGGGCATTCCAGACGGGGAAAAGGCCTCAAGCCCTTAGAGCGCTTCCAGGCACATGGCCACGCCCATGCCGCCGCCGATGCAAAGCGTTGCAAGGCCCTTGCTTGCACCGCGACGACGCATTTCGAACAGCAGCGTGTTGAGAATGCGCGCGCCCGATGCACCCACCGGATGGCCGATGGCGATAGCGCCACCATTGACGTTGACGATCGACGTATCCCAGCCGAGATCCTTGTTGACGGCGCAGGCCTGCGCGGCAAAAGCTTCATTTGCCTCGACAAGATCGAGATCGCCGATTTTCCAGCCAGCCTTTTCCAGCGCCTTGCGTGAGGCAGGGATCGGGCCGGTGCCCATGATCTTGGGATCGACGCCCGCCGTTGCCCAGGACGCGATGCGCGCCAGCGGACGAATGCCGCGACGGACCGCTTCGGCCTCGGTCATCAGCAGGGCAGCGGCCGCACCGTCATTGATGCCGGAGGCATTGCCCGCCGTGACCGTGCCTTCCTTGTCGAAGGCAGGCTTCAGCTTGGCAAGATTGTCGATCGTCGTGCCGGGACGGATATATTCGTCGGCATCGACAATCACGTCACCCTTGCGGCCCGATACGGTGAAGGGAACGATTTCGTCCTTGAACTTGCCGGCCGCCTGCGCGGCCTCCGCCTTGTTTTGCGAGGCAACGGCAAAAGCATCCTGCTCGTCGCGGCTCAACTGCCATTGGCGGGCCACGTTTTCAGCGGTCGTGCCCATGTGATAGCCATAAAATGCGTCCGTCAGGCCATCCTTGATCATGGTGTCGATCATCTTCATGTCGCCCATCTTGGTACCGGCGCGCAAGTGGGCGCAATGCGGAGCCATGGACATGGATTCCTGACCGCCCGCCACGATGATGTCGGCATCGCCGGAAACGATCTGCTGCATTCCCAGCGCCACGGCCCGCAGCCCCGAACCACAAAGCTGGTTCATGCCCCAGGCTGTCTTTTCCTGCGGAATTCCGGCCTTCATGGCCGCCTGGCGCGCCGGGTTCTGGCCCTGTCCCGCCGTGAGAATCTGTCCGAGAATGACCTCATCCACCTCGCCCGCCTCGACACCGGCGCGCTCAAGCACGGCCTTGATGACCGTTGCACCCAGATCGTGAGCGGCAACATTGGCAAACGCACCATTGAAGGAGCCAACCGCCGTGCGGGCAGCGCTGGCGATGACGATGGATGGCGTGGTCATTGGAAGTCTCCTCGAATTTTCCTCTTTGGCGGGAGACTGGCAAAGCTTTAACCAGAAGTCAAACCCGACGATTGAGCCTTATACATGCGTCGGTTGCATAATCAATAACTTGTTCACCGCTGGGGATCAGGTTCCCGCAACGCACAAATGAATTGTCAATTCACGGCATTTGCGCATAAGGTTGTGGACGGGAAGAGCAAGAACAATCACAATTCTGGGTCAGGAGACAAAAATGGCAAAAGCAGATGGCGAAATCATAATCAAGAAATATGCCAATCGCCGCCTCTACAACACCGGAACCAGCACCTATGTGACGCTGGAGGATCTGGCGAAAATGGTAAAGCGGGGCGAGGACTTTACCGTTCAGGATGCAAAATCCGGCGAGGACATTACCCATTCCGTTCTGACGCAGATCATTTTCGAGCAGGAAGCCAAGACCAGCAACACGCTTCTGCCGATTTCCTTTCTACGCCAGCTTATCAGCTATTACGGCGACCAGATGCAAATGGTCGTGCCGAGCTTCCTCGAACATTCGATGAAAGCCTTCAACGACCAGCAGGCCCAGATGCGTGAGCAGATGACCAAGGCCTTCGGCGGCACGCCCCTTGGCAAGAACCTTCATGCGCCGATGCAATTGATGGAAGAGCAGGTCAAGCGCAACACCGAAATGTTCCAGCAGGCCATGCAGATGTTTTCTCCCTTCATGACAGCGCAGACACCGAAGGAAGTCAAAAAGCCGGAAGCCAGCGACATCGATGAATTGAAGGAACAGTTGCGAAACCTGCAAAGCAAGCTCGACAAGCTTTGAGGGCTCCCTTTCAAATGGGGGGCCGTCAGATGCGGGAAACACCCAAACGAAAGGCATAAAAAAGGCCGGGACGACCCGGCCTTTAAACTGTCTGCCAAGAGGCGCGGATTATGCGCTTTCCTTCGGCGTCAGAACCTGGCGACCGCGATACATGCCCGTCTTCAGGTCAATGTGATGCGGACGGCGCAGTTCGCCGGAGTTCTTGTCTTCGACATAGGTCGGGTTCTTGAGAGCGTCAGCAGAGCGGCGCATACCGCGCTTGGACGGGCTCGTTTTTCTTTTCGGTACAGCCATTTAATTTACTCCAGGTGTCGGTCGAAAGCGCCTTTCCGGCCTCGCGGAGGCCGCATGGCACGCGCATCGATCTCGGAATTTGGCGGGCTTATACATGCCAAGTCCGGCTTTGACCAGCCCCTCCACCCATTTTTTTGATTCTTATGAGGAGCTTGGCCCTGTCTTGTTCGGACAAAATCATGGCTGCAAAGCGGGCAACTCGCCGGGCACTTCGTCTTCCGGGACAATCCACGGCTCCAGAAGCGCCGCAGCCTGCCACTGGATAAAGGCGGGATGGCTGCTCATTGCCTGCATGTAGCGGGCCGCGGTGTCATCCCGCGTCAGCAGAAAGCTGGAAAAACGGTTGACCACCGGCGCGAACATCGCATCGGCCGCGCTGAAGGCGCCAAACAGGAAGGGGCCGCCGGAACGGTTGAGGCATTCCGTCCAGATAGCCTCGATCCGCCGCACATTATCCATCACGCCGTCCGGGAGCGCGATGGATCTGGGCTTGCGGCGCATGTTCATCGGGCAGGCGTTGCGAAGGGCGCGAAAGCCCGTTGCCATCTCCATCGAGAAGGCGCGGGCCAGCGCTCGCTGGCCCACGTCCCGCGGCCAGAGTCCCGCCTGCGGGAAAAGCTCCGCCACATATTCGATGATCGCAAGCGACTCGCAAATCTTCAGCGCGCCGTGCTGTAGCACCGGTACCTGCCCCGTGGGGGAAATGGCGCGAATATCCGGATTGCCCGCCGGAAAATCGAAACGCACCAGCCTCTCCTCGAAGGCGATGCCGCACCCTGTCATGGCCATCCACGGCCGGAAGGACCATGAGGAATAGTTCTTGTTGGCGATATAAAGGATGAGGCCGGACAACGATAACTTCCTTTCCTACGGTCTTCAAAGGGAACGACAGTCGGGCAACGTCAAAGCCGAACCTAAACCTAGCGCTCGATACAGGCAACATAGGGCGCCGCGTTGCGCGCCCGGCCCTGTACGGTGCCTGCGAGCCTTCGCAGGCCTGCTCCGGGCCGGGCGGCATTGCGGGTGATGGGATTTGGCAGAACCACCGCCAGCAGCGAGGCCTGCCGCGAGGTGAGCCTTGCGGCGGGAACCTTGAAATAGTGCTGCGCCGCCGCTTCGATACCGTAAATGCCCGGCCCCCATTCCGCGACATTCAGATAGATTTCCAGAATCCGGCGTTTGGGCCATACGAGGTCTGCGGCAAGCGCCATGGGAACTTCCAGCCCCTTTCGCACGAAGGAACGGCTGTTCCACAGGAAGAGGTTTTTTACGGTCTGCATGGTGATGGTGCTGGCGCCGCGGGTCGGCTCGCCATCCAGCGCATCGTCGATGACGCTTCGCATCTGCACCCAGTCCACCCCGTTATGCGAACAGAACTGCCCGTCTTCCGACATCAGCACGGAGCGGATGAGATTGGGGGAAATATTGTCGAGCGGCACCCATTGCCGATCATAGCCTTGCAGCAAGGCAAGATCGGCCAGCATCAGCGTGGACACGGGGTGAACGAAAGAGGGCCTGTAAAGGATCATCAATACCAGCGGCAGCAGCGCCAGCCCCAGAAGGATCTTTCCAATACGCGACAGCAAGACCCGCCTTTCCTCCCGCTCCTCTTCCGCCGCGCCATGCTGCGGTTCACCGGACGCCTCATCGACGGTCAAGCATATCCCCCTTGCCCCTGTTGCCCCACGGGCTTTTGCCGGACACCAATCCCGCTCCCCGGCATTATGCGCCTGTCTGCGCGCCATGAGGGAGCCCTTTGCTTTTCCGATCTTTCCAACGCCCTGTCCACGGCCTGCGCCATAAATTTTCGATTGCCCCCAACCCAAGGCCATGCAAAACAGCCCCCGACCCACCAAACAGCCCGAAAAGGGCGCAAAGAGGCCGTGATGTTCCAAGATCGTTTGCAGGAAGCCGCGTCGCGTGTGCAGGCGCTTCTGGCGGATTTGCTGGGCGCCGCCGTGCAGGACGATGAGATTGCCCGGCCCGAGCAGCTTCTTTCCGCCATGCGTCATGCCGTACTCAATGGCGGCAAGCGGCTTCGCCCGTTTCTGGTTCTGGAAACCGCCCGTCTTCTGGGCGGCAATGAAGAGGCAGCGCTCAGGGTGGGAGCCGCGCTGGAATGTCTGCACTGCTATTCGCTGGTCCATGACGACCTGCCGGCCATGGACGACGACGATCTGCGCCGCGGCCAGCCCACGGTGCATGTGGCCTTCGACGAGGCGACAGCAATATTGGCGGGCGACAGCCTGCTGACCCTTGCCTTCGACATCATTGCCGATCCCCGCTGCGGGCTTAACGATGGCGCGCGCGCCAGCCTCGTGCTGGCGCTTGCACGGGCCGCGGGCCTTGGCGGCATGGCAGGCGGGCAGATGCTGGATCTGGCCGCCGAACGCCAGGCCCCGGATGAGCAGGCAATCGTCACCCTCCAGGCGATGAAAACCGGCGCCCTGCTGCGCTTTGCCTGCGAGGCCGGCGCCATGATTGCCGGTACAGACCAGCAGGACCGGCAAAGGCTGCGCCGCTTCGGTGAACTGGTCGGCCGGGCCTTCCAGCTGGCCGACGATCTTCTCGACATCACCGCCGATGCCGCCACCATGGGCAAGGCGACCGGCAAGGATGCCGGACGCAACAAGGCAACGCTCGTATCGCTGAAGGGACAGGACTGGGCCGAGGCTGAACTGGACCGCCTCGTGGCAGAAGCAGTTGCGCTTCTGGAGCCCTATGGCGAAAAGGCCGCCGTGCTGATGGAGGCAGCCCGCTTCATCGCCCAGCGCAAGAGCTGACACCGCGCATGGGCGGCGTGGCAACCACCACCCATAAGCGCACGCCCGCAACCGATCACAAGATTTGACTTTTTTGCCCGCCACTGCGCGCTACAGTGCCGTGCGTTTGATAAAAACACGGCGCTGTAACGATGCGTTTTTACACATTTTCGCACGGAAAACCGGTTTCTACTTTTCCTGAAAATGCTCTGAAATTCTGGAGTTTCCCATGTCGGACATCATGCAGCACCTGCCGCAGATCGGTGCAGCCTACATGCTTTATCTGGTCGCGGTCATCAGCCCCGGCCCTGCCAATATTGCCATTATCAGCACCGCCATCCAGCGGGGACGCAAAAGCGCCTTTGTCATCATGCTGGGCATTTTCTGCGGGTCCTGCACCTGGGCGCTTGCGGCGGCCATGGGGCTTTCCGCGCTGCTGATGCAATATGGCCAGATCCTCGAAGTGCTGAAAATCGTCGGCGGGCTCTACATGCTTTATCTGGCCTACAAGGCATCGCGCAGCCTTTTTGCAGGCGCATCTTCGGCAGACCTGCCACAAGCTGCGCCGCAGGCCAGCCTGAGACAGCTTTTTTTGAAGGGCTATGCCATCCACCTCACCAATCCCAAGGCGATCTTCGGCTGGGTAGCGACAATCTCGCTGGGGCTGCCAGAAGGTTCCTCCCCGGCAACGGTGGCGCTGATCGTCGGAGGCTGCCTTGCCACTGGCTTCACGATATTTTCGGCCTATGCGCTGCTGTTTTCCACCGCGCGCGCCGCCCGTCTTTATACCAGCGCAAAACGCCCGATGGATGCGGCCATGGCGCTGATCTTCGGTGCAGCGGGCTTCAAGATGCTGGCCAGCGCCACATGAAAGAAACCCGCCGGAGGCGGTCCGGCGGGCTTCTTCCCATTGAAGGTTTTAGCGGCAGCGCGCCTCGTAGCGATGCCCGTAACGGTCGCGATAGATGCAATAGCCGCGGCGCTCATGCGACTGGCCGATCAGCGCGCCGATCACCCCGCCGCCAACGGCGCCAACCGCCGCTCCGCCCCAGGAATTGGTTGCGACGCCGCCGATGACTGCGCCGGAGGCCGCGCCGATCGAGGCACCCCGTTCCGTGGCCGTACAAGAAGCGACCAGCGGCAGAAGAAGTGCAACTGCAACAGCTTTCATTTTCATGACGATGTTCCTTTCTTACGGCCCGGACAGCTTATATGCGGCCCATGAGCAGCAGAATGATGATGATGAGAACGACAAGACCCAGACCGCCGGAAGGACCGTAACCCCAACTGCGGCTGTAACCCCAATTCGGCAGCGCACCAATCAGCAGCAGAATGAGAATGACGAGAAGAACTGTACTGAGCATGAAATGCCCTCCCTACGATAACCCCTTGCGGGACGATGTCTGTTTCTTTCGACTCCATAATGCAGGGCTGCATTTTTTGTTCCACGCCTGTCACAATGGAAAAACCCGATGGCACACCGGCCAAGCGATTCAATGCATTGAGCTTTTCCTGTCATATTAAAAGGGGAGCGGACATGAACAAAGGCTGAACCGGCCTATCAGCGATTCGTCCGCCTTTCGTTCCCACCCCGTTCACGCCCATGCGCGATGGAAGGGCGGCTTTTTCCGGAAAAATTGGCCCTTGCCGCCGATAAAATCGATTGGCATGTCATTCTTTGCTTGCCTTTGCGGCAAAGCGTCTCCATGTGTGCCGCAAGGGGAAAGCACCCCCAATGCCAAATCCGGAGTGCCGATTTGTCTTCGCAACCCATGATCCTGAGCGGCCGCGGCGTGGTGGCCGTACTGGGGCCGACCAATACCGGCAAGACGCATTATGCGATCGAGCGGATGGTAGCTCACGGGTCCGGCATCATCGGCCTGCCGCTTCGCCTTCTGGCGCGCGAGGTCTATACACGGCTGGTGGAGAGAGTGGGCGCCAAGAACGTGGCGCTGGTGACGGGCGAGGAAAAGATCGCTCCGCCCAATGCGCGCTATTCTGTCTGCACCGTGGAGGCCATGCCGCGCGAAACGCGCTCGGCCTTCGTGGCCATCGATGAAATCCAGCTCGCAGGCGACCTGGAGCGGGGCCATATTTTCACCGACCGGTTGCTGAACCTGAGGGGCCGCGAGGAAACCCTGCTTCTGGGCTCGGCCACCATGAAGCCCATTCTCACGCAATTGCTGCCGGGCATAACCGTGGTGGAGCGCCCGCGCCTTTCGCATCTCTTTTATGCAGGGCAGAAGAAGATCACCCGCCTGCCGCAGCGTAGCGCCATTGTCGCCTTCTCCGCCGATGAAGTCTATGCCATTGCCGAGCTGATCCGCCGCCAGCGCGGCGGGGCCGCCGTCGTGCTGGGCGCGCTCAGCCCCCGCACGCGCAATGCCCAGGTCGGCCTCTATCAGTCGGGCGATGTGGACTATCTCGTGGCAACCGATGCCATCGGCATGGGCCTCAATCTCGATGTCGATCACGTCGCCTTCGCGCAGGACCGGAAATTCGACGGCTACCAGTTCCGTAACCTCAACCCCGGAGAACTGGGCCAGATTGCCGGACGCGCAGGACGCCACCTGAAAGACGGAACCTTCGGCGTGACCGGCCGTGTCGATCCCTTCGATCCCGAACTGGTGGACCGGCTGCAAAATCACGAATTCGACCCGGTGAAGGTGTTGCAATGGCGCACCCCCGATTTCGACTTTTCATCCATCTCCAGCCTGCAACGCAGCCTGGATGCGCCGCCGCGCGTGCCGGGGCTTGCCCGCGCCCTGCCGGCGGTGGACCAGCAGGCGCTGGAACATCTGGCGCGCTATGCGGAAGTGCAGGATCTGGCCAGCTCCCCGCAGCGGGTTTCGCTGCTGTGGGACGCCTGCGCATTGCCGGATTATCGGCGCATTACACCGGCCCAACATGCCGATCTTATACTTTCGCTGTTTTCAGACCTTGCCAGACATGGCACTGTGAACGAAGATTTCCTGGCCGAACAGGTGCGCCGGGCCGACCGCACCGATGGCGAGATCGATACGCTCTCTGCACGGATTGCACAAATCAGAACTTGGACTTATGTGTCGAACCGGCCGGGCTGGCTTGCCGATCCGACACACTGGCAGGAAAAGACGCGGGAAATCGAGGATCGATTGTCCGATGCGTTACATGAAAGGTTGACGAAACGCTTTGTTGATCGCAGGACATCTGTGCTCATGAAGCGCTTGAGAGAGAATGCGATGCTGGAAGCAGAAATCAGTGTGAACGGTGATGTCTTCGTCGAGGGACATCACATGGGGCAACTCTCCGGATTCCGGTTCTCGCCAGTGGCGGGTATGGAAGGCCCGGACGCCAAGGCGGTGCAGACTGCCACGCAAAAGGCGTTGGGTCTGGAGTTCGAGGCCCGCGCGGCAAGGCTTCATGCCTCCGGCAATGGCGATCTGGCGCTGGGCGCGGACGGCTATGTCCGCTGGCTTGGCGAGCCGGTGGCGCGTCTGGCGGGCTCGGATCACATCATGCGTCCGCGCGTGATCCTGCTGGCGGACGAACAGCTGACCGGCAATGCCCGCGATCACGTCGTGGCCCGCATCGAGCGCTTCGTCAATCATCACCTCGTCACCGTTCTGAAGCCCCTGGACGATCTGTCCCGCGCCGAAGACCTGCAAGGGCTGGCCAAGGGGCTGGCCTTCCAGCTTGTCGAAAATCTCGGCGTGCTCTTCCGCCGCGATGTCTCGGAAGACGTGAAGTCGCTGGATCAGGACGGGCGCGCCTCCATGCGCCGTTACGGCGTGCGATTCGGCGCCTACCACATCTTCATGCCGGCACTGCTGAAGCCCGCACCCGCCGAACTCATCACCCTGCTCTGGGCGCTGAAAAACGACGGCATGGACAAGACCGGCTATGGCGACCTCATCCCGGTTCTGGCAGCTGGCCGCACCTCCGTTGTCACCGATCCGGCCTTCGAACGCGATTTCTACAAGCTGGCGGGCTTCCGCTTCCTTGGAAAACGCGCTGTCCGCATCGACATTCTCGAACGTCTGGCCGACATTATCCGCCCGCTGCTGCAATGGAAGCCGGGCAGCGGTTCGCGCCCGGACGGCGCCTATGACGGCCGCCGTTTTACCACCACCACGGCCATGCTCTCCATTCTCGGTGCAACGCCCGACGATATGGAAGAAATTCTCAAAGGCCTCGGCTATCGCGCCGATAGCGTGAAGGCTGAAGAAGCGCAGGCCTACCTCGCCTCGCAGGATGGCGGCAACGCACCATCCGAGGCCTTGGCCAGCGAAGCTGCGGGCGAAAAAGCCGATCAGGACGACAGCGATGGCGTTCAGGAGGCCGACGGAAACGAGGAGGCCCAGGCCAGCGAGGCGAAAGCCGGCGAAGCGCAAACGGATGAAGCCCGGACGGACGAAGCCAATATTGCCGAAACCGATCCCGCCGCGCTGGTGGCAGAGCCCGATCAGCCCGTGGAACCAAAGCCGGTTCTCCTGTGGCGTCCGGGCGGACGCAACGACCAGCAGCGTCAGGGCGGTCGCCCGCAAGGCGAACGCCGCCACGGCAACCGCGACGGTGGCCGGGAAGCTGGAAGGGACGGCAACCGCGAAGGCGTCCAGGGTCGCCCCGGCCACAACCGTGGTGAAGGCCGCGGAGAAGGCGCTCGCAATGAACAGCGCCGCGAGGGCCACGGCGGCAAGCCGCGTGACCGTGACAACAATCGCGACAAGCAGGGCCAGCGTGGCGACCGCCAGGAGCGGGGTCCGCGTCAGGACAGGGACAACCGTCCCGCCCAGAACCAGCGCTTCGAGGCCAAGCCGCCACGCAAGGACAAGCCGATCGATCCCGATTCGCCCTTCGCAAAGCTGGCTGCCCTGAAAGAGCAGATGAAGAAGTAAGTCATGGCCGAAGAACAGCCTCCGTCCGCGCCACAACGCATCGACAAATGGCTGTTCTTCGCACGTGTCTCGAAATCCCGCACCCTGGCGCAGGAACAGATTCAATCCGGTCTCGTTCAGATCAATGCCAGGGTCGTAAAACAGCCGAGCGCAACGGTGCGCCCCGGTGACGAGGTAAGAGTGGCCCTGCCACGCCGGGATCTCGTTCTCAAGGTTCTCAAAGCCGGAGACCGTCGCGGCCCCTACGAGGAAGCCAGATGCCTCTATGAGGATCTCTCGCCCCCACCTGAAAGCCGCCCGGAACTGACCGCACTTGAACAGGCCCAGCGCCTTCCCGGATCAGGCCGTCCGACAAAGCGCGAGCGCCGCCAGCTTGACCGGCTTTTCGACCCGGACGAGTGAAAGCGCGTGCCTCGCTGGGCCATCGCTCCACCCGTGGCCAGGGAAAAATCTACCTCCTGACGGCGAAAACTGACATGTTTTATTCTTGCTAAAGCGGCAGGAAAGCAGTAGCTCACTCACCTGTGGAAAAAGGCGGCATCTCCCGCAGCCGACCGACCGATCGTCCACAATCCTTTGCGGGGTCTGGGGTCAAGCCCCCGTCGCAGATAAGCCTGGAGTGCCGCATGACGTATATCGTGACCGACAATTGCGTACGCTGCAAATATACCGACTGCGTTGAAGTATGTCCGGTGGATTGCTTTTACGAAGGCGAAAATTTCCTCGTAATCAATCCCGACGAGTGCATCGATTGCGGCGTCTGCGAGCCTGAATGTCCCGCCGAGGCCATCAAGCCCGACACCGAGCCGGGCCTCGACAAGTGGCTGAAGATCAATGCCGAATATGCGCAACAATGGCCCAACATCACCGTGAAGCGCGACGCCCTGCCGGAAGCCAAGGAAATGGACGGCGTTGAAGGCAAATATGAACTCTACTTCTCCCCCAAGCCCGGCGCCGGCGACTGACCAGCCCGCCACGGGACCCGCCAAATAAAGAGCGGCAGTGAAGCCGGATGCCAGAATGCGTCCGGCTTTTGTATTTTCGGCCGCTATTTTCGCATTTCCGGACGCAAAACCGGGGCCCACTTTTGTTGGAAATGCTTTCCTCTGCGCATTTCCGGACGCAAAACCGGTTCCCACTTTTGCTGGAAATGCTTGTGCAAGCACCAAGGAGTTGTCGCGATTTCATAACACAGCCATGCAAATTTGCAGGTGCTGAATTCGCAGGAAAATAAGCACATATCTCTGTGCCGAGCACCCGGTGCAAACCAGGCTCGATGGCAAGGTTAGGCCTTGAAATCCTTGACTTAAGCAAGGTTTGCCGGGCCACCTCCGCCCCTGTGCGAAGCAGTTGGCGCGCGCCGGTTAGGCTTAGACGCTTCTTCCGTCAAGGGAGAATGAGGCAGCAAAATATTGATTTCCTCACTTTTTTATGTTAGACAACGAGAACTGATCCACCGTGCGGGCATAATTGTGCCCAAACCTGCCACGAAAGCCAAAAAATCCGCGCCTCCAAATCTGTGACATTCTATCCACTGGGGTGGGTCGCCGATGCGAGGGTTTGTTTTGCTGAAAATCGCGGCTGGACCAGCAGCGTGAAGTCACCCCGACGGTTCCCCCGTCTCATCCGGGCCCTCCCGGGCCCGGCATCGGCTGCTGCCGATATTGTAACAGGGAGTTTTTAGAGCGAATGACGACCCAGCAGAAAAAATCCTCTACGCGCCAGGGCTTCAAGACGGGCGAAGCAATCGTCTATCCGGCCCATGGCGTCGGCACGATCACTGCTATCGAGGAGCAGGAAGTCGCGGGCATGAAGCTTGAGCTTTTTGTTATTGACTTCGAAAAGGACAAGATGCGCCTCAAGGTGCCTGTCACCAAGGCAGTTGCCATCGGTATGCGCAAGCTTTCCGAAACCGACTTCGTTGACCGCGCGTTGAAGGTGGTTCAAGGCAAGGCCCGCGTCAAGCGCACCATGTGGTCGCGCCGCGCCCAGGAATATGATCAGAAAATCAATTCCGGCGATCTTATCTCCATCGCTGAAGTCGTTCGCGATCTTTACCGCGCCGAGCATCAGCCGGAGCAGTCCTATTCCGAGCGCCAGCTTTATGAAGCCGCCCTTGACCGCATGGCCCGCGAAATCGCCGCCGTGAACAAGATGTCGGAAACCGAAGCCGTGCGTCTGGTGGAAGTCAATCTGGCCAAAGGCCCGAAGCGCGGCAAGACCGTCGAAGAAGAAGACACCCACGAGGAAGAGGAAGAAGCAGCATAAGATTGCGCTGCCTTTCAGATTTCAAAAAACCCGGATCTTTATCCGGGTTTTTTATTTGGTCGGAATGGGGGCCCCTACAGCGCCCGCAACCATTACCCCTGCAACCACTCCAGCATACCCAGCCCGGCGGCGCGGCCAGTGGCGAAACAGGCTGTCAGAAGATAACCGCCGGTCGGCGCCTCCCAATCCAGCATTTCGCCCGCGAGAAAAACCCCCGGCAAGTCTTTCAACATGAAGCGGCAGTCGAGCTGTTCAAGGTGCACGCCGCCCGCTGAAGAGATCGCTTCCTCGATTGGCCTTGGCCGCAAAAGGGCAAGCGGCAGCGCCTTCAGCCGGGAGCCCAGCTCTTCCGGGGCAAGTTGCGCAAGCTCAGGCGTGGTCTCACGCAACAAGGCGAGCTTGACCCCCTCCAGTCCCGTGGCCTTTCGCAGCCGGTTGGACAGGCTGAGTTTCGCTGGCTGACGGGCGAGATCCCTGACAAGTTTTTCCAGACTTCGCCCCGGCAGAAGATCGAGCATCAAATCTGTCTTCCCCTTCTCCAGCCCGTCACGCAGGGCTGCGGAATGGGCATAGATCAGGCTTCCTTCGACCCCATGCCGGGAAATGACGAACTCGCCCTGAATGCGCCCGGCAGCCGACATGATGGCCACCGACTTGACCGGCGCACCGGCGAAGCGCTCCCGGAAGGTCTCGCTCCAGGCGCAATCAAAGCCGCAATTGGCAGGTCGGAACGGTGCAAAGGTAACTCCGGCACCTGCAAGCGCGGGAATCCATGCCGCATCCGATCCAAGCCTCGGCCAGCTTGCGCCGCCAAGCGCCAGAAGCACCGCGTCGGGCTCGAAGGTTTTTTGTCCTTCCGGCGTGTCGAAATGCAGTAAGCGTCCGGAAAATCCCGTCCATCGATGCCGCGTGAGAAGCCTGACCCCCTGCCGCTCCAATCGTGCCAGCCAGCTCCGCAACAAAGGAGATGCCTTCATGACGCTTGGAAAAACCCGTCCCGAGCTGCCGGTGAAGACCGTCTGGCCAAGCCCTTCTGCCCACGCGCACACCGCCTGCGGGGTAAAACCGTCCAGCGCGGGTCCAAGCGCCTCCGTCGCCGCACCGAAGCGCTGACGGAAACGGTCATAATCCTCGGAATGCGTAAGGTTGAGCCCGGATTTTCCCGCCAGCAGGAACTTGCGCCCCATGGTTGGCATAGCCTCATAGACGTTTACCCGATGGCCGTGACCTGCCACGACATCTGCCGCCATGAGCCCCGCCGGTCCACCGCCAATGATCGCAATCGTCTTCTGCTGCATTATTGTTGCTTTACCTTGACCGCAAACCCGCTGCACCAAAACGGTTACAGCGTCCTTTGTGCGTTTGATAAAACGCACGGCGCTGTAATGAATTACGCACCCGGCAAAAGCTGCCGACCCTCCTCAGCCAATCGCCATCAGGCTGGCATTGCCACCAGCGGCGGCCGTGTTGGTCGAGATGGAAACCTCCTCGACAAGCCAGTCCAGACAATAGGCATCATGGCCTTGGCCCTCACTGGATGCGGCCTGCACCAGTATCAGCGGACCGGGCAATTCGGCAATGGCCTTGTTGAGCGCAACCAACCCATCGCCTTCCGCCTCCAGCAAAGCCCCGGCAAAGGGCGCGGCTTTCGCCCATCCGCCCCGGCCAACCGGCGAAATCCGCCCTTTCAGCGTTTCGGGCAGTTCGGCAAGCAATCGCTGAAGACCCGCATCTGCATCGACAAAGGCATGATTGCCCGTGGCGAGTGTTGCGGCAAGCTGGCGGTAAAGCCCTTTTTGCGTTTGCGCCACCAGCAGAATGCTGCCACGGGGATGCAAGGCATAAAGGTTTTTTTCTCCCACCGGTCCCGGCAGCTCCACGCAGACATTCAGCCGTGAAGCGGCGGCAATCTCACGGACGGTCTGCGCCTCGTCACGCTGCCCTCGCCCTTCGAGCCATTGCGCGAAATCCACCAAACCCTGATCCGGCGGCAATAGCCCCGGATGCGGAAAGGCATGACCCGGCAGGCCAGATGTGTTCCCATGGCGCGGGACACTGCCGCTCCCTGTCTGTCCTGAAATACCCGAACCAAGAGTGGAAAGGGCGCTATGCTGCGGTTCTGTATTTTCGGACCGGACTTTTGCAAAAAGCCTTTCCTGCCTTTCCGTCTGATGCCGCAGCCTGCCGAGATAGAGCGGCCCGCCTGCCTTCGGCCCCGTGCCGGAAAGACCACGGCCACCAAAGGGCTGCACGCCAACCACCGCACCAATGATGTTGCGATTGATGTAAAGATTGCCCGCCTTGATGCGGCTGGTGACGTGGGCAATGGTTTCATCAAGCCTTGTATGCAGGCCAAAGGTCAGGCCATAGCCTGTGGCATTGATCTGGTCGATCAGCCCATCCAGCTCGCTGCGCCGGTAACGCAGCACATGCAGCACGGGCCCAAAGACCTCGCGGCCAAGCTCTGCCAGCGACGAAATTTCGATGATGGTTGGCGGCACGAAGGTGCCATGCGCGGTGCCATTGCCAGCGCCAATCTGCTCCACCGCTTTGCCGGCTTTGCGCATGGTGGAGATATGCGCATCTATCGTGGCCTTGGCTTCGGCGGTGATCACCGGGCCGATGTCCACCGAGAGCCGCGTGGTGGGTCCAAGCGTCAGCTCGTGCAACGCGCCCTTCAGCATGGACAGAATGCGATCTGCAACCTCCTCCTGAAGGCACAGCACGCGCAGCGCCGAGCAGCGTTGACCCGCGCTATCGAAGGCAGAGGCGATCACATCCATCACCACCTGTTCGGCCAGCGCCGAGGAATCGACGATCATGGCATTCTGTCCGCCCGTCTCGGCAATCAGGGGAACGGGCTTTCCATTCGGCAAAAGACGCACCGCAAGCTGTTTCTGGATGAGCTTTGCCACCTCCGTCGAGCCGGTAAACAGCACCCCCGCCACGCCATCCGCCGCCACAAGCGCTGCCCCGACCCGGCCATCTCCCGGCAACAATTGCAGCACGCCTTTCGGGATACCCGCGGCATGAAGGATCCGCACGGCCTCCGCAGCAATCAGCGGCGTTTCCTCGGCAGGCTTGGCCAGCACGGGATTGCCCGCCACAAGGGCTGCGGCAACCTGCCCCGTGAAGATCGCCAGCGGAAAATTCCAGGGACTGATGCAAACGATCGGCCCCAGGGCGCCATGCAGTGGCAGTGGCAGCTGCCGGGCCTGATCGGCATAATAGCGCAGGAAATCGATAGCCTCGCGCACCTCGGCAATGGCGTTCGGGGCGGATTTTCCCGCTTCCCGCATGATGAGGCCCAAAAGCACCGGCAGGCGCTCCTGCATGGTATCAGCCGCCCGCTCCAGCGCCGCAGCCCGCTCTGCGGCAGGCGTGGCCGCCCAGCCCATGGCAGCCTCACCAGCCAGAACAACAGCCTGTACAGCCTCCTGCTCATCCGCCTCCACGACCTCTCCTACCCGGTCGCGGTGATCACCCGGCGCCAGCACCGGCCGGGCGGTCCCCTGCCCCTGCCCGGCGGCCAGAAGCGGCTGCGAGCGCCAGTCTATGGCAGCACTTTCCTGCAAAGCCTCGCTCAAAGCCGCCAACACATTTTCATCCGACAGGTCGAGCCCTGCCGAATTCTGCCGTGACGGACCGAACAGATCCGCAGGAAGCGCGATCCTGTCATGCTTGCCGCCCGGCACCGCCATTGCCCTCACCTGATCGACGGGATCGGCCACAAGTTCCTCGACGGAAATGGCCGGATCGGCGATCCGGTTGACGAAGGAAGAATTGGCGCCATTTTCCAGAAGGCGGCGCACCAGATAGGCCAGAAGGGTTTCATGGGTGCCGACTGGCGCATAGATCCGGCAAGGCCGGTCCAGATGGCTCACGCCCACCACTTCATCGTAAAGCGGCTCTCCCATGCCATGCAGGCACTGGAATTCATAAGAACCGGTCTGGAAGGCATCGCCCGCCAAATGGTAGATCGTCGCCAGCGTCTGGGCATTATGGGTGGCAAACTGCGGAAAAACCACATCTCGCGCCGCCAGAAGCCGTCGCGCGCAGGCCACATAGGAAACATCCGTGTGGATCTTGCGGGTAAAGACCGGAAAATCGGCCAGTCCATCCACCTGCGCCCGCTTGATTTCCGCGTCCCAATAGGCTCCCTTCACCAGCCGCACCATGATACGGCGGCCAGCACGGCGGGCGAGATCGATGATGAAATCGATTACGAAGGGGCAGCGCTTGCCATAGGCCTGCACCACGAAACCCATTCCGTTCCACCCCGCCAGATCGGGATCGAGACTGAGTTCCTCCAGAATATCCAGCGAAAGCTCCAGCCTGTCGGCCTCTTCGGCATCGATGTTCAGGCCAATGTCATAGCGCTTCGCCAGCATGGCCAGGATTTTCACACGCGGCAAAAGCTCCGCCATTACCCTTTCGGCCTGAGCGCGGGCATAGCGCGGATGGAGCGCCGAAAGCTTGATGGATATGCCCGGACCATCGTAAATGCCCCGCCCGCCGGATGCCTTGCCAATGGCGTGAATGGCCTGCTCATAGTCACGGAAATAGCGCGCGGCATCGGCAGCGGTGGTGGCCGCCTCACCCAGCATGTCGTAGGAATAGCGGAAGCCGCGCGCTTCCAGCGGGCGGGCGCGTTTCAATGCTTCCTCAATGGTTTCGCCGGTCACGAACTGCTCGCCCATCATGCGCATGGCCATATCCACCCCCCGGCGGATCACCGGCTCGCCACACCGGGCAATCAGGCGCGTCAGGGCTGCCGAAAGACCACGATCATTGACCGTGGCCGTGAGCTTGCCCGTCACCACCAGCCCCCAGGTGGCGGCATTGACGAAGAGCGATCGCCCGCCGCCCAGATGCGCCTTCCAATCCCCTTCGGCGATCTTGTCGCGGATCAGTGCATCGCGGGTCGCATCGTCGGGTATGCGCAGCAGCGCTTCGGCAAGGCACATCAGCGCCACGCCCTCCTGCGAGGAGAGCGAATATTCATGAACCAGCCCCTCGACACCCGAGCCGCGATGCTTGGCCCTGAGCGCGGTAATGAGGCCTCGCGCCGTGGCGGCAATCGCCTCCTTCTGGGCGTCCGTCACGCTTGCAGCCGCAAGAAGCGGTGCAAGGCAGGCCGTTTCGTTCCAACGACAGGCCGCTGTTATGGCCGCCCGCAATGGCGTCCGGGGTCGGACCGGCGGAGCAAACCGGGCAAAGGGCAAAGCAGGTAAAGCCTGCGGGTCGATGATGGCGGCCTCTGTCATGGCGAAATCCTTGCTCACGAAACGGGAAAGGGACACACGTCAATCTATCATGCGCGGCGGAAGATGAGCTGACTTGAAATCAAGCCCGTTCTGGTGAAAATCTCCTATTATTTGCGTCTTTGTGGAGAAACAGATGTCAAAAGCCAAAATGGATGGAGAATTGGACCAATTCGATCGCAAGATCGTCGATGCGCTGGCGCGCGACGGGCGCATGTCGATCACCGAGCTTTCCGCCCTTGTCGGGCTTTCCAAAACCCCCTGCCAGCTCCGGCTGAAGCGCTTGCAGGACGAGGGCTATATTCTCGGCTTTCGCGCCGTTCTCGACCCGCGCAAATTTGGCCTCGACCATATCGCATTCGCTGAGGTGAAGCTATCGGACACCCGCGAGGCGGCGTTGAGCGAGTTCAATGCCGCCGTGCGCAAGATCAGAGAAGTGGAGGAATGCCACATGATCGCAGGCTCCTTCGATTACCTTCTCAAGGTGCGGACCAGCGACATCCGGCGCTATCGCGAGGTGTTGGGAGAAAAGCTCTCCAGCCTGCCGCATGTCTCCAGCACATCCACCCATGTCGTCATGCAAGCTGTGAAGGAAGTGGGCAGGCCCTGAGCTCATCCAGCCACAACCCAAGCGAAAGTCAGGCGATTTTTGCTGCTTCATTCCGAAACACAACCCCTGCCCGAATTAACGATCCATGAAATATGTTCGTATTTACAAATTTATGCAATCCTAAAACACATTTTCACTACTTAATGATATTCTTTTTTTATATTATATTTCAATGGATTGATATGGCTTCGAATGAAGGGGGCTCGACCAAAACGCCATCCAAAGCCGCTCCTCCCTCAATATGTTAGCTCAATGTTAACTTGCAAAGGCAACATTGTGCGACACGGAAATACCCATCCCAGACCACAACCTGCCGCATGACGGGGCAGGAAGACACTTGAATTCTTGAACACCAAGGAGGCGCCTGCCGAAAAGCGGCGTGCCACGGCCTGATGCCGCGGCGCGAAAGGAAAGGCGTGCGCCGATCACTGCAACGAGGCCAGCCCGTGGATGCTGTTCTGATTGACGATAGCCGTGCGATCCTCGCGGTTCTGACACGAGAGCTTGAGACGCTGGACGGTTTGTCCATTCGCAGCTTTACCGATCCGGAAGAGGCCGTCGCCGCCTGCACATGTCAACCGTTCGACCTGGTGATCGTCGATTACAACATGCCGAAACTGACCGGCGTTCAGGTCATTCGCGCCCTGCGGCAGATGCCGGATTACGCCATGGTGCCGATCGTCATGGTGACATCCCAGAACGAGGCCGCCTTGCGGCTTGAAGCGCTTCAGGCAGGCGCGACGGACTTCCTGTTGAAGCCCGTGGATGCGCTGGAACTGAAAGTGCGGGTCACGAACCTTTTGACACTGCGCCGCAGCCAGCTGGCACTGGCGCAACGCGCCGACGACCTTGCCGATGCGGTGCGTGAAAAGACGGCGGAACTGGCCTTGCGTGAGGAGGAAATCATCTGGCGCCTGGCGCGGGCCATCGAATATCGCGACGGCGCCACCGGCGATCACGTCTCCCGCGTGGCACGGCTTTCCCGGTTACTGGCCGAGGCAATCGGCCTGCCGAAAGAGGTCTGCCGGATGATCTATCTGGCCGCTCCGCTGCATGACATCGGCAAGATCGGCATTCCCGACAGCGTTCTTTGCAAGGCCGGTGCGCTGGATGCGCAGGAGCGCGCGTTGATGTGTACGCATGTGACGATCGGCGAACGCATTCTGGCCGATGGCTCCTCGGACCTTCTGCAATTTTGTGAACGCATTGCCGCCGGACATCATGAAAAATGGAATGGCGAAGGCTATCCGCGCGGCCTGCGCGGGGAGGCCACTCCGCTCGAAGCCCGCATCGTGGCGCTGGCAGATGTTTTCGACGCCCTGTGTTCCGACCGCCCCTACAAAAGCGGCTGGCCGCTGGAAAAGGCCAGGGACTTCGTGGCCGAACAGGCCGGCCAGCATTTCGACCCGCGTCTGGTCGAGGCCTTCCTGCAAAACTGGAGCAGCGTCCGCGCCATCATGGAAGAGGCTGGCACCGCCTCTCCCCCCCTTTCCGCAGCACACTCATCCTTGAGAGAAGCATCATGAACGAAGCCACCTCATCGACCCCGCTTGCTCTCGCCCCACTGGTTTTGCCCGGCCGGCTGACCATTCGCAATGCCCATGCCGTGCGCGACCTGCTGCTGGAAGCCCTCAACGGTTCCAGCAGCCTTTGTCTCGATATTCCGACGGATGCGGAAATCGATCTGAGCTTTCTGCAAATCGTCGAGGCAGCACGCCTCACCGCAGACAGGCGCGGCACGACGCTGTGCCTGAGCAGACCGGCCTCTTCCACGCTTCTGGCGGCGCTGGAGCGCAGCGGCTTTCTTCATCCCGACGATCTTCAATCCTGCCAGTTCTGGCTTCACCGGAAGGACACCCAATGAGCGCCCATATCCTCACCGTAGACGATTCCGCCAGCGTGCGCATGACCACCAAGATCGCCCTGACCAATGCAGGCTACCGCGTGACGGAAGCCGTAGACGGGCTGGACGGGCTCAACAAGGCCAAGGCAAGCCAGTTCGACCTGATCGTCACCGATCTGAACATGCCCAACATGAATGGGCTGGCCATGATCGAAGCCCTGCGCAAATCACCCGCCCATACCGGCGTGCCGATCATCTTCCTGACAACGGAATCGGATGCCGACATGAAGGGACGCGCCAAGGCCGCAGGCGCCACCGGCTGGATTACCAAGCCCTTCGATGCCGACCAGCTCGTCAAGATCGCCAGGAAGGTTCTTGGAAAATGAAACATCCGGATCCCGTTCAGGTCTTCAGAATGGAGGCGGCGGAGCTGTTCGAGCAGATCGAAAGCGGTCTGCTCGACCTGTTGCACGACCCCTCCGACCAACAGCAGATCGATGCCGTTTTCCGGGGCCTGCATACGCTGAAGGGATCCGGAGCAATGTTCGGCTTCGAGGCGCTGGCCGCCTTTACCCATCATTGCGAAAGCGCCTTCGACAAGGTGCGCAAATCGGAGGCTCCCGCTTCGGAAGAGCTGATCGCCGCCGTACTGGCCGCGCAGGACCACATGAAAGCCCTTGTGGAGACGCCCCAGGCCGATCTGGAGGCAGAGGGAGAGGTGCTGCTGGCCCGGCTGCATGAGGCCGTTGGCAATGGAGCCGGGCCGGCCGTATCGCCCGTTGCCGAAGCCGAAGCCCCCGTGCCCGCCGCCCGGCCCTCGGGACCGTCGCGCTGGTCCATCCATATGCGCCTTCCCGAAAACGTCATGGCCAATGGCACCACCCCCCTTGGCCTGCTGGACGAACTGCGCGAACTGGGAGAATGCACCATCCTTGCCGAGCGCGGCTCCATCCCCGAGCTTGCTGCACTCGACCCCACCGCCTTGCATGTGGGCTGGAAGATCGATCTCGTCACCGACAAGCCGCGCAGCGATATAGAGGATGTCTTCATCTTCGTGATGGACGACATGGAGCTGGAGATCCGCGAGGCTGAAGCCCTCCCCACCGCACCGCAGGCGGTTGCCCCGGCCGAGGAAAAAGAGAGCGGAAGCGAACCGCAGCCGCAACCAGCCGCGCCCGCGCAGGCCGAAAGGCCCGTGAGCCGCGCCGCGCCGGCGGGCCGGGATGCAAAACATGGCGACAAGGCCGCCGAGAATGTTCGCGTGCCCGCAGGCAGGCTGGACGAACTGATGGATCGTGTGGGTGAACTGGTGATCGCCCAGTCCCGGCTTTCGCGTCTGGCAGGCAGCAGTGCCGATATTCACCTCCGGTCGGTTTCGGAGGATGTGGAACGGCTTTCGGGCGAATTGCGCGACACCATGATGGTGCTGCGCATGGTGCCGATCACCCAGCTTTTCGGGCGCTTCCGCCGCCTTATTCACGATCTGGCCCGCGAGACCGGCAAGCAGATCGAGCTGATTACCGAAGGCGAGAACACCGAGGTGGACAAGGCCGTCATCGAAAGGCTGGCCGATCCCATGGTACATCTGGTGCGCAATTCCTGCGACCACGGCATAGAAACCCCGGCCGAACGCATTGCCGCGGGCAAGCCTGCGGCGGGAACGATCCGGCTTATCGCCCGCCAGTCCGGCGGCGATGTCACCATCGTCATCCGCGACGACGGGCGCGGCATCGACCGGCAGCGGGTGCGCGCCAAGGCGGAAGCACAGGGGCTCATTCCCCCCAATGCGCAGATGAGCGACCAGGAACTGATGCAGCTCATCTTCAAGCCGGGCTTTTCCACCGCCCAGCAGATCACAAACCTGTCCGGCCGCGGCGTGGGCATGGATGTGGTGAAAAAATCCGTGGAGGCGCTGCGCGGCACCATCAACATCACCAGCACTCCCGGTCAGGGGTCGGATATAGCGCTGTCGATTCCGCTCACCCTGGCCATTATCGATGGATTGCTGGTGCGGGTGGGCGCAGGCACCTATGTCATTCCGCTCTCGGCGGTGGAGGAATGCCTGGAGCTTTCGCCAGCCGACGACCGCCGCTCGCTCGACCGCAACTTCATTTCGCTGCGCGACAGTCTGGTTCCCTTCATCCGTCTCCGGGAGCTGTTCCAGACCGGCACGACGCCCGATCCGCACCAGAAGGTGGTCATCATCTCCACCGGCGAGGAGCGTGTCGGCCTGGTGGTGGACCAGATCATCGGCGACCATCAGACCGTCATCAAATCCATGTCGAAGCTGCATCATTCCGTACAGACCTTTTCCGGGGCGACCATCCTTGGGGATGGCAGCGTGGCGCTGATCCTGGACGTGACCCATCTGGTCGCGGCGGGACAGTATCAGGAGGCGCAATTGCGAACCGCGATATGAACCAGCAAGCAGCCAAACGAAACCTCACCGACATCTGGGGCGCGGAGGAAGAGCTGTCCGTCCTTACCTTCATGCTTGGCAGCGAGGTTTTTGCCGTCAAGGCGGCCATCGTCCAGGAGATCGTCGATCTCATTCCCGAAACCCATGTGCCGGGCGCAAGCCCGCTGGTGGCCAGCGTCATCAATTTTCGCGGCAAGGTCATTCCACTTGCCGATATCAGGCTGGCCTTCGGCATGAAGCCGAAAGCACCCACCATAGACAGCCGCATCATCGTGGCGGAAATCACCCTTGAAGACGAGGGGCTGCTGGTGGGCATCCGCACCGACAAGGTGTTCGAAGTCACCTCGCTTCCGCGCGCCGCCAGCGAATGGCCGCCCGCCATCGGAATGCGCTGGCGGGCAGACTTCATCGACTGCCTCGTCAAGCGCGAAGGCGAATTCATCATTCTCCCCAACATCCGGCAGATCTTCTCCGGTCACGGCGACACGGCACAGCCTGTCGTCACACAACTTCAGTGAGGCCATCATGCGATTTTCCATCAAGCTGAAACTGGCGCTGGCCTTCAGCAGCGTCGTCATCATGCTGATAGGCAGCGCTTTGCTCGCCATCGGCAGTCTCGGCAGTCTCAATTCCCAGATCGGCGAAATGCTGGAAGGTCCCGTCGAGCGGCTTTCACTCGCCCAGGAGCTTCAGGGCATACAGGTCCAGATGATACGCCAGCAACGCAACCTTCTCATTCCCGATAGCGGGCAGGAAATATCCTCCTTCATCCAAAAGGGCGACGATGCCCGCAAGAGCTTCGACGGCAAGATGAAGGAAGCCCTTGCCAAGGCTCTTCCCGCCGATGCCCCGCTGTGGAACGAGCTCCAGACCCTCTCGGAAGACTACCGCAAGATGGAGGATCAGGTCCGCAGCCTTGCGCTGGCCGGCAAGGCGGATGACGCCACGAAGCTGTCCTTCGGCCCGGTCAGCAAGACCGCCGGACGGATCGATGAACTGCTGAACAAGAATGTCGATGAAGAAACAAGGCACCTTGCGGAGGCCCGTCAGGATGCTTCCGCCGACTACGAGCATACCCGCAACGTGCTGATCGCACTTGCAGGCGGGGCCGTCGCCATATCCCTGCTTGCCGCTTTCTGGGTGATTTCCGGCATCACCAGGGGCCTTGGCCGTGCCGTCGCAACCGTCAAGAAGGTTTCCGATGGCGATCTGACGGAACTGGTGGATGTACGCGGCCGCGATGAGCTGGCGGACATGCTGCGCAACATCAATCTCATGGTCGAGCGCCTGCGGGGCGTGGTGGGCGATGCCGCCTCGGCATCCGACAATGTCTCATCCGGCAGCCAGGAGCTCTCCGCCAGCGCCGAACAGATGGCGGAAGGCGCCACCGAACAGGCAGCAGCAGCCGAACAGGCCTCGGCGTCGATGGAAGAAATGGCCGCCAACATCAAGCAGAACGCCGACAATGCCGCCCAGACGGAAAAGATCGCCCGCCAATCCTCACGGGATGCGGAAGTCAGCGGCGAGGCGGTTCTGCGTGCCGTCAACGCCATGCGGACCATTGCCGACAAGATTTCCATCGTGCAGGAAATTGCCCGCCAGACCGACCTTCTGGCGCTGAATGCCGCCGTGGAAGCAGCGCGTGCCGGCGAGCATGGCAAGGGCTTTGCCGTGGTGGCCTCGGAAGTGCGCAAACTTGCCGAACGCAGCCAGGCCGCAGCCGCTGAAATCAGCACGCTTTCCGGTGAAACCGTGCAGGTCGCCACCCAGGCAGGCGACATGCTGAACCGTCTGGTGCCAGACATCCGCAAGACCGCCGAACTGGTGGCGGAAATTTCTGCCGCCTGCCGCGAGCAGGATATTGGCGCCAGCCAGATCAATGAAGCGATCCAGCAACTCGACAAAGTCACCCAGCGCAATGCCGGCGCCTCCGAGCAGATGTCGGCGACATCGGAAGAACTGGCCGCACAGGCTGAAGAACTGCAATCCTCCATCGCCTTCTTCAAGGTGGAGCGGGCGCAGGCAAGCCGTAATGCGCCAGCCGCTCAGCCACCGCGTGAAAGGATGCCTGCCGCCGCACCCTTGCGCAAGCACGGCCATCCGCAAAGCGTAGCCGCCCAGCAGGCCCGCGCCAAGGGCTTTGCGCTCGACCTTTCCATGGGTGGGGCTGACGACGAGGACCGGCACTTCAGGGAAAGCGCATGAACGCACTGGCCAAACCCCGCGAAGCGCAATTCGTGACCTTCAGCCTGGGGGCGGAAGTGTTTGCCGTCCCCGTGGAGGCCGTGCGCGAAATTCTCGACCATGAAGACGGCTTCCAGCTTCCCCATGGTCCCGACCATCTGCTCGGACTGCGCGACGTGCGCGGCCAGGGCGTACCGATCATCGATCTGCGGCTCAAGCTGGGCATGAGCCGCACGCAGAAGACACCGCATACCCGCATTCTGGTCATGGACATTGCCTTGCCCGACCGCCTGCTGACCGTGGGACTGGTGGCGGACCGGGTTTTCGAAGTGGTCCCCTTCCCCTCCGAGGCCATAGACCACGCCCCGGACATCGGCGCGGCCTGGCAAAGCGATTATATTTCCGGCGTGGTGCGCCGGGATACGGGCTTCGTGGTCATCATCGATCTTGTGCGGCTGTTCACACCCGGCGCCCGCGGGGACGATGCCCATGCTTGAAATCCCGCGGCCCGCGGACCTGCCGCCTATCGATTACGAAGACAGGCTGAGCCAGCGGAATTTCCGCAGGCTGGCGGCATTCATCTTCGATTACAGCGGCATAAAGATGCCCGAAACCAAGCTGACAATGCTTGAGGGGCGGTTGCGGCGGCGGTTGCGGGCAACGGGCTTTGGCAGTTTCGATGCCTATTGCGATCATGTCTTCGATGAAGGAGGGCTGGAGAACGAGCTTTATCACCTCGTGGATGCCGTCACCACCAACAAGACGGATTTCTTCCGCGAGCCCAATCACTTCGAAATTCTTGCAGACCATGTGTTGCCGCATCTGGCGGCAAGCGGCCAGCGCCAGCTCCGGGTCTGGAGTTCTGCCTGCTCCATCGGCGCCGAGCCCTATACGCTGGCCATGGTGCTGAACGACTATATGGAGCGGACAGGCGCGCCGGATTATCGCATTCTTGCCACCGATCTCTCCTGCGAGGTTTTGGAAAAGGCCCATCGCGGCATCTATCCGACGGAGATGCTGGAACCTGTTCCCGCACCGTTTTTTTCCCGCTACGTGATGGTGGCGAAAGACAGGGAACGCGGCGAGGTGCGCATTTCGCCCCGCCTGCGCGCCAAGGTCGGCTTTGCCCGGCTCAATCTGATGGACGAGACCTATTCCATAGGCTCGCTGATGCATATCATCTTTTGCCGCAACGTACTGATCTATTTCGACAAGGCCACCCAGACACGGGTTCTTGCCCGGCTTTGCCAGTGCCTTGAACCCGGCGGCTTTCTTTTCATTGGCCATTCCGAATCCATTACCGGCATGAATTTGCCGCTCAAGACCTTGGCCAATACTGTTTTTCAAAAGGTGCCCCGATGCCCAGAAAAACCCGTGTGCTGATCATCGACGATTCCGCCAGCGTCCGGCAAACGCTGGTGCAGGTTCTGGAACAGGATCCCTCCATCGAGGTCATGGGCACCGCCTCCGACCCCTTTGTCGCGGCCCGGAAGATTGCCGAGGAAGTGCCGGATGTCATTACGCTGGATGTGGAAATGCCGCGCATGGATGGCATCACCTTCCTGCGGAAGCTGATGGCGCAAAGACCCATTCCGGTGGTGATGTGCTCCTCGCTGACCGAAAAGGGTAGCGAAACGCTGATGCAGGCGCTGGAAGCGGGAGCGGTCGATATTCTTCTCAAACCGCGTCTGGGCGCGGCCGACCATCTGGCGGAACAGGCCGCCCATATCTGCGACGTGGTGAAAAGTGCCGCCCATGCGCGGCTGGACCGCAGAAGCGGCCTGCGGCGGCATACGGAACCGAGCGTCATGACGCCCGAGCAGAAGCTGACGGCCGATGTCATGCTGCCGCCGCCTTCCGGCCGGGCCATGGCGCGCACCACGGAAATGGTGGTGTGTATCGGCGCCTCCACCGGCGGCACGGAGGCCTTGCGGGAGGTGCTGGAAAAATTACCGGCCAACACCCCCGGCATCGTGATTGTCCAGCACATGCCCGAACAGTTTACCGCCGCCTTTGCCAAGCGGCTCAACAGCCTGTGCAACATGGATGTCAAGGAGGCGGAAGATGGCGATCCGGTGCTGCGCGGCCATGTGCTGATCGCCCCCGGCAATCGCCACATGATGCTGGAGCGCCAGGGCGCGCGCTATCACGTGTCCGTTCGAACCGGCCCGCTGGTATCCCGCCATCGGCCCTCCGTGGACGTGCTTTTCCGCTCTGCCGCCCATTCAGCCGGCGCCAATGCCATGGGCATCATCATGACTGGCATGGGCGACGATGGCGCCCGCGGCCTGAAGGAAATGCAAAATGCCGGCGCAATGACCGTGGCACAGGACGAAGCCACCTCCATCGTCTTCGGAATGCCCAAGGAGGCCATCGCCCATGGCGGCGTCAGAAAGATCGCGCCACTGCACCAGCTCGGCCATGAAATCCTCACGGAAGACCAGCGGCGCTAACATTTCATTGTTTCACAGATACAGAGAAACATTCTACCTCTCGGTTTCCAGGCATTTCCAGAGGCAAAACCGGACACAATCATAAGCTTCAAACAAGTCAACGCAGGCACAGAGTAGGACTTGTATCGCCGTGTCCCTTCAGGCGTAGCCCTCAAGATTGCGGCAATCATCACGATGACAGGGGTCGGGCATGTCCATCATAACCTTTGCCAACACCAAAGGCGGCGCAGGCAAGACCACTGCGGTTCTGCTGCTGGCAACGGAGCTTGCACGCCGGGGCCGCAGCGTTGCCATCATCGACACCGATCCGCAAAGATGGATTTCACGCTGGTTCGAAGAGGCCCCGCCCTGCGCAAACCTGACCGTGGCAACCTATGTTTCCGTGGCAGCTCTCCAGCGCACAATTACGGGCGTGAGCCGCGAGGCCGACCATGTCATCGTCGATCTTCCGGGCGCACAATCGCCTCTTCTGGCCACCGCACTCGGCCTCTCCGATCATGTCGTCATTCCCATTCAAGGTAGCGCCATGGACGCACAGGGCGGCGCGCAGGTTATCGAGCTTTTGCAATATCTCGATCGTCGCGCCGGCATTTCCATTCCCTTCTCCGTCCTGCTTTCGCGCGTCAATTCGCTCGTGACCACCCACAGCCTACAGGCGGTGAAAAACCTGCTGGCGGAACGGGCCGTTCATGTTCTGGATACGCCGATCATCGAGCGCAGCGCCTTTCGCGACATGTTCGAATTCCGCCGCCCCCTGCATATGCTGGATCACCGCAAGGTCAGCAATCTGCCAAAGGCGCTTGCCAATACGGAAGCCTATACCAATGAAATCCTCGCACTTCTGCCGGCAGCGTCCCGAACGCAGGCCGCCTGAAGGCCAGGCTGGCGGTCTATTCCCGAAGCTCGCAAGGCTTGAAAAAAATCAAGCAGAAACAACGTAAATAAAGCTCCGTTCCCCTCGGAGATTTACCAGCTATTGTTCTTTTCCCGATAGAGTGTGCCAGATGCCGAGGGATGGCCGTGCGCAATGACAAATTGTCTTGCAGCCTCCCCAGGCGAGATGCGGGATTTGAAGCGTGACGCACTCCTTCGGGACCTTTGCCGCACGCATCAGGCCATCGGATCGAAGGACGGAGCCCGGTTTTCCGTCCGAATATGCGTAAGAACAGAAAGCTGGGGGCACCGGCGCACCTCTGCGGTGCGTGCCGTTACTCCAAGAGGGGTTTGCCGTGCGTCATCAAACGAAGTCATACATGTCGAACCCGTCCGTGACGGGCACATTGCCCTCGCTGCTGACCTCGGCCCATGCGCGGCTGGAAAAATCCTTTCTGGAGGGTGGGGCGGCGCTGGTTTCGGTGACGGAAATCATCAACAGCCTGATGGAAATCATGAACCGGCTGACCGGCTTTTTCGATGGCCAGACCAGCCGCAAGACCATAGACGGCTTGCGCCGTACCGTTTGCGACCTTGCACTGCTGCCAAGCCTGGCTGAGACACGCCAGACGTCCTTCAAGCAGATTACCGACCTCTGCGACTCCGCCCGCGACCACGTGGCCGACATGCGCGAGATCATCCGCTATCTCGGCACCTTTGCGATCACGGTAAAAATCACCGGCGCGGGCCTTGCCGAATTTTCAGGTTTCGCCGAGGAAATCCGCGAGCGCATTCAATCGGGCGCCTCCGAAATCGGCCGGTTTGCCGAACAGCTCAACGGAATGCATCAGCAACTCGATACGGCACGCACCTTTGCCGATGGCGTCTTGACGGAATTTCAGGACACCATTCCCGCCATCGTCGCCAGCCTCGAAGCCAGCTCCGCCAACCTCACCCGCGAACATCAGGCCATGGCCGCAGTGGCGCAGGAAGTCAAATCCATCGCCAGCGGCATCCAGGGTAAGGTTGCCACGGTTCTTTCCGCCCTGCAAATCGGTGACATCACCCGCCAGCGGCTTGAGCATGTTCAATCCAGCCTGGAATTTCTGGACGAGCATCTGGCCGCCAGCGGCTCCTTCAGCAACGGCGATGCCGAGCGGGTCAAGCAGGCCATTCTGCATCTTGCCCATGCCCAGCTTACCGATACGCTTGCGGACTTCCGGCAGAAATGCGCCGCCATTTTCCAGACGATCTCCAGCTTCACCACCGATGCCGCCCGCATTCTGGCGCTGCGCGACGAGATGAAGGAGGAAGACGAGAGCCTGCTGCACAAGATGCAGGCCGATATTCGCCGGGCCTGCGGACTTTCCCAGCGGGTGCAGGAACGCAGCCAGGAGTCAGACGGTCTGGTCAGCTCCGTGACCCAGACCGCCCAGCAGCTTCTGGAAGGCATTGAAACCATTCGCGCCATCAAGACCGATATTCACTATATGGCGCTGAACTCCAACCTGCGCTGTTCTCGTCTGGGCGATGCCGGACGCTCGGTAAATGTCGTCAGCGGCGAGCTGCGCACCTTTGCCGCCAAGCTGGAAACCCCCGCCGACGCCATTGTCGAAGACATGCGCAAGGTGGAGCAGGCAACCATGACGCTCACCACCGACGAAGCGGGTGACATCGACCATATTCACGAGCCGCTGCAATGCGCGCTCGACGCGCTGGAAACCGTATCCACCCAGATGGATGAGGGACTTGGGGAGTTTTCTGCACAGGGACAGCAGGTTTTCAGCCGGATCAACGCTGCCGTGTCCAAACTGGACTTCAAGGATCAGTTGGCCGACATGCTGCAATCCTGCCTGGATAGGCTGGAGCCGCAACTGGCCGAACGCCCCGCCACCCACGATCTCGAACCGCTGATGGGCCATTTGAGCCAGCGAATCTTCGCAATTTACACCATGGCGCAGGAGCGTGCCCTGCATCAGCAATTGCTGCCCTTTGCAAAGACCTCAGAACCGGCCCCCTCAACGGCAACTGCGCAGGACGATGACGAGCTGCTTGCCGCAGCGTTGTTTTGAGCACTTTCAGGAAAAGTGTAGGAACGGTTTTCCTGAAAATGCTCTAGTGCAGCGTGCCGGTTTCGAGATTGCCATCGAGAATGCGGTAAACTTCCTGAAGCGCGCTTACCAGAACGTCGGTCAGTGAGTCCATCTCCTGCGCCAGCACGAGGGCGGCGAGATTGGAGTTTTCCATGGTCACTTCCGGTTCGAAATCATCCGACATTGCTGTTCCTGTGTCCCCGGCATCATGCCGATCTCATCTGACGCGCCATCTTCATGATGGTTAACGCAGAGCAGCTTCGATTCGTTGTTTAGAACATCAGGTCGCAAAGTGTAAGCGAATTTCGGAAAATTCTATGTAAAAACAAAAAGCTAGAACCACAAATCCTGCCTCGAAACCGATGCCGTCATCAAGGAAGCGCCTGAAAATCAAGCGGATTTGGAGCCCCGGCCTCAAGGTTCAACCCTTTCGATCGGATGTTCGGCACTCAGGATAAGCAGGCAGGCTTGCGCCGGGCTTGATGCGCCCTGGCAGGGAGAAATCGTCCGGCAACCTACCGGAAGGGCAAGGGCGGGGATACGGCCATCCCCGCCGGGAGCAGTCTTCAGGCACTCAGTGCCTTGGTAAAGACGCGGGCCAAGCGCTCGGCAAAGCCACGCGGATCGGCGGGCTTGTCGCCATCCAGGATCTTCGCCTGATCATAGAGCAAATGCACCGCATCATCCTGCAAGGCGGGATTGGCCGTTGCACCGGCAATAGCCTTGACGAGCGGATGATCGGCATTGATTTCCAGAATCGGCCTTGTTGCGGTTTTCAGCTGTCCGGCCCCTTGCAGCAGTTTTTCCAACTGGCGGTCATAGCCGGTTTCCGGCGCGACAAGGCAGACGGCGCTTTCGGTCAGCCGGTCGGAATGAATGACATCCGACACTTCATCCTTCAGCTTCTCCTTGGCCAGCGCGATCAGGCTTGCCACCTCCGCCTTGGTCTCCGGGCTTTTTTCCTCTGCCTTTTCCTCCGGCTTGGCAAACTGCGCCAGATCGGCCGCGCCCTGGCTCACCGATTTGAAGCCCTTGCCCTCGAACTCCGGAGCATTCATCACCCAGAAATTATCGATCGGGTCTGTCAGCAGCAAGACCTCGATGCCGCGCGCCCGGAAGCCTTCCAACTGCGGCGAGGCCTTCAACTGCTCAAGGCTGCTGCCCGCCAGATAATAGATGGAGGACTGCCCATCCTTGGCATTTTTCAGATACTCCGCCAGCGAACGCAAACCTTCGCCGGATGTGGTGTGGAAGCGGGCAAGCCCAAGCAATTGCGTCTTGCGTTCGAAATCATCGTATAGCCCTTCCTTCAGCACGGAGCCGAAGATCTCCCAGAATTTCAGATAGGCTTCAGCGTCATTTTCCGCCTGCTTTTCCAGCGCCGTCAGGATGCGGCTGGTGACGCCCTTGCGGATCGCGCCAAGAATGGGGCTGTCCTGAATCATCTCGCGGGAAATGTTGAGCGGCAGATCGGCCGTATCCACCAGACCGCGCACGAAGCGCAGATAACGCGGCACCAGTTCGGCGTCATCGGTAATGAAAACGCGCTTTACATAAAGCTTCATCCGCCCCTTGCGGTCCGGGTCGAAGAGGTCGAAGGGCGCTGTGGCCGGAACGAAGGCCAGCGCGGTATATTCATGGCGGCCTTCGGCGCGGAAATGCACCGTCAGCGCCGGATCGTCATACTGGCCGGAAACGCCACGATAGAAATCAGCATATTCCTCCTTCGTCACATCGTTTCTGGATTTCGTCCAGAGCGCGGTGCCATCGGTGATCTGCTGCGGCTCCTCGCCTTGTTTTTCGACAATGCGGATCGGCACCGGCACATGGCCGGACTGCTGCTTGACGATGCGCTCCACCGTCCAGCGGCTGACATAGGTCTTTGCGTCCTCGTTGAGATGCAGGGTGATGCGCGTGCCGCGGGCCGGTGCGTCAGCCACATCGAGAGGGCTCACCGAATAGCTGCCCTTGCCATCGGAAGACCAGAGCCAGGCTTCCTCTTGCCCAGCGCGACGGGAGGCAACGTCCACCTGGTCCGCAACCATGAAACATGAATAGAAACCGACGCCAAACTGGCCGATCAACTGCGCTCCCTCGCCCGCCTTGTTGGCCTCGATACGCTCCATGAAGGCGCGGGTGCCGGAGCGGGCAATGGTGCCAAGCGCTTCGATCATTTCGTCACGGCTCATACCGATGCCGTTATCCTCGATGACAATATGTCGATTGTCGCTGTCGAGCTTCAGCAGAATGCGCGCATCCGGATCATCCGTCAGCAGCGAGGGGTTGGTAATGGCCTCGTAGCGCAGCTTTTCGCAGGCATCTGCGGCGTTCGAAATCAACTCACGGAGAAAAACGTCCTTATCGGAATAGACCGAATGGACCATCATATGCAGAAGGCGGGCAACGTCGGCCTCAAAGACATGGGCTTCGCTTACTGGCTTTTCCGCAGTGGCGGTGGTCATGATGTAACTCCCGGAAAACAAACTTTGCGGCCTTCAGGTGGCGAAACATCGCGTGTTTTTCAAGAGAGACATGTCTTCGGGTTGCATGAAAAAGGCGCCTGCGATGTCGCAGGCGCCTGAGTGAGAGCATTTTCAGGAAAAGCGGAAGCCCGCTTGCGCTTTTCCTGCAAGTCTCAATGATCGGATTCGACCGCGTCGGCGGAATCAGCGTTGAGCTGACCGTATTTTTCTTCGCCGAGCTTGGACAGGAGTTCAAGCTGCGTTTCAAGGAAGTCGATATGACCTTCCTCATCCATCAGCAGCTGTTCGAACAGCTTCATGGAAACATAGTCACCGGCTTGGGAACAGATGTCGCGGGATTCCTTGTAGGACGTGCGGGCGTCATATTCGCCAGCCAGATCGGCTTCCAGAACTTCCTTGACGTTCTGACCAATGCGCAGCGGAGCAAGCGTCTGAAGGTTCGGATGACCTTCCAGGAAGATGATGCGGGCAACGATCTTGTCGGCGTGCTGCATTTCCTCGATGGATTCGGCGCGTTCCTTCTTGGCCAGCTTCGTGTAGCCCCAGTCTTCCAGCAGCCGGTAATGCAGCCAATACTGGTTTACAGCGCCCAGCTCGAGAAACAGAGCCTGGTTCAAACGTTCAATGACCTTTGCATCGCCCTTCATCGGGGTTGCTCCTATCTATGGTTGATTTGGCGCGATAAAAGCAGGAAGCCGCAGAAAAGTCGAGAGGCTTTTTTAGAACGATTCCAATTTATTTTCTGGACATAAAAAATCCCCGACGAAGCGGGGATTTGACCAACACAAACGAAAGTTCAGGCGCGGTTCGCCATACGGTTTCGCCGTTCGATGATCTCGGTTTTCTGCTCCTGCTGAAACTGCTTCAGCCGCTGCATGAAATCGACGACCTTCTCGTCATCGGCCTTGCGCGCCGCGTGATAGGCTTCGGTGGTGGAAACGATGATGTCCACGACGTTCGGAAAGCAGCCACAGCAGCGGCCACGCTTTTCCATGGCATGGTAAACCTTCGCCGGAACGATCAACTGCCAACAGTCCTCGTCCAGCATCTCCGTGATCGTGTCACGGATTTCCTTGTCGGTTATAAAATTGCAGCTACAGACCAGCATGATACGGGCACTTCAAACCTGACAACCACTATCGTCTTTTATGCAAAACAGGACGGCGATTGTCAAGAAAGATTCACAAACAGTTCGTTCAGACCCGATGATAGGGATGACCCGAAAGGATCGTCACGGCCCGGTAAAGCTGTTCTGCCAGCAGAATTCGCACGATCTGGTGCGGCCAGGTGAGCTTGCCCAGATTGAGCGTCAGATCTGCCCGCTGCCGAAGGCCGGGATCGAGACCATCGGCGCCGCCAATGACCAGCACCATGTCCCGCTTGCCGTTATCCTTGTGCAGCCCCACGAAGGCTGCAAACTCTTCGCTGTCCATACTCTTGCCGCGCTCATCGAGCGCAACAAGCAAAGCATTGGCGGGAATGGCCTTTTCCATTTCGGCAGCTTCCTCGCGCTTGCGCGTATCAGTGTTCGAGGCGCGGCTTTCCACCAGTTCCGTAACCCGCGAGAAGTCAAGGCCACAGGCAGGCCCTGCCTTGGCGAAGCGATCCAGATAACGGGCGACAAGATCCTTTTCAGGACCGGCCTTCAACCGGCCCACAGCTATGATGCCTACCCGCATGATTGTTTTCCCGCATATGAGAGCATTTCAGGAAAAGCGGAAACCGGTTTTCCATCCGAAAATGCCCAAAAACCTCCCTCCCATAAACCCATGGGTTCGCAAGAGCAATCACTCAGCCAGATCGAAGGGCATTGCCGGTCGGTCTGGACGGTGCGGGCTTGTCAGTGCAGCGTTTCCTCGCCCACTTCCGGCGCGGCCCACATTTTTTCAATGTTGTAGAACTCGCGGATTTCCGGACGGAAAACGTGGATGATGATGTCTCCGGTGTCGATCAGCACCCAGTCACCGGCTTCCAGACCCTCGACGCGCGGTGCGCCGAAGCCTTCATCCTTCATGTCGGTGACGAGATGTTCGCAGATCGCCGCGACATGACGGTTCGAGCGTCCGGATACGACCACCATGTAGTCGCCCAGCGCCGATTTTCCGGCAATGTCGATGGAAACGATGTCTTCGGCTTTTGAGTCCTCAAGACTTGCGAGGACCAGCTCAAGGGCGCGGGCTGCGGCATCGGCGCCACGTTCCGGGCTCTGCGGGAGTGAACGGGTTGTTCTTCCCTTGGCGTGTACTGTTGTCAGTGTTCGTCCTTTCCGTGAATAACAGCACCTCTTCGACTCACGGACACCACATCCGTGGGCACAATGAAAAGGTGGCACTGATTGGTTAATCTTTCAAGAGCAGCCCGCTGCAATCAACCACTCATGTCCCGGATTGCGGTGGAACTCAGCGTGGAGCGCGGGCCGTGGATAAAGGTCCAGGCTGGCGGCTTTTGCCGCCACAATACCCCGGCATCGTCTTCATCATGGCGGGCGCGCTCAAAGGCATGGGCCATTTTCGAGGACAGATAGGCAAGTGTCGCACCCGGCCGGTCTATGACGGCAATGGGAAAGGTCTGCGCGATCGTCCTCCAGTTCTGCCAGTGATGGAAGGTCTTGAGGTTGTCGGCGCCCATGATCCATATGAAATGGGCATTGCGGTTGCGCTTCTTCACCTGCTCAAGCGTGCGAGCGGTAAAACTGGTCCCGAGCCCCCTTTCGAAGGCCGTAACCTTTATGCGCGGATCCGACGCCATGGCTTCACACAGCGCAATACGCTCTGAAAGCGGCTTCAGGCCATTTCGCGCCTTCAGGGGATTGCCCGGCGTCACCATCCACCAGAGCTGGTCCAGGCGAAGACGCCGCAAGGCGATCTCCGCCACCAGCCTGTGGCCCTCATGCGGCGGATTGAAGGAGCCGCCGAACAGGCCAACCACCATGCCCCGCTCCGTATGCGGCATGGTGAGATGGCGAAAGGACAGGCGATCTTCTTCCACGTCAGCGCCGGGTCTGACCGGTGCCATGAACGCGGTATTTGAAGGAGGTGAGCTGCTCTACCCCCACCGGCCCGCGCGCGTGCATCTTGCCGGTGGCGATGCCAATTTCCCCGCCCATGCCGAATTCGCCACCATCGGCAAACTGCGTCGAGGCATTGTGCAGCAGAATGGCCGAATCCACCTCGTTGAAAAAGCGGTCCACCACCGCGCTATCCTCGGCGATAACCGCTTCGGTATGGCTGGAGGAATAGGTGGCGATATGATCGATGGCGCCCTGAATTCCATCCACCAGCTTCACCGAAATGATGGCGTCCAGATATTCCGTGCGCCAGTCCTCTTCCACGGCAGGTTTGGCAGCAGGCAGAGCGGCCATGACTTCGCTCGTGCCACGTACCTCGCAGTCCGCAGCCGCCAGAGCTTCGACAATCGGCTTCAGATGCGTGCTGGCCGCGCCCGCATCGACCAGCAGCGTCTCCGCAGAGCCGCAAATACCGGTACGGCGCATCTTGGCATTGACCACAATGGCCTTGGCCATCTCCAGATCGGCGGATTTATCGACATAGACATGGCAAAGCCCTTCCAGATGCGCAAATACCGGCACACGCGCTTCCGCCTGCACGCGGGCAACCAGGCTCTTGCCGCCACGCGGCACGATCACGTCCACCGTGCCATTCAGGCCGGAGAGCAAGGCGCCCACAGCGGCACGATCGGTTGTCGGCACAAGCTGAATGGCCGTTTCCGGCAGACCTGCCTGTTGCAACCCCTTGACGAGGGCCGCGTGAATGGCGCGGGAGGAATGCACGGAATCCGAACCGCCTCGCAAAATAACCGCATTGCCTGACTTCAGGCAAAGCGCACCTGCATCCGCCGTCACGTTAGGGCGGCTTTCATAGATCACGCCAATCACGCCAAGCGGGGTGCGCACGCGCTCGATCTTCAGCCCATTGGGTCGCTCCCAGGCGGCAATCACGTCTCCAACCGGATCTTTCAGCGCGGCAACCTCACGCAGCGCCGCGGCAATATCGTCGATGCGCGCATCGTTCAATGTCAGCCGGTCCAGAAAGGATGCCGCCACATTGGTGGCCTTCGCCGCCGCCAGATCCTTTGCATTCGCAGCCAGGATGTCGGCCTTGGCGGCAAGAATAGAATCCGCCATGGCCATCAGTGCGGCATTCTTCACCGCGCTGGATGCCCCGGCCAATGGTCGAGCGGCAGCCCTGGCATTGCGACCGATGGTCAACATCAGCGTGTCGATGTCTTCTGCCTTGGCAACCACGTCAAGCATGGGCTTCATCCTTTTTCGTCTTCGCATCACCGCGCTTTGCGGCGGTCTCGGTCATCACCAGATCATCCCGGTGTATCATGGCGGAGCGTCCGGCATAGCCCAGCAACGCTTCGATTTCACGCGATTTATGCCCGGCGATTCGCCGGGCCTCATCGGCATCGTAACCGGCAAGTCCACGGGCAATCTCCCTGCCCTCAAGGCCGACCACGGAAATGGTGTCGCCGCGCAAAAATTGCCCGGACACGTCGCGTACGCCAGCGGGCAGCAGGCTTTTCCCGGCCCTCAGCGCCGTTTCCGCCCCGGCATCCACGGTGAGGATCCCGGCAGGCTGCAATTGTCCGGCAATCCAGGTCTTGCGCGCCGTCACCGGCGTCGCCGACGGCGCAAACCACGAATGACGCGCCCCATCGTCTATCCCCTTCAACGGGTTCAACGGCTTGCCGGAGGTAATGATCATCGCGCAGCCGGCGCTGGTGGCAATCTTGCCGGCATCGATCTTGGTGCGCATTCCCCCGCGCGACAATTCCGATGCCGCCCCACCGGCCATGGCCTCGATCTCCGGGGTGATTTCGGCAATCACCGGCAGGAATTCAGCCGCCGGATCCAGATGCGGCGGCGCGGTATAAAGCCCATCTATGTCGGAAAGCAGAATGAGAAGATCGGCACCCGTCATCGTCGCCACCCGCGCGGCCAGCCGGTCATTGTCGCCATACCGGATTTCCGTGGTGGCCACCGTATCATTCTCGTTGATGATCGGCACGGCACCCAGCTTCAGGAGCTGGCTGATGGTGGCGCGGGCATTGAGGTAACGGCGGCGCTCTTCCGTATCGCCCAGCGTCAACAGAATCTGACCCGCCACGATACTGGAGCGCGACAGGCTTTCCGACCAGTGCCGCGCCAGCGCAATCTGGCCCACGGCGGCAGCAGCCTGGCTTTCTTCAAGCTTCAGCGCCCCGGCTGGCAGGCCAAGCACGGTGCGGCCAAGCGCAATCGCCCCGGACGAGACGACAAGGACCTCGACGCCACGGGCGCGAAGGGCCGCAATATCGTCGCAAATCGCCTCAAGCCACTCGGTCTTCAGGCCAGCGCCGCGATCTACCAGCAAGGCAGACCCGATCTTGATGACGATACGGCGATAATTGCCAAGCGAGGCAAGCGGGCGGGTCATTCCTCGCCCTCCTGATCCTCGTCTTCGAAGCTGACATCCGCCTTCTTGCGGTTTTTCTTCGGCCTTTCGGCAAGCGTGCCTTCCTCGCCGTCATCGGCATCGACAATCACGTCGCGCAGCGCCCGCAGCACCTCCCGCATACCCTTGCCGGAAATGGCGGAAATCAGGAAGGGCGTCTTGCCGCTGGCCTTTTTCAGCGCCTTGGCCTTCTCCTTGACCTCATCGTCGTTCAACACATCGATCTGCGAGAGCGCCACGATAACCGGCTTATCCTCAAGCCCGCCATCATAGGCTTCCAGTTCATATTTCACCGTCGTATAGGCCTTGGCGACATCTTCTTCCTGGGCAGAAACCAGATGCAACAGCACGCGGGTACGCTCCACATGGCCCAGGAACCTGTCGCCAATGCCCACACCTTCATGTGCGCCTTCAATCAAGCCCGGAATATCGGCGAGGATGAATTCCCGATCATCCACCGTCGCCACCCCCAGATTGGGATGCAGCGTGGTGAAGGGGTAATTGGCAATCTTCGGCCGCGCACGGCTGACGGCAGCAAGGAAGGTGGATTTGCCCGCATTGGGCAGCCCCACCAGCCCGGCATCGGCAATCAGCTTCAACCGCAGCCATACGGTCTTTTCCTCGCCCTCGAGGCCGGGATTGGCCCAATTGGGCGCCTGATTGGTGGAGGTTTTGAAGTGGGCGTTGCCGAAACCGCCATTGCCGCCCTTGGCAATGCGGAAGCGCTGGCCCTCCTCCGTCAAGTCGATGATCAACGTCTCGTTATCGTCTTCGAAAATCTGCGTTCCCACAGGCACCCGCAGCGTTACGTCATCGCCATTTGCGCCGGTGCGGTTGCGGCCGGAGCCGTGCATCCCGGTCTTTGCCTTGAAGTGCTGCTGGAAGCGAAAGTCGATAAGCGTGTTCAGGCCATTGACCGCCTCCACCCAGACATCGCCACCACGGCCGCCATCACCGCCGTCCGGACCGCCGAACTCGATGAACTTCTCACGCCGGAAGGAGACGGCCCCCGCGCCACCATCGCCGGAGCGGATATAGACTTTTGCTTCATCGAGAAATTTCATGGGACTGTCGTGCTTCCTGTGTCAGGATATTTCGGGATTGCGGCCATCGTTATCGCCGCTCGACGCTGAGGTCAAAGAGTATCGTGCGCTTCGTATCTTACAACATTCAATATGGCTTCGGTCTGGACGGCAATTATGACCCCGAACGTATCGCCAGAAGCCTGACTGGCGCCGACATCATCGCCCTTCAGGAGGTGACGCGCGGATGGCCCCTTAACAATGGTGCCGATCTGCCGGAGATTTTTGCCGGTTATTTCCCGGATTACCATTGGGTCTACGGACCTGCCTGCGACCTTCACGGGTCGTCCGAACTGATTGGCGGACGCCGCATCGACCGGCGATGCCAGTTTGGCAACATGGTGCTGTCGCGCTGGCCTATTCTCAGCAATCGTCTGTTGCTTTTGCCGCGCACGCGCACTTTCGAAAAGCTGAACATGCAGCGCGGCGCGACAGAAGCGTTGATTGACGCGCCCGGCGGCCCGTTGCGCGTCTATTCGGTTCACCTCGATCACGTTTCGCCGGATGAACGCATCGCCCAGATCCACGCGCTGATCGCACGCGCCATCGGTTTCAGTCGCGAGGGCGGCGCCATGAGCGGCGGTGATCAGTTTCATCTGCCCCGACCACCCTTGACGGAAGACTTTCTGCTGATGGGCGACTTCAACATGGAGCCGGAATCGCCTGAATATTGCCAGATGGCCGGAACGCTGGACCGCTATTACGGACGGACCGTGCGTGCCGATGTGCCCACCGATGCGTTGGCGCATATTGGCCGCATCACGCCCGACAGCCATAGCTGGATCAACGTGTCGCGACCGCAACAGCGCATGTTGCTGGATTATTGTTTTGTCAGCGGCTCTCTGGTTCATCGTCTCAAGGATGGCTGGATCGACTATGATGCACAGGGCTCGGACCACCTGCCGGTCTGGGTTGAGTTCGGGTAGGGCGGTCCTTCATTCGGCAAAGTCTGAAACCTGTGAAGACAGCTCGCTTTCGCCCTGAGGGAAAACCCTGGATGCGCACCGTGAAGCACGCATCCAGCCGGTCATGCACCCTTGGGACGCCGGAAATCCTGCGCCTGTAGCCGGCTATCAATCAGCGGAACCATGGCATTGCGGGCAAGGCTGAAAACATCGCGGCAATCGAGCAGTTCAAAACCCAGCCTCTCCTGGAGCCGCAGCGATGCAGCATTATCGGCAAAGGCGCCTGAATGCACCTCGCCATCCGGCATACGGCGCAGGAACCGGTCGAGAGCCGCACCCACTGCCTCTGTCATCAGGCCCTGCCCCCAATAAAACCGGTTCAGCCAGTAACCGAGATGCCACTGACCGTGACGAAGCTCCAGACTGACCGAACCGATATGCAGATCATCGCCCTCGGTGATGGCCAGATGCCAATCCGCAAGCCTGCCGGAGCAGGTCCGCCGCAGCCAATCCCGCGCATCCTCCGGATGGTAAGGCATGGGAACGCGGCTTAACATCCGCGTCACCTGCCAGTCATTCAGTGAGGCCGCCATGGCATCGGCATCCGTCATGCGGTGCGGGCGAAGCACCAGCCTTCTGGTTTCGATGATCGGGCAGGGGCCGGGAGCGGCAATCGCGCGCGGCCGTTCGAGAAGGGCGTTCATCGCATTTCCCCCCAGCTCTTGAGCGACATCCAGGTCTTGCGGTCAAGCCGATACCACTCCACCGGCATCATGCCCCGGCCCGCCAGATGCGCGACCATTCCGCTGCCCTGAAACTGAAAGCCGCTCTTCTGAATAACGCGCCTTGCAGCAACATTGGTCACACGGCAACGGGCATCGAGAAAGCTTATATCTTCCCGAGTGCGGAAAGCCATGTCGATCAACGCATGGGCTGCTTCCGTGGCATAGCCGTTGTTCCAATAGGGTTCGCCCAGCCAATAGCCAAGCTCCAGCGTTTCGGCATCATTCACATGCGGTTCGAGCGCGCAGCAACCCAGAAATTCGCCATTCTCGGCTTTCGTGATGGCATAGACGCACTTGCCAATCTCGCCGAGATTGGAACGTCGCACGAAATCTGCGGCGTCCGTCGCCGTATACGGGTGCGGCATACGCGACACCATGGAGGCAATGGCGGCGTTGTTGGCAAGATGGGCAAGGGCGTCAATGTCTTCTACGTGCGGCGCGCGCAAAACGAGCCGCTGCGACAAGAGAACAGGGCAACTCGACCTTAACCGATCCGGCCTCAACCGATCGTCGGGCGACCGTGATTGGTCATCCCTCAACATTATGCTTTGCATGGTTCAGTCTCCTTCAGGTTGAAAAGAGGTCAAAGAAAAAGGGAAGGTGGGTGACGTCCCATCTTCCCTTTTTGCTTTGCTGAACCTGCTACGGTCAGCCGGGTCGATGAGACGCCGGCTGATTTAACGCGCTACCGGCTTATTCCGCGGCTTCCGCCGTTTTCGGCATAACGGACACGAATACGCGGCCGTTGGACTTCGTACGGTACGTCACATTGCCGGCGGAAAGTGCAAAGAGGGTATGGTCCTTGCCCATGCCGACATTTGCGCCCGGATGCCACTGCGTGCCGCGCTGACGAACGATGATGTTGCCCGGAATGACGACTTCGCCGCCAAACTTCTTCACGCCAAGGCGCTTGGATTCAGAATCGCGACCGTTACGCGAGGAACCGCCAGCTTTTTTGTGTGCCATTGGAGTTCTCCTTTAAACCTTGTTCTCGTTGACCGGATTACGCAGCGACGATGTCGGTGATGCGTACGACGGTGTGATGCTGACGATGACCGCGCGAACGCTTGGAGTTCTGGCGACGACGCTTCTTGAAGGCGATAACCTTCTTGCCGCGGGTCTGCTCGACAACTTCAGCCTTCACGGTTGCACCGGCAACGAAAGGAGCGCCAAACTTGGCATCAGCGCCTTCGCCAACAACGAGAACCTCGGTGAATTCGATGGTTGCACCAGCTTCGGCTTCCAGCTTTTCGATGGTCAGCACGTCGTTGGCACTTACGCGGTACTGCTTACCGCCGGTCTTGATGACTGCGAACATTTTTTAACCTTTCATGTTCGTTCCGGCTCTTCTCACAGAAGCAAGAGGCCGTCTTTTTGCCAGTCGGAATGGCAGGCGAACCCACCAGCGAAACTCCACCCCTGGGTGAAGAACGGTTAGACGCAGTTATCCACATCTAAAGTCACGCTGCGGATACGCGACACCTCCGACGCTGTCAAGGCAAAAGCCCGGAATTTTCGATATTTATCTCTTGCCAGCCGCCCGAATGATGGCTATGAAGCCCCCCGCACCGACAGGGTGCCGACCAGATTACCCGGAGAGGTGGCTGAGTGGTCGAAAGCACCGCACTCGAAATGCGGCATACGGGCAACCGTATCGTGGGTTCGAATCCCACCCTCTCCGCCATTTGGGTTTCACTCCCCGCCGCTTGCCCCGCAAATCCTTGGATTTTCACATAAAGTCTCCGGTTGCCTGCGGCCTTACCGGGAGCAGAAAACATGCGGGTATCGCGCGGGGTACACACTGGGGTATCGCTGGAGCCATCGAATGGCGGCACTGAATGTCAATCGGCGTTGTAACGGGACCCCTTATCGGCTCCCAAAAGGGACCCCTGCCTCTGGTTGCATCGGGTCAGCGCGCGTAGGCCCGGAGCTCTCCATTTAGCGCAGGGGCCTGCGGGCGCGGGTTGTTTGTCTTTTCGGCTTTAGCTTTGAGAGCGGTTTTTAAAGCGCCAGGATTCGTTCCCGGTTTCCACGATCTCGCAATGGTGGGTGAGCCTGTCGAGCAGAGCGGCGGTCATTTTGGCATCGCCGAATACGGCTGGCCACTCGCCGAAGGCCAGGTTTGTCGTGACGATGATCGATGTCCGCTC